>JACRBL010000051.1 GCA_016234485.1 Chloroflexota bacterium
AGAATTGGCTTGCGCAAACAAACTGCACGACTCGATGGATGAGGTACTGGCTTCTGCCGAATACATGCTGGCACAACAGAATAAACCAACCAGCACTTTCCATTTGTCGTTTTCTAAACTTCTATGAACGACTACTTAAAAAGCGTAATTTTTGACCGAGTGCGGTATAAAGGTTTCGTGGCGGGTATAATCCTCTCATGCTTGCAGAACTGCAACTGAACGACACTGTCCGCATGAGGAAGGCGCATCCGTGCGGATCGTTCGAGTGGAAGGTGACGCGTCTCGGCGCGGACATTGGGCTGGAGTGCCTCGCCTGTGGCCGCCGCGTCATGCTGACGCGCCGCGAGCTGATGCGCCGCGCCAAGTCCATCGTCCCCGTGAAGCCCACAGAAGGTTCAGAAAAAGAAGCGAATCCCACATCATGAAGAAACCACACGTCCTCGTCCTTTTTTCCGACACAGGGGGAGGTCATCGCTCCGCCAGCGAGGCCATCATCGAAGCGCTCACGCTCGAGTTCGGCGATTCCATCAGTTCCGAAATGGTGGACTTTTTCAAAGAGTACGCGCCCATCCCGTTCAACAAAATGCCGGAAATTTATCCGCAACTGGTGAAAGCGCCGCACTTGTGGGGCGCGGGATTTTACGCCACCGACGGACGGGCGCGGGCGCGCGCGCTAACCACCGCGTTCCGTCCGTATGCCGCCCGCGCCGCAAAAAAACTGCTGACCAATCATCCCAGCGACGTGGTCGTCACCACGCATCTGGCCGCGACTTCATCGGGTCTGTGGGCGCTGGGGAAGAATCGCACTCGCCGATTCATCTCCGTCGTCACCGACCCCGTCACCACGCACGCGCTCTGGTTCGATAGCCGCGCCGACCTGATCCTCGTCCCCACCGAATATGCGCGTGAGCGCGCCTTGGCCTATCACATGCCGCCTGAAAAAATTTTTGTGGTCGGGCAACCCGTCTCGGATCGTTACTGCACGCCGCCCGGCGATAAACCCGCCCTGCGCCAAAAACTGGGCTGGCCGCAAGATAAGTTGATTGCCCTGCTCATCGGCGGCGGAGATGGGATGGGTCCACTGGCTGCCAACGCCGAAGCCATAGACGAATCGGGGCTGGACCTTGGGCTGGCCATCGTGGCGGGGCGCAATGAAAAGCTGAAAGCCAAACTGGAGGCGCGCAAGTGGCGCGTCCCCACGCGCATTTACGGCTTCACGCGCGAACTGCCCGACTTCATGCGCGCCGCCGACGCCATCGTGACAAAGGCTGGCCCCGGAACCATCGCCGAAGCGCTGATCGCGGGCCTGCCCATCATCTTGAACGCGCGCCTGCCCGGGCAGGAGGACGGCAACGTCACCTACGTCCAAAAGGAACGCGTGGGCGTGTGGGCGCCGCGCAGTGAACGCGTGGTGCAAACTTTAAAGAAGTGGCTGGAAACCCCCAACGATCGCGAACGCTTCTCCGAAAACTGCCGCCGCGCCGCCCGCCCCGAATCGGCGCGCATCATCGCGCGCTTCATCGGCTCGCAGGTGGGGCTGTGCGCGGAGCCTGAATTGGGAGAGGTATAATCCCCTCCATGCCCATCCTCGACGAACACACCCTCGACTTCGTGAGCAAAAGCCCCGAACAGACTCGGCGGATTGGGATTCGTTTGGGCGGGCTACTCAAACCGGGCGACCTCATCTGTCTGCAAGGCGACCTGGGCGCGGGCAAAACCACCCTCGTGCAGGGCATGGCGCAGGGCTGGGGCGCGCTCGATTCGGTCTCCAGCCCAACCTTCGTCATCGTCAATGCCTATCGCCGCGCGGACGAAACGCAATTCTTCCACATGGACGCCTACCGCGTCGACTCCGCCTCCGAGGGCGCACAACTCGATCTCGATGCCATGCTCGATGCGGGGCCGCTCCTCATTGAGTGGGCCGAGCGCATCCAAACCATCCTCCCTGCCGAGCGCTTGTGGATCTCGCTCGAACACGTCAGCGAGGAACATCGTCAAATGCGGTTCGCGGCGCACGGCAAACGCTATGACGCCCTGCTCGCCGACCTGCGTCAATCCATGTTTGGAGTCTGATGCTACTCGCTGTTGACACCTCCACCGCCCAATTGGGACTCGCGCTTTACGACGGCGCGACCGTGGCCGCCGAATTGACGTGGACTTCGCGCGCCCGTCATACCGTGGAATTAGCCCCCGCTCTTTCTGGACTGTTGGGCCGCGTCGGGCTTTCGATGAGCGGCCTCTCTGCTTTGGCGGTGGCCCTCGGCCCCGGCTCGTTCACCAGCCTGCGCGTGGGACTCGCGTTTGTGAAGGGGCTCGCGCTCGCGCGCAAACTGCCCATCATCGGCGTCCCCACGCTCGACGCGGTGGCCGCGTCGCTTCCAGTACAGGAGGAGATACCGCTGGCGGCGGTGTTGCAGGCCGGGCGCGGACGAATCGCCGTCGGCTGGTATCGCGCGTCCGAAAACGGGTGGGCCGCCGAAGGTCCGAGCGAGGCGACCACGGCCGATAAACTGGCGGAGGCCATCCATCATCCCACATTGGTGGTCGGCGAGCTGAGCGCGGAGGAACGTCAGAGATTATCGCGCAAACGAAAGAATATTTTGCTGGCCTCGCCCGCGCAGTCGGTGCGGCGTCCCGCTCTGCTGGCCGAACTGGCGTGGGATCGCTGGCAGGCGGGAAAAACTGACGAGGCCGCGTCGCTCGCGCCCATCTACCTGCACGTCGAAGGAGGCCCGGCATGATCGAGATCCGCACGATGAAGGTGGAAGACATCGCCGAAGTAGTGGAGATCGATCGCAGTTCGTTCACCCTGCCGTGGACGGAACGCTCCTTCAAATACGAGGTGACAGAAAACGGCGCGTCGCGTTGCTGGGTGACCGAAGTGGACGGGCAGGTGGCCGCCATGCTGGTGTTGTGGGTGATCGTGGACGAGGCGCACATTGCCACGATTGCCACGCATCCCAAGTTCCGCCGCCGCGGCTTCGCGAAGAAGATGCTGATCCATGCGCTGGTAGCAGCGCGCGCGGAAGGCGTGAAAAAGGCTCTGCTCGAAGTGCGCGCCCGTCACGTGATCGCGCAAAAAATTTATTGCGACATTGGTTTTGCCGACGTTGGCCGCCGCCCGATGTATTATCGCGATAACGGTGAAGACGCCGTTTTGATGACGATGGACGATCTCGCTGGGTTGAAGATCGCCGATACGGTATGAACGCGGCACATTGGCCGCACTGAAAGACCATTGAGCCTGCTTTCCCCTCCCCTCTCCATTGGGGAAGGGAGAACAGGAAAAGGAAGGAAAGTATGACCACAAAAGATTCTCTGATCCAAAAACTGCAAGATAAAACCGCCGAGATCGCCATCCTGGGTCTCGGCTACGTTGGCCTGCCTCTCGCCGTTGTGTTTGGCGAGGCGGGATTCAAAGTGACGGGCATTGACCCCGACACGCGCAAAGTGGATTTGCTCAACAAGGGCGAGTCGTACATCCCCGACGTGAAGACCGAGACCGTGGCCGCGCTGGTGAAATCGGGACACCTCAAGGCCACCTCCGATTTCTCCGTGTTGAAAGACATGGACGCCGTCAGCATTTGTGTGCCGACGCCTCTCCGCAAGACCGGAGACCCCGACCTGTCGTTCATCGTCTCTGCCACGGAGGGACTGGCTCCGTACGCGCATCCCGGCATGGTGGTGGTGTTGGAATCCAGCACGTATCCCGGCACCACGCGCGAGATGGTTCTGCCGCGCCTGGAAGGAAATGGCCTGAAGGTCGGCGAGAATTTATTCATTGCCTTTTCGCCAGAACGAGTTGACCCTGGCCGCGAAGATTGGACGACAAAGAACACCCCCAAAGTAGTCGGCGGTATCACCGAGGATTGCTCTGACGTGGCGACCGCCTGGTATGAGCAGGCGCTGGATACGGTCATTCGCGTTTCAACGTCGGAAGCGGCGGAGATGGCGAAACTGCTTGAGAACACCTTCCGCATGATCAATATCGGCCTCGTCAATGAACTGGCGATCATGTGCGAGCGCCTCGGGGTGGACGTGTGGGAGGTGATCGACGCGGCCGCCAGCAAGCCCTTTGGCTTTATGAAGTTCACGCCAGGGCCGGGGCTGGGCGGGCATTGCATCCCCATTGATCCGCTTTACCTTTCGTGGAAGATGAAGGCCTTCAATTACAACGCGCGCTTCATCGAGCTCGCGTCTGAGATCAACACCAACATGCCGCGCTATGTCGTCCACCGCATGTTGGAAGCGATGAACGATCGCGGCATTTTGCTCAAAGGGAGCAAGGTTCTCGTCCTCGGCGCGGCCTACAAACCCGACATTGACGACGTGCGCGAATCCCCCGCGCTGGACGTGATCGGCCTGCTCCGCAAGAAAGGCGCGCAGGTGGAGTATCACGACCCGTACATCCCGCACATCCATCACGAGTATGACGGCTGGAAGATGGACAGTGTGAAGGATATGCTTCAATCCGTCCGTGAAGCGGACGCGGTGATCATCGTCACCAACCACAAGGACTACGATTACGCCGCAGTCGTCCGCGATGCGAAATTCGTCTTTGACACGCGCAACGCGACGGGTAAGTTCGCGAAGGGGAATGAGAAGGTTGTGAGGCTTTAAATACGCAATACGCAGTACGTACTACGTAATACGTACTGCGTAACCCCTTACCATAGAGGCGAAAATGTCACACTATCTCGTCACCGGCGCGGCTGGATTCATCGGCGCGCGGACCTCGTCCATCCTCATCGAGCAGGGACACACCGTCGTCGGCGTGGACAACATGAACGACGCGTACGACGTCCGCATCAAGGAATTTCGCCTGCGGAATTTGCAGAAGTTGAGCGGCTTTGAATTTGTCCGCGATGATATTTCCGACCGCGAGATCCTCAATCGTAGATCGGCGATCGTAAATCGTAAATTCGACGCGGTCATCAACCTGGCGGCGCGCGCGGGCGTGCGTTACAGCGTGAGCGACCCGTGGGTTTTCCTTAACTCCAACGTGATGGGGACGCTCAACATGCTGGAACTCTGCCGTCAGACAGGATGCCCCAAATTCCTGCTGGCGTCCACTTCCAGCATCTACGGCGCGAACCCGCCCTACCCGACGCCCGAAACGGCCTCGAGCAGTGAGCCGCTCCAGCCCTACGCGGCCAGCAAAAAGGGCGCGGAAGTCCTCGCGCATTCCTATCGCTACCTCCACAATATTGACGTGAGCATCGTCCGTTATTTCACCGTCTTCGGTCCCGCGGGACGTCCTGACCTGGCGATCTTCCGCTTCGTGCAACGCATCACCGAGGGACAGCCCATCCGCGTCAACGGGGACGGCGAGCAGTCGCGCGGCTTCACCTACATTGACGATATCGCTCGCGGCAGTATCGCCGCGCTGAAACCGCTCGGCTACGAGATCATCAACCTGGGTGGCCACGAGACCATCACCATCAATAACCTCATCAAACTGACCGAGGAGATCGTCGGCAAAAAGGCCATCGTGGAATACGGCCCGCCCGATCTCGCGGACATGCGCTCCAATTGGGCGGATGTCTCGAAGGCGCGCGCCATGCTCGGCTGGGAACCGCGGGTCGGTCTGCGCGAGGGCATTACGCACCTCTTCGAGTGGTATCGCGCCGAGAGGGAGTGGGCGAAGGATATTGTGACTTCGTAGTTCGTATTGCGTAATGCACAATTGACTCGTTACGCACTACGCATTACGCAATACGCAATATTTTCCATGTCATCCCTGAAACAAGACACCCTTTTCAAACGCGTCCTCCGCAACAGCGGATTCCTCTTCTCGTCCTCCTTCGTCTCGGCCGCGTTGGGATTCGTGCAGGGGATTCTGATCGTCCGCTTGCTGGGAATTGAAACTTTCGGAGCGTTGACCGCCGTCACATTATTCGCGTCAAACGTGAACCGTCTGCTGTCGTTCCGCATGAGCGAGGTGACGGCCAAATATCTGGTGGAGGCGCTGACGCACGACGATCACGCCCGCGCCGCCGCGCTCGCCAAGTGGATCGGACTCGCCGAAGCGCTCACATCCGTTTTGGCGTACCTCGTTCTTTTCTTCCTTTCGGCGTGGTACGCAGGCGACGCGGCCCTCGCTGGCATCTACCGTTTCTTCGGACTCTTCCTGCTCGCCAATCTCGTCTACGAAACGTCCACGGGGATTTTGCAGGCCACCGACAAGTTCAAGCGCGTGGCCTTCGCCAATCTTTTGCAAAGCATCCTAACCTTCCTGCTCATTGGCCTCGCATTTTTAATGCGCTGGGGCATGTTCGAGATTCTGGTCGCGTACCTGGTCGGCAAGACGCTGGCCGCGCTGGTCGTGACCTTCTCCGCCTTCGCCGAGTTGACGCGTCGCCTGGGCGCGGGCTGGACGCGCGCCCCGTTCGCGGCGCTCCCCGATTGGAAGTCCATCGCGCGTTTCGCCCTCAACACAAACATCAATGGCACGGTGAACTTGTTCACACGCGATAATATTCCGCTCTACATCAAATACTTCGTCTCCGATACCGCGCTGGGATATTTCAAAATTGCGTTAACCCTCATCAACCTTGTCATGCTTCCCATCGAGCCGTTCATCTGGCCGACGTATACCGAGATCACCAAGACCATCGCGCAGAAACAATGGGACGCTACTCGCCGCCTGCTAAAACAAGTCAGCATGATCGGCGCCGTTTGGACTCTGATCGCGGGCAGTGGGGTGGCTGTATTGGGCTGGCGCTTTATCCCTTTTGTGTATAAAAACGTTGCGGCCGCGCCTGTCATCGTCTGTGTGTTGATCCTGCTCATCGGTTACGGCGTGGCGAACACCGCCAACTGGAATCGTCCGCTCCTGCTGGCGTTGGGTCGTTCCAATGACCCGCTCATCGTCGCGGCGGTGACGGGCGCAATTGAAATCCTCCTCATCTTTTTGCTCGTCCCTTCTGGCGGATATTTGGTCGCGACCGCCATCTTCTCCGCGTATCTCGCCTCGTCCATCCTCATCAACGTCGCGCACGGACTCTCCGAGATCAAACGCCAATCGCAAATAAATCCTTGAACATCGTCATTGCGAGGAGGGTCGAGTAGCCCGTGATCTTCGGGCGTATCGAGACCCGACGAAGCAATCGCCTCATCGTGGAGGGGATTGCTTCGGGAAGAACACCCTCGCAATGACGGGAGTTGTAGACCAAAATGAAAATCGTTGCCATCGCAGGCTCCACTATTCCCTCCGACACGGCCAACAGCATTCAGGTGATGAAGGCATGTAGCGCGCTCGTGCAACTCGGCCATGACATCACCCTCATCGTTCCTGAAACGAACGTTGAACGTTTAACATTAAACGTTCAACGGCATTACGGCATTGAAACTACTTTTCCGATTGAGTGGTTGACTAGTTCATCCCGCCGACTTTTTACTTTCAATTCCGTCCGACGCGCGCTCAAACTCAAGCCCGACCTGATTTACACCTGGTTCCCGCAATCCGCAGTTTTCAGTTTGCTTGCGGGACTTCCCACCATTTTTGAAGCGCATCTCCAACCCACGGGTCGCTTCGGTCCCGCCTGGCATCGCGCCTTCGCGGCTCTGCGTGGAAAAAAGCGCGCGGCCTGCATCACGGACGCGCTGCACAAAACGCTAGACCATGACTTCGGAATGCATCTCCGCGCGGACGAATTTGTCATCGCGCCAAACGGAGTCGAGCTCGAATGCTTCACATCATTACCTGACCCTGAGCGGGCGCGCCAAACCCTCGGCCTGCGCGAAGCCCCGACTGTGCTGTGCGCGGGTCATCTCTACGCGGGCCGCGGCGTGGACTTGTTCCTCGCGCTCGCCGAAGCGCTGCCCGATGAGCGCTTCGTCTGGGTGGGCGGACGCGCCTCCGACGTCGAAGAATGGACGCGGAAGGCCGCGGGGGCGCGCAATGTCAGTTTCGTCGGTTTCGTCCCGAATGTCGAAGTGCCGCGCTATCTCGCCGCGGCGGACGTCCTGCTGATGCCCTACGCGCGTTCCATCCTCGGCTCCAGCGGGGACGCGTCGTCGGCTTCGGTGGCCAGCCCGATGAAGATGTTCGAGTACATGGCCGCGGGCCGCGCCATCTTGACGAGCGACCTGCCCGTGATCCGCGAGGTGTTGGACGATTCGTCCGCCGCCTTCGCCCCGCCCGAAGACGCCCCCGCGTGGATCGCCGCGCTGACATCCCTGCTCGCCGATCCCGCCCGCCGCGCCGCGCTCGCCTCCACTGCCCGCCGCAACGTGGAGAAATACACCTGGCTGGCGCGGGCGGAGAAGATTTTGGATGGGATGCAAAAAGTAGTTCCGTCATTGTAAGTCGCATGTATGTCCCGACGAGCAATCTCATCTGTTTTTGCCGCGGGGCAAATCCATAATTCAAATGGCGGATTTTGTGCTAAAGTTGGGACATTGGCAAACAACATCACAAACGGGAACAAAAATCATGTCTGACAATCTTTTCTCTCGGTTTGCAGAAAAAATCATCAGATCCATCCATGTTGAATTCAAGATTCCTTTTATCTTTGGGGAGATCAAGTTGGATGCAACTGACGCAACAAAAGAATGGTGGGGTGGTGAGCAAAAACAAAACGACATCGAATTTGCCATAAAAGAAGCAGAGGCAAATTTTTACCGAGAAAACCGAGATGATAAGGTTGCTCAAATACTCCACGATTTCTCTTTAGCGCCTGATGCAGAATTTCAGAAGGTAATAGCGGGGTTAACAAAAAATATAAATGAGGAAAAAGTCACTTGGTTGGCAGAAATTAAAATTGAGCGTTGGTGGGATGAAAGAATCACTGAAGATGAAGTTCGCAATGGCTTAGGGCTGTTTTTACCCTATTTGCGTCGCGAGTTGATCAAGATCAATGAGTTTCGAGATGTGATTTCTGCCCTGAGGCTTGAAAGAATTGAGGAGCTGAACGAGAAGACTTACGCGGGTGTTAGACGGATTGAGACTAGCTTAGAAAAGATTTTTGAATCGCGAGAAAGGAGAAAAGAAGAGGAAGAACCTGATTTCTGGTACTTTCCACATACCTATGGAATGCAAGCAAACTTCACTGGGCGCAAGGCGGAATTCAAAATGCTCGATGAATGGCTTGCAAATGACAAACACAGGTTGCTTGTTCTTCGTGCATTAGGTGGATTTGGCAAAAGCGCTCTTGCGTGGCAGTGGGTAAATGTTCATGTTAATCCAAAAGAATATCCAAAGCTCATTTGGTGGTCTTTTTATGAAAGCGATGCCAGCTTTGATAATTTCCTTACGGACACGCTCAAATATCTGAATGTCGATATTCCACAAGGTCAACGGAACCAAGTGGATGAAATACTGAAAGCCATGCAGGGACAGAAAATTTTATTCATATTGGATGGTTTCGAACGAATTCTACGCGCTTATAGCAGCACGAACGCGTCTTATCAGGGGTTGGAAGAACCAAAACGAACGGCAAACGATAGCGACTGCGTAAATCCAAATGCTGAAATCCTTTTGAAAAATATGTGTGTAACGCAAGGCATTAAGAGCAAAGCCTTGATGACCACCCGCATGACGCCGCGATTTGTAGAACCACAAGATACACAATTCATCCAAGGTTGCGTGGAAACAGAACTCAATGAGATAAAGGAAGATGATGCTGTTGTGTTTTTACGAGCGCAGGGTGTTCGCCAAGGAACCAATCGCGAAATTAATGAGGCCTGTAAAACGTATGGCTATCATCCACTAAGTTTGCGACTTCTGGCGGGGCGAATAGCCAATGACTTTGACAACCCTGGAGATATTATTGTTGCGCAAACAATCAGGATAGATGGCGATCTTATACAAAGACAGCATCATGTCTTGCAAGTTTCATACGATATATTGCCTGCAAACGAGCAAAAACTACTCAGCACGATTGCATGTTTTAGATCCGCAATAACACACGATACATTGAAAGCAATCGCTGAAAATAAAGATGCCTTAGATATTGAGTTGCATGGCTTGGTTGAACGTGGATTACTTTTTCACGACAAACGAACCAAAAAGTTCGATTTACACCCAATCGTAAGACATTATGCATATGATCGATTTACAGACTCCGAACGCAAGAAAACCCACATGAATCTTGCGTTTCATTTCATTGATATCATGCCCGTGACGAACAGGAACGTGAAAACGCTCGAAGACCTCATGCCCGTCATCGAACTGTATCATCACACCGTCAGGGCGGGAAAGTTGGATGATGCAATGGTTTTATTCCGTGACCGTTTGGCGAATACTTTGTATTTTCAACTTGGCGCTTACCAACTCATTGTTGAACTTTTACGCGCTTTATTTCTTGACGGCGAGAACAAACCGCCGCGCTTGAAAGATGAAAGTGCCCAAGCATGGACGCTCAACACGCTTGCCAGCGCGTACGGTCATATTGGACAGCCGCACCGCGCCGTTCCGCTGTTTGAAATGGTAAATGGGTTGTTGGAAAAAGCGGGCGACAAGGGAAATCTCGTCACAGGGCTGGGGAACGTGGCGCAAGTTCAATTGGTCATAGGCGCACTGAAAGCCGCGGAGCGCAACTTGCGCCGTAGCATTGACCTGTGCCTCGAGATTGCTGATGAAGAGTGGGAAGGTGTTGGTCATTCTGAATTGGGTAATGTTTTAATACATCTCGAACAATGGAATAATTCGGAAATGGAATTATCCATGGGTTTATCGATTTTTGAAAAAATAAATCACTTTCAAGGTCAAGGATATACTTGGGCATACTGCGCCCTGCGTTTCCTGTTCATGGCAAGGAAAGAAGTGATACTCGATACTCGAAAGTCGAATAACGAATATCGAATATCGGCAATCGAATCCGCCCAACGTGCCCTTGAATTGGCGGAAGAACGACACAAGAATATAAGTCGCCCTAATGTTCGAGATTACATTCGCGCTTACTGGTTGCTCGGCACAGCGTATCGCACGAATAACGAGTTGGAGAAAGCGGAAGAAAACCTGGCCAAAGCGCTCAATCTCTGTCGGCAAATCAATTTAGTTGAAGTGGAAGCCGACATCCTGCTTGAACTTGCGCGGTTGTCATACGCGCAAAAAGATTTCAAGGACGCGCAGGAAAAAGCGTCCGAGGCGCTGATGATCACCGAGCGCAGCGGCTACGTTCTGCAAGGCGCGGATGTGAATTTGTTTCTCGCACAATACGCGCTGGAACAGGAGAACGACAAAACCAAGGCAAAGCAATATGCTGAGGAAGCCAAGAAACTCGCTTATTGCGATGGCGGGGAGTATAAGTACAAGGTCGCGTATGAGGAGGCGGAGAGGTTGTTGGAGAGGTTGAAGTAAGCCATCCCAAACCGCGTTACAATTCCCTCCATGAAATTCCACCTCCTCGCCCTCTCTTCCAGCCTGCTCCTCGGCGCGGGACTCTCCGCCATTCAGCCAGGGAATTTTTTCATCGGCTGGCTTCTCTTCTCTTTCCTCTTTCTTCTTACGCAATACGCAATACGCAGTACGGGAATACACACGTACACAGGTACACAAGTACATACGGAACGCAAAACACTGATTACTGATCACCGATCACTGATTACTGTCATCACCCTCGCCTTCCTCCTCCGCCTCGCCCTCGGCGTTGCGCTCTACGTCTTCCTCCCCACAGGTGGATATGAAAATGCACAGAACCAGGCTGGATATGTTTTCTACGACTCGTTTCGACGTGACGCCCAAGCCTGGGAACTGGCGCAATCCGACGCGCCGATCCTTTCGGCTTTCAACAAGAATTTCTACTCCGATCAATATGGCGGATTGCTGGCGTTCAGCGCCGCGGCCTACCGCTTCCTCTCGCCCGATGCGCATCGTCCACTGCTCCCTGTCTTCTTCGGCGCGTTGACGTCCGCGCTGGGGCTGGCTTTCTTGTGGATGGCCGTCGCGCGTCAATGGGATGCAAAGGTCGCGACCACCGCGGCCTGGATCTACGCGCTCTTTCCCGAATCCATTTTGATGGGCAGTTCGCAGATGCGCGAACCCTTCCTGATGGCATTTGTCGCGATGGCGTTGTGGGGATTTGTTAAATGGCAAACCGCTGGTCGAGTAGGGTCGAGTAGCGAAGCGTACCGAGACCCGTATCGAGACCAGCAACTCGCCTGGCTTTGGCTCATCCTCTCCTTCGCGGGCATGCTCCTCGTCTCGCCCGTCGTCGCGTTGCTCACCCTCATCATCCTCGCGGGTTGGACGTGGGTGACGCGCGAGCATGGACGCGTCTCGTGGATCACGCTCGCCGCGATGGGCATCGTCTTCCTCGCAGGTCTCTACCTCCTCGCCTGGGGCTTGGAGCGCGATCAACCCTTCGGTACGTCTCCCTTCGGCATCGTGATGAACTGGTTCCGCGAGGCCATCAAATGGGACGTGCATCAACTTGAGCGCGGCTCAGGCTGGATCCAAAAACTCTTCCGCGAAATGCCCGAATGGTTGCGTCCGCTCTTCGTGATGGTCTACGGCATCACCCAACCCGTCCTGCCCGCGACCTTCATCGAGCCGACCACGCCGCTCTTCCGCGCGCTGTACATTTTCCGTTCGATTGGATGGTACGCGCTCGTGCCTCTTCTTTTCTACGCGCCGTTCGCCATCGTTCGGCGGGAGACTGGCTCCACGCGTCGCCTCCTCCTCTGGCTGACAGCGGCCTCGTGGACCTGGATCATCATCTCCGCCCTGCGCGGCGGCGCGGACAGTTGGGACAATCCACGTTACCGCGTCATGCTGATCGCGGTGCAGGCCATCGTGGCCGCGTACGCCTGGGTCGGCCGCGACCGCTGGCTCGTCCGCTGGCTGATCGTGGAGGGGATTTTCGTCCTCGTTTTCACGCAGTGGTACGTCAGCCGCTATTTCAAGATCGGCGGGCAACTTCCGTTCGGCATCATGATCGCGCTCATCCTCGTCCTCGCCGCGTTGGTCATGGCCTTCGGCTGGTGGCAGGATCGAAAGAGAAACTCGCTGCCCTGAGCGGAGAGACGAGCGAAGCGAGGAACGTAGTCGAAGGGCATGGGTGGGGAACAGGAACCACTGATGTTTTGCTTATCCGTCCTTCGACTGCGGGACAAAGAACATGTCCCTCCGCTCAGGACTGTGAATTTTCACGGTATAATTCAGTCACTGAATTATGAAATTGTAGCGACTACTGAACCACTAAACTATCTAACTACTAAACTACGGAGTACACATGCCAACTGCTATCATCACGGGAATCACAGGCCAGGACGGATCCTACCTTGCCGAACTTCTGCTTTCCAAAGGATACAAGGTCGTCGGCGTGGCGCGCCGCGCCAGCACCGTCACCTACGAACGCATCGAACACCTGCTGGATAAGATCACGGTCGTGCAAGGCGACCTGACCGACCAGGGTTCGCTAATCGCGTTGCTCGAAGAACACAAACCCACCGAGGTCTACAACCTGGCCGCACAATCCTTCGTGCCCACCTCGTGGAATCAGCCCGCGCTGACCGGCGACGTGACCGCCCTCGGCGTGACCCGTCTGCTCGAAGCCATCCGCTACGTGAACCCGAAGATTCGCTTCTACCAGGCCTCGTCCAGCGAGATGTTCGGCAAGGTGCTGGAAGTTCCCCAGCGCGAGGATACGCCTTTTTATCCGCGCAGTCCGTACGGGGTCGCGAAAGTATATGGACACTTTATCGCAGTCAACTACCGCGAGTCGTTCAACATCTTTGCCACTTCGGGCATCCTCTTCAATCACGAGTCCCCGCGCCGCGGTTTGGAATTTGTGACGCGTAAGATCACAGACGGCGTGGCCAAGATCAAACTCGGTATGTCCAAGGAACTGCGCCTCGGCAACCTCGAATCCCAGCGCGACTGGGGCTTCGCGGGCGATTACGTGGACGCCATGTGGCGCATGTTGCAACAGGACGAACCCGATAACTACGTGGTCGGCACGGGCGAGACTCATTCCGTGCAGGAATTTTGCGAGATCGCCTTCGGCCGTGTTGACCTGGACTACAAAAAGCACGTCATCGTGGACGAGCGCTACTACCGTCCCGCCGAAGTGGACTTGCTGATCTCCGATCCGTCGAAGGCCGCCAAAGTCCTCGGCTGGGAACCGAAGGTGACCTTCAAGCAACTCGTCGAAATGATGGTCGACTCAGACATGAAACGCCTGAGCGCGAAAGCCGCGTAACTTTTCGTCATTGCGAGACCAATGCCCTGAGCGGAGCGTAGCGAAGTCGAAGGGCATTGGTCGAAGCAATCTCCTGCTAACGCGGGGATTGCTTCGTCGGGGAGAGCTCCCTCCTCGCAATGACGGCGAGACAATCCCATGCCCGAACTCTCCCTCGTCGTCCCTGTTTACAACGAAGAACAAAACCTGCCTCTCCTCTTCGACGCGATCGCGAAATCGCTCGAACCATTGGGGCGCGCCTGGGAAGTCATCTTCGTGGACGATGGCTCGCGCGACGGAACCGTCAGCGTGCTGCAAAGCCTGTTTACGCGCGACCCGCTCCACGTGCGCGTGATCGAGTTCCGCCGCAACTTCGGCCAGACCGCCGCCATCGCCGCGGGCATTGACCACGCGCGCGGCGACATCATCATCCTGCTCGACGCGGATCTGCAAAACGATCCCGCGGACATCCCGATGATGCTCGCGAAGTTAGATGAAGGCCACGACCTCGTCAGCGGCTGGCGGCGCAATCGAAAAGACAACGCGCTCACGCGCAACCTGCCATCGCATCTCGCCAACGGACTCATCTCGGCGGTCACGGGCGTGCGGCTCCACGATTACGGTTGCACGCTCAAAGCCTATCGCCGCGGCGCGCTCGAAGGCTTTAAGCTCTACGGCGAAATGCACCGCTTCATCCCCGTCTTCGCGCATTCGGTCGGCGCTCGCATCGCCGAAGTGGAAGTTCATCATCACGCCCGCAAATTTGGCAAAGCCAAGTACGGCCTCGAGCGCACGCTCAAAGTTTTGCTCGATCTTTTCACCGTAAAATTTTTACTCGATTATTCCAGCAAGCCCATTTATCTTTTCGGCGGCGCGGGGCTGGCGCTCATGTTCCTCGGCCTCGCCGATTTGCTCTATCTTTTCATCCGCCGCTTCTGGGGCATTCCTGCCGCCACCTCTCCGCTTCTGCTCGTGGGCGTCATGTTCGCCATCATGGGCTTTCAATCCATCCTCATGGGGCTGATCGCCGAACTGCTCGTCCGCACCTATCACGAGTCGCAGAGCAAACCCACCTATCGCATCCGCGCGATCCTTGAATCAAAGAATGGGTAGTTTTTATCTCCTGCTCCTGCTGTCATTACGAGCGCAGCGAAGCAATCTCCCCCACGGGCGCGGGGATTGCTTCGTCGGGAAGAGCGCCCTCCTCGCAATGACAGGGACAAGCGGCTACTAACATGCGCGTCCTCGTCGTCATCTACGAATATCCGCCCATCGGCGGAGGGGGCGGCGCCGCGGCGCGCGATATCTGCCGCGGCCTCGCGAAACGCGGACACGACGTCAAGATCCTGACCGCGCACTTCAAAGGACTCCCCCGCCGCGAACAAGACGAAGGCGTGGACGTGATCCGACTCCCCTCGCTCAGGCGACAACTTTACCGCGCAGGCCTCCCCGAAATGGGCGGCTTCGTTCTCGCCTCCCTTTGGGCCGGACTCCACCTCGCGCGCGTTTTCCCCGCGGACGTCATCCACACCCACTTTGCCGTCCCCTCGGGTCTCTCCGCCTGGGCGCTCTCGCGTCTGACAAAGATTCCCTACCTGCTCACCGCCCACCTCGGCGACGTGCCAGGCGGCGTGCCAGACAAAACAGGGAAATGGTTCCGCTGGGTCAAGCCGTTCACGAATCCCATCTGGCGCGACGCGGCGCGCGTGGTGGCGGTCAGTAATTACACGCGCGAACTCGCGCGCAAACATTATCCAGTCTCGATTCAAGTCATCCCCAACGGCGTGGACGCGTCTGCGCTCGCGCCGCGCGCGCTCAAAGTCAATGACCCGCCGCGTCTCGTCTTCGCGGGACGCTTCGTCAGGCAGAAGAATCCGCTCATGGTGCCGCGCGTCCTCGCCACGCTGAAAGACCTGCGCTGGGAATGTGTCATGCTCGGAAACGGAGCCCTGCTCGATGAGACTCGCGCCGAAGCCGAACGTCTCGGACTCGCGGAGAGATTCCACTTTCCAGGCTGGGTTGAAACGAGCGACGTGTTAAATGAATTTTCCCGCTCCGATATTCTCTTCATGCCCTCCCGCGTCGAAGGATTACCCGTCGTCGGCGTGCAGGCTTTAGCCTGCGGACTCGCCCTTGTCGTTGGTCAAGCGGGCGGCTTCGCGGATTTGGTCGCGGATGGCGAAAACGGCTTCCTCCACGACGCCGATGACGCGAACGGACTATCATCCAGTCTCCGCTCTCTGCTCTCTAACCCTTCCGCGCTCCTCTCCACCCGCCAAAAAAGCCTCACCCTCGCCCGATCCTTCGACATCGAACGCGTCGTGGATGAATACGAAAAAACACTCCTCAGCATTGTGGAATCCCGAAGTTCTACTTCGGAATAATCCGAAAGTAAAACTTTCGGATTCCAATAACGAAAAAATGAAACCCATCCTCCCTCGCGTCATCTACGGCAACCTCGGCGACCTCGCCAGCCGCTGGGGAGTTTTGCGCGCCCTCCATCAACTCGGCGTGGACGATGTGACCGTCTTTCGCAATCTCGAAATTGACGTGCCCGCGCTCCCCTTTCGCGCGCTCAACTATCGTCCCCTCCGCAACCTCCGCCTCGATCGCGAAGCGCGTGACGCCTTCCGCCGCGCCGATACCGTCCTCTGGGCAGTCGGCCTCGACATGCAGGACGACTCCAGCCTCGTGCGGATGATGTACCTCTGGGTTGCGTTCCGTCTCTATCGCGCCCTCGGCCTGAAAATCGTCTGCCTCTTCCAGGGCGCGGGACCCGTCACCACCCGCACGGGACGCGTCGTCGCCCCCGCCGTCCTCTCGCAGGTGGATACCTTCGTCGCCCGCGATCCCGGCACGTTTGCACTCATCGAAAAACTGAACCCCCGCACGAAACGCGTCCTCGCCCACGATGCCATCTTCCTGCCAGGTTTTGAAGAAGATCTTGTTAACGATGTGGCGCGGAATGGCATTCCGCATGACCAGAATTTAGCGGGATACCATCCCGCTCCACAAGATCAACTCGATCCCTTTTTTAAAACCGATGGCCGCCCCATCATCGGCATTAACATCCGCCAATGGTTCCACTTCGCCTCGTCCATCCTGCCCTA
The DNA here is from genome assembly GCA_016234485.1 of Chloroflexota bacterium. GTDB lineage: Bacteria > Chloroflexota > Anaerolineae > Anaerolineales > Villigracilaceae > Denitrolinea. The sequence continues at coordinate 17,237 of JACRBL010000051.1, forward strand.
CCAATTCTCGCGCGAGAAATATCGTCAACGCTCCGAAGCGAAGATGCAGGAATTGATCCGCTCGACGACGGAACTCATCGCCTCGCTCCGCGCTCGACAACAGGCGCGCGTCCTCCTGATCTCCGCCTACCAGAAAGATGTCCTGCCGTGGGAAGATGACCTGCCCTGGCTGGCGCGCGTCAAAGCCAGCTTCGCCGCCGATGATGAAGTGCAACTGGTCAACATGGCGGCGACCATGCCCGAGTACTACAACCTCATGTCCCGTCTCGACCTGATGATCGGGATGCGTCTGCACTCCTCGCTGGTGGCTCTGCGCTTTGGCGTCCCGTCCATCAATTTGAGTTACACCCTCAAAGGCGGAGATATCCTCCGCCACCTTGGCCTGCCCGATTCCGTGGCGGATCTCAAAGGCTTCATCGAATCGCCCAAGGACGTTTTAGCCCGCGCCGAGTTCATGCTCGCGAATCGCGAGGCCGAAGCCGCCAAAGTCCGCGCGGCGGTGGCAAAAGCAATTGAAGTGAATATGGATGTGTTGAAGGAATTATTGTTCTGATATAAACAACTTATCTCCGTCATTGCGAGGGCGATCTTCCCGAAGCAATCTCATCCACGGCGCGGAGATCGCTTCGCGACGAACGCTCGCAATGACGGGCGGAAAGAATCAATGAATCAAAAAGAAACCTACTGGCACGACGAAGCCCCCAAATATCACTGGGCGCACTCGCGCCTTAAACTCATCGCCGAGACGATCCGCGGCGACGCGTCGGTGACGTCCGTTCTCGACGTTGGCGCGGGGTCGGGGACGCTGGCGCACCTGCTCGGACGCGGCGTCCGCTACCTCGGCCTTGACATCACGGGACGCAAAGAACCCGTTGACGCCTGGCCGCCCATCCGCTTCTGCGATTTCGACGACGCCGAATCGTTTTCGTCCCTGCTCGACCAGCCATTCGACGCGGTGGTCATCTCTGGCGTGTTGGAATACCTGCAAGACTGGCGCGGCATCCTGCGCCTTGCCGCGACGAAGGCCGTGAAGCCAAACGGACTCTTCCTCGTCAGCGCCATCTACGATCCCTTCTACGCGACCTTTCCCATGAAGCGCCACCCCGCGTGGATCAACCGCTTCGTCCCTGCTGATATCCGCGCCGCGCTCGCCGAGAACAACCTGCGCCTCGACGCTACCTACCCCATGTGGGCGGGCGGCTACCCGTGGACGGCCTCGCTCTCCCGCGCGCTGGCGGGGCGTGGCAATTCCGTGCATCCGCGTTGGATGCATTGGCTGGGCGTGAATCAGTTTTTGTTTGTTTGTCATCGCAATTGAAAAAAGGAATCCGAAAGTTCTACTTTAAGTTCTACTTTCGGAATGCCGAGCCTCGAAGTAGAACTTCGGGATTCCAAACTCACCGACACAAAAGGTCAAATGGAAGAAAAACGCGTGCCCAACAAATGGTGGACACTCCTCCGCTGGCTCGTCCCGCTGGGACTGATCGGATTCATGCTGAGTCAGGTTAACTGGGACGCGATCCTGCCTCTGCTCGCGCGCGTCTCGTGGACGAGTTTGCTCGCGTCCGCGTCGGCGTTCCTGCTCTCGCAATTCATCATCGCGATCCGCTGGCAGTATCTTTTGCGCGTGCAGGATGTTCGCATCTCGCTAACGCGTCTGACTTGGCTCGTGCTGGTCGGCGCGTTCGCGTCGAACTTTTTGCCGACCACCGTGGGCGGAGACGTGGTCAAGATGGCGGCCGTGGCGCAGGGACAGGCCAAACGCGCGGCGGCGGTCGCGTCGGTGGCGGCGGATCGTCTCTTCAACCTGACAGCCATGTTCTTCTGGCTACCGTCCGCGCTGACGCTCGCAGGCTGGCATCCGCTCGCCGAAGCGGGAGCCGCCTCCACGTCCGCGCTGATGCGAGCGCCGTTCGTCGAGAAGATGTGGGGGCGCGTCAAACGCGTCTTCGAGGCGGGCCGCGTCTGGTTTATGTCTCCGCGCACGGTGATGGTCGCGCTGGCGCTCTCGTGGCTGTCCATCGGCGCGTCGTTCGTCTCGTTTTGGATCGTCACGCTGGCGCTGGGGATCACCGTCTCGTTTTGGCAGGCGGCGGGCGTGGCGGCGCTCTCGTATTTCGCGGCGTTGTTACCGATCTCGGTGAATGGATTTGGGTTGCTCGAAGGTAGCGTGACCGCGCTGTTGGTCGCGCAAGGCGCGTCACTCGAGCAGGGCGTGGCCGCGGCGGTGTTGATCCGATTCGTCACGCTAGCGGTGAGTCTGCTTGGCGGAGCGCGGTTGTTAAGTCAGCGCGAGTTGTTGGATGCGGCGCGCGATGCGAAGTGAAATTCTGATACACTTGAAAAAAATAAAACAGGAGAAAGTCATGACCGACAAAAAATCTGAAAGCGGCGAATATTGGGACAAGCACGTTGTTTCGTGGGAAGCCGCCACGTATTACACCGACAAAAATATGCCGAAGCCCGGTCTGTGGGATCGGTTTTCCATTTTCTTCCGCGGCGCTTCGTTGTATGAACGCATGACCATCGCCATCGAGATGCTCAAGCCCCACCTTAACGGTTTGACTGTGCTGGACGTGGGTTGCGCTTCAGGACGCTTCGCGAACATGTTGCTCGAAGCAGGCGCGGCGCGCGTCATCGGCGTGGACATTTCGGAGGACATTATCAAGATCGCCAACGAGAGGCGGCTCGCGGGTCCGAACAAGGATCGGCTGGAATTCTTCGCGGCGGACCTTGCCAAGCCCATCAACCTTCCGCAGGTGGATTTGGTCACCAGCCTGGGCGTGATCGAATATTTCGACCACAACGACATGATGACCTTCCTAAAGAACACGAAGGCGAAATATTTCTTCCACGATTTTCCCGATGTGGCGCGCACGACCAACTGGCTGTTGTGGTGGATGCGACAGGTGTATATCCGCGTCAACAAATGCCCTGGCGTGTATCTCTACAAGCGCGATGAGTTCACCGATCTGGTGAAACAGGCTGGCTTTGAAGGCGATATCTGGTATGTGCGGCGCTCAATCTTCCACTACGCGTCCAATTTGCCGCGCGATCCGTTGCAGATTAAGAAGTAGTTCTTATTAATCAAAACGGCCTCCAAATTTCTCGGAGGCCGTTCACTTTCTACCTATCTACTTAAATCACATCCCACGGGACAACCGAACTGGGCGTGGGAATCGGCGTGGGCGTTTGTGGCACGAACGGCTCCACCTTTTCGGGCTGGGGAGGGATGGTCTCGAGGGCGGTCTCTTCGGTGGCGACAAAGATATAAACGCCGACCAGCATCGCAACGGTCAGGACAGCCGCGATGGGGAAGTAGATGCGCTGACGCTTGCGCAGGGTTGCCGCGTCCACGGGATGTTCGGTCGCGCCCGCTTTGATGTCCGCGAGTTCGAGCGGGTGTTCGTGGAGCATTTCCTCTTCCGTCATGCGTCCTGTCCACATGGCTTTGTTGAAGTGTTTGAGATGCACGCCGTAAAAATGCCAGAGCAGAATGGCGAGAACGGCCAGCACGGCTTCTCCGCCATGCGCGGCCTTCGCGGCGGGGATGAACTCACCCGGTAGGAAGGTCGCGGCGGTGACGGGGTTCCACATCAAAAAGCCCGTCACGCCCATGACCACCGTCCCCCACACGAAGGCCCAATATTCGGCTTTTTCCTCGAAGGTGTAGCGTCCCATTTGCGGACGGGACTTTCGCAGGCCGATGTTGTAGAGCAGGGCGAAGAGCGCGTCTTTGGCATCCTGGAAGACGGGCAGCATGGACATGCGCTGGCGCTCCACGAAAACTTTGTAGCCAGCCGATAGGATGTGATACATCGTGCCAAACATCATCACGATGGCGGCCACGTGATGGATGGCGCGCAGGTTTTCGATTCCGCCGAGCAGGTTGACGAATGTAATCGCCAGCGAATGTGCGGCGTATTTTTGCGAAAGTCCAGTGAGGCCGAGCGTGGTGAACGAAAGAAGCATGGTGACATGCTCCACGCGTTGCGCCAGCGAGAAACGGACGTAGGTGCGTTGCGTTTCCTGTTTGGTTTTAGCGGCCATTAGTGACCTCCCTTCATGCGGTTGATCAAGCGTCGGATGAAGTCAGTGACAACAAAGACCGCCATGCCGCCCAGCACGGCGGGGATGAAGAATTGGTAGAAGAGATTCACGTAATACACCAATGGATGTTTTTCAGGGCTGGCATCGTAGTGACTCATCCACGCGTCGGGGAAGTTGGCGGTGGCGGCGGGATGGCAACGCTGGCATTTTCCGAGCAGGTTTTCCTTGAGCGCGATGCCTGTCTGCGGATTGTCGGTCTTGGAGATGTTGTGCGTGCCGTGACAATCCACGCAGACGGGCTTGTTGGTGGGCAGGTCGGGAGAGTTCTGCTCGAAGAGAGTCACGGTCGTGCCGTGATAATCGGCCACGTAGGTATCGAGGACGTTCGTGGAGATCTCGTACTTGTCCATGATCGAAGCGTCGGTGTGGCATTTGGCGCACAACAACGGGATGTTGTTGCGGAATTCCACCGTGCGCGGATCGCCGATGTTGTGGTTGCCGTGACAGACGATGCAGTTCGGTACGTCTTGGTTGGCTTCAGATAGCAAAGCCTCGCCGTGGACGCTTTCCTTGTACATGGCGGCAATGTCGCTATGGCAACGGGCGCACACGTCTGCCACTTCCGCGCGCTCGGCGGCGCCTTCGTTGTAGTGCGGGTTATGGCAGTCAGCGCACATGGCTGCGTTGTGGTTGCCCTCGCCCAGCGTCATTTCATGGACGCCCGTCATGGCGTTTTTGGCTTCTTCCTCGTGGCAATTTTTGCAGGCGTTTTGCGTGGCCTGGTACAGCGCGAAATTAAATTCGCGCAGTCCCGTCTTGGCGTAGTCGGGATGCGGGAAGGTGGTGATGTCCGCGTGACAGGTGTCGCAGGAAACCTCTTCCTGTCCATGCACAGATTGGTTGAAGGCCGCTTCGTTGATCGTCAACAACACTTGCGCGTCGCCAACATTCATGATCTTATCGGCTTCCCCGTGGCAGAACAGACACTGATCGTTGGGGATCGCGTTTCCCGTCGGCGAGGGAGACGCGGCCGAAACGGAGGCCGCTAAAGGCATGCCCAGAGCGACGTCGAAGGGTCTTGCGAGAGACGCGAAGGCCGCCGCGAGGAGCGCCAGTCCCACGCTCCAGAGCAGGAGGCGGAGTCGGGCGCGTCCATTTGATTTGAACAATCTTCTCATTAACATTCTCCTGATATCAGGATTACAAGTGGGGTATTTGCCCCATTCTATACGTTTGTGTCCGATTTGAGAATGTGCTTTATATCATGGAAATTGAGTGATTTACGAAAAGCAGGCTCGCAAGCGGGGATGAAAGTCACACAAGCAAGGTGATGGTTGCTACAAAGGTTTGCGAAAGCCTTTGTTGTACAATACCCAATGGAGGCAGTCGAATGAATTTCGACCAAAGCCTATTCTTCATCTTCTTCATATATGGGCTGGCCTTTTTTGGCATGGGGCTGGCAATGGCAATGGAGGCGGGACGGCCTTCGGCGTTGGGAGAGGCGCGCCTGCTCTGGCCGCTGGCGGGGTTTGGATTGATTCACGGAACCCACGAGTGGCTTGAATCCTATGTTTTGCAGGCGGCCTCGCTTGGCGCGCTTGTGCCGCTGTGGATGCCGTGGTTGAGGTTGGGGTTATTGATCGGCTCGTTCTCTTCGCTAAGTTTATTCGCGTTCCAGGCCTTGCGATTTACCAAACGCCCGTTGCGGCGCAATCATCGCATCATGTTGGGCGCGCTGGTTGGCTACTTCCTCCTCATTCCATTCAGCGCAATCCTCACCTATCGCCACACCGACATTCCCTGGGTCAACGTGGTGGATGCGCTGGCGCGTTACCTGCTGGCCGTGCCCGCCTCGGCTCTCGCGGCCATGGGACTGCGGGCGCGCAGTTTGCGAACGCGGGACGAAAACCCGCGTCTCGGCCTGAACTTGAACTGGGCCGCGCTGGCCTTTGCCTTTTACACACTGACGCAGTTATTCGTCCACCCGATCGAGATGTTCCCCGCCAAATATCTCAACGAAGAATCTTTCATCGCCATGGCCGGCTTCCCCATTCAACTGGCGCGGACGGTGGCGGCGGCGATCATCACCGTCGGTCTGTTGCGCGCCACCCAGGCCGCGGACGAGATTCGCCAGAGCGAATTATTCGCGGCGCAACAGGCGCGCCTCCACGCGCTGGAGGAACGGGAATCGCTGCGGCGCGAGTTGTTGCAACACACCGTCCGCGCCCAGGAAGACGAGCGCGCCCGCATCGCGCGGGAACTGCACGACGAAACCGCCCAAACCCTTTCCGCGTTCACGCTCGAACTGGCGGCCATGCAAAACGACAAATTGAAAAAGCCCGAAAGAAAACAAATCGAGGAACGCCTGCAAGATTTAAGCGCCGATATGTCGCGCGGCATCTATCGCATGATGCGCGACCTGCGCCCCTCGCAACTCGACGACCTGGGGCTGATCCCTGCCTTGCGATTTTTATGCGAAGAGAAATGCCGCAAGTTCAACCTGAATCTGCAATTTGAAACGAGTGGCCCCCCGCGTCGGCTGGACTCTTTGCTCGAGACAGCCATCTTCCGCGTCGGCCAGGAAGCGCTCAAGAATCTCGCGCACCACGCCCAGGTCAAAGAGGGACGCGTGGAAATCGTCTACGCGGAGAATGAGATTGTTTTACGAGTCGTGGATCACGGGCGCGGGTTCGATCCCGCGCAGAATTTCCATCCGCCGCATGGCTGGGGGCTGGCGGGGATGAAGGAGCGCGTCGAATCGATCGGCGGCGTTTTGAACATTATCAGCGCGCCCGGAGCAGGGACGATCATCGAAGTCCGCGCGCCGTTGAATAGCAAGGAGCCGAAATGAATCCCATCAAAATTCTTCTCGTGGACGATCACGACGTCGTGCGGACGGGTCTGCGTTCGTTCCTGGGCGGTCAGGCCGACGTGCTGGTAACTGCCGAAGCGCGCAACGGCGAAGAGGCGCTTTTACGCGCGGAAGAGTTGAAGCCCGACCTGGTCATCATGGATATCACCATGCCTGGCATGGACGGGCTGGAAGCCACGCGCAAGCTCAAGGCACGCCAGCCTGAATGTTTGGCGCTGGCCCTGACCGTACACGAGGATAAACAATATTTCATGGAGATGCTCGCGGCGGGCGCTTCGGGTTACATCACCAAGCAGGCTGCCGCGGACGATTTGATGGCGGCCATCCGCTCCGTCGCGGCGGGACAGGTGTACCTGCAACCCGCGCTGGCGCGCTGGTTGTTGGAAGATTACCAGCGCCTTGCCAAGCAGGAAGAGACGCAGGCGCACACCCGTCCCGCGGAAAACGGCGAACATGCGGTGGGGCTGGATATTCTCAGCCAGCGCGAGCGCGAAGTGTTGGAACTGGTGGGGCAGGGATTGAATAACCAGCAGATCGGCAAGCAACTCGGCCTTAGCCCGAAGACGATCGCGCGGCATCGCGAGCGCATTATGAACAAACTCAATATGCACTCGCGCACCGAGTTGGTGAAATTCGCGATACGGACGGGGTTGATCGCGGCGTGAGGAATGGAACCACGATTTATTAGCTGATGCTACACAATTCTCTTCCTCACCCCCTGCCCTCAAACCCGAAGGTAGAAGGGAATTCCCTTCTACCTTCGGGAAAGGGTTAGGACGAGGGGCGTAGATAAGTTAATAGGACAAATTCGGGGATGATTCGTGACATCCGTCCAAGCCCCTTCTCACCACAATTTAACCTCCGCATGTAAAATCAAAGCGCATCAGTAGTTCACTCGTTACTTCATTATTGGAGGCACTAACATGGGACGTTCCAAATTTATCCTCGGCGGTCTGTTCATCCTCGCCGCGGTGGTTTACCTCATCTTCTCGTCCACGCAATCGAGCGCTGAATATTTCCTGACCGTGGATGAGATCAAAGCCAAAGGCGATACCGTTATTGACAAAAGCCTGCGACTTTCGGGCGCGGTGATCGGCGATTCGATCCAATACGACCCACAGACGTTGACGCTGACCTTCGAGGTCGCGCACGTCCCGGGTGATAACGCCGAGATCGAAGCCCAGGGCGGCCTGGCCGAAGTGTTGCGCGCCGCGGCCGCAGACCTGACGCGCCAGCGCATCACCGTCGTCTACGTCGGCCCCAAGCCCGACCTGCTCCGCTCAGAAGCGCAGGCCATTATGACAGGTCATCTCGGCACGGACGGAATCTTCTACGCCGAAGAACTCCTGCTCAAATGCCCCACCAAATATGAAGAGGCCGTGCCAGAGCAGGCTTCTGGTAATTAGGTATTGGTAATTTCACGAACCCTAAAGATTTAAAAGGTCTTTAGGGTTTCGTTGTCCAGCGTTACAACTGCCCTGGTACGGCTTAAGCCGCACGTTGCCAGGGGAGAACGCTGATTACGCCCGCTCAAGGTTCGCGAGCAGTTGAACTGCGAGCCGTCAGCAGTCCAATTGCGAAGCATCCTTTAGGACTGCTGACGAAACACTCTAACGCCGATGCGATGGATTACGACGGCTCGCAAACACTCTCTACCGCCGTCATTTCCAAGGAGTCCTCATGCTTGCTCAGTTTGGTTATGGAATTTTAGTGGTGACTTTCGTGGTCGCGCTTTACAGCGTGACCGCGGCTGTTTTTGGCTACTTCAACAAATCAGCCTCGCTGGTGGAATCAGCGCGGCGCTCGATGTTGCTGACCTTTCCCCTGCTTTCGGTGGCGGCGCTTTCGCTGATCATTTTGCTCGTGCAGGGCGATTTCGGCGTGCAATTCGTCTACGAAGTGACCAGCAAGTCCATGCCCACCTATCTTAAGGTCACCGCCTGGTGGGGCGGACAGGCCGGCTCGCTTCTCTTCTGGTCGTGGCTGATGTCGGCCTTTGCGTCGCTGGCCACCCTCCGCAAATGGGACCGCGACCGCGAGTTCCTGCCGTGGGTGATCGTCGTCGCCAATGTGACCCTGGCCTTCTTCGTGGCGCTCAACATCTTCTTCGAGAATCCGTTTGCGCGTCTCTACCAGACCTTCGACGGGAACATCGCGGCCTACACCTTCGCGCCCGCCAACTCGATGCCCTTCGCCCCCGCGGATGGACGCGGCCTCAACCCGCTTCTGCGCCACCCGGGCATGGTCATCCACCCGCCCATGCTCTACCTCGGCTTCGTAGCCTATGTGGTTCCCTTCGCCTTCGCCATTGCCGCCCTCGTCACGGGCCGCACTGACGATCGCTGGATCCGCATCACCCGCCGCTGGTCTCTCTGGGCCTGGCTCTTCCTCTCCTTCGGCCTCGTTCTAGGCGGACGCTGGGCCTACGACGTGCTGGGCTGGGGCGGCTACTGGGGCTGGGACCCCGTGGAGATCGCGGCCTTCATGCCCTGGCTCACAGGCACGGCCTTCCTTCATTCCGTAATGATCCAGGAAAAGCGCGGAATGTTGAAACAGTGGAACATGATCCTCATCATCCTGACCTACGCGCTGGTCATCTTCGGCACATTCCTGACGCGATCGGGCGTGCTCTCCTCTGTCCATGCCTTCGCCCAAAGCGCCATCGGCCCCTCGTTTTTCATCTTCATCGGCTTCACCTTTGTTACATCTGTCGGCCTGCTCATCTACCGTTGGGCCGATCTGAAAGCCGAAGCCGAGATGAAGTCCATGCTCTCGCGCGAGGCGCTCTTCCTGCTTAACAATCTGCTCTTTATGAGCGTTCTCGTGGTCTGCTTCTGGGGCGTCATCTTCCCGCTCATCTCGGAACTCGCGACGGGCCAAAAAGTGACCGTCGGTCCGCCGTTTTATGAGCGCGCCAACTCGCCTCTTTTCGCGGCCCTGATGCTCCTCATGGGAATTGCGCCGCTCTCCGCTTGGGGACATTCCACAGTGGCTACCCTCGGTCGCGCCATCTGGAAGCCGGGCGTCTTCGCAGTGGGCATCACCCTGCTGGCCTATGCCACCTACACCCACAACGTCATCGCGTTGATCGGCTTCTTCCTGGTCGCGCTGGTGATCCTCGTCACGCTCTATGAATTCTGGCGCGGCGCCCGCGCGAGACAGAAGACTCAGGGCGAGAGCTTCTTCGCCGCGCTCGCGCGCCTCACGGGCAGGAACCGCCGCCGCTATGGCGGATATTTCATCCACATCAGCATGATGTTGATGGCAGTCGGCATCCTCGGCATCGAACTCTTCCAGAAGGAAACGCAAGGGACGGTGCAGGCGGGCGGGACGATGGAGTTGCATGGGTACACGCTTGTCTACAAAGACATCGCCCAATGGGACGATTTCGCCTCGGGCGTGAACTACACCCGCGCGGTCGTCCAGGTTTACAAAGGCGACCAACTGCTGACCGAGTTGCACCCGCGCACCGATTACTACTACGAATCCCAGCAGAACATGACTATCCCCGGCGTGCGCTCCACGATTGCGGACGATGTCTACGTACTGCTCGTGGATTGGGAACCCGCATCGGCCATCGGCGCGACCTTCAAGGTTTACGTCAACCCGCTGGTCAACTGGCTGTGGGTTGGCTCTTTGCTCTTTCTCATGGGCGTTATCATCGCGGCCTGGCCCGAAGAGGAACGCGAACCCTCGGCTGTCCGCGCCAAGCAGAACGCGCACCAAACCAGCGCGGCGGATTAATCGATTCGAAAGTCGCAAGTTGAAGGTCAGGCGACTTTTGACCTTTGACTTGCGACCAGTTTCGGAGAACCACATGAACCGCACGTTACGTAATACGCAGTACGCAATACTACTTATCCTGATCCTTGCCGCGCTTCTTGCAATTCCTGTCGCGGCGCAAGGGACGAATCCTCCCACCGACGATGACGTGAATGCCGTCGCAAAGCAGTTGTATTGTCCCGTCTGTGAGAACACGCCACTGGACGTTTGCCCGACGCAGGCCTGCGCACAGTGGCGCGACCTCATCCGCTTGAAGCTCTCGCAGGGTGAAAGCGAAGCGGAGATCAAACAATACTTCGTGGATAACGACGGCGCGAGCGTGTTGAAAGAGCCGCCCCGCGAGGGACTCAACTGGCTGGCGTACATTATCCCGCCGCTGGCGATTTTGGCGGGAGCCGCCTTCCTCTTCGGGGCTTTTCGGCGCATGAAAAAGCCCGCGCTGGCCGCGTCTGCCCAAAGTCCGGAAGTGGATGCGAGCGCGGATGAGTACGTCTCGCGCTTGGAAGCGGAAGTCAAGAAACAGAGATAAAGTCGTTCTTCCGTCATTGCGAGGGTGTTCTTCCCGAAGCAATCTCCTAATCGATTGCTCCCTGGCGCTGTGCGGCTTACACCTGCACTGCACCAAACGCAGTGCGGTGCAAGTGAGCCGTACCAGGGCAAGTGTCGCAACGAACGCTCGCAATGACGAGGAACAAGTGGAGAATTATATGACAGAAACAATGGAAGCACCTGTCCGCCGCGGAGCGCCGCTGTGGGCGCAGATCGTGATCTGGATGGTTTTGCTGGCTTTGCTGGCGCTGGTGGGCGTGACGCTCAACAAACGCAAGCAGGGAACCGTGCAACCTGGCGACGTGATCCCCGATTTCACCCTGCCGCTCTTTGACGGCTATCAATACGATGGCAAGAGCGAAGTGAAACTTTCCGATTTGCGCGGCAAGGTGGTGGTGTTGAATTTCTGGGCCTCGTGGTGCAAACCCTGCGAGCAGGAAGCCGCCGAGTTGCAGGAGGCCTGGGAATTTTACGAGCCGACGGGAGAGGTGATCTTCCTCGGCGCGGATTATGTGGACACCGAGCCTGAGGCGCGTGTGTACTTGCAAAAATATGGCATCACCTTTCTGAACGGCCCCGATATGGGAACGCGCATTTCGCAGTTGTTCCGCATCAAGGGCGTGCCTGAGACTTACTTCATTGATAAGACCGGCGTGATGCGCTACGTGCAGGTGGGGCCGTTCTCTTCGCTGGCGCAAATTCAACAGCAGATAGACATCCTTTTGGCAGAATAGAGAGTTTCATGGAACTTGGCTCATTCTTTCTCGCGCTGGCGGTCTTTTTGGCCGTCGGCTTGTATGTGGGGCAACCTTTCTTTGAACGGGGCGGCAGACGTCGCTCCTCCGCGGAGGCGCACGAAGTCTCCGCGTTGATGGCCGAACGTGACCGCGTGGTGAACGCCTTGCAGGAACTCGATTTCGATTTCCAACTCAACAAGATTCCCGCCGAAGATTATCCCGCTCAACGCGCGGAATTATTGAAGAAGGGCGCAGATGTTCTCAAGCAACTCGACGCCCTCGCACCCGCGACCACGAACGGAAAAGCCACCGTTGACCGCATCGAATCCGCCGTCGCGGCGCGGCGCGCAGACCTATCCAACGCGCCGATCGCCGTCCGCACCGACGACGATGTGGAAGCGCTGATCGCCACGCGTCGCAAAGCACGCAAAGACAAATCGGGCGGCTTCTGTCCGCGCTGTGGCAAACCCGCGCTGGCCTCCGATCGCTTCTGCCCACATTGTGGGAAATCTATTGCGTAAAACGCACTGCGTATTGCGTATCTTTCGCATCGCTTAATACGAAGTACGCAATACGTAATACACACATGGAATAATTCAATGAAATTTCGTTACCTCATCGTCACGCTTTTTGTACTCCTTTTCTCCGCCTGCAACTTCTCGCTTGCCGAGGATATTACGCCCCCGCCCAATTATGTGCCGCCCACGCCGATGCCCACGCTGGGTCCGCTCTTTCCCGCCGAAGCGCCCGATATTGAAAACGGCGCGGCCATTTACGCCGAGAAGTGCGTGGAATGTCACGGCCCGGCGGGCATGGGCGACGGCGACAAGGGCAAGCAACTGCCCGTCACCGTGGCGGGGCTGGGTCTGCCGAACGTGGGCCGGGTTGCCAAGCCATCCGATTGGTTCACAATGGTTTCGCGCGGCAACATCGAGCGTTTCATGCCGCCCTTCATCAGCCTCACCGAACAGGAACGCTGGAACGTGGTGGCCTACGCGCTCACGTTGCACTCCTCCGCCGAACAGATCGAACGCGGAAAATCCGTATTTGAAACCAATTGCGCGGGATGTTCGCTCGATTTCTTCAAGAACCAGTCTGAGATGGCCGCGTTGAGCGATGCCGATCTGGGGCTTCTGCTCAAAAATGGAAGCGACAACGTGACCGCCCTCAGCGGCGACCTCAGCGATGACGACTTATACGCGGCCGCGGCCTACCTGCGGACTCTGTCCTTCGCCGCGCCCACCCCGACGCCTGAGCCGGCCTCGCCCACCCCAACCGTCGCGGCCACCGAAGCGACTCCCTCCGCGCCCACGACTCCGGGCGTTGAAACCGGGACGCCCGCGGTAGAGACAACGCCCCTCGCGACAGAGACCGCTGTCCCTGTCACGCCGGAAGCGATTGTCAACAAGGTGACAGGCTCGGTCAGCGGAGAAAACGTCGCGGGCATGAACGTCATCCTGCACGGGTTCGATCACGCCTCCGATGGGACGAGCGGCCCGCAGGAAATCGTCACGCTCGAAACCGTCAGCGACGCGGATGGGAATTTCATCTTTGAAAATGTCGAGATGCCCGAAGGCCGCATCTTCTACGCCGACGCCGCCTACGAGGGCGTGACGTATAACTCCGACTTCGCCACTGTAACGGCGGGCGTCACCGAGTTGAGCATCCCCGCTTTTAGAATCTACCCGACCACGAACGATTATTCCAAACTGGTCTTCGATCAGGTGCATTACTTTGTGGAAATTGCCGATGGCGCGGCGCAGGTGATCGGCGTGTACACGTTCTCGAACGCCAGCGAAGCGACCATCGTGATCGACTCGCCCTCCGAAGTGCCGTTCATCAAGTTCCCCGCGGGCGCGCAGAACATCGGCTACGAGCGCACGCAGGATAGCGCGCCGCTCTTCGCCGCCGAGACGGGCTTTGCCATTCCGCCGAGCGAAACGCCTTATGGACTGGTGGCCTTCTACAGCCTGCCCTACGAAAACAAACTGGAGATCGCCCAGCCGTTCTCGCAATCGGCCTTGTCGGTTTTGTTGCTTGTGCCAGAAGGCATGAAAGTGAAAAGCGCGCAATTGACCGAGGGCGAACTGCAAAACTTCCAGGGCGCGAACTATCGCGAATTTAACGGCGCCCCGATGCAAGCCAATGATATGCTCACCTTCACCCTGAGCGGATCGCCCAAGACCGCGGGCGCTGAATCCAACGCGCAACAGAATATTCTGATCGGCGTCGGCGCGCTGGGCGGCGTGTTGATTTTGGCGGGCGCGTGGATGTACCTGCGCGACCGCAACCGCGTGGTGGAAGAAGAGGAAGACGAGGAAGAGGAAGAAGAGGCGATTGAATCCGAAGAGGAAACCCTCGACGCCATCATCGCCCTCGACGACCTGCACCGCGCGGGCAAGATCAATGATGAAGCGTATCAGACGCGTCGCGAAGAGCTTAAGGCGCGCCTGAAGAATTAATACTGCGTGTTGCGTACTGCGTATCTCGTAACGAGATACGCAGTACGCAACACGCAATACGGAATCCCCATGATCGAAGTCAAAAAACTCATTAAGCGTTTCGGTATGAAGAGCGTTCTGCGCGGCGTGGATTTTCGCGTGGAGCGCGGGGAGTTCGTGGCGTTGCTCGGTCCCAACGGCGCGGGCAAGACCACCTTCCTGCGAATCTTGTCCTCGCTGGCGCGTCCCTCGCTGGGAGAGGTGAAGGTGGCGGGGTATAGTTTGCCCAACGAGGCCGCGCAAGTCCGCGCCCGCTTGGGCGTCGTCTCGCACATGCCCCTCCTTTACGGCGACCTGACCGCGCAGGAAAATCTCGAGTTCTACGCGCGCATGTACGGAATTACGGAATACGCAATACGCATTACCGAAGTCCTCGATATGGTTGGACTCGCCTCCCGCCGCAATGACCTCGTCCGCACCTTCTCGCGCGGCATGGCGCAGCGTCTCGCCATCGGTCGCGCCGTGCTCCACGACCCCGAAGTGATCCTGTTCGACGAACCCTACACAGGCCTCGACCAGGATGCCTCGTCCATGCTCGACGAGGTGCTGAAATCTGTCGCCGCGCAAGGCCGCACTGTGGTGATGACCTCCCACGACCTGGCCCGCGCCGAAGACCTGGCCACCCGCTTCGACATCCTGACCCGCGGCGTCATCGCGGCTTCGTCCTCGCGAGAGGCGTTGGGCAGCAATAATTTGCTCACGTTTTACAAGCAGGCATTGGCGGCGTAATGACAAACTTCCTCCAAGCCACCTTCGCGGTCTTCCGCAAAGACATCACCGCTGAACTCCGCTCGCGTGAGATCATCTTCGCCATGATGGTATTTTCCATGCTGGTGATTGTCATCTTCAACTTCGCGCTGGAATTGGATCCCGCCACGCGCAAGGAAGTGACCTCGGGCGTGCTGTGGGCCACCTTCGCCTTCGCGGGGACGCTCGGCCTCAACCGCTCAATGGCCGTGGAAAAAGACCGCGGCTGTCTCGATGGCCTCCTGCTCGCGCCCGTGGATCGCTCCGCCATTTATTTTGGCAAGGTCCTCAGCAACCTGGCCTTCATGTTCATCGTCGAGGCTTTCGTCCTCCCTCTTTATTCCGCGCTTTACAACGTCAACCTGTTCAACCCTGGGCTTCTGCTTGTCATCCTGCTCGGCTCGATTGGCTACACCGCGGTCGGGACCTTGCTCGCCAGCATGGCCGTCCAAGCGCGGACGCGTGACGTGCTCCTCCCCATTTTGCTCTTCCCCATCGCCATCCCTGTTTTGCTCTCCGCCGTTAAAGCCAGCACAGGATTTTTGAACGGCGTTGAAATGGCCGAGATCTGGCCCTCGCTCAACTTGCTCATCGTCTACGATGTCATCTTCACCGCCGTCGCGTTTATGGTGTTTGACGCGGTGGTGGAGGAATAGTCTGCTGGTCTATTGGTCGCCTGGTCTGCTAGTCGGCAATCGTAAATTTACAATTGTAAATCGAAAATCTTGCAAGGAGTTTATATGACCCCCAAACCCACCTTACTGAAAGTTCTCGATTACCTCTCTGTCATCGTCCTCATCATCGCCGCCTATCTGGCGCTCGTTTACGCGCCGACGGAACAGATCATGGGCGACGTCCAGCGCGTGTTCTACTTCCACATTGGCACCGCCTGGGTTGGACTGCTCGGCTTCGTGCTGTCGGCCATCCTCGGCATCGCCTATCTCGTCACCAAAGACATGAAATGGGACATCATCGAAGTGGCCGCGATCGAGATCAGCGTGGTGTTCTTCTTCATCACCATCGTACTCGGCTCGGTCTGGGCGCGCCCCGCCTGGAACACCTGGTGGACATGGGACCCGCGCCTCACCACCGCCGCCATCACCGAGCTGGTCTACGTGGCCTACTTCATGCTCCGCGCCGGCGTGGAAGACCCCGAACGCCGCGCCCGCTTCGGCGCCGTCTATGCCCTGTTCGGCGGACTCAGCGCCCCCATCACGTTCATGGCGATTCGCCTGTTCCGCTCCATCCATCCCGTTGTCATCGGCGCGGCCAATCAGAATCAGGAAAAAATGAACATGTCTGGCGATATGCGCGTGGCCTTCTTCTTCGCCCTCTTCGCCTTCACCGTCATCTTCATTGACCTGTTCTGGAACCGCATCCGCCTCGGCCAGTTGGAATCCAAAGTCGAGCAACTCAAATTGAAGGTTATGTAACGAAGGTTCGCGAGCAGTTAAACTGCGAGCCGTCAGCAGTGCAACTGCTGGCAAAACAAGGAACCTCAATTCATAACAGGCGCTCTCTAGCGTCCTAAAAGGAGAAATTATGGAACCCACCCCCGATACCAGCGCCTACATGATCGCAGGCTACGCGGTCTTCTTCATCGTCAGCGCCATCTACGTCGCGAGCCTCTTCATCCGCAATCGCAGTCTCCAACGCGACCTCGAAACCCTCGAAGATTTAGACGCCAAAAAATAGCCCGCCAAACCGCCTCAGAGTCCGCTATAATCAAGCGGACTCTGTTTATTCATAGATGAAAACCTCCCCAGCGCGGACTCCCCTCTTCTGGCCGATCAGCCTCCTGGTCGCGTTCGTTGCGCTTCTCGCGGCGACCTCGAGCGGATTCGCCGCGCCCGCGCCCCCTCCTGGCCCCGACCGTTTCAAGGCTATCGTCGTCAACTACACTTCCAACACGTGGTTTCTAGCCACCTTCCGCGCCAATCACATCGTCTGCAAGATCGTGGTGGAACATGAGGGCATCCCCAGCCTCGAAGACGTCTACGC
Organism: Chloroflexota bacterium; assembly: GCA_016234485.1. Lineage (GTDB taxonomy): Bacteria > Chloroflexota > Anaerolineae > Anaerolineales > Villigracilaceae > Denitrolinea. Next base: position 34,477 of record JACRBL010000051.1, read on the forward strand.
CTCCTGCGGCGAAGATATTACCAATGAGTGGATCGCGCAACCCATCTGCAAAAACGTGGATAGGCCGAATCATTGCAAGGGCTATTACATCTTCCTCGTTGAAAGTGTGCCCGGTCAGCGCGATGTCGCCGTCGAACTGCCCCCCCCCGCTGTCTGGGTGAACGTGACCGACTGCCTGGCCGTCTCCTCGCTGGCAACCAGCGTCTGCGAATACATCCCCAAGTTAATGCTTACAGGCGAAGAGCCTTTACCCGAATACGACGTCTCACGCGTCGAGGGGACGCTCAACGGGCAAAGTTTCTCCTGCGAAGGCGAAACCTGCGCGGTGGAACTCCAACCCACCGGCGAAGAGGGCGTGTTGATGGAGTTCTGGGCCTACTCCACCTACGGCGATAGCAGTAAAAAATTCACTGCGCAGGTGCGCGTCACCCAGGCCACCTTCGGCAACCCCGACGCCCCCTCCTGGTTTGTGGACGTGCGCTCCAGCCAGTGGAGAGGCGTGCCGCTCGCCAGTTGCGCCGAAACCTGGCAGATCTTTCCTCCCGTGGGTGGGCCTCCGCAATGGCTCGCCACGCCCAACCATGTGAGCGGACTCTCCAGCACGGTTCCCTACGCCTATCTGGCGGCCAACCTCATCAAGCATGGACAGGTGGACGCGAGCGCCTGCGCGGATGGCGGCCTCACCCCTGATGGACGCGCCGCCAACGAGTGCGGTCTGGCCGCGGCCAGCGACGGAGTCAACGCCTGGCAAAACCGATTCGACACCCTGATCCTTGAGATCGCGCACGAAACAGGCGTCCCCGCGCAATTGCTCAAAAACCTGTTCGCCCGCGAGAGCCAATTCTGGCCTGGCACGGTCTTGCCCGGCGGAGATACGGGCCTCGGCCAAATCACGCAAAACGGCGCCGACACCACCCTTTTGTGGAATCCATCCTTCTACAACGCGTTCTGTCCGCTGGCGCTTTCGCAGGAAGCCTGCGAATCTGGCTACATGAAGCTCGAACCCGAAGCGCAGGAATTGTTGCGACATGCCCTCGTCAATAGCGTAAACGCCACCTGCGCGACCTGTCCGCTCGGCATTGACCTCGACCGCGCCGATTACAGCGTTTCGGTCTTCGCGCATACATTGACGGCCAACTGCCAGCAAGCCACCCAGGTGATCTGGAATTACTCCGACAAACAAATGCCCGGGCAATTGGACATCACCTACGAAGACATGTGGAAGTTCACCCTCATCAATTACAACGCCGGGGGCGGGTGTCTCGCCGACGCGTTGCAACAAGCCTACGACAAAGACGAGGCGTTGATTTGGGATAATGTATCCAAATATCTCGCGCCTGCCTGCCGCGCCGCGATTGGGTACGTGGAAGATATCAGCCGATAGATTTTTCACACAGAAATGAAAGAGCCGCCAACAAAATGGCGGCTCTTTTTTTTTAGAGGGAAACGCTCATTCTTCTTCCAATGGTAAATTCTTCATGGCAAACCCAAAGGCGAGAATGCCCGCAGAAAACACCCCGACTGTCACTGCCACTTCCAGCAACTGCGGGAAATACGGCTCGCCCGCCATGCCGACCAAACCAATATTGAGACGATAGAGGATCAAGCCCAGCACGGTCAACAACGCCGCGCGGAAGATCCAGGCGGTGTTCGTCCGTAATGACGGGGTAAGGAGAATCGCGATTGGCAGGATGATTCCGATCAAGTTTTCGAGCAGGAACATAAAACTCTGAAAACTGCCATCGAAGACCAATCCCATCTCGCCCGCCGCAATCAAGTCCGCGAGTTTGATGAGCAGAAGAACGCTCAAGGCGATCAACATACCCCTGGAAAGTCCCTCGAAAATGTCCTTACGGATGTGACCGCCCAGGAAGCGATGCGAAAGCGCACACTCGAAGATCACCATCCCAAAGCCAACACTGATGGCCGAAACCAGGAAGATCAACGGCAACAGTGGCGTGTACCAAAGCGGGTACATCTTCAACGGGACGATCAGGAAGAGCGATCCCAGCGAGGATTGATGCATGGTGGAAAGCGTCACGCCCAAAATGACGACGGGAATGGAAATCTTTTTCAAGAATCCAAGCAGGCCGGTCCAACCCAGTTTTTCCAAAATGGGCGGACTGAATTCAATCAACAACACCGCGGTGTAGGTCATCACGCACATGCCCACTTCAAACAACGGCGAATGAAGATTCCAATAGATGAGCATGTGCCAGATTCTCTGCGGCTGGCCCAAATCCACCATTAGGGCCAGGATCACCATGAGGTAGCCGAGGAAACCCGTCAACAGGGCGGGGCGCAAAATGGGACGATACTTTTCGATGTGGAAGATGTGGACCGTGGCCGCCAGAATGAACGCGCCCGCCGAAATGGGCACGCCCACCAAAAGGTCAAAACTGATCCAAATGCCCCACGGACGCGAATCGCTCAGGCTCGAAACCTGGTCGAACCCATCCACCCAGCGGAAGAGGGCCGCAAACGCGCCGAGCGCGGCAAGCGCCAGCAGGACGAGAGTCCCGATGGATGCCTGTTTTTTAATGATCGGGAGGGTGATGCTGGTCATGCTTTTTTCTCCTCCGCTTCTTTATCTGATTTTTTTGAACTGCGGTACACCGCGGCCATCGCGCCGCCGACGCCGAAGAAAATGGCGGGGACAATATTGAGCGCCCAACGCGTCCGATCGGGGAGCGGTTTGGGGTCGAGCGCGGGCAGGCCGATGGCTTCAAACGGGACCGCAGACAGGATCAGGATGGACGTGCCGCCTCCCTCGAATTCTCCGTAGACGCGATCTTCAAAATACTTGCCAGCGTTCACCGCGATGCGCGCCTTGGCGATCTCGATCAGGTCGCCGCGCTTGCCAAACATCAGCGCCTGCTTGGGACAAATCTCCGCGCAGGCGGGACCATTCTCGCGGTGATAGCACATCTCGCACTTGCGGATGAGCGGATACGCCAGCGACCAATCGTAGCGCGGCGCTCCGAACGCGCAGGCCTGCATGCAATAACGACAACCGATGCACTTGTACGAGTCGTAAATGACAGGGCCGTTCTCGATCTTGTGCAACGCGCTCACAGGGCAGGATGCCGCGCAGGCAGGTTCCACGCAGTGCATACATTGAAATTTGCGGAACGATTTCTGCGAGCCGTCTTCCGACTGATACAGTTTGATGAGCGTGAACGTGTTGCCGCTCAGGTCATCCACATCCTCTTCGGACAGTTTGTTGTAGCTTTTACAGGCCACTTCGCACTCGCGACAACCACTGCATTTGGTGGCGTCGTAAAGCATGGCCCAATGCTCTTCGGGCGGCAGTTCCTCTCCCGACGATGCGAAGGATGGATTCGCCGTCGCGGCGGCCATGAGCAAGCCGCTCGCGGCCGCGCCGATCAACTTCAAAAACTCGCGACGCGATAACTTTTGGGTGTGTTCGTTTTCCATGACGTTATTCCTCATCCTCGCGTTTCTTCTCTTCGTCCTTCTTTCCGCTCGATCGTTTGCGGAAGATGGAAGACAGCGCTTCCTTGAAACTGACCTGTGGACGGCCATCCAACCTGCGCGTGACCGTGAACTCAAAAATTCCGAAGATCGCAAGGAGAGCCAGAGTCCAAAAAACCCAGTTCCAATTCCGTTTTGGCGTGGCGACCAGTTTGTTTATTTCGTTTTCGGTCAGGGCTGGAAAATCCCGCGCTTCCCACGCTAACTGATCCACCTCTTCGAGCGAATAGCCCAGCGCCATGAAATCGGCGCGCACCTTCTCATCCATCAGGTGACAGTCCGCGCACTGCGGCGCCGACTCGAGCCGCGAAACGCGATGCACGACCGGCCAATTCATCTGGTCTTCCACGTAACTGCCGAGCGCCTCGTGACTCGTCCCCGCGCGGCTGGCTACACTGAAAGCGATCTCGGATGTGCAATCGAAACCTTTGAAAAACTTCGAAGTGTCCTCGTGCTGAAAATTGAACGTGAATGTGTGCGGCACATCAAGCATATGACAGTCAGCGCAGGCGATGTTCTCCTGCAAATGGATCTCGCTGAGGGTCGCGTCCATTGCGCTTAGATCCTCGGTGTGACAATCTTTGCACATATCATCGGGATTCTCGAATAAAACCTTCTGGCTGTGCGGATCATGACAATTAACACAGCGCACTTCATTCTCGGTGGAGTGCCCCGAAAGGCGCGCCTCGCCCAACGTGGCGGGGTGGCATCGTCCGCAATATTCCTCGTCGGAGCGGGCGGGGATTTCGGCGGGGGGATGCTCCGCGCCATCCGCCCCGTGGCAGGTCTCGCATGAAACGCCGATGGCCGCGTATTCGCCGCTCTCCGCGTTGTAAGTCGCCTCATGGCACAAGAGACAATCCTCAGGCCGCTCCATGTTGTCCCAGCCTTCGAGGAAAACGGGATCATCCGCCGAATGCGCGTGCGGACTGCCCATCAACGCATCCCGTTTATCGAGATGACACTCCACGCAAGCCTTCGCTTCCGCCTCTTCGGTTGGGGTGGGCGCGGCCAATTCGGACGGGGTGGCCGTGGTCTGCGCGAGCGGCGACGGATTCGATCCCGCGCTGACAGAGCCTGCGATCAACAGCAGGCCGATCAAACCAAACAACAACCCAGCCAGGATGATCTTGTTCTTCTTCGACGTGCGGCGATTGTTCATGGGCGATGCCTCAAAAATAGAAACGCGTTTTGTTTTGGATGCAGTTGGACTGCATCCTGTTCGCAGTCCAACTGCTCACAAACAGAAAATTTGTGCGCGCCTCATTCGACTTTCGTTTTTACTTGCTCTTCCATTGGATTTGCGCCAGCCGCCAGAAAATTCCAAAAGGCGGATTGCGCGTTGGTGGCGGGACGACGATCGTTGTGTCCCACAAAGATTTGACGGCAAATGTTCATGCCGCGAATTTTTATCTCGGCCACTTTATCTTTGCATAGACGTTCCACTACCATCTTGGAAACAAACCCGACGCCAATCCCCTCCTGCACCGCGAGCGCGATGGCTTCGGCATTGCCGAGGGTAATGAGGATTCGCAAATCCTTGATGGGAATATTCTTTTCCGCCAGCGCGTCGCGAATGGCGTTGTAAGTTCCTGAGCTGATTTCGCGCAAGATGAATTCGCCGTCGAGCAGTTCCTGCGGTTCGATCTCGCCGCGTTCCGCCCAGGGGTGGTCGAGCGGCGCGATCAGGATGATCGGGTCGCAAAGGAACGGCAGAGATTCCACATCGGAATAATGATCGGACTTCATGCTAAAGAGGGCGAAATGCGCCTCGCCTTCGGCCACGCTGCGGAGGGCGTCGGTCTGCGCCACGACCTGGCAGGTGACGCGTACCTGCGGGTGGCTGCGATGGAAATTGGCAAGCAGGTTGGGCAGGATGTATTTGCCCGGCGTGGTACTGCAACAAACGATCAAGTGGCCGTAAATGCTTCCCTTTAGCGAGACCATCATCTCGTCCATGCGGATCGAGAGGGAGACTGCCTCGCGCGCCAGCGGCAGGAGGGCGAGTCCCGCGTCAGTCAGCTCAATGTTGCGTCCGGTGCGGATGAAGAGTTCCGTGTCGAAGTGACGTTCCAGATATTGGATGTGCTGGCTGACGCTGGGTTGGGTCATGTGTAATTGTTGGGCGGTTTTCGTGAAGTTGAGGGTTTCAGCCGCAACCAAAAATACGTTGAGTTGATGAATATCGAGCATTGCCGAATCTCCTTTGTGAATAATAGCACATAAGCCATAAATATCTCAAGGGTTTATGTGCTTTTTACAATAGTTTATGCTTATGATTATAAATAAGAAAGTCCTATAAGTAAATATTATCAAAAACCCTTGCTTAGGTTAGTAATTATTATATAATACTTGTGAAATGATACACAAACTAACCCGAGCAAATACCATGCCAAACTTCAAAAAATGGTTCGTTTTCTTTGCGGTAAGCGCGATGGCGCTTTCCAGTTGCCAGCCTGCCGAAACGGCAAATGCTGGCGCACCCAAGGTCGTGCGCGAAATTCCCCTGCTCTTCCAATCGGTAGTGAAGGGCGCGCAGGAGGAAGCGCCGAATGAATGTTTGAAATGCCATTCGGACAAGGAACGCCTGATCGAAACCGCCGACCCCGTGGAGGCGATTGCCGAAAGCGAATCCAAGGGAGTTGGCTGAGGGGGCGAGGTGGCTCCGTTGGAGCCATGGGAAAAAGTTTTAGTAGACGGAAAGAAATTCCCCGAAGAAGTGCATGGGCATCTTGACTGCACGGAATGTCACGCGGGGACGCAATCAGCGGACAAGGAAACCGCACACACTGACCTGGTTGCCCGCCCAAGCGAAGGCGACCCGAACGCCTGCACCGCATGTCACGAGGATGTGACTACCACCTACTCCACTAGTCTCCATTCCAATTTGCAGGGATATTGGACGGCATTGGACACGCGCAGCGTCCCCGAAAATCACGCCACGCTGGAGACGGCTTTTGGAAATCATTGCGCGAAGTGCCATGCCTCCTGCGGCGATTGTCACGTGGCGCAACCTGCCAGCGTGGGCGGAGGGTTGTTCGAGGGACATGTATTCACCCAACAGCCGCCGATGACGCGCTCGTGCACGGCCTGTCACGGAAGCCGCGTGGGCAATGAATATCTTGGCAAGAACGAGGGCTTCGCGGGCGACGTCCACTTCCGCGAGGGACGCATGAACTGCGTGGATTGCCATAGCAACCACGAACTCCACGGCCAGCCCATCAACTGCCAGGAATGTCACACTGCGCCCGAAGATATGACCATGACGCCCGCCGACCATCGTTACGCGGGACTGCAAACGCCCACCTGCGAATCGTGCCATCCGAACACGATCACGGGCAAGGACAACATTGAGATGCACACCGTCCACGGCGCGGATCTTTCGTGCCAGGTCTGCCACTCGGTCACCTACACCAATTGCGACGGTTGTCACGTAGCGATCAGCGAGAAATCGGGCAAGCCATTCTTCGAGACCGAGAAAACGTATTTCACTTTCCTGATCGGCTTGAATCCGCAACGGAGTTACACGCGTCCTTATAAGTTCGTGCCGTTGCGTCACGTGCCTGTGAGCGCCAATAGTTTCTCGTTCTATGGCGACAACCTGCTCCCCAATTACAACATGATGTCCACGTGGGTCTATGCCACGCCGCACAACATTCAACTCAACACGCCGCAGACGGAATCGTGCAACGCCTGTCACGGCAACGAAAGTCTTTTCCTGACTATTGACAAGGTCAACCCTGAGGAGGCGGATGCCAATTCCAATGTAATCGTCGAAGAAGTTCCCGCTCCTGTTGAGGAAACAGAAGAAGAAACTGGAACGCCTTAAAAAACAAAAGAGACCCTAAAGGTTTTTCCTGCAAACCAAAACCTGGGATTGCAAAGAACCGCCGCGAAACGATCGTCTTTGTCAGCGAAGAAAACCTTTAGGTCTGATTTTCAAACTCTAACCAATCAATCAAAAGGAGATTGAGAAATGACTAAGAAACTGCACCTGTTCGTTGTCCTCATGCTGGCTCTCAGCATGATCCTCAGCGCCTGCGGCGCGCCCGCCGTAGCGACTGAACCGCCCGTCGTCGCGACCGAACCGCCGGTAGTCGTCACCGAACCGCCCGTCGTCGCGCCCGATGCGCAAGCATTGTTCACCGACCTCGCCGCCACGTTGACCTCCGACAACGGCTATGGCTCCGTGCCCGCCGCCAAGTTCAGCGAAGAGATGGTGGATAAGCCCGCCTACCTGCTGGATGTGCGCGAAGTGTCCGAGATCGAAGCGGATGGCTTCATTGAAGGCGCGGTCAGCATCCCCGTGCGCGAAGTCCTCAACAACCTGGACAAACTGCCCGGACTCGATGAACCGATCGTCATCTACTGCGCCTCTGGTCACCGCGGCGCGATGGTGATGTCCTCGCTCAAACTGCTGGGCTACACCAATGTCCGCAACCTGGGCGGCGGCCTCGGCGGTTGGAAGAAAGCCAACTTGCCCGTCGTCACTGGCTCCCTGCCCGCGGCTCCCACCATCTTGAACAGCGCCGCGATCGTGGAAGATCAGGCCTTGTATGACATGCTCAACGGCTTCCTGAGCGGACTGCCCGAAGGCTTCCTCACCGTCAAATCTGACAAACTCGCTGAAGAACTCGCGAGCGCGGCTCCCGTGCTGATTGACGTCCGCTCCACTGGCGAGTGGGACAAAGACGGCTACATCGAAGGCGCGATCAATATCCCGTTCAACGATTTCTTCGCCAGCCTCGATAAACTCCCCGCCAAAGACGCGAACATCGTCATCTACTGCGGCTCTGGTCACCGCGGCGCCATCCTCCTGATGGCAATGAAGTTGATGGGTTACGAGAACGTCCGCAACCTAGGCGGCGGCCTCGGCGCCTGGAAAGCCGCCAAGATGCCCGTCACTGGCTGGATTGACTGGTCTGCCAAGTGGCCGGAATACATCGCCGCCCTGCCCGCGGGCTACGGCACGATCAAAGCCCCCGACCTCAACACCGCCCTGGCTGGCTCTCCCGTCCCCTTCCTGCTCGATGTGCGCGAAGCCGCTGAAATCACCAATGACGGATTCATCGCGGGCGCGGTCAACATCCCCGTACGCGAAGTCCTCAACAGCCTCGATAAACTTCCCGCCAAAGACCAGCCCATCATCGTCTACTGCGCTTCGGGCGCGCGCGGCGCCATGATCATGGCCTCGCTCCAGATGCTCGGCTACACCGACGTGAAAAACCTCGCGGGCGGACTCAACGGCTGGAAGAAAGCCGAACTCCCCGTAGAGACCGCCACCGCTCCCGCCGCCCCCGTAGCGGGTACCGTTCCCGAAGTGGACGCGACCCTCTTCCGCGACCTGAACGGCTTCGTCTCCACCCTGCCCGAAGGCTTCTACACCGTGAAGGCCGCCGACCTGAATACCGAGCTGGCCTCTGCCACCAAGCCCTTCATCGTGGACGTCCGCACGGCTGAAGAACTCGCCAACGGCTACATCGAAGGCGCGGCCCTCATCACCCTGACCGATTTTGCCGCGAACCTCGCGCAACTTCCCGCCAAGGATCAGCCCATCGTGGTGTTGTGCCAGTCTGGTCACCGCGGCGCGATCGTGATGATGTACCTGCGCATGATCGGCTACACCAACGTCCGCAACCTGGCCGGCGGCATGAACGCCTGGGCCGCGGCGGAACTGCCCGTTGTGAAGTAATAGGCCGTCACTGCGAGGAGGGCGATTTTCCCGACGAAGCAGTCTCCCCGTCATTGGAAGGGATTGCTTCGCAACAAACGCTCGCAATGACGAGATAAAAAACTACTGCCCGCGAATAAGTCGCGGGCAGTTTTTTTGTAGGTCGGATTGCCAATCCGACCCACGCCCCTTCTGGTGAATTTTGATACAATCAATTGAAGTTATGCTAAACTAAAACCATCCCTCACCCCCAGCCCCCTCCAGTTCAGCCAGCAGTTGAACTGCTGGCTGAACTGGAAATTCTACGGAGGAACCATGCTTACACTCGCCGAGAAAGTCCTCTTCGTCCTCGCGACCCTCGCGTCGCTTTATTACACCTATCGCGGCGCGAAACGCATCGTCGGCCACATCGCCAGCGGACAGGGCAAGGTCACCTGGTCGTTCATCTGGAAACGGATTGGAGAACTCATCGTCAAGGTGGGATTGTTCCAACCCGTTTTTCGTTTCCGCTTCTGGCCGAGCCTCATGCACGGACTGATCGGCTGGGGCTTCCTCTCCTTCCTGCTCATCAACCTCGCAGACTTGATCTACGCCTACACTGGATGGAAACTGCTCGATCACGCGGGACTTTTTGGCGACATCTACCGCCTGATCGCGGACGTGGCGAACGTGGCGATCCTCGTCGGCATCCTGTACATGATCGTCCGCCGCTTCCTCCTTCGACCTGCCACCTTGTCCACGCGCGGGACGACTCTCCTGCATCCGAAAGCGCGCTTCGGCATCCTGCGCGACTCGGCCATCGTGGCCACGTTCATCTTCATGCACAACTCCATGCGCCTGCTGGGAGAATCTTTCTATATCGCGTTGCAGGGTCACGCCGACCCGTGGCAACCGACCATTTCCGCCGCGGCCCGCCTCTGGTCAGGCATGAGCGAGGGCGCGTTGATCGCGGGCGAGCACATCGCGTTCTGGCTGTCCATTGGCGCGGTGGTCGCGTTCCTTCCGTATTTCCCGTACAGCAAACATATCCACTTATTCTTTGCTCCGATCAATTTCGCGTTGAAACCTGAGCGCAAATCCATCGGACAGTTGAGCTACATCAATCTCGATGACCAGACCATCGAGCAATTCGGCGCGGCGAAGATGAAAGACTTGGGCTGGGAGCAGATCATGGACAGTTATGCCTGTATCATGTGCTTCCGTTGTCAGGAGGTTTGTCCCGCGTATAACACTGGGAAACTTTTGTCGCCTGCCGCGCTGGAGATCAACAAACGCTATCACCTGAATGGCGGCGGCGCGACGGATGTTGAATTGAAGGAACTGATCTCGGACGAGGCGGTTTGGGCGTGTACCTCGTGCGGCGCGTGCGTGGACATTTGTCCCGTTGGCAACGAGCCGATGCGCGACATTCTCGACATTCGCAGGAATCTTTCGATGATGGAAAGCGCCTTTCCAAAACAGTTGGAGTCGGCGTTCAAGGGCATGGAACGCAACATGAACCCGTGGAATGTTTCGCAAGCAGACAGAATGAATTGGGCGCAGGGACAGAATGTGCCGACCATCGAGCAGAATCCCGATCCCGACATTTTGTGGTGGGTGGGGTGCGCTCCCGCGACCGACGTCCGCGCGCAGAAGACCGCGCAGGCCTTCGCGAAAATTTTGAACGCGGCGGGGATCAACTTTGCCGTGCTCGGCAAGAACGAACAATGCACAGGCGATTCGGCGCGACGCGCGGGACGCGAGGATATTTTCTTCGGGCTGGCATCGGCCAATGTGGAGATCCTGAATGAGGTGAAACCCAAGCGCATCGTCACCACTTGTCCGCATTGCCTGCACACGATCAAAAATGAGTATCCCGCGTTCGGCGGCAATTACGAAGTGATTCATCACACGCAACTCATCAACGAATTGGTCGGCTCGGGCAAGGTGCGGCTGGACATCAGCAAGGAATTGGTTTCCGTCACCTTCCACGATCCGTGCTATCTCGGACGGCACAACCAGGAGTTCAACGCGGCGCGCTCCACGCTGACCGCAACGGGCTCGCTCACCATCGAGATGCCGCGGCACGGAGCCAAGTCCTTCTGCTGTGGCGCGGGCGGCGCGCAGATGTGGAAGGAAGAAGAAGCAGGCTCAGATCGAGTGAACGAAGCGAGGTTCGCGGAAGCCAAAAAGACAGGCGCGGACGTGCTCGCGGTCGGCTGTCCGTTCTGCCTGACGATGATGAACGACGCGTCAAAAGCGGATGGGGATTCAATGAAGGTAAAAGATGTAGCGGAAATCGTGGCCGAAAAGATGATGTGATTCGGTTATCAGCTAAAAGGAGGCTGAGATGAAACGATTTTTATTGTTAGCCATTCTGGTATTGACGGCTTGCATCCCCCAACCCGCCACGCCATCGGGACCGAGCGCGGCGGAGATCGAGGCGATGATCGGCACGTCGGTCGCGTTGACCGTCACCGCACACGCGCAGACGAAGGCCGCGATCCCCTCGCCGACGCCGACTGCTTCGCAAACCGAGACCCCATCCCCCACCGTCACCGTCACGGCGAGCCCATTCCCCACGTTGACGCCGTTCTCCACGTCCACGAAATTTCCGACCAGCGCTCCCGCCGATTACGCCTGCGCGGTGGTCAACAAATCGCCAGGCGATAATTCCATCTTCAAGCCCAACAAGGATTTTGATATCAAGTTCTGGCTGAGGAACGTCGGTACGCACAAATGGGACAAGGGCGCGGACCTGTCATATCACGATGGGACGAAGATGATCGTGGGCAACACCGTGTATGAACTGCCCGAAGTGAAGCCAGGCCAACAGGTGGGGCCGTTCATCTTCGATGCAAAATCTCCAAAGAAGATCGGCGATTTTGTGATGCGGCTCAAGATGCAGGGAGGATTTTGCTATCCGTACATCAAGATTTTGGTGAGAAAGTAAAATATCTCGTCAATAAAAAACGCGGCTGTCATTTTGACAACCGCGTTTTGGTTTTAAGAAGTCGCTATCTCCCGCTCACCTGTGCCAGCAGCTTGCGATAGGCATCGGCGTTGGGCGGGTTCATCATCAGGATTTGGTTGATGGCCAAGATAGCGCCGTCCTTATCGCCTTTGCCGAGCAGGGACTCGCCCACCGCGTCCAACTGCGCGATGGCGTCGGCGGCGCGGCCCGCCTGCTGGTAGAGCGAAGCGAGGGCGCGTCGGAGCGCGGGCTGGTCGCCATGTTCGGCGATGAGTTCCTCAAGGAAGGGAATCGCGTCCACGCCTTTGCGTTGACCTTCGAGATAAGTGAGATAGTTTTCCAACTCGGCCAACGCCTGGTCGGTGCGCGCCATGCGGAGATTGAGCTCGATGATATTTTTACGCACGCCCTGGTCTTCGGGACGGAGGGTACGGATCTGCTCGAAGACGCGCAGGGCCTGTTTCCAGTCCAGCCGTTGCATGTCAATATCGGCCATGCGTTGCAGGATGTGGACGTTCCACGAACGGTCCGCTCCCGCCTGCTGGACGAGGCGCAACGCGGTGGTGTAGGTCTTGCGCGACATGTCCAGTTCGGCGAGGCGATAATAAATATCGGCCAGGTCGAGATATTCGTTGATCGCGTCGTTGACTTGTCCGCGCGCGACGAGTTGCTCGATCAGACGCGAGCGCGCCGCCAGATCCATCGGCGCAAGTTGGATGACGCGCCGTAAAAGCTTGGTGGCCTGATTCGGTTCGCCGCGCACGCTGTAGGCCTGCGCCACGGTGGTGAACTTGGCGATGGCGTCTGGCACACGCGCCTCCTGCACGAGCAGGTCGCCCATCAACGTGTGGAGCGGGAGGTATTGCGGTGCGAAGGCCAGCGCTTCAAAGGCCGCGTCCATCGCGGAGCGCAGACGCCCACTGCGCGCCAGCACGTGAATGTGATTGATGCTTTCCAGCACCTGACTGCTCTGTGCCTGGATCACGATCTCCGCCAGCGGCAGTGGCACTTCGCCCTCAGACTTGGGCATTTGTTCGCGCGCTTTCACGAGCGTCTCGCGCCAATCGGGGCGCATCAACATTTTATGGATGTTATCGCAGATAACTTTGAGCGCGGCCTCGTCCTTTTGAACGGACTGCGCTTCGATGATCGGTTCATACAGCAGGCGCACCTCGTCCGAAAGGTCGGCGGCGACCACGTACGAATCGGCCAGTTTCAGCGCCTCGAGGTATTCCACCGCCGCTTCGTTGACGCGTCCCATCTTGAGCATGATCTGTCCAAGCAGGATGCGCGAACCCAATGCGAAATCAGCGTGCTTGACGGCGTGTTGCAAATTTCGCAGCGCGCTTTCAAGGCGGTCGCTTTTGAAACGCAACAGGCCAAGATCGAAATACACGGAGGGATGTTTGAAGCCCGCTTCGAGCGCCTTTTCCAAATCTTCGGCGGCTTGCAATTCCTGGTTCTTCGTCTGCGAATCAATGGCCTGGCCGAGATGTAAAACCACCATGGTCTGCTCGGATTGTTGCAGGGAAAGTTGTCCCGTGCCGCGCATGATGGCTTGCAGGCCGCGTCGTTCCTGGGCCGCGGGGCTTTCGTCGTTGTATTCGAACAGGGCCTCCGCCAGACGCGTCAGCGCTTTTTGGCGCGCCTCCGCCACAGGGTCCAGCCCGCTCGAAACGGGTTGGCGCGGCGCCTCCAACTGCTTAATCTGCGCCATGGCGATGGGACCCGTCCCGCCTTTTTGTCGCACTGGTTTCGGAAGTAATTGTCCCGATTTGAAAAGCGACTGCGCCTGGCGCGCTTCGATGCTTTCGGGCAGAAGCGCCATGGCCTTGTTGATCAACTCGGCGGTTTTTTCCATGTTGCCCGCGCGCTGCAACAAACTCGCCACCGCTAAAAATTCAGTGACGGCGGGACGCGTATGCCCCAGCCGCTCGTGGATCAACGCCAGGCGCGAGTGGGCCTGCATGTGATCGGGATTCAACGTGGTGACGCGCACCCAGTTTTCGATGGCCTTGTCCACGTCGCGCTGATTGATGAAGGCATCGGCCGCGCGCATGGCCGCCTCCACCGCCGCGCGCAAGTCGCCGAGGCGTTCCGAAAGTTGGGCGATGCGCTCCAACGGCACGGGGTCTTCGCGCGAGAGTTGCGCCACGCGCTTGTAGATCTCCAACGCCTCGTCGAAGCGGGAGAGTTGATGCAGGGCCAGCCCCAGGTTATTCAGCGCCTTCGGATTATCGGGAAACTCCTCGAGCGCCGCCCGATACGAGACCGCCGCTTTTTCCCAGCGTTGATCCCAGGCGGCCGAGTGGCCTTCGTTCATGAATTTTTGAAAAATATCTTCGCGTCCAGGCATGGCTGTATTGTACCCTGTTGTGATTGCGCGACAAATTACCAATTCGTACTACTTTTTTCATCTCGTTCATCCCGCAGTTCAACTGCGGGATGAACGAGACCATTTGACCATCCGACTATGCGACCAGCAGACTACCCAACCACCTTCATCTCGCCCCAACTCGACCCCGCGCGGGCCTCTGTTTCGAGGGGGATGTCCAACCGATAGGCGGACTCCATCACATCCTTGACGACGCGCACCGTCTTCTCCAACTCGCCTTTCGGACATTCCAGCACCAACTCGTCGTGCACCTGCAACAGCATCTGCGCGGACAGTTTCGCGGCTTTCAGCGCGGAGGGAATCTTCAACATGGCGAGCTTCATGATGTCCGCCGCCGTTCCCTGAATGGGCGCGTTGATGGCTTCGCGTTCCTCGCGGTTGCGCAGGTTGCGATTCATCTGTCCCTTCAACGCGGGGAAGTAGCGGCGGCGTCCGAGCAAGGTCTCCACATAGCCCGTCTCCGTGGCAAACTTGCGAATGCCATCGAGATATTTTTTAATGCCAGGGAACTCGCGGAAATATTCGGCCACGAAATCTTCGGCCTCCGCGAGAGTCAACTCGGTGGAGCGCGTGAGACCAAACGCGGACATGCCGTAGATCAACCCGAAGTTGATGGCCTTCGCGTGGCGGCGCTGATCCTTCGTCACCTGCTCGAGCGGGATGTTGTAAATCGCGGCCGCGGTCGTGGCGTGGATGTCCTGTCCTGCGCGGAAGGCCGCCAGCATCCCCGCGTCCTGCGCCATGTGTGCGACGATTCTCAATTCAATTTGCGAGTAATCCACCGAAAGAAGCGCTTTGCCCTTCTCGGCGATAAACCCATTTCGCACACGGCGTCCGAGTTCACTGCGAATCGGAATGTTCTGCAAATTTGGATTATTTGACGAGAGTCGTCCCGTCACCGCGCCGATTTGGCTGTAGGAGGTGTGCACGCGTCCCGTCTTTGAATCCACGGCGAGCGGCAATGCGTCCACGTAGGTGGATTTTAATTTCGAGAGTTCGCGCTGTTCGAGAACAAGATCAACTACAGGATGCTGTCCGCTCAAAGTCTCCAACACTTCCGCGTTGGTGGAATAAAATCCGCTGGCGGTTTTCCACGAGGCGTCGGCTTTCAAGCCAAGTTTGTTGAACAGCACATCCGAAAGTTGTTGCGTCGAATTAATGTTAAACGGCTTGCCGACCGACGCGTAAACGTCCTTTTCAATTTCAGCCAGTCGCTTTGTCAACTCGCCCGACATTTTTTCAAAGAACGGCAGGTCGAGCAACACGCCAATCATTTCCATTTCAGCCAGCACAGCGGTCAGCGGCAGGTCAATTTCATCCATCAACTTCTCGCCGCCCACGCGCTTCACATCGGCCTGCATCACGGGCAACAGCCGCAGAGTCGACTCCGCGTCCGCGGCCGCGTACGGCGCCACCGCATCCACCGAAACATCCGCCATGCTGATCTGCTTCTTGCCTTTGCCGATCAACGCTTCGATGTGCGTCATCTCCACGCCCAGCCGCGCGAAGGCGAGATTCTTCAATCCCATGTTGCGCGACGAAGGGTCAACGATAAACTCGGCCAGCATCGTGTCATACGTCAACGGCTCCACGCGCAGTCCGTGCCGCGCCAGCACGATAAAATCATACTTGGCATGATGCGCCACCTTGCCGATCTTCGGGTTGGTCATCGGCGCACGCAATGATTCGATCACCTCTTCGAGCGGCAGGTTCTGTCCAATGCGATGGCCAACAGGAATGTAGATTCCTTCCCCGTCCTTGATCGCCAGCGAGATGCCAACCAACTCCGCCTGCATCTCTTCGGTAGACGTGGTCTCGGTGTCGAACGCGATCACCTTGGCCTTGTTCAACTCTTTAACCAATTCCGTCAACTTCTCGCGCGTGTCCACCACGCGGACTTCAATATCCGACTCAATCTGCGGCGTGACGACAAACGCGGCCGGCGACTCAAACATGGACATCTGTCCCGCCTCGCTTCTTCCCTGACTTTTCGCGGCCGCGCCCGTGGACGCGCCCGTCAGCGCCGCGACCTTCGTCACCAGCGTCTTGAATTCCAGCTCGCCGAGCAGAGTCGTCACAGCCGCCGCGTCGAAGTCGTGAGCGCGCGCCCGCTCGAGGTCCAGCTTGATCGAGAGGTCGGTGCGGATCGTCGCCAGGTCGCGGCTGAGGTAGGCCGAGTCCTTCCCTGCTTCCAGTTTGCCGCGCCAGCGATTTTCCACCTCGTCGAGGTGTTTATAAATTTCGTCCAGCGTCTTGAACTTATTCAGCAATCCGAGCGCGGTCTTTTCGCCTACGCCAGGCACGCCAGGGATGTTATCGGACGTGTCGCCGACGATGGCTTTGTAATCCACCACCTGCTCGGGGCGGACGCCGAACTTGCTGGCCTGCACGTCTTCGGGTGTGATGTAGGTTTTGTCGTCGCCCGCGATGTAGACCGCGGTGCGCTCGCCAACGAGTTGGAGCAGGTCGCGGTCGCCCGTGATGATCTTCACGCCGAGTCCCTGCGCGGCGACTTGACGGGCGATCGTGCCAAGCACGTCGTCCGCTTCGTAACCTTCCATTTCGAGGCGCGGGATGTTGAAGGCATCCACGATCTGGCGGATGCGCTCGATCTGCGTACGCAGGTCATCGGGCATTTTTTCGCGCGTGGCTTTGTATTCGGGATACAGTTTGTCGCGGAAAGTTTTGCCCGTGTCGAACGCGACCGCCAGATATTCGGGCTTTTCCTGCTCGAGAATGCGGACGAGTTCGCGCGCGAAGCCATACGTCCCAGCAGTTGGCTCGCCTTTGGATGTCTGCCAACGCGCACTTCCCGCGCCGCCCGCAGTGAGGGCGAAATACATGCGGTAGGCAAGGGCGTGACCGTCTATGAGGTAAAGTGTAGGAGGCATGGGGTTAGTCCGATGGTCTGATGATCGAATGGTCTAATGGTTTTGGAGTCATGATACTGGAATCCTGAAGTTCTACTTCAGGCGATTCCTGCTGGTGAAAACAAAAAACGCAGAGCGCTGGGAGGCCGTCCTCGCGCCCTGCGCCGCGCACAGGAGGAGCAAAACCGCGTCTATGGTCGCGGCTGAGAATCGCCCTGCCGCTGACGCGTCTGTTTGATGTAGTCCTTCACTAGTTGTTGCGGATGCGGTTGCGTGCCGCCCATGATGAGGTAACCAGGCGCCCAAAAATCGCCCGAGGGGTTTTCCTTTTTCAAGCGCGGGAAATCCGAAAAAATTCTTTCCGAAGTCTGCTGGCGCATGATGCGCATGAGATAGCCTGGCGACGTGTTGGGCGGCACGCTCACCACCCATTGCATGTACTCGGGGCGCACGGCCTGATATTCCAACCGCCAGCCGAAGGCGATGCAAATGCTGGGAAGCCATTCGCTCAAATTTGCGGCCAGGTCGCCCGCGAGATAATGGGACGAGAAACGCGGCACGAGCAGGCAGGCATAATTGAGGTGATACAAACCGTTCGAGGAAGGCTCCAAAATTACGCGTCCCGCCACCTCGGTGATCGAGTGCGGACGCGTCTCGTCCAACTCGCCGGGCTGGGGCGAACGCACGGGCGTGGCAGGCCGCGCGGGATGGGAGGGCGCGGGTCTGGATGGCGCGGTCACGTCCAACTCCAGCGCTTCGGTCTTCACGGTCGCGGCCATCTCGTTGGAGATCAGGTCATTCAGGCGCACAGGCGGGGATGATTCGCGGCTCACCACACGCGTCTCCGCGAGCGGAGCGGAACGGCGCGTTTCCAAAATAGACGGGTCGAGGTCCCGTTTGGGGACGACAGGCTCTTCGACGCGCGGCATCGGTTGCGGTGCGGGGATCGGCGTGGGGATGTCGTTGATGATGTCCGAAATGGATGGGACGTCGAGATCGTGTTGATCGGTCGGGAACGGTTCGCTCGCGCGTGACTTTGGGGCGGGCGCGGGAGCGCGTGCAGGCTCTGGCACGAAGGGCGGCACGGGTCCCGTCTTTTCCACGGCCAGCGAATGCGCCAGCGAGTTGGCCTGGGCGCGGATGGTGCTGAAGGGCGTCTCGGCATCGAAGACCAGCGCCAGCGCCACGCCTTCCATCAACGCGGTGGCGTAAAGCATGTGTTCGGCGCGCGTGGTTTCGAGGCGGGCAAAGCGCAACAAGTCGCCGCCCTTTTGCTCGTCCCAATTGCGCGTGACGATGCGGACGAGTTCGTCGGCGGTCTCGCGCGAGAGTCCGCCCGCGTAGGCCCACAATGTTTTACCGCGCGTGATGAGCGCGGCCTGCGCCGAAGATTCGAGCGTGAGGCGCGTGAGGCGCTGGGCGGCTTTGTTTACGTCCTGCAACCAAAAAAGATCGTTGTTGGTTTGGGACATTGAGAGGGCGGGGGAGAATTCAATTTCGGGATCGGGCATATCTTCATCCTCGGGCGCGGCGCCAAGCATGTCCATCAATTCGGGCAGGTAGAATGGCTTGCGGAGCGCCGTCCACGGGCGGAGCGAGTCGAACGCGGGGGGCAGTTCCTCGTCTGAAACGATGACCAGCCCAAGGTCCGGGCGAAGCGAGCGGAGGGCGCGTCCAATTTCGTACACGGCCTCCATCCCCAGGTCCACGTCCAGAAAGGCGGTTTCACATTCCTCGGCTTTGAGTTGAACGAGGGCAGAGGGTTCATCGCTCGCAATATAAACACGAAATTGGCGCGTCTCTTCCAAACTGGAACGAAGCATCGCGCCAAAACTGGGTTGGGGTGTAATGATAAGCAGGTCGCGAATCATTCTGGTCACAGTGTATCACTTTAAATATATGAAGGCAAGTGAGCCAAGGGAAGGGAGAAATTGGCAAAAATTGTATAGATGACTTGACTTTATTGTCAGTCCGTGCTATTTAAAGAAAGACATTTTTCAAGGATGGATTATGCAACGCGAACGAGTATCTGAAAACGTATATTGGTTCCAAAGTGACGTCTACGCGCAAGTAACGGCGGGCGTCATTGTGGGACCGCAATGGGCCGTGGTCGTGGACACCCTGGCCCTGCCCGACGAGTCTCTGGGAATGCGCGATTTCATCGAGCGTGAGTTGAGCGTGCCAGTGCGCTATGTGATCAACACCCACTATCACGCCGACCACGCCTGGGGCAACTGCTTTTTCCCGGGCGCCACGGTGATCGCCCACGCGCGCTGTCGCGAATTGCTCGAGGAACGCGGCCGTCCATCACTAGAGACCGCGCGCAGACAGAACAACAGCCTCAAGCAGGTACGCATTGTCCTGCCGCAAATGACCTTCTCCTCCGGCGAGATGACTTTGCGCGTCGGCAAGAAGAACCTGACAATCATATCGGCACAGGGGCACAGTAACGATGGCATTGCCGTGCTGGTGGAGGAAGACCGCGTACTCTTCGCGGGCGACTCATTCATGCCCTTGCCCTACGTGGTGGACGGCGACCTGGAAGACATCTCCGCTTCGATCCGCAAGATCGGGCGCATGGGGCTGGAGAACATCATCCAGGGTCATGGCGATATCATCCTGCGCGGCGAAATAGATGCAGCCGTGAAGGAAAACCTGAACTACCTGACCAACCTCAAGAGAGTGGTGAAGACCGCCATGCGCCGCCGCAACCCCGAGGAGATCCTCGAGGCGGTCACCATCGAGGAATGCGGCAAGAGCCGCGTCCACCTGGGCGGGCTGGCCGAGTCTTTGCACCAGCGCAACATGCGCGCGCTCGTCCAGAAATACGCGGCGGAAGAGGAAAAAGAGGTAAAAGTTAAGAGTAAGAAGTAGGGGGATGGAGTACAATGCAAACGTTCGATTGTCCCCGCCGTTGAGCGGCGGGGTTTCCCAATTCACAAAGGAGAATCCCCCATGTATCACACCTTAATCATCGTCGGCAACGTTGGCAAAGACCCCGAAATGCGTTACACGCCATCGGGTCAGGCCGTCACTTCTTTTTCCGTTGCCACCAACCGTCAATATACCGGCTCGAATGGAGAGCAGGTTAAGGAAACCATGTGGTTCCGCGTTTCCACCTGGGGCAAGACCGCGGAAGTCTGCAATCAGTATGTAAAGAAGGGCTCCAAAGTATTGGTAGAAGGAAGATTGACGCCCGATAAAGCCACGGGCGGCCCGCGCATTTGGACCAAGCAAGATGGCTCCGCGGGCGCATCTTTTGAAGTAACCGCGAACACCGTGCGCTTCCTCTCATCGCGACAAGAAGGCGAGGGTGGCGGCATGATGCAGGGCGACGCGGGCGACATGACCATGCCCACCGAGGACAACATCCCGTTCTAAACAGGAGGAAATATGGCTCCCACTCCGCGACCTGCCCCCACCAGCCTCGAAATCCCGCCTGGGCTGGATATCATCTACGCCAACCTGGCGCGCATCTCGCACTCGCCTGCCGACATCGTGATGGACTTTGCTCATGCCCTGCCGGGCGAGCCCAAAGCGGTCATCAAGTCGCGCCTGCTCATGTCGCCGTTGAGCGCCAAATTGTTCTACCGCGCCCTCGGCGAAAACCTGGCGCGCTACGAGGCCGCCTTTGGCGAGATCTCCGTGCCGGTCAATTCCTCGCTGGCCGAGCATCTCTTCCGTCCGCACCAACCGCCCGAACCTCCCACGGACAAAAAAGAATAACATGCACAAACTCGAATCCATCGCGGACCAAATCCGCCGCGATTTCGACCTCCGCACCGCCGCGCGCGACAAGGCTCTGACCACCGCGCGCGGACTGACTCGCGCCTGTTCGCTCGCCATCCGCGCCGCCCATCGCCTCGAAACCGACGGGCTGGCTGGCCAGCTGACCGAGGCGCGTTCCCTCGCCGACGCGTTGCGCCTCGAACTGCGCGACCACCCCGACCTTTTCCACGCGGGTTACACCCAGGACGCGCTCAAAGAATTTGTGGAGGCCAGCGCCACCTGCGCGTTGATCCAAAACCAGCCATTGCCCACGCCCGAGGAACTCGGCGTGCATGGCGCGACCTACCTGAACGGCCTGGCCGAAGTGGTGGGCGAGTTGCGCCGCCGCACGCTCGATATCCTCCGCAATGGATATTCCGCGGAGGCCGAACGCCTGCTCGGAATCATGGACGATATTTACAGCGTGCTCGTCAGCATGGACTACCCCGACGCGATCACCAGCGGCCTGCGCCGTCAAACGGACGTGGCGCGCAGTATCATCGAGAAGACGCGCGGCGACATCACCTTCAGCCTGCGCGGGGAACATCTGGAACAGGCGATCGGGCGGCTGATCGGCCAATTAAACGGCGACGCGGCCGAGGTCCAGAAAGAAGCGGGGAAGTTCATTGTCAACGAAGAGGAGTGAAGCATGACGCGCGGCGGACGCAGGCATGGTCTCGTCATTTATCGCGTGATCCTGAATCGCTGGTGGCCTGAAACGCTGGGGATGGGGCTTATCCTGGCTTTGATCGCGTGGAAAACGTATCAAATCCCGCTGGGACAAAACGAACCCTGGCGCTGGCAAATGCTGGCGGGCTTCGCGGGCGTGACGGTTGTGGCGGGGATCGTCCTGGCGGCGATGCGGGGGATGGCTTATGTGCAGGTTTTTCCGCAATATGTGAAACTGGCGACGCCCTTCATGCGATTGAATATTTCCTATAAACGCGTCCGCCGCACGACCACCACCGAGATGCGGGCGCTTTTTCCGCCTGGGCAGATGCGCGGCTGGAAGCGTGACGTGGTTTCGCCGCTAGGCGGACGCACGGCGGTGGTGCTGGAATTGAATGGCTGGCCCGCCGACCCGAAGATGATGCGGGTGTTCCTTTCGCATTTTTTCTTTAAAGATAAAACGCCCCATTTTGTAATTTTGGTGGACGATTGGATGAAGTTCAGCACGGAATTGGAAAGCATGCGCTCGGGCGGGGGAAATACACAACCGCGTGGACCAACACGCGAGGTCAAGCAATCCATTCTCTCGCGCCTGCCCCGCAAGGATTCATGAACGTCTATTTTGCCTGCTCCATCACGGGCGGACGCGCCTACGAAGCCGTTTACCAGGCCATTACGCGCGCGCTGACTTCGGACGGCATCGTGATTCCCACCGCGCATCTGGCCGAGACGGGCGTGGTGGACGAGGAAAAGATCATCGAGCCGCGCGTCGTTTTCGAGCGCGATGTGAATTGGATTCGCGGCGCGCAGGCCTTGATCGCTGAGGTGAGCGCGCCTTCGCATGGCGTGGGCTATGAAATTGGCCTTGCGCTGGAATTGGGGAAACCCGTTCTCTGCCTGCACGAGCAGAGGCGGGCGGTATCCAAGATGATTACGGGCAATCCGCACCCGAAGTTGAGCGTGAAGGCCTACGAAACCCCCGAACAGGCTGTAGAATTGGCGCGCGAGTTTCTTGCTCAGGTAAAACTTTATTTGTGACAATTATCACTAACTATCCGTGACATTTAGAATTGCCTGACCGCTGGGTTGTCTGATAATATAACGGCGGAGACGGAACATAGACACCTCCAACATTGCTCCTCACTGTCTCCTCCTTTGGCGAATGCCTCCGCCGGTTCTCCCCGGCGGAGGCTTTTTTAAGCGGAAATTTTGAACAAAAAAATTGGCTCATGTGTAAACAGTGTGCTGTCGTTGCGAGACGGTGTTCTGCCGTCGCCGCTTGCCCTGGTACGGCTTAAGCCGCACGGTGCCAGGGAGAGCGCCCTCCTCGCACATCGTCCCGATGTCCGTCGGGAGAAACAAACGGCGCTTGTTTTACATATGAGCCAAAAAATTATGTTGAGGATTTGTGCGTAAAGCGGGCTATGTGGGTTAGATGTGAGCAGGCAAGACCACGAAGAAGGAACTCCCCTGCCCCAGCGTGGATTCAACCCAAATTCGCCCCTGGTGGCTGTCTACAATGGATTTGACGATGGCAAGCCCCAGCCCTGAGCCAGCCACGCCCTCTGGCACATTTTCGCCGCGGAAGAATTTTTCGAAGATGTGAGGCTGGTCGGCTTGCGAGATGCCAGGGCCGTTATCGCTGACTTGCAGAATGACTTGCCCATCCTCGGCAGAGAGTTCAATGGTCACTTCGCCGCCCTGATGCGAATATTTTATGGCGTTCCCGATCAGGTTATCGAGCATCTGACGCAGGCGCAACGGATTGGCTTTGAGCGCGGGCAAGTTGGGAGCCGCGTGGAATTTGACATTCAAGCCGTGAGCGCTGATCTGCCCGCCCAACAAGTCAACCGTATATCCGAGGATATTTTCGAGCTGGATGATTTCGCGGCGGGTGTCGAATCCTGCTTCGAGACGTCCCAGGTCGAGCAGGTCATTTACAAGGGCCGTGATGTTTTGGATGCTGGCCTGCAGACGACCCATAAATTCGCGCTGGTGATCGTTGAGTGGCCCGGTGCGGCCAATCAATTCCGCATAACCCAAAACTGAGGTGAGAGGCGAGCGCAGATCGTGCGAAACGGTGTGGACGAAATCGCTTTTGAGGTGGTCAAGTTCTTTCAGGTAGGTGATGTCTTGCAAAGTGATAGCCGAGCCGACATTGGGAATGAGGG
This sequence comes from Chloroflexota bacterium, assembly GCA_016234485.1. GTDB lineage: Bacteria > Chloroflexota > Anaerolineae > Anaerolineales > Villigracilaceae > Denitrolinea. Next base: position 58,469 of record JACRBL010000051.1, read on the forward strand.
TATAGTGCGCGTTGAAAACACGTCCATCGTCGAAGTTGATCTCGTGATATTTCAATCCGTCCTCGGCGGAGCGCCCCAGCATGGATTGAAGATCGGGATGCGGAAAAGCCTGCGTCACTGGCCTGCCGAAGACTGATTCGGGCGTTGCGCCAAACGCGTAAGCGGCGGCAGTGTTGATCAACACGATCCGTCCCTGCCTGTCGAGGATGACGACACCGTCGGCGATATTATTGAAGATGGTGTCGAAATCGTTCACCTGGCGCTGGAGCGAGGCGGTGGTACGTCCCACTTCATTACGCACCCAATCGCCAAGATGACGGGCGCGCGCTAAACTGCGTTGAACGGCTGTCACCAAATCGTCGGTGCGGAGGGGCGGGCAAATGTATCCGCTCAGGCCAACGCGTAACACTTCCTTGGCGATGGCGTGCGTATCTTTTTCAGCGTAGAGAAGAATCGGAAGGGTGGGAAAACGCTCCAATTGGGCCGCGGCCAGCTCCAGTCCAGATTGGCCGCGCAGGCGTTCGCCAATCAACAACAGGCTGGGCGTGGACGCTTGCAACGCGCGCGCCAATCCGTCTGCGTCCTGGGCGATGGCGGTTTCATATCCCACGCTGCGCAAAGCCCGCTTCCCCAATTCAAGGAATGGAGATTCGTCTAAAGCAAGGAGGATCAAAGTGGGTCGGGTCATGCGCGTCCCTGGCGGTCTTTCAGCGCTTCAGACATGCGTTGCGCGGCGGCGTTGGCGGAGTTGAGCGCCTTTTTTTGTTCGTCATTCAGGGAGCCGGTCTTGCCGGTCAACACCAGGCTCAAAGGGTAAAGGATTCCATCCAGGTCTTTTTGCGCTTCGACGCGTAGCGATTCGAGCAGGGCGTTTTTTTGTTTCTCGCCCGCGCTGGCGGCTTCGGCGTTTTGTTGCACCACATGGAAGAGCCGCTCGTTGACGAGGGAAATGGAGGCGTAATCGCAAATGGCTTCAAGCAGGGTTTGTTCGGTTTGGGCAAATGGTTTCAATGCCTTGCGGACCACCACCAGCAAGCCGATGACTTCATTGCGGACTTTGATGGGCGACACCGCGGCCGATTTGCCCAACGCGGCCACCTTGAACTTTTGGAGGGCCTCGCCGTGGATGAGCAAAGACTCGCCCGAAAGCGCCACCAGCGCGCTCACGCCGTCGTCGAGAGGCTGTCCCATTTTCTTGCCCCAGGAATCGGGCAGGCCGCGTTGCGCGGTGAGAACGTACGTTTTGTCGCGGTCGTCGCGCAAGAGTAGCCAGCCCAAATCGGCTCGCGCCACCTGCAACGATCCCGCCAAGATCCGCTCGAACAAGACGCGCCGATCGGTAAGGGAGACGACCGCCTTGCCGATGGCAACGATGGAGGTCAACTCGTTCACCTTGCGATGAAGTTCATCGTTGGCGGCTTTCAATTGCTCGTCCAGGCGCTGGCGGGCGTGAATCTCGCGCACCTGGGTGAGGACGCGGTCCACGGTGGCGACCACTTCGGCGTCGCGAGCGGGCCAGAGCAACACGTCGGTCGCGCCGAGGCGGAAGGCCTGAATAACATCCTGCTCTTTGCCTTTTTCGGCGATCACGATCAGCGGGGCGCGCGAATGTTGCGAAGTGAGCGCCACGAGCAGGTCTTTTCCGCTCAAGCCAGGGAGACTCAAATTTGCAACGACCAGGTCGGGGGGAGTCTGAAGCGCACGCTTGAGGGCCGATCCCGCGTCAGCGACGATGTCCACTTGATAGCCTAAAGGTTGCAGAGCCTGACGGGCAATCAGGTCGCTGATATCGGGGTCGTTTTCTACAAGCAAAATGCGTTCAATAAGGGGCATATTTACCGCCAGTATGCACTATTAGGGCAGATATGGCGATTGTAACATTATTGCAGAAAAAAACGGAGATGATATACTTGCAAAATCCCCATGAAAACGCCTTCAGCAACCCACATCACCGCATTCGACACCGTACGCGGGCTGGCCGCGCTCACCCATCGCTTCGTCAAAGTCCCGAGCATGGCCTTCGGCGAGTCTCTGCCCAAACGCTACGCGGACTGGAAGACACACCGCGCCCAATCGCAACCTGTCAGCGGGAAATAGCCATGTCTGAGCCGCTGTTCGGAATTTCAAATCTCGCCTTCGCGGAATTGCCGTGATGAAACCTTCGCCCGCGCTGACCGTCATCGTCCCTGTTTACAACGAAGCCGAATCCCTGCCCGAGTTTTTGCCGCGCCTGCTGGATTTTTGCGCGCGCCACAATTGGGAACTCGTCTTCGTCAACGATGGCTCGCGCGACGACTCAAAGCGGATTCTCGAAAGCCACGCCAACCCGCCCGCGGTGCGCGTCCTCCTCCACAAGGTCAATCGCGGTTACGGCGGCGCGCTCAAAACGGGGTTGCTCGACGCGTCCACGCCCTACGCGGTGACGATTGACGGCGACGGCCAGCACGATCCCGAAGACATTCTGCGCGTCTTCCAATTCGCGCTCGAAAACGATGCCGACCTCGTTATCGGCCGCCGCGACCATTCTCACAAACCCAATTGGTATCGCGAACTCGGCAAGTCCATCATCCGACGCTTCACGCGCCTGCTCATGCCGCTTCCTATTCAAGACCTCAATTCGGGCTTCAAACTTTACCGCGCCGAACTCGCGCAGGCCTACCTGCCCGTCTGCCCCGATTCGATGGCCTTCAGCGACGTGATAGCGCTGACCTTCCTCAATCAAAAAGACCTCGTGCTGGAACACCCGATCCACGTCCACGCCCGCAAAAAGGGGAAAAGTTCCATCAGCGCCTACACCGCCATCGAGACCGTAATGGAGATTCTCAACCTTGTGATGCTCTTCAACCCGTTGAAGATCTTCCTCAGCCTCTCGGCGGTTTGCTTCGCCTTCGGCATCCTGTGGGGGACGCCCATCCTGCTACTCGACCGCGGCGTCAGCGTGGGAGCCATGCTCGCCATCGTGAGCGGGCTGATATTCTTCGTTATCGGCCTCGTCGCCAGCCAATTATCGTCCATGCGGCTGGGAGAATTGAGCGCGCGACGCCAAAAGATTCGGGCGGAGAAAAAATAACCAATCCCGACAAATGCGAGAGATGTCATCCAAAAATCAAGTCACTTGTCAGACCAATTTATGACGCGTGTCACTGGCTGAAAAGCCCCCTTTCCCTTAAACTGGAAGTGTAGTCAGGATGTTGACATGGCGCTGAAAACTTGGCAAATCGAAAAGATCAAGTACTGCGAACACGTTGGACACGAGATTGCGATGGAAGTGGAAGTGATCTACCCATCCGAACACCTCCCCGATCCACGCCCGCTCGTGGTGGCCCATCGCTGTTCCAACGCCGTCGCCTGCAACATGTTGGACAAAGCCGTCTGCAAATGGTGCGGCGCCAACCCTGACCACGACCCAATGTAGTGACCAACAGGCCACAAGCCTGTGGCATCTCTCCTCCCTCTGAGTTGGCTTAAGGTAATCCCCGCGTTCTCCCGCGGGGATTACCGTTTAATACATCTCCTTCAAAAACGCCGCCACGTCCAGATCTGCTGGATGCAACTTCACCTGCCGCGGCGTCCCCACCTGTTTCAACTTACCACCCACAATCACTGCCACGCGCTGTCCCACCTGTGCGGCCTCGCTCAAATTGTGCGTCACAAAAACCGTCGTGCGATGATCCTCCGCCAGCAGGCCAGATAAATCCGACAACAACCCCGCGCGCGTGGGCGGATCGAGCGCGGCGAACGGCTCATCGAGCAGGATCAACTCTGGATTGAGCGCGAACGCCCGCGCCAAACCGACTCTCTGCGCCTCCCCACCCGACAATTGGCCGGCTCGCCGCTTCGACAGCGAATCCACGCCGAGGCGCTTCATCCACGCGTGGGCGCGTTCGCGCGCCTCCCCGCGCCCCACGCCGCGGAATTTCAACCCCAGCGACACATTCTCTTCCACCGTCATATCCATCAACAGCGGAGACTGAAACACAAAGGCCAGCCTGCGCCGATATTCCAGGTCATTCCATTCGCCCAGTGGAATCCCATTCACGCGAATCTCCCCGCGCGCAGGGCGGATGAGATTCGCGAGCGCCAGCAAAAGCGTGCTCTTCCCCGCGCCGTTCGGCCCGACCACCGTCAATGTCTCCCCGCGCGGAATCGTCAGCGCGTCCACTTCCAACGCCACGCGCTCCTTCCGCTTGATTTGCAGTTCTTTTATCTCGATAAAAAAATTCATCCTTCACTCCGTTCGTCGTTGCGAGGAAGGTGGTTTTCCCGACGAAGCAATCCCCTGTCCGTGGGGAGAGATTGCTTCGCTTGGCCTCGATATAAAAAGAGTCCTGCGCAACCCGCTCGCAAAGACGGATAAAGTGTTGGGGCATTAAAGAATTTTTTCATCGTCGCGCCCCCTTCTGTTGTACCCACGTTAACGCTAGATTGATGAGATACGTGATCGCCAGCAATAACGCGCTCAACGCCAGCGCGCGCTCAAATTCTCCCTTGCTTGTTTCCAAAACAATGGCGGTCGTCAGCACGCGCGTCTGTCCCCTGATATTTCCGCCCACCATCATGGATGCGCCGACTTCCGATATGACGGAACCGAATCCCGCCATGAGCGCGGCCAAAAGCGGAAGCCGCGCCTCGCGCCACAGCGTCCAGACCATTTGTCCGCGTGAGGCGCCGAGGCCCAACAATTGCAGAGAAAGGCGCGGGTCGAGCGAGGCCAGCGCGGCCGCGGTCAGTCCCGTCACCACGGGCGCGGCGATCACCGTCTGCGCGATGATGATCGCCCAGGGTGTGTAGATCAGACGAAAGTCCCCGAGCGGACCCGAGCGCCAAAGCGTCATCGCGACCACGAGACCGACCACCACAGGCGGCAACGCCATCCCCGTGTTAACGATGCTCAGGATGAAGGCGCGTCCGCGAAACTCGCCCAATGCCAGCCATGTGCCAAGAGGCAATCCAATCAACAGGCTGACAATCGTGGCAAGCGCCGAGACTTGAAGGGAGAGGAGGGTGATTTCAAAAATATCGGGCATGAGATAAAAACATAATGCGTAAAATGCAATTACGTTTTACGCATTACGGATGAATTACACAGTCGTGATTACAGTCCCAAATCCGCGTCCGTCTTATCCGCGTCGGGATAGAAGAGCGGCTGGCCGAATTTTTCGAGTCCAAACTCGCCAATGATTTTCTGCGTGGCTTCGGCAATCATAAATTTGGCGAACGCCAGCGCGCCCTTGTAATTCGCCTTCGGCCATTTATCGGGGCTGACGGTGATGACGTGGTACACGTTGAGCAAAGAAGTATCGCCTTCCACAAGAATCTCCAATTGCAAGTTGTCTTTGTTAGCGAGATAAGTGGCGCGGTCGGCGAGGATGTAAGCGCTTTTTTCATTTGCAATCGTCAACGAAGCGCCCATGCCCTGCCCCGTTTCGAGATACCAGGCCCGCCCAGCGGGATCCATCGCGGCGGATTTCCACAGCGCGAGTTCTTTCTTGTGCGTGCCAGAGTCATCGCCGCGGGTGATGAATTGCGCGCCCGCTTCGTACACTTTCTTAAACGCGTCCGTCGCGGAGTCTATGCCCTTAATGCCCGCCGGATCAGACGCAGAACCGACGATGATGAAGTCGTTGTGCATAACGAGGAAGCGATCCTTGCCATTGCCCGCATCCATGAACGCGACTTCGGATGACGGCGCGTGGACAAGCAAAACATCGGCATTGCCTTCTTCGCCCATCTTCATCGCTTCGCCCGAACCCACCGCCACGGTCTGGACGGTGTAACCATATTCCTCTTCAAAGAGCGGAATCAACACGTCAAGCAAACCCGAATCCTGCGTGGAGGTTGTCGTCGCGAGAATCAGGTTGGGGTTCGATGGCTTCGGCGCACAGGCGAAGAGCAGAAGGCAGAAGGCGGAAATCAGAATTACTGCGAGGCATTTCATTGAGATTCCTTGACTTGGAGTGCGTCGCACCCTCTACAAAATTTTCTCGCCGCTGTGCGAGGCGTTGTACCCTTTCAACGAGTTGAGTTCGGCGCGAAAGGCCGCGGTCTGCAAATAATCCAAAATGGGCGTCAGCGCCCGTTCATTCTCGCGCGGCAAAACGAGATCGTAGCGTTCTTCAAAGAGCGGGATGAAATCGAGTCCAAACTGACCCGCCGCGGCCTGCAACCCAAGCGAGACATCCGCCTTGTTCGACGCAACCAGCGCCGCGGCCTCGGTGTGCGTTTTCACCGACTTCGCGTACCCGTTGACATTTTCCGCCGGGATATTTAGCCGACGAAACTCCGCGTCCAGCCAGAGACGCGTACCCGACCCCGCATTGCGGTTCACAAACCGGACCTCCGGCCGCGCCACGTCCGAGACGCGTTTGACTCCCTTCGGGTTTCCCGCCGCGAGCATCAATCCCTGCGTGCGATGCGCCAGCGTAATCATCTCCATCTCGCGGTCGGGAAAAAGATGACGCACAAACGGCGTGTTGTACTCGCCACTCTCATCCAGCAGATGCGCGCCCGAAATCTGACACAAGCCCTGGCGGAGATTCACCAGTCCATCCAGCGAGCCGACGGGCAGGCTGAGCAAAGTGGCGTGCTTTGTCAAATGTTCCGCAATGCCTTCGAGCGCGAGATCGTGACTGCCCGAAAAGAGCAAAACTGTCTTTCTCGACTTCGGAAGTACCACTTCCTGTAAAAGCAACGCATCGGCCTGGGCGCGATAGAACTTCTCCATGATCTTCCCCGTGCGGCGGACTTCGGCGATCTCCACCAACCCCGCCGACTCGAGCGCCAGGATGTGATGTCGCACCCACGCAGGCGATTGATTCATCACCCTCGCCAACTGCGTCAGCGTGGACGGGGAGGCCATCAACAGGCGCAAAATATCCATGCGCCGCGTGTCGGCGAGTAGTTTGATCTTTTCAAAGGAGGAGATGGATTGGATGATTTTCATTTCGATTAAGGAAAAATTTACCCGAAAGTCTAATCGGGAGGAAAGGGAATGTCAAGCAAAATAATCCCACTAACTTTATGGAAAAATGATCAGAAAAGCCCGCAAGCCCTACCGTGTCTCTGCGACACAACGGATGCCAATTTCAAACGTCGCGTTCAGAGGGACATCGTAGCCGCGATAATGCACATGCATCATGTTGGTGTATTCGTCGAAAGAGGTGCCACGCAGGACGCGGGCGGTCCCTCCCCGCGGACCTGTGGGATTGATCGCAGGAGACTCGACATGATAGGGTTTGGAATACCAGTCAGACACCCACTCCCAAACATTTCCCATCATATCGTGCAAACCATACGGACTGACCCCGCCTGGGTAACTCCCCACCTCAACCGTATCGCCAATAAAACATTGGTCGTAATTGGTCTTCTCGCAGGTGAGGTCATCGCCCCATGGCAAGGGGCGAGTATCCGCGTCACCGCGCGCGGCTTTCTCCCATTCGGCTTCGGTGGGAAGGCGGCCTCCGCGCCATTTGCAATAGGTTTGAGCCTGACCCCAGTTCACATACACCACAGGATAGTTGGAAAATTCTGGATTGTCGTAATATGAGTCACGGGTATAGGAACGCGCCGTCAAGGGAGGCTGGCATTTGCCGTCATCCACGCATTCCTTATATCTTCCGTTGGTAACCTCATAGACATCTATGTAATAAGCGTCCAAAAAAACATCATAAAGCGCCTTGTTGCCTATATGGGAGTAGCCCTGCTGGACCAGGTTCATGGGAACATTATGGTCATCCACGATACTGGGAGCGAGCGAAAGATCGGGGCCATTCTCCATTCGCTGGTAAAGATTCCAGCGCGGCAAGGCCAGAGAGACACAGATCAGAGTGATCACCAAAACCGCAAGCGACGTAATCACCGCGATGACCCTCCACACCGAATTTTTATCATCCATTGTTTGCATGTTCGTCTCCGTCACAGTTGGTTTACTTCCGCCTACCTCACATTGACCATAACCCCAGACCCGCCGCAGGTCTTGCCGCGGCAAACGAAGACAGTGACAGTATATTGACCTCTTTTTCCGAACACATGCGAATAAAGCCCGTCTTTATTTTCATATTCTTCGACGACCTTGCCATCCACCAAAATCTTAAACGTGTAATGGCACAGGCGGGTGGTTCCGCACAGGATGGTACTATTGTCTGGTAAAGTGACAAACGATTCGCGCGCGTTGAAATTCACCCGCATGGGAGCCTTTCCATCCAACGGGTTCCCGAAGAACATCACCGTCATTTTCTGCTCTGCCATCTTCTGGGTGGGAGAGGCTGCGATCGTTGGCGCGAGCATATCGGTGGGGATGATGACGGGCGTGTCGCCTACAAGGATGGGTTGCGACAAGTTCGGCGTCTCGCTGGCGGGGATGGCTTCCGGGGAGGTTGGCGTCTCGCTCACGTGGACAGTGGGCGTGGAAGAAGGCGCGGGGGGGGATAATAAGAGGCGGTCAATCAGCGAGGACGTCAACAGGGCTGTGATGATGACTCCCACCAGGCTGATGAGTGCGACGACAACTGCTATATTCAACTTTCTTTTTGGTTTATTTTTTTTGGGATGTTTACGACTTGTGCGTTTTGTATGTTCTGGCTTGGCGCTCTGAATTTTCGGCTCGCCCATATTAATTGTGTGACCATCGCCCGTTATGAAAACATTCTTGGATGCATCCCTGCCAACAGCCACACCCTTTTGGCCGGATTGCACGTTGCTATCTTTCGCTTCGCCTGCATTTTTATCTGTCATCGCTTCTGCTCCCTTGATCAAAAGTATTTTTCTTGCTCCTACCCAATGGCAATCGGATTATACCCTCGCGCAAAAAAAAGACGCGGGCGGAATTCGCCCGTGTCTTTAAACTGGTCATCGTTGAAATCTACGGCACAAAATACTCCACGATCAACACAGGCCGCACGGACGCGTTGAGATGATCTCCGCTGAAGAATTGGAGGGTGTCGCGCGCGAGGTCGTCGTTGTCGTCGAGGAAGAAGCGCAGGCGGAGTTGGGTGAGGCCCGTCCGGTTGAGTTTGGTGAGGCTGGGAAAAATGAACTTGAGGGAATACCACGAGTTGACCGGCGTCGGGTTAAACGTCCCGGCGACGCTTCCCCTGCTGGAGTGGAAGTCCACCGGCTCGAGGTCCGCGCTGGAACCGAAGAAGGGCGCGCCCAGGTCGGCTACGAGGCGGTTGAGCGTCAGGAAGGGATCGTCGCCGATGAATTTCTGTCGCTTGATTCGGAGCGTCACCGAAGTGACTTGGGCATCATCGGGCAGGGTGGACGTGTCGAACGAAAGGATGGAGCGATATTGGCGGTCGGTTTGATGATCGCCCACCGCGAGCACAAGTTGCGTCGCGTTGATCGAGCCGCCAATCCCCGCGTTTTCGCTGACTTCGAGAATGATTCCATCGTGTGCGCCAACAGAGGTATAGGTTGCCGTCAAGCGGGGCGCTTCGGCGAGGCGATAGAGGACGCCGTTGCCATAATCCAGAAGATAGAGTTCGCCCTGCTCGTCCTCGCCAAAGGATGAAATTAGAAAATGCGTGTCGGCCAACAAGCTCGTCACCCATTGATTGGATGCGTTCTGCTTCAATCCCCAAATCTTGCCGAGACAAAAATCGGCATAGAGATACACGCCAGCCAGGTCGGGGAAGTTGGAGCCGCGATACACGTAACCGCCCGTCACCGAGCAACCGTTCGAGTCGTTTTCGCCGTGATCGTAAACGGCCACGGGCGGGGCATAATTGGCCGGCGGCGTGCAGGTGATCGCGTAGTAACACAGGTTGCCTTCCATCACCCGCCAGCCATAATTCTGTCCGCCGCTCGCGCTCGCGAGTTGAAAGTCCACCTCTTCCTGTGCGTTCTGTCCAACGTCGCCGATGTACAGGTCGCCTGTGCCGCGGTCAAAGGAAAAGCGCCAGGGGTTGCGAAGCCCGTAAGCCCAGACCTCTTTTTTCACATTGGGATTGGGGTTGTTGAAATACGGGTTCGTGGACGGAATGGCATATCCGCTGGCGCCGCTCACATCCAGCCGCAAAATTTTTCCGAGCAGCGTGGTGCGATCCTGGCCGTTGTTAGCGGGGTCTCCGCCACTACCGCCATCGCCCACCCCCATGTAAAGATACCCATCGGGGCCGAAGGCGATCATCCCGCCGTTGTGATTGGTGAAAGTTTTGGGAACGCTCAACAAAACTTCGCCCGTGGCATTGGCAATATCGGGGTCAGCCGAAACGGTGTAACGCGCCAACGTCACCGCGTAGGACGCGGCGGTGTAGGCGATGTAGAATCGGCCGTTCGTTTCATAGTTCGGGTCGAAGGCCAGGCCCAACAGTCCCTGCTCGCCGCCGTCCAGGGCCAGCGCCCCGCTCACGTCCAGGAAGGGAAGCGGGAGCAATATCCCATTTTTGTGGATGCGGATATGTCCCCCGCGTTGGACGATGAAAAGTCGGTTTGACGCGTCGCCGGCGTGAGTCAAAAATAAAGGATCGTCGAGCGCGCCCACCACCCATTCATATTTGATATTTCTCGGCATCGGCGCGGACGGGGTGGGGGCCGCGCGTCCATTGGGCGCCACCGCCGCGAGGATGGAAAGGACAACGAGGATGGTCATCCAGAAAGATGGTGATTTTAAACGACGTGACATGATTTGCTCCTTTGCGCTTGTCTATAGTTATTGTACATTCCTTGCCTGGGTTTTATTACCCGCCAAAATTCCCCTCTTGACTCAATTAGCGCATTAGATTATTATCTAATTAGACAAACGCCTAACGCAGACATCCGCCTAACATAGACATTTGCCTTTTAGAGAAAGAGTCCAAAATGTCCAGCCACCTGAAATGCAACCTGGCACAAGACCAAATAACCTATGCCTGCGCCGAAGAAGGTTACGGATCGGCTTCTGCTTCATCCGCGCCCAGCAACCGCGACCTCTTCACCCACCAGACCGGGCAACTGCTTCTCGCCCTCGGCCACATGCTGATCAATGTGTCTGCCTTCAACGCGCACATCCAGCCATCCACCGGCAAGAGGCTGATCGCGCTCGGCAAAAAATTATCGGCGCAGAAGTAGCGCAAATACAACTTGTTTCTGCGAGTCGGGCGCACTTCCCGACGACCCTGGCGCTGTGCGGCTTAAGCCGTACCAGGGCAAGTGTCGGCGGAAGAACGTCGCCTCACAACAACAGGCCAAGTTATCTACACAGAAATAACCGCCTTGCTTTCAGGCAAATTTCGAAAGGAGAAACCCATGTCTAAATTTTACGCACAGGCCTTCTATCGTTTGGCGATCGAAGACTACCGTGAGAAGTTGATGAACAGCCGCAGATTGCAGGCGTTCCGCGAGGCCGCGGCTCAAATTCCCCATCTTTGGGATAGGGTCGCCTTGCGTCTCGGCGATTGGCTGATCAAACTCGGATACAACTTAAAATCCCACTCCCTGCTTGCCAATAAACACGCATGAGCCAAGCCAACGCCTCGCCCTCCATCGAATGGGATTTCGGCACGGCCTACGAGCTATTCGCCAGCCTGCACGTTTTGCATCACCCCGGCCATTTCGGGCTTCGTCCCTCCTGGGCGGCAGGCGTACGTTCACGCATCCCGCCTGCCGAACGAAAATTCATGGAGGAGATGTTTCCCATCCTCGGCGTGCCGCTCCAATGGCTCCACGATCTGCCCGCGCCCAAAGACGCCATCAGCGCGCTTTGGGCGCTAAAGCAGATTCCGCCCGCCCAGCGCATGATCCATCTTCAAAAATTGGACAAGCCCGCCCACGAAGGCGCTACCGCGGAGGAGACGGCCAAATTCAAACAATTCCACGAGACGCTGTTGCGGATCACGTCCGAGCGCGCCTGGAAACCCGAAGACGTTGATTTTTTTGTGAAGATTTTCAGACACAAAAACGAGGGCGTCAAACGGGAGGCCATTGAACGCGCGCTCAGTTGGTGGAGTCGCCCCGAAGAGATGGGCGAGATCATGTTCTCCGCCCTGCAAGCCTACTACCAGGCTTTTTTTGAGGAGGAAGAAAAACGCGTCCTTCCCTACCTTCGGGCCGGACTCGACCGCGCCCAGGCGCTGGCCACCCGCCTGCCGCTGAACGAGTTGTTCCTCGAACTTTCGCAGGGCGTGCAACTCGGCGATGAATTTATCGCCTCCAAATTTGTCTTCGCGCCCGCCTTCTGGACAACGCCGCTCATCTTCTTTGAAAAGCTGGACGCCGACACGCAGTTGATCGTCTTCGGGACGCGCCCCGCGGATGTGTCCGCCGTCCCTGGCGAAACCATCCCCGACGGGCTGGTGCGTTCGCTGAAAGCGCTGGCGGACCCCACCCGTTTGAAGATCCTCTTCTATCTCTCGCGCGAGAGCCTCACCCCGTCTGAACTGGCGCGGAAACTGCAATTGCGCGCGCCGACCGTCATCCATCACTTGAACGATCTTCGTCTCGCGAGCCTGGTGGAACTTTCGATGGAACACGGCGAGAAGCGCTACGCCATCCGTCAGCAGGCGCTCGGTGCGACGTTCGATAATCTCTCGGCTTTTTTGCAAGGGAGTTCGGAAGAGTAACCAGGGCGACTATAAGTCGCACCAACATTTGCGAAGCCGACCTCACCTGCACTTGCGCCAGGCGCAAGTGTCGTCGGCTAGGCGTTTTAGTCAGCGAAGGCTGACTTTACAAGCGTTGTGGCGATTCCCTGGCACAGCCCGCCAGGGCAGTGTGAATCGCCGAGCCTGAGCAATTACAAGGAATAAATGAATTTCTCAAACTTTCGCAAGTTCAATCCCTTCCGCATTTTCAGGGAATATGGATCACGCGTACGCGATTTCACTCCCAACGCGCGGCTCTATCTTTCAAACGTCATCATCACCGGCGCGGTGATGGGAGTCTTCCGCCTGCTGTTCAATTTCTTCGTCCTCAGCCTCGGCTTTGACGAGGCCATGCTGGGCAATCTCATCACCACCAGCAGTGTCGTGGCCTTGATCGCGGCCCTGCCGATGGGTTACCTGGCCGACACGCTCGGGCGCAAAGGGTCGCTCCTTATTTCGGGCGCGCTGTTAAGCGCGTCCATTCTCGCGATGGCGATCTGGCCCAGCCAGGAAATGTTCTACGCGATGAACGTGGTTTCGGGCGTGGCGCAAAGCCTGGCGGGCGTCACCATGTCGCCATTCCTGATGGAGAACAGTTCCGAAAAGGAACGCACCTACCTATTCAGTTTCGGGCAGGGACTGATGATGACCATGGCATCCGTCGGCAATTGGATCGGCGGCTACCTCCCCACCTGGATGGGAAACGCGCAGAACGCGTCCGCCACGAGCAGTACGGCCTACGGGAGTTCGGTCTTCGTGGTCGGCATCGGCGCGGCGCTCGCGATTTTGCCGCTGGTCTTTCTCTCCTCGCCGCGTCTCGAACGCGGACAGCGCGCCGTCTTCGCTCCGTTCCAATACGCGGCGAAGCACCCGATGCTCCTTGGCAAGCTCATCCTGCCGATGTTGCTCACATCGCTCGGCGCGGGACTCATCATGCCATTCATGAACGTGTTCTTCCGCCAGGTGCATCACCAGCCCGATCCCGTCATCGGGACGCTGTTCGCGTGGGGCTCGCTCGCGATGGGACTCGGACTGCTGGCCGCGCCGCCCCTCGCGGAGCGGACGGGGAAGATTCAACTCGTGGTCATCACGCAGGGACTATCCATCCCCTTTCTGATATTGCTCGGCTTCTCGCCCATCTTCTGGGTGGGCGCGGCCGCGTATTACATCCGCCTCTCGCTGATGAACATGAGCAGTCCCGTTTATCAGACGTTCGTGATGGAGCATGTGGAACCGTCCTCGCGGGCAACGGTGGCGAGTCTCACCAGCATGTCGTGGAATTTCGGCTGGGCAGTCAGCCCCTCCATTAGCGGCTGGTTGCAGGTGCAATATGGCTTCGGACCAGCCTTCATCGGCACGATCATCCTTTACACGATCTCGGTTGTGATGTATTGGGCGTTCTTCTGGCGAAAAAGCGAGGAGGCTGTGATCGTCCCCGTTTCGGCTGATTGAATTTTTGCTATTGCTGGTTAAAAATAAAACCCCATCGCACCGTCATTGCGAGGGTGATCTTCCCGAAGCAATCCCCGCGTCTATGGAGGAGATTGCTTCGCAACAAACGCTCGCAACGACGACACGAACACGAGCCGCCAACAGTCCAGATTGGCGGCTCTTTTTTGTCAGGTGCGGAAGACCACTTCCTCGCGGTGGAACATCCACACCGCCAGGGCGAGCATTCCCGCGGCGTAAAGGATGGAGGAGACAAACATCACCGTCAGCGAGGCGGGGTCTATCTTGTCGCTGAGCAGGTCACGCATCGAGAGCATCGTTCCAAAAATGGGAATGGCGTAATGCCAGAGTTGAGGGACAAACTCATCCAGAAAGAACGCGATGAAAAAGACCCCACCCGAAAGAAAATTGAACGGCATCAAATATGTGTTGGCTTCCTCGTCATTGCGCGCCCACGAGGAGATCATGATCTGCAACGCCGCGCTCAAAAAGACGATGATCAGCGGGGCTAACAGGAAGAGCCCGATCGCCAGAGGCTCGATGTGATAGCCCTGGATCCAGCCTTCCATGGCGGGTTTGGCGGAGGCCGCCGCGTCTTCCGCCGCAGATTGCGCATTCGTTATTTCCCTGGGCATGACCCGCGACGACACCAGAATGAACAAGCCAAGCGAAAGGGCAATGGAAAGCATCGTAAGAAAAAACGTGGCTAAAATGTTGGCAACCACCGCCAGGAATTTTGCGACCACCAAATCAAATCGGCTGATCGTGGTGAACAGGACGGGTTCCAACGTCAACTTTTTCTTTTCGCCCGCCACCGCCGCGACCGCCACGGGCATCCCCGCGCCGAGGCCAAAGGACAGGATCACGCCTGGGATGAGCAGGCCAAGCAATGAGCCTGTCGTCTCCGTCTCGGACGCGACGTTTTCATCCAGCACGGTCAGCGGTTCGAGATATTCACCCGTCAATCCATTCTTTTGAAGGCGTTCGGTGAGCAACACGCTCTCATATTGGTTGAGCATGATGATGAGCCGCTCGCGCGTCAGGTCAATCGAACGGCGTTCATCGGCAATTAAGATCACTTCCACCGTTTGGCCGTTCCGAATCTTTTCTTCATACCCAGGCGGGACGATCAACCCGACGGCATATTCCTTGTTCAAGACCAACTCGCGGACGTTCTGCGCTGAGATAGCCTTGATATCCGCTTCCTCTTCGAGATATTGGATCAACGCGGGCGCGTACTCCATGCCTTGCACAGGAATGGAGATGGCGTCAGACGTCTGCCGAACCATGCGGCCAAAAATAAAGCCGTACGGGAGGACAAGCAATAATGGCACCCCGATGAAGATCGAAATCAGAGTCAGAATAATGCGACGTCGGTCGCGGACGATATCGAGAAATTCCTTGATGAAGACGACCCAGATTTTTTTCACGATACCACCTCCACATCTGTGCGTCCGAGCAGGGACAGGAACGCGTCTTCGAGATTGGGCTTGCCCGTTCGTGTGAGCAGGTCGGCGGGAGTCCCCTCCGCGACGACGCGCCCCGCGTCCAGTAGGATGAGGCGGTCGCAGAGTTTTTCGGCCTCGCTCAATATGTGCGTCGAGACGATCACGCACTTGCCCAACTTTTTGCTGTCGGCGATCAGGCCGCGCACCTGGCGGGCGCTCATCACGTCCAGACCGCTGGTGGGTTCATCGAGCAAAATGTGTTGCGGGTTGTGGATCAGCGTGCGCGCCAGCGCCACCTTTTGGCTCATGCCTTTGGAAAAACGCTTGCACTCGCGGTCGGCGTAGGATTGCATTTCAAAGAGCGCGATCAACTCGTCAATGCGCCGCTCCAGCGCCGGCCCGCCCAGGCCGTAGAAAATACCAAACATCCGCAAATGTTCGCGCGGCGTGAAACGTTCGTAGAGACCCCAATATTCGGGCAAAATTCCCAAACAGCCGCGCGCCTGCTTTGCCTGTTTGCGGGTGTCGTAGCCGCCCACGCGCGCCGCGCCGTCGGTGGGCGTGAGCACGGTGGACAGGATGCGCATGATGGTGGTCTTGCCCGCGCCGTTCGGGCCGAGCAGGCCAATCACGTCGCCGTCGTTCACGCGAAACGAAATCCCGTCCACGGCGGTGAATTTCTTGAACCATTTTTGTCGAAAGCGTTTACTCAAATTCTCAACTTCGATCATGGGCCGCCCCTTTCTATTGTGCGGTTTGGAATGGCAAAATTATAAACCAACCTCACCCCCGTTTGGATTACAATGACTCATCACATTACAGGTTGCATTCAATGACCGACACGCATGACTACGACGTTCTCATCCTCGGCGCGGGGCCCGCGGGACTTTCGACCGCCCTGCATCTCGCGCGGGACTTTCCGCATCTAGCGCTTCGCGTCCTCATTCTGGACAAGGCGCGGCATCCTCGCCCCAAGCTTTGCGCGGGCGGGCTGACTCTCGACGCAGAATTGATTCTCTCCCGCCTCGGCCTGAACACCAACGAGATTCCTCATGCCGACGCGTCCGCGGCGCATTTCGATTTCGCGGGCAAGGGACTCTCCGTCCGCAACGCGAAACGGCACACCCTGCGCGTCATCCGCCGCGATGAATTTGACGCGTGGTTGGCGGGGAAGGCAAGAGAGCAGGGAATCGAGATCAGAGAGCAGGTGATGGTAAAAGATGTTCGCCCCGATTCGGATGGCGTAACCGTGATCACTGGCGCGGGGGAATTTCGCGCAAAGATCGTCGTCGGCGCGGATGGCTCGAATGGGGTGACGCGGCGGTGTGTGTTGCCGCGCGAGGGCGTGCAGACCGCGCGGGTGCTGGAAGTAATTACCCCCGAATCTGGCGTCATTGCGAGCCGCCTTCCTGAGCGGAGGGCGACGCTCTTTCGCCCGCAGTCGAAGGAAGGCGGGGAAGCAATCTCCTCGTCGGCGCGGGGATTGCTTCGTCGGGAAGATCGCCCTCCTCGCAATGACGAACATCAAAAAGATCACGCCTTCTTCGATTTCTTCGTCGTTCCCGCGGGCATCGAAGGGTATACGTGGGATTTTCCCACGCAGGTCAAAGGCCAGCCGATGCGATGCTGGGGGGTCTACGACGCGAACATGACCAATGGAGCGAAGCCGTCACTGAAAGAGACGCTCGCCGAAGAAATGGCGCGGCACGGTTTAGACTTGAACAACTACGAGTTGAAGGGACATCCCATCCGCTGGTACGAGCCGTGGACGAAGATCTCCGTCCCGCGCGTTTTGCTCGTGGGCGACGCGGCGGGCGCGGATCCGCTTTTTGGGGAGGGCATCAGCCTGGCGCTGGGGTATGGCGCGCTGGCGTCGGCGGAGATCGGCGAAGCGCTGAGGCGAGGAGAATTCTCGTTCCGCAGATACCGCGCAAACGTCGCGCGAAGCGGATTGGGTCAAACGCTGTTGGCGCGCTGGGTCATCGCGCAGGTCGTCTATCAACTCAAATGGCGCTGGTTCCAGATCCTGCTTTGGAGACTGTTGAAGCCGATCGTTTTGATGGTGGCATGGATTTTTGTGTTGAATTGGGCGCGCAGGTTGCCAGTGAAAAAATAATCCGATATACTACGAGCAGTTATGGGATACGCAGACTTACACATTCACAGCATGCACAGCCACGATGCCACCACCACCGTCCGCGCCGTTTTGAAACAGGCCGCGGATGTTGGGCTGGATGTTGTTGCCATCACCGATCATGATGTCATCACGGGTTCGCTCGAAGCGCGCGAACTCGCGTCGGCATACAATGTGGAGGTGGTGACGGGCGCGGAGGTGACCACCGCCGAGGGACATCTGATTGCCCTGTATATTGACAAACTCCCCCCGATGGGCATGTCTTTGAACGATACGTTGTTGTGGATCGGGCATCACGGCGGCATCGCCATCGCGCCGCATCCGTTCAATCAATTGCCGAATAGTCTTTCTCTGGATTCCGTCGTCGGCGTTTTCAATAACCCGCGCGCCAAGGGCGTGTTGAAGGGCATCGAGGTCTACAACATGGCGACGCGCAATTTCAGCGACACAGTGGAAAAACTTTCGGTGTACCTGCCGCTCGCCAAGACGGCCTCGAGCGACGCGCACGTGTATTGGGCGATCGGCGTAGGGCGAACACAGTTCAACGGCTCGAGCGCGGACGAATTGCGCGTGGCGCTGGACAAGGCCGCGACCGTGGCAATCCCCTTTGATGGACAAATGCCCGCCGCGCCGCTTTTGAGTTGGGTGCGCCGCATCTTCCTGCGCGGCATGGGCTACGCGTCGGATGCGTCTTCGGCCTCGTCGCCTGTCAATACGCAACGGTTCGATCGCAATGCGCTGTTGAAGGCGCGGAAGAAGTTGAAGAAATAGCGCACATCTGCCCTGGCGGGCGATGCCAGGGACATTAATGTTGCGCTACTCGTTTGATAAAACCTGGGGTGTTTAATTCTCTTTCCAGCAAATACTGAAAATATCCCTGCATCACGGTCTCGATCTCTTTTTGCGTCTCGGCTTCGGGACGGGCGCGCATGGCGGCGCGGTAGTCACTGCGTTGGAAGTGGCGCAGATATTTGAGCGCTTCCACCGAGATCGGCCACAGGCCTGGCAGTCCATGTCCGCAACGGGGGCAGACGGCTCCTCCCAACGCGGCGGAGAAGAACTGGTCTTCGGGCTGGATCTCGGCGCCACAGTTGGCGCACTCCTGCAGTTGCGGACGGAATCCCAGCAGGTCGAGCAGGCGCATTTCGTAGGAGCGGATCGTCAGCCAGGGAGCGGGCTCGGTCGCGAGACGAGACAACGTCTCGGTGAGGAGGCGATAGAGAGGCGGCGACGCGCTTTCCTCGTCGGGGACGAAGCGGTCGAGCAGTTCCAGGACGTAGGCCGCGTAGCCCGTCAACGTCAGGTCGGCGCGCAGGGACGGGTACGCGTCCACCGTCTCGGCCTGGGTGACGATGAACATGTCACGTCCACGCGCGAGTTGCAATTTGACGCGCGTGAATGGTTCGAGATGTCCCGCCTTGCGCGAGGCGATCTTGCGGACGCCCTTGGCTACCGCGCGCAACTTTCCCTGCTCGCGGGTGTAAAGCGTGAGCAGACGGTCGGCTTCGCCAAAGTCGCTGTGACGGAGGACGACGGCCTCGGCGCGGAGGGAGCGGAAATCGGTGGGCATGGGGGGGGGACAGTAATCAGTGATCAGTAATCAGTGAACAGTGGGGGATACGAGTTACGTGTTGCGTGTTGCGTACTGAGTATTGCGTATTGCGTGTTCCGTGTGTATCTGTCTACGGCTTCCAAGAGAAATCCAACTCAGACCCCGTCAGGATGTCTCCTGATTGGACGTCTTCCTTGCCGATGTCTTTCAGCAGGATGCCAGCATCGTCGCCAGCCTGGGCTTGGGATGTCACCTTCCGAAGGACTTCGACGCCAGAGACGACAGCGGTTTTGCTGGAACTCTTGCCTTGAATGCGGATCTCGTTTCCGACGGCAATGGTTCCACTTTCAATTCGACCCGTGACGACGGTTCCCCGCCCTTTGATGGAGAAAACATCTTGCACGGTCATGCGGAAGGTGGGGTTGGTGGGTATGGTGGTTAATGTTAATCCTTTCCTGGTTTATTAGTGGATGGCGGGGTGAACTCTTCTTGGGAGCAGGAAAAAACTCGAGGCGAGGAAAATACTTAGGTTGTGCACAGAATCCCCAGAGTCAGGTGCGCGTTTTGTCGGGCACCCTTTGGGTAATACTTACGAGTTGATAGAGTCGTTATCTTGACTTTCAAAACTTATCCATCCAAGCCATTTCGTTGCGCGTTCTAAAGCAATTTTACTTTTCTCTGAATCTTTGGCAATATCTTCAATGTGGCGAAATGCTCCATCGCCAAAGGCGAGAATTAAATCCACAACACGCACGGCGACTACATCCGTTCTATTTCCAATTTGATCAAAGATATATTTTTTGGATTTTTCTTTGCCATAATACCAAATTTGACGAGCTGCTCCTTTGCTTGTGTCACTTGACTCAGAAGTGTGTGAATGAAGGATCCCACACCTAGCACTGTATAGATCATCTGCTGTACATTGAAGTGGAGTGCCTGGCAACAAATAGTGATTCACCCAATCCTTAAACCCTTTCCTTGTAATATCACCACTTGGCAAGCCAACCCAAGCCATAGTATCAATTGCACTATAAAGAATAATTAACAACTGCGTCATGTTGCCATGTCTCTGTAGCAGGTTTAATACATCAAGCGTATCTGTCGCAAACTCGAACAATCGTTTCATGTTTTATGCAATGACTGATGGTTTAATTGCTGATGCCCAACTACCCATTCACCAAATGCCCAGGCGTAAACGCTTCGGGCAGTAACTGCGCCACGGTCATTTCTTTCACAAGGTTCCCATCCCCATCCGCGATCAGGACGCGCGTCTCGAGGCCGAATTCGGCCATCACCTGGCGGCATCCACCGCAGGGCGAGCCGCCGTTATCTGTGACGACCGCGATCACGTCAAATTCGCGCTCGCCTTCCGAGACGGCTTTGTAAATGGCAACGCGCTC
Source organism: Chloroflexota bacterium (assembly GCA_016234485.1). Lineage (GTDB taxonomy): Bacteria > Chloroflexota > Anaerolineae > Anaerolineales > Villigracilaceae > Denitrolinea. The sequence goes on from JACRBL010000051.1 coordinate 79,012, forward strand.
CGCGCACATGGTGGTGGGATACGCGGCGCTCTCCACGTTGACGCCCGTAAAAACTTTTCCGCTCTTCGTCCGCAAGGCCGCGCCTACGCGATAATTGGAATAAGGCACATAAGCCAGTTTGCGCGCTTCGTTGGCAAGATCAATCAGGGATTGGTATTCTGAGATAGTCATGTTTGCATCCGTTTTGTGATACTCGATACTAGATATTCGATACTAGATATTCGATACTCGATACTCGAATTTCGAATTATCGAATATCGAATTCCAAATCACTTTTTCTTTCCCAGCTTCTTGATCGCCCGCGCGGGCATCCCCACCACGAGCGTATCCTCTGGCACATCCTTCGTCACCACCGCGCCCGCGCCCGTCCGCGCTCCGTCGCCAATGTTGAGCGGCGCCACCAGCATCGTATCCGAGCCGATGAACACGCCCTCGCCGATCTTGGTGGGATGCTTCTTCTCGCCGTCGTAATTGCAGGTGATCGTTCCCGCGCCGATGTTCGTCTCCGAGCCGATGTCCGCGTTGCCGATGTACGAGAAATGTCCCATCTTCACGCCGTCGTGCAGGTACGAATCCTTCACCTCGCCAAAGTTGCCCATGTGCACATGGTTGCCCAAATGTGCGCCCTTTCGCAAACGCGCGAACGGCCCCATGTCCACGTCATCTTCGAGCCAGGCGCCTTCCATCACAGACATCAACACCTTGCAACGATTTCCGATCTTGGAATCGCGGATCATCGTGTTCGGCCCGATCGCGTTGCCCTCGCCGATCTCGGTCTTGCCATGCAAATACGTATTCGGCCACAGGACGGTATCGCGTCCGATCTTCACGCCCAATTCGACGTACGTGGAGGCGGGGTCAATAAACGTGACGCCGTTCAGCATGTGACCCGCGTTGACGCGCCTCCGCATCTCCGTTTCGACCTCCGCCAGGTGGACGCGCGTGTTGACGCCGATCGCCTCTTTCGCGTCTTCCATCACCTCGGCCCGCACAGCCAACCCCGAGCCGACCGCCACCTCGACGGTGTCCGTCAAATAGTATTCGCCTTTGTGCGGATTCTTTTCGATGCGTGAAAGCGCGTCCCACAACCAGTCGGCGTTGAAGCAATACGCGCCCACATTCAATTCCTTGATCTGCCTCTGCTCCTCGGTCGCGACGGCTTCCTCCACGATGGCCTTCACCGTCCCGTCCGCGCCGCGGACGATGCGTCCAAACCCGCGCGGATCGTCTGCGATCACCGTCAGCATGGACATGGGGCCAGTGTTGCGCTTCTGCAAGTCCACCAGGCGCGCCAGCGTCTCGCCGCGCAAGAGGGGCATGTCCGCGTACGAAACGAGGACCAGCCCTCCCGTCCCGCGCAGAAGCGGAGCGGCCTGCATCAGGGCGTGGGCCGTCCCCAGTTGTTCTTCCTGCACTGCCGTCCGCGCCGAAGCGCCGAGGTAGTCTGTCACCTTTTCCGCGCCGTGCCCAACGACGACGACGGGCGTCTCGCTCGCGGCCTGTTTCACGGCTTCGAGCGCGTGCCAGATCATCGGCTTTCCCAAAACTGGGTGCATCACTTTGGGCAGGTCAGACTTCATGCGAGTCCCCTGCCCCGCGGCAAGGAGGATGGCGGTTACTTTCATGGGTGGCTCCTGGCCCTCACCCCTACGCCCCTCTCCCAAAATGGGGAGAGGGGATGGGGTGAGGCAAAACCAAACAGGCATTGTCCCGCCGTGACGGGGCAACGCCTGTTTGGTGAAAAAGTCCCGCTCACGCGGGGTTCTGAAAAGGCTGGGGCACCTGGATTCGAACCAAGATCCACAGCTCCAAAGGCTGGTGTGCTGCCATTGCACCATGCCCCAGTGCGGCCGAAATTGTATCACACGGACAGCAGGCGGGCAATATCATTTTTTGTTGGTGAGGGGCTTGGTGTGTCCCTTTGGCGCAAGCCCGAGTTGTTTGGCCTGTTCGTAGGAAATCACGTCGGGATGAAGCGGCGGGTTGCCATGTTGTTCCACGGCCGCGTCCCAGAAGGCGTCGGCGTCGCTGGCTTTGATCGGTTTTTTCTTTTGTTCAAACATACTTTCAATCGCCTGCGTGGGGACGTTGTTCGCGGCCGAAACAGGCGCGGAGCGTTCGGTCGTTTCTTCGTCGGCGGGAGCGGTGGGCATGCCCATCGAGCGCAGGGCCTTTTCAATGGATTCGCGCGCCGCCAGCATGGATTCCACTACTTTGAGGATGTGCGCAGGGTCGGCCACTTTTTTCCCGGCGGCCAAAAGCCCATACAGGGCGTTCACGGGGATGAGGATGAGGTCGTGGTCGCCGCCATGAAAGACGTGATAATGGTTGGGGCTTTCCTGGTGAATGAAGCGCGAGACTTTTTGCCCCGAAGAGAAGATCGCCATGATGGCGGAGATCAGCGAGACTTCCATGCTACTCTCGTACAGGTCGCCCGCGCGTTCGAGCACGCGTCCGCGATCGCTGAGAAGGTAAACCGCCTCGGCCTTGACATGGGTGCGCAGTTTGGCGATCAGGCCGGCGATGGTGTCGCGGCTGGGTTCGGTCTTTTTATCTTCAGGCGGCAGGATGGTGCGTTTGAGGTCGAGGGCGCGTTCCACCACATCGAGAAAATCGGCCAGGGGAATGGGCTTGTCGAAGAGGGCCATCGCGCCCGCCTCGCGCATTTCTTCGCGCGTCTTCTTGTCGTTCATGGCGGTGATGAGGATGGCTTTGACGTCGGGATTCTTGGCGCGCACCTTCCTCATCAATTCCACGCCCGTGATGCCTGGCAGTTTGTAATCAGACACCAGCATATCAAAGCGGTGACGCGCGGCTTCGAGCAGGGCCTCCTCGCCGGAGGGCGCTTCGTAGATCTCGAGTTTGTGTCCAAGGGTGTCGAGCGTGGCATGGAGCAGGCGCAGGATATCGCGCTGGTCGTCCACGAGAAGGATGCGGGGGTGAGGCATGTTTCGATTATAGCAAACAAATAAAGAGAAACCTGGTTTCGCCTCGAAACCAGGTTTCTAATTTTGTTAGGACTTGTGTAAAAATAAGTTTCGTGTTTTCGTCAGCAGTTCGATTTGCTTGGCAAATCGTGCTGACGGCTCACAGTTCAACTGCTCGCGAACTCTGAAATCGGGAATTTATTTTTACACGGCGACTTAGGGCAGGCAACTGTCGCCGTAGTCGAAAAGTTCGATGGCGTAGAGGTCGGTGGCCGCGGTGGGGTCGAGCGCGAAGTTACAAAAGTCCGAGCGGGTCGCGGCGGTTTCGATGCGGTTGAAGAGCGGGATGGCAGGCAGGTCTTGCGCGAAGAGAGTCTGCGTCAGGCGGTAGTTATCCACGTAGGCCGATTCGTCGGGCGTGGATTGCCGCGCAAAGGCGCAGGCCGCGTCGAAGGTGGGATTCTGATATCCCGAAAGGTTTGTGCCAACCCAGTGATTCGCCTCCGTTGGAACTTCGCTGGCGGCAAAGCGCATACAGGCTGGCTGGAAATCGAGCGCGGCCATGGCGTATTCGGCCAGGTCAAAATTGCGGCCAAAGAGCGGCCCCAGCGGCCCTTCGGCATAGAGTTCGAGTTGGGAGACGTGGACGAGTTCCACGCCGATTCCGCATCCGCGCAGAGATTGGGCAAAGATTTCGGCGATCTGTCGGCGCTGGTTGGCGGATGAGGTCACGTAGGTGAGTTTCAGCTCGGTCGCCTGCGCCACGCGCGCAACGCCCTGGGCATGGCGCGGCGTGGATGGGTCGTTATCATGGTCGCGCCAGCCGATGTTATCGAGCATCTGCATGCCCTTACCGGGGTCAAACGGATACGCGGCCAAAGCGCTGGCATGGAGCGGATGACTCGACGCGACAAACGAATCGGGAACGGTCGCCAGGCCGAATAGCACGTTATCCACAATGGACTGGCGATTGATGCAGTAGGCGATGGCCTGCCGTGTGCGCGGATCGCGGAAAAAGTCGGGGCGATCAATGACATTTGCGCCATCGTCGTAGCTGGAGTGGACAATGCCAAAGGTCAGCCATTCCATGGTGGGCGTCTGCCCGCTAAAGAAGCGCGCCTGCCCACGCGTGTCCATTTCGCGTAAGAGGCTCACCTGCGAATCGAGCGAGACGGTGGAGTCGATCAAGTCGCAACGGCCCTCGATCAGGGCGGTCATGGCCGCTTCGGTGTCGGGCGTGATGCGGAAGATCAGCTCGCTGAATTTCGGTAGTCCCTCCGCGGCGCGATAATAATAGGGATTCTTCACCAGGCGGAGCGTGTCGTCGTTCCACTCTTTGATCACGTACGGCCCATATCCCATCGGCATGCGCGCCGAAAGGTCGGAGGTCAACAACTCGGCGGGCGTCAACTGCTCCCAAATGCGTTTGGGCAGGGGCATCCAAAAATTCGTGTTGTAGGTGGGGTCCACAAAGCCAGGCTTGCCCCACCATTGAACGGTCGCGTCGTCCGCGGCTTCGTAAGATTGGGTGCGGTCGAAAATATATTTCGAGCCGGGCGTATCCTCATCTTTGGCGAGTTCATACGCGAAGACCGAATCATCCGCGGTGACGGGCGTGCCATCGGACCACAAAAGCCCGGGCTTCATCTTGAACTCGACGAACATCTGATCCATCGAAAGCGGACTCTGTCCGTCGTAGGTGATGACGCAACTCCCGTCGCGGCATCCCGCGGGACGGACGCGGGATCCCAGTTCGAGGGAGATGAGGTCGCCCGACGCGTCCACCACCTCGTCGCCGAGGGAGACCGCCAGCGGGCTGATCGTCGCTCCGCCCGCGCTCACGCTGGGGATTTGCTCGAGGATGCCGGGCATGTATTCATAGTTGACGACATCGTAGGGAGCGTCATAGATCGCCGCCAGCACACTGCGCGCCGCGGGGTTCGGGACGCCGAGCGGATAAAGCGTGTTCGGCAGGTTCCCCAAGCACACGCTGAGGACGCGTCCCGGCGTGGGCGTCGGCGTGTAAGCGGGACCCGGCGTCGGCGTGTCGAGAGGCGATGGCGTTTCGGCGGGGGCGGCTGTCTCGCCTCCGTCCAGCAAGTCCACCAACTGGCAGGACGATAATAGGACGGCGGAACATATCATCAAAATAATTAATCGTTGCAAGAAGCGCTTCCTCGCGTGCATGGCGGTCTCCTAATAAAAAAAGGATTCGGGCTGATTCGCCCGAATCCTATCTTAATATTAACTTTCCAACAAGCGGTTATTCCACCAGCCAGCAGGCCGTCCAGTGACCGGGGCGGGCTTCCTTGAATTCAGGTTCCTGTTGCGAACAAATGTCTTTCGCAATTGGGCAACGGGTGTGGAAGCGGCATCCCTTGGGCGGATTGAGCGGGCTCGGCACATCGCCTTTGAGGATGGTGCGGTCGCGCTTCACGTTGGGATGCGGGATCGGAATGGCCGACATGAGGGCTTTGGTGTAGGGATGCAACGGCTCGCGGAAGAGGTCTTCGCGGCTGGCGAGTTCCACCATCTTGCCGAGGTACATCACGCCTACGCGGTCGGAGATGTGTTCCACCACGCTCAGGTTGTGAGCGATGAAGAGGTAGGTGAGGCCGAACTCGCGCTGGAGGTCTTTCAGGATGTTAAGCACCTGCGATTGGATGGACACATCCAACGCGGAGACGGGTTCGTCGCAGACGATGAACTTGGGTTGCAGGGCCAGGGCGCGGGCGATGCCGATGCGCTGGCGCTGTCCGCCCGAAAATTCGTGCGGGTAGCGGCGGGCGTGGTATTCTTCGAGGCCCACTTTCTTGAGCATCGTGATGGCCACCTGCCAGCGTTCTTTGGGGTGACCGATTTTGTGAATTTGAAGGCCTTCCATGACCGATTCGCCAATGGGCATGCGGGGGTTCAACGAGGCATACGGATCCTGGAAGATGATCTGCATGTCGCGGCGCAGGCTCTTGAGAGAGTTGGGGCGCATGTGCGTGATATCTTCGCCGTTAAAGTTCACCTGGCCCGAGGTGGGTTCGATCAGGCGCAAAATGGAGCGCCCGACGGTGGTCTTGCCGCAACCCGATTCGCCCACGAGTCCGAGCGTCTCGCCGTTCTTGACGGTGAAGCTGACCTTGTCCACGGCTTGCACTTGCGCGACCACGCGCTGTAAAAGTCCGCCGCGCACGGGGAAGTATTTCACCAGGTCTTTGACCTCAAGCAGGTCTGATTTTTCGTTGGTTTGCATTTTTGGATTCATGGCATCACACCTTATTTCTTCGTGAATGAGCGGCCGTTCTTGAACGGCGCAGTGTGCTGCTCAGAATCGCTATAGAGCCAGCATCGAACCTTGTGGTTTTCAGAAACAGTTTCAAGGGGAGGCCGATTGTCAGTGCAGGCGGTCAGGTTATGGTCAATGCGCGCCAAGCAACGCGGGGCAAATCGGCAACCTGGAGGCAGGTTCACCAGATTGGGAACGGAGCCGGGGATCACGTCCAATTTTTCGCGCACTTCGCCAAGCACCGGCACCGAGCCGATCAGACCGACAGTGTAGGGGTGCATCGGTTTATCGAACAGGCTGGCGACGGGGGATTCTTCCACGATCTCGCCCGCGTACATGACGGCGACGCGGTCGGCCATTTCGGCGATCACGCCCAGGTCGTGGGTGATGAGGATGACGGCCGAGCCCATCTTGGTGCGCAGGTCGCGCATCAGGTCGAGGATCTGGGCTTGGATGGTCACGTCCAGCGCGGTGGTGGGTTCGTCGGCGATGAGTAGGTCAGGGACGCAGGCCAGCGCCATGGCGATCATCACGCGCTGGGCCATGCCGCCCGAAAGTTCATGCGGGAAGGATTCGGCGCGGCGTTCGGGTTCGGGGATGCCCACCAGTTTGAGCATCTCGATGGCGCGCTGTTTGCCGGCTTCCTTGCCGAAGTCCTGGTGGATGTTTAGAACTTCGGAGATCTGGCTACCGGCGCGGAAGACCGGGTTGAGCGCGGACTGGGGTTGCTGGAAGATCATGGAGACGCGATTGCCGCGCACCTTCATCATTTCCTGTTCGGTGGCTTTTACCAGGTCCTTGCCTTCAAAAAGGATCTCGCCCTCAAGAATTTTTCCGGGGACGCCGATCAGCCGCATGATCGAAAGGGAAGTGACGCTCTTGCCGCACCCCGATTCGCCCACGATGCCCAGCACTTCGCCGGGGTTGACGTAAAAGTCCACGCCGTCCACGGCTTTCACGACGCCATCTTCGGTGTAAAAGTAGGTCTTAAGGTTTTTGACTTCGAGCAAAGGTTGTTGTGTGGTTTCGTTGGACACGGGCTTTCTCCAATTAGAGTTTCAAGCGCGGGTCAAGCGCGTCGCGCAGGCCATCGCCAATATAGTTGAATGCCAGCGAGCAGATGAAGATCGGCAACCCAGGCACAAGCGGGAGGTACGGCCGGCTCAACATGAATTGTTGCGTGGCCGAGAGCATGTTGCCCCAGGTTGGGATCGGGTCTTGAATGCCGAAGCCCAGGAATGCCAGGGCCGCCTCCGCCACCACGTAACCAGCCAAGCCCAGCGAAGCATCCACGATGATGGGGGCCATGGCGTTGGGGATCATGTGACGCATGATAATCCACACGTTGGAAGCGCCGAGCGAACGGGCGGCTTCCACGAAGGTCTGCTCGCGCAGGGAAAGCACGGTGCCGCGCATGAGTTGGGCCGAGGAGAGCCAGCCAAAGCCCGCCAGCACAATCACGATGAGAACCGCGTTGCGGGCGGCGCGTGGTCCTAGCAGGAGGAAATCGCCGAGGAAATTTAATAGCGGTTCTGGTATTGGGATCAATTCCTCATTCTGCAATAACATCGCGGAGATGATGAGCAGAAGCGGCAGGGTGGGGATGGTGAGCATGAACTCGAGGAAGCGCATCAGCACCGCGTCCAACCAGCCGCCGTAAAACCCGGAGACCGCGCCGACGATGATACCGAGCGTTTCAGAGATCAACACCGAAAGCAGGGCAACCGTGAGGGAGATGCGCCCGGCATAGATCAAGCGAGAGAAGTAGTCGCGGCCGATATTGTCGGTTCCCATATAGTGAACACGACCCGTCTCCGCATCCACCGTTCCCCAATCAACAAAGTACTTGCCGACGTTCACCTCGTCAAATTCAAATCTTGCAATGTAGGGAGCCAGCGCGGTGACCAGGAAGATGAAAATGATCAACCCCAGTGAAACCATCGCCAGTTTGTGACGGCGGAACCGCATCATCACCACCTGGAACGGGCTACGTTCCTCGATGGTGATGGCTTCCGCTTCCAGTTTAGCAACTTGAGTAGACGCTGTCATGAAATAATCCTTATGGATTAGGATAGGCGGATGCGGGGATCCACAACCGTGTAGAGAATATCACGCAAGAGCGTGGCAATCACGGTAAGCACGGCGATGATGAAGAAGATCGCCATCGCCACCGGGTAGTCGTAATCGCCGAGCGCGAGCAGGTACAGGCGTCCCATGCCCGGCCAGGCAAAGATACTTTCAGTGATGATGGCGCCGCTGAACAAGCCTGGCAAAGTAAACACCACAATGGTCACAAATGGAATGAGCGCGTTGCGAAGGGCGTGTTTCAGGATGACGACCTTATCGCCCAATCCTTTTGCGCGCGCCGTGCGGATGTAATCCTGGCGCATCACTTCCAACATGCTGGCGCGGATGAAGCGGCTCCAGCCAGCCACGTTGACGATGGTCAACACGGCCACCGGCAGGATCAAGTGCAAGGCGCGGTCTGTGAATGAACCTGCGATTACTTCGCCCAACCCAGGCACGGTGTAATTGCGGACCGACTCGGATAGCCCTGCGGGAACGTAGAACCAACCCGCATCCTTTGGCAGGATGGAAAACAGCAGGATCATCACAATGCCGAAGAAGAAGGTCGGCATGGCGGATCCCATAAAAGCCAGAGTGGTAAAAATATAATCAAATGTAGAATACTGACGAACAGCGGAATAGATCCCCAACGGAATACCGATGAGCAATGAAAGCAGAGTTTGTATGCCGATCAATTGCAAGGTCTTGGGAAGGCGGCTGGCAATGAGATCCGAAACGGGACGATCACGAAGGATTCTCCACGACATGCCGAAATCGCCGCGGACCAAACCGTTGCTTGTACGTCGCCCCACCAAATCTTTCATATAAACGACTTCTTTGCAACCGACGACCACATTTTGATACTTGCCATTTTCATCTATAATTTCAGATTCGATCGGTTTGCGGCATCCCACCACAAGATCGGCAAAATACTCCTTACCGCCAATGACCACCGGACCGCGCGGCGTTCCCAACAGCCAGCGGGAGAATCTCACCCAAAGGTTGAGGTCGAGTTCGAAATACGCGCGAATACGGGCGATGTCATCTTCGGTGATTGTGGTGCGGCCGGTCTGTTGAATTTGACGCAAGCCCTGCAACGGACCACCCGGCGCAAAGTTCAAAAGGGCATAGGTTGCCACCGCTGATATGAACAGCACCAGGATCATCTGAAGAAATCTGCGGACTAAGTATGTGCTCATGGAGAACTCCTGCCATTTTTGGAGTCTGGCAAAATTTTGCCATCTTGTCTGATGGCTTACTGCCGATTGTAGCCTAAAAACAAAAAAAGAGCGTTAAAAAAAATCCTTCCAGTGTAAAAGGTAGGTGTGGCTTTCGCCACACCTACCTTTATTGCTAGAGGAACTGGAAACTAGCGGATGAACAGGGAGATGTCGATGTGCTCCCAGGTGGCGCTCGGGTTGATGAGGGTCTTGATCTTGCCCTCAGTCTCGGCGGCCACAAGGGCCTCGCTCAGACCGACCAGGGTGGTCGAATCGAGGATGTCAATATCGCCGTTGATGAGCAGGGCTTCCGCGCTCTCGGCGGTAATGAATTGGATGATGATGTTCGGGGTCTTGGGAGCGCCGCCAACCCAGTGTTCGTTCGCAGCGAAGACCATCTTCTCGCCCTTAACCCATTCGACCAACTTGTAGGGGCCATAGGAGAGCGGGGTCTCGGCAACCAGGGGGTTGGTCGCCCAGTCAGCCGCGGGAACGGTACCCAACACGTGAGCGGGGTAGATCGGCCACACGGGGATGAAGTATAGCGGGTCCTGAACGCCAGGAATCCAGGTCTGGACATAACCAACGCCATCAGCAAGGAATTCAGCGCTGGCGGTCTTTTCGCAGGTGATGAAGGAGGTCGCGCCGGAGGCGGGATCGCAGGCAATGTTCTTGCCCAGCTCGAGGTCCGCGCTGGAGACGGGCGTGCCATCTTCCCAGGTCAGGCCATCAATGAGCTCGAACTTGGAGACCAACTGCTTCATCATGACAGTGCCACCGGTGAATTCAACTTCTTCGCCGGCCGCGTTCTTAACCTTGACGCCCGCAGCGAGTGCGACAACTTCGCCAGCGGCATCCACAACCATGTCGCCTTCTTTGACTTCAACGTCATTGTTGGTGGTGCCACCGTTTTCGAGGGTGGGCAATTGCTTGACCAACACGGCCTGGAAATCGTAGTTGAGGCTCGTGGTCTGCAGAGGGCGAATGAAGGTGTAGGCAAGGTTCGCCACGAAGGCATCTTCAACGAGGGTGAAGAGCGAAGCGGGTTCCTGGGTGAAGCCAACAACGATGGTGTCGCTGCCTTCAACAGCCCAATCGGCTACATTGTAGTTGTAATAGGATTCGCCGGGCAGGGGGGCGAAGCCGGTCAAAGCCGCATTGTACGCGAAGGTATCGGTGCGGTTGAACAGCGGAATGGACGGGACGTCCTTGGTGAATTCAGCCTGGGTAACCGTGTAAGCGGCAATGCGCTCGTCTTTGACGAGGGTGTTGTTCGCAAGCTTGATGTTCGAGCTGGCGGCTTCGTTACACCAACCCATGGCGTTCTGACCTTCCCAGCCGTTGTTGGGGTGGGGGATCTGATCGCAGGCATAGAGGGTCTGGCCACCGGGATCGGCCTGACCAACCCAGGCAAACGCGCCCAGTTCATAGTCGCGGCGGGCGATACCAGTGGTGTCGCCGAACCACCAGGAGGCGGGGGCGTGCAAGCGGACGACGCGGACACCGCAGTCGGCCATCTGGGCTTCCCAGATCGCGGCCCAGGTCTGGCGGAAGGCGGCGGTGGTGGTCGTGAACTTCAGGGAGAGTTCGTCGCCGTTGGCGTTGGTGCGGAAATTCGCGCCTTCAGCCAGGGTCCAGCCGGCCTCATCGAGGAGGGCCGCGCCCTTGGCGGGGTCAAAGGGGTAGATGGTGATGTTCGCATCGCCAGCATAGGCCCAGTGGCTAGTGGGGATGAAGGTGTTCATCACCAGGCCGGCGCGGGCTTCTTCGCTGATCAGCGGGTAGACCGAGGCGAGCAGGTCCGATTTGTTGGTGCAGTAGGAAAGGGCCTGGCGGACGCGCAGATCGCCGAGGATGGGGTGAGGCGTGCTGAAGGCTTCGCGATCTTTCTCAACGATCACGGTTTCAGTCACTTTGACTTCCACGGTCTCAACGATGGTAGCGGGGGTCGCCGCGGGGCCGCCGCAGGCGGCGAGTACCATGCTGGCGAGCACGACGAGGCTCAAGACCAGCATCAAACGATTCTTAGACATGTGATTTCTCCTCCAGAATAGGAAAGTGTGGATTGGTTTGACATTGTATGAAGGTACCGTTGTGTTATTGCTATTGAGGGACCACCTCCTTTCGTTTCTCATTCGCACATAGAAGTCCGGTTTATACAAGCGTGCGATATGGTAGCATAAGGAAGAAGTAAAGTCAAGAAATATAACTTTCCAACAGGAGCGGCGTGAACGAGAAAATTTGCATGCGTTTTAACAATTAATTTCCTGAAAGACGCGTTCTGGTTTGCCGATGAATTAATCCTGCCTCATTTTACTCGCGAGTCTACGAAAACGCAACCGTAGGGAAAGCGTAGGGTAAACGTATATTATCCGTAACCCCTTAAAACGCCGCGTTTCCCCATTTTGTTGACAGCCCATCATGCTAAATGTAGAATACCTTTCATCCACCTTTCAAGGAGATTGCAATGATAAAAGAATTCAAAGAATTTGTCATGCGCGGCAACGTGCTGGACTTGGCCGTGGCGGTCATCATCGGCGGCGCGTTCGGCAAGATCGTCGGCTCGCTGATCAACGACATGTTGATGCCGCTGATCGGCCTCGCGATGGGACAGGTCAACTTCTCGGAACTCGCCTGGACTGTTGGGGAGGCTTCCGTTAAATGGGGCATGTTCGTCCAGACGATCATAGACTTCCTTGTCGTCGCCTTCGTCATCTTCCTCATCGTCAAGGCCGCCAACAAGATGAAGAAACCAGCGCCCGTCCCCGCGCCCGGCGAACCGAACACCAAGGAATGCCCGCGCTGTTTCTCCACCATCCACATCCACGCCAGCCGCTGTCCCAACTGCACGGCGGATCTTTAGGTATCAGATGATTAGAGAGTAGAGAGCAGTTGCACAAACTGCTCTCTACTCTCTTTTCACCACCCTCTTCATTATGGACTTCCTCGATAAACTCAACTCCCCTCAACGAAAAGCCGTCACAGCCGGGACGGGGCCGGTTTTGGTCCTCGCCGGCCCCGGGTCCGGAAAGACGCGGGTGCTGACCCAGCGCGTCGCCTATTTGATCGCGTCCGAGGGAGTCCGTCCGTATCAAATCCTCGCGGTGACGTTCACCAACAAGGCCGCGCGCGAAATGGAACATCGCGTCCAGGAACTACTCGGCGAGGAAGCCACGCAAGGGATGATGCTAGGCACTTTTCACGCCATCTGCGCGCGGCTGTTGCGGCGCGAGGCCGAACACCTGCCGCTCGAAAGCAACTTCGTCATCTTCGACGCGGACGACCAGGAGCGGATCGTCAAGAGCGTCATCCGTGAATTCAATCTCGACGAAAAACGCTTCCGCCCCGCGGCGATTCATGGATCCATCTCGAAAGCCAAAAATGATTTACTCGGCGCGGACGATTACCCCATCACCAACTACCGCGATGAAGTTGTAAAACGCATCTTCACCGAATATCAAAAACGCCTCATCGCCAGCAACGCCGTGGACTTCGACGACCTGCTCGTCTACACCGCGCGCCTGCTGGAAGATAACCCGTCCGTGCGCGAGAAATACGCGCGCCGATTTGTCCACGTGCTGGTGGATGAATTTCAAGATACGAACATCGCACAATATACATTAGTGCAGCATCTATCTTCGGCACACAAAAATATTTTTTGCGTGGGCGATCCAGATCAATCCATCTACCGCTGGCGCGGCGCGGACTGGCGCAACGTCCACCGTTTTGAACAGGACTATCCCGACGCGCAAGTGATTCTGCTCGAACAAAATTATCGTTCGCGGCAAAACATTCTCGACGCGGCCATGTCGGTGATTGACCGAGCCCAGAATCGCCGCAAGAAAAAATTATTCACTGACCGCGGCGCCGGCGAAAAAATTTTTTTCTACGAAGCGCCCGATGATTACGCCGAAGCATCCTTTGTCGTTGACTCCATCGCGCAACTGGTCGCGAGCAAACAACACGAGCCAGGCGATTGCGCGGTGATGTATCGCACCAACGCCATGTCCCGCCTGTTGGAAGAAGCCTTTCTGGCCGCGCGCCTGCCCTATCGTCTCGTCGGCGCGCAACGGTTCTATGGACGCCGCGAAGTGAAAGACATCATCTGCTTCCTGCGCCTCGTCCACAACCCCGCGGACGAAGCCAGCCTCGACCGCGTCATCAACGTCCCGCCGCGCGGCATCGGCGAGAAAACGCTCGCCACGTTGCATCTCGTCGCGCGTCAAAACAACCTCTCCGCTGGCACAGTTCTCCTCGATCTCGCGCGCGGTTCGGACTCTCCGTTTTGGAGTCAATTCACAGGACGCGCCGCGCTTCCCCTCGCGGACTTCGGCGCGACGTTCGCGAACTGGAAAGCGGCCGCGCCCGCCCTCACCGTCCCCGAACTTTTCGAGCGCATCGTGAGCGATCTCAACTTCAAAGATTACATTGACGATCAAAGCGAAGAAGGCGAAGATCGCTGGGACAACGTGCAGGAACTCAAACGCCTCGCGCAAGATTACACCACGCGCACGCTCGAAGAATTTCTCGAAAACATCGCGCTCGTTTCCGATCAGGACACCATCGCGGAGGGCAACGTCCCCACGCTTCTGACCCTGCACGCCGCGAAGGGATTGGAATTCGGCGCGGTCTTCATCGTCGGCCTCGACGATGGCATCATGCCGCACAGCCGCTCGTTCGACGATCCCGAAGCGATGGAGGAGGAGCGCCGTCTCTTTTATGTCGGCATCACGCGCGCGAAGGATCGTCTCTACCTGCTCCGCGCCGTCCAACGCGGCGGACGCGGCTACGGCGAGGAACAACTTCCCTCGCGCTACCTCGAAGACCTGCCCGCCGAACTGATTCAGGGACGCTCGCGCACGGGACGTTCCCTGCGCCCGCGCGAATCGCAGACGACCTGGTCGTCCGTCAGCCGCGCCACAGGGACGCCTCCATCCGAACCTCGCGCGGCCCGCGTCATCGAGACGCGTTTCCGCGCGGGGACGCGCGTCAAGCACGCCTCCTGGGGCGAAGGCATCGTCCTCGACTCGCGCATCGACGGTGACGACGAACTGGTGGACGTGGTCTTCGAGTCGGTCGGCATCAAACGTCTCGCCGCAAGTTTGGCGAAACTATCAGTTATTTGAAGCAAGGAGGAGAGATGAAATATCTACGCTTGTATCTAAAAATTTTCTTCTGGACAGCCATGCCAATTGTTGTACTTGGGATATTAGCATCCATAGGGCTTTACATCCTGTTCGTGTCAATTCCCTCAGAAATGAGTGGAATTCCTCTGGATTTAATTCGACTTGCGAAATGGGTTGCTTTTGGATTTATTCCTGGAATAATGTTCGGTGGAATTATGGCAGTCAGTTTGGGCACATCGCATATTCTCCGTATTCGAAGCTTGCCGACACAAGAGCCCGATAACATTTCCCTAAACCAATCAAGAATGTTCATCCTTGAAACAGATCAACATCGTGCTTTTAGCCTTTGCAGTTCTTCTTTAATGCTGATAAGCGCAAAGCTCCAGCAAGCGAACGAAGCAACTGGTTATATCATGGCAAAAACGCCCGCGGGTTGGGGAGAAGTCATAGAAATTAAAGTTTCCCCTATCAGTGACAACAAATCTCAAATCGTGGTGACAAGTAGGCCGAACCTAAAAACGGTACTGGTCGATTACGGGAAGAACACTGAAAACGTCGAGAAAATTTGTTGGTATTTGAAAGATAAACTAAACACATAAGAGAGGCAAAAATGCAATACGTCAACCTCGGTAAAACTGGATTAAAGGTCTCGCGTCTCTGCCTCGGCATGATGACGTATGGATCGAAGACATGGCGTCAGTGGATTTTGGAGGAAGAGGAAGCCAAGCCATTCGTCGGGCGGGCGCTGGAGGCGGGGATCAACTTCTTCGACACCGCGGACGTTTACTCGTTGGGCGAGAGCGAGCGCATCACGGGGAATCTGCTCCGGCAGTTCGGCGTCAAACGCGAGAACGTGGTCGTCGCGACCAAGGTCAACGGGCAGATGAGCGACGACATCAACGACAAGGGACTCTCGCGCAAGCACATTCTCGATTCGATTGACAAGTCGCTGAAACGCCTGCAAATGGATTACGTGGACTTGTACCAGATCCACCGCTGGGATTACAACGTCCCCATCGAAGAGACGATGGAAGCGCTCAACGATGTGGTGCGGGCGGGCAAGGCGCGTTACATCGGCGCGTCTTCGATGTTCGCATGGCAATTTGCCAAGGCGTTGCACGTTTCAGAAAAACATGGCTGGACGCGGTTCGTGTCCATGCAAAACCATTACAACCTGGTCTATCGCGAGGAAGAGCGCGAGATGATTCCGCTGTGCAAGGACGAGGGCATCGGCCTCATCCCCTGGAGCCCGATGGCGCGCGGCTTCTTCGCGGGCGACCGTCAACGCGCGGGCGGCGGGACGACGACGCGCTCAAAGAGCGATCCCTTCGCGAGCGAGTTGTACTTCCGCGAGGAAGACTTCATCGTGGCCGAGCGCGTGCAGGAGATCGCCACGGCGCGCGGCGTGACGGGTTCCCAGATCGCGCTGGCGTGGATATTGAACAAACCGCACATCAGCGCGCCCATCATCGGCGCGAGCAAACTCGACCATCTCGATCAGGCCATCGCGGCGCTCGAGATCCAACTCACGGATGAGGAAGTGAAGCGGCTCGAAGAAGCCTATCAGCCGCACCCGATCCGTGGGCACACATAGAACATGTTCCTACGCTTCCTCTACCTCGCCCGTCGTATTCAACTCGCCATCATGCGGCCTGTGCTGTTTGGCGTACGCGTCATGCTCGTTAAGGATGGACGCGTCATCATCATCCGTCACACCTATCGCAAGGGCTGGTTTTTGCCGGGCGGAGGCCTCAAGGGCGGAGAGACCGTCGAAGAGGCCGCGCGGCGCGAGGTCCGCGAAGAGACGGGCGCCGAAATGGGCGAAGTCCGCCTGGTCGGCATCTACACCAGTTACGAGGAAGGCTTCAGCGGTCACAACATCCTGTTCGTGTGCGATGACTTTAAGATCCTCGGCCAGCCCGATCACGAGATCGCCGAAACGCGCGCGGTCGGGTTGGGCGAATATCCCGATGGGTTGTTCCGCGGTCATCGCGAGAAGATCGAAGCATATTTGAAGAAAGAAAAAATTCCCAGCGCTGGACTTTGGTAAATGGATTTCAAGTTGCCACCCACGATCGCCGAAATGACGCAGATGGGTTGGGCGGAGATCGAACCGCTCTACCAGCAATTGGAACGCGTCAAACTCACGGCAGCGAACGTAGACGCGTGGCTGGCGAACTGGTCGCGCTTGAGCGAGATCGTGTACGAACAAAGCAACCGACTCGCGGTGGCTGCGTCGGTGAATACCAACGACCAGGAAGCGGAGAAAAAATACAACGAACACACCGACGCGATTCTCATGCCCTCGCGTCCGTATGACCAGCGCCTGAAAGAAAAGTTGCTCGCCAGCGGAATCACCCCCGCGGGCATGGAAATTCCACTGCGCGCCATGCGCGCCGAGACCGCACTCTATCGCGAATCTAATTTGCCTTTGCTGGCCGAGGAACAAAAACTCACCACCGATTACGACCAAGTCATCGGCGCGCAGACCGCAGGGTGGAACGGCAAGGAACGCACCTTCACCGAAATGCAAAAAATGCTGGTGGACGAAAACGACCGCGAAGTGCGCGAGGTCTCGTGGCGGCTGATGCGCGAACGCCTGTTGGCAGATAAGCCCACCATCCACAAGTTGTGGAAAAAAATGTTCGCACTGCGCCAGCAGATCGCGGCCAACGCCGAAAAGCCCGATTATCGCGCCTACGTTTGGGATCAAAAAGCGCGCTTCGATTACACGCCGCGCGACTGCCGAGTCTTTCACACGTCCATCGAAAAAGTAGTTGTCCCTGCCGCGAGCCGCGTTTACGAACGCCGCAAAAAGAAGATGGGCATCAAGACGATCCGTCCCTGGGACGAGTACGTTGACCCGCTGGCGCGCCCCGCCCTCCGTCCGTTTCGACGCGTCACGCAACTCGCTTCGGGCGCGGCCAACATCTTCGACCGTCTCGACCCGACGCTCGGTCAATATTTCCGCATGATGATCGCCGAGAATCTGCTCGACCTTAAAAGCCGCAAACACAAAACCGAGGGCGCGTATTGCACCTGGTTCGAACTCACGCGCAAGCCCTTCATCTTAATGAACGCGGTCGGCATTCACTACGACGTGCAGACCCTGCTCCACGAAAGCGGACACGCCTTCCACTCGATGGAGATGGCGAACCTGCCCTACATCATGCAACGCAACCCGCCGATGGAATTTCAAGAGATCGCCTCGCTGGCGATGGAACTCCTCGCCGCGCCCTACCTGACGGATAGCGGACTCTACGAGCCCGCCGAGGCCGCCCGCGCCCGCATCGAAACCCTCGAGGACATTTTGCTCGGCCTGCCCTACATGGCGCTGGTGGACGCCTTTCAGCATTGGATCTACGAAAACCCATCGCGCGGCGCCGACCCGAAAAAGTGCGACGCCAAATGGAACAAACTTCACGCCCGCTTTATCCCCGACGTGGATTACACCGACATCGAAATCTACCGTCCCACCCAATGGCATCGCCAGGGACATATCCTGCAAAGTCCCTTCTATTACATTGAATACGCCATCGCCCAACTCGGCGCGGTGCAGATCTGGGCGAACGCGCTCAAGGATCAATCCGCCGCGTTGCAGACCTACCGCCACGCCCTCGCCCTCGGCGCGACCGCGTCCATCCCCGACCTATTCGCGGCCGCGGGCGCCAAACTCGCCTTCGACCGCCGCACCCTCCAATCCGCTGTGGATTTGATCGAATCGCAGATCGCGGAATTGGAGAAGGTGGCAGGCTAAGGTAAAATAGAGCCAAATTCCTTATCGGAGATTCTCTTGGCCGAAACCCTGAAGATCGTTATACCCATGGCCGGGTGGGGGACTCGCATGAGGCCGCACACATACAGCAAGCCCAAGCCCCTCGTCAGCGTGGCAGGAAAAACCACGCTCGAACACTTATTAGACATGTTCGCCAGCGCGCCCAACGCGCAACAGGCCGAATATGTTTTCATCGTGGGGCCGTACCTCGGCGAAACGCAAATCCCCGCCTTCCTCCACAAAAAATTTCCGCACATGAAAACCCATTTCGTGACCCAACACGAGATGAAAGGCCAGTCGCACGCCCTCGCCCTCGCGCGGGACTTATTCCGCGGCCCGACCATCGTCTGCTTCTCCGACACGTTGATGGACGCCGACTTCTCGCATCTCGCGGACGGGGAGGCGGACGCGGTCGCCTGGGTGATGCCCCACCCCGATCCGCGTCGCTTCGGCGTGGCGGAACTGGGCGCGGACGGATTGGTGACGCGCTTCATCGAGAAGCCGCAATCTGTCGAAAACAACCTCGTCGTGGTGGGATGCTACTACTTCAAAGAAGGCGCGCAACTGATCGCCGCCATAGATGAGCAGATCCAACGCGGCGTGATGCTCAAAAATGAATACTTCCTCACCGACGCCATCACCATCATGATCGAACAAGGCGCCAAAGTGCGGACTCAATCCATCCACACCTGGCTCGATACAGGGACAATCGAAGCGACGCTGGAGACCAATCGCTCGTTGTTGGAGAAGGCAAGTACACAGGTACACACGTACACAGGTACACAGGTGATCGAACCTGTTTTCATCCACCCGAGCGCGGAGATCAGGAACTCGGTCATCGGGCCGCATGTCTCCATCGGCGCGAACTGCAAGATCGAAGATAGCAAGATCGAAGACAGCATCATCGAAAACGGGACGCAAATCACGCGCGCCGCGCTCACCCACTCGCTCATCGGCGCCAACTGCCGCGTGGAAGGCAAGGCGCTCCCCAAAGAATCCTCGTCGCTGAACATCGGCGATAACAGCGCTGTATTTCATCCATAACTTATTTCGTCATTGCGAGGGCGTACTCGCCCGAAGCAATCTCCTCGTATGAAGGCAGATTGCTTCGTCGCTTCGCTCCTCGCAATGACAGATAACAACAAGGAGACTCAATGACCGAAATCGGAAGCACAAAATATCTCTCCCAGCGCGTCGCGGGACTCAAACCCAGCGGCATCCGTAAATTCTTCGATATCGCCGCCACGATGAAAGACGTCATCTCGCTCGGAATCGGCGAACCCGACTTCACCACGCCGAAACCGATCCTCGAGGCGGGCATCCGCTCGCTTTCGCAAGGCGAGACGCATTACACGTCCAACTCTGGCAAGCTCGAATTACGCCAGGCCATCGCCGATAACATTTTCAAACTCTACGGCGTGAAGTACGATCCGATCACCGAGGTCATCGCCACCGTGGGCGTCTCAGAAGCGCTGTACCTGACAATGACCGCCATCCTCGATCAGGGCGACGAAGTCATCATCCCCACGCCATGTTTCGTTTCGTATCAAGCAGAGGTGATCCTGGCGGGCGGCGTCCCTGTGGAAATCCCCGCCCGCATGGAAAACAATTTTCAGGTGGACCCCGCCGAGATCCGCGCCGCCATCACGCCGCGCACCAAGGCCATCTTCGTCGGCTATCCCAGCAACCCCACCGGCGCCGTCGCCACGCGCGAGACGTTGATGGAGATCGCCCAACTCGCCGAGCAAAACGACCTCGTGCTGATCTCCGATGAAATTTACGACCGCCTCGTTTATGGTTTTCAACACGTCTGTGTGCCGGCCCTCGGCGAAAGCATCAAACGCCGCACCATCCTGCTGGGCGGCTTCTCGAAAGATTACGCCATGACGGGCTGGCGCATCGGCTACGCGGCCGGCCCCGCCGACCTCATTAAGGGACTCGTCCGCATCCATCAATACACCATCATGTCCGCGCCTACCACCGCGCAGGATGCCGCCCTCGAAGCCCTGAAGACGGGCGAACCCTTCGTGCAGGAAATGGTGACCGAATACGACCGCCGCCGCCGTCTGCTCGTGGACGGACTCAACCGCCTCGGCCTCGCGACCTTTGAGCCGCGCGGCGCGTTCTACGCGTTTCCCAACATCCGCGCCTCCGGCATGGACGACGAGACCTTCGCCGAAAAACTCCTCAAAGAGGAACACGTGGCCGTCGTGCCAGGCAACGCCTTCGGCCCCGGCGGAGAGGGCTTTGTCCGCGCCTGCTACGCCACCGAGTACGGCAAGATCGAAGAGGCCCTGGAGCGGATGGAACGGTTTATGCAGAGGTATGGCTAACGAGGATGCGTCGCACTCTCACGTGTAAGGTCCTCTCAAGGTAAGGCGCGACGCATTGTTACGTGACAAGAATCAAAAATCCCCGCGAGATTGCTCGCGGGGATTTCTTTGTCTTATGGTTAGACTAGCTGACGAGGGTGACGTTGCTGGCCTGCGGGCCTTTGGGACCCTGCTCGACCGTGAACTCGACCTTCTGGCCTTCGTTCAGGTTCTTGAAGCCTTCAGACTGGATGGCAGAGAAGTGGACGAACACGTCCTTGCCGCCTTCGCGCTCGATGAAGCCGTAGCCTTTGCTACCGTTGAACCACTTGACTGTTCCAATGATACGTTCGGACATTTTATTTGCTCCTTTTGCAAATAGGAAAAGATGGATCGGGTACTCAATTTGTCCGAACGGAGCAGGTAAAACAAAACGACTCACGGAGCGTTCCCATGAGCCGACCTTGCCTTCTTACTACCAAAGCGAACTTACTGGTAACCGTTAGGCCGCAACTTTATCATGGGACGTTATTTGAGTCAATACAAAATGGAATATCGTCGGCACGGACTCGAAAGTCTCCGACTTTCGAGCGCCCTCTGGAAAAGAACGCGAGTAGAATAGCCATTGCAAAGAATTGACCTCGTGCAAAATCGAATCTGGCGTTGTTCGGCAGTTCGATTTGCTTGGCAAATCGTGCCGAACGCCCAGCAGTGCAACTGCTGGAGGAACCCAGACCGAACCGGTTTCTCGGCAGTTGAACTGCCGAGCCCCCAGCAGTGCAATTGCTAGAGGAACTCAGACCTTTCGCAAGCGCTCCTAAAAACCCTCCGCACACAGGAAATAACCATGGCCGAAACGCCCATCTACGCCCGCCCCGTTGAGATTCTCCAACGCCTGATCCAATTCAACACCACCAACCCGCCGGGCAATGAGGCCGCCTGCATCGCCTACGCCCGCGGCCTGCTCACCGACGCGGGCATCGAGTCGCTCATCGTCGAAAAGGTTCAAAACCGTCCCAACCTCATCGCCCGCATTGAAGGCTCTGGCAAGGCTCCGCCCCTTCTGCTCTACGGCCACGTGGACGTAGTGACCACCGACAAACAAAAATGGGACCAGCCCCCCTTTGAAGGCAAACTGCTCGACGGCTACGTGTGGGGACGCGGCGCGCTCGACATGAAGGGCGGCGTGGCCATGATGCTTTCCGCATTCCTGCGCGCCAAAGCCGAGGGACTGCAACCGCCCGGCGACATTCTGCTCGCCATCGTCAGCGACGAGGAAGCGGGCGGCGACGTGGGCGCGAAATTCCTCGTCGAGGAACACCCCGACCTGTTCAAAGATGTCCGCTACGCGCTGGGCGAATTTGGCGGCTTCACCCTGCACCTCGGCGGCAAACGTCTCTACCCGATTATGATCGCCGAAAAGCAAATCTGTTGGATCAAGGCCACCTTCCGCGGCCAGGGCGGACACGGCTCCATGCCTGTACGGGGCGGCGCGATGGCGCGTCTCGGCCGCGCGCTTCGGCAGTTGGACGAAAACGGCCTGCCCATCCACGTCACCCCGCCCGCCCGTATGATGATCGAAGCGATGTCGTCCGCGTTGGGCGGCTTCACGGGCGCGATCATCGGCCAGTTGGCAAATCCGGCGCTCGCAAATTCGATCCTTAAACTGCTTGGCGAACGCGGCAAAATCTTCGGCCCGCTGCTACGCAACACCGTCAGCCCCACGATGCTCACCGCCAGCGAAAAGGTCAACGTGATCCCCAGCGAAGTCTCCGTGGAGATGGACGGGCGACTCCTGCCTGGCTACAAACCCGAAGACATGCTGACCGAACTGCGCGCCATCCTCGACCCTGGCGTGGACCTTGAGATGGCGCGCCACGACCCGGGTCCCGCGGAACCGAATATGGGCCTCTTCGACACCCTGAGCGGAATCCTGCGCGAGGCCGACCCACAGGGCATCCCCATCCCGCTCATCCTCAGCGGCGTAACGGACGCGCGCTTCTTCTCGCGGCTCGGCATCCAGACCTATGGCTTTTTGCCGATGACCCTGCCCGAAGATTTCAACTTCACCAGCATCATCCACTCGGCCAACGAACGCGTCCCCGCCGCGGCCATTGAGTTTGGCGCGCAGGCCATGTACGAGGCCTTGAAACGGTTTTCATAAAAAGCCGCTCGGATTGAAATTTCAAACACTATAGACATCATTGCCAACCATGTATCGCATACGAAAGGGATAATTCATGAAAACTCTTGGGATTGACGTGGGCGGTTCGGCCTTGAAAGGCGCGCCCGTGGACCTGGAAACGGGGAAACTGCTGGCGGAGCGCGTCCGCATTAAGACGCCGAAAGGCGCGGAACCCAAACCGATAGCCCAGGTGGCCGCGGAGATCGCCCAGGCATTTAACTGGACGGGGCCGATCGGCATCGGCTTCCCCGCGCCGATCAAAAACGGGGTGGCGATGATGGCCGCCAACATCTCGGACAAGTGGGTGGGCGTGAACGCCGACAAGCTGTTCACCAAAGTGACGGGTTGCGCGTGCGCCGTCATCAACGATGCCGACGCGGCCGGGCTGGCCGAGATGAAGTTCGGCGCGGGCAAAGGTCAGCAAGGCACGGTCATTATGATCACGCTCGGCACGGGCATCGGGTCGGCGATCTTCCATCAGGGCCACCTTGTGCCAAACACTGAATTTGGTCACATGGAAATGGATGGCATGGACGCGGAACATCGCGCCGCGGCCGCCATCCGCGAGATCAAGAAACTCTCCTGGAAAAAATACGCCAAACGCCTGAACGATTATCTCGCGCAGATGGAAAAATTATTCTGGCCTGACCTGTTCATCATCGGCGGCGGCATCAGCAAGGATTCGGAGAAATTCATCCCCCTGCTCAAAGTGCAGACGCGCGTCGTCCCCGCGCAACTCTTCAATGAAGCGGGTATCGTCGGCGCGGCGCTGGCGGCCCCGGATTCTTGATTTTAAGGAATGTGAAATCAGGCCAAAATGACAATCCACAGCATCCCTCAAATCGGCGGCGTTTTACGCAATGCCGTTGTTTTCAATTTCAGAAATAGTCGCGAGAAGATGCTGCGCGCCGAACTCATCCCCGCACAAACCGAGCGCTTCTTTGACCTGCTTGAAAAACGAAAAGTTGAATATGCGCTTGTAAACGGAATTGCCCTTTTGACCTACGTGGAGGGACGCAACACGCAGGATATTGACCTCATCATGGCATTGCCTTCGCTATCAAAACTGCCAGAGATCAAAATCGAGAGCGAGGATATGTACTTTGCGCGGGGCAAATTTGGTGAACTACAAATTGACATCCTGCTCACGAAGAATCCGCTGTTTGCGAAAGTGGAAAAGAAATACACTGCGACTAAAAAATTCATGGATCGAAAAATTCGCTGTGCGACTGTTGAAGGGCTGATTCTGTTGAAATTATTCGCTCTGCCATCGCTGTATCGTCAGGGAAGTTTCGAGCGCGTGGGAATTTACGAAAACGACACTGCCACGCTGATGAATGCCTTCAATCCTAAAATGGAACCGCTACTCAAAGAGTTGGGCAAGCATCTGAACGAAACCGACTTGAAGTCCGCGCGCAGTATTGTTGCCGAAATCGAATCCCGTATTCAGCGATTTCGGAAAGCAGGCAAGTAACCAAAACCAGGCTTCGGAAGTTTTTGAAACTTCCGAAGTCTTTAAACGGAGACTCACCATGACAAACTACGATGTGATCGTGATCGGTTCGGGCGCGGGCGGACTCACTGCCGCGGTGGCATTGGCGCAGGCGGGGAAGAAAGTGCTGGTCTTGGAGCAACACGACAGACCCGGCGGCTGGACACATTCGTTCACGCTGAACGGCTATCGCTTCAGCCCAGGCGTGCATTACATCGGCTCGCTGGACGAGGGCGGCGGGTTGCGTCGCATCTATGACGGGCTGGGCGTCTCACAAGACCTGGCGTTCGTGGAACTGAATCCCGATGGCTACGATCACATCGTCGTCGGCGACAAACGGATCGATTTTCCCAAGGGCAAAGAGAAACTCGTCGAGCGGCTGAAGAGTCACTTCCCGCACGAGGCCAAGGGCATTGACGGCTACTTCAACGAGATCGTCAACATGACGCAGGGATTGCGGCGCATCGGGAATTTGTCCAAGCCGCTACAAGCCGCTTCGGGCGTAGCGAACGTGTTGAAGTGGGCGCGCGCCACGGGCGCGGACCTGATCAACGCGCACGTCACCGACCCCGTTTTGCGCGGCGTGTTGGGCGGACAATCGGGCGATCATGGGATGCCGCCTTCGCAGGTGAGCGCGTTCATGCACGCGGGTATCACCGAGCATTATCTCGATGGCGGATACTATCCGATGGGCGGCGCGTTCACGATTCCGCGGGCGTTCGTTCGAGCGCTGAAACGCGCGGGCGGGGAAGTCCGCCTCGGGTCACGCGTGAAGCGGATGTTGCTCGAGGGGAAGAAGGTCATCGGCGTGGAATTGGAATCGGGGGAGCAGATCCGCGCGGGCGTGGTCGTCTCCAATGCCGATCCCGAAGTGACATTTGGCAAGTTGATCGGGCGCGAGCAGTTGTCGCCCAAGTTGCGGAGGAAGATTGATGGGGTGAAATATTCGACCTCGTGCCTGAGCCTGTTTTTCGCGACGGATATGGACCTGCGCGGCGCGGGTCTCGACTCGGGCAACATGTGGTACTACGATCACGCGGACGTGGACAAGATTTACGCCGACGGCTTGACCGACGCGCTGATGCGCGAGGAGACGCCGCCTGGGATGTTCCTGACCGTGACAACGCTGAAAGACCCGTCGAAGATGCACAAGACGGGAGCGACCGCGGGACACCACACCTGCGAGTCGTTCGCGTTCGTGAGCTACGACGCGTTCGAGCAGTGGGCGCACACGAAGTACGGCGCGCGTCCCACCGACTACGACGCGATGAAGGAAGACCTGGCCTGGCGCATGGTGCGCGGACTGGAGAAGCGCATCCCCGGCTTGAGCAAGCACATCACGTATTACAGCCTCGGCACGCCGCTGTCGAACGAACATTATCTCAACGCCACGCGCGGCAACCTGTACGGCATTGACAAGCGCCCGTCGCAGGTGGGTCCGCTGGGATTCACGGCGCGCACCGAGTTTGAGGGACTGTTCCTGTGCGGTCAAAGCACCACCAGCCACGGCGTGGCGGGAGTCACGGCTTCGGGCATCGAGGCGGCCAAGGCGATCTTGAATTGCGGGGCGAGGGATTTGTTGAGGGAGGGTGGAGGAGGGATGAGGTTTGTGGGGGCGGAGGGGGGTCAGTGGGAGAGGAGGAGGGAGGAGGAGGTATGATTGCAGAAGACACTTTTTCTTTCGCTATATTGATTTCGAGCGATATGTTGTTGACTTCGGGGATAATTGAGGCTATACTTTGTTTACGCTTCTCAAGCAAGGTGTGATTACTGGCGGTATTGTTAGTTACTTGATACGCTAGCCAAACATTCGATCTTAATAGTTGTCTCGTTGTAAGTGGTCTTTACTCCCTCTTTCGCAGATATGTTGTCTGTATCTCTCCAGAGAAAATGAGGATCCGGGCTGGAGATAAATAAGGCAAACAGGAGGCATTGTTAATGCAATGGATGACACAGACACAGTAAGATATCGACAGATAGTAGGAACGCTATCGTTTGGCATTAACCATCCAAGAATCTTTCTCAGTTTATGTAAAGCATATCAAGAATTAAATCTCGATATTATTGATGTAGTGTCCCATGTTAGAAAAGGGTGGTTTGTCAAATTAATTTTGGGAAGAAACAAAAATGAGGATGGATTGTCTTTTGAGAGATTCCGAAAGCATATCAACAAGGTGGCTCGAACTCTTAATTTTAGCACCGAATGTTTTATTGTTCCCGAATCTGCACAAGCGTCCGAAATTGAAGCAAATGTCGTAATCGTTTTGCAATGCGATAACAGAGTTGGTTTCCTTGCAGCCCTCCTAGAAGTTATTGATAAGTACCAAATTGACATTGTAGATATTGATGTTTGGATGGACGAAACCGAGGAAACTGCAGCATTGAAAATCCATACTTACATACCTACCGAAACTGCGGAATTCTTTGAAATTCTAGAGGGAATTCGATCTGATATGAAAAAACTGAAAGAAGGCCTCGGCCTCAAAAACTTCGATTATATGGTTCATTCATCAGAAACATTCGAGTTTATTCAAAGGATTGACTACGAACGACAGGAGGAATGATTATGAGAAGACAAGAATTAACAGAGATATCACAAATGGTTGTACTAGACCATTTGGATATAAGGGCTGTCACAATGGGCATTAACCTTCTTTCTTGTGCGTCGGGCTCAACGAAAGTCGTCGCGGAGAAGGTGAAATCTCAGATAATTCGGAAAGCAAAGAATCTAATCGAAGAAGCAGATAAAGTTGAGAATTTCTTCGGACTTCCCATAAAGAATAAGCGTATATCTGTTACTCCTATAGGACTTCTTGCAGGCAGTTGTGTTGACTCTCAATATCAGAATATTGCAGTCGCCATGGACAATGCAGTCAAAGAGTTAAATGGTTCGGCGAAGAATCCTAATAAAGGAATTACTTTTATTGGCGGTTTCTCTGCATTAGTGGATAAAGGGTACACACAGACCGACCGCAATTTCATCAATTCAATCGTGGAGTCAATATCACAAACAAGCCATGTTTGTTCATCAATGAATGTTGCAAGCACAAAGGCTGGTATCAATATGGAGGCTGTACTTCAAGTTGCCACAGTGGTAAAAAACCTGGGTGCTAATACTGAAAAAGGACATGGTTGTGCCAAGTTTGTAGTTTTTGCGAATGCCCCTAACGATAATCCCTTTATGGCAGGTGCTTTTCATGGAGTGGGCGAACCAGAATGTGTGATCAATGTGGGTATTAGTGGTCCGAGTGTCATAAAGCGAGTAGTTGAAAACTCACGAGATGTTGATTTTGCAACACTTTCAGATAGAATCAAAAGGGCGATATTCAAAGTTGTCCGAGCAGGTACACTAGTTGGGAAAAAACTAGCCACACAGCTAGGCGTTGATTTTGGTATAGTGGATTTATCTTTAGCACCTACTCCAGATCCCGTTGATAACAGTATCGCGAGAATTATTGAAGCTATGGGTATTGAAAGTTGTGGTAGTCATGGAACAACCGCTGCCCTCGCATTGCTAATTGATGCAGTTAAAAAGGGTGGCATTGCTGCTACATCTAGTGCGGGAGGATTAAGTGGAGCATTTATTCCAGTTAGTGAGGATAGCGGTATGGTCGAGGCTGTTCAACGAGGATCACTGACACTTGACAAGCTGGAATCGCTAACCAGCATTTGTTCTGTGGGCATGGACATGTTTGGAGTTCCTGGGGAGACACCTGTGACAACTATAGCCGCGATCATTGCTGACGAAATGGCAATTGGTGTGATAAACAATAAGACCACAGCTGTAAGAATTCTACCGATATTAGGAACAAAACCAGGAGATGTTGTTGACCTCAGACCATACAACGATCTCTTGGGAAACGTGATAATTATGAATGTAAAACCGTTTAGTTCCGAAGCGTTTTTCAATCGATTATCACTCGGACGAATCCCTGCCCCAATGCGTAGTTTAACCAACTAATCGAGGAGACTTGCAATGGATGACATGCATGAAATCAACTCGGAACTCGGCTTTTGGGGCTTCTACCCTGAAGCCGGCAAGCATTTGCCGTTTTGGCGTCCTAATGGCGCGCTAATTCGTAGCACCATTGAAGATTTCTGGAAACGAGAACATCAAAAACAGGGATACCAATTAGTATACACTCCGCACATTGCTTCTGCTGACGTCTGGGAAACGAGTGGCCATACAACCCGTTTTGCAGAAAAAATGTATCCGAGGATGAGACTCGAGAATGATGAGGAATACATTCTTCGACCAATGAATTGTCCTTTTCATATATTTATATTCAAGGCGGATCAGCACAGTTACAAGGAACTGCCTCTACGGTATGCAGAATTAGGAACTGTCTATCGAAAAATCCCCTCTGGAAGTTTTCGAGAAATGTTGGAAGTTCGCGGCTTCACACAAGATGATGCGCATATTTTTTGTGAACGACAAAAAGCGGAAGAAGAAATCGCCAACCTTTTGGAGTTTACTGTTTTCTTTTTAAAGGATGTGTTCGGTATTGCGGACTATCGGGTCATTCTTCGACTCAAGCCTAAGGAAGCCATTGGTGAAGATGCTCTATGGAATAGCGCTCAAAAACTTCTGAGGGATGTATTGGCGAGTAAAGATATACCGTATGAAGACGCCCCAGGTGAAGGCGTGTTCTATGGTCCCAAAATTGATTTTGAAATAACGGATCCATACTACCAAAAGGAGTGGATATGTTCTACGATTCAGTTGGATATAATTCTTGCGGAAAAATTCGATGTAAAATATATCGCGAGAGATGGACATGCCGAGACTCCACTGATAATTCACCGTACCATACTTGGCTCGCTAGAGAGATTTATTGGTATTTTGTTGCTAAGAACTAAAGGGCATTTACCTTTGTGGCTGTCTCCGTGTCAAGTCATGTTGCTCCCTCTTGGTGGTATTGAATTCTCAAGCAATTTAGCCCACGCAAAAAGTGTAAAATCCCTTCTTGAGAATCAAGCTGCAGGTCTAAATTTGCGGGTTGCTGTAGACTTAGAAGATCGCGATGTTAGAGAAGCTAAAGAACAAGCAATTCGTAAAAAGATTCCATATATTCTTGTAATTGGACCTCGAGAGCGTATCAATCAAAAATTATCTGTAACGCATTGGGACGGAAAGGAATATTCATCGACTGCCCGCAATCTGTCTTACGAAGAATTTACAGATGAGTTGCGCAACAAGATCATGAAACGTATCTGATTTTCAACTTTCTTCAACGAAAAAATATTGCTATCCAACATTTTTCCAAGACTCGCTTCTCAGATTCCACAATTATTTCATCTTCCAGTGTGTACGGGAGAGGGGAATGCGCGCGAAATGAACGTCACCGCGTAGGCGTCCCTTCGGGATGGGATTGGAGATTGACCTATCCCCCCTCCCTTCCCCAAGGGAAGGGAGCTGAGCACTTGATGATTGTGATGGTTGTCCATGCAAGGCTACTATTATTCGAGAGGCATTAGCTTCTCTCCCCGTGGGGTAGACGGGAGATGGGTCTTCGCAGGCTTGCAAAGGCATGAAAACTGGCGGCATCACAGCCGCCTTTTTATTTCCCCAAAAATCCATTATCATCCTCCCCATGCCCTCATGGACCTCCCGCCTCCTCATCCTCCTCGTCGCCGCATGGAACATTCAGGCGGGGATCGTTTTCCTCGTCTCCCCGCAGTCATTTGTCGGTGCGTATGAACTTTCGGGCGCGGCGGGAGAGGCGGCGGTGCGCGGCGTGGGCGTGTTGTTCCTGATGTGGAACGTGCCGTATCTGTTCGCGGTCTTCGATCCCATCCGCTTTCGGCTGGCGCTGACCCTGTCTCTGCTGATGCAATTGACGGGACTGGTCGGGGAGAGTTATATTCTGTCCACGCTGACGATGGATCACGTCGTCTTGCGAGAGTCCATCCTGCGCTTCATCGCCTTCGACGCGGCGGGACTCGTCCTGCTGGTCATCGCCTGGCTGTTGGTTCGGAAGTTGCCTGCGTCCACATCTTAAATTCTGTTTTCAATAGGTTCACTCATCATGTCCAATTCACGCACCGTCTGGTCATCTGAAGATGGCGACCTGCGCAAGCAGGAGCAGGTCAAGTCATCGGGCAAGTCTCTGCCGCCGAAGCAACAAACCGCCTACCTGCACCGCGACTCAAAAGGGCGCGGCGGCAAGGGCGTGACGCTCATCAAAAATCTCGTCCTGTCTGAAGACGACCTGTCCGCGCTGGCGAAAAGGATCAAGCAGGCCTGCGGCGTCGGTGGGACGGTGAAGGACGGCGTGATCGAGATACAAGGCAACGACCGCGAGCGCATCGCGGAGGTGTTGGTCAAGTTGGGTTATAAGATAAAAATGGCGGGCGGCTGAGTCTCACAGACTGCGTTTCACCCCAAACTCACGAAACTCCCCCGTTGGCATTTCCCATTCCACGTTCGATTCGTCCACGCGTGAGGCACGCGGACCCTGTTTCATCGTCTCGATGAAGCGCTCCACTTTTGCGCGCTCACCCTCCGCCACGGCCTCCACGGTGTCGTAGCCCACGTTGCGCACCCAGCCCGTCACGCCGACCTGCCGACCGTGATATTCCACGTGCGCGCGAAAGCCAACGCCTTGCACGCGTCCTTTCACGCGCACATGCGCGCGCACGAGTTCAGTTGCGTTTGGCAAGTTTCCTCCGCGCCACGATCCGCGCCGCCCAGCCCCAGAGCGGGATGACCATCGCCAGACCGATCACGATGAAATATGGAAGCAGGTTCGCCGCCGCCACGCCGCTTCGATTCTCCCCCAAAGCGGAGTCGCGCCAACTGATCTCCAACTGGCTGAGAGGTTGTTCGAGCGCGCGGTTCGCGCCTTGCTCGCAATTCATCCCATCGGCATAGGCCGAGATCAGCGCGGAGAGTCCCGTCGTCCCAAAGCGATCAATCAAAAAGCGCACAAACGATTTCGCCTGTGCGTAAGCCTGCAAGGCGCTGACCGATTCGCGCGGGAACGACGTGCACAAATCCGCCAGCGGAAACAGCGCGTTCGCGTTCACAGCATCGGTCAGGGTCGCTTCCAAATCGGAATTGGGATAAATTTCCGCGTTTGTCGCCAGTCCCTCGCGCAGCCATACGGGCAGGTTGTAATAGCGCGGCCCAAGGCTTTGATACAAAAGCAGATGCGCCAGTTCGTGTGGCACGTGTCGGTCGAGTTCATAGGCTCGATCGGGCGAAACCAAAATCATCGCCACGCCATGCTCGGGGCTGGCATGTCCCGCCATCCAACTTTTTCCGCCCAGGTCAATGGCGCTTTGCAGGTCGGCGCCCCTGGCGTAAATATAAATATCCATCGGCGCGACAGGCTCGATCGGCACGAGCGACTGCACGGATTCGATTCCACTTTGTGCGGCGTCCAACGCGGCCGCGCCGAAGGCCGCGTCGCCTTCGTGCCAGTGGACGCGCACATTTTGCGAATTGAGTCCGAGCCAGTCAAAGCGGTTATCGCTGTAAATAAATTCCTGTTGGGCGCTGGCAAAACGCGTCCCGTCGGCGAGCGTCACGTCGAACCAGTAGACGACGCGGGCGAAGGCGGGCAGGGGGTTGGTTAACGCGTCGAAACGATAACCCGCTGTCCCGTCCGCGTTGACCGACATGGCCTGGGTTTGCGCGAGTCCGCCCGCGGGTCGAATCGTCACGCTCACAGATTGGATCGCGCCCGCGGACTGAATCCGCGCAAAGAATTGGACTTCCTCGCCGAAGCGATGCTCCGCGCGCGCCTCTGTCACCTCGCCCCCTCCCTGACCTTTTGCGGGCCGCGCCGACCCGAGCATGATCGCCAGCCCAAGCAGAAGAAGCGCGAGTCTTTTCATGGATGGAACGTGCATGGGATTTTTCATCGCCCCAAATATACCAGCAAGGGCGTGAGCGTGAGAGGGCTGAGAATCGTGCCGATAAAAACGATGGCGGTGACGAGCGACGAATCGAGGTTGAATTCCGCGGCCAGCACCGTGTTTGTCACCGCCGCGGGCGTGGCCGTCTCGACGATGTTGCCTTGCAACGCCGCGCCCTGCAACCCAAACGGGATGGCGAGCGCCAGCCCCACCAGCGGGCCGAGGATCAAACGCATCCCCGCGCCGATGCCCACCGCGCGCAAACTCCGCGACCATTCCACGCGCGCCAACTCCACGCCGAGCAAAATGATCATCATCGGGATCGCGCCGCCCGCCGCCAGGCTGATGGTGCGTTCGAGCGGAAGCGGCAGGACGACGTGAAATTGATTCAGCAGGGCCGCCAGGATCACGGCGTAGACCGTCGGCACTTTGAGCATGCCCGAAAGCGCCTGTTTGAAATTGAGCCGTCCCAGCGAGGCGATGATGACGCCGACCGTGTTGAACAAAATCGAAGTGGTGACGAAGTACAGCGTGGCGTGCGCGAGCGCGTCTTCGCCGAACGCGAAGGAGACGAGCGGCAGGCCATAGTTGCCCGTGTTGGCAAAGGCCACCGTGAGCACGAGCGCGGTCAGCGTGGCGCGGTCGAGGCGGAGGGCGCGGCCGACGAGCAAGGTCAGAGCGGCCATCACGGACATCGTCGCGAGGCAGAACGCGACGGTGCGTCCCATTTCGGCGAGGGGCAGGTCGTTCTTCAACAGCAAGTCAAAGGCCAGGATGGGGCTGAAGAGGTAGAAGATGACGCGTCCCAGACTGCGCGAGTCGATGGAGAAGGCGCGCTGAAGCAAAAAACCTGCCGCGCATAAGAGTATGACGGGCAGGAGATTATTGGCAAAAGTGGCGGCGAGTTCGGAGAGGGACATTACAGGTTATCGTAAACGTAGAAGATGTAGTCTTGAGAGGATGTCTTCACGCCCAAATCGTTTAACACGCGAAGAAGTTGGGCGCGGTGGTCTGTGCCATGGTTAACGACATGCAGAAGAACCTGCCAGACGATGAGGTCTTTGTCTTCGCCGTCGGGGAACGGTTTTTGAGTCAGCGCTTCGTCTTGCAGATTTTCGAGATAGGCGCGCATGGTCTGCTCGACCGCATCCCAATGAGCGCGGAGTTTGGAGCGATCGTTAAACTCCGCGGGATCGAGCGGTTCGGGAATTTCCACGCCGCGCAAGCCGCTGAACCAGGTATCGTCCACGCTGACGAGGTGCACGATCTGGTCTCGGACGGAGCCGTGGGAGTATTTCTCTCCCTGAGTGAACTGCTCCTGGGAAAGCGGAAGGATGGACTCATCCCAGAGCTTTCGATTTTCCGAGAAGTGATACCCGAAAAAGTGGCGGAATGCTTGAGCGTTCAATTTATGGACTCCTTATCAGGTGAACGGGCATATCATAAATCATCCGCAGTTTCCGCAGAAATGGATTCTGCGTCATCTGCGGATGAAATGCGATAAATCATAGATTCATCCGTCACTGCGAGGAGGGTGATCTTCCTGACGAAGCAGTCCCCTCGCCACGGGAGGGGATTGCTTCGCAAAGAGCGCTCGCAATGACGGTTACCAGAAGTGTTTCTGTAAAGCCATGATTCACTGAAATTCGTTGCCAGGCGGAATAACTATTTTTTCTTCTTCCCGCCTTTCGCGGGTTTCTTTGGAGCGGGGCTTTCCTTTTCTTCGTCGTCTTCATCGAGAGCGCCGCCCAATTCCAACAAGTCTTCATCGGGGTCGAGGGCGAAGATGTCGAAGCGCTCGAGGTCTTCGGTGAAGGCCAGGTTGGCGAGCGCGTCTTCGATGAATTCAACCGCCTCTTCGTCTTCGGTCTGGTCAATGAGGTTGGTGAGATACACGCGGACGTCTTCGCCGCCGATCTGCGAAAGCGACCAGATGATGGCGGAGAAGACTTCAGGGTCGTCTTCCTCCTCCAACTGGCGCATGAGCGGAAGGCGCGCGTCGGGCAACATCAACTCGCCGGCGGCCCGCGTCGCTTGGAGGCGCAGGTTGCGGTCGTCTGAGAGCATCATGCGGACAACATGCTCCGACCAGCGCTCGTCGCTGGAACGTCCTATCGCGATCAGGGCACTGACCTGCCAGTCGGGGTCCTGGCGCTGGATGGCGGCTTCGATCAGCGCGGGGACTTCCTCACGCGAGGAGTATCCCAGCGATTCCACGGCGCGGCGGCGGACATCTGCGTTGTCATCGCGGGCGGCGGCAAGCAGGGCATTTTCGGCTTCGTGGAGCGCGGCTTCGGGAAGTTCATCCAGCTCGCCCAGGTCAATGAACAGGTTGAGGGTTTTGGCGGCTTCGGCGCGGGCTTCGGGGTCGGGGTCGCTGGCGAGGATCTTTTCGTAGACGGGGATCAACTTCACGTCTTCGCATTCGGCCAGCAGGCGCATCGCCCCCACACGGACGGAGCCGTCGGGGTCGGTGAGCAGGGCGCGCGCGAAATCGTCGAAGGAGACAGTGGTGTCCTCGTCGAGGACCTGATTCAGCTCGCTAAGGAGAGTCCGCTTGCGGGTGAGGGAGATGCGAGGCCAGTCCGCGAGTAAAAGTTTCAGCGAGAGGAAGTCAATGTCCGAAAAAAGATTCAGATATTTCTTCGGGAAGGGTTTGCTCGAATCGAGCAGGGCTTCGATGACGGATTGAAAAGGATTCTCGGACATGTTAGGGCGCGGTGAGGTTGAGCGGGTTGACAAAGTCCATCACGTTGATGTAAAGCATGAAGAGCAGAAGGAGCGACATGCCGACAAAGTGAACCCAGTTTTCAAACTGGTGCGGCACGCGGCGGCGCATGAGAATTTCGGGCAGGACGAAGATGATGCGTCCGCCATCGAGCGCGGGGAAGGGGAAGAGGTTGAAGAGGCCGATGGAGACGGACAGCATCGCGATGAGGTAGAGCGTGCTATACGTGGGCGCGGACGCGCTGGCGGCGGCCGGCTCGCGGCTTTGCACGTCCACGCTGACCGAGACGTTGAAGATATCGTAGATGCCTTTCAAGCCGATGAAGCGTCCCTCGCCGGGCGCGAGTGTGCCGCGCAACATTTTGGCGGGGAGCAAAAGCAAGGCGCTGGCCTGGTCGCGCACACTGCGCGCGCCGTAGTAGAGCGCGTCGCCCCAGGTTTCCATCGGCACCACGACTTCGCGCATCACAATGCCAAGCGGACCTTCGCCTTCGGGCGGCGTTTTGCGCGGCACGACGGTGATGGTGATCTTTTCATCGCCGCGCTGGAGCAGGAAATCCATGGGCTGGTCGAGATGTTGGGCGACCGCGCTGCTGATCGAATCAAAACTGACCACAGGCTGGCCTGCCGCTTCGAGCACGATATCGCCTGCCTGCAGACCCGCGGCTTCCGCGGGAGAGTTGGGCGCGATCTGCGCCAGGCTGACGTGGGTGTAATCGTGATATCCGTCCACGCGCACGAGGAAGGTGAAGATGGCGAGGCCCATCAACAGGTTCATAATCGGACCCGCAAACAGGACGGCGAGACGCTTCCACGGGCTGGCCGCGGCGAGTCCACCGCGGACGGTTGGGTCGTTCTCGCCTTTCGGGCGGACGAAGCCGCCGAGGGGAAGCCAGTTGAGCGTAAAGTCGGTGCCGGCGTGCGTCTCGGTGATGAATTCGGTCAGTTCCTGCTGGCCGCGCTGTCCGCCCATGCGGATGACTTCGCGCTTCACTTTCACTTCTTCCTGCGACTTCACGGGTTGACCCGAGTCGTCCACAAGAATTTGTCCTCTTGCAATAGAGGAGACGGGCTTTTCAACGGGCGTCTCGATGACCACGTCAATCGTGCGGAGGATGAGTTTGTCGTCCACGCGATCCACGGTCATCGCGAGTTCCTTATCCAGCGCTTCGGCCCAGGGGACAGTCATTCGGTAATTGCGAGGGATTTCGATGCGTTTGCCGCTACGGGTGAGGAAATAGCCCGCCACCCGCCAGAACGTCCAGGCGCGCGGCGGGATGCCAAAGCCAAACTCCTCCACCTCCACGCCCGACCAGACGGACGCGAAGTAATGTCCCAGCTCGTGGACGAGGATCAACCCCATGAAAGCGACAAAGAAAATTAAACCAGCGAGAGCAGAAGTATCCATGATTCTCCAAAATTTTATTGCAAAAGCCCTGAGGCGCGCTCATTATATCCTGATTTATTTTAAGGAAATGAGCCGCAAATGAGAGGCCCTCGGCCCTCACCCCCGGCCACTCTCCCGATCACTTCGCGGGGAGAGGGAAGGGGCCGGGGGATGGGTGAGGGCGCGCCTTTGCAAATATGAAGAGAAGCGCGTTTGGCAGATGGTTGCCAATCCCGTCTTTGGGCAATATAATCTGACCGTTAACAAGGAGAATGTCCTCTGGATACCCACCGCATCACCGAACCATTCGATGACGGAAAATCAACACCACGCCGACAATTGCAGGCTGGCACGACACTCTCCCAACGCTACCTGATCCAGGAAGTGATTGGCGTGGGCGGCATGGGTTCGGTTTATCGCGCCCGTGACCTGCACTTCCCCAACGTGGTCAAACTGGTGGCGGTGAAAGAGATGATCAATCTCGCGCCCGATCCGCTCGTGCGCCAGACCATTGTCCAAAACTTCGAGCGCGAAGCCAATTTGCTGGCAACGCTCAACCATCCCTCCATTCCCCGCATCTACGACTATTTCTCGCAGGACGACCGCTCGTACCTCGTGCTGGAATTTATCCACGGTAAGGACCTCGAATCCATCATCTCGGATAACGACGGATTCCTGCCCGAAGCGCAAGTGCTCACCTGGGGCATCGAACTGTGCGACGTGCTGGCCTATCTCCACGCGCACAAGCCCGACCCGATCATCTTCCGCGACATGAAGCCCTCCAACGTGATGATCAATCACAACGGCGACGTGATCCTGGTGGATTTCGGCATCGCGCGCACCTTTCAGAGCGGCGTTAAAGGGACGATGATCGGCACCGAGGGATATTCGCCGCCCGAGCAGTATCGCGGCGAAGCCACCCCGCTGGCCGATATCTACGCCCTCGGCGCCACCATCCACCACGCGTTGACGCGCCGCGACCCGCGTCTCGAGCCACCCTTCTCGTTCGCGGAGCGTCCCATCCGCAAGATAAATCCCGCCGTCTCAGCCGAGCTGGAAGCGGTGGTCGGCACGTCCCTGCAATACAACATTCAAGATCGTTTTCCAACCGCAGGCGACATGAAAGACGCCCTGCTCGCGGCGGGACGAAAGACGGGCGCGCTCTCGCAAATGCCCACCGTCAGCCTGCCGGGAAGCGCCATCAAACCGCTTTGGACCTTTA
This sequence comes from Chloroflexota bacterium, assembly GCA_016234485.1. Taxonomy (GTDB): domain Bacteria; phylum Chloroflexota; class Anaerolineae; order Anaerolineales; family Villigracilaceae; genus Denitrolinea. The sequence continues at coordinate 116,592 of JACRBL010000051.1, forward strand.
CCTGCGAAGACGAGATCCGCGGCGCGCCGGCCATCCATCAGGGCACGCTCTTCATCGGCTCGTATGATAACAACCTCTACGCCATCAACTCCGCCGACGGAAAATTTTTGTGGAAATATCCCACCGACCGCGGCGTGGTTTCACGTCCGGCCGTTTATGAAGGCAACGTCTACTTCGGCTCGGAGGATAACCGCCTGCACGTGGTAGGCGCGCGTTCGGGCAAGGTGGTGTGGACGTATTTCACCGAAGGCCCCGTCCGCTCCTCGCCGCGTATCGCCGAGGGACACCTGTTCTTCGGCTCGGACGATCATTACATCCACGCCGTCAACATGAACACGGGCCGCGCCGCCTGGAAATTCGAGACCACCTCGCCCGTGCGTTCCTCGCCGTTCGTCGCCAACGAACTGGTATATGCGGGCAACGAAAGCGGAGATTTCTACGCCGTTGATTTCCGCGGCGTGATGAAATGGCGCTTCCAGGCCAAACGCGCCATCACGTCCTCGCCCGTCGTCGCGGGACAGGCCGTCTACTTCGGCTCGATGGACGGCGCTTTCTACGCGCTCGACGCGCGCAACGGTTGGACGGTGTGGCGCTTCCGCCTCGGCAAAGGCTCCATCGTCTCCCCCGCCGTGACGGAGAACATCGTCATCACCGGCGCGGCGGACGGTTTCATCTACGCGCTCGATACGCAGAGCGCGCGCGAACTCTGGCGCTTCCGCACCGAGCATCAGGTCAGCGGCTCGCCCGTCATCTACCGCGACTCGGTCTACTGCGGCTCGGCGGATGGGGTTATCTACTGCCTCGAATATCGCACCGGCCGCCTGCGCTGGAAGTTTGCCACCCAGGGCGCCATCACCTGCGCGCCGCTGGTGTATGATGATATTGTTTACGTCGGTTCCACAGATCATAATATTTACGCCTTGCTCGCCTAAAAGGAGTCAGCCGTGTTGGAATTTTTCAAGAAAATTTTCGGTAACAAATCGCAACCGCGCGAATCCATCACCACCGCGCCGTTGAGCGAGGCGCAATTGCAATCCATTATCAGTAACACCGCGCCGCGTTACGACATCCAGCAGTTGCTGGCGGCCTGCGGACAATCGGTGGGCAAGCAACGCGACCTGAACGAAGACAGCCTGTTGGCGATCACCGCCACCCTGGCTGGCAATGGCGGCAACACGCCCTTTGGCCTTTACATCGTGGCAGACGGCATGGGCGGGCATCAATACGGAGAGGTGGCAAGCAACGCGGCCATCCGCATCGTGGCGGGGACCGTCATGCGAAAGTTTCAGCCTTACCTTTTTAACCTTAAGCCCGAACCGCCCAACGAATCATTGCAAGAGATCATGCAAGGAGCGGCCAACGAGGCGCAAAAAGTGATTCAACGCGAGGCCCCAGGGAGTGGAACGACCCTCACCGCCGCGCTGATTCTCGGCCAGCAGGTGACCATTGCCCACGTGGGAGATAGCCGCGCCTACATGCTCTATTCCGATGGACGCGTCGAAACGATCACGCGCGACCATTCGCTGGTGAAACGGCTCGAGGAACTCGGCCACATCAGCCCGTCAGAAGCGGAGAACTATCCGCATCGCAACGTGCTTTACCGCGCCCTCGGCCAGGGCGAACTGCTCGAACCCGATATTTTCACCATCCCCTTCCCCACTGGGGGGACGCTCATGCTGTGCAGTGATGGGCTTTGGGGCGTGATCTCTGAACACGAACTTGCGCGCGCGGTACGCGACGCGCCCACTTTGCAACGCGCCTGTCTCAACCTGGTGGCGGCGGCCAACCTTGCCGGCGGCCCCGATAACATCAGCGTGACGCTCATTCAATTAGTGGGATAGGGTTATCATGGCGCTTATGCCAGATTATTACGCCGCGCTTGGCGTATTCCGTGACGCGACCCAGGAGGAAATAAAAAAAGCCTACCTGGAAGCCGCGCAACGATTGCATCCAGACAAAAACAAAGCGCCCGGCGAAACCGAATTCTTTCTCGTCATTCAACAGGCCTACGAAACGCTTTCGAACCCACGACGTCGCAAGGCCTACGACGCGACCCTGCCCCCGCAGGAGGACGACCCATCCAACCCCATCGCGCTCGAAATCGTTTACAGCCGCCCGCAACTCGTCCGCATGAACGAGCCGCAGTTGATCTACGTTCTGCTGAATATGCGCGGACGCCGACGGGGCGATTCGCTCCCCGTCCCGCCGCTAAATGTTTGCCTGGCGCTGGACCGCTCCACGTCCATGAAAGGCGCGAAGATGGACCTGCTCAAGGCCGCGGCCATCCATTTCCTGCGCGATATGCGCGCCGAGGATATTTTCAGCGTCATCACCTTCAGCGATCGAGCCGAGGTCATCATCCCGGCGGGCTTCCAATCGGAACGGATGAAGCTCGAGTCGCGCATCCGCGATATTCAGGCTTCGGGCGCGACGGAACTCTTTCAGGGATTGGATTGCGCCCTCAACGAAGTGCGCCGCGGGCGTGACGCGCGCCGCGTGAACCACCTCATCATGCTCACCGATGGTCACACTTACGGCGACGAAGAAGCCTGCCTGCAAGGCGCGGCAAAGGCATCCAAAGAAGGTATTGGAATCAGCGTGATGGGCATCGGCGCCGATTGGAACGATATTTTTCTCGACCAGGTGGCAAGCCGCACAGGCAACGCCAGCCGCTACATTGCCCACCCGCAGGAGATCCAAAAATTGCTGGCGCAAAAATTCAGCGAGTTGACGCGCGTGTTGGCCGAGGAAACCAGCCTGCAATTTCAACTCCCCGAGGGCGTGCGCCTGAACTACGCCTTCCGCATGCAACCCGAGAGCGGGCCGCTCATCATCGAAGAGACCGCGAAACTCGGCCCCATCCTGCGCGATACCGATACCGCCATCCTGTTCGAGTTCTACGTGGAGCCGCACGCGCTGGGCGCGGAGGGCGCGCTGTTGTTGGACGGCTCGCTCAAAATCTCGATGGCGACGCGCCCCACCCCGCTCACACCCGTGCGCGTCCGCTTTCAATGCAACGTGGCCGATGAACCCGCGCTCACGCCGCCGCCTTCCGTCATCCTTAAAGCGCTTTCGCGCCTCACGCTCTATCGAATGCAGGATCGGGCGCGAAACGAATCGCTGGACGGCAATTACGATAAGGCTACGCGGTCGTTAAAAAACCTGGCTGTCCACCTGCTCGAGCAGGGACACCGCGACCTGGCAAACACCGTTTTGCTCGAAGCCGAAAACATGCAACGCAAACATACCTTCTCGCTCAGCGGCGAAAAGGATATAAAATACGCGACCCGCGCGTTGATGAATCTGGGAGAGATTTCATTATGACCGTCTGCCCAAATTGCCATTTTCAAAACCCAATCGGCTCCATTTTTTGCGCCGATTGCGGAGCCCAGCTTGCCACGGGAGATTCGCCCACCCACTCCATCAATACCAGCAAGGTGACCGCGCCTGTGGGCGAGCCGCCTCCGCCCGTTCCTTCCGTGCTGGTGGATAATGCCTGGGCCTCCCTGCACCTGATGGAGAGCGGACAGATCCTGCCGCTTTCGACTCGCAACGAATACACCCTGGGACGCCTCAGCGAAAGCCAGCCCGTCGTCCCCGACCTGGACCTCTCGCCGCATCAAGCCTACGCCGCGGGGGTCTCGCGCCTGCACGCTTCGATCAAACGGGACGGCAAGCGCGTCGCCATCATGGACTTGGGATCGGCCAACGGGACCTACATCAACGGCAAGCGCCTGACGCCCCAAACCGAACGCCTCTTGAATCACGGCGACGTGGTGGCGCTCGGCAAATTCAAATTCCAGGTTTTGATCCGCTAACCAGCCGAAAGGAACGCCATGGCATACACCATTCTCATTCATATTTCGGGCGAAGAAGTGATCACGGGCGAAGTGGAAGAACTCCCCAAGCCCACCGATAACATGATCACCGTCACAAGCCCGCGCCGTCGCGACGGCAAAGACGTTCATTACATTGATGCGCGCGCCGTCAAGGTCATCTGGCCGATTCACAAAGTCACTTTCCTGGAAGTCCTGGGCGGAGAGGAATCCGAGCAGATCATCAGTTTCGTGAGGGAATAAAGATATGCCCGAAGAATTCGACCGAAGAAAGATCCTCGTCGTGGACGATGAGGAGCGCATGGTGCGGTTCATCCGCATGAATTTGGAACACGATGGCTTTATCGTTGCCGAGGCCTTCAACGGCAAGCAGGCCATCAGCAGACTGCGCGACGTGAACCCCGACATCGTTTTGCTCGATGTGATGATGCCCGACGTGGACGGCTTCGATGTGCTGGAAACCTTCCGCGAGTTCACCAACGTCCCCGTCATCATGCTCACGGCCAAAGGCGAAGAGGAAGACCGCGTGCGCGGCCTGGAACTGGGCGCGGACGATTACGTCACCAAGCCGTTTAGTCCGCGCGAACTCGTCAGCCGCATCAAGGCGGTGTTGCGCCGCACGGAGGGCGCGACCGGTTCGATGCACGGCCTGATCGAAGTGGACGACCGACTGAAAATTGACTTCGACCGCCGCGAGATTTGGCTGGAGGGCAAACTCGTCAAACTCCGCCCCACCGAATATCGACTGCTGTATCACCTCGTCCAAAACACGGGCTGGGTGGTCTCGCACGATCAGTTGTTGCAGAAGGTGTGGGGCTACGAGTATCGCGACGAACCACACTACGTCCGACTCTACATCAATTACCTGCGCCAGAAACTGGAGAAAGACCCCGCCAACCCAAAGTACATCCTCACCGAACGAGGCGTCGGCTATCGGTTCGTGGATTTCCGAAGGAAGGAAAAATAAATGGCAAGGCTTCCGAAAACACTCGGAGGCCTTTTTTGTTGTCGAATCTCCCCTGCTTTTTTCACGTTTCGGATACAATCGGTAATCATTGTTAATGGGCAACCAATTCTAAAAATATCGAAGGAGTAGAGATGGATTTTGAGGTCACTTTCAATTACTCTCCAGAGTTATCGGCCAAAATTTCAAAAGAATTCCTTGCATTGCGTAACGGGAGTTCGTCTGTATTCTCTTTAGTTATATTTGGAGTTGTTGGTATTGCCGCATCATTTATACCCTCACTCCGCTGGGTGGGCGGTTTTTTGGTTGCAACGGTTATTATTTATATCGCGCAACTGATAAGATATTTACGAAATGCAAAAAGACTCGCAAATGACCTGCCAAACAAATCTATTGTTGTAAAGTTCAACGATGAGTGCGTCGCGTTTCAGAGCGATGGTCACACATCCACTGTTGAGTGGAAAAGATTTGAGCGGGTCTGGATAACAAAGCATGCCTGGCTTTTCTTCATCTATGCAACAGACGTTTACACAGCCATACCTATCAATTGCGTTGACGAAAAATTAAGTTCGTTCATTTTGAACAAAGTTGCTAAAGACAAAGTAAAAGATTATCAAAGCAAAAAGCGGTAGACAAACCGCACTACCCAGCCATTACCACAAGGCTTTCTGTAATAGATGTTCTATCAGCAAAATCTTTAAAGGTCTTTTCTAAGCGAAACTATTTTAGGAGTCAACCATGCGGAAATCAAATCTCGGCAACCTTGCCATCATCGTCTCTCTCATCCTTACCATTATCGTCTGGATCGTCTTTCCTCCCGTCAATGACGGGCGCGAAAATTTCATCCGCCAATATGTGGGAGAGATCATCGGCTCGATCAATATCGTGTTGATGTCGTTTTCTTTGTTGATCTCTGCGCGGCCAAAATGGGCGGAACCTTATTTTGGCGGCCTCGACAAAATGTACGTGGCGCATCGCCGCACGTCCACCGCGGCCTTCCTGCTGATCCTCGTCCACGTCCTCACCGTCCCCATTTCGCTGGATTGGAAACTCGGTAACTATCTGGCGGTCATCGCCTTCCTCGGCATCGTCCCGCTCGCGCTGATCTCGCTCGCGCCGCGCATCCCCTGGCTCGGCAAACTGGCGGGCAATTCCTACGAACGCTGGAAAAAGCTCAAACGCTTCATCGGCGTCTATTTCATCATCGCCTTCGTCCACTCGCTCACTGTCCCGCATCCGCTCGAAGCGCTGATCGCCATTTCGTGGGTACAGGTCTTCTTCATCATCGGTCTGGTCTCGTATCTTTACACCGAACTCTTCGGACGCTTCTTCAAAAAATATCTGCCCTACACGGTGGAAGCGGTCAACCGTCCCAACAACTCCACCACCGAAATTTTGATGCGCGCCAAAAAGGACTCGCTCCAAAACCAGCGCGCCGGACAGTTCCTCTTCGTCCGCTTTCCGACTCACCCCGAGCTGGATGAATCGCACCCGTTCACCATCTCCTCCGCCCCTCGCGCGGACCTCGTGCGCGTTACCGTCAAAGCGAGCGGAGACTTCACCCGCGCGTTGTTCGCTCACCTGCAACCCGGCACGGACGCAGTGATCGAAGGCCCTTATGGTATGTTCGATTACAAGACAGGCGGCGCGAAACAGATCTGGATCGCGGGCGGCATCGGCCTGACCCCTTTCCTTTCATTCCTCCGCGGCATGGACGGTTCCCTCGACCGCGACATCCACTTTTATTATTGTGTCCGCCACCCCGAAGAAGTCCTCTTCCAGGAGGAACTCGAAGCCGCCGCGCAGAAGAATCCGCGCCTGAAACTCCATATCCGCTGTTCGAGCAAGGACGGTTCGCTGACCATCGAGCAAATCCTGGCCGATGCGGGTTCGGACGCGAAAGGGCATCACGTCTACCTTTGCGGCCCCTTGCCAATGACGCAGGCCTTTGAATCAAAATTCCTCGCGCTGGGCGTCCCGCAGGAACAGATCCATTACGAGGAATTTAATTTCAGGTAATACAACTCTAAGCAATTGCCGAAAAGTTCCGTAAATTCATGTCGTTGCGAGGAGCGAGTGCGACGCATGTGAGGAAATTGCTTTGGGCGGAAGTGCGCCGCCTCACAAAGACGAAATTCTGTTTCAGCGATTACTTCGCCAGCGTCCAATCCGCGGCGTTCCACGTTACGAGATCGTTGGTGGATGATTGTACGCCCAGCAGACGGGCGGAATGCGCATCGGCATTGATGGCGGTGAACAGGAGGGCTTCGGGCAATTCCTCTTCGAGCAGTTCGGCCATCTGGCAAAAGGTGTCCTGGCGATCCCGTTTATTGAGGGTGTAAGACTGGCCAAGGAGCGAGTCGAAGTCTGCGCTCAGCCAGCGGCCGTAGTTGTAGCCCAGGTCGGGCATGGCTGCGTCGGCGGAGTAATAATTCCGCAGAAAGTGAGTCGGATCCACGCCGCTGTAGCCGTCATCCCAAATGTCCATGTCGAAGTTGCCGCTCTGCTCGATGCCGCCATTTTCGGTGGAGGCCCACAGCACGCTTCCTTCCACCACAGAGATGTTCAACTTGATGCCGATCTTGCCGAGCATCTCCGCGATCAACTGTTGGGTCAGTTCAAGAGACTCGCCATATTCGGCATACGTGATGAATTCCATCTCCATCTTGTAGCCTTCCTCGGCGTTCTTGCATCCATGACATTCGCGCACGCCGTCGCCGTCGGTGTCCTTCCAGCCAGCCTCTTCGAGCAGGGCGGCCGCGGCCTTGGCGTCAAATTTGGGACGCGGAATATTCTTGCAGACGTACGGCGGGCGGAAGAATTCCGTCCACACAGGCTCGGCGTAACCGAGGAAAAATTCCTTCGAGATGGTGTCCACGTCAATCGCCATGCGGATGGCGCGGCGAACGCGCACGTCCGAAAGGATGGGATGCGGCGTCACGTCGGGGTCGGTCGTGCCTTTGGCCGCCAGATTGAAGAAGATGCGCATTACCCAACGGTTGTCGGGACTTATGCTCACCTTCACGTTTGGCTCATCCTGCAAATCGGCCAACATCGCTTCGGGCGTCCGCATGTCGAGATCGGCATCGCCATTGATGAGCATCGTCTTGCGGACTTCGCGATCGGGAACCACACGCATGATGATGCGATCAATTTCAGGCTTGCCTTTCACGTGGTAATTTTCATTCTTCACGAAGGTCAGGTGATCGCCCGCCTCCCACTCGTCCAAAATGTAGGGGCCGTTGCTCAAGGGCGTGCGGGCGCAATCCCAGGCGGCAAAGCCCTGCGTCGCGTCGCAATAATGTGCGGGCCAGAGCGCCACCTGTTCGCCGCCGAGTTGCGTGAGATAACCCGGGTAAATGCTGTTGTAATAAATCGTGAACGTGTAATCGTCCACTTTTTCCACGCTGTCCACATATTCAAGGCCGGGAATCCACGCTCCCAGCTCGGGGTCACGAATCGCCGCGAAGGTGAAGATGGCATCGTCCGCGGTCACGGGAGTCCCGTCGGCCCACTTCACGTCCTGGCGCATCTTCCACGTCACGGTCATCGTCGCCGCGTCCTCGTCAATCGTCACGCCGCCGTTTTTCTCGTTGGGCAATTCCGCCGCGAGTTCAGGGAAGATGTCGCCATCGGGGTCCACGTCCGTCAGGCCGAGCATGACCAATTCCATGGCAAGCGAATCGAAACCTGCGTCGGTGATGATGGGGTTGAACGAAGGCGGCTCGTCTGCCACGACGATCACAATCGTAGACTCTTCCCCCGCGCCTTGCGTTTCCGTTCCAGACTGCGTGGGGGCCGCGCCGCCCTGGCATCCTACCATGCTAAAAAATAAAACGAGGGCCAGAAGCCCTCCGAGCAAATTGTTTTTGAACACCGTCTCCTCCTTTCGAGAGAAACGAGCAGGGATGAACAAATTATAGCCCGAATATCACTGCAACAAAATCGGCTCGATGCGCCAACTTTCCTCGCCCACCACTTTCCGCAGGCGCGCCAACAGTTCGGGGCAGATGCGCGTGGTATCGTTGGGGAAGTCAATCAGGTGTCCCTTGCCATTCTCGAAAATCTGGAAGGTAAATTTATCTCGTCCGTGATACGAAATGAGCGTGCCGTAAATGGTCTTGATGCGGCGCTTGTCAATTTCCTTGTCATGGCTAGGGCGCAGAATGACCGTGATCTGTTGCGGCGGGCGCTCGCGGTCGTCCGTCTCTGCGAGCGGGATGTAGATGGACGGCAGGACGGGCGGCGGGACGCTTCGCAAGTCGGCGATTTGCGCTACCGACGCGTCCAATCCGGACCGTGGGGCGGGCGCGGCCTCCTCGAGCGGAATCTCATCTTCGGGCGGGGGAGGCGTGAATGACGCGATATTCTGCGGCGGCGTGACGGGCTCATTCGCCTTGGCGCGCTTCGGTTCGGGACGCGCTGCGATGGTCGCCTCGTCGAAGGAGGGTTGCCATTCCTCGTCCCAGCCTGCGGGGAAGTTTTCGGGAGGAGGCGGTTCGTCTGCCGCGTAGGCAGGCGTGGGTTCGGCAACAGAACGCGCGAGGGCGGGCATCCCTTTCGGGGACGGTGTGGGAGGAGTCGGCTTGGGAGGCTGAGTCGCTTTCTGGACAGAGGCCGCCTTCCCTTTCAGCGACGATGGCGGCGTCGCGGTGGACGCGGGACGCGCGGGAGACTGATCCGCCGTCCGCGGCAGGAGCGGCTTGGGGGTCGCATCGGTCGGACGGTAGATGTCATCCGCCGCCATGGTGATGCGGATGTCGGTCTTGATCGTGTCCACCAAAATTTTCGTGGGCGGGTTGCTCTGATCCACTTTGCCTTCAATGATGACGATCTGTCCGACGGTCATTATCTCGCGATATTTTTCCCAGGTCTTGGGAAATAGCACGAGTTCGAGATTGCCCTGAATATCCTCGGCAGAGACAAAGCCCATGGCCTTGCCCGTTTTGGTGGTGTACGGGCGCACGCTCGAAACGAGACCCGCCACGCGCACTTTTTCTTCGTGCGCGGCTTCGGACAGTTGACCCGAAAAATAACTGACGATCTGCGCCAGCGTGGTTTGATATTGCGTGAGCGGATGATCGGAGATGTAGAGGCCGATGAGCTCGCGCTCCCAGTTGAGCATCTCGCGCTTCTCGACGTTTTTGACCTCGGGCAGTTGGATCTCGTCCACCACGCCCGTGGCCGCGCCGAAGAGACTCATCTGCCCCGCGTCGGCCGCGCGGAAGTGCGCCCCGCTGATTGAAATGATGCGGTCGAGCGCGGCCAGGAGCGAGGCACGGTTGCCAAACGAATCGGTCGCGCCGACTTTGATGATGCACTCCAGCGAGCGCTTGCCGACCGTGCGTAAATCCACGCGGCGGGCGAAATCGTTCAGGTCGGCGAATTTGCCTTCTTTGCGCGAGGCCGCAATGATGTCCACCGCGCCCTCACTGACGTTTTTCACCGCGCCCAAACCAAATCGGATATTTGGCTTGCCATCAATGTCTTCGATGGTGAAGTCCCACTCGGAGGCGTTGATGTCGGGTTGCAACACAGGCACGCCCATCGCGCGCGCATCCGCCACGTAGAGCGCGACCTTGTCGGTTTGGCTCGCGGAGGCGGACATGAGCGCCGTCATATATTCGGCGGGATAATGTGATTTGAGGAAGGCCGTCTGCACGGCGATAACGCCGTAATCAGCGGCGTGGCTGTTGTGAACCAGAATATCGTTGGCGATGAAGTTATGCGTGCCTTCGATCTCAAGATCGTAGGTCTGCTTCTCACCGACATATTCGATGAACGCGACGCGATCCCAATACAGATCGCTCTCGGCATAGCGTTTAATGCTCGGATCGTCGAAGTAATTACCGAGACGCTGCAAGGTGGCACGTCCAAACCCTATCTTGCCCGCCGAATTGGTGGGATAGAACTCGCGCGGCGCCACGCCTGTCGCGTCGGAGAGTTCTGTCCATGTCAGGCCAGATTGATCCTTGGCAGCACGGATGTATTCCTTTACCGCGGCAGGGACAATGTCCTTCGTGCCAACGGCAACAGGCGGAACAGACGCGGTCAACTCTACCAGCGCTTGTCGGCGTTTCTGGCTGACGAAATGAGAGCCGATCTGTTCCAGGAAAGTACGGATATTCTCGTACCCAGTGACGAAGACCTGATAACCGACACGGCCTTCCTTGTAAGGGAATTCCACGGTGCGAAGGCGGCTGATGATCCCAAAACGCAAAAGCAAGTGTTGGAGTTGTCCCGCCATACGCTTTGAGGATGTGGCGTAATACAAACTGCGACCGCGCACGTCAATGTGGCCATCGCCTTCCCACATGCGGCTAATCATCATACCGATCAGGCGATTGTTCAGTTCAAAGACCGAGGCGGGGATTTCCTTGGCAAGAGCGTTCTTACCAAGCAAGCCTAACTCGCCTGCCCATGTAAAAATGCCTGGGGCGAATTTCTTATCCGTTCGCGCCGCGTAGACCGAATAGACGCTCTTGTGAGGGGCGATCGTACAATTGACATTCTCAAACGCGTTTGCCGCCCGCACAAAATCGCGAACCTGCTCCTCATCCTGACTATAGAAATACACCGAATGGGGATGGCACAAATTGCCTTCTGCCAGCAAATGCCCAAGCGCAATGACTTCATGCTCAGGGCATTCATTCTTTCCCTCCACTGGGATGACGCGCGGTACGGCAATGAACTCATCGGGCTGGAGTTCTTCCAGATTGCGCCAGCCGTTGTAGGTGTAGAAGGGATGGTTCCCCGTCGCTTCGATCGTCCGCCCCAGCGCGGTAGTGAGACGGAAGACAGGCTTCACGCCGTTACTCACCACATTCAACACGCGTCCGTTACGGAGTTTGAGATGATCGGTATCGCAAGAGAGGGTCTCTGCAAGGCTGACTTGACCGCGATACAAATCTTCCACTTTGACGAGGCGGCCTGTGGCGGCGTCCAACACTTCCACATCGCCAGGCAAACATTTATTGAAGCCGTAACGTGCGAACTCTTCCCAATCGGAATAGATCGCGTCAGCAGTGGATTGCTCCATGCCTTTCTTCACCGCGCCGTCCACGAACTTTTTGCGGTGCTTTTCGATGTCTTCTTTTTTCTTCTTCGAGATGGCCTTGCGCAACTCGTCCGATTCGGAGGGAGTGTAGCCCGCCAATTCCACGGCGGCGCGCATCAACTGTTCCTGATAGACGGGGATGCCGTAGGTGTCCTGGAAGATGGGTTCCATGGCGGGGTGGCGATATTCCACCTCCGCTTCGCCGTTCATGCGCGCAATGTAATCGGGGATGAAGGCCATCGGGCCAGGACGATACAGCGCCACCATGGCGATGATGTTATCGAGCGTCTTGGGCTTCATCTGCACGAGCCAGCGCGTCATACCGCCGCCTTCCACCTGGAAGACGCCCGCCGTCTGGCCTGCGCCCATCAGCTCAAAGGATTTCGGATCGTCAATGGGGATGTTGCTCAGGTCATATTTGATGCCGTGACGTTTGAAGATCAGGTCGCAGGCGCGCGCCATCACGGTGAGGGTGATGAGGCCAAGGAAGTCCACCTTCAACATACCCAGCGAATCGAGAATACCCATTTCGAACTGGGTAACCGATTTGATAGGCGTGGCTTCCGAGCCAGAAGTGGGACGGTGCAGCGGCAGGTAGTCGAGGATGGGTCTGTCGCTGATGACAACACCCGCGGCGTGCGTCCCCGCGTTGCGGACGGTGCCTTCCATCTGCGCGGCGATGTCTATCACCTCGCGCAGGTGCGGCTGGCTGTCGTAAATTTCCTTGAAGGCGGCCACTTCGAGCGCGTCCTTCATCGTGGTTGGTCGCCCCGAAACGAACGGGACGAGTTTCGCCACGCGGTCCACTTCGGGCAGGGGAATTTCCATCACGCGCGCCACGTCACGGATGGCGGCCTTCGTGCCCATCGTGCCAAAGGTGATGATCTGCGCCACCTTGTCGTCGCCATATTTACGGGCGCAATATTCGAGCATCTCGTGGCGACGGTCGTCGCGGAAGTCGAGGTCAATATCGGGCATGGAGACGCGGCCCGGATTAAGAAAGCGTTCAAAGATCAGCGCGTGTTCGAGCGGATCCACCATCGTAATCTCAAGCGTGTACGCGATGATCGAACCAGCCGCCGAGCCGCGCGCGTTGTACCAGATTCCATGTTCACGCGCGAAGCGACAGAGGTCCCACACGATCAGGAAGTATGCGTTGAATCCCATCGTGTCCACCACGCCCAACTCGTAGTCGAGTCTTTCGCGGACCTTTTGGCTGTCCGCGTCGGAGCCGTAGCGTTTCCTCGCCCCGGCCAGGCACAGGCCGCGCAGGTACGTCCCCGTGGTTTCGCCCTCAGGGACGGGAAACTCGGGCAGGTGATAGCCCTTGAAGCCGAGGTCCACGTTACAGCGTTCCGCGATGAGAAGCGTGTTGGAAAGGGACTCGGGCACTTCGGCGAAGAGTCGACTCATCTCGTCGGGCGAGCGCAGGAAGTAGGAATTGTCGGTCATCCTCATGCGGTCGGGATCGGCCAGCGTGGAGTTTGTCTGGATCGCGAGCAGGATGTCTTGCAAACGCGCATCGTCCTGGTTGATGTAATGCACGTCGTTCGTGGCGATGTACCTGGACGAATAGCGCGCGCCGAGTTCGAGCAGTTTCTTGTTGAGATCGGTGATCTCTTTGATGTTGTGCTGTTGCAATTCCACAAAGAAGCGGTCGGGACCGAAGACGTCGTAGTACCAGTTCCAGCGCTTCAACGCCTCCTGCGGATTCTCGTCCAGCAAGGCGCGCGGAATTTCAGCGGACATACAACCCGTGGTGCAGATCAGCCCCTCGGAATATTTTGCCAATAAGTCGTGGTCAATGCGGGGATAGTAGTAAAAGCCCTCCAGTTGCGCGGCGGAGGCGAGTTTGAGCAGGTTTTGGTAACCCGTCTCGTTCTCGGCCAGAAGCAACAGATGCGAGGAGGTGCGGTCGAGTTTCGATTCCTTGTCCTTCATGGTGCGCGCGGCCATGTACGTCTCGAGGCCGATGATGGGTTTGACGCCCGCTTCTTTGGCGGCCTTGTAAAAATCAATCACGCCGAACATCGTGCCGTGGTCGGTGATCGCCACCGCGGGCATGTTCATCTCTTTGACGCGGTTGACCAGCTTCTTGATATTCGAGAAGCCGTCGAGCAGAGAATATTCGGTGTGGACGTGGAGGTGGGCAAAACTCATAGTTTGATAGTTGGGTAGTTTGGGTAGTTTCGTAGTTGGGCTGGGGATGAACCAGGAAACTTTGTAACTACCGAACTACGCAACTAAAATTATAGCACGCGTGTTCGGTGAATCGATGAACGGGCGGCTTAAAGTTTTTAGGGGAACGCGAAACGCGCCGCCATGAAAAGCGACGCGTTGGAATTCTTGCGATGAATTTTTCTACGGCTCGATGCCGATAGCCGCAAGTTTTTCCGCGAGCGCGGCGCGGGTGAGTTGACCCACTTCGAGCGCGCGGATCACGCCCGCCTCGTCAATGAAGAACGACGCCGGGATCGCGTTGACGTGATACTTTTGAGACGTGAGTCCGTTCAAATCCAACAACACCAAATGAGTGAGATTCATCTCGTCCACATAACTCTGCACGAGCCCCGCTTCCTCCTTCACATCTACCAGCAGGACAATGAGCCTGGGATTGTCCTCGCGCGCGTCTTGAATGAGCGGAGCCTCAGCGCGGCACGGCGGACACCACGTGGCGCCAAACACCAGCAGGACGGGCTGGCCGCGGAACTGGCTCAAGCGGACCTCCCCGCCCTCGAGCGACTCCAACTCGAAATCAGGCGCGTCCGACCCCACCTCAAGCGGGATCCCCGCCACCAACGCGACCGCGTCGGCCAGATAAGGCGCGGCCACCGTCGCGACCCCTCCCACGACCACACAGCAGACGAGGCAGATTCCCAAAATCACTGCCACGCCGATGAAGACTTGCTTGTTGGGATTCGTTTTCATTTGCCCTCCGAATTGATTGCGGTTACGATGAACGCATCATATCGTTTTTTGAAACGAGGCACAAGTGAGTTATGTCATCTGTTCGTTAGCCCGCAGGGCTTTGCATGTGAGAACGGGGATTTGATCCCCGTTCGTTTCTCCAGCAATCGAATCAGGTACAATTCGCTCACCCATGCTCGAAAAACTCCCCTTCCTCCTCTGGCTCCTCGCCTGGACATCGGGCGGCCTCCTCCTCGCCTCCTCCGCCCTCCTCCTCCCGCGTCGCTTCATCCTCGGCGTCGGCCTGACCCTCGGCGCGGTGACGCAGGTCTGGTTCGCGAATCTCCTCGGCTTCCTCCTCCCCGCACCCGTCGCGTTTTGGGGCGGCGCGCTCGTCACCCTCGCGCTGGGACTGGTCTTCTCCTGGCCGCTCAATCTTGACAAACTTCGCCAACTGATTCCCGCCTCCTGGGGGCAAATCTTCGCGCTGCTCTTCCTCACCTACATTTTCACCGCCATCGGGCGCGGCCTGCTCCTCTTTGAAGATTACCAAAACCTGCCCACCATCTCGCTCATGGCGCGCGGCGACATCCCCCCGACCTTCGCCCTCGACCCCAACATCCGCTTCGGCTACCACTACCTCATGCTTTTATTCTCGGCGCAGGTGGTACTGCTTGGCGACATCGTCCCGTGGAACGCGCTCGACCTCACCCGCGGCCTTTTCTTCGCGCTTACGCTCCTGCTCACCTACCTCTGGGTCGCGCGCATGACGCGCTCCCGCCTCGCCGCGTTCGCGGGCGCGCTCTTCGCGGCCTTTGCGAGCGGCGCGCGCTGGCTTCTGCTCCTCCTGCCCACCAGTTGGGTCGGGTCCCTCTCCAAAAATATCACGCTGCTCGGTTCCGCCGCGCAATCCGTCCCAGACCTCGCAAGCGGCCTGGCGCTTCCCTGGGCCATAGACGGCGGCCCGCCCATCCCCTTCCCGTTCGCGTTCGTCAACGGCATCACGCCCCCGCTCATCCTCTCGCACGGCGGCTCGGGCATGATGGTCTCCGCGCTCACCATCCTCATTCTCATCGTCTACCGCTTCATCCGCGACTGGCGCGGCGGCCTCGTGATGGTCATCCTCCTTGCCGCGCTCGCCAACCTGAGCGAACACGCCTACCTCGCCGCGTTCTTCGGCCTCGGCCTCGCGCTCCTCCTCCACTGGATTCGGACTCGCTCCTTCAAAACCCCGCACGACTTCCTCTTCTGGATTTGGATGGGCGTGGCCTCGGGACTCTTCGCGGCCTTCCAGGGCGGAGTCATCACTGAGATCGTTCGCGGCTTTCTCGGACCTCGCGCGGGCGCGGCCGCATCAGACTCGTACTTCACTGTCGGCTTTTCCCTCAACCCGCGCCCCACGGTCATCTCTGGTCACCTCGGCCTGCTCGACCTGACGAATCCTCCTCAACTGCTCGTCGCCCTCTTCGAGATCGGACCGATCCTGCTCGCGCTTCCCATCACCGCGATCTGGGGATGGAAAGCGCTCAAAGCCCATCGCTGGTGGGACGCGGCCCTCGTCTTCGGCGGCGTGATGGGCATTGCCTCGCTCTTTTTGCAATATGAAGGCTCCGCGGGCGTGACAGCCACATCGCGTCTCTTCGGCGACCTGCTCACCCCGCTGACTCTCTACGCTGTTCCATTGTTGTGGACATGGGCAAAATCGCGTGCGACCTTTATCAAACAATCCCTCCTCTCGCTTGGCCTCATCTCCATCTTCGGCGGGCTGATGCTCTTCGGCATCGAACTGACCGCCGCGCAAAAACCCGTCCTGCCGCTCGCCATGCAAGCGATGGACGTCCAGATCTACAACGAATACTGGGACAAACTCCCGTCCGACGCGCTGGTCTTCGACACCCTCCCCGCCCGTGCAGTGACCATCTTCGGCCGCTTCACCGACTCGAACGAGACGTGGTATGTGCCCAAACAATCGTGGATCGCGCTCGCGCAGAATCCCTTCCCCCGCGATCTCCGCGCCGCTGGCTTCGACTATTTCTATTACAGCCTGATCAACTGGGAAAGTTTCTCCCCCGAAGTACAGTCCGCCCTCGAAGATTCCTGCGTCAACATCGTCGTCCAGGCAGACGGCATCCGCAGTGACACCTTGCGCCCCTCATGGGTGCGATTGGTGGATATAAGAGGGTGTGAGTAAGAAAATAAGGCGCAAAATGGCCTTCCGCTAATGAGCTGCTTACCTTCTTTCCAACCTCATAGTTGATCTGAAGCCTTGAACTTCTTGATAAACGATTAGATACTCGTCGTCTCGTTCCAACCGCCAGGTTTCCCCGCCTATTAGTCTTTTATTATCTACAAAGATTGTATCTTCTCCTATGAAATTATATTCAGCACGATGAGTTTCGCCATATGAAAGTTCATCAGGGTGAATGGAAACCTTTGGAAATGTAATTTCAAGCGCGTCACCAGTATCAGTGTTGATTCTTGAAATGACCTTCCAATTGCCAATCACAAACTCAGACAAAGGCATATCTTCTGGCCAAGTAGCGGTTGTGGGTACACATCCCAATAGCGCACAGACTAAAAATACCCTCACGAATAGATTTCCCAAAAAAGAAAGCGATTTTATTTTCATCACCTTCTCCTCCATTGTGATTCAACATCTGATTGAGGAAGCATATTAGCCAATTAATACTTATACAGATTTAAGTAGATTGTATACCACTACTCAATCCCGAATGGATGAAATGATAAACAAAATCCATGCCATCCCTTAGGGATTGAAACAAAACACATATCTCGCGTCTACAATCAGGTCACCCCTTCGGGGGTTTTTCAGAATCCCATTATCTGGAAGAAAAACGAGATTCTGATTTTCGAATTCATCAGTGAACGCCCCAAATATTTTGCCCATAAATGAAAAGCATAACCGCAGAAACTATTGAAGTAGCAATTTGAAATATGGCAACACGGCGAAGAAAAGACTTGTCTGTGTAGATAAAGCGCAGAATTTTTCCTTGTGGGTATACGCCATAAAGAAGCGCAAAAACTCCTTGTGAAATTCCATAACTTGGAATAAGCACGCTTATTGTGTATTGGAATGGAAATACAGGAACCAACAACACAAAATTATCCGCACTTAAAGCGATCAACAACATTGTGAAAATAAGCCAACCAATCATAAACAATTGGTATTTTGCGCTGATCGCCAAAAAGTTTGGTGAAATTTCCTCAAGCTCTTTTTCTGAAAATGATGGTTTTCCAAAGAAATAGAATCCATTCCAGAACGATGCTACCCATCCCATAATGAACCAAAACCAACCCCAAAATTGGGGCTCGTTAAAAAAAACAGAAACGATTCTGGCAAATTCTTCCATCTACTTTTGGTATCTCAGAACCCTGTTTTCTCGCCTTTGGCGAGAAAACAGGGTTCTGAAGGTTACACAAACTTGATCCGCCGCGCCGCGTACCAGACCATGCGCATCAGCAACATGCCGTGCTTCCAGCGCGAGATGTTGGTCGTGCCATATGTCCGCTCGCGGTAGCGGATGGGGAGATCGACGATCTTTAGATTCAATTTTGCCGCGCCGAAGATCAGGTCGAAATCGCCGAAGGGGTCGAAGTCTCCGAAGTAGGCGCGGTTGGCGGCGATGCGCTCGTAGTCTTTTTTCCACAATACTTTTGTGCCGCACAATGTATCTTTGATGGGCTGTCCAAGCAGGGAGGTGAACGCCCAACTGAAGAATTTGTTGCCAAGGAAGTTCAACCCGCGCATGGCTTGTTTTTCCATTGGGTAGACCAGCCGCACGCCGTTGATGAATTCGCCGCGCCCCGAACGGAGGGCTTCGTAAAAACGCGGCAGGTCTTCGGGCGGGACGGTGAGGTCGGCGTCGAGGATCATCAACACGTCGCCAGTCGCCGCGTCGAAGCCGGCGCGGATCGCGTCCGCTTTGCCGATGCCCGATTGGCGCAGTAACCGCCCACCCGTCGAAGGATGCGAAGCGAATTCCCGTTCGATGGCCGCGTAGGTGTCGTCTTTGGAATGTCCCTCGACGAAGATCAACTCGGTGGCGCGTCCCATTTGCGGAGTCCGCTCGAAGATGGATTGGATGTTTCCCGACTCGTTGCGCGCGGCGATGACGACAGAAACGCTCGGTTCGCCCCCCTCTTTCTCTCCCCCCATTTTCTCCGCCCCTTCGGGATGCTTCGCAAAAAATGGGGGGAGACGGAGGGGGGCAGGCCGCGCGATGATGAAGTTCGCCAGGGCGAGGTCGCGGAAAAACGGGAGGCGGACGAGGAAGCGGTTGCAGAAGGCCGCCAACAGTGGGATGGGAAGCGGGAGGAGGATTTCGCGCCAGTCGCGGATGGTCTCGAAGCCCGCCAGGGTCAACATGCCGCGCAGGTCGCTGGCGGTGAGCCAGTTCTGTTCGAGCATGGGCGCGGCCAGACGGACGCGTTGCGCGAGGGTGAGGATGGTCTGCCAGAGGTTGCTGTACACGTTGATGATGATGCGCGTCTGCGGCGTGCAAAGCGGGCGGAGCTGTTCGAGCGCGCGTTGCACGTCCCAAGCGTCGTTGGCGAAGTCGGAGAGGATGATGACGTCGAACGTTTCGTGGAGGAACGACAGGTCGTGCGCGTCGGCGTGGACGAATTCGATGTCGGGATGGCGCGTGATGGCGCGTTGGATCATCTCGGAGGAGAAATCTATGCCGAGGCCGCGCGCGGGTTCGAGGGACGCGAGCAGTTCGCCGTAGCCACTCCCAATTTCAAGGACGCGTTGCCCAGGGCTGACGAGGAAGCGGTAGACTTCGCGCAAGCGTTTGTGATACGAGCCGCCCCAGCCGCGCCACGCGTCGCGCATGCGCGCAACTTTGTCCCATTGGGCGATGCGGGTTTGCTGGTAGGTTTGTCCTGCTGAGTCGAAGAGGGGGGAATTCATGGAGGGGATTTTACTTGATTTAAACCCCCTCCCCGACCCTCCCCCAAATTCCCACGAACACGGAATTTGGGGGGGGGAGAATGTGGTTTTACACAAACAATTCCTTGATCAGGGATTTTCCCTGGTGAACCGCAATCGTGATTTCCTGCCCTGCGCGGTATTGCGATGTTTTGGCGGTCTTCATCACGGCGGTTTTTCCCGCGAGAGTTTTGCCGTCGCGCGAGTAGGTATATTTGACGTAACCCCTGCCGCGATAAAAACTGACTTCGCTCACCGTGGCTTTGATTTCCTGCCCGTTGTTGACGATCGCAGAGACGGCCATGATTCGCCAGATCATGCCTGCGATGCCCAGCCCGATGGCGGCGAACATTAGCCAGTCCAAGCCCTGAACGGGGCTGGCATTCAAGAACGTGTTGTAGACGTAGAATCCTGCGCCAACAACAGCCATGCCCAAGGAAAGAAATGCGAAATAGTCTGCGAAAACGATCTTGCCAATCGAAGCGCTCTTGCTGTTCATGCGTTCGTTCCTCCTGAAGGTTTTGGATTTGTTTGATTCTAATTGATTCCCCCCCCCGCAAGTTCCAAAATTCAAGATACAAGCAGATTGCCAATTCAGCCGATATGTAAACAAAAACCAAGTCCACGCCGTCGGCGGAAACCTGGTTTTTGTTCGGCCTGTGCTGGCCTTTCCAGAGGAGAGAGAGTCTACACGTGTTTGCGTTTGGACAGAAATTCGCGGCGTTTCTGGCGCACGTCCACGCCGAAGACAACAAACATGGCAAGCAGAGTAAGGGTGAGAAAAATCGTCATTGGAACTCCGTTTTGTATGGTTCCATCTTACTCCCGTTCGGTCAATTTCCACCTAAGAAGTAGTTAACATCTGGTAAACATTTTTGAAAGCCGCGAAAAAGAAAATCGCCGATGATGTAAAAATCATCGGCGAGAGGATTGGATGTGGAAGGAGAATTACGAATAGTACCAACTGAAAATCTTGTTATACACCGCCAACAACATCTTCTTGATCGGACTCAATTCCAGAACGCGCCGTGCAAAACCGACTTTACGTTTTACGCTTTGCGCTTTTAATTCCCCGCGCATATACCCCAGCGTATTGGACATATTCATAGCCAGCGGATCGGAGACCATCAGGCGCAGGAGACCCGCGTCGTTCATGCGCTTGTCCAACTGGCGGACTTGTCCCATTGGCTTGTCCATGTCGAAGGGCAGGAAGCGCGCCAGCGTGGACTTGTAGGCGGTGAACTGCCAGTGACTTGCCCCAGCCAGCGCGGTCACGCCTTGGTATTGGATGCGCCAGTCTTTGGTCTCGGCGTAGACTTTTTTATTCTCTTCTTCGGTCTGGCCGAGGGAGAGATTGAATTCGAGGAAGGTTTCCCACGGGATGAATTGACCCTCTTCGAGTTTCGCACGCTCCGCGTCGCGCGCCCATTTGAGCGTCGACTCGTAAAACTCAGGCGGGGTGCGGAAGGGACGAGCGGTCACCATGCCGACGTTCGGGAAGGTTTCGAGAATCGCCACAGAACGCGAAAGCCAGTTCGGGGAGAAGAGTACGTCCGCGTCGGTGTAGGCGATGATCTCGCCAGGCGCGCCCGCCAGCATCACGTTCCACGCGCCACCCTTGCCCATGTTCTTTTCGGAGAGGATCAAATATTGGATGCGCCCCTCTTCCTTTTCTTGGATGAGGAAGTCGCGCGCTTCGGCGCACGAGCCGTTGTCGAAGACCATCAGGTCGAAGGGCAGACCCGCGTCCCGTCGCATGGATTCGAGCGAGACTTTCAACACATCGAGCGTCTCGGCGTAGAATCCGCTCAGGAAGGGGATGTAGTTGAGCAACGCGACCGTGATCCGCTCGGGGCGGGCGACGTCTTTGACGAACTTGGCGGGGTTTTGGCCTTTACGCATTTTCGATACTCGGTATTCGGGATTCGATATTCGGAATTCGTTATTCGGGAATCGGTGAATCGATCCTCGAATAACGAATTATCGAAATATCTTTTTGATTCGCTTCTTCCAACGCTTCGGGCGGACGAGGTTTTCGAGGGCGCTTTCTGGCAGGAAGAAGAAGAGCTTTCGCAGGAGTAATTCCATTTTACGTTGGAAGCGCGGGGAGGTCATCTTCGGGCGGGCTAGTTTACCATCAACAAGTTGATGGGTGGAGTCGAGGATGGTGTAGCGCACGTTGGCCGCTCCGCCCGCGAGACGGATGTTTTCATCCGTTTCGGGATGTTCGTGATGCGATTCCCAACCAGGCAGATGAGAGTATCCATGAGTTTGGTGAACGATCATCACCGAAGGCGTGCAGTCAATGACCGGCCACCCTTCGTGGCGCGCTTTGTAGATCATCCAATTGTCCCAGCCGGCGCGGCCGATGGCGAAGGTGGGGATGTCGGCGTAGCAGGATTTGGGGAAGAGGAAGAAGTCGCTTCCCGCGGGACGGTGGAGGGAGGCTGTTGCGTGTACTGTACTGCATAATTTATCCTGCCATCCCTCTGTGAATTCGATTGGATTCGTAATATCCAAGTCCCAGCGTTGACTGAGCAAGACGAACTTTGAACCTTCGACGCGGCTTCGCGAAGCACCCCCGTGGGGCAGGGCAGGCCTTTGACCTTTGACTTGCCTCGCCGCTTCGACAAAATCGGGCATCAGGATCATATCCGAGTTGATGATGCACAGCAGGTCGCCATGACCGTGTTCGCGCGCCAGTTGAAACATGGACGAGATCAGCGGCGTGCCAGATTCGTTGCGCTTCACATTCGGGATGTGCTTCACGCCCAGGTCACGCGCGGCTTCGGCGAGACCGGTCTCTTCGCCGAGCAGGATGACTTCGACGTCGGGGAGCAGAGTCCATGATTGGATCGCGTTACGTTGAATCAGCGCGATGTGAGGGTCGGTGAAGGGTTTGGGGGAGGAAAATAAAGTAATCGAAGTCATCAGTGATCAGTTATCAGTTATCAGTTTTCAGTGATCAGTCCGTCATTGCGAGTGTACTCACGAAGCAATCTCATCATCGGCGCGGGGATTGCTTCACCGCCTCGGTCTCGATACGCCCCGAAAAGCACAGGGCTACTCGACCAGCGGCGGTTCGCAATGACGGGATTATTTTTTGAGCGCACGCTTGTCAATATCCTTGAGCGTCTTATGTTGAACGCCCGCGTTGATCTTCATCAGGTCGGGTTCATTGTGGACGAGGTCGAGGACTTCCTTCCACGAAAAGTCATCGCGGCCGTTGAAGCGAGCGTAGACCTGGCGCATGAATTCCAAATCTTCGGCGGTGTCCACTGTCCAGCGGTAGTCGCCGAAGTCGGTGACGTGATGGAGGAGGGCGATATTATATCCGCGTGGGGAAGTTCCAGTTTGCAGTGTTCGGTTGACGGTGGTCAGTCCGACGCCTTCATAGAAGTAGGGCATGGCGTGTTCACGGTGTTGAGGCTCTTTGGCGTCTTTCCATGCCTTTGCCAAAGCCTTAAACGTGCAGACTTCCACATCGAGACCAATGGGATAGGTACGTGTCCACGGCGGAGGAAGGCGATTGCAGACGAAATCATATCCGCCTTCAAGCAGAGTATTGACCACATTGTCGATCAGATCGGGATCAATGACGGGGCAATCGGCTGTAATTCTAACAACGATATCGGCCTTCGCGTCTTTCGCAGACTGGTAGTAGCGATCCAGCACGTCGTAGAGCGAACCGCGCGTGCAGGGGATTCCGCTCAAGTCGCAGTAGTCCGCTACGGGGTCGTCAGAGGCGTCGGTGGTGGTGGCGAAGATGACGTCGGAGAGAGTCCGCGCGCGGGAGGTCCGCACATAGACGCGCGTCAGCATGGGCTGTCCGGCAATGTCCGCGAGGATCTTGCCCGGCAGGCGCGAGGATGACATGCGTCCTTGAATGATGGCGACGATTTTTGGGGGCATGGCGGTTGGACAAATTGGCAATTTGTCCTACATGGACTCGGCTTCGGAGGGAATCGGCAACGGAATCACAAACCCCTTGGCGCGGAATTTTTCCACGTAGTCGCGCACCATCCAGTAATCGAGGCCGACCTGCTCGGCGATGTCGAAGACGGAGTGATCGCCTTCGAAGCGCATCATGATTTTTTCGATGGCGCGGTTGAGCGCCCAATTGTCGCGCCAGTCTACCCACAGGCCATTGCCGCTGAGGAAGACGGGGCCGCGGAAGGTGCGCTTGGGAATGTAGTTGGTGGCGTAGATGCGGATGATCTGCTCGGCGGTTTCTGCGGCGCCGACCAGCATGTCTTCGTGCATGATGTCGAGGTTGTCGTCGCTGGTGTGATACTCGTCGTAGGGCCAACGGTTGAGCGAGATGCACGGCACGTTGACGCCGGGGCCGTTGATGACGCGCTCGTCGTTGGCGGGCGCGGCCGCGAACTCGCGCTCGTCGTGGGCGGCATTGCGTAATTGGGTATTGGTAATTTTATCGAGGAGATGGTTGTGCTGACGAGTATGATGCCAGGCGAGTTTGTTTTTGTTGCCCGTCATCTCCATGAAGATTCCGCCGCGCAGGTTTTGGATGAGATGTTCGTTGTGCGAGAGCCAGACGATGGTGCCGATCGTTTCGGGACCAAACCAAAAGCGGACGCTCATCGAACCTGCGGGAAGCGGCTTCTCGGCGAGACGTCGCGCCAACTCGATCGCGCTGACCACGCCCGCGCCGTCATCGTTAGCCTGCATAGGATGACAGGTATGCGCCTGCACGATGATCTCCCCCGCCGACGCGTCGGGGCCGCCCTCGGGGTGGATCACTGCCGTCGCGACTTTGAATCCCTGCTTCGAGTCGGTCACGAACTCGGATTGGATGACGGCGCGATATTTCTTGTCACGGGGCAGTTTGTCGAAGACATTCTTCGGCAGGCAGAAGCCCCAGTTGCGCTCGTAATATTTGAACACCCACGGAATCGCGTGCGGACGTTTCTCGTTGAAATACAGATGTGGCTGGAGTTCGTCGAAGGTCAGCGACGCGTCAACGGGCAACGAATACGAGACGATGTGGAGCGGGTTGTTCTTGAAGTCCACAATGCGCTCGCCGCCTTCCACTTCGAGATACGCCTCGTGGACAACGTACCGCTCGGGCACTTGCCACGTCCACGCTTTTTCGAGCGGAGCGTAAGTCTCGATGGTGTAGTTGGACGAATCAGGCATGTACGCGCCGATGATTTCCAACGTTTTGTCGTGGTCGTCAGATGCAAGAGTGCGGTGGAGGGGGAAGAACTCGGCGAGGATGGATTTGAGGGAGGGGTAGGGTTTCATGATTCACCAGAGATAAACGAGGATGAACTGGATTTTGCAAACCGCGAAGACCGCTAAGAACGCAAAGGATTAATTTGGTTTTTCTTCGCGGCCTTCGCGTGCTTTGCGGTTAATATTTGGGTTCCTCGATGTAATGCAACTTCTCAGGATGCTCGCGCACGATCACCGACATATTATCGTAAAAATCATTCGCCGTCGCAAAATGGACTTTCGCCGCACCGACCTGAACTTCCTTGATCACGCCCGCCGCCAGCAACTCGTTCATGGCAGGCACGATGTACGTTTTGTAGCGGTCGTTCAGGCGCACGAACATCGAGTGGGTCTTGATGCGTGGCGTTCGGTCATAGCCGACGTAGATTCCAGAAAACTCCTTGATGCGGCGATAGTCACAACCCACATTGTATTCGATGTAATGGTGCATCGAGAACGTGCTGTTGAAATCCAGGCCGATGCTCACGATCGTCCCGTTGATTTTGTGGAAGAGCGCGAAGGCCGAGTTCGGGCCGTACGCTTCCACGTCTTCGGCCGCGGCGAATTCGTCGGCGCGGGCGCCCCAAACCGAGAACGAATAAATGGGGTGAGGAGTCCGCTTGGCGTCGGGGCGGAGGCGAGCCAGCTCGGTGATCATGCCCATCTTCGAGGGCGTCTCCAGCACGTCGAAGTAATGCGTCTCCGTCCACGATTGAAAATTGAAGGCAGGGAACAACACCGTGCCGCGCGGCCCCACCAGTTCGCGCATCACGTCAATAACCGTCTCCGCGCCGCCCTCCACGCCGCCAAGCGATTTATACGACGTGTGGACGATGATCGTATCGCCCGCCTTCACGCTGGTCTGACGAAAACCGTCGAGTAATTGCTTGTGATTCAGCATCAGGATTTCCTCTTTTTCCTGTCGTCATTGCGAGCGTTCTTTGCGAAGCAATCTCCTCGCGAACACGGGATTGCTTCGGAAAGATCACCCTCGCAATGACGGGTCGAAATGTTGGTAGACATCCATCAGTGTTTGGAAATTTTTCTTCCAATCGGCTCGCATCTCCGCCGACCTTCGAGCGGACTCGCCCAGCGCGGGCAGTTTCTCCCGTTGAGCGATCGCGGCCAAAATCTTCGCGGCCAGCGCGTCCGCGTCCCCATCGCGGAAGAGCCAGCCGTTGACTCCCTCCTCGACCCACTCCTTGTTGGCAGGGATGTCCGACACGAGGCACGGAATCCCGCATGCCAGCGCCTCCATCAGCGATACGGACGACCCGTCCACGTGCGAGGGCGAGATGTACAGATCGGCCATGTTGTAGAAACGCGGCAAGTCTTTCTGCGTGATCTGTCCCGGCATGGTGACGCGATCCAACACGCCGCCACGATGTAAAATCTGACGAATAGCCTGTCCCTGCGACCCGCCGCCGATGAGCAGTAAGTCCACATTGGGATTCTGTTGCGCGACTTTGACGAAGGCCTTGGCGAGCACGTCCACGCCGTAGCGCGATTCCCAGGAGCGGTTGCAAAATAAAGTGAAGTGATCAGTAATCAGTGACCAGTGATCAGTGGCTGGCGCGAAATGTTGAAGGTCAACGCCCCAGGGGAAGACGACGGTTCGGTCAGGATTCATCCCGTACTTCACCGCTTTATCCCGCGTGACCTGCGCGTCGCTCGTAAAGTAAGTTGACCTACGCAACACGTAGTTCGTAATACGCTCCATCCACTTTCCCTTGTGGACATCATCCATCAAGTCGAAGCCCCACGACATAGTGAGCAGTGGACGGAAGCCGGAAAGAGTCGCGATGAACGCGCAGGTTTGGATGGGACCAGCGTGGATCAAATCGGGTTTGATTTCGCGGATCAAACGTCGAAAGTCGAAGGTCAAACGCGGCAGGTCGCGCCAGCGGAATTCAGATTGTCCGCCCGCCCAGAGGACTTGCTGAATCTTCGCGGGGACGGGCCGATCCTCCACCTGCCGCGCTCCGCGCTGGAGACGAACATAAAAGACCTCATGCTCCGTCTCCGCGAGGGAGGCGAGGAAGCGGTGATCGTGAGGGGAATAGTCGAGGGAGAAGTAGATGACTTTCATAGCGATATTCGCAATTCGATATTCGACGATGAACGAATATCGAATCACGCACCCAAATCCGTCCAGCGCAATTCTTTGCCGCGCGGCATATCAATCAGCGCCTTCGTGCCAATGACGTCGGGAATCTCGTACGGCTTGACCGCGCCCGGGGTGGCGGGACGCAGAACGTCAATCATGTCGCGAGTGAAGACCTCGCCCGCTTTGATGTCTCGCGCGGCGCGCAGACAGCGACGTTGCACCACCTTCGTCTGCTGTTCGTTGCCACCGATGACTTTATCCGCCGAGCCGAGCGAGCGTTCCAGTTGACGCGTCTCCTCGACCATGTGCGCCCAGTCGGCGGGATTCAGCGCGAACTTGTGGTCGGGACCTTCGCGGTCGTTGCTGTCGGTGAAGTGACGCTCGATCATGCGCGCGCCCAACGTCACCGCGCCGAGGACGGTCGCGTTGCCGTGCGTGTGGTCGGAGAGACCAAGGACGACATTGGGGAACATGGTGGCGTAGGTTTTGAGCACGTTCAGGTGGATGTGATCGTAATTCTCGAGGCTAGCCGTGTAGTTGGTGTTGCACTGCATCAGGCAGAGTTGCTTGTTGACCTTGATGATCGCATGGACGGCGCGCTGAACATCCGCGATGTCCGCCGCGCCGCTAGCGATGATCATCGGCTTGCCCTTGGACGCCATGCGCTCGAGCGCCTCGATCCAGTCAATTTCGCCTGAGCCTGCCTTGAAGGCGGGGATGTACGGATTCACATGCTCGATGGAATC
This sequence comes from Chloroflexota bacterium, assembly GCA_016234485.1. Classification (GTDB taxonomy): domain Bacteria; phylum Chloroflexota; class Anaerolineae; order Anaerolineales; family Villigracilaceae; genus Denitrolinea. The sequence continues at coordinate 144,395 of JACRBL010000051.1, forward strand.
GAAATCGTACGGCGATGTGAAGAAGTCAATGCCGACCTTGTCACATTCCTCTTTCAGGATCGGCGTCCAACTCTGCGAAACGGACGCGGCCGCGTAGACCTCCGTCACGGACTTCTTCCACGTGGCCTGGTGACTCACCTTCGAGTCCATGTGCGTAAAGCCGTAATCCGAGACGATCTTCGGCGCTTGAAAATGCTGGAACTTGGCCGCGTCCGCGCCCGCGTCCTTGGCGAGTTTGATCAGCAGTTTGGCGCGATCCAAGTCGCCGTCGTGGTTCGCGGCAATGTCCGCGATGAAGTAGGTGGGATGGTTCAGTCCGATGGTGTGGTTGTTGATTTTGAATTCCATGGGTGCCTCCGGGGTGTAAATTGGTACTTGGAAAATTGGTAGATTGATTTCCCGAGTCCTAATCTACCAATTTTCCATCCTGTGGATAACTGCCCGTTTTCTGTGGATAACTCTCGTGAAAAGCCTGTGGAAAACCTGTGGGGCGAAATGGCATTCCGCCCTACGCCTGTGTAAAACTCTTCAATTTCTGTGTAAAACCCTCTTTAAACTGTGCATAAAACAAGTCCAAACCTGCGGAAAAGCTGGGGAGAGGCTCACCCAAATCTGTGGATAACTTGTTGACAGAAAGGTATAAATTGTGGGCGCGGCGGGCAACCAGGCTCGAAGACTGAATGGACTTCGGCGAGATCTCGCTATCGTTCAATTTAAACCTGCGGGCGATCTCCACCCCAAATTGATACTTGCTCATCGGTTGCGTCCCAACCACGTGATACAGGCCGTGCAGTCCCTTCGCGAGCATTTTCAGCAGGGTTTGTCCCAGATGCGCGGCGTGCATCGGGCAAAAGATCACGTCAATGTAGCCGCTCATGGATTTGTTGTTCGTCAGATTGTGATGGAAGAATTCCGCCAGCGAGCGCCGTCCGCTCAACGACCAGCCGTAAAAGTTGACTCGGGCGACGATGGCTTCAGGATTGGATTCCAGCACGGCATGTTCCGCGTCCACTTTGGTGCGGGCATAAATGCTGACGGGGACGGGAGCGTCGTCCTCGGTGTATGACCCCGACTTCATCCCGTCGAAGACCGCGTCGGTCGAAATCTGGACCATTCGGATGGATCGCTCGTGGCAAGCCTTCGCCAACGCTGACGGCATTTCCGCGTTCAAGCGCCGCGCCAGGCCCGGGTCGGCCTCACACGCCTCAAGGTCCGCCAGAGCCGCGCAGTGAATCAGCCAGTCAGGCCGCGCCGCGTCGAGGACGGAGTCCACCGCGTCGTCGTCCAGTAAGTCCGCCTGAATCGTCTGGAAGGGAGGCGATTTGAGTTTGGCGCGATCCACGCCGATGACCTCGTGCGCGCTCAACGCCTCAAGCGCAATGTTGAGTCCGAGCAGTCCGCTGGAGCCAGTGATTAGTAGTTTCATGTTTCAAGTTCCAGGTTTCAGGTGTCAGGTTTCAGGCCACTTGGCACGTGACACTTGACACCTGACACTTATCCTTCAAGTTTACCCTGTTTAAACAATTCCTCGAACGGCGCGATGTATTTCTTGATGCCTTCGAGATCGAGCCATTCGGTGTTGTTGTCGCTGGTGTACGAGAAGGCCTCGGGCAGGGGCTGGCCTTCGTATTGCTGACTGCGGTTCCAGAGCGTTTCGGGCGGCTTGATGACGTACATGCCGCCGCGCTCGACCGCGTTGCGAGCCTCATCTTCGGAGAGCAGATCTTCGTGCAGCTTCTCGCCGGGGCGGATGCCGATGATGTTGATCTGCGCTTCGGGGGCGATGGCGCGGGCAAGGTCAATGACTTTGGTACTGGGAATCTTTGGGATGAAGACTTCGCCGCCTTCCATCTGTTCGATGCAGTTGATGACGAAGCGGACGCCCTGCTCGAGCGAGAGCCAGAAGCGGGTCATGCGCTCGTCGGTGATGGTGATCTTGCCTGATTGCCTTTGCTTTAGGAAGAGCGGCACGACCGAGCCGCGCGAGCCGACCACGTTCCCATAGCGGACGCAGGCGTAGCGCGTAGACGACCCCGCCGCGTAGTTGTTCGACTGGATGACGAGTTTCTCGGCGACGAGTTTTGTGCCGCCGTAGAGGTTCGCGGGGCTGACGGCCTTGTCGGTGCTGAGGGCGAGGACTTTCTTCACGCCCGCGTCGAGCGCAGCTTCGAGCACGTTGCTTGTGCCGATGATATTGGTCTTGACGGCCTCCATCGGGTTGTACTCGCAGGCGGGAACCTGCTTGAGCGCCGCGGCATGGACGACAATATCCACGCCGTGCATGGCGCGGACGAGGCGCTCGCGATCGCGGATGTCGCCGATGAAGTAGCGCAGGTTGGGCTGGTTGTAGCCTGCCACCTGCATTTCGTGCTGTTTCAACTCGTCGCGGCTGAAGATGATGATCTTCTTCGGCTGTTTTTCCTTGAGCAGGATCTCGGTGAATTTCTTGCCGAACGATCCCGTTCCGCCAGTGACGAGGACGATTTGGTTTTTCCAGTCCATGTGATACTCCGTAATTGGTAATTGGTAATTGGTAATTGGTAATTAGAGATTGGAGATTGGAGATTGGTAATTGTCGTTATGACAATCCCGAAGGGATGGGATGATTATAGAACGTGATTCGTGTTTGGCGTTTCAACCCCGAAGGGGTGGTATCGGGGTATGCTCTTCGGGATTTTGGTTCTGCTAAGGGACAGTTGTTGTTACGGTTCTTGTTCGTGCTTATGATGACGCTTCAAGTGTTTCCTGGGTTTGAACATCGAAATAACATCTTTTCGGATCTCCACAGGGGAATGATACCAATAACCGATCCAGTGAAAACTAAACAAAGCCATTGCCACGCCTGTTCCAAGCCTGACAGCAAAAATCTCTGACAAGTCTTTGCTCCCGCCTCCAAACAACATGGTAAGAATAAAGACGCAAACTCCGTAAATTGAAGTACAGCGAATTAAGTAGACTCCCTTTTTCGGAATTGGCCGCCAAAAATTATGTCCCATCCGTCTTGTCCAATTATTTGGAATCGAGGGGGAGGATGGAAAGATGGATAATGTTCCAGGCAGCCCCAAAAGCATTGCAGGCAAAAGAAGAAGAAACGAAAAGGCCGATGAAATTGGATTGGTGAGTCCAAACAAAGCCAAGATATGAATGAGCAAACTCATTAAAAAACCAAAAAAGGAAATAAGAGCCAAAGTGTAAGCCAGCATGTTTGCTCTATTACTTTCTCGCCAAGAACATCCCAGAATCTTTGGTGATGAATATCTCGCCGTCGCGTTTGAGTTGGGCGCGCAATTCCTTTTCGATCTTCGCGAATTCCTCTTCCGAGAAATACGCGGCGCGAATCCCAGAGCGGACGTAGGCCAGGATCGGCTCGACTTCGGTGACGCGCAGGTTGTCTTCGTAGCGCGACAGTTCCACATGGGGAAAGTACGCTTGCAGTTGCTCCAGTCCGTTTTCGATCAGGAAGGGATCGGCGAAGCGGGGAAGGTTGTCCTTCATTGTGGCGCGCGTCAGGTAAGCACCGATCTCTTTCAAGTGTTTGTCGCCAACCGTGGCGGCGAAGAGACGCCCGTCCGCTTTGAGGACGCGTTTGATCTCGGACAATGCCTTTCGACGGTCTGGCACATGATAGAGCATGTGATTGGCGATGACCGCGTCGAAGGTCTCATCGGGATAGGGAATCTCCTGCGCATCCATTTGCTCGAACTTGAAGTTGCGCCCGATGACGACCAAGTTTCTCCAGGCCGCGTCCACCATGCCAGGGGAGAGATCGCTCAGGGTGATATTCCACGCGGCGGGGATGCGCTGGGCGCATTCCTTCCACAGGTAGCCAGGTCCGCAACCCAATTCCAAAATGCGGGCGTTCTCAGGGAGTTTCGCCAGCAGATCGAAGACCCAGTGGAACCAGCCATACGGATTGGTACTAAACCGCTGATGGATCGCCGCGCGCGCGTCCAGGTTGGACGAGTCGCGGTATTGGTCGGTCTTGAGGTAATCGGGGTTGGTGAACATCTCAACTCACTCGCCCTCACCCTAACCCTCTCCCGATGGGAGAGGGAACTCCCTTCCCCCCACGGGGGAAGGGCTGGGGATGAGGGATTATTTATCCCAATCGAATTTCATCCCAAGCAAATCAAAGAGTTGCTGGTTGTAGGGACGGAAGTAGTCCACGAGTTTGGCGCGCGTATCGGCGGGCATGGATTCATAACTGCCACGCTTGAAGATGTCGAAGTTCTTGGGTTGCCAGTCGCGAAGGCTGAGGAAGTCGAGGGCTTGTTTGAAGACTTGTGCGGGTGCGGTGGTCAAGTCTTCGCTGGGGAGGATGAGGATATGCTCGCGAGGGAAACGCTCCAGCCAGCGCGGGAGTTGCTCGGCGTAGCGTCCACGCGCGAGGTAGGAGTAGTGTACGTGGGTGAAGGTGGAATAATTCGGGTCGGCAACGATTCGGTCAGCCTCGCCCGCCAAACGTTCAGGTTCGGAGGCGAGGGCGTCTTCGAAGGAGAGCGGCTCGCGTCCCACGCGTCGCATGTGGCTGTAGTGCGAGTAAGCGCGATCCACGGGGTTGCGGAGCATGACGATCAATTTGGCCTTCGGCAAATATTTCGCCATGCGTTCCGCCGCCAGCGGATGGAAGAGGTAGTATGGAGTCGCTTCGCCCGTTGCCGCGCCGTCTTTCATTTTGGCTTGCAGAGGGAAGTGAGCGCGATACCAGCCGAGGCCTTTGGTGAAGTGGATGTCGAAGAATTTGATTTCCTTGCGGAACGGCGGACGCACCTGCGGATGTTGCGCGAGGTACTGGAACATCGAAGTGGTGCCGCCCTTCATCGCGCCGATGATGACGAAATCGGGCAGGGCGCGTAAGGGCGAGGTGGCGCGGTGAAAAAGCCACCAAAAAAACAGGCGGCGATTCTTGCGAAGCTTGAACCACTGACTGGCGCTCTTGGGAAAATCGAAATTCGAATCCATTACGAAACCCGTTTGCGGAACACGATCAGGGGATACTGTCCGTTCTCGCCGAAGAAACGCGGAAAGCGCTCCTCGAGCCAGAAGACAAAGCGCAGGAAAATTTTTCCGCCGAGGCGCGGGCGGATGAACCAGCGTAAAAAGCGCGTGCTCAAACTGCGCCAGGCGTAAATCTTAAATTCCATTTCGCCGCCGAGTTCCTGCTTCAACCAGGTGGGCGTCATCTTGGCGACGAACGTGCCAGTGGCGTCTTCCACGTCCGCCCAGGCTTTTTTGCGTTTGCGGCCGCGTCCCGAGACGATGCGTGCGAGACGAATGAGCGGCTCGGCCATCGTCATCAAGCGCGGGCTGTGCCAGCCGTTGACAATCGCCATCGTGCGGTCGGGCTTGAGGACGCGCAACAGGTCGAGGTAGGCGCGCTTGTGTTCGGACATCGGCAAATGATGGATGGTGTGCAGCGAGACGACCGCGTCGAACGCGTCGGACTTGAACGGCAGGTTCGCCACATCCATGACCACGTAGAGGCCGCGGTCTCCGAGACGGTTGCGCGCCTCTTTGAGCGCGGTGATCGAAATATCCGCGCAGACGCGATATTTGTAATTGTCGGCGAAGGTGACGTACTCGGGATACTGCACAGGTCCCGAGCCCGCATCGAGGAGCAGATCGCCCGCGGGCGCGATGTGACGTTTCACGCGCAGGTGGCACTTGTGGATGTACTCGCGCGAAACGGGACGCAGGTCTTCGTAGCGCGCATTTTGATAGATGCCATCGCCAACCTGCGACCAGCCGATCTGGTCGTAAAAGTCACGTACTTGTTTTTTGGTGTTTTCGTTCATCAATATTTTCTTGAAAACAAATTTGTGTTTCTGCGAGGCGGCGCTCTTCCGCCGAAGCAGTCTCCGCCCCACAGGAGGGGGTTTCTTCGTCTGGAAAAACGCCATCCTCGCAACGACACGATTATGTTATTCCTTCCACGTAAATGGCTCTCCAACCAAAAACTTGAATGTATCTTCAAACTGCGCGCGGCCTTCCTCGCTCAACACTTTTTCCAGCGGCCAGACTTGCAGGTCGTCCCAGAAATTCATCAGGCGCCAGGGAAATGGACGCGGGTACTCGAAGAAGAAACGATAGGCGTAATTCCAGGCAAGGGCAGTCTGCGATTCGCTCAGGCGCTGGGATGGCAGATCGGCAAGGACGCGTTCGAGCGTGGAAAAATACTCGTCCCACGAATTGGGATCCATTGTAAAGCCTCGGCCGCGATAATGAGTCCGCCCGCACGAGATGACGGGAGCGCCGTTCATCGCGGTTTCGAGCCCGACCGTCGTGGTGTACGCGAGTCCGAGATCGGCGATCTCGATCAAATCGTACGTGTTGACCTTGTCCAGCGCGCCGATGATGTGGATGTGGCTCGGAATTTCGGGCAACGCCTCGCGGACGACCTGTCCCATGGACTTGGCCTGCGGGACGAGTTTCTCGCCAGGGTGCACGCGGATAACGAGTTGCACATCCGTGCGCTTCGCGAAATATTGGACGGTCTTCGTGATCCATTCGGTCATCGAGGCGGCGAAGATGTCGCGGCCAAGCGTGAGGCTGTCGCCCAGCACGTTCGCGGCTAGCATGACCACGGGACGGCTGTCGAGGCCGAGCGCTTTGCGCGTCTCCTGCGCGCCTTGCGAGGAGACATATTGCCAAAGTCGCTTCGACTTGCCCCACACGCGGGCGCCGCGGCGGGCGTTCTCCAAGTCTGCGACGCGCTCGTACATGGCGTCAGTCATCGGGAGGGAACAGCGCGCCTCCACGAGATAATCGGTGTCCTGTTGCATGATGGACGAGTTCTGCGCCAGCCAAATTTGTTCGCGCTGATCGTTGAACTCGTACGTCACGGCGGGGATTCCCAGATGGCGCGCCACGCGGAAGACGATGCCCATTTCCAGGATCAAGCCGTTGGGGATGAGGATCACATCGGGCTTGTTCGTCTGCATGTAGGCCAACGCGGCGCGCGCGGCGAATCCGTTGCGCTCGAGGCGCAGGTCATACAGCGCGCGATCGGACGGGTCGTTCATGTCCACTTCTTCGCGCATGAGGGTGTACTGCACGTCCCAGAGGGAGATTTCTTCGACGTCGCGTTGGAGGTCTTCTGTCAGTTCTGTCGAGGGTCGCAGGTCGAGGAAAGAAACGTGCTCCACAAGAGGAGAGAGAGCATATAGCGCGTCACGCGTGTGTAGGGCGCGCTGGCGCTGAGTCATCTTGTCCATTTTTTTGTGCCACTCGGAGTAGGGCAGAGTCAGCAGCGTGACTTTATGTCCCATTCCCGCGAGCGCGAGGCTGATGACGGCGGACTGTTCGATCCAATAATGAAGCGTGGCAAAAAATAAAATCTTTTTCCCAGTAGGCGCCTGCGCGGCAATCAAGTCCACTTGCGCGGCCATCGCAGGCAAAGATTTTTCCAGACGATGAAGATTGAAATGATCCTTGCGGGCGCGGTTCCGCAAAGAACGCCGAAGGACATAATCCAATTCGGCCGCGAGCGGCAGTTCACCGAGGATGTTGCGGAGAGTTTTGTTCATATCGGTAGTTGGTAGATTGGTAACTTGGTAAATTGGTATTCGATTCCCAATCTACCAATTTACCAATCTACTATTCACCAATCTTCTCAATCTTCCATTCCAGCCGCGGCCGTATTGGTCCCACGCGTGGTTCAGGCCATTGCGTGCCAGGCGCGCCAGAAATATCCACGTTGAAGGCCAGCGCGTTCTCGTCCATGAAGTAGCGGCGCACGCCAAACGAACTCGCGTTCACGCCCACGCTGTAGCGGCCTTCGTTGAAAATGTCAGCGGGCAGGGTGGCGCGGCTGATGTAGTATCCCGTATTGCGTACTGCGTATTTTTCAAAATGATCCGCGTCGTCGGTGTCAAATGAAGTGAGGACATATTCGCCGCGCATGGTGGAAACATAAATGCCAATACGCAGACCCGTGACGGGCGCGTCGAGGCGATATTCAAACTCGAGCGTGACTGGCTCGGTGGAGCGGATCGTGTCTACGACCTTGCCGCGTCCATCCTTGACCGTGAGGCGGATCGGCGTGAACGGAGCGCTCGCGGCCGGGACGTCGTCCGCGTCCCAAGCGCGCTCCCCTGCCTGCGCCTGCCCCGACGAGAGGTAAAAATCCACGGCCTGTTGGGTCGGTGCGCGCATGACGAGTTTGCCTTTGTTCAAAACGATGGCCTCCTGCGTGAGACGGAGGATCGCCGACATATTATGGCTGACAAACAGCACCGTGCGTCCCTGTTGCGCCACGTCGCCCATCTTGCCGAGACACTTGCGCTGAAACTCCGCGTCACCGACGGCCAGCACTTCGTCAACCACAAGGATTTCAGGTTCGAGGTGCGCGGCGACCGCGAACGCGAGGCGCAGGTACATGCCCGAGGAGTAGCGTTTGACAGGCGTGTCAATGAACGTGGCGACTTCGGAGAAGTCCACGATCTCGTCAAACTTGCGGTCAATTTCGGCGCGTTTCATGCCGAGGATGGCGCCGTTCATGTAGATGTTCTCGCGTCCCGTCAACTCGGGATGAAAGCCCGTCCCCACTTCGAGCAATGACCCGACGCGTCCGCGCACGCTGACCGTCCCCCGCGTGGGGTCGGTGATGCGCGAGAGGATCTTGAGCAGGGTGCTTTTGCCCGCGCCGTTGCGTCCCACAATGCCGAGGACTTTCCCCTCCTCAAGGTCGAACGAAACGTCGTCGAGCGCCCACACAAAGTTCTGGTTGGCGCGCCGCTCCAATTTGCCGACCAGCGCCTTCGCGAGTCGCACGGGCGCGTAGACCGTGTCCACGATCACGTCGCGGAGCATGTTGTAGCGGAATTTCGTCTCCGCCGCGCCGATGCGGTATTGCTTGCCGAGGTTTTTTACGGAAATGGCTGTTGTCATAAAATTCCTGGTCGTCACTGCGAGGCGACGCTCTTCCGCCGAAGCAGTCCCCGCACATGAGAGGAGATTGCTTCGGGAAGATCACCCTCGCAATGACGGAACAGTTAGATCGTATCCGCGAAGGTTCTTTCGGTACTGCGGAAATAATACAGACCCGTGACAAGGATCAAGACCGAGATCGCCACCGAGACCCACAGGGCCGCGTCGGGGCCGTTGCCAGCGCCGAGCAATGCCCAGCGGAAGCCGTTGACGACGCCCGTCATGGGGTTGAACGATAAGAGCAGTTGGAAATTCTCAGGCAAATTCGAGAAGGAATAGGCGACAGGCGTGGCGAAGAACCAGAATTGGGTCAGGAAGGGAAGCGCCTGATTCACGTCGCGATATTTGACGTTAATCGCGGAAAGCCAGAGCGCCACTCCCAATGCGGTGATGATCGCCAGCAGGACGAAGAAGGGCAACGTCCACAGCAGGTTCCAGGCGGGCGTCACATGGAAGTAGAACATCAGCCCGACGAGAATGACGAGGGCAATGGCGAAATCCACCAATCCCGCGAAGACCGAAGACATCGGCAGGATGATGCGCGGGAAGTAAATCTTCGTCACCATGTTGTTGTGCGCCACGAGTGAACGGCTTCCCTGATTGAGCGCGGTGACGAAGAGGCCCCACGGCAGGAGCGCGGTGAACGAAAAAATCTCGTACGGGATTCCGTCGGTGGCAAGTTTCGCGACCCTGTCGAACACGAAGGTAAAAATCAACATGTTCATCACGGGCTGAATTACCGCCCACGCCATGCCGAGGATGGTCTGCTTGTATTTCACCTTCACGTCGCGCCAGACCATGAAGAAGACCAGCTCGCGATACACCCATAAGTCGCGCAAATTCAGCGCGGCCAGTCCGTGCGAAGGCTTGATGTAAATGGTGGTGGGTTCGTGGGTTGTTTTTGTGATTTGGGACATTTTTTCACTGTTGAAAGTCGAGGGTCAAAGGTCATCCGACTTTCGACTTTTGACCTTCAACTCATTTATCTTCGCTCGCGGCTTTCGATAGCCTGCTTGTTTTCCTTGAACCATTCGATCGTGCGCTTCATACCTTCCTCGAACGGGACTTGCGCGCTCCAGCCGAAGAGTTCCTTCGCCCGCGTCACGTCCAGACCGCGGCGGGGCTGGCCGTTGGGTTTGTCGGTCTGCCAGGAGAGTTTGCCATCGAAGCCCGTCAGTTTGACGATCATCTCAGACAGGTCTTTGATCGAGATTTCGTAGCCCGAACCGAGGTTCACGGGCAGGTCGCCGTTGTATTTCTCGGCGGCGGTGACGATGCCATCGGCGGCGTCTTCCACGTAGAGAAATTCGCGCGTCGGCGAGCCATCGCCCCAAACGGGGAGTTCCGCGTCGCCGCGTTCTTTCGCGTCAATGGCCTTGCGGATCAGCGCGGGGATGACGTGCGAGGTCTTCAAGTTGAAGTTATCGCGCGGACCGTAAAGATTCACCGGCAGGAGGAAGATGGAGTTGAAGCCATATTGCTGGCGATAGGACTGCGCCTGCACGAGCATCATCTTCTTGGCGAGGCCGTAGGGCGCGTTGGTCTCTTCGGGATAGCCGATCCAAAGATCGTCTTCCTTGAACGGGACGGGGGTGAACTTGGGGTACGCGCACACCGTCCCGATGGCGACGAACTTGCCGACGCCGCGCTTGTAGGCCTGGTGCATCAACTCCACGCCCATCATCAGGTTGTCGTAGAAAAACTCGGCGGGACGTTCGCGGTTCGCGCCGATGCCGCCCACGTTCGCGGCCAGGTGAATAATGACCACGTTCTTCGGGTCCACGCCCTTCAAGGTCAGGTCGTAGAGGCGGCTGATGTCTTTGGCTTCAACGAGGTTGTACTCCTCGATGGTCGGGATGTAGATGTCCGTCGCGCCGCGTTCCTTGAGTTTCGCGATCACGAACGAACCGAGGAATCCCGCTCCGCCAGTGACGATGACTTTTTTATCTTGCCAGAAATTGTTTGACATGGTTTTTCTCCTTTGGGTAGTAATGACCAGACCTGACATGTCGCCGAAAAAATCCGCTCAATTCGTGCCTTCGTCCATGCAATGGTTCTGATTGACAAGAGCACGGATGAGACATGCCAGGTCTCGATTATTGAACTATGAACTGCGCGTTCCGATATTTTTCATCATGCGGATTGCGGATCAGCCCGCTCTTCAAGGCGTAGACGAGTTCGCGGATGCCGTCGTCCACGTTGAGGGCAGTCTCGAAGCCGAACGTTCGGCGGGCTTTTTCAAACGAGACGGTGATATCGCGCATGTCGCCGCCGAAGGTCAGGTCTTTGTATTCCACCACGGTGGAGGGCAGACGCTTCAACACCAGGTTGACGATCTCGTCCTTGGTGTAGTTGCCGCTGTCCGTGCCGAGGTTGTAGACCTGGCCGCGCGTCTTCGCATCGGGCGCGTCCAAGCCCATCAAAATTCCGCGCACGGTGTCGCGCACGTGGATGAAGGAGCGCGAATATCCGCGCTGATAGATGATGAGTTCGCGCTTCGTGAAGGCTTCCAGCACAAACTGGTTAATGATCAAGTCAAAGCGCGTGCGCGGCGAGATGCCATACAGCGTCGCAAAGCGGAACAACAGCGGCGCGGTAGTCGCGTCTTTTTGCGCCAACAGAAATTCCTCCGCCGCGATCTTCGTCTCGGCATACAGCGATTGCGGATGAAGCGGCGACTCCTCGGTGACGGGTTTGCCGTCAGACGAGAGGCCGTAGTTGCTGTAAGAAGACGCGAACACGAATCGCGCCGACCCGAGTCCGTCTGCCTGCTCGAAGACGCGCTTCGTGGCCTCCACGTTATACGTCCACGCGGCCTGCTTGCCAACGGCCTGGCAGGCCGGGAAGCCCACAATCGCCGCCAGGTGGATCACCGCTTCGGGTTTCGGCCAATCGCTTTTAAGCGAATCTTTCACGGCGCGCGGGTCGGTCACGTCGGCTTTGACGAAATGAAAATTGGGATGATGTAAAAACGGGACAATGGACTCGCCGCCGAACAGCAAACTGTCCAACACGGTGACGCGCCAGTTGGCGCGCAACAACTCCGAGGTCAGGAGCGAACCGATGTAGCCCGCGCCGCCCGTCACGACCGCGTGACGCGTCGCGTTCATTGGTCGGCCTCCATCCGCAACGTCACTTTCCAGCCCTTGATTTCGAGCGTGGGCGCGCCGCCGTCTTTCACAGTTTCGATGCCCTGCTCCAGGCAGGTGAGGCGGGCGATGTCGGCCACGTCCCCCTCGCCGAGGATGCGGACGCGGTCGTGTCCGGCGCGGCGAAGTTGGGTGATGTGTCCTTTCACGCGCTGGCGCGTTTTGCGATAGAGCGAAAAGGAGTTCTCAAGGTAATCCACCGCCAGGCGAGCGCGCAGGGCAATGCCTTCGGGGGTGATGATGTAGCGCAGTTTTTTGCGTTCAGCGCGCATGACCTTCACGTATCCCTTTTCGATCAGGCGTTTTAAATGCCAGTTCACCGTGCCAACCGCCACGCCGAGTTGGGTGGCGAGCGTAGATTGGTTCACGTTGGGATCGCTCTCGATTTCTTCGAGCAGGGTGAGGTCGCGCGCGGTTTCTTGGGTTTCCATACGGGTTCTGCAATTCAAAATTCAGTGACTGAATTATAACATAGCGCGCGCCTACTGGTTCTCGGCGCAGACTTCGGTCAACCGAGCGATAACAAAGCCATAACCTTTTCTTAACAACGCATCGCGCAGGCGGATGATAATATGGGAACGCGCGACCCGCCAAAGCCGACGCATCTCGCGTCTCCCCCTGACGCGCGCCGTGCGCGGCCATATCGAGCGTCGTCTCCGCCTCTGGCTTTCCCGAACAGGACGTGACGCCCAGCAAATATCGGTAGTAAAATGTAAAAACCGAGTCGAAACACTTTCGGGAATTTGAAAAACTGCTCGCGATAATTTATGAGGCAACCATGATCCGTAAAACATTTGAACATGAACTCCAGGAAGTGAAAGACGAGATCCTCATGCTGGGAAGCATGGTGGAGCAGGCCGTGGCCGACTCGATGGACGCGCTCAAGAAACGCGATATTCAGGCCTCGCAAAAGATCTACGAGCAGGATCGCAAGATCAATGAGAAGCGCTTCGCCATCGAAAATCAGTGCATGATCCTGATCGCCACCCAGCAACCCATGGCGCGCGACCTGCGCCTGCTGGCCTCCATGCTTGATGTGGCATCCGAACTGGAGCGCATGGGCGATTACGCCAAGGGCATCGCCACCATCAACATCCGCATGGGCGACGCTCCCCTGCTCAAACCGCTGATTGACCTGCCGCGCATGGCCGCCAAAGCATCTGACATGCTCCACCGCGCCCTCACCGCCTTCGTAACCGATGATGTCGAAGCCGCCCGCGCCATCCCCCCCGAAGACGATGAAGTGGACGCGCTCTACGAGCAGATCTATCGCGAGCTGATGACCTTCGTCATCGCCGACCCGAAAGTGATCGAGCGCGCCAACATGCTCCTTTGGGCCTCACACAACCTCGAGCGCATGGCCGACCGCGTCACCAACATCTGCGAACGCACGGTCTTCGTCGTTACGGGCGAGATCAAAGAATTGCAAACCACGTCCAACCCGCAAGAAATGAAATAAAGGAGTTTGCGAGCAGTTGGACTGCGAGCCGTCAGCAGTCCAACTGCCGACGGAACACGGAACTTATTTTTACACGAGTGCAAAGCGGCGCGACAGATATGTCCGCGAACGAAACCATCAATATCGCCTCGTTCGCGGATTTCGCGTTAAAATACAGCGCAACCAAAAACAGACTCGCTGGTCAAAATAAAATGCGACACCCCTTCGACTTCACCCCCTCCTCGACGCGCAAACCTCTCTTCTTTTCGTTTCTCTCTTTGACCTTGATCCTGTTCGCCGTTTTCCGAGCGCTGGACACGCCTCTGCGGACCGCGTCCGCCCCGTACGGCATCGTCTCGTTTGAGCTCGCGGGAAATATCAAAACCGCGGCAGAAATCCTCGCCTCCTGGGACGCGCGCGCCCAACTCTTCGCGGCCTTCGGCCTCGGACTCGACTACCTCTTCATGCCAGCCTACGCGCTGGCATTATCGTTTGGCATCCTGCTCGCGGCTGGCAGACATACAGGCTGGTTCACCAGACTCGGCTCTTGGCTAGGATGGCACGCGCTGGCAGCGGCACTCTTTGACGCGGCGGAGAATTTCGCTCTTTGGCAAACATTGGTCGGGAACAGCGATCCCGTTTGGCCTTTCCTTGCATTTTATTGCGCGGTCATCAAATTCACATTCTTATTGGTAGGATTGACATACGCCCTCTTTGGCTGGCTCTGGCCTCGAAAAACATAGACGATTCACTATCGCCCATGTTCGAAATTCACCTGCTCGGCTCTGTTAAGGTATTGGAGGGGGGTACGCTTTTTCCGCCATTTCCCACGCAACGCTCCAAAGAATTATTCGCCATTCTGGCCGCGCGGCCCAATCATCCACACGCGCGGCTCACGCTCGCGGGAAATCTCTGGCCCGAAAAAAGCGAGGAAAAAGCCCGCGCCAGCCTCAACACCGAGTTGTGGCGCGTGCGGCAGGTTTTGGGCGCCGCCGATTCCATCCTGGAATTGACGCGCGATACCGTCAGCCTGAAAATTCCCGTCGAGCAGGTGGACGTTCACAAGTTCCGCGCGCTCGTCAAACGCGGCAACGCGTCGGCATTGCACGAGGCCGTCTCGCTCTATCGCGGCGAATTTGTCGAAGGCTGTTACGCCGATTGGTGCCTGCTCGAACGCGAAGCCCTGGCCGATCAGTTTCGCCTCGCGCTGGAGGGCATGCTCCGTCACTCTGAATCGCGCGGGGAATTAAGCGAAGCCATTTCGTTTGCAAAAAAACTGCACGCCCTCGATCCCCTGCGCGAGGAAATCCACCGCGCCCTCATGCGCCTCTACGCCGCGCTCGGCGACCGTCCCGCTGCCCTGGCGCAATACCACGCATGCAAAGCCATCCTCCAACGCGAGCTGAACGTGGAACCGATGCCAGAGACCGAGGAGCTATCCCTGAAAATTCGCCAGACCGCGCCGCTCGAAGATCACTGGTCGGCGCGACGCGAGTCCACGCGCAAGATCACCGAACATCGCCTGGCCGAAATGCGCGCCGCTCGCCAGTACATGTCCGAATTGTATGCCCCGCGCCCCGGGTTGGAGCAAAAAGTGGACGAGTTCGCCCGCTCAAACGCAGTCGCGTTGATTCTCGTCGGGCGTTCGGGATGTGGAAAAACATCCCTGCTCGCGCGCCTGGCGGAGACGCGCCTCGCGCAAGGCGACCTTGTCCTTCTGCTCGAAGCCTCCGCGCTCACGCTCGACGCCCAGCGCGATATCACGCGCCAAATCTGGGGGTCAGAGACCATCTCCGCCACCGACGCGCTCGCGGCCCTCGGACGTGACGCCGCTTCCAGAGGCCGCCTCGTCTGGATCCTGCTCGACGAACTGAATGCCTTCCACGACCTCGGCGCCGGCCCCGCCGACCTCCTCCGCCGCGTGGATGCGTTGGCCGCATCGCTTCATCGAAACGCGGATCTCGGCGCGGTCAAACTCATCCTGGCCTGCCGCGCGCACGCCTGGAGCCTGATCGAACTTGGCGGAAACAATCCGAACTGGCAATGCTATTTTGGCCGCGCTCCACTGCCCGTGGAAACCTTTAGCGCAGAGGAAACGCGCGCTGCGTTCGATGTGTATCGCCGTCATTTCAAAATACAGAATTCGTTCGACGATCTTTCCGAAGAAATGCGCGAACGATTCAACTCGCCTTTCTTTCTGCGCCTTGCCGCCGAAACCTGGCGCGGACATTCCATTCCGCGCTCGGGTTCGGGCGGGATCCTCTTTCGCGAATACTTCGAACGCATTGCGGCCAACCCGTTGGCTCGAACCTTCATGCTCGAACTCGTCACGCGCATCGCGCGCCATCGGCAACCATCCCTGCCGATCGCAGATCTGCGCGCCGACCCATCTTTCCAAGCCGCCTTCGCCGACGACCATCGTTCGCCCTTCCATCAATTGCTCGAAGCGGGCGCGCTCATGATCGTGGGGAATGAATTTACCCCGCGCCTGCGCTTCACCCACGAACGCCTGCTCGAATACCTGCTGGCGCAATACTACGACGCGCAGTGCGACGAGGGCATCATCGGCGAGGACTGCGTCATCCAGATGGCGCGCGGCGCATGGGATTTTCCCGCGCTATGGGGCGCGGCCCTCACCCTGCTCTTGCTGGGAAAAAATACCGACCAGTTCCTCCTGCTCGCCGAAAGCGGATTCTCGGAAGCGCGTCAACTCGCGACCGAGGGGCTGGTCGCGCTTCACGCGGAGGATGCTGCCCTGGCGCGTTCCATCGCCAACCGCCTGCTCGAACGCGCCTCCATCGAGGCCAAGCGCGTGGCTCTCTTCGCGGCGAGTCGCATGGGCGAGGATGGTTTCGAATTGTTCCGATCCGCTGCGGGGTCGCGCGAGGCGGAAACGCGTCAGGCTGTGATCGTTGTGGTCAATGTCATCCATCAATATGCCCCGCAGGTCGCCCTCTCCATTTTGCAGCACATGCTCGATGACCTTGGCTTGCGGACATTCGTTACATCTTCAGCGCGCTTGCAAGTGGGCATGAGTATCCTGGGCTTTTTTACGCGTTACGGGCTGGAGAAAAATTTGATCGACGACGCGGACCGTTTGATCCATACGCTGACCGTAAAAAAATTACATCTGCCGTCCGAATCGAATCGGATGGGACGCCTGCTTGTCCAGCGACTGCTTGCCATCAACACCACTTCCTGGCCTGCAGATCGCAACGCCGTGGAAAGCGTCGCGCGGGCTGGGGCGCTCACGCCAGGCGAGGAGACCGCCTTCCGCCGCGTGTTGAGTTGTCTTAAGCGCCGCGCCGATGGGTTGGACGATGTTTCGCTCGACGACCTGCAAACCCTTCTGGCTTGCCCATCCGACGCGGTGCGGTATCTTGCCCATCATCAACTTTGCATGTGGCTCAATCTCCGCCAGGAACAGTCTCTGCAAGCGATCCAGGCGCTGTTCGATTCGGCGGCCGATCCCGAGATTCGTTCGTGGCTGTTGATGGCTTTTCAGCCGATCCACGCGCCGCGACTGAAGTCGCTTTCAGCCGAAGGCTTGCAATCGCTGGAAAATCTGACCGCGCGCGTTGCAGAGGAGAATCGAGAGTTGTTTCTCGATGGCATTTCACATGGAACCCTCGGCCTGTTTGGCTCCATCGCCTTTTTTCCTTTGGGAATGCGTTACGCCCAGATGGGGAATTTTGACTTTCCGTTGTTATCCGCGTATCTGGAATCGCATTCCATGAGCGCGTCACATCATCTGCGCTTGCTTGCGCCGGTGGGATGGTTTCACCCGCAGGCGGCGCTGGCGATGTTTGAAAAGCACGTCAATTTCAAGAAGCCGCTGGACGCGTTCGTGATCGAATCGTTGGGAAAGATCTGGGTCAGCCATCCCGAAACGACGGAGGCCTTCCTGCGCCGCGTCGGCCTGGACGAGGCCACCCAGCGCCAGGTCCGAGCGGGAGCCGATATCGAGTCAACCCTGCGCGGCATCAACCTGATCCACAACACGGATCTGCGCGTCAGCAGTATTTTGCTCGGCGCACCATATGGAAAGTGGGTAACGGATTCGGTCTTTGAAGGCTACGTGGATTCCAAGAGTCTCGACGAGGCCGCATCGCGTTTTGGCCGCGGACTGGTGGATATTTATATGGAATCGGGCTGGCGCTTAAAGAGGATTCTCGGCCTGAAGTAGCGTTTTTGTGAGAGTTTTGTGAGAGTGAGGGGGTAGGATAGATTCAAATTCCATCGGAGGTGGAACAATGAACAAGCAGAAAACAACCCTTTTGATCGCAGGAACCATCCTGACCGTGGTCTTGATCTTCGCTGTGATCGCCATCGTGCAATCGGGCTTTAAAGAGTTCAAATGGCCTCCCGCCATCCTGATCCCAGTGGTGGGCATATTGACCTTCTTTGGCACGCTCGCCTTGACGAACGTGCCCTCGAACAGCCCCGATTTCTCGAAAGGTGAAATGCGGAAAGCCATTGCGGCCTCGTTGCTGTCCGTCTATTTCTTCATCATGGCGGTGACGTTGTACGCGTCCAGTTCGCCCATCTACAAACTGGAGAGCGTCGCGCAAGCATCCGCGCAAGTGGCGGACGCGCCCACAGACGGAAGCGAGACGGACGCCGCGACCGACTCATCTACAGACGGCGCGTCCACGACCGACACGACTGACAGCGCGTCCGCTTCAGCGGCAGAGGAAGCCGCCACGCCCAAAACGCCCATTGATCTCGTAAACACCCTGTTGGACGGTTTCAACAAAATCATCCTCGCGGTGGTGGGATTCTATTTTGCGGGCAGGACGGTGGAGGAAGTGACCAATAACCGAAGATGCGAGACATCTGGCGACAATCCGAATCCCAATCGGAAACCAAACGAATCATAATTTTGCGTCAGTCTCCTCGTCCGTGGACGAGGAGACTGCGATGAAACCACCCATGTCTGCTGAAAACTCATTGCCGCGCACCTTCATCCTCCGCATCTGGCGCGAAAAAACCGACAATGAATCCTTCCTCTGGCGAGGGTCGGTAAGCAACGCGCAAAGCGGCGAACGGCTGTATTTTCAGACCATGGAGCAGTTGAAGGATGCCGTTACCCGGATGATCGAAACTCCGCCTCGCGAAAATATACCGGACAGCGAAACATCCATTTTGTGAGAGTTTTGTGAGAGTGGATGAATATACTTTGACCATCAAACCAAATAAAGGAGAAAAAATGAAAAGGATACTCTGGCTTTCGATCAGCCTGTTATTGATTGCCTCAATCAGCGCGGGACCGGTCTCTGCGGCAGTGGGAATGAATGGAGGCGGGGGACTTTTCATCGATACCTGGCAGAGGGGCAACCTGGACTTCCGCTCTGCGGGGGATGTCCGCACCCGTTTCGTGACCGTTGATTTCAACGTGTTGAAAAATACCTGGGCCAGGCGGGGCGATATCCTCGCGCTGGACCTGTTCGACGGCACGTCTTTCCAGGCTGTACTCAGAAGCGTGGAAAAATTACCCGAGAACGGGGTGGCCTACGTGGGGCGCTTGAAGGGCATCGCGTTGAGCAGCGTCAACATCGTCACGCGCGATGGGATCATGTTTCTCGATATATCTTTCCCATCCGGCGCGTACGTGGTGCGCCCTGTTGGGAACGGCGTGCATGTGATCAAACAGATGAGCGAATCCGCCCTCCCGCCGGAAGGCGAACCGATTCCCATTTACCTGCCTGGGGATACCGCCGAGCCGGAAGCCATGACCCTGTCCGCGCCCACCGGCGACGACTATACGCGCATTGACGTGATGGTCCTCTACACCGACGACGCGCGAGCCGGTCTCGGCAGTACCACAGCCATGAATACCATGATTGACCTGGCGATGAGCGAGACCAACGACAGCTACAGCAAGAGCGGGATCTACCAGAAAGTGCGACTGGTCTACAGGGCGGAAGTCTCGTATGATGAGAGCAGTTTCAATTGGACGACGACATTGAACCGACTGACCGGCACATCGGATGGATATCTGGACTCGATCCATACCACTCGCAATACCTACGCCGCCGATCTGGTTGTCTTGCTTGTTAAAGATAAGGTATCGTGCGGTAAGGCTAATCTTATGACGACGGTATCCAGTTCCTTTGCCTCATCTGCGTTCTCTGTGGTAAGCACCGATTGCGCCACCAACCCAAAATACTCTTTTGGGCATGAAATGGGACACAACATGGGCGCCAGGCATGATTGGTATGTGGATGCAACCCTGAACAGTCCGTACACCTACAATAAGGGGTTTGTAAATGTCGGCAGCACCGACGCCACCCGCTGGCGAACGATCATGGCCTACCCCGACGAATGTACCGCAAGGGGATATTACGACTGCGAAAGGATACTTTACTGGTCGAACCCCTACAATAAATTTCCTGCGACCACAGGCACTGCAATGGGAGTCGCCCTGGGCACCAACACCACCTGCACGGTGGGCAACCTGAGCAACCCCGACTGCGACTCCTACAACGTTCGGGTGTTGAACAACACCGGGCCAACCGTGGCAAACTTCCGTGTGGGGGGATTCAACTCCAAATTCGATACCAACCATCCGAACTGGACCACCCGGCTTGGCACGTGGACTCACCTGTCCTCGGCCTACTACACCACCACCGGCGTTGCGGGTAAATTCTCGTCCATCAGTTACGATACTTCGTACAGCAAGATCGTTTCTTACGAAGTCTACATGAAACGGGAAGGCTCGAATACAGCATCCGCCAATCACATCTCGGTGAGAGGCGCGCCCCTTCCGTTGGATTCCTATGGTCGCTGGAACAAGGAGTATAAGTTCGCCTACACCAATCAGGGATATTTCGCGGTTTACAAAACGAATGGAACAACGCTAACAACGCTCAAAAGTTGGACATCCAGTACCGCCATCGCCAAGGGCGGCTGGAATACCCTGAAGGTGGCTGCGGACGGCAGTTCGTTGAAGTTCTATATTAACGGGACTCTGGTCTGGTCGGTAACCGATACATCCTTCAGTGCGGGAAACGTGGGTATTGGCATGTACAGGGACACTACCAGTACGGGGAACAAATTATCGGTTGATTGGGCCAAACTGACAACCACCTCAGTGGCGGCAGATGAACCACCCTTCGAGGAAGTAACCGCAGGAGAGGAACATCCTGGCGGAGATGATACTCACTCTCCGTAAGCTATTTCAACAAAAAAGCCTCCTGCTTTCAGCAGGAGGCTTTTTTCATCGGGCATCGTTCACGGAACGATGATCTTCATTTCCAATCTACAGAACAAGGTTTCGCTTGCGTGCATGGCCCAGACGGAAGAATATACGCCCGGCGCGGACGGGGAATGCATGGCAACCGACAGGTAGACCGTGGCGCCCGGCGGAACCGAGAAGGGCAGGTCATAGATCGGTTGTTTATGGAGTTTCGCGCCCAGTATATACTTATAATCCACGCTGTTCTCGTCCCATCCGGCGGTTCCCCGGTTACTCACGCTCCAAGTGGCGACGAAATCTTTGTTAGGTTTCATATGGGAGCCTGGCCAGGGAGTGATATTGCTGATTCGGCAGGCCATCTCCGGTGGAGGGCCACTGGAACCTCCCCCACTGCCGCCGCTCCCTCCGCTACCGTCCGTGCCGCCTCCGCTGGAAACCTTAATGGTGGGAATCTTGAAGATGATCGTGGCGGTCGGCGAGAGCGCCGGGCCAGGCGTGTGCGTGGGGAGAAGCGTAGCGTTCGTCCAGGGGGTGGGCGAACTGGCGCGCTGGGTGGATTTTGCCGCGGCCGCGGCGGTGCCAGCGACCATCGTCTCCACAAAACCGGCAGGCCGTGTGGAAAGCGGGGCTACGGTCGGGATAGCCGGCACGCAGGCAAGCGTGATCGCCAGCGTCACCAGCAGGGACAAAATTCGTTTTTTCCGGTCCATAGCATTTCTCCAAATCGCAAGCGCGGAAAGTTGGTCGGTTAAAACCTGATCTCTGTTGCTTGCAAACTTACGGCGTCATCCCCGGGCGGATGACCTCGATCTGGATATACGGCGTACAGAACTTCACGCCATCGCCCACCACCGCATATTGGACGGTGATCCAAATGGGCTCGTTGCCATCAAAGGCGGCGGGCGCGGTCAATTCGGCAATGAGGGTCACAAATTCGCCGGGTTTCACGTCTACAAGTCCAATGCTGGTCTTGAGCGGGATCGGATTGGCAGACAGCAATTTGTTGGCCGGGATGTCCGAGCGGACGGTTTCCTTCCAGAAAATCCAGCTATACGTGGCGACTTCCCATTTCTTCGTGCCGTTATTCTTGAGCGTCCATTTCACATCCAGTTTATCGCCAACTTTCAGAATGGTGGCGGGACTGCCATCCATCGGAATCTGATCAATCAGTTGGCAACTGTAACGCATATCCTTGGTGGGACCTCCGCCTCCGCCCGTAAACGGCGTGCTGGTTCCGCCGCTTCCTGGCGTGACCTGGAACGGGGTCAGCGTCGGAAACGGGGTCAACGTTGGGAAGGGAGTCTCGGAGGGCAGGAGGGGCGTTTCGGTGTTCAGGGGTTGGGCCGCGGCCGTTTGCGCCTGACCTGCCGCCACCGTCGCGGCGACCGCGTTCTGAATCTGCGCGGCCACCTGCGCCGGGTCCTGGGTGGCGGGCGCCGCGGGCGCGCAAGCCCCGATCAACATGGTCATCGCAAGTAGAAAATACAATACTTTGGTTTGTTTCATTCGTCTATCTCCTTTGTCTATTTCTCTTTCGGCGCATCCCCGCCATCGCCGATGCCAAGCGGGATCCATTTCTTTTCATCCTTCAAGCGGTGTTGAATGCCGCCGCGATCGTGGGTTTCATCGAAGCCTTCAGGCTTGATGAACATCACGTCGCCTTCCAACATGCCGTGGATGCCAGCCTGGCCGGGTTCGGGACGTTTGAGTCCCTTAAACTTGGCCGCGTCGCTGGGGATGTAATCGGTCGGCTCCTCGTAGCTGGTGACGTAGCCTTCGTAGTTGCGCAGAATGACTTTGTGATCCGACATGCTCAACAGGTAGTTCGGCGCGAGTGGAATCTTCCCGCCGCCGCCGGGCGCATCCACGATATATTGCGGCACCGCGTAACCCGACGTGTGTCCGCGCAGGCCTTCCATGATCTCGATGCCTTTTGCCACGGGCGTGCGGAAGTGTCCCGCGCCTTCCACCAAATCGCACTGATACAGGTAATACGGGCGCACGCGGATCCGCACCAAATCATGCACCAATTTACGCTGAATGTGGATATTATCGTTCACGCCCGCCAGCAAAACAGACTGGTTGCCGAGCGGGATGCCGGCCTTCGTTAAACGGTCACAGGCTTGTTCGAGTTCCAAACTGATCTCGTTCGAGTGGTTGACGTGGATATTCAGCCACAGCGGGTGATACTTGGCGAGCATGTCGCACAGTTCCTGCGTCACGCGCATCGGCATGAAGACGGGCACGCGGCTCCCGATGCGGACGATCTCGATGTGCGGAATCTCGCGCAGACGGCTGAGAATCTGCTCCAGAATTTTCGGCGCCAGCACGAGCGGATCGCCGCCCGAAAGCAACACATCGCGGACTTGCGGTGTGCGCTTGAGATACTCGATCTGCATATCGAACTCGGCCTGCGAGAACGTCTGGCCGGGGTCGCCCACGATGCGCGAACGCGTGCAATAACGGCAATACGACGCGCATTGGGTCGTCACTAGCATCAGCACTCGGTCCGGGTAGCGATGAACCAACCCGGGGACAGGAGAGTGGCGGTCCTCGGCCAGCGAGTCCTCCATCATGGCGGTGAAGGATTGCATCTCCTCCGAGCGCGGGATGATTTGCAGGCGGGTCGGGTCATCGGGGTCGTTCGGGTCAATCAGCGAAATAAAGTAGGGCGTCACATCCACGCGGAAGATTCCCTGAGTCTGCAAGGCCTTGCGTTCCGACTCGGTCAGCGGGAGGACTTTTTCGATCTCTTCAGCATTATTCAGGCGGTGGCTGAGTTGCCAGCGCCAGTCGTTCCACTTGTCATCGGGAACATCGGCATAAATGGGCGCACGTTTGGAAACAAAAGGGGTAGGCATGGTTTTCTCCGTTCGGGGTTAAATTAAAAACAACTAAAGCGGGAAACACAATGCGGGGGGTCGTGATCAGGTCGGAAAAAGCCTGCAAAACAACCAATCATGCAAGCATTGTAAAAGCAAACCGAAAGCGGGTCAATGTCGCCTCTTAAGAGAGGCTTAATTATTGCTTCCCTCATCCCAGCCTTCCCCCAAAGGGGGAAGGAGTCCCCTCTCCCTTCGGGAGAGGGCCAGGGTGAGGGCCTGCCCAATTTCATTCTAGCGCGTTTACAAGCAAAAGAGCAGAGTACAATAGAACTAGAGCCGCAAAGGAGGCGCCATGACACAAGTCTCCATTGTTACCGATAGCGCTGCCAGCATCCCCGAACCGATGCTGAAAGAGCTGAATATCCAAACCGTGGCCTACTACATCCACCGCGGGGGCGAGGCTTTACGTGACCTCGTTACGATCCAACGCGACGAGTTCCTGCGCTGGCTGATGACGGCCACCATCCTGCCCACCACCGCCAGCCCCGGCCCCGGGGACTACCTCGAAACCTACCGCACCCTCATCGGGCGCGGCCTTCGCAACATCCTCTCCATCCACATGACATCCGCCGGCAGTGGCGCGTACCAGGCCGCCACCATCGCCCGCGACAGCCTGCGGGAAGAATCGCCCGAAGCCCGCATCGAAGTGGTGGACACGCGCAACGTATCCCTCTGCCAGGGCTGGATGGCAATCGAAGCCGCCCGCGCCGCGCTGACCGGCCTCAGCCTCGACGAGATTCTGGCGCGCGTCAAACGGATGATCCCCCTCGCCCAAATGATCCAAACCGCCGACACTCTCAAATATCTCTATCTCGGCGGACGCATCGGCAAAGCCCAACACCTCGTAGGCTCGCTCCTTCATATCAAACCGCTCATCGGCATGAAAGACGGCGTCATCGTCGCGCTCGGCAAGGCGCACAGCCGCCTGCAAGCCTACACCGCCATGACCGACCTCGTGGCCGAGGCCGTGGGACGCGGCAAAGCGAAAGTAGCCTACGTCCACGCCGGCGCGCTACACGAGGCGGAAAGAATCAAAGAACTGCTCGAAACCAAAGTAGACGTGATCGAATCCTTCTTCGCCGAACTCTCCCCCGCGCTGGCCGTCCACACCGGCCCTGGCACGGCGGGCCTCTGCTTTTACCCCGTGGAGTAAACCATGACACTCGAAGGCACACATGGACTTTGGGGCGACCTGCACGTCCCCAACGCGACGCCCGACCAAACCGACTTCACCGTCATTGGGATTCCCTTCGACGGCCTCGCCAGCGCGCGCAAGGGCGCGGCCCTCGCCCCCGAGCGCATCCGCTTCTGGTCACGCCACGTGACGCCCTTCAGCGAGGACCGAACGCGCCTCGCCGACCTCACCATCTGCGACGCGGGCGACATCCCCATCACGCATCCCGCGCGTGACTTTGAGCGGGTTGCCCACTATGTAGCGAATCTGCCCGCCGGCATTCCCATCCTGCTCGGCGGCGACCACTCCGTCACCATCCCCATCTTTCAGGGACAGCGTCAGCGCTTCGCCAACCAACGCCTCGGCCTCCTCTGGGTGGACGCGCACCCCGACCTCTGCGACGACTTCGACGGTTCGCGCCTTTCGCACGCCTGCGTCCTCCGCCGCGGACTCGAATTTGGAATTGACCAGCAGGATGTCTGTCTCGTCGGTTTGCGTTCGTGGGAGGAGCAGGAAATTGACCTAATCGAAAACGGCCATATGCACGTCTACACCGCCCGCGACGTTTCGGAACTCGGCATGAAGTCCGTCGCCGCGGACGTGCGCCGCATCTTCTCGCGTTGCGACGCGGTCCACGTCTCGCTCGATATTGACTGCCTCGATCCCTCTGTCGCGCCGGGGACGGGGATTCCCGAATTTGGCGGGCTCACCAGCCGCGACGTGTTGACCCTCATCCAAG
This sequence comes from Chloroflexota bacterium, assembly GCA_016234485.1. Lineage (GTDB taxonomy): Bacteria > Chloroflexota > Anaerolineae > Anaerolineales > Villigracilaceae > Denitrolinea. Next base: position 169,906 of record JACRBL010000051.1, read on the forward strand.
CCCTGCAAGGCCTGCCTCTCGTCGGCCTGGACGTCGTCGAAGTCGCGCCCCCGCTCGACCCATCCGAAGCGACCGTCTTCGCCGCGCTCAAGATCATCATGGAATTCATCGCGGTTGTCGCACGGAGCAAAAAGTAAAGTCGGAAAGGCTTCGCCACGTAGTAACGACTTTAGTCATTTTCACCGCCGTAGTGGCGCGATGGAAAAAGTAAAAAAAGAACCCCGAGACTTTTTGCAAAATCTCGGGGTTCTTGATGGTTACGTTACAGACTAATCGTCTTCCAGCTCAAACTCAACGTACGTGGCGAGCAGGGTGGTCGGATCGAATTTGGCTTCGATCTCCATGCCAACCTGCATGTCGGCGAACGTGCCGGGGGAGTCGTCGAACATGAAGACGGTGGCCGCGTCGGTGGTAATGGTCACATCCGCGCCGCCCTCTTCCGGGGTGATCGTGATCGTGCCAGCGGTCGCATCGAAGGCAGAGATGACGCCTTCGAACTCGTCCACGTCGTCATCGGTTTCGGCCTTGATCGAGCTGGCCAGCATCGTGCCAGAAGCGTAGCGGGCTTCGACCTTGTCGCCAAATTGCAGGTCGGCGAGGGTGGCGGCCGCGTCTTCGCGGGTGATGACGGTGTTCGCGTCCACTTTCACCTGCACGATGGAGCCGCCGTGCTCAGAGGCGATATCGAGCGTGCCAGCCACGGGGTCAACCGCCGAGACGAGGCCTTCCAACTCGAACGTGCCAGGGGTATCGTCACATTCCAAAGCCGTGCCGGCGATCTTGGCGCGGGTCGCGGGAGCGTAGGTCATCACGACGCGGTCGCCGACGTGCATGCGGGAGACGGCCACGCGGCGTCCGTTGATGCGGACAACGGTCCGCGCATTGTACTTCAGCGCCACATTCGTGCCGAGACGATTCTGGATCGTCACCACGCGGGTGCGCTTGTTGATGGAAACGATCTTGCCGCGAGCGACGCGGGGGGCGGCCAACGGCGCGGCCTGCGCGGGAGCGGCGACAGCCAACAGGCTGAACGCAACGAACAGGGTCAAAACGAAACGTGCAATTTTCTTAAACATGAGAATCTCCTTTGGTGAATTTTGAAAAAGGTTAATCGGTCTGAGGTAAAGTTTTTTTTGTGTCTCTGCCTTAGCGTTCTCCTTTGAACTACTTTGGAACTGACTGGTTATTTTCATTGTCGGGGTCAGTCTCAAAAAGTTACGGGGAGATTCGGCAATTTCCCCTTCCCCCTACAAAAGTACTATAAAAGTAAGAACCCCGAGAACGTGGAGTCTCGGGGTTCTTGTTACAGTCCATCATTCGGAGCGCCGACTTGAGTCCGCGCTCCGCAGATTATTTATGGAAGATCGGAATTCTCTTCTCTAAAAACGCCTTCACGCCCTCGCGATGCTCCTCCGACCGGCCTGCCTCTTCCTGCAAATCGGCTTCGGTCGCGAGGACCTCTTCGAGATGCGGGTACATGGACTTGTTGAAGGCCTGTTTGGTTTTACCATACGCGCCGACGGGACCCATCGCCAGCATGGCGGCCGTGGACTGAACCGCTTCCATCAAATTGAACGGGACAACGCGGTTGACCATTCCCCACTTGAGCGCGGTCTCGGCGTTGATGGGCTGGTTGCTGAAATAAAATTCCGCCGCGCGGCCAAGACCAATGAGCGCGGGCAGGAATAGCGACACGCCGCTATCGGGGACGAGGCCGATGCCGCTGAAGCCGACCACGAACCTGGCCTCGTCCGCGGCGATGCGCAGATCGCAGGCCAGCGCGATGCCGAGACTGGCGCCCGCGCACATCCCATTCACCGCGGCGATGACGGGTTTCTCGATGTTGCGGATCTTCAGGATGAGCGGGTTGTAGGTTTGATAGAGATGCTCGCGATACGAGACCTGGCCCGCGCCCGCCAGCATTTCGGTCACATCGTGGCCCGCGCCGAAGGTGGTTCCCTCGCCGGTCAGGACGAGGACGCGCGTCTGCGAGTCGCGTTCGGCCTCGTTCAGGGCGCGGAGCAGCGCGGCGATCATCTCAAAGTTGAAGGCGTTGGCGCGTTCGGGGCGGTTAAATGCCAGGGTGGCGACGCCCGCTTGAAGTGAGGAATGAATCGAAGTCATGGGATGTAGAAAAAGACCGGGCGCACGGCCCGGTCGGGTTTATGCGAGTCCGTCGTCAGCGGAGTCGTCCTCGTTTGAGTCGTACTCCAGCTCCACTTTTTCGCGGTTGAAGTTGAGCCACAACAAAAGCATGTGACCATCGGCCGTTTCCACGTTGCGGGCCGCGTGAATGGGCGCGGTCTGCTCGACGCCCTGCTCGTTACGGTAGTGAAGATGGATGGCGCTGTGGCTGTGCCAGGCACGGTAACAGCGTTCCACCAGCGCGGGACCGTTGAAGGTGCGTAAACGCGTGAGCAGGGAAATGCCGTTCTGCGGACCTTCATTGACGCCCATCGCCCAGGCGTCGTTGACGGTTTCAAAAATGGGCGTAGGGCCCTCGATGATTGTGATTTTATCGTCCATGGTTAACCTTTAGTGGCGAAGATGATACCATAAAGAACCCGGGCGCTGACTTGCGAAATTCGTACAATCTAAGTGCAAAAGTCAGACAGGGCTATAATTCACCCCATGTCCAAACTCGTCCCCAAAATCATCCTCGAAGGCACGCGCCTCACCTTCAAAACCGATATCGCCTTTGCGCTCAATGAACATCCGCACATTGTAGGGCCGCGCAAATATCGCTACCACTCGCCGCTCATCTCCGCTGAATGGTGCGCGTTCACCAACTTCCCGTGGGGGCGCGGAATGATCAACTTCGAGCCGCAGGAAGAGGCGTTGGCAATGGAAACCTACGCGGCCTGGCTCAAACTCTTTGAATTGCAAAAATATTATTCCTGGATCGTGGATCGCTTCCACCTGTCCACGCGCGCGTATCAACTCAAAACCTACAACAAAGATTACGATTTCCGCTGGCTGGAGGAGCGTCTCGCGCCGCTGGGATTCCACCTCGTGCTACTCACGCGCTCGCCCGAATCGTTCGAGGCCGCGCGCGCCGAGCGGCTGAAAGTTTCGGGCAACCCCTCGCAATACGACGATCTGCAAATCTTCATTGAAGAACAGGCGTTGATGAAACGCCTCGCGGCCGAATCGATCCTACCCCGCCTCGAGCTGGACGTCTCCGACAACGACATTCCTCGCGCTGTGGAACGCGTCGCCGATTGGATGGAATCCACGGGCGGATTGTGGATGAAAGAATGATGCACAAACTCATCGTCATCTTCGACCAGCCGCTCAACCTGTTCGAATTCTCGATGAACTGGCAGGCCTTCATGCGCCTCGCCGAGCAAATGCCCGGCCTGCGCCGCGAAGCCGTCAGCCTGATCGAAGAGACGCTCTACGGCGAGGGCAGGCCTCGTCCCTTTAAGATTCACGAATTTTATTTCGACAACCGCGCCGCGCTCGACGCCGCGCTCGCCTCCGACGCGGGGCAACAGGCAGGCGATTGGCTCCACCAATTCACGGGCGGCAATTTCACCCTGCTCGTCGCGCCGCACCAGACCGCCAGCGAAAAAGATTTCAAGAAGAGGCTTGCGCCGCCGAAGAAGAAAGCGCGCCCGCGATCTGTTTGACCAGCCCCGGGCCTCGATAGATCAACCCCGTGTAAACCTGCACCAACGCCGCGCCCATGTCCAACCTGCGCTGGGCGTCTTCGGGACTCATGATTCCGCCCGCGCTGACAATGGGGATGCGACCGTTTACGCGCCTCACAATTTGACTCAAAACCGCCTCACTCCGACCCTTGAGCGGGCCTCCACTTAGCCCGCCTGATTCTCCCGCCAGCGCTGACCTCACCCCCTCGCGCCCCAACGTGGTATTCGTAGCTATGATCCCATCCATGCCCGTGGACATGATCACGTCCAATGCGTCGTCCAACTCGGAGGGCGTCAGGTCAGGCGCGAGTTTCACCAAAAGAGGAAGCCGTTTTTCAAGACGCGTCTCTTCCAGTTTCCTCTGCGCGTGCAGGTGAGCGAGCAAACCTTCCAGCGCGGCGCGTCCTTGCAGGTCGCGCAAGCCCACCGTATTCGGCGAACTAACGTTGATCGTTAAATAATCGGCCAGCGGCGCAAAACTCTGCAACAAGCTGAGATAATCGAATACAGCGCTCTCGTTGGGCGTGGCCTTGTTCTTGCCGAGATTGACTCCCAGAATCAAATCGCCCACCGCCATCCTGGCGCTTCGTTTCGGCTGGTAACGCGCCTCGAAGCCGATGAATCTCTCCATCAAATTGTCGCGCAGATGCGGACTGAGACGCTTCTGCGCAAACTCCGAGCCGCGGCTGGGAAAGCCCATGCGGTTGATCACAGCTTCCTCCTCCAGCAGGCGGAAAACGCGCGGCTTGGGGTTCCCCGCTTGCGGTAGGGGCGTGACCGTGCCGACTTCCACGTGGCTGAATCCCAGGGCGGCGAGTCCGCGCACGGCGAGGGCGTCCTTGTCATATCCCGCCGCAAGGCCGATCGGATTCTTGAACGTCAACCCAAAGGCCTGCACGGGGTTGGGCGGAGTCCGATAGAGTTGTTTCAACATCCACAGCGCGGGAGGGAAGGCTTGCGTTACGCGCAACGCGTAAAGCGTGAGCGCGTGGGCGCGTTCGGGATCGAGGCGAAAAAGCAGGGGGCGGAAAAAGGAAAACATATCCATTCACTTTGTTGTCGTGGAAAAATAAGTTCCGTGTTTCTTCAGCAGTTGTACTGCTGAACGGCTCGCAGTGCAACTGCTCGCAAACTTTGAAAACGGGAAGTTGTTCTTCCACAGATTCTATGTCAACGGTTCGATGGGAGGCGAGGAGGGATCCACCCAAATTTGAGTCAGACGCCGCAGGTCCACGCCGAAACTGGTTTTGGCGTTGCCGCGCGTGTCGTCTTTGCGGCGCAGGTACTCGTGCGTGGTTTTATCAGTCACCAACTCGCGCATACGGCCGGGGGTCATGCCCCAAATTCCGTGCAAGGGCTGAATGGCGATTTCCTTAAGAACGGTTTCGCGCCCGTCTTCGGCGCGGGCGATCTTTTGATATTTCACCGCCATCCAATTCACGTAAAACACCAGGCGGCAGGATGGATACTTCGTCTCGATGTCTTTCACATCCTGCTCGTCGAGCGTGAGCGCGTAACGCGGCGGAATGCCTCGCGTGCGTTCCGACTCGAAGAACGGGATGCGGTGATCTTTTAAATCGAGCAGGGCCTCGCGATAGAAAAATTCTGGCAAAATTTTATTGCGCTCGCCCACGCGCGCCGGGTTGGGGATCATGCCACTCAGCAAACCTTTCTCCGCGCACAATTGCAAAAACTCCTGTTCGCGCGCTTCACCTTCCTTCAACCACCAGGTTTTATCCTCGGTGTTGTGCAACGTCACTTCGCGGCCTTCGGGGTCGAACATGCGGTAGATGAAAGTCGAAGACATGGGACTATCCGGAAGGGTGTGCGGTTACGGAACGCTGAAGATCCAAAAATCGTGCGGGTCAATGGACGACTCGAAGAGTCGCAATTCTCCCAGCGGATAAAGCGCCTGCAAAAGCGCGATGGTCTCCACGTCGTCGCGCGCGACCATGAACAGCTTCGGGCCAATTGCGTCGAGCGTGTTCGGAAGATTCTCGCGGGCCACGGCAATGTCACGGCCGGGCGCGCCCGCCCAGATCGGCGGCAGACGCGTATCCACCCAATATGGAAACGGCACGACCCACACGTTGTTCACGGGCGTTCCGCGGGCGATGGCGTCCTTCATCACCGCGCCCATCTCGGACGTGTTCCACGCCGCGCCCGCGTATTGCTGGCGATACGTGTTGAAGATGAGATTGTAATTTTGCAGGAACGACAAAACAAACAGCGCGCCTGCCAGACTCCATGCGACGACCTTCCGCCTCTTTTCTTGACCGAGAGCGGACATCAGGCCATCGAGCGCCACGCCAACGAGCAGGAAGACCGGCACGATCGCGCCCGCCGTCCGATTCAGGGAGGGATTCTCGTCGGGGAACGCGAGCGAGAGGATGGAGGGCATCTGCGTCAACGGGATGGCGAGGAGCAGGGTGAGGTCGGTCCAGTGGCGTGAGCGGAGGTAACGCGCGAGAACGAGGAACACGCCCAAAAGGAAGAGGGACGCGGCAATGATGTCCAGCGCGGGGCGATGTGGAATCGAGTGTACCCAAATTTCGCCGTTGTCCCAGTTGAATTCTTTGGCGGCGTTCCACAAGTTGCCGAAGAAAAGTTCGAGCACAGTCCCAGGGAGGGGACGCTCGATCGAGGCGACGCGCGTCAACGCGCGGTAGCCGAACATATCGGGATTTTCCATGGCGTAGCGCGCCAGCGGGATGAAGAACATGAACGAGGTCAGCGCGAGCAGTCCCAGCCAGAGGAGAGTCTGTTTGCGGGTCTGCGCGTCGCGCACGTGGAGCAGGTACACGCCCACGATGACGACCACCGCGATGGGCATGATGCGGAAGGGCATGTAGCCATTCAGGCCGAGGCCGAGCGCCACGCCCGCCAGGATGAAGTCGTTGCGGCGCTGACGGCGAAGACCGCGGATCAAATAATAAAGGGTCGGCGCGACGAAAAGCGGATAAAACGAGATGCGGAGCGCGAAGCGTTCGATCACGCCCGGCCAATAGGCGATGGCCGCGAACGCGACCGCCAGCAAGCCGATGCGCTTACTGCCGAGTTCTTTTCCAAGCAGGTAGAGATACGGCAACATCAGCAACCCGCCGATGACGGCCGCGATCTTGATGGCGAGGAAGGAGATGCCCGCGAAGCCCGCCACGATGGCGGAGAGATAGATGTATAGCGGCTCGCGTCCCGTGTTGCGCGGGAAGTAGATGGAATATTTCCCTTCGGTAATGTCGAACACGTCCATCAATTTTTCGGCGTGGTCGCTGGTCATCTCGAGCGGAACTTCGCCGAGACGGTGAAAGCGGAAGAAGATCGCCAGCAACGCCACCACGAAGACGAGCGCCGTCCACGGGGTGAGGCGGATGCGTGCAATCGAAGTCGCGATCTTTTGGACGAGCGTTTGCGGCTCTTGCAACCAGAAGGCGCGGATGAATAGCGCCACAGAGATGAGCCACAGACTCACGTTCCAAAACGTGAACCTGTTTTCAGAGAGAGCCCAGAAAGCCGCCGCGCCAAAAACCAACGCGAGGATCAGTTCGATGCTTCGCACACCAAGCGAATCGGCGTTCGTTTGCAAGGCGGGCAGGGGCGCGGGAGTCCACTCGCCGCGGATGAAAGCCCAAATGATGAGCGCGAACGCGGCGATGTAAAGCGGGACGCCGATCATCCCATTCTGCGCGGGCGGCTCGAAACTGCGTTGAGCGAGGAGGGCGAGGAGGAGGGCGAGGAGCGAGCGCCAGGGAAAGGTGGTCGAAGGTCGAAGGTCGGAGAATGAAGGTTCTTCAGCAGAAGAAGTCTCAACCAACTGCGTTGTGTCGGCGCGTTCAGACCAGGCGCGCAGGAAGGCGGTGAAGGACGCCCAATCTTTAAAAATGGACTTGACGTAATCGAGGACGGTGGGTTCGGTCATAGTAGGGTAACGAGTGACGGGTGACTGATAACTGATTACTGGCTCTTTCGCGCGATCACAATGATACTCTCTCCCCAACGCATCGGGAGGAAGACGAAGCCCGTGATGGCCTGGAATCCACCCAGTGAGCCGAAGAGGAGTTTTTGGATTTGCTTCGGGAGGAGGGGGAGGTATGGCACGTCCCAGAAGCCATCGGAGAAAACGCGGAGCGGACTGAAGTCCGCGTTCCGAATTAGATTTAGCCATTCTTCGGGCGGTTTGAGGGAGATGTGCGTCGGATCCTGGTAGCCAATCCACTTATCGCCTTTCCACGGCTTCAAGAGCGAACCGAGATTCGGCGTGGCAAGGATGAGCGTCCCGCCTGGTTCGGTGACGCGTCCGATCTCGCGGAGGGCTTTGGCGGGGTCGGGGAGATGCTCGACGATGTGCTTGATGATGACCACATTGAAGGACGCGTCCGCGTAGGGAAGTTCCTGTACGGAGGCGGTTTGGAGCGAGGAGGTTGCCGCCACGGATTTGGATTGTTTCACCGCCCAGTGATTCAAGTCCATGCCGTAGGTTTGGAAACTATCTTCGAGTTGACCGACGAGATGTCCCATCCCTGAGCCAACTTCCAGCAGACGCGCGCCGCGGCGTCCGTAGCGACGCGCCAGCATCGCGTAGAATCGATTCGACCACCAGTACATGCTGTACTTGGCGAAGGTGATGTCCGCGTAGGTGTGGGTGGAGAAGTAGGATTCGTCGAAGGGCATGTTAGTCAGATAGTCAAATGGTCAGATAGTTGCGTAGCGGCTTATTTACTTTTTTCTCGCAACATAAAAAGTAAAGGTTCCCTGCGGATGTTCGGGTTTGTCAACATACTTTCGCAGGAAACGCTCGGTGAAGAAGAGATTCCAGCGCGTGGGAGAGATGATCCAGCGTTTGAACAACGCGTGCGGAAGCAAGGTTGGCGCGCCGAAGTAGTGTCCCCATTCGAGGACGCGCATCGCTTCGGGCGAGAAGTAATGCCACCAGCGTTCGAGCGTGAAGCCCGCGGACTCGAGCCAGCCGCGCCACGTCTCTGGCTCGACGGCGTGTTCGACGCGCGACATCTTGCGGAACCATTCCGTGTAGCCTTTGCCAAAAACGCGCGGAAGCGAGAGTTCCGAAAGGTAGCGCGTGTTGGGGACGCAAAAGTAAAACGGCGCGCCAGGCTTGAGCGTGCGGGCGGTCTCTTTCAACACTTGTTGCACGTGCGGAATATGTTCCAGCACCGAGTTGGAAAACGCGCTGGAAAAATAATTATCGGGAAAGGGCGCTCGTCCTCCATCCGATTCGACGAGGAGATGGTACTTGCCATACTGCTTCGCCTCGTGGATGGGACCGTGCCAGGGGTCGAGGCCGACGTCAATCTTCTGATCGAAGGTCAGCGCGGCGAAGTTGCCGTCGCCACAGCCCACGTCCAGGATGGGAGCGGGGAGGTTGAAGTCCTGATAATAGCGCGACTCGATGGCGCGCAAAAAGCCGCGGAAGTAGGGCAGGTCACGGATGTGGAGGAAGAGGAAGTCTTTTTGAGAAGTCATTGATTCAGTGTTTTCGTCATTGCGAGAAGGGTGATCTTCCCGACGAAGCAATCTCCGCGCACACGAGGGGATTGCTTCGCAACGAACGCTCGCAATGACAGTCTAGAGGTCTCATTCAGAGACAGTAGGCTTGACAATCCAATAAGCCAACGCCCCCAACACGGGGATGGCGCAGATGAGCAAAACCCACAACACGAGCGGGACGCCGTTCAATTTTTGATTCCGCAAGTGAAGCAGGGTTATCACAGGCAGGCCGAGCCAGAGGAGAACGGCCAAAAGTTGAACGACAAGAAAACCGAAGTTGATTCCAATCGCTTCCATTACTTCCTCCGTAATCGCTCAAACAGTTTTTCGTATTCGACTGCAACCGAATCGGGGTCGTAGATGCGCGCGAGTTCGGCGGCATCGCATTGATAGTTTGCACGGTTCGCCAACACTTTTAGCAACGCATCCGCCAGCGCGGATGAATCGCCGATCGGCACGACCTCGCCCATGTTGTGCATCTGCACAGGGCGGCGCACGCCAGGCAGCGCCGAAGCAATGCACGGCGTCCCGTTCATCATCGCTTCGATCTGCACGAGTCCAAACGCTTCGGTGGAGTTCAACGACGGCACGACCAGCACATCGAGATTCGGATAATATGCGGCCATCTTTTCGAGATCGAGATTGCCGAGGAATTTCCAATGTCCGCTCGCCTCGTATTTTTGGATCTGCTGTTGGAGTCGCGCGAAGTAGGCCTGCTCGCCCATCACGTTTTGATATTGCCCCGCGAACAACACTTGCGCGTTGGGATATTTCTCGATGACTTTCGGAAGCGCCTCCAGTAGAATTTCGACTCCCTTCTCGGACGCGAAGCGCGTCGCCATCCCAATGACGGGACGGCGGGCGCGCGTCTCGTGGGCGGACGCGAACGCTGAGGCCGCGCCCTCGGGTGGAGTCGGCAGTTCGACGGGAGGCAGGATCGGGGTCAGTTTGGACGCGTAGCGCGAGAGGTAGGGCGAGTGGTCGGCATAGTCCTGCGTGTACGTCACGATATGATTCGCCAAAATCCCCGCCATGTTATTTTGAAAATGGACGACCGCATTGACAATGCGATTGAAAAATCCAGATGGTAGATCGAGGTCGCAGTGATACGTGAGCACGGCAGGTTTGCCAAACAGGCGGGCGCGGAAGGCCACGCCGGGCGCGTCGAACTGCGGCAGGTGGAGTTGAACGACATCGTGCCGCGCCACCAGTTTAGTCGCGACCCAGCCGAAGGTCGGCGCGAGAACGCCCTTGCTGACGCGCACCGCGACGGGCACGCGGATGATCCGCACGCCGTCCATCGTCTCCTCGCGCGGGAGCGACTTGTCGTATTGGGTGGTCATCACCGTGACGTCATGTCCGCGCTTCGCAAAAGCGCGCGCGAGACGCTCGGCGTAAATGGTGAGACCTGAAGTGTGTGGGCGATAGTAAGTGAGAACGGTCAGGATTTTCATAGGGCGGGCAGATTATACCCTTTCGGGCATCATATAACGCAGGCAAGGGAGGGGTATAATTTTCGTATGGAAAAATTAATCCACGACGCACGGGAATTATTTAACGTTCACCTGGTGGGACGACAGGTACTTGCGCTTGCCACCTACGAAAAAGAGTTGATGTCGTGGAATCAGAAATTTAATTTGACGGCCATCCGCGACGTGGACGGAATCCGCGTCAAACATTTTCTGGACTCGTTTTCCTGTGTGCTCGCCTGGAAAGCCAACCCGCCGACGCGTCTCATTGACGTGGGGACGGGCGCGGGGTTCCCAGGCATTCCCCTGAAAATTCTGTATCCATCCATGCAGGTGACGCTGGTCGAGTCTGTCGGCAAAAAGGCCATGTTCTGCCAGCACATCATCGAAGTCCTGAAACTGGACGGCATCGAGGTCGTCAACGCCCGCGCCGAGGATGCGGGACAAAATCCCAAGCATCGCGAAAAATATGACTGGGCTGTGGCGCGCGCAGTGGCTAATTTGAGCGTGCTGAGCGAATACCTCCTGCCGCTGGTCAAAGTCTCTGGAACGGCGCTCGCGCAAAAAGGCGAAAGCGGACCCGCCGAGGCGCAGTCCGCAGAGAAGGCGATCAAATTATTGGGCGGAAAATTGGAGCAGGTGATTCCCCTCAACCTGCCAGGCGTGGTGGAAGACCGCTACCTCGTGCTGGTGAATAAAGTCCACGCCACGCATCCGAAATACCCGAGGAAGGCTGGGCAGCCAGCGAAGGAGCCGTTGTAAGATTGGACGCGGACGAGCGCTGAGAACGCGGATTTTTTCTTTTCTGTGTTTATCCGTGTCCATCCGCGTTTTCCGCGTCCGATTTTTCTAACACCCCTCCCCCACAATCTTGATCTCATCCTTTTTGTTCGGCACAATGCACAAAAACTCGAACGGCTCCTCGCCGATATTTTCGTAATAATGGATCGCGCCTTCGGGGATAAAGACCACGTCGCCCGCGCTCACTTCGTAATCTTCCTCGCCAATGCCAATGCGCGCATGTCCGCGCAACACATATTGCTCATGCTCCACCGCGTTGGTGTGACGCGGCATCCCGCCGCCTGCCTGCATGGAAAACTTCCGCAAAGCAAAGTTGGGGCCTTCCTGCGCGGAAATTAAAACCTGAATGGTCGTGTCTCTCCCCGCGGCCACGTTTTTCTTTTCGACAGATTCGGATTGTTTGACAGACATGGTTGTCTCCTTCGGGGCGACTCAAGTCGCCGCTACCGTTGCGAAGCCGACCTTCGTCGGCTGGGCGAATTAGTCCACGAAGGTGGACTTTGCAGGCGTTGATGCGATTTCAATCGCCATCGCCAACCACCTTTCCATTCTTCACGCGCCACACCTTTGCCTCCTCCACAAATTCGGGCGTGAACATATGCAGGTCGGTGGCGGTGAGCAAGGATTGTTCCGCCTCGCCGAGATATTTCAGCAGGTCGGCGCGGCGTTGCAAATCCAATTCGGCCATCACCTCATCGAGCAGGATCACAGGCCATTGCGTCGTGCGCTCTTTGATCCACGAGACTTCCGCGAGTTTGAGCGAAAGCAGGGCGGTGCGGATCTGTCCGCGCGAGCCGTACTCGCCGAGGTCTATCTGATTGGCGAGGAAACGCATCTCGTCGCGGTGGGGGCCGATCGTCGTCACCCCGCGCGAGATCTCCTCGGAGCGGAGTCCGCGCAAACGGTCCAGAAAGCCGCGTTCGATGTCCTTCAGCGCGATGCTCGAACGGTCGGCGGGCGCGTCTAGTTTGAGGGCAATCTTCGGTGCGGGGTCAAATGACGGTTCGTACGCGAGACGGAGGACTTCCGCGCCGTGCGTCAATTCGAGGTGGACGCGCGCGGCCTGCTTCTCCAACTCTTGCACGGCCGCGATGCGCCACTGGATGATCTGCGAGCCGAGACGGGATAACGTCTCATCCCAGACTTCGAGCTGGTCTGCCGCGCCGCCGCGTTCGTTGAGATTTTTGAGCAGGGCGTTGCGCTGTTCGAGGGCTTTGGCATAATCAGAGAGGACGCCCGCAAAAGCAGGGACGGCCTGCGCCAGCGCGAGGTTGAGATAGCGGCGGCGCTCGTCTGGCCCGCCCTCGATGATCTGCGACATTTGCGGCACGAAGACCACCGCGCTGAATTTGCCGATCGCGTCGCTAGCCTGCTTCTTCACGCCGTCGAGCAGAATCTCCTTGCGGAGACGCTGTCCATTGCCAACCCCGACCGCGTCCAGGATGAGGCGGACTTCGAGTTTGTGCGTTCGCGTCCCTCGCACATATTCGCCGATGATACGCGCCACCGCAGGGGATTTACGCGCTTCGAGAAAGTTGACCATCTGCCGATCGGCGTTGGTTTGAAAGGATGTCAGCGCGGCGAGAAAATAAATCGCTTCGAGGACGCTGGTCTTGCCCTGCGCGTTGTCGCCCACCAACAAAACAGACCGCCGTGGAACGTCAATATCCAGGCGGGTGAAATTGCGGAAGTTGGTGAGGGAGAGGCGCTTTAAATACACGGTAATTGGTAAATGGTAATTGGCGTATTACGTGTTGCGTATTACGTAATTTGCAGAAGCATCTCCAACTCAATCTCATCCCGCAAAGGAATCCCATTCTCGCCGATCAATGGGATTTTGGGTTTGAGTTTGCGCGTCGCTTCCATTGCATTGACGCGCAAGGCGCAGAGTTGAAAGCCGCGTTTTTGATAAAAGCCCAACACGCGCAAGTTGTCGTTAGTGGTCGTCAGGTGAACGCGGCGGCATTGATTGGCCTTCGCTTCCTCGATGACCTTTTCGATTAGCGTTGTGCCGATGCCTTCGTTTTCACGGAGGCTGTCTAGCGATACGATCTCGCAATCGGTATCGGAAAACGTATACGTGATGAGGCCGATCCACTCGTTGCCGTCCAGCGCGAGGAAGCCGCTCACGTTTTCGGGATGGAAGGCTGTCTCGTGAGCCACGACAAACTCCGCGCCCCAATGCTCGTCCCAAAACTGACGCACGCGCGGGACGTCCGCCGCGGTGAGGCGATGGATGGCGGCCACTAGACGCGGTCTTCCTTTTCTTCCTCGGTCTCGGGAAACCAGACGCGCGTCGCCAGGTCGGTGAAGACGACGCCGTTGAGGTGATCCACCTCATGCTGGAAGATGCGCGCCAGCCAGCCCGAAACCTTGAGTTTCATCGGCTGTCCGTGACGGTTGAAGGCCTTGATCTGAATCGCCTCGTGCCGTTCCACCTCGCCGACGAGATTCGGGATGGAAAGGCAACCTTCCACGCCCATCACCTTTTCTTCGGAGGCTTTCACGATCTCAGGGTTAATCAGCGCCCAGACTTTTTTCTTCGTCTCATCTTCGGCTTCTTCGGCCTCGTCATTCTCGTAGTATTCCACCACGATGAGGCGGTTCGATATTCCAACTTGCGGCGCGGCCAAGCCGACGCCCGGGGCGTCGCGCATGGTTTCGATCATGTCGTCTATCAGCGTTTGAAGTTTTTTGTCGAACACGGTCACGTTGCGGGCCTTGCGCCGCAAAACGGGATCGGGAAGCGTGACAATGGTACGGAGAGTCATTTCATACCTCTAGGGGGATTTATTGAGCGCCGATTTTACCCGCTATTCGCGTTCTTCCGCGCTTCCTCTTCGCGGCGGAATTCCTCCGCACTGCGGTGATACGTCGCCACCCACTCGGCCATGCGCTCGCGCTCCGTCGCCGAAGCGGCCGCGTTCTTGGCGGCCGTGCGCGCCATGCGACGGCGGTCAATATCCGATTGAACGGAAGGAGGATCGTACACATCCTGAAATTCCAGTTTCGATCCGCCCACGGCGATGTATACCGTCCCGTAGTTAAAAATATTTCCCAAAAGTCCAATGCGCTGATATTCGGTGCTGAGAATATTTTCCAGCGCGGCCGCGCGGCGTTCTTCCGAGCCGAACGGGGTTTTGTCAATATCAATGATCTGGTCGGGCGTCACCTGGAAGATGTCGTTCTTCCAGTCCACGTATTGATAAATCCACCAAATCCAAAATGGAATCGAAACCGCCGGCATAGCCAGGATCAAAGAATCAACCGTTAGTCGGCCATTGACAATACCGATCAAAGGGTCATCAGGATTTGGATTGAATAAAAGATAGATGATGCGCGCCAACCACCCAAAGAAAAGTAACACGTTCATCACCGTCGGGAACCAAACCTGTTGCCACAACACAAAGGTATGCTTGCGATACGTCACCGTCTCGCCCTCTTCCATTCTCAAGCGGAACAGATTGAGGAAGAACATCTTGAACAGATTAACCTTTTGCTTCGCGGCAGGCGGATTCGGCAACGGCGCGCTTCGGTCAGGAATGGGCAGTCCCAGGCGTTTGCGAATGGCATCCTTCATCGCGTCTTTCTCCGCGCCCAGATTCTTCTCTTTGGCGCGTCCCCAATATTCCTCCACCAGCCGTGAAGCGTGATACGGATGATGGACATTGTTGAACGGAATCTTGCCCACGAACGTCCGCACGATTACGTTGCCATAATCCAAAATGCGCCCCACCGCGTCCGTCTCCACGCCCACCGAAAGGATCGTCCCCAGCGGCGCCTCCATGCGGCTGTCAAAAATCCCCACCACCTTCTCCATCCAGATCACGCGCTGGCTGGTCACAATGTAATAATCGTTCTCCCAGTCCATTGCCAACCAGCCCATCCAGCCGAGAATGCCAAGGATCATCGCCGCCGCAAGGCCAAACGGCCAACCAGCGCCAATCAACAAACCCCAGAAAATCGTTCCCGCGGGAACGGCAAGGAAAAGCGTGGGGACAACCAGCCCCCGCCACAACAAAATGGGATGCTTGCGCGCCAGGAAATATACCGCCTCGTCATCGCGAATCCATTTAAAATGCAACCGCCGCCACAGCCGATGCGTCTGAATCACCACTTCAAAATTCGGCTTCACCTTGGGGGCGCGCTTCAACAACTCGGCCAGTTTCTCATGGTGTAGCGCCAGCAAAACGCAATCGCTGGTCGCGGTGATCGTCGCGGTGCGTTTGCCTTTGCTAAACAACTCCTCTTCCCCAAAAAAATCCTGTTGCACCAGGTTCGCCAAAAGTTGATTGCCCTTTTTCTGTTTGCGCGTCACCTTCACCGTGCCGCGATAAATCACATAAAACGTATCGCCCATCGTCCCCTCTTTAACAATCACATCTTCCGCTTTAAACGCTTCATCCACCAGAGCCTCTGCCACATCCTTCAGGTCGTCCTCGGTGAGCGCGCTAAACAGGTGGATTTTCTTCAAAAAAGAAATTCGTTCAGGGATACTGGTCACGAATCGATTCTAGCATGAATCAAGTTTCACGGACGATGGAACAGCCAAACGCGGGAACCTCTGTCACCTCGGGCGCTTCGCCTCGCAACAGCGCGTCCACCGCATCTTCCACAAACCGGCGCGTGGCCGTTTTCTGGCGGAATGTCACATCATCCACCGCGCCGCGATAGCGGACGACTCCCGCGCGGTCGAGGACGAACGCCTCAGGCGTGACCTGCGCCGCGAACATGTCCGCAACCTCATGCTTCGCATCCACCAAGACCGTGAACGGGCCGCGCGTGTGGGACGCGTTTTCCAACGCCGACGGCGACTCGTTCGCGTTCGACGCGATCATTAACAGCGTCACATCCCCTCCCCACCGTTTCATCGCCGCGCGCAAAGACGCGTCCGCGCGAACGACGTGCGGGCAGTCCGCGGACCAAAAGTCCACGATGACGATGCGGCCGCGGGTGTCGCTCAAACGGCAGAGACGCCCATCGAGGCCGCGCAGCTCAAAGTCAGGGGAGAGGCGATTAATGTCCATGAAAGGGATTATATCCTGAGGGGTGTTCATCCAGCGGTTGAATTGCTGGGTGAACAATCCGCCGTGATAAAATCCCCCGCATGAAAAACTGGAAATTCTGGCTGGGGCTGGTCATCAGCCTCGTTTTTATCTATTGGGCTGTGCAGGGACTGGAATGGTCGTCCTTTTGGGTGGCCGTTCAATCTGCCGAGTATGGGTGGCTGATCCCTGGCGTGGTGGTGTATCTCGTGGGGCTTTGGGCGCGGGCCTGGCGATGGCATTATCTTCTGCGCCCCATCAAGGCGATCCCCACCAACAAAATGTTTCCCATTGTGTGCATCGGCTACATGGGCAACAATATTTATCCTGCCCGCGCAGGAGAAGTATTGCGCGCCGTGATTTTGAAACGCAAGGAAGGCGTGCCTGTTTCGGCTTCGCTGGCGACTGTTATTGTGGAACGCATCTTCGACGGGGTGGTGATGCTGGCCTTTGTATTCCTCAACCTGCCCGAACTGGCGCTCATCAACAGCGACTCGGGTTTCGTAGGCGACATCCAATCGCTGTCAATATGGGGCGCGGCCGCGTTTCTCGGCGCACTGGGGATCTTCCTGCTGGCAGCCATGTTCCCGAAGAGGACAGCGCAGATCGGGCTGTGGTTCATCGAGCATCTGACGCCAAAACGCCTGCACGAAAAAATAACCGGCGTCATGAACAAGTTTCTAGATGGCCTCGCTTCGTTGCGCTCGCCCGCCAACGTGCTGATGGTTTTCGTTACCTCTATCGTTATTTGGTTGTTTGAAACTGGCAAATACTGGTTCGTGATGCATGCCTTCGACTTTGAAGTCTCGTTCTTCGCGTTGATGTTGATGAACGGCATTGTCAATTTGGCGACAACAATCCCGTCGGCGCCGGGTTATGTGGGGACGTTCGACAAGCCCGGTATCGCCGTGCTCGAAGCCTACGGGGTGGGGACTGCCATCGCCACTGGCTACACACTCGTTCTACACATCGCCCTCTGGCTCGCGCCGACGATTTTAGGGGCATATTACATGGCACGCGAGGGCATCAAATGGTCAGACTCCCTTCGCACTGAAACGGAAAACTAGCCTTGCCCACCATCGAACAAGCCCGCACCTGGTACACAGACTCCGACGCCGTCCATGACTTTGACCACGTTCTGCGCGTCTATCGCATGGCGGAACGTCTCGCCGCAGCCGAAGGCGCGGACATGGACATCGTCCGCGTCGCGGCCCTCCTCCACGACGCGGAGGGCGCGACGCCCGGCCACGCGTCGCGCGCCGATCATCACCACGCCTCCGCCGAATTTGCCGCGCAGGTCCTCACGTCCGAGGGCTGGGACGCGAAGCGCGTCGCGGCCGTCCAGCATTGCATCCGCGCCCATCGTTACCGCGGTACAGAGAAACCCGAATCGCTCGAAGCCAAAATCCTCTTCGACGCAGATAAACTGGATGTGCTGGGCGCCATCGGCGCGGCGCGCGTTATCGGCTATGCCACGCTGGCAGGGACGCCGTGGTATTTCCCGCCGTCGAATCAATTTCTCGAAACGGGCAAAGAGGTCGAGGGCGAAGCGCACAGCGCCTATCACGAGCATCTCTTCAAACTTCGCAAAGTTCGCGAGCGCATGTTCACGGTCACCGCGAAGGCGATCGCGGACGAGCGGCTGAAATATCTCGATGAGTTTTTTGAACGGTTGATTGATGAATGGAATGGAAAGCGTTAATTCAGTTTGCCAGCAGTTGTACTGCTGGCTGGCGGCAGTGCAACTGCCGCAGCAACCCAGAGTTTGAATTATTGGCAAGGAGAAATTTATGCAAATAGACATTATCGGCGTTCCCGTTGACCTCGGCGCGGATCGGCGCGGCGTGGACATGGGACCCAGCGCCATCCGCTACGCCCACCTGCAAGAGCGGCTCGAAGACCTCGGCTACACGGTGGAAGACAAAGGCAACGTGGAGGTCGCCATCGCGGAGATGTGTTCGGTCTCCGAGCCAAAGTTGAAATATATTGATTGCATCGTGCCAATGGGACGACGCGTGGCCGGTTCGGTTGCCACCAGCGCGCAGGCGGGGCGCTTCCCCCTCGTCCTCGGCGGCGACCACAGCCTGGCGTTCGCGTCCATTCGCGGCGCGGCCAAATTCAAAAAACTCGGCGTCATCTGGGTGGACGCGCACGCCGACTTCAACACCCACGAGACGACCCCCTCGGGCAACATCCACGGGATGCCGCTGGCCGCGCTCGCCGGACTCGGCGACCGACGCCTCACCCAACTCTGGGACGAGGCGATTCCGGTCGTGGACCCTCGGCGGATCGCGGTCATCGGCGCGCGTGACCTCGACCCGGGCGAAAAGGCCAACCTGCGCGAAGCCGGCGTGATGGTGCAAAGCATGGAGCAGATTGACCGTATCGGCATGTATCAATGCGTGATGAAGGCCATTGATCGCGTCAGCCGCGACGTGGACGGCATCTACCTTTCCTTTGACATGGACGCGCTCGACCCGCGTCACGCGCCGGGCGTCGGCACACCCGTCCCCGCGGGGTTGACCCAGCGCGAGGGGCATCTCGTCTGCGAGCTGGCCGCGGAGACGGGCAAACTTGTCGGCATGGACCTCGTGGAGGTGAATCCCATTCTCGACGTGCACAACCAGACCGCCATCCTCGCGGTGGATTTCGCGCTTTCGGCCCTTGGTCGCCGCGTGTGGCATGGCGATGGCGCGTAAGGCGGAATACCATTCCGCCCCACGAACGAGATGGATGAAACACAAAGCGAGAGAGCAATGAATATTTTCATTCTATTTGCAATCGTCATGTGGCTTGGTGGATTTTTCTCCATGAAAGGTTTGATCTCCCTCGACAAAAATTCAATTTTTGAAATGAGACAGGTTGTTGTTCCTCCAACATGGCTTTTCTATCTTTGCGGCGCGCCAAAATCTGGTGAATTTCGCCCAGGCTCCATGACTATAGGAGCCCTGCGTGCTCAGATCGCTGGCGTATGTATGGCAATATTCTCAATTGCTTTATCCATCTGGAAACCAACTTTGGAATTAACGGTTGTTGGTCTTGGTTTTTGCTTCCTTGTTCCTTATTTTATAAGTTTATGGGTATCAAAAAATCGAGGCTTATCAGTAAACCGAAAGAAAAAATAACATCGAAAATCCAATGCTGAAAAGGCTTGTACTCAATGAATATTCCATCCCTCTCCGACATCCAATCCCTCGCCCGCGCGGCGGGGAAAATTTTGCATGATGGTTACGAAACCGATCACGATGTTCAACTCAAAGGCGTGATTGACCTTGTAACCGAGATTGACCACAAGTCTGAAAATTTTTTACTCGAAGAGATTCGACGCCAATGGCCTTCAAGCCGTTTTGTGGCGGAGGAAAGCGGAGAAAGCGGAAGCGGCGACCTGACGTGGTACATTGACCCGCTCGATGGGACGGTGAACTACGCGCATGGCGTTCCCATCTTTTGCGTGTCCATCGCCTGCGCGTGGGACGGGCAGACGCGCCTGGCTGCGGTCTACGACCCGATGCGCGACGAGATGTTCAGCGCCGAAAGGGGCCGCGGCGCTCACTTAAACACGCGCCCGCTCCACGTCACGCGCGTGGCGGAGCTTCGTCAGGCATTGATGGTGACGGGATTCCCGTACAACACGTGGACGGCGAAGGTCAACAATCTGGAATATTTTGGTCGCTTCGCGCGGCAGACACAGGGGGTCCGCAGGCTGGGTTCCGCCGCGTTGGATCTTTGTTACGTGGCCGCGGGACGGTTCGATGGCTATTGGGAACTTTCGCTCCAGCCGTGGGACGTAGCCGCGGCGGGGTTGGTGGCCGAGGAGGCGGGGGCGTGCGTCACCAATTTGCAGGGCAGGGATGACTATCTCTCGTCGGCGCCGTCGGTTTTGGCGGCAGGGAAGGAATTGCACGCCAAAATGCTGGAGGTGTTGAGCCAGTAAACAATTGGGAGGAAGGGGGAGAATTTTCGCGCGCCTGGGGTAGAATAATAAAAATTGCATAATTGTTAGGTTTCGGGTTTGCGCGAGTTGCGCGAACTAGAAAGATTTGTCTCATGGGACAGCCATTCAGCCGAACCAAGGTCAGCCTGCCGCGTCGCCGCAAACATTTGCTGGCGCGGCCGCGCTTGATGAACCTGCTTAACCAATTTCTCGATAAAAAACTCATTCTTATTTCCGCGCCGGCAGGGTATGGCAAGACTTCCCTGCTGGTGGATTATGCGAGCAAGAGCGAGTTGCCCGTTTGCTGGCTCACGCTGGATGAACTCGACCGCGACCCACAGCGGTTCATCAATTATTTCATCGCGGCGCTGGCCGAGCGTTTTCCGAAATTCGGCGCGGAGACGAGGGCCGCGCTCAACGGGGTGGTTTCGCTGGAGGAAGGTCTCGAGTCGCTGGTTGTCACGCTCACGAACGAGGTTTACGATACGATCCGAGAACATTTCATTCTCGCGCTGGATGATTACCATCTGGTGGAGGATGTGGAACTTATCCGCGCCTTCATCGCCCGCTTCGTTAAACTTTCAGATGAGAACTGTCACCTGGCGCTTTCCTCGCGCAGGTTGACGCACCTGCCCAACCTGCCGCGCATGATCGCGGATGAGCAGGTGGAAGGCCTCGACTTTGCCGAACTGGCCTTTCGCCCTGAGGAAATTCAAGCGTTGTTCGCGCAAAACCGCGGCATAAAATTGACGGAAGATTCAGCCCGCGATCTGGCCAAGCAAAGCGAGGGTTGGATCACCGGCCTGCAACTCGCGGGATTTTCAGGCGGGACGACCGAACGCGTCCGCGTGGCCCACGCCGCTGGGCTGGATCTGAACCAGTATTTTGACGAGCAGGCCCTCGCGCCGCAACCGCCCGAGGTGCGCTTGGTTTTGCTCTACGCCTCGCTGTTTGACGAGTTCGACGCCGATCTGTGCCGCGCCGTTTTGGGGAATTTTTTTTCAAAATCGTTGAACTGGCCCAGCCTGTTAAACCACATTTTGGAAAACAACCTGTTCGTCCTACCCGTCGGTTCAGATGGACGGTGGCTGCGTTACCATCATCTCTTCCGCGATTTTCTGCGCGCCCGCTTGCAGGAGGAACATCCCGACCTGGCGCAGACCATCCAATTGCGCCTGATGGAAGCGTATGAGGCGCGCAGCGAATGGGAGCGGGCTTATCACGTTTGCCATCAATTCAACGACGCCGAGAAACTGGCGGGGCTGGTCGAACGCGCCGGGGCCTATATGTTTCGCCGCGCGGCGCTTACCTTGACCGATTGGTTAAACGCCCTGCCGCCCGCGCTGGCAAACTCGCGGCCGGGGATACTCTCTTTGCGCGGCGGCATCGGTTATTTGCGCGGCCACTACCGCGAGGCCCTGTCTCTGCTCGACCAGGCCGTGACAATCTATCGCGCCCGCTCCGAAACGCCCGGGCTGGCCCTGGCGCTCGTCCGCCGCTCCGTTGCGCATTTCAACCTGGGCGAATACAGCGCCGCCGTAGATGATGCCGATGAAGCGCTGAAATTGACCCAGGATAGCCCCAACCTTCAATCGGATCATGCCGAAGCGCAACGGGCCAAGGGCATCGCTTTAAATCGAATGGGGCGCACCCGCCAGGCGGCGGAATGTCTCGAACGTTCGTTGGCCCTGTACACCGACCTCAATGAAACCGACAGTATCCCCATCCTTTTGTTGAGTTGCGGCTCGGCCTATCGCGCGCTTGGAAATTACGAAGCGGCGGAAAAATCATACCTGGCGGCGGAAAAAATCTGGCGAAAAGATGGAAATCTTTCGTGGCAATCGGCCGCGCTCAACAACCTGGCGCTTTTGTATCACGAGGCGCTGGGCGAATATGAAAAGGCCAACATTTTTTACAAAGAAGCGCTGGTCTGCGCCAGCCGCTGTCGCTACTTGGCAAGCGAGGCGATGATCGAAATCGGGCTGGGCGAACTCTATATGGAGTTGGGCGAAACGGACGGCGCTCGCCAATCGTTCGAGCAAGCCGAAGCCATTGCGCGCGAAATCGAGGATCGTTTCGTGGGCAACCATCTTGCGATCGCACAGGCGGCCCTGTCCATCTTACTGGGCGAGCACGAACAGGCGCGGCAAACGCTGGCGCAGGCGCGTCCCGCCATCGAAGCCAGTCAATCGCAATATTTGCTGGGGCTTTGGCTTCTGCAAAGCGGACGGTTGGAACTGACGCGGGGCGAAGCGCGCGCCGCCATCAAGTCTCTCGAACGCGCCGAACAACTTTTCGATGACGGTGGGCGACAATTCGAAACGATGTGGGCGCGCGTCTGGCTGGCGGCGGCTCTCTCCTCCGCGGGCAAGGGCGAGGCGGCCAGGGAAACATTCAAACTCTTGCTGGAAAAAAGCAGGACGACGCCCCACGCGCTGGCGGCGACGATTCGACGGGCGCGTCCGTGGCTGGAAGGGGTGCGCGCCGACGCATCCATCGGACGTTTGGCCGCGCCCGCCTTCCAACAGGCCGATCGGCTCGAGGCGCGGATGCCCGCCCTCCGTCGAGATTTGAGGCGCATCCCGCAATCCGTCACGTTGGCCGCGCCGCGCCTCAGCGTCCAATCCCTGGGCTTGACGAAGGTGACGGTCAACGCGCAGGAGGTGGATTGGCCCACGCAATCGGTGCGCGAATTATTTTTCCTCTTTCTCACGTCGGAAAAAATGTTAAGCAAAGACCGGGTGGCCGAGGCGCTGTGGCCCGATTTCGACGAACCCGAGCGCGTGCGTCAACGCTTCAAGAACGAGATGTATCGCCTGCGCCGCGCGATTGGCTTCGCCGATATCATTCTTCACGATGGAGAGAGTTATCGCTTCAATCGTTCCATTGATTATGACCACGATCTCGAGGACTTTGAAACGTACCTGGCCCGCGCCCGCGCCGCCAACGCCGAGGTTGAACGCGTCGAACATTACGAGAAGGCGGTGCGGCTGATGAGGGGACCCTACCTGGCCGACATCGGCGCGACCTGGGCCATCCCGGACCGCGAACGGCTTCTTCGCCTGTTTATCGAAGCCGCCATTCACCTGGCCGAAATTTACAACCGACGCGGCGACGCCGAAAACACGCTGGAAACCTGCCGCCGCGCGCTGAAACTGGATCCTGCCTGCGAGCCTGCCCACCAATTGGCGATGCGCGCCCACGCCGCCCGCGAGGATCGCGCCGCGGTTGTGCGCCAATACCAGGCCTGCCGCGAGACATCGGAACGACTTTTTGGCCTGCCGCCATCAGAAGAGACGGAGGCGTTGTATCGAAAACTGATCGCTTGATCTGCCCGCCAAACTCATTATTCAGCCCCGCAAGGGGCTGTTTTTATTAATATTTGAAGCCTGTTTTGAAGCCTGGGTAGTTTTATCTTGGGAGAAATTCGGAACCATGTTCACCTACAAAAAAAGAAAGGAAGGAAAACATGACCCCGATTTTCGACCGCTTTTACCTTCTGGCCGCCAAAGTGGAACGAACCATCTCTCTCGCGACGGTATTTTCCCTGGCGCTTTTTCTCATCCGTATTGCATCTCCCGATGTCGAAGGCGGCACGGGCAAGTAACAGGGAAACTCCAGACGGGAAAAATACCATGTTCATCCCTCAATCCTTTCCCCCTCGTCGGCGCATTCAGCAGGCCGACGGGCACGATGGCCTCAATTATTTGCTGGCCGCGGCTGTCGTGAGCCGTCAATTTCGAAAAATGCTTCTCGAAAACCCGGAAGCCGCCCTGCAAAAGGGTTATCTGGGCGAGCAGTTTGAATTGAGCCACGAAGAGCGCGAACGCTTAACCTCCTCGCACGCGCAATCGCTGGCAGACCTGGCAAGGTCGTTCAATAACGCTTAGGGGCAGGTTTGATGGCAAGCGACGGGTATCCCTTTTCTAGACCCGGCGCTTCAACATGGAGACGCGGCGGAATGGGGACGCAGCGTGTAGGGACACGCTGCGCCCCGCGTCCAGGCAAAAACTATGAATGATCCCACCGATTCCACGCAACCTGGGCTCTCGCCGCAGGAACATCATCAACCATCGTCGCCGAATAAGAAAAGGGAGTTTTTGCTTCCGTTAAACGCCATGCCCGTTGGTTGCATGGTTTTGGGGAGGGAGTATCGGATCGAATACTGGAATTTGGCCGCCGAACAAGCCCTGGGGTATTCGCTGGAAGAAGCGACGGGAAAACATCCCTCTGAATTGATTTTCCTCAATGAAAGCGGACGTCTGTTTAATGAAGCCCTGGAGAAGATGGGACAAGGCCAGGTTCTGACGCAGATGCTGGAAAGTACGGCCAGGGATGGAACGCGAAAGCTGATCAAATGGCATTTTGCCCGCTGGAATGACGGAACAACCACTACCGTGGCCGTGATGGAAAACGAGTCGCATCGCCATGCGGACATAATAAATCAACGACAACGAGAGCGTCTGAACTCGCTTCGCATCATTGATACCGCTATTACTGGCAGTATGGATTTCCAAACCACGCTCAACGTCATCCTTCAACAAATGATGGCGCAGTTGCAAATGGACGCGGCGGTCATACTCGTTCGCGAGCCTTTCATGAGTTCCTTGCGGTACGCGTCTGGGCGAGGGTTGCGAACGAACGCCCTGCAATATACCAACCTTCGTATTGGCGAAGGGCTGGCAGGCAAGGCCGCCTTGAGTAAAAAGGCCTTTGAAGCGCCCGACCTGCAACCGTACCTGCAATATAGTTTCGAGCGTTCACCCCTGTTTGCCCGCGAAGGTTTCCAAAGTTATTACTGTGTGCCGCTAATCGCCAGGGGCGAAGTTACGGGCGTGATGGAAAGTTTCCATCGCACGCGCTTTGAAGCCGACGCGGAATGGCTGGAGTATTTCGAGACGCTTGGCGGGCAGGCCGCCATCGCTATCGAAAACACCATGCTTTTTAAAGGCCTGCAACAGTCCAATCTCGATTTAACGATGGCGTACGATTCCACATTGGAGGGATGGTCGAAGGCGCTGGATATGCGCGACAAAGATACGGAGGGACACACCCTCCGGGTAACGGAAATGACCGAACGGTTGGCGCGCGAATTTCAAATCAAGGAGGCGGAGTTGGTTCACATGCGCCGCGGGGCGATGTTGCACGATATTGGCAAAATGGGAATCCCTGATTCGATCCTGCTGAAGGAAGGCCCGCTTTCCAATGAAGAGTGGAAGATCATGAAACGTCACCCGGAGATGGCGATTGATATGCTCTCTTCCATCGCTTATCTTCGCCTCGCGCTCGACATCCCCTATTCTCATCACGAAAAATGGGACGGGACTGGCTATCCGCGCGGCTTGAAAGGCGACCAGATTCCCATTGCCGCGCGCATCTTTGCCGTGGCGGATGTCTTTGACGCGCTCACGTCTGACCGTCCCTATCGCCGCGCATGGTCAATCGAAGATGCGCTAAGTCACATTCAATCGGAGACGGGGAGACACTTCGACCCGGCAGTGGTGAATGCTTTCATGCGCGTGATCGGCAGGCTGGCTAAATTGGGTTGGGAATAATAAAACGAAAAAAGATTCGAATGTCATCCCCTAAATGGGGACTATCAAACAAAAAACCCTCCATAAGGAGGATTTTTCTATGAGCGCGGAGAGATTCGAACTCTCAACCAATGGCTTAAAAGGCCACTGCTCTGCCATTGAGCTACGCGCCCGCGATAAAGCGGACTGCATTCTATCATGTGAAATTAAGGGCGTCAACGTAATAGAACGCGGGTTGTTGTCGTCCATGCCTGTGGAGGCAAAATGACCGAACTAAACTATGTTACGCAAGACACCTTTCAAACCGAGGTGATCAATTCCACCGAACCCGTGCTAGTAGACGTGACCGCGGTGTGGTGCGGGCCGTGCAAAATGCTCGACCCTATCGTCAAGCAGGTGGCGACAGATTGGCAGGGCAAGGTGAAAGTCGTCAAACTGGACGCGGATGCCAATCCCGGCTTGTTGATGGAATATGGCATCCTCGGCATCCCGACGCTGATGTTCTTCAAAGGCGGGAAGTTGCAGGAACGACTGACTGGCTTCCTACCCAAAGACAAACTGGTGGCAAAACTTTCGCCGCATCTGTAATAAAAAAAACAGGCCTCACGGCCTGTTTTTTTTATTCGCGCATGAATTTTTCGAGCGCGGGGAGTTCCAGGCGCGAAGTCAAATCGAGGCTGAGCGGCGTGACGGCCACGCGGCGCTTCTGACGCATCACGAACGCGTCGGTGTCTTCGGGTTCGCCATCGAGTCGCATCGCCTCGCGGTAGTCCACGGTGGCGGCCACGTCCCAGGAGGAGCGGTTCGGCTTCAGCGCTTCGTAGTAGCGTTGACGCGTGAGGCGGGCGATCTCCCACGGCGTTTCTGTCGTCGCGTTGGAGGGGATTTCGAGTTTCAGCAATTGAACGTCGAGGGGAAATTCTTTTTCCAGCAACATGCGCGCGAACCGGGCGGTGAAATGCGCGGCCACAGAAAAATCAACCTCGCGCGAATAAGAGAGATGATATTCGCGGTCGGTCTGCAACGATGCGGCCAGGGCGCGATACCCCAGCGCGGCGGCTTCCATGGCCGCGCCCACCGTCCCTGAGACAGTGACGCCCGTGCCGATATTCTCGCCGTAGTTGATTCCCGACACCACCAGGTCGGGCGGTTCGGGCATGATCTCGAGGATGGCGTGCAACACTGCCTGCGCGGGACTACCCCCCACCGCATAGACTGTCCACGCCTGCCCGTGGACGACCAGCGTCTCGGGTTGGATGATCCCGTCCGAAGTCCCGGGCAGGCTGCGCCCCATGCCCGAGGACTGTTCGCGGGGCGCGGCCACCGTCACATATCCCAACGCGGACAGGGCTTCGGCCGCGGCCCACAAGCCCGGCGATTGGATGCCATCGTCATTAGTGAGTAGAATTTGGGTTTTTTTCATAGGAATTAAAAAGGAGCGGAACTCCGCTCCTCATCATGATGGCGCCTCTGGCGCGACTCGAACACGCGACCTTTTGGTCCGCAACCAAACGCTCTAATCCACTGAGCTACAGAGGCAAAGGCGAGCGACATTCTAACGCACAATGGGAGTCGGGTCAAGCAATCTGCGCGGCAGTTTTTGGTCAATGACGCGTGGGGGGGGATGGAGATTTGTTACGCCTGGCTCCCTTTGGCGGGCAACGCGGCCAACATCTTCCGTGTGGCCGCGGCCACTTCGGCGATGGCGGCGTCGAACGCGGCCTGGTTGACTTTGGACGGTTTGCGAAATCCGCTGACTTTTCTCACGTATTGCAACGCGGCTTCGTACATTTCTTCTTCCGTCGCGGGGCGGTCAGGCAGACGCAGGGGTTTAATGCTTCGGCACATGGCGACTCCTTAATGATTCCAACCGAGCAACAAGATTTCCGTCAGCAAACGCGCATTGACGTTGCGCTCCATTTGACGCAGGGCGCGCTCGACCTCATTCACGCGTTGACGCGCCGCGGAAAGATTTAGCCGCGCCGCAAGCGAGGCGATCTCCTCGGCGCGATCCACGTTCGCGAATGGGGAATCCGCCTTCGACGCGCATAGGAACACGTCACGCCAGAACGATTGCCAGACGATGAAGGTCTGTCGCATCGTGTCCTTCTCTTTGGCGAGTTTCTCAGCGTAGGTGAACTTGTCCACGCGCGAGGAGGCGAGGAGTTTTTGCAGATCGTCCAGTTTTTGCTGGCGAAACTCCAGCAGAGATTTGTCCTCGGCCAGACGAAACGCGTAGCCGGGACGTCCACCGCTGATATGCGCGAGCAATTCCGCCCGGCTGGTCTCTACTCCCCTGCTCTCTAATTCTCTCTGCACTTGCTCAACGGGAAGCGGACGCAGGCGCAAAACCTCGCAGCGCGAGACGATGGTGGGCAAAAGCGATTCAGGGTTGTCGGCGGTGAGCAATACAATCACGTGAGCGGGCGGCTCTTCGAGCGTTTTTAGAAAGGCGTTGGAGGCTTCGGAGTTCGCCTGATTAAAGCGTTCACAAACCACCACGCGATATTTTGCCTCGTAGGGTTTCAGGTTTAATATGCGCTGTAAATCGCGAATTTGTGAAATGCGAATTTCCCCATATTGCGCTGGGATCAACGCGTTGCGGTCGTCGGGGTCTTTGATGGTCGGTTCAACAATGCTTAAGTCAGGATGCCTTCGCTCTCCGAACTGTTTGCAGGCGCGGCACGCGCCGCAGAACTCGCCCGGCGCGGGCGGATTGGAGCAGTTGAGGGCGCGCGCAAACGCCAAAGCGAGGGAGCGGCGTCCCAGTCCGCCGGCCCCCGCGAAAAGGTAGGCGTGACGCGTCTCGCCCGTGGCGATGTGGCGGCGGAGCATGTCCACTGCCCAGGTGTGTCCGAGGAGGTTCCAGTTGTTAGTCATCGGTTTTCACGGTGATTTTATCGTCAACTTTATATTTGCACATGGTCAAGAGACATCTGCCACCAAATGGAAATGCAACTGCGGAAACTCCTGGAATTCCCCGCCATTGACGATGAGCCGATAGGCGGGGAGTTTGTGTTCGTCCACCAGGCTTTGGACGGTGGAATATAGATCGGATAGGAACGCCGCGTCGGACGCGTTGAGGTGCATCAGCGACGCGACGTCTTTCTTCGGGACGATGATGACGTGGAAGGGATACGCTGGCTTCGGGTGATAAAACGCCATCAGCGTATCCGTCTCGCGCAGGCGCTTAACAGGAATCGCAAAACTCATGTGGGCAAACATCCATCTCACCAGCCGCGCAATCCACCGATTACGCAAAACGAAATACGCAATTCGCACTGCTCTCTACTCTCTGTTCTCCCTTCCCTATTCTCTAAACTCCATTGTCCCGTCATCCATCTTCGTGATGCACGCCAGCGACTCGATGGGCACACCCAGCGGTTCTAGCGCGGCGCGGCCGCCTTCAAAGAGTTTTTCGATCAGCGCGCCGATGCCAACAATGCTCGAGCCAGAGGCCTCCGCGAGACGGACAAGGCCGAGGATGGTGGAGCCTGAGGCGAGGAAGTCGTCAATGATGAGGATCTTTTCGCCGTTTGCCATGTATTCGGGCGAGACGATCAACTCCACCATGCGGCCTTTGGTGTGTGAGGGCGCGAGGGTCAGATAGACCTGATCGGGCATGGTGATCGGTTTGTGCTTGCGCGCGTAGACCACGGGCAGGCCGAGATGAATCGCGGTCGTCAGCGCGGGGGCGATGCCGCTGATCTCCGCCGTCAAAATTTTGGTGGCGCCCACGTTTGCAAAGCGCCGCGCAAATTCCCTGCCGCAGGCGTCCATCAGGAGGGGATCCACCTGATGATTGACAAAACTATCCACTTTGAGAATCCCATCGCCGAGATTCTGCCCGTCCTTCAAAATACGGTCTTTGAGTTCCTTCATGCCTTCCTCCTCGTCCAGACAATTTTTTTCATTGTACCGCCGAGTAGGTCGGATTGGCAATCCGACCCTATTCAAAAAAACTCCCTCCCCCATTTTCAAAAAACGAAAATGGGGGAGGTCGGGGAGGGGGTTGCGTGTGTTAGAATTTCCACTCATGAACGAACGCCCTCTGCTCGTATTAGCCTCCAACTCGCCGCGTCGCAAGGACTTGATCGCGCTGGCGGGATTGCCGTTCGAGATCATCGTCTCGAACGTGGACGAGACGCCGCGCGCGAACGAATCGCCGCGCAATTACGTTGTACGTTTGGCAGAGGAGAAGGCGCGGGCCTCGTCCTTGTTTGCGGACGCGTCGCAGGTCGTGCTCGCGGCGGATACAACCGTCGTGGACGCGAACGCGCTTTTAGGCAAACCCGCCGACCCGTCGGAGGCGAAGCGGATGTTGCGTCAGTTGCGCGGGCGCGTGCATCAAGTCTACACGGGCATTGCGGCGCTACGCGTCTCCGATGGTCATCTCGTCCGCGATGTGTGCGTCACCGATGTGCCGATGCGTGATTATTCGGACGCGGAAATTGACAATTACGTTGCCACGGGCGATCCGCTCGACAAGGCGGGCGCGTATGCCATTCAACACGCGCAGTTCCAACCCGTGGCTTCGATGGCGGGTTGTTTTGCCAGCGTGATGGGACTGCCGCTCTGCCACGTGACGAGACTGCTTTTGCAAATGGATGTCTTGCCCAGCGCCGAAGCGTCTGCCGCCTGTCAATCGTTTTTGAAATATGAGTGTCCTGTTTTTAAGGAAATTCTCGCTCCCCAAGTTTCTCCCCATTTTTTTCAAAATGGGGGGACGGAAGGGGGGTAGAAAAGGTTCTGAATGAAAAAACTTCGCTACCTATTTTTGCTTGCGCTCTGGGCGCTCGTCAGTTGCACCAGCGGCGGTGGATTTAATGCTCCGCCCGAGTCTACGACCACGCCGTTGCCGCCGCCTGAGGTGGGCATCACGCCCGCGCCGAACGCCGCCCCCGCGTTAACGGCCTTCCTCGACGCGCTCAAGATCGAAGACTACGCCGCGATGTACGCGTATCTCGACAAGGCTTCGCAGGCCGCCGTCACGCCCGAAGACTTTGCCGCGCGTTACCGCGAGAACCTCAACCTGCTCAGCGCGGCCAGCCTCGACTTTGAAGTGGGCGCGGCCACTATCAGTCCAACCGCCGCCCAGGTTCCCTTCCGCATCACGTACCATTCCACATTGGCAGGCGACATTGCCCGCGACTTTAGCGCGCGCCTCAACCTGGAAGACGGCGCGTGGAAACTGGCCTGGGACGTGACCCTCATCCTGCCCGAACTGGCGGGAGGCAACCGCCTCGCGCTGGACTGCAAAGCCCCCGCCCGCGGCGACATCTTTGACCGCAACGGCGCGCCGCTCGTCACCACCACCGAGGCGGTCGCGCTCGGCGTGGACACGGGCGCGGTCAACTTTGAGCGCCTGTTCGATCTCACCACCGAACTCTGGCGCGTGACGGGCGTGAACCCTGAAGAACTCAACAATGACATCATCGCCTCCGGGCCGGGCTGGTACATCCCCGTCGGCACTACATCTACCGAGGAGGGCGCGCGCCTCTTGAGCCTGGGATTCAGCGGGTTGGCCACCGACTATTACACCACGCGTTATTATCACAACAGCGGCTCCGCCTCGCAGACTCTCGGTTACACCCTGAGTATCTTCGCCGAAGATTTGGATCGCTACAAACGTCTCGGCTATTGCGGCAATGAGCGAGTCGGCCAGATCGGAATCGAAAAGGGCGAGGAAGATTATCTCGCGGGCAAGCATGGCGGCTCGTTATACGTCGCCAACCCGCAGGGACAGATCGTTACCAATATTGCCAACAAAGAATCATCGCCCTCGAGCAACGTCTATTTGACGCTCGACAAGAACCTGCAAAATTACGCCGAACTGGCGCTGGCGGGCTTCACAGGCGCGATCGTGGTGATGGAACGCGATACGGGGCGCGTGCTGGCGCTGGCCTCCTCGCCGGGCTTCGACCCCAATCTGTTCGACCCAGAGAATTACAACAACGGCTATCTGGTGAACGACCTTCTCGCCGACCAGGAACAACCCATGTACAACCGCGCCACGCAGGGACAGTATCCGCTCGGCTCGGTCTTTAAAGTCATCACCTTCTCCGCGGGCCTCGATAGCGGACTCTTCGAGCCCGAAACCACCTACGAGTGCCAATACGAATTCGCCGATTTGGGGAATCCCATCCTATACGACTGGACGTATGATCACTGCCAGTCACGTCTGCGCGCGGGATTGTTCTGCAACTCCAGCGATAGTGTGCCCTCTGGCCTGCTCACCTTGCAAGAAGGGTTGATGCGCTCGTGCAACCCCTGGTTCTACCACATCGGCCTCGACCTGTTCCGTAATGGACGCGGCGGCGACGTGGCAAAGATGGCACGCGGCTTCGGCCTGGGCGCGCTCACCGGCATTGTCGGCGTGGAAGAGGAGCCCGGACAGATCAAAGATCCCACCAGCGAACTCGAAGCCACCAACCAGGCCATCGGCCAGGGCGACGTGCTGGTCACCCCGCTTCAGGTGGCGCGCTTCATGGCCGCCATCGGCAACGGCGGCACGCTCTACCGTCCGCAATTGATCGAAAAGATCGTGGATGCCAACGGCAACGAAGTCCAAACCTTCCAGCCCGAAATCGTCGGGACTCTTCCCGTCCTGCCCGAGCGTCTCGCGGCCTTGCAGGAAGCCATGCAGTGGGTCGTCACGCAACCGCGCGGCACCGCCAACTTCCGCCTGATCCGTAGCGGCAACATGAGCCTGCCTGTGGCGGGCAAAACAGGCACAGCCGAATCCAACATCCCCGGCCTGCCCCATGCCTGGTTCGCGGGCTATACCTACGGCAATTTCAACGGCCGGCCCGATATCGCCATCGCGGTCGTTTCTGAATACGTCGGCGAGGGCTCCGATTTCGCCGCGCCGCTCTTCCAATATGTGGCCGAAGCCTATTTTTACGGACGCCCTCTTCGCACGACGGTTTGGTTTGGCCCCGTCGGCGGCCCGGCCTTCTTCACCCCCACGCCCTTTGGCGGCATCCCCACCCGCACGCCGAGGCCGTAACAGGCACAGCCGTCATTGCGAGCGTTCGTTGCGAAGCAATCTCCCTCACGACGCGGGGATTGCTTCGTCACAAAGAACGTTCCTCGCAATGACGAATTCGAGTTTCCATTCCGTGACTGATTTTCTCTCCGGCCTCATCATCCGCGCCCAATCTGGTTTCTTCACTGTGGAAACCGATTCAGGCGCGGTTGTTTGTCAACTGCGCGGACGCATCAAGCGCGGACCTCGGGAGGGCGACCTCGCGGCGGTGGGCGACCGCGTCCGCATCACGCGTCACGCCGACGGGTCGGGCGCGATCGAGGAAGTGGAGCCGCGCGTCCGGGCCATCGTCCGCCTCGACCCGCGTCCGCAGGGAATCTATCAACAAATTTTGCTGGCCAATTGCGACCAGGCCGTGTTCGTCTTCGCCTGCGCGCATCCCACCCCAAGATTGCGGATGCTCGATCGTTTCCTCGTGGTGGCCGAAAAGCAGAAGATTCCGCCCATCATCGTCGCCAACAAAATTGACTTGGTGGACGCGCCAAGCGACATCTTCGGCATGTACGAATCCATCGGCTACCGCGTGATTTATACCTCCGCCGAAACCCGCGCGGGCGTGGACGAGTTGCGGGCCGCGCTCGCGAAAAAGGTCAGCGCGCTGGCCGGGCCGAGCGGCGCGGGCAAGTCATCCCTGCTCAACGCGTTGCAACCCGGGCTGGGGCTGGCGGTCAACGAGATCAGCGCGGCGATGGGCAAGGGCAAGCACACCACGGTCTCGCGTCAACTGCTACCGCTCGCGGAGGGCGGCTACGTGGCCGACACGCCCGGCTGGAAGTCCCTCGCGCTGTGGGACACCGAACCCGAAGAGATGGACGCATACTTCCCCGAGCTCGCGCCGCTGGTGGCCGAATGTCAATTCAGCGACTGCACGCACATCCACGAACCCGGTTGCGCGGTGCTATCCGCGCTAAAAGAAAACAAAATTCACGCAGAGCGCTATGATTCGTATTTGAGGTTGAGGGCGGGGGATGCGGGATAAGAGATACGAACGCAGGATTAAGATTTTCAGTGACTGGAGGAAAGGAATCAAATGAACGTCAATCTGGATGAACTTAATGTTTTGCATGTCCCCGAAAAAAGCCGCTTCGAAATTCGCGTGGACGATCTTGTCGCCGAACTGACTTACACCCTCCACGGCGACACCATCACCTTCCTGCACACAGGCGTCCCATCAGAGTGGGAGGGACAGGGCGTTGGCGGGAAGCTGGTGAAAACGGGCTTGGACTATGCACGCTCCAGCGGATTCAAGATTCGCTCCATGTGTTCGTTTGTCAGCGCGTACTTGAAACGCCATCCCGAATACCAGACCTCCTGAATGATAAAATCGGCAGCATGACCGAACCGATCCACAGCCTGCTCGAAACACACGCAACGCGGCATCCTGAAAAGGCCGCGTTGATTTTTAAACGCGGCGCGGCGTGGGATACAGTCACATTCGGACAACTTCACGAAAAAACCGAGCTCCTCTCGCGCGGACTTGTCGCCCTCGGTTTACGCGCGGGTCAGCGCGTCGCGCTCATGTCGCCGCCCGCCGCGGATTTCTTCGCGCTCTGCTTCGCCCTGCTGAAACTCGGCCTCGTCCCTGTGATGGTGGATCCCGCCATCGGCCTGCGCAACGTCACAGACTGTCTCAACGAATCCCAACCCGAAATCTTCCTCGGCAACACGCTCACGCACGCCATCCGCAAAATCTACGGTTGGGGGAAGGATACTGTCAAACACAATATCAGTATTGCGTCCGTTAAACGTTTAACGTTCAACGTTCAACATTCAAACACATCAGACGCTTCGTCACATGCGGCCATCATCTACACCAGCGGCTCCACAGGCCTCCCCAAAGGCGCGGTTTACTCCCAGCAAAATTTCTCCGCGCAACTGAACATGCTCCGCGCCACCTTCGACATCCACGAAGAAGAAATTGACCTGCCCGCCTTCCCTCTCTTCGCGCTGATTGACATCCTGCTCGGCGTCACGTCCGTCATCCCCGACATGCGCTTCCCTCCGCCCGCCAAAGTGGACCCCGCCAAAGTGACCGACGCGATTCGCCGCTTCAACGTCACCAACATGTTCGCTTCGCCGATCATGCTCGACCACGTTGCGGACTACGCCCTCGCGCGCGGACTCGGACTCCCCAGCCTCAAACGCGTCATCACCGCAGGCGCGCCCGCGCCGGTCACCGTGCTGGAGCAGGCCGCCAAGCTCCTCCCCTCCGCGCGCATATTCGGAATCTACGGCGCGACCGAGTCCCTGCCGATTTCAGTGATTGATAGCAAAGAGATTCTCAAAGAGACACGACACTTATCCGCGAAAGGCGCGGGCGTCTGCATCGGGAAACCTGTGGACGGGGCGGATGTGCGGATCATACGAATCAGCGATTCAGCGATTCAGCGATGGGATGATTCGCTGGAGTTGCCTATAAATGAAGTTGGAGAAATTACGGTCAAAGGCGGCGCGGTGACGAAAGCCTACGTCGCCCGCGACGAAGCCAACCGCCTCGCCAAGATTGACGACCGCGGCGAGACCGTCCACCGCATGGGCGACCTCGGCTACTTCGATGAGAGCGGACGCCTCTGGTACTGCGGACGCAAGTCCCACCGCGTGGAGACCCGTCACGGCACATTCTTCACCGAGCAGATCGAAGGCATCTTCAATGCCCACCCATCCGTCTACCGTACCGCCCTCGTTGGCGTGGATGGTGAACCTATGCTGTGGGTCGAACTCGAAGCGTCCGCGCGGAATGCGGATAAAGAATCCATCAAACGCGAGTTGATTGCGTTGGCAAAGAGTCATCCGCAAGCCGCACAAATCAAGAACTTCTTATTTGCCAAAAAATTCCCCACTGATGTCCGTCATAATTCAAAAATCATTCGAGAAAAATTAACTTCCATGGCAACCTTGGTGGTCGAGTAGCCTCGTGCTCTTCGGGGCGTATCGAGACCACCGAATCTACGGAGATTTTTGTATGAAAGCGCTCATCACAGGCGCAACAGGTTTCCTCGGCGGAGCGCTCGCGCATCGCCTGCACACCCTCGGCTGGGACGTCACCGCGGTGGGGCGCGACCCCGCGCGGTTGAACGTCCTCGAAGCGCAGGGCATCCGCGCGGCGCTGGCGAATCTCGAAGATGCGCAAGCCATGTCCAATGCCTGCAAAGGACAGGAGATCGTCTTCCACTCTGGCGCGCTCGCCAACGACTGGGGACGTGGCGACGTTTTCTACAGGGCCAACGTGCTCGGCACGCAAAATGTGATCCGCGGCTGTCAGGAACATAACGTCAAACGCCTCGTGCATGTCTCCACGCCGAGCATTTACTTCCGCTTCGCGCCGCGCCTCAATGTCAAAGAGACCGACCCTCTGCCGCCGCCTGTCACCGAGTACGCGCGCACGAAGCGACTGGCCGAAGAGGAAGTGGACAAAGCCTTCGCCGACGGCCTGCCCACGGTGACAATTCGTCCGCGCGCCATCTTCGGACCCGGCGACCGCATCATCCTGCCGCGGCTGATCAACCGTCTCGAACGCGGCATCCTGCGCGTCATTGGCGACGGGCAAAATCTCGCCGACATGTCTTACATCGAAAATGTGGTGGACGCGCTCCTGCTCTGCGCTGAAGCGCCCGCGCACGCGCTCGGCAAAAAGTACAACATCACCAACGGCGAGCCGATCCGTTTGTGGGCGATGGTCGAAAAACTCTGCCAGCGTCTCGACTTGAAATATCCCACGCGACGACTACCCTATCCCCTCGTGGACAAGATCGCGGGTGCGATGGAATTCGTCGCCCGCCTTCTACCTGGTCAGCCCGAGCCGCCGCTCACGCGTTACAGCGTGGCGATGGTCTCGCTCAGTACCACCCTCGATATCTCCGCTTCGAAAAACGATCTCGGCTATAAACCTCGCGTCTCGAACGAAGAAGGCTTCGAAAAATTTGTTGATTGGTGGAAGAGAAAATCTTAACCACAAAGGACACGAAGTACACAAATTTTTTGATGCTTATTCAACGTGAGGACTTCCCTTCGATAATCGTCCAAGAAAATCAAAGCAATTCAACAAAATCATCACCCACCCACCTTCATCCCCTTTGTGCCCTTCGTGTTTAAAAAAATGATTCAACTTCACATCCTCCACGCAGGTTACTGCACCTGCCCCGAACACATCGCCATTCGCGGCGGCTCGCGCACACACATCCGCTTCCCCGCCATGTTCGCGCTGATCGAGCATCCCCGTCATGGCGCGATGCTCTTCGACACGGGTTACTCCTACCGCTTCTTCGACGCCACGAGCAAACTCCCTTACAGCCTCTACCGTCACGCCACGCCCGTCACCCTCACCGAAGCCGACCTCGCCGTCAACCAACTTTTGACTTTCAACCTTCGACCCCGCGACATCTCCCGCGTCTTCATCTCCCACTTCCACGCGGATCACGTCGCCGCGCTGACCGACTTCGACCGCGCGCGTTCCGTCTACCTCCCGCACGCGTTTGACTCAGTCCGCTTCACGCGTGGACTGTCAGCGGTTCGCCGCGCCTACCTGCCGAGTCTCATCCCCAGCGACTTCGACTCCCGCGCCGCCCCCGTGGACATGTCTCGCCCCGTTCACCTCCCGCCCGAATACGCGCCATTCACGCGCGGCTACGATTTACTTGGCGACGAATCGATTCTCGCCGTCGAACTCCCTGGCCACGCGCACGGACAGATGGGCATCTTCGTCCGCGACGATTCTCAAACCTACTTCTTCGTCGCCGACGCCGCCTGGCAGGGACGCAGTATCCGCGAAAACCGTCTGCCACACCTGATCACGAATCTACTCTTCCCCGATCCGAAGGCGTATCGCGAAACATTGGGCGCGTTACATTCATTTCATCAATTGCATCCCAGCGTGAAAGTAATTCCATCCCATTGCGAATCCACGCTGCGGGAGTGCGTCGCACCACCCCGAGCAGAATCAATCCGCCCCTGAGACAACCTCCGCAAATGGCAATCGCTTCCCTTTTTGGTGCGATATCATACCCGAAGGGTACGCACCCTCCCGACTTTCCTCCCACCGCGGACGGTGACTACGCCCGCCGCTACCTCACCCCGATCATGAACCGCGGGACGGAAACCTTCATCCGCAATGTCCACAACACCCAACTTATGCTCGCCCGCGTGGACGATGTGATTCTCCCCGTCAGCGCCACCGACTTCCATCTCGATAACACGTACACGGTCTCGCCGTTCAGTCACTACATTTCCTATGGCGGATTTGAAGAAGTACAACGGCTGAATAATCCGCCCGTGGAATGGCTAATCAAACTTCTTCTGCGCCCCCTCGCCTCCTATTTCCGCCACAGTGACTTCGACCGCACGGCCCTCGTCAATAATTGGCTGGTCTCGACGAACCTCTATCCGTCCATAACGGCGACCCAGCTCGAGGTCCTGGCCGAAGCGTTGCCGAAGTGGTTCCCCGACCGCGCGGTCATCTTCCGCTCCGTGGACAGATTCCGCAATCCAATGCTGTTCGATGTCCTGGGACGACTCGGCTACGAAATGATGTTGAGCCGCCAGGTCTGGTATTTGGATCCCGCGCACGGACTGAGTCTTAAGGTGCATCGTGAAGACATGCGCGCCATCCGCAAAAACGGACACGCGCCAAGCGACGAGTTACGCGACGATGAGATCGGGCGTTGCCTGCGGCTCTACGAAATGTTGTATCTTGAGAAGTATTCCCACTTCAACCCGCAGTTCACGGAAGATTTTATTCGGCTCGCCCGTGACGAAAAACTTCTAAAAATAAAAACGCTCCGCCGCGACGGACAGATCAACGCGGTGATGGGATACATCGAGCGCAATGGCGTGATGACGCCGCCGCTATATGGATACGACACCAGCCTGCCGCAGGAGACCGCGCTCTATCGTCACCTGACGGTGATGACCATGCAGGAAGCGCTGGAAAAGAAACTGCTTCTCCACGATAGCGCGGGCGTGGGAAAATTCAAAAAGAAACGCGGCGCGCAATCCGCGATTGAGTACAATGCAGTCTACACAAAGCACCTGCCAATGCGGAGACAGAGACCGTGGGAACTGGTCAAGGCGATTTCGAAAATCGCCATCCCGTATTTTCAGAAGAACGATCTTTGAATCAGCAAACCAATTAAACACAAAGGGCACAAAGGAGCACGAAGGAAAGCCTCTTTGTTTTTACCTTTGTGAACTTCGTGTCCTTTGTGGTTAAAAACTTTAGGAGAAAAATGAAAGTCAACCTGCCCCTCAAAATTATCGGTCTTGGTCGCTACCTTCCCTCGCGCATCGTCCCCAGTTCGGAACTTGAAAAAATGTGTAACGTCCCCGCGGGCTGGGTGGAGCATCGCAACGGGGTGCGCGAGCGCCGCTGGGTCACCGACGAGACATCCTCGTACATGGCTGCGCAGGCCGCGCGTGAAGCCCTCGACGAAGCAGGCCTCAAACCCAAAGACCTCAGCCTGATCATCAATGCCTCGGGCACGGGCGAGCAGGCCATCCCCGACACGGGCGCGCTCATCCAGCGTCAACTTGGCATCGGCAATTCGGGCATCCCTGCCATGACCGTCCACAACACCTGCCTCAGTTTCATGTCCGCGATGGACGTGGCCGCCAACTTCCTCCAAAACGGACGCTACAAGCACATCCTCATCGCCAGCGCGGACGTGGCCTCGTGCGGGATCAATCCGAAGGAACCCGAGTCCGCTTCGCTCGTCGGGGATGCGGCCGCGGCCGTGGTGGTGACTCAGTCGGGACAGGGCGACGCCTCGCGCATCCATCACGCGCACCTCAAAACCTACGGCGAAGGCGCGTACCTCACTGCCATCATGGGCGGCGGCTCGCGCCTTCATCCGCACAAACCGAATCACAATCCCGAAGACGACCTCTTCCACATGGACGGTCCCGCGGTGCTCCGCATGGTGCGCGGCATCGGCGCCGACTTCCTCGAAGAGTTGTACCCTGGCCTCTCGAAAAGCCTCGTGGACATTGACATCGTCGTCCCGCACCAGGCCAGCAAGGTGGGACTGCTCATGCTCCAACGCTTCGGCTGGCCCGACGAAAAAATCATATCCACCCTCGAATGGTTGGGCAATTGTGTCGCCGCGTCGATCCCCGTCACCTTGTATCAAGCCGTCCGCGATGGAAGAATTCAGCGCGGCACAAAAGTGCTGATGGCTGGAACTGGCGCGGGACTCTCGATTGGCGGCCTCGTGCTGACCTATTGACTTGCTTGCTTTTTCACATGAACAAGCCATTTGCTTTTCCAACTCCGAAGGAGTGACCTGATTCTAGCAAGAGCAATGGTTATTCCCAACCCCGAAGGGGCGACACGCTTCGCGTTCCCCAAACCCTGCCATCCCTTCGGGATTGGATATGCGTGTGTTTCGCGGGCTACAATCATTTCATCCCTTCGGGATTGCTTCGTCGGGAAGAATGCCTTCCTCGCAATGACGGTGAAGTAAATAAATCCGTGTAAATCCCTCTTGTCCGTGAAATCCGTGTACAAAAAAATTCTCCTCACTGGCGGACGCGCTCCCGCCACCCTCGAACTCGCCCGCGCCTTTCACCGCGCGGGACATGCGGTCTTCATGGCCGAATCCCTGCGCGGACACCTTTCCGAGCCGAGCAATGTTCTCGCACAAAATTTCCTCGTCCCGCCGCCGCGACAGCAGACGCGCGAATTTCTCGACGCGCTGGAAACGATTGTCCGCGAAAATAAAATTGATCTGGTTATCCCGACCTGCGAAGAAGTTTTCTACGTCGCGCTGGGACGCGAGCGCTTTCCCGCTTTCGTCGAGCCGCTCGAAAAACTTCGGACATTGCACAACAAGTGGGATTTCATCGAACTCGCGCGCGGACTCGGACTCCCCGTCCCTGAGACAATTCTCATCGTAACAGAAGCCAGCCTGAGGTCCGCGTGGAACCGATGGCCGAGACTGGTCATCAAACCTGTTTACTCGCGGTTTGCGTCCCGCACTTTGATCCAGCCAACCATCGAGCAATCTCGATCGGCCATCTCGTTTGACGCGCGTTGGGTGGCGCAAGAGTTCGTCGCTGGCGAGCAGGTTTGTACGTATAGCGTCTGTCACAATGGACGCGTGGCCGCCCACACCGCCTACCGCTCCGACTTCACCGCAGGCCAGGGCGCGACGATTTTGTTTCGACACGTGAATCACGCGTCAACATTTGATTGGGTAAAAAAGTTTGTTTCTGCAATTTCATTCACGGGACAGATTGCCTTTGATTTCATCGAGACGGTTGATGAAAACATCTTCGCCATCGAATGTAACCCGCGCGCCATTAGTGGAATCCATTTGCTGGCGCACGACCCGCGTTTTCCCGAAACATTTCTTGACGCAGACGCGCCTTGTGTAATCCCATCCGATAATTTCTCCGTCCAATTGTGGACAGGGATGCTAGTCTATGGCCTGCCCGCCGCGTTGAAAAAACGCCAATTCAAAAAATGGTGGGACGCGTTCACATCCAGCCGCGATGTGATTTTTCGCGACGATGATCCATTGCCTGCCTTGCTCCAATTCCGAAGCATCTTCTATTATCTGCAACTTGCTCGGCGCGAAAACATTTCTCCGCTGGAAGCGTCCACATTCGACATTGAGTGGAATGGTTAAAATGCAGAAATCCGACTTCTTGGAGAAGTCGGATTTCTCGTTGTGGCGGGGAGGGCGGGATTCGAATATCATCCCCTGAATGGGGACGCGCAACTCAAACGAAAAACGCGCCTTGCGACGCGTTTCTCTTGTGGCGGGGAGGGCGGGATTCGAACCCGCGACTCAGGTTTTGGCCCGAGTACTCACTTAGCAGGCGAGCCCAATCGGCCTCTCTGGCACCTCCCCAGATGCACGGTTGCTATTTTACTCGAAGAATGACGAGCGGAGGGAGTGGGATTCGAACCCACGTGGACTTGCGCCCAACATGTTTTCAAGACATGCGCCTTAGGCCGCTCGGCCATCCCTCCATGAGGTCCCGATGTCGTTCGGGACAAGGTCCCGGTGTAGGTCCGGATGCGCGGCGGATTTTACCATGATTTGGAAGACGCTTACCGGGTTCGCGCGTCTTCTTGACCGTCGCCCCGCCTCACGGTACAATGTTGGCCGCGCGGGAGTCGCCAAGTGGTAAGGCATCAGCCTTCCAAGCTGATATCCGCGGGTTCGAATCCCGTCTCCCGCTCTAACGTACGGTGTCAAGTGTCAGGTTTTCCAGTGTCACGTGACACTCTGATACTTGACACCTGACACTTAAAATGGGCTCGTGGCGCAGTGGTTAGCGCAGGCGACTCATAATCGCTTGGTCGCTGGTTCGAATCCAGCCGGGCCCACTTTTCAATATCTTCACGGGGTGAGTGTTGAATTTATCCATCCTTCGCGCCAAATGAAACAAAATAGCCGGATTTTTCGTTTACTTTCCTGAACGTAAGATTAAGGTTTGCGCTTAAACCCCCGAAAACCAGTAGGATAGCCCTAAAATTGTCCTGTGGTCGGTTGCGGTCTCCTATGTTGGCGGGTACAATGCAACCGACTTGTAGATTTACTGGCCTGAGGCCAGTCCCCTGAAATGGAGGTACCATGTTTCTTCAAAAAAATCGCTCACTCACACGAGCCATTCTGCACGGATTGACCGCCCTGGGCGTTCTGTTGACCGCCGGAGGCAATACCCTAACGGCCCATGCCGCCGCGCCAGCCAATGACGCCATTGCGAACGCGATCTCCTTCACAAGCAACCCGTACAACGGCACGGTCGCGGATGTTGTGCCGGCCACCACGGCCGCCACCGATCCCGTCCTCTCCTGCACCGGCAACAAGGGACAGGCTTCCGTCTGGTGGACCTTCGTGCCATCCACATCGGGCGATGCGCGCATCACTACGGATGGTAGCGAATACGATACTGTTCTCGCGGTCTTCAAGAAAGACCCATCGAACCCCAATGCCCTGATCGAAATGGGTTGCGACGATAACTCCGGCTCTCCTAGCCCCACCTCCGCGCTTTCCCTGACCTTGCGCGGCGGCGTTCGCTACTACGTTGAAGTTGTCCGAAAAACCGGGGCGGCCTCGTCTTCTCCCGATAAAGTGAACATTCATTACTCCTTCACGTCAAGAATTGTGGCGCAAGGCTCTCCTTCCGGCAAAAAATTCGACGCCAACGAAACGGGCTTCTTTACCTATAGCAACGGCTGGTCCGATTATCCCTGGCTGGACGCCTACCAAAAAAACATCAAGATCTCCAACAACGTCAATGGCTCTGTCGTAACCTATTTCGACGGCGGGCGCGTGGACGTGGTGTATGCCCTCAACACCGACATGGGCAACCTCGAGATTTACATTGACAACGCCCTCGCGGCCACCATCGGGCAGGGCAGCGGCACACCCGGCTATCCCTATGCCTGGTCCAGCCCTGCGCTATCCGATAACGTCCACAAATTGACCCTCAAGCACAGCTCCGGGTCAAAAGCCAACTTCGACTACCTCGAAATCTTCTCATTTCCCGATGTAATTCCACCGGGCAAGATCACCACGCTCACCGCCGAGACAGTCGCCGGCGTCGGCAAGATCCTCCTCAAATGGACAGCCACAGGCGATGACGGCAGCGTAGGCACAGCCACCAGCTACGACCTGCGCTACTTCGTTGACAATGGCGTCGCGCCCGATTGCGTTGCAGATTGGGCCAGCGGAAGCTCCTATAGCGGCCTCATGCCCGCCCCCGCGCCCGCCGGCACAGCGCAACAGATCACCCTCAACGGCTTCGCGCCGGGCGTTCGGTATTACTTCTGCCTCGCGGCTGTGGATGAAGTCGGCAACGTGGGAACTCCCTCCAACCTCGTCTCTGCCATTGCCACCGCTGGTGCGTACTATGGACAAGGCACCTACGACGACGCGCACGCCGGCTGGCTGTATAGCGGCAACTGGA
This sequence comes from Chloroflexota bacterium, assembly GCA_016234485.1. GTDB lineage: Bacteria > Chloroflexota > Anaerolineae > Anaerolineales > Villigracilaceae > Denitrolinea. Next base: position 213,806 of record JACRBL010000051.1, read on the forward strand.
AACTGGTAAAAAACCCAGATGCCCGCTACAACACCCAACACAACTCCACCAAGATAGGCGACTTTGCCTCCTTCAACTTCACCGGCACGCACTTCGTCTACACCTATCTCACCGGCGCCGCCAACGGCATAGTGGACGTGTTTATTGACAACGCCTTCGTGACCAGCATTAACCAATACACGTTCTATCCAAACAGTTTCTCCTACACCAGCCCCATGCTCACGAATGGCCCGCACAACGTCCGCTTCGTCCACAAGACCCAGGGCCTCGTGACCATTGACCAGCTCTATATCTCCGCCCAGGCCGACGGCGGCGCGCCCGACCCAATCACGGACCTCGCGGCGGTTCCCGGCTTCAACGATGGCGAGGTGATCCTCTCGTGGACAGCCCCCGGCGACGATCCGGGCCAGGTTGGAAAAGCCCATAAATACGAAGTCCGCTTCTCCTCCACGCCCATCAACAACGAAGTGGATTGGGATCTCGCCCTGCCTGTTTCAGGCGCGTATCCTGCCCCCAAAACGGGAGGCAGCGCCGAAACCATGACCGCCATCGGCCTGACGCCCAGCGCGCATTACTACTTTGCCGTGAGAACCTTCGATAATTCCTGGTACGAAGTTCTCTCCAACACCGCCGATTCCGACGTGCAATACAACGGCGTTTACGCGGGCAACGGCCTCTACGAGGAAACCCACTCCATCTGGAAGTGGTACAGTTCCTCCAGCTGGAATAACGTCACTGACGCCAGCGCCACTGCGGGCCATTTCCGCCGCAGTAACAATTTATTGCCGCCCGATGCCACCATGGCGCGTTTCTGGTTTAACGGCACAAAGTTCAGGCTCACCTTCCTTCGTGGCGTTACCTACGGCAGACTGGATATCTACGTGGACGGCGTAAAGATTGGACGGATCAACCAATACAATGCCGCCACGGCGCTATACAACCAAAACTGGATTTCCCCGGTCTTCGCGGCTGGGCCGCATGTGGTGGAATTCCGCGTGGTCAACGCTAAAGTCACCATAGACGCCATCCGCATCTGGCCGTAACTAAAACCTGCACGCCCCTCAGAACCCCGTTGAAAAAACGGGGTTCTTTTTTTTGATACCAAAAATAACGCAACCTGGAGTCAGATATGCCCAACTGGATCGCCGCCCTGCTCACCCTCTCCATCAGCCTCGCCTGGCTGAGACTCATGGACTTTGCCGCGCACCGCGGCTGGATCGAAAGCCGCCTCAGCCGCAAGATCATCCACATCGCCACCGGCCCGGTCTTTGTGCTGTGCTGGTTCTTCTTTCGCGAAACGCCCGACGCCCGCTGGTGGGCGGCGCTCGTCCCGCTCCTCATCACCGTTCAATTCGCGCTCATCGGCTTTGGCGTAATCAAAGACGATGCCTCCGTACAGGCCATGTCGCGCAGCGGCGACCGCCGCGAAATTTTGCGCGGCCCCCTCTTTTACGGCATCGTCTTCGTAACGCTCACCCTCACCTTCTGGCGCGACACGCCCATCGGCATCATCGCCCTCATGCTCATGTGCGGCGGCGACGGCATTGCCGACGTGGTGGGGCGACGCGTCCCATCGCCCAAACTGCCCTGGAGCCGCGAAAAATCCTGGGCGGGGACGTTAAGCGTATTCATCGGCGGATTTACCCTCGCGGCCTTCATCTTGTGGATTTACATCTCCGCCCGCGTCTTTCCCGGACCGTTTAGCGGGACTCTCGCGCCTCTCGCGTTTCTCTCGCTTTTGGCCGCCGCGATCGAATCCCTGCCCTATCGCGACGTGGACAATATCACCATGCCACTGGCGGTTGTGTTGGTTGGATTGTTGATGTTCTAAAATTTTCCCCAACCCCGAAGGGCTACAATCATTCCATCCCGTTGGGATTGTTTTGGCAACAACGGCTTCAGCGCCTCGGCAGCATTTGGGTATACGTTCCACGCGCCGCGGGCTGGATGTGGAACCTGTCAATGTAGTCAGCGCTCGCGAGACGCGCGTCCGGCTCGAGGTCCGCGAAGGACGCGCACTTCGTCGTCAGGTAGTCCTGTAAATCGAGGATATAGACGTCCAGGCTGGGCGACTGGAGAAAACGCAGGAAGATTTTCATTGGATCAAGGTTGCAGGAAGGGGCGCAAGGCCTCGGCCAGTAGTTGTGTAAAGAGCGCCTTGCCCTCGGCGTTCATGTGCAGGATGTCTACAAAGTAAGATTTGGGGAGACGCGGGTCGTAGGAAAAATCAACCAGGGGGATGTCGTTCTGTTCGAGATACGCGGCCAGTTTTTGTTTGTAGATGCGCAAGGCTTTTGGCTCGGCTTCCACAGATGGGAAGATCTGCGTGCGCTCGTGGACGAGGATCAGTTGCACGTTATTCTCACGCGCCACGCGGATGATTTCGGGCAGGAAGGATTGTTCAATGAGCGCGTCGAAGTCCATGGCGGCGCGGGTGAAGAGGAAATCCTCGTCGCCGGCGAGGGCCTCATGCACAAATTCGGGGCGCAGATTTTCTACATGATACACGGTGGCGTCGGCGCGGGCCACGCAGTCTGCATCGCAGGAGAAGAGGACGCCAGGGATCAGGTTGCGGACGCGTCCATCCGTCCGTTCTTTGAATTGTTGGCCCTTGCGATAAAGAGGCAGGTACGAAAGCGCGGCTTTTTCGAGCGGGTTCATAAAATTGAGGTAGGCGCGCTCCTGCAATACATCTTCGCGGGCAGTGGCGAATTGATCCAACTCGTTGATGTAGCCGCCCTTCACGTGGTAGTTGGGCAGGGTGAGGATGGTATCGCGGAAGAGCAGGGCAACGGTAGCGGGATGCGGCTCGGCTTGCAGAATGACGTTCTTGAGAATGAGATACCAGAAAGCGGAGGTGGAGCCTGGCACAGCGATGGCGTGCGCGGGGACATTCAACTCGGCGGAGAGGGCGAACTCGTCCACGCCTTGTTCGAGGACGGAATCTCCCAGCAGGACAACTTTCACGCCTCTTTCCTGGATGACGCGGGTGTGCGCGCTGCGGATGGCGTTATCAAACTTGGGGCCGGGTTGCTCAGGCCAGGGAGTCCCATATCGGCGCGGCAGGTAGGCGATCAACGCGGCTAGCGCGACGGCAAGGATCAGAAGAAAGCGAAGGAAAGAGCGCATGGCCTAGAATTGGAAGTAGATGAAATCGGGGGAGGATGTGTTCAGGTAGGCCAGCATGGCGATAACTGCACCCACATAATAAAGCGTGTGCCAGATCGAATCGGGGGTGAAGGTTTTGTCGAACGCCATTTTGACAAAGAGCGGCGCGGCGTAGAATCCAATCAGCGCGAGGGTGACAATGCCCATCACGATATGATCGAGCGAGCCGAGGAACGGTCCGTTGGCGAGGACAGATCCCAGCCAGCCCAGCGAGGGCGAGCGGAAGATGGCGAAACTGATCACGATGAGCGTGAACATCACCGTCCACGCGAGGGCTTGCGAGAATTTGTTGGCGGGTTGCCACGCGCCGCCGAAGCCGAGCAGTTGATAGAGGACGATCAACACGCCAAAATAAAGCCCCCAAACCACGTACGTCCAGCCCGCGCCATGCCACAGCCCGCTGAGGAACATGGTGACGAGAGGAGGGATGGCGTCGGTGAGGCCGCGCGGCAGGTTGGCGCGCAGGAGGGCGCGTCGCAGGGGAAAGAAGACGTAGTCGCGCAGCCAGGTCGAGAGGGTGATGTGCCAGCGATTCCAGAAGTCGGTGGGGGTCAACGCGAGGTAGGGCAAGCGGAAGTTTTCGGAGGTGTCGAAGCCAAAGAGACGCGCCAGGGCGCGCGCCAAGTCGGTGTAGGCGGTGAAGTCCGCGAGGATTTGCAGGGTGAAGCCGAGCGTGGCCGCGAGGAGCAGGAAGCCCGTCGGTTCCTTGAGGTTGTAGACGCGGTCCACGAAGACGCGCACGGTATCAGCGATGACGATCTTTTTGAAGAAGCCCATCACGAGCAGGGGCCAGGCCGAGTAAAAATATTCAGATTTCCAGGCGCGATCCGATTGAATTTGCGGCAGGAGTTTTTGGGCGCGGTCTATGGGGCCGGCGTTGAGTTGGGGGAAGAATCCCACGAAGAGGGCAAAGCCGACCAGGTCACGCGTGGGTTCGAGGTCGCCGCGCGAAACGTCTATGATATAGGCGAGTTTTTTGAGGGTGTAGAAGGAAAGCCCCGCGGGCAGAAGCACGTTGACGAGCAACGCGTCGGCCCGGATTCCGAGTCCCGAGAGCGCGGCGACGAGGCTTTCGCTGAAGAAGTTGTAATACTTAAACGTGGCGAGAATGCCCAGGTTGAGGAGCAGGCTCAAGGTCAAGGTGAGGCGGGAACGCTCCTTGTGGCGCGCAATGCCGAGGGCCAGTCCAAAATCGGCGAGGGTGGAGAGTCCAAGCAGGGCAGCGTACCAGGGATGAATCCAGCCGTAGAAAAGGTAACTGGCCGCGAGCAGGATGATGTTTTGCCATTGTCTGCGGCGCGCCAGCCAGTAGAGGCCGAAGACGATGAGGAAGAATATCAGGAAGTCGTAACTGGTAAAGATCATGGACTGTCCTCGCTGGGGATATGAAGCGCCCCGATTTTATCATCAGTGATTCTCTACCGTGTATTTGTTTTTGCGAGGGAGATCTCCCTGACGCCGCCCGCCACACTTGCACCGCGCTGCGTTTGGTGCAGTGCAGGTGGGGCAAGTGTCGCAGCGAACGCTCGCAATGACGTCTAGGGTAAGTAGCGATGGAAGTAATTTACAACCTTATGGCTTTAATTCTCTGGCGCTTCTTCTTCGTTGATCATCACCTTGAAGGCCTCGGCATATTTCAGTCCGTGATCTTTGGCTTCCTCGGCGGCCCACTCGCGCATCATCTTATCGGGTTTCCACTCGCCGAGTTGACTCTTGTGCTTTTTCAGCGCGCGCAACTTGACGTTCATCGTGGAGGCGATATCCACCCACGTATCCGACTTTTCCGTCCCGTGGACGTACACGCGCTTGACCTTGTGCGGTTCCAACCCGACCTTGAGCAGATCGGTGAAAATGAGCCGAGTCTCCGCCGACGGGAAAACCGCGTAGAGCGCGGCCTGCGCGGCGGCGCGATGATCGGGATGGTTGATGTAGCCGTTGCCATAGAACACGCCCTGCGGGTCGCCGATGACAACCGTATCGGGTTTGTACTGGCGGATGAGGCGCGTCAATTCCTTTCGCAACGCGATGGTCGGTTCGAGCTCGCCATCAGGATAGCCGAGAAAGACGGTCTCTTTGATGCCGAGCGTTTTGTTGGCAGCTTTCTGTTCGCGTTCGCGCAATTTGGCGAGCGTGGGCTTGTATTCTTCGCCGTGTTCGGGTTTGTTCGATCCGGCGTCGCCGCTGGTGATGACGACCGAGACGATCTCACAACCCGCGAGCGCCCATTTGGCGAGCGTCCCCGCCACGGTAAATTCCTGGTCATCGGGGTGCGCGTGGATGGATAGGACGCGTTTGGGGATGTATTCTTTTTTCGTGTTCATGCTCCCGATTGTAATTCAATCCCCCGCTCTTCATCGCTCAGACGAAGGAATATGTAGACCACATCAGGATCGAAGTGTTTGCCCGATTGTTCTTTGATGTAGTTGAGCGCCTTTTCCTTTGACCAGGCCAGGCGGTAGGGACGGTCGCTAGTCAGGGCGTCCCAGACATCCACCACAGCGAAGATGCGCGCCTCGAGGGGAATCTGCTCTCCGGCCAGCCCGCGCGGGTAACCTGTGCCGTCCCATTTTTCGTGGTGACTGTAGGGAATGTTAAGCGCAGGGCGTAAATACCCGATCGGTTCCAGCATTTCGAGGGCCAAGGTGGGATGCTTTCGCATGATCTCCCATTCCTCTTCGGTGAGTTGATCAGGCTTGAGCAGAATGCGGTCGGGAATGCCCATCTTGCCGATATCATGCAGCAGCGCGCCGCGGCGGATGTGGACCAATTCCGCGGGGGAAGCGCCCATGATGCGCGTCAGCCTCAAGGTCAGGTCGGTGACGCGCAGGGTGTGGCCCTCGGTCTCCTTATCGCGCAAGTCCATCGCGTGCGACCAACCTTCGATGGTGGCGTCGTAGGCGTGAGTCAATTCTGCGTTTGCAGTTTCAAGGTTTTCGAATAATTCGGCGTTTTCGAGCGCGATAGCGGCCTGCCCGGCCAGGGTTTCAAAAAAATTGAACCACTCCTTGTTAGGCAGGGAAGGGATGCGTTGATAGACTTCCAACACGCCGATCGGCCGGTCTTTTGCCATGAGCGGAATGGCATAGGAGTTGGAAAATCCCTCCCGTTTCCAGAGTTTGTAAAACTCGGGCACGCGGCGGACAGCCGGCAGGTCGGCGCTGATCATCCGCTTTTCGGCCACGGCCATTCCCGCAAAACTTTTGCCAATCGGCACGAACACGATTTCGTCCACCGGCTTGGTGAAGCCTTGATAGGCCCCCAGGTGCAGGGTTTGCGTTTTGGGATCGAGCATGAGAACATCGGCGGCGCTGACTTCCAATTGCGAGATGACCTGCGTGAGGATGGTCTGGAGGGTGGCTCTTCGGTCGAAATTGCTGGCGATCGCGACGTCAATCTGCCGCAAAGATTGAAGCCTTTCCAGGTGACGCCGCACATCTTCGTTTAGGCTCATGCGATGGAGGGCAGTGCCGGCCATTTCTGCCAGGGTTTCGAGCAGGCGGATATCCTCATGGTGAAAAACGCGCTGGCTGGGCGCGGTCACCGTCAAAACGCCCAGGATCGTCTCGCTGGTGCGGATCGGAACGCACACGCCTCCCCATCCAAGAGGAAGGAGCGGACGGGATTGTGGCAGCGCAAGCGGATCGCTCGCAAACTCAACAGAGTAATGAGACTCTCCTTCGGCGAACACGGTTCCCAAGATGCCTTCGCCAGATTGAATGGGACGTTCGGCGATTCCGGCCGGCCAGCCACGCGCAATCACCTGGTTCAACCATTGGGTTTCTGGGTTCCACAGGCTGATAGCCCCGTGGCGCGTATCGAACACGTTCAAAATTTCCTCGAGCATGATTGCCAACGCCTGTTCCTGGTTGGTGGAGGCTCTTAGGGTAATGGAGATACGGTTGACCGTCTCCAATTCTCGGACGCGTTGGCGCATCTCGGCTTCGACTTTTTTGCGCTCGGTGATATCTTGTTTAATGCCGATGAAATGGGTGATCTCGCCATTTTCGCCGAAGAGAGGAGTAATGGTCATCTCCTCGTTATAGAGGCTTCCATCCTTACGCTTGTTGATCATTTCGCCATGCCAAGCCTGCCCGGAGAGGATAATATCCCACATGGTTTTGTAAAATTCCCTATCCTGCAAACCTGAATCGAGGATGCGCGGATTTTTGCCCAGGACTTCCTCCAGCGCAAATCCTGTCAGGTTGGAATAGGCTGAATTGGCCCACAGGATGGCACCCTGGCGATCTGTGATCACGATACTATTGACGGCGGCTTCGAGCGCGGCGCTTTGCAGGCGCAGGGAGGCTTCGGCCTGTTTGCGCTCGGAAATATCGCGCACCACCACCAGCAGGACTACCTCGCCGTTGATGGTTTCCACCCGCCCGCTGATCTCGATGGGAAATACCTCGCCGTTTGCGCGGCGGTTGACGGTTTCCATGGGTTTGGATACCAGCCCGTTATCTACGGTGACGATCTGCTGGCCTTGGGGAACGAGATCCTCCACAGTTTTAGCGAGAAACTCGGCGCGGCTGTACCCATAGATATCGCAGGCGCGCTGGTTGACTGCCAGGATCCGGCCGTCAATCGACTCGACGAAAATGGCGTCTTGCACGCCGTCGAAGATGTGGCGGTAGCGCGCCTCGCTCTCGCGCAGGGCATCCGCGGCCTGTTTGCGTTCGGTGATATTCACCGAAGTGCCTTCGAAATATAGCAGGGTTCCGTGTTCGTCGCGCACAGTATGCGCGTTCTCTGAAATCCAGATTGTGCTTCCGTCTTTGCAATACATTTCGGAAACGAAATTCGAGACTGCGCCGTATGTTGCCATCAGCCTTTTGAACTCTGCGCGCCGCCCCGGCTCGACATAAAAGCGAGCGTTGATATCGTTGACGCTGGCGATCATCTCTGCGGGCGAATCGAATCCAAACATGCGCGCCGCAGACGGATTAACGCTGATGATTTTTCCATCGGGGGTAGTCTGATGGATGCCTTCCGTCGCATTCTCAAAGATACTGCGGTACTTCTGTTCGGCGCGTTTAAGCGCTTCCTCCGCCTGCTTGCGCTCGGTGACGTCCGTTAGGAAACCTTCGTAATAAAGAAATCTGCCTTCCTCGTCCATTACAGCGCGGGCATTTGTGGATACCCAGATAAAACTTCCATCTTTGCGGCGATTTTGATTAACAAACTCGCGCACTTCCCCATGTTCGTTCATCTGACGAATAAACTCGACCCGGTCAGCAGGGTCTGCATAGACTTGACTTCCAATGTCGGTTACGCTGTTTTCCATTTCTTCGGGCGAGGCGTAACCGTTGATGCGCGCCATCGTTGGGTTAACTTTGAGAAAGCGTCCCTGCCGCGTGGTTTGAAAGAAACCCACCGGCGCGTTTTCGAGAATCGAGCGGTAATTGGCTTCGGCAATACGCTGGGCTTCCTCCGCGCGCTTACGCTCGGTGACATCCTGCGCAACAATCAGCGCCGCGTCGAATTCGTCCATTCGCAGGGTATGGGAAGTAATTTCAACGTCAATGACGGTTCCGTCTTTGAGGCGATGTCGCCACTCTCCCGCATGTAGCAGGCTTGGCCGCTGCTTGGCAAGGTGTTTCATCAACTGCGGCACATCTTCCGCCGGGCGGATGTCGGCAATCGTCATACGCAGGAATTCTGCGCGCGTGTACCCGTATTTTGCCACCGCCGAATCGTTGACAGCCAGAAAGGCGAGCGTCTTCAAATCATAGGCCCACATGGGGTGTGGGTTATTCTCGAACAGGAAACGATATTTCTCTTCACTCTTATGGAGTTCATCTTCGGCACGCTTACGCTCGGTGATATCGCGCGCCATGCCGCGCACGATCGGCTGCGCGACTCCTTCGGTGCGGATGGTGTTCTGGTATTCCCACACGCGCCGCTCGCCGCCTTTGGTTTGTATGTTCAGAAGCCCCGAGGCAGAGCCATTGCGCTTGAGGCGGTTGATGTAATATTTAAAATGGCTGCGTACTTCAGGTACCAGGTGATCGCGCAGGTTACTGCCGATCAATTCGTTCAATTCGTAACCGAGCATGCGCGCCGAGGCTGGGTTAGCAGATAGGATCATGCCCTCGAGATCGTGCGTGCAGATCAAGTCCTGGCTGTTTTCCACCAGGTCTCGGTAGCGGTCCTCGCTCTCGCGCAGGATTTCCTCTGCCTGCTTTCGCTCAGTAACATCGCGTACGATGGCAGTATATAGTTTTTTCCCGCCGAGTTCCTGTCGTGAAATGGAGACTTCGCTCGGAAACGCCTCCCCATTGGCGCGCAGGCAGACGAGCGCCAGAGCCGGGGCTTCCATGTTGCGCGTGGTGGAATTGGAATGCCCGAAAGCCTGGACGGATTCCTTGTGTCGGTCCCGATAGTATTCCGGGATGAAGCGGTCGAGTGTCCCGCCAACGGCATCGCTGGCGGGACATCCGAACATCTGCTCAGCCGCGGGATTGAAGATGACGACGCACTGTTCCTCATCGATGGTAATGATGGCGTCCATTGCCGAGTTGAAAATGCCAGCCAACTGTGCCTGACTGTCTCGAAGGGATTCCTCCGCCAATCTGCGCTCGGTGATATTGCGCGAGACGATCAAAATGGTGTTCGCCTGACCGTTTTGATCCTTGTTCGGTACTAGCCATGTTCCCAGCCAGATCGTTTTACCACGGAAGATCGAAGGCGCCTCAATGTAGGCGAGTTGTCCGCTTTCAAAAACTTTCTGAAGGTTTGCCTGCTGACGGCTGGCAATCTCGGGGGGGAAAATTTCAGTCAGTTGTTTAGCGAGCAATTCTTCGGGCGAGACCCCAACCTGAAGGGCGGCAAATGTGTTTATATACTCGACCTGCCACTGACGGTTGACCACAATGATCATATCCTGTGCGGCTTCAGCCAGGATGCGGTAGCGCTCCTCGCTAGCGCGCAGAAGTTCATGAGCGCGGTGTTCATTGTCGCGAAGCTTTTTATCTTCCAGCGCGTGCGTCACTGCCTGCCCCAGCCGTGCCATGCGGTCTTTGAGCAAATAATCCGCCGCGCCATCCCTCATCGCCTGCACAGCGATATCCTCACCGACGGTGCCGGAAACAAGGATGAATGGAATATCCAGCCCGCGTTCCCGCATCAGTTTCAGGGCGCGCACGCCGTCGAATTGCGGCAGGTGGTAATCGGCCAGAATCAGGTCGAGGCTTGAGTTGAGCGCGGCTAGGTAGTCTGCTTCGCTGTCCACTCGCTTCCAATCCAGTTCGAACCCGGCAGCGCGCAATTCGGCCAGCATCAATTCCGCGTCGGAGGGACGATCTTCGAGAAGGAGGAGATGTAAAAGGTTAGTCATGGGTAAAAACCTGCATTGAAGCCAATTCCACAATAAAGATCAGGCCGTTGGCGGCTGGTTTAACAGGGCCCAGTACAATCCCAGCAGACACACGGCTTCGGTGAACTGGTCGAAATCCACCGGCTTGACGATATAACTATTGACGCCCAGTTCGTAACTCTCAACGATGTCGCGTTCTTCGCGTGAAGAAGTCATCACCACAACGGGAATGGCGCGTGTGCGCTCGTCGCCTTTGATGCGCTTCAGCACTTCCAGGCCGTCCACTTTTGGAAGCTTCAAGTCGAGCAGGATCACCTTCGGCGCCTTGTTCGTATCGCGCCCGGTGTACGCGCCGCTTGCGAAGAGAAAGTCCAGCGCTTCCGCCCCGTCATGCAGCCACTTGATGCGGTTGGTTAGATTGTTGTTCTGAAATGCGAGGATGGTCAACTCGGCATCGTTCGGATTATCCTCCACCAATAGAATTTCAACTATATTTTCGCTCATCATATTTACTCCTTGCCATTGTAAAGGAAAACGCCGCGCCCTTGTCTATTTCGGCTTCTGCCCAAACGCGCCCGCCGTGACGATGCACGATGCGCTGGACAATTGCCAAGCCGACGCCGGTGCCTTCGTATTCATCGGCGCGATGCAGGCGCTGGAACACACCGAAGAGTTTATCCACATAGCGCATGTCGAAACCTGCGCCGTTGTCTTTCACAAAATAAACGGTCTCGCCATTCACTTTTTCGCAACCGACTTCGATGCTTGCCGCCTCGCGCGTGCGCGTGAATTTGAGCGCGTTCGAGAGCAGGTTGACAAAGACCTGCTTGAGCAGGAGTGGGTCCGCCTGGCACTCGCGTAATTCACCTATTTTGAATTTCACCTGCCTGCCATCGTATTCCGCGCGCAATTCCTCCAGTATGCGGCTGACGATCGCCAGCGGGGAGACCTTTTCCTTTGTCAGCGCCTGCCTACCAAGTCGCGAGAATGCAAGCAGGTCGTCTACCAGTTGACCCATATAGCGCGCGTTATCGCGTACGAGGTCAAAGTAGCGGATGCCTTCAGGGTCGAGGCTTTTCGTATGCTTTTCGAGCAGGATGCGCGAGAAACCGTCAATTGCGCGCAGGGGCGCGCGCAGATCGTGGGAAACAGAGTAGGAAAAGGCTTCAAGTTCCTTATTGGCGGCTTCCAGATCGGCAGTGCGATCCGCCACACGCTGTTCCAGTTTAAAGTTGAGGCGACGAATCTCGCTCTCTGCCAGTTTTCGTTCCTTGAGTTCGCTTTGCGCCTGCTCATACAACCGCGCATTTTCCAGCGCGATGGCCGCCTGATTGGAGAACGTCTGCAGGCGGTCGGGATGTTGCGCCGTATAGAAACCGGGCATTTCGTGGCCCACATTAAGAAAGCCGAGGATACGGTCTCCGGTATAAATGGGTACGCCCACATAGGAACGAATCCAATCGTGGCCGGGGACAGACGACCAGCGCGGGTCATTGGCTGTGTCTGGGATTACAAGCGGCTGAAGACTCTTTGCCATTTCTTTGAATGTTTGCAATCTATCTAGCGGCATGGCATAATCTTGCGGCTGTTCCTCCATATTAAGGGTCCAAAGGTTTCGTTGCCTTGCGATGTGCGTGACGCCATTTTCGACAATGGTAACGTTCGCGGTCTGATAAGGAATAACCCGTTCGATGTTTTCCAGGATGCGATCCAGCAAGCCTTCAAAATCCATGGAACTATTGAAGATCAGGGCTGTGTCGCGCAGGGACTCTGCCAGAATGCGCTGTTCGCGTTCTGCAATCTCCGCTCGTTTGCGTTCGGTGATATCCTGCGCCGTACCAAGAGCTCGAATGGGTTTGCCGGCTTCGTCAAACAAGATCTCACCGTCGCCGCGAATGATTCGCACACTGCCATCCCGAATAACGACGCGTACTTCCACTGCTCCCCGCTTTTCCCCCTGAATGGCCGCTGTGATCCAGCCTCCCATCATCTCCCTGTCTTCTGGATGGATCAGGGTGATGAGGGAATCCTGCGCGGGGACAAAGGTCTGCGGCGAGACATCATAGATGCGATACATTTCATTGGACCAATCCACCTTGCCGGTCCCCAGATCCGCTTGCCAACTGCCGATGTGGGCGATGCGTTGCGCCTCGGATAGGATATGCTCCTTCTCGCGCAGGGAAGCAGTGCGTTCCTCCACCATTTGCTCCAGTTGCACGGCGTGATTGCGCAACTGCTCATCTTTCTCCGCCAGAGAGGCGGTCATACGATTGAACTCGCGCGCCAGTTGGCCCAGTTCGTCGCTGGATGTTTCGGGCAGGCGTGTGTCGAATTCGCCTTGCCCAAAGCGCGCCACGCCCTCCTGCAAGGCCCGAATTGGGCGGGTAATGCCGCGCGCCAGCCAGTAGGCCAGAGCCGAAGCAATGATTAGTATGAGTCCGCTGACTGCCAGGATCGTGCCACCCAAAGCGTTCGCGGGGGCGAGCGCTTCCGCCTGGTCTATTTTTACGATCAGGCACAGTTCCCGTTCAGGAAGCCAGCGGTACACAATCAGAGCCGAAACCCCGCGATAGTCCGGCGCGGAGGTCACGCCGCTGGAGCGTTCCAGACAACGATTGACCGCCTCGGTATGCACGCCGCGTTGAAGCACGGCGGGATCTTCGATCAAACGCGGCTGGGTAACGAACAGGTTGGAGGTGTTCACCAAAAAGGCTTCATCGCTGTGGTGCAAACCCGTATGCCGCGAAATGATAGCGTTCATTTCCTCCAGGTCGATGCGCGCGGCTAATACCGCCAGAAGGCGTCCGTCATCCGTTCGGATCGGAGCGGAAGCCGTCATCGCGGGTCTCTGGAGCGCGATCGAATAATACACATTCTGAACGTACAAGCCATTCCTGCCGTTTGAAAAAAAAGGAAGGTTTTCCTTGAATTTGCCCTCCTCGGCGGGGTCCGTCGAAACCAAAACCTTGCCCGTGACAGGGTCGAGCGCTAGTATTTCCAGGAATACCCCCTGCGGCTGGACATAGGGCATAAAGTCTGTCACCAGGTGATCACGCGCGCGGCGGGCTTCTTCGGAGCCAGGCTCGGCGGAAACCAGAGTTGCCGCCTCGTCTATCAAGTGAGGCATGGCGGCCAGCGCCGCGACATTAATCTGTCGTTCCTCCACCCAGGCATTCATGGCTGTCTGCTTCTCGAGCGCGGTCGAAAGCAAGCCGGATACGGTGGCGTTTTGCAGGGCAGAGCGGACATTAACATACACCATCACGCCAAAACTGGCAACCAGCGTGGCGGCGAACAGGACAAATACCAGCGTCAATTTCGGAATGATGCTCAGGCGCAATTTCATAGGTTCTCTGAATCCGTCACACCTGCACTTGAGTGCGGCGCTCTTCCGTCGAAGCAATCTCATTATACAGGGGGAGATTGCTTCGACGCTCCCCTTCGCATCCGCTCAGGGTCGCTTCTCGTAATGACCGGATTAAAACGACGAAAGCGGCGAACAGCAATGTAAACGGCAAATAGGTTTCCAGCGCGAGAATCCGCAGGCGTGCTGCACGCGCCAGTTCTTGTTGGACGGCACGCGTCTCAGGAGCGTAGTGAGCGCTCCAGCCATGAAAATCAGATAGGCGTTTCCCGCTGATGGGGTCCGTGAAGTAACTTAAACCTTGCTCTTCGTAATCCACCACGACGCCGGAAACAGGTTCGACCCAAAACGTGCCCTCCCCATCGGTATACGCGTGTAAGCGTTCCGGCACGCCGGGCAATGCGTTGTAGCCATCTGTCTCATCCAAGCCCTCGGCGTGGAAACGAAAGACGTACACCTGCAATCCATCGCGCGTTTCGGTACGCTCATAGTCAGCGCTACGCGGACCAATGTATTGCGAATCCCAATGAGTGCGCTTCTTTTTTTCGGCATGCGCCGGGAAGAGGAATTGTCCCTGGCGCGGCGTGTCGCCATAGGCGGTAATGTTCAGGCGCGTATCGCGATCCACTCCATACAGCCCGGACGATTCGAGGATGATCTCATCGGTTTCGCTGTACCAGTGCAGTTCGCTCTGGATCAATACGATATTTCCGGAGACAGCCAGGGCTTGCTGGGTACCACGCGCGGTCAGGCTGGAGGTGAACCATTCACCGTCCGGCGATTCGCGAAAACGATCTTCAGCTTGATAGGTCAATTCATTACTGAAATCGGCGGGCAGGCGTGTTTGCAGTGGCACGATCCAGAAGCGCAACAATACTGCGGCAAGTACAAGAATGACAGCGGGGATGAATCCTTTTAGCGTCATTTTCCGTAAATTTCCTCGAGAAATTGCAGAGTGTATATTTGCGTGATATCCAACGGCGCGGTGAGTATGCCTTGGTCGCGCATGGTCTGCTCCATGCCAGCCCAAACCTCAGGCTTCATCCAGCCGATAAAATCCTCGCCGGTATTAATCAGCGGCAGGCTGGCGAGCATCTTGGCAATCTCGAGCTCGGGGTCCGCGTTCAGCTTGTATTTCTGAATCAGCAACCCAGCCTCGGTCGGATTTTCGACCGCCCAGGTCCAGCCTTTGAGCGAAGCGCGTACGAAGCGCAAAACCAGGTCGGGGTTTGTCTCCAGTAATTCTTCATTGGTGAAAATCGTGTCAGCGTAGAAATGGACGCCGTAGTCGTCGGGATATATGAAGTTGAGTTTGTAGCCTGCCCGCTGTAACACGACCCCGAAGTTGTTGGTATAGATGTTCCAGACATCTGCCTGCCCGGAAGCAAACAGATCTAGGTCGGAGGGAAGGCTGACTTCGCTATATTGATCCTGAGAGATTCCGACCTTTTTCATCATGGCATGCAGATGAGCGGCGGTCTGCGGCACAATGCGAATGGTCTTCCCGACGAAATCTTCCGGCCGCGTGATGCCTGAGTCTTCCAAGGCAACGAACGCGCTGGGGTTTCGACGGTAGATCGTGGCGAGCGCGACGAGGGGTTTGCCTGAACTGCGCGCCAGGATCAGATCATCAGCCCCCGCATCGCCGAACTGCGCGGCGCCATTGACGACAGGGCTGAGGTAATCAGCATCCACGCCTGCCTCTGCAAATTTGACGGACAGCCCCTCCTCGGCATAGTACCCGTTCTCGGAAGCCGCGTAGAAACCGGCGAACAAGTTACTGTGCGTCCAGAAGAATTGCATAGTCACCTCGGTCAACGGCGCAGGGTCGGTGGGGCTGGGCGCGCCGGCGCATCCGGTCAGAACCGTCAAAATGCAAAGCAGAATCATGCTGGTGGTCAATTGCTTTTTCATGAATTAGGCTCTTGTTTCATTGTGATTATTGATGTAGGTTCAGTGGATTCTGAGGCGGCTCCGGAACTTTGTGTCCCGTTGTTATCGGCGACCATTTCTGTAATGTCGTCATGGGACTTCTGGTTATTTCCCCTATCTAGGTCAGATTTAGCCAATTCAAGGATAACAGAGATAAGCGACTTGCTCATTGCAGTTTTATGTACAAAAGCGTCTGCGCCGGCCCGCATGGCGGCAATGCGATAGGGTTCTTCCTGCATGATGGTGAGAACGATGATCTTCGCGTGGGGGACATGTTGCTTAAAGATAGGAATCAAGTCCAGCCCCGATGTGTTCGCCAGGTTCAGGTCCAGCAGGATGAAATCCGGTTCCAGGCGGCGGGACTGTTTGACCGCCTCGCCCCCGTCCATGGCAGTGGCGATGACGCGGAACGAATCTTGCAAGTGCAAAAAGTCGCGCGCCGCCGCCAGGAAATGCAGACTGTCGTCTACGAGCAAAATGCGGATGGGATGATTCAAGGGAGCCTCTGGCATCGTAAGGATGGAATTGCTTTTACGATACCAGAGGCTCCGTCAACGGGCTATTCGGGAATGTACGGTATTTGGCGCGGGAATGCCCTGTATTTACCCCACCCGCCTTCGGCGCCTCCCCCGAAATCCGACGAACCCCAGTCGGATTTCGGGGGAGGGCCAGGGAGGGGGCTTACTCACTCCACCATGCCCCTCTTCACCGCATACATCACCAATTCGGTCTGCGACTTCAGGCCCAGTTTCTTCATCAAATTTCCGCGGTGCATCTCCACGGTGCGCGCGCTGAGCGAGAGTTTCTCCGCGATCTGCGGAGCGCTCAATCCCTGCGCGGCGAGTTGAAAGACATCGCGCTCGCGGTCGGTGAGTAACTCATACAGGTCATCGCCGCGCGATTCCTCCGAGCGCAACATATAAGCCTCGAGGGCGCGTTTGTTAAGCGATGGGCTGAGATAAAAATTCCCCGCCAATATCTGGCGAATGGCAAGTATCAATTCCTGCGACGAACATTTCTTGAGTACGTAGCCCACCACGCCTATTTTCAACGCCTCCATCACATAGGACTCGGCGTCGTACATGGATAGCACGATCACTTTTGTTGCGGGGGAAATATGCTTCGTCCGCCGCGCTACTTCCAGTCCCAAAAGACCCGGCATCATCATGTCCGCGATCAAAATATCGGGTTTGAATTTTTCGATGAGCGCGATCGCATCCAACCCGTCGCCCGTCTCGGCGACCACGTGAAAGTCGGGTTGCGTTTCGAGTAGCAGGCGCAATGCTTCGCGCACAATCTGGTGATCTTCGGCCAGGATGATATCGGTCATGCGCTCTCCTTCAAGGGCAGGCGGATCATTATCCTGGCGCCTTTTCCGGTTTGCGATTCCACCCGGAACGCGCCGCCCACCAATTGGACGCGCTCGCGGATGCCGCCCAGCCCGCGATTTTTGGCGAGCGCCGCTTCGACATCGAAGCCCGCGCCATCGTCTGAAATTTGGATTTCCATCTCCTCGCCTCTTACTCGAACCACGAGCCGGGCGCGGCCCGCCCGGGCGTGACGCGCCACGTTGGTGAGGGCCTCCTGCGTCACGCGGTAGGCGGTGGTTTCGATCTCGCTGATAAAGCGACGGCCCTCCACGCCGCTATGCTTGAAGTCCACTACGATTTGCGTCTGTTCGTGAAAGCGATTGACGAGCCACAACAGCGCGGGGACGAGGCCGAGGTCGTCGAGCATGGGCGGGCGCAATTCGAGCGAGAGCGCGCTGACGCGACTCATCAGGTCGTCGAGCAATTCCTGCGCTTGCACGTATTTTTTCGCGGCGGCCTCAGCGGGAAGTTGCGGGGCGATCTCGAGCGTGAGTTTGAGGGCGGTGAGCATCTGCCCAACCTGGTCGTGCAGTTCGCGGCCAATGGCGCGCGCTTCGGTTTCGTGGGCTTCGACGAGTTTTTTCGAGAGTTCCGCCAAACGGTCGCGGCTGAGGCGGGTTTCTTCGAGCAGGCGCGCGTTCTGGATGGCGACCGAGATCTGCGCCGCGACAGTTTCGAGCACGCGCTGGTCGTCTTTGCTATAGGCATCTGGTCGATCCGTCTCCACGTTGAGCACGCCGATCACTTTTTCGCCCGCGAATAACGGCACGCACATTTCAGACCGAATGCCCACATCGCGCAGATTGTAATAACGCTCATCTTTGCGCACGTCGCCGACGCGGACGGTTTGGCCGTGTTCGGCCACCCAGCCTGTGATGCCCTGGCCGACACGCGGCGTATGCGAGGTAATGAAGGTCTTGCCCTGCTTAATAAAATCCTCGTCTTTTTGGAATCCCGTCACCGCGAAGGGAATTAATCGTCCGTTCGATTCTTCGAGCAACAGAACCGCGCCGTATCCGTACGAGAGGGTCTTTTCGAGCAGTTCGATGATCTCTTGCGAAAGTTCATAGGCGGTCAGGATTTTTTGCAGTTTTTGCGCGCTTAGATAAAGGGCGGCCAGTTCATCGGCGCGTTGTTGCAGGGTTTGTTCGGCGCGCTTGCGTTCGGTGATGTCGCGGTTGATGCTGACATAGCCGACGGTTTTACCGTTTGGATCACGCAAAGCGGTGGTGCGCGTTTCAATGTAAATTTCTACGCCATCTTTGCGAGGGTTGAGGACTTCGGCAAAGTATTCGCCGCTTTCGATTAATTGTTTAATGGCTTCCGCGCGGCTGATGGCGAGAAATTTCGTCTGCAATATTTCAGCGCCTGTTTTGCCAATCACTTCTTCCGCTGTCCAACCGTAGATTCGTTCCGCCGCCTTATTCCAGGCAGTCAGCGCAAAATTTTCATCCGAGGCGATGAGTGCATCGTTTACGTTGGCAAGCAATTTGGCCTGATAACGTACCTGTTCCGTAGTGCGTTTGCGTTCGGTGATGACTTCGGAGAATAAAATGACGCCGCCGATTTCGCCGTCCGCTTCGTGCCAGGGACGAATCTCCCAACGGATCCAATCCAGTTTTCCGCTGGCGCGCGGGAAGGGATCTTCCTCGTTCCTCTCGGTGGCGCCTGCCAGGCAGCGCTTGTGAATTTCCTTCCAGCGTTCGGGAATTTCGGAAAAAATCTCGTAATGCGAGCGCCCGACCACATCTTGTTCGCCCAGATCGTAATCAATGAGATAACGGTTGCTGGCGACGATGTATCTCATCTCGCGGTCGAACATGGCGATGGCGGCGGGGGAATGTTCCACGAAGAGGCGCAGTACGCGCTCGCCGCGTTGGAGTTCCTCCTGAGCGCGCTTGCGTTCGGTGATGTCAATCATCGTGGTAATGAGACACGGTTCGCCTTCCAATTCCATTTGTTTCGAGGAGAACAGGAAGAAGACTGCCCTCCCCGATTTGGAGCGGGCCTGGAGTTCGAAATCCTGCAAACCACCTGTTTCGACCTGTGCCTTAATCAACCTTTGGCGTTCCTCGGGCGTCCACATGTTCAAATCGGTGGAAGTATGCCCAATGACTTCATCGCGATCGAATTCGAACATCCTGCAAAAGGATTCGTTGGCTTCAATGAATTTCCCGTCGGCGATGCGGGTGATCGTCATTCCGGCGGGACTGGTGTGGAAGGCGATGGAGAATCGCTCCTGCGAGAGGCGGAATGCCTCCTCCGCCTGCTTGCGGCTTGAAATGTCCACGCAGAATTCCACGCAGGCGTTGTCGCCGAGCGAACTGCCGGCAAAGATGAACCACTGCCGCGTCCCGTCCTTACGCAAATATTCCTTCTCGTAAGGACCGACGCGTCCGCTCACCTGAAATTTCCGTAATTCCGCTCGGCTCGCATCCATGTATTCCGGCGGAGTAAGCTTTTGCCAGGTTAGTTCGCGCGCCTCCACTTCGCGGCGGCTGTAGCCCATAACATTGAGAAACGTGTCGTTGGCGTCAATCATGCAGCCGGACGTCAGGTCCCAGAACATCACGCCGACCGTCTCGACCTCCAGCACCTTTTTCAGTTTTGCATTGCTCTCACGCAATTGCTCTTCCGCCTGCTTGCGTTTCGTGACATCGCGGATGATCATGCTGGTGCGCTGTTCCCCTTTTGTGTTTTCGTAGATATTTGTGGAAACCTCGCCTTCAAACCTGGTTCCGTCGGCGCGCAGAAAGGTCAATTCACCGTGGAAGAATCCCGTGCGGGCGCGTTCTTCGATGGCCGATTTCAGGCGCGGGTCGGAGATGTCCACCAACCTGTTACGTCCGAGGCGTTGAATCTCCGCCTCCGTCCGCCCGAAGAGTTGACAGGCGGCGGGGTTGGCGGCGTAGACGCTCCCATCCGGCGCGGTGATCAGGATGGCGTCCATGCTGTGATCGAACAACTGACGCTGGCTCTCTTCGCTTTCTTCCAGTTTCTCCTCTGTGGCCTTGCGGACCGTCAATTCGTGGCGCAAGAGCAGGAAGAGCAGTATCGCGCCGAGGACCACAAACGCCCAGCCCTTATAGGTTTGGAGGCGCGCGAACAGGTCATGGTCGTGAACGAACGCGTCGAGCAGGGAGTCGGAAAACAAAATCCATAATCCCCCAAAGAAGGCGTACGCGAGCGCAATGCGTAAGTCGAGGCGCATTTTGCGGGATTTTACAGTTTTTGCCTGAGATGCCGTTTCGGGCGTATCCGTGCGGCGATTCATTGGCATGGGACTACCGCCTTGCGATCAAATCGCTAATACAATACGATTGGGTATTTCAACGCAAGTTATTTATACAACAAAAATGGTTTTCAACACAAGAAAAATACCCCATCTCTTTTCTCCTACTTCACAGGGCCGCAAGGCGCGCCAGGGTGAAATACCCCACCGGGGGCAAAGTCGTACAGGTCGGTATACTGACGAAGAAGCGTCTCCAAATCGCCCTGCGCCCGAACCAGTTCTTCATTCTGTATCTCCAATTCAATTTGATGCACTTGCAATTCGTGGACGAGGCGCAGGGTATCGGCCTCGGTCGCAGGCAACGCGGTGACCTTCTTTTGGCTCAACAGCGCTTCCGCCTGGCGGTGGAGCTTAGCGGCTTTGGGACTGGTGGGGATCTTCTTTTTCATGGAGGCAAACTCCTTGATTTGGCGGGTGGCGATTAGCCATCCCCCCATTAGGAGGCGTTGCGATTATGTTTGTCGCGATACATGGCCGCATCCGCTTCATGGAGCGTCTTCGAGAGCGGCATGGCAGTAACGGCCGTGCTAACGCCGAGCGAGAGGGATAAGGGCGTGATTTGGTCGGCAATTTGCTCTTGCAGGATCTGCCGCACCCGGCGCAGGGCAACTTCCGCGGTTGCCGCATCGGTGGCGGGCAACAGCACAGCGAACTCGTCCCCACCGACGCGCGCCACGACATCTTCGCCGCGAAAGACGGCGGTCAGGGCTTGCGCAACACGTTTAAGAAGCGCGTCGCCCGCGGCATGGCCTTCCAGATCATTGACTTTCTTCAGTTGATCCACGTCCGCCATCACGATGCTGGTGGGAAATTGCCGCCCGCGTTCGAGCCGCTCCATCTCTGCCACGAAAAAGCCGCGATTATACAAACCGGTCAACGCGTCGTGTGTACTCAGGTGCCTCAACACATCCTCGGCCTGCTTGCGTTCGGTGATGTCGCGGATGGCTGAGAGCATCGCCGTGCGTTGCCCCGCCACGGTAATAAAGGTTGCCCGGGAATCGACCACACGTTCGGCGCCATCGGCCCGGCGGACCACGGCTTCAAAAATCGAAGGGATATCCTCGCTGGCAAATACAGCCTTGTACTGTTCAACAGCCTGCTCCCGATATTCTTCCGGGAAAATGATCGCAAAACTTTTACCAATCACTTGCTCTGATGTGTAACCGTATAGATCAAAATAGGCCTGGTTAGCATTCAGCACGATCCCTTCCGAGTTCGACAATGCCATCGCATCCGAGGTCGCATCCCAAACCTGCCGGAAGTGTGTTGCGCTCTCGAGCAAGGCTTCCTCCACGCGCTTACACTCGGTGATGTCGCTCACCATTGCGCGGCACGTTTCACGTTGCCCGGCATGGCTGATGGCTTCAACCCGAATCCAAAGCAACTTCTGCCCTTCCTTCTCAATGGTAATTTCACAGGTTTCCTTCTCGCGGCTGTCGAACACTTTTTTGAGGAAGGCTTGAAATGCGCGGCGGTGGTCGGTGGAAACGAACCACCCGAAGCGCCGCTTGATCAGTTCACTGCGCTCCACGCCCAGCAGCCTCGCCCCAGCCAGGTTGGCCTGGCGGATCGTCCCATCGCGCGCCAGCGTAAAGTAGCCGACGGGCGCAAAATCATACAGGTCGGTATATTGAAGCAGAAGCTCTTCCACCGCGGCCCGCGACTTGACCAATTCTTCGTTCTGCATTTCCAATTCGATCTGGTGCACTTCCAGTTCGTGGACAAGGCGGCGGGTGTCCGGCTCCGTTGAAGGAAGAGGCGCAGTTTGTTTCTTGCGCGCTTTCCATTCCGTTTTCGTCCGCTTTCGCAAGTCTTGCCTGGAGCGTATCGAAGGGTCGGCATTAGATGGGTTACTTTTTGTCATTGCAGACTCCTTTTTTCGATCATCAGAGCCAAGTGATCGGTCGCTGTTCACCGGTTAGCGGTCATTTCTCTTAAATCCGCTTCCAGCTTCTTGGAAATGGTGATGTCCATAAAGGTGATGACCACGCCGTCAATCATATTCTCCAGCGTGCGGTAGGGCGCCTGGGCAAGTTCGCGTTCCAATTCATCCATGCGCGCGCTGTTGGCGGTGGAGCGGCGCGGCTTGATGGCGCGGGCGGGTTCGGGCGGCGCGGCCACATCGGTGAAGACGATCGTCACCATCCCGCGCAGCGACTCGGGTTGGAGGCCCCGTCTGATGATACAGAGACATCGGCGGCCCTACGCCGTTGGAACTTTTTTACGAGCAAATCAATGGTATACACAGGTCAACAGGAAGACGAGGCGATTTTATGACCGGGTCGTGGTTGCATTATAGACCGAATCAAACGTTTGTCTATTCACAATTCTGCTATTTTGGCGCTTCCAAGGGGGGCGGGGGCTGTTTCGGGGGTTCTTGATTCCAAGCCGCTCGGATTAAAGTTTAAGCGGCTTGGAATCCAATCCAAGCCGCTCGGATTAAAGTTTGAGCCGCTCGGAATCTAATCCAAGCGGCTCGGATTCGCGCTTAGTCGGGGATTTCGAGCGGGTCTTCGGGATGTTCGCTATCCCATAACTCCTTGTATTGCTGGTGCGTCCAGCCGATGCGCTCGCTGTTCTTCACCTCGCCCTGGTAGGCGTTCGGGGTGTTGATGCCGTTCTTCAAGTCCATATCGGCGCGGAAGCCGATGTTATAGGTCCCCTCGCCGTCCACGCCGGGCGTGAACGTGCCCACCCCTGGCAATTTGACGGGAACGCCGTCCTTGTTGAAGTACAGGACGACCTCGCTCATTTCCTGTAACACCATCATCACTTCGGACTTGTTGAGTCCGGTGCGCATGGATACCCACTCCGCCACCTTTTCCAGTTTGGCGGTTGGTTTCAATTCCACACGCGGGCCATATTGGGTAACTGCTTGCAGTAGTTTTGCCATGGGAGCCTCCTTTTTGACTATGGCAATTTGTTTTGCAGGAGGACATCCGTATCCCCCTGCTGATGATGAAAATTTTATGGAAATTTCGGGAAAAGTCAACAAACAGTTTTGAAAACTCCGGGGATGCCCGCCCGCGAGGCTGGGCGAACGTGAACCCTTGCCGCTGGAGGGGTTTTTCGGTTATGCTTGCCGTGTTGGTATTCGGCTGATTGGGAACAGGACTATGACCACACCTTTTGAAACCTACCTCTCTAAAGTTGAAGCGGATTTGCGCGGCGGGAAAGCGACGGAGTATACCTATCGTTCGTCGCTGGAGATATTGATGGAATCGTTCGAGCGGGGCATTGAAGCCAGCAATGACCCGAAGCATATCGAATGCGGCGCGCCCGACTTCATTGTGGAAAAGCGCAAAGTACCGCTGGGCTATGTGGAGACCAAAGACCTGGGCGCGGACTTGAACAAGATCGAAAAGACCGACCAGTTGAAACGCTATTTCAAGGCGTTGAACAATATCATCCTGACGGATTATCTGGAATTTCGCTGGTACGTAAATGGGGAAAAGAAACGAACCGTCCGATTGGCAGACGTAGGGGCAGACCGACGTGTCCGCCCGACTACGAACGCCGAAGCCAACCTGATTCAGTTGTTCCGCGATTTCTACGCGACCGAAACGCCCACCGTCCGCACCGCGAAGGAATTGGCGGGAAGGTTGGCAGGCGTAACGCATTTCATTCGCGACCAGATTTCCGAAGTATTGAAGACTTCGGAAATCTCCGCGCCGTTCCAAAAGCGGCTGACCGCTTTCAAAGATTTGCTGTTGCCAGCGCTCAAAGAGGAAGAATTCGCGGACTTGTACGCGCAGACGATGACGTATGGATTGTTCGCGGCGAAGTTGTCCTCGACCAACCCCCTCCGTCCCGCCTACGGCGGAGACACCTCCCCCAAATCCGACTGGGGTTCGTCGGATTTGGGGGAGGGCAGGGTGGGGGTTTTTTCCCTGCAGAGTGCGTATCAATATCTCTTCGGCAACAAGTTTTTGCGCCGATTGTTCTCGGACGTGAGCGAGGAATTGGACGAGATCGAGATCATCCGACCCTATCTGCTGGACATCGTCTCGCTTCTCAACCGCGCCCGCTTTGAGGAGATTTTGGCGGACTTTGGCAAGCGCACGCGGACGGAGGATCCCGTTGTCCACTTTTACGAGACGTTTTTGGCGGCCTACGACCCGAAGTTACGCGAGAGCCGCGGGGTGTATTACACGCCCGAACCCGTCGTGCAGTTCATCGTCAATTCTGCCGACGCCATTCTCAAGTCCAGGTTTGGACGCGCCTGGGGGTTGGCTGATCCTGCGGTGAAGGTACTCGATCCCGCCACAGGGACGGGCACGTTCCTGTATTACGTCATTCAGAAAATTTATGACGAAGTGATGGGACGCAAGCAGGGCGGGCAGTGGCAGGTGAAGAGCAAGGAATTGTTGAAGCGCATTTTTGGTTTTGAACTGCTGATCGCGCCGTATGTGGTTTCGCATTTGAAATTGGGACTGTTGCTGAAGACGCTCGACGCGCCGCTCGAAGGCAGGGACGAGCGCCTGCACATTTATTTGACCAACACGCTCGAAGAAGGCGTGACGCGCGCCGAGCAGTTGCAGGGGCTGGGTTCGTACATTGCCGAGGAAGCCAGCGACGCCGCGCACGTGAAGAAGATGCAGGACATCATGGTGGTGTTGGGCAACCCGCCGTATTCGGGACATTCGGCCAACGCCAGCGTGGATAAGGACGGCAATCCGAATTTTATCGGCAAGCTTTTACGTGAATATTATTTTGTGGACGGCGCGCCACTGGGCGAGCGACAACCAAAGTGGTTGCAGGATGATTACGTCAAGTTCATCCGCTTCGGCGAGTGGCGGATTGATAAGACGGGTCACGGCGTTTTGGCATTCATCACCAATCACGGCTATCTCGATAACCCGACCTTTCGCGGGATGCGCCAGCATTTGATGAACACCTTCGATGAAATCTACGTGCTGGATTTGCACGGCAACAGCAAGAAGAAGGAACGCACGCCCGAAGGCGGTAAGGATGAGAATGTCTTCGATATTCAACAAGGCGTGGCGATTCTGCTGGCGGTTAAGAACCCCAACCCCCACCGTCTCGCTTCGCTCGACACCTCCCCCACATCCGCAGGATTTGGGGGAGGACGGGAGGGGGTTGTTCGCCACGCGCACCTGTGGGGTTTGCGCGAGGCCAAGTACGCCGCCTTGCATAACCGCGATTTGAACGATGTGGATTGGAAGGAACTGCAACCCACTTCTCCAGCTTATTTATTCATTCCACAAAATAAATCAACTCAAAAAGAATATGAGGCGGGTTGGAAATTATCAGATATATTTTTAGATAGCAATGTTGGATTTGTTAGCGCAAGAGATAAATTCGTGATTTATTTTGATGAAAATGAATTGATGCGACGTATCGTTGAATTTCGATCCGAAGAAAAGGTTTTGCCCACGCGAGAACTTGCACAACGATATAGTCTCAAGGATACAAGTAGTTGGGATATGCGAGATGCTCGCGAAATGGTCAGAAGAAATTCAAATTGGAAAAACGATTTTGCTAAATGTTTTTATCGCCCCTTTGACGTGCGTCCAATTTACTATTCACTTGATCTGTTGGAGCGACCCGTATATCAAATTCAGCGACATATGAAGGCGGGTGAAAATCTTGGTCTTGTATGTCCTCGTCGAGTTGAAACCAATGACCCGTGGCAACATTTGTTTTGTAGTAATTTGATAATTGATCATGTTTGCGTTTCGCTAAAAACAGTAGATTATCTCTTCCCCCTCTACCTCTACACGACACCCGAAGAAACGGCGGGAACGTTATTCGCACAACTTGAAACCACGCGGCGTCCCAACCTTGCGCCCGCGTTTGTCAGCGCGCTGGAGGAGAAATTAAAAGTGACTGTCACGTCGGACGTGACAGTCACTTCGGGCGCAATTACCCCCGAAGATATTTTCCATTACGCCTATGCCGTGTTCCACAGTCCCACCTATCGAAGCCGCTACGCCGAGTTCTTGAAGATTGATTTCCCGCGCCTGCCGCTCACCAGCAACAAAAAGTTGTTCTTCAAACTGGTTGCGAAGGGCAAAGAGTTGGTGGAACTGCACCTGTTGAAGTCCGCGAAGGTGGAGGAGTTTGTCACATCCTATCCTGTGGCGGGGGATAACAAAGTGGAGAAGGTGGTGTTTGCGCGCAAGACTTCCGAAGTCTCCAAGACTTCGGAAGTCTCAAGGGGCCGCGTCTGGATCAACGCGACGCAATACTTTGGCGGCCTGCCCGAAAGCGTGTGGGAGTTCAAGGTCGGCGGGTATCAGGTCTGCGAGAAGTGGTTGAAAGACCGCAAGGGACGCACATTGTCGCGGGAGGATATTGACCATTATCAGCGCGTTGTGGTGGCATTGAAGGAAACCATGCGGCTGATGAAGGAAATTGATAAGACAATTGTCAAGTGGCCGATAAGTTAACCCCCAAGGAGTACATTCATGCCCATCACCCTCGACGGATCATCCCTCACCATCGAAAAACTAGTCGCCATTGCCCGCTTTGGCGAAAAAGTGGAACTCGCCCCTCAAGCGTTGGAACGCATCAAAGTCTGCCGCGCCATGCTGGAGGAGAAACTCGCCAACAAGGAAGTCATGTATGGCACGAACACCGGCATCGGCGAGTTTTCGGAGACGATGCTGAACGACGAGCAGGTGAAGGAATTTCAGAAGTACCTCATCTACAACCACGCCGCGGGCATCGGCGACCCCGCGCCGATCGAACACGTGCGCGCCGCGCTGGCGGGACGCATCAACGTCCACGCACATGGCAATTCGGGTTGCCGTCCCGAAATCACGCTGACCATGATCGAGATGCTCAACAAGGGCGTCACGCCGGTCGTCTGCCAGAAGGGATCGGTCGGCGCGAGCGGCGACCTGGCTCCGATGGCGCAGGCCGCGTTGCTCCTCATGGGCGAGGGCGAAGCCTTTTACGACGGCGAACGCCTCGCGGGGTCCGAAGCGATGCGACGCGCGGGGATTCCGATTCCCGGTCTCCAAGCGCGCGACGGTCTGGCGGCCATCAATGGCTCGAACCTGCTCACGGCCATGTCCGCGCTGCACATCCACGACATGGAGCGCTTCCTCAAGCAGGCCGAGATCGCGGCGGCGATGTCCATCGAAGCCCTGCTCGGCAACATGAAACCGTACAACACCAAACTGCACGAACTGCGCGGGTTCAGCGGCGCGATCGCTTCGGCAAAAAATATCGCAAAGGTGATCGAAGGCTCAGACCTCGCGACCGGCAAGATGAAAACCAAAGTGCAGGACGCCTACTCGATGCGTTCGTCTCCGCAGGTGATCGGCGCGGCGCGTGACGCCATCGCGTACGCCCGCTCGCAGGTGGAGATCGAACTGAACGGCGTGGGCGACAACCCGATCTTCGTCCCCGAAATGAAATTGACGTTGACCGGCGCGAACTTTCAGGGTTCCCCCGTTTCGCTTCCGATGGACATGGCGGGCGCGGCCATCACGATGGTCTGTGTGCTATCGGAAAGGCGACTCAACCGCCTCACCAACCCCGCGCTTTCGCAGGGTCTGCCTGACTTCCTCGCGCACGAACCCGGCTTTTACTCTGGCCTGATGCTCTCGCAATACACCGCCGACCATTTGATCGTGGAGCAACGCATCCTGTCCGCGCCCGCGTCGGTGCAGTCCATCCCCGCCGCCGCGGATCAGGAGGACTTCGTCTCGATGGGCATGAACACCGCATTGAAGAACGGACAGATTCTCGATAACGCTTACGGCGTATTAGGAATCGAATTCATGGCCGCCGCGCAGGCGTTGGACTTCCGCGAGTTCGCGCCCGGCAAAGGGACGCTGGCCGCGCGCGCAACCATCCGCAAGCACGTGGCGCACCTGCACGTGGACCGTCCGCTGTATCCCGACCACAACGCGATGAAGGCGCTGGTGAAGAGCGGCGAGATTTTGGATGAGGTGGAAAAGGTTGTGGGGAAGTTGGGGTAGCGCTCCTTTAATATTGATTGGACGACCCATCAAAATCGCCCGCGTTCAACTCGCCGTCAATTCTTGACGGCGAGTTGTTTTTTAAGGCGGGAATTTCCAGCCGCGCTTGCCCCTCCTGAAGATAACGTCGGCGTTTTGGTTGGGCAGAATAACCCAATTAATTAATATGACTTGAAATCCATCGCAATCCGCCATACAATAAATCCATAGAGGAAGCATTATTAATATGTCGCCGCACGTTGGGAACTACCCTTATCGGTTTCCGACAACAAAATAGCAACTTCATCCAACCTCGAAAAGGCAACCTCACCGCAAGGTGGGGGCGCAAAGTTGTGGGTTTGTATCTGCAAACCGTCACACTGCCGAAGGGTTTTCTTCGGCAGTCCTTTTTTTAAGCCAACCCGATCAAAGGAGAAAAAATGAAAGCAATGGTTTGGTCGCGTAAGTTGATATTTGGCGCATTGACAGCGTTCCTGATTTTGGCGATGTCATCGAGCGTTGCCATGACAGCGTCGCCAGCCGCTTCCCCGGTGGACGTTTTGACAGGCCAGAGCCGCGGCGGGGATGTGGGCGAGTTTCGTGAACAATTGCTGGATTATTACGACAACCTGCTGGCGCTCTACCCCTACATCGAAGAATCCGCTTCGCCTGGCCTGCTCGAAAGACTTCAAAGCGCCAAACGGGGTATCCAGAAAGCATCAGACGAAGAGTTATTGCAGGCCATGCCGTATTTTAAGGCGAACCCGGATGTATACAACATTCCTGTGGAATTGAGACGAGCGCTTCAAAAAGTGGAAGCTCAAAATGCCGCAAACAAGTCGCCGTCCACTGTTTCCCAAGACTCTTACGCAAGTTGCGGAACCGATGTGTTGGACGGGCTACTGGCCGCCCGAATAACCGCCCAGGCAGGCAGGTTCGCGCTCATTTTTGCCCCATCCGACATGGTTGTGGTGGCGGCAGGAGCAGGCGGCACTATTTCAGCCCATCCCGTCAAGATGCTGATGCAACTTGGCTATGTAAGCGCGGAAACGGCCATTATGGTATTGGAGAACACGCAAACAAGAGTGGACGCCTGCCGTCAAAGGGTTAATGAAACGTTGTTCGCCGCGCACGATGCCCTGCTCGTTGAACACCACGCCTTGCTCGAGGAACACGATGCCCTCACAAAGAAACTGGCCGAAACGGTCGCGCGCAGATCCATCCAGTTGCAGGTCATCGAGACCAGGGAGAAGAGCGAGTTTCTGGTCAGCGCCACAGAGGCAGGGATTCCGCTCGAAGGCGTCCAATTCTTGTCCATAAAATACGCGCCGATCAACAATCCAGGAAAGTGGGTGGACATTACAGCGTCCGCCACGATCAAAATGGTGGATAAGGGTTTGTACCTGGTGAAGTTGAATACCCGCTACAATGGCGGCGCGCCTCGCATCTT
Organism: Chloroflexota bacterium; assembly: GCA_016234485.1. Lineage (GTDB taxonomy): Bacteria > Chloroflexota > Anaerolineae > Anaerolineales > Villigracilaceae > Denitrolinea. Next base: position 243,631 of record JACRBL010000051.1, read on the forward strand.
CACCTTTGAAGTTAAACGCATCGACAATACGACCGAACTTTTTGGATATATCGTGTTCGAGCGAATTGGATCGAAATGATCTAGCGAACAGAATTTCGTCCCTGTCGTGAAAGCCAATCCGCCGCGCCCTCCCCCGCCGCCCTCCCGCTCGCCATGCAGGCCGTGATCAAATAGCCGCCCGTCGGCGCTTCCCAATCGAGCATCTCCCCGGCACAGAACACGCCGGGGAGGTTCTTTATCATCAGATTATCGTCCAGCGCGTCGAACGTCACGCCGCCCGCGCTGGAGATGGCCTCGTCGAGCGGACGCGGCGCGATCAGCGGAATCGGCAGATGTTTGATGGCCGCGGCCAGTTTCCCCGCGTCGGCAAAATCTTCCTTCGCCACGAACTCGCGCAGTAACCCCGCCTTCACGCCTTTGATGCCCACCGTCTTTTCAAGATGACTCGCCATCGTCCGCGAGCCGCGCGGGCGTGATAACTTTTCGAGCAATTGCGCTTCGGACTTGTCTGGCGCGAGATCCAACTCGATGACGGCTTTCCCGTGCGCGTAAATTTCATCGCGGATTTTCGCCGAGGCCGCGTAGATCAAACTCCCCTCCAGGCCCTCTTTCGTCACGATGAACTCGCCTTGTTGATGGAACGCGCCAAAAGTCAGCGCCACGGATTTGAGCGGATGCCCGTCGAACTTTTCTTTAAAGACAGGACTCCACGCCGCGTCGAATCCGCAGTTGGACGGTTTCAACGCTTCCACCTTAACCCCAGCGGACTCCACCACCCGAACCCACGCGCCATCCGAGCCGAGCCGCGCCCAACTCCCGCCGCCGAGGGCCAGGATGGTCGCATCCGCGTGGACGAGTTGGATGCCATCGGGCGTGTCAAACTTCAGCGCGTCCGCGTCCCAGCCCAGCCAGCGATGACGCGGGTGGAAGGTCACGCCTGCCTCGTCCAGCCGCTTGAGCCAGGCGCGCAACAACGGGCTGGCTTTCATCCCCACAGGGAAGACGCGTCCCGAAGTGCCAACGAAGGTGGGAATCCCCAGCTCGGAGGCCCACGCCCGCACATCGTCGGGGGTGAAGCGGCGGAGGAGAGGTTCGAGACGGTCGCGACGCGGCCCGTAGCGCGTCAGGAACTTGTCGAACGGCTCGGAGTGAGTCAGGTTTAAGCCGCCGCGTCCCGCGATCAAAAATTTACGTCCAAGCGAGGGCATGGAATCGTAGACGTCCACGCGCACGCCGTGCGCGCTCGCGACCTCCGCCGCCATCAACCCCGCGGGACCTCCGCCGATGATCACGATGGTTTTCGTCATGGCGACACCGTCTCGGCTGGCGGATTCTTCTGCGACGCGTTGCCCGCGATAAAAGCCAGCGCCGCGCCGATGGCGAACAGCGCCATGTTGAGCGCGAAGGGCAGGGTCTTGTCGATGCCTGAAAGCGTCCCCGCGATCCAGCCGAACGGCGAGGTGACGAGGATAATGCCCACCTGCAAAATGGATTGAATGCGGGCGCGCTCTTTCGCGTCGACGGTCAGCACGAACATTTTGTCCACCAGCGGGTAGACGGCCGCGAAGCAGAGCGCTTCCATGAACACGCTCAAGCCGAGCAGGAGATAACTCTGCGTTGGCGCGAGGACGAGCAAGGCCTGGCTGATCAGGTAGCCCACGAATCCCAGCGACATCGGAATTTTGAAATGCAATTTGCTGATGCGCGGCATCACGAAGAAAAAGAAGACGAGGGTCACCGCCGATTTCACGAATGGAAAGAAGGCCAGATGTTCGGCAGGGATGCGTAACCGCTCGGTGGCGATGATGCCCCAGAAGTTGCCCGTGATGACATTGGAGATGCTGAGGATGAGCAGGATGCCCGCCGTGTAAAGCGTTTGCGGCGTGCGCAGGACGGCTTGAACGATGCCGCGATATTCGCCCAGCACGTGGAAGATGCTCTGATGCCGCGTCTCTTTCATGCGGATCACTCCCTGCTGGGTTTCCTGTGTCATCAGGTAGGTCGCGACCGCCTTGAGCGTGAACATGATCGCCGCGAAAACGTACAACCCGCGCACAGTGGGGACGAGCGTGTACTCGGCGATCAACGCGCCCGCCAGCGGCGCGACGAATCCCACGATGAGGTTGGCGATGTAGATCCAACTATAAATATCCACCAGTTGGTCTTTGTCGGCGTCTTCCACCAGCAGGCAACTCCATGAAGTGTGGGTGATGCGCCAAAAACTGTTGACGAGTCCCGCCGCCAGAAAGTACCAGTAGTTCTGCGCCACCGCCGAGATCAACGCGGGGACGCTCCACGAGATGATGTCGAAGATCAAGGTGGTGAGGCGGCGTCCGAGTTTATCGGTCACGGCTCCGCTGAAGAGGGCCAGCACAAGTTGGAAACCCCAACTGATGCTGACGATGGAGCCGATCTGCGTGTCGGTCAATCCCAGCGCGAGCATGTAGATCGAAACGTACGGCGAATATAGATTGAACGGAATGCCCCACAACGGTTCGGTGTAGACACACCCACGCGGGTTGCCGCGCAGGTCCTTGAGAGTGGCGATCAGGGAATGGTTTTTCAAGTTGCAATTTCCAGTGTGCGAGAATGGCGTCATTATATTCCCCATACGGTGAAAAAAAGAAAACTCCTAATTGCTCAGGAGTTTTCCACTGTTCTCTGTTCTCTGTTCTCTGCCCCTCACTCCACACTCACCACTCCGCCCAGTGCGTTCAGGTGCAATGTCCATGTGCCGCCGCTTGCGAAGCGCTGAAACTCCTCCAAACTCGCGGGATGGTAAATGTACTGCTTGCCGTCACTGCCGATGAAACGGATTTCCAGCGTGGTGGTCGTATCGCCAACGCGCTGGTCGCCGAAGATGTCGGGTTGCGAATATTGCGGCGAAAAATCGTTGCCATCCAGCGTGAACGATTGGATCGTCGTCCACTCGTCCACGGTGTAGGAGCAATACGTGGTCGTCTCGTCGTGGCATTCCTGCACCACTTCGGCGAAACCGTTGCCCTGGTCAATCGTCTTTTCCACGCAGACCTGCGCCACGTCATCGCGGCACGAGACGTTATACGCGTCCGATGGCGGGCTGCCCTGCTCGTTGGAATAATTCACCGCGCGCACTTCCTGCAACGGCACGACCGTCTGCCAATAGGCTTGATCCACCGTCGCGGTCAGCGCCTTCGACGGTCGGAACAACATGAAGACGCCGACGCAGATGACGAGCAGACACGCGAAGATTCCGCCCGCGATCGCCCACGAAAAAGGCCGCTTCGCCGCGGACGTTTGGGTGGCCGCGCCCGCCCCAACGTTCGCCTGCGCCGCGGGTTTTTCATCCTTTTGCGTCAGCGGAGCGCCGCAGTTCGCGCACATCCTCTTCGTGGACGGATTCTCCTGTCCGCAGTTGGCGCACTTCACGTTGACGATGGGCGCTTCCTTCTGCATCTCGCGTCCTGTCTCGCGCGCCTTGCCCTCTTTCAACTCGCCGCCGCACTGCGAACAGGTCGTGGCTGTGGCAGGGTTGCGCGTTCCGCAGAACCCGCAGTGAATGTCCGCGCCGGCCTTGGCGATCTTTTCCACGTTCTTATCCTGAATCACCTTCGCTTCGGCTGGCAAATAAAACTGCACATTGGCGGGCTGGGGCGCGCCGCATCCATCGCAGGTCTTCTGCGGGCCTGGGTTGCGGGTGTTACAGTTCGGGCAGATCCACTCGGTTTGGACAAAGCCCTTGGATTCTTTGGATGTTGCCATAGTCACTCTCCTTCAACGATGTCCCCATTTTACACGGATACGCGTTGTAGTTGAAAATGGACTCCAAAGTCTCTGCGAAGCGTCCTGTAAAGGGCCGACTTTGGATAACGAATGTCGGAGACGTTCGACTCCGAACCTACAATTCACTCGTCTCATGCGGATGAACTCCCGCCTTGCCCGCGTAAAACGACTGGATGGATTTTATATCGGCTTCCAAATTATCTGTCAGTTCAAAGGTGGGACCGATGCCGCAGGCTTTGATGGAACTATCAATGTACGCCGTCACCACAGGGACGTCTGCGCGCCGCGCAATGTGATAGAAGCCCGTCTTCCATTCGTGGACCTTGTGACGCGTCCCCTCGGGCGCGATGACCAGGATGAAGCGCTCCGCCTCTTTCATGATCTGCGCCATCTGCTCCACCAGTCCCTGCGACTTGTTGCGCTCCACGGGGTAGCCGCCGCAATAGCGGAAAAATCCGCCGATCGGCCAGCGGAACAGTTCCGCCTTGCCCATGTAGCGGGCGTCCACGCGCAGGTGAAAGGCCAGCGCCAGGAAGATCATGAAATCCCAATTGGAGGTGTGCGGCGCGCCAATCAAAACGAACTTGGGCAGGGTGGGCAGGCTCCCATCCACGCGCCAGCCGAGGATGCGAAAGGCCAATCCAAACAAGCCGCGCAAAATGTCAGTCACAATGGGAGTGGTGAAAATGGTTCGCTTCATTTCTTTGCCATCCAACACGCGGCCTGATGACCTTGTCCCAGCTCGGCATAGATAGGGTCTTCGGATTTACATCGCTCGATCACAACGGGGCAACGCGGATGGAATCGGCATCCGCTTGGCAGGTGGATCGGGTTGGGAGTCTCGCCCTGCAAAATGACGCGTTCGCGTCGCAGGCGCGGGTTGGGGACGGGCACGACCGAGAGCAGGGCTTTGGTGTAGGGATGTTGCGGATTCGCCAGCACGTCCGTCGTCTTGCCGATCTCCACGATGCGACCCAAATACATCACCGCGACCCGATCCGCGAAATAGCCAACCGTGCCGAGGTCGTGCGTGATGAGGATGATGGAAATTTGCCGCGACTGGCGCAGGTCGGCCAGCAGGTTGAGGATCTCGGCGCGGATGGAGACATCCAGCATCGAGACGGGTTCGTCCGCGATCAGCAGGCTTGGCTCGAGCACGAGCGCGCCCGCGATGACGACGCGCTGGCGCTGTCCGCCCGAGAGTTGGTGCGGGAAGCGGTGGATGTAATCCTGGGCGGGTTTGAGTCCCGCGTCTTCAAGGGCTTTCACCACCTTCGATTCGCGCTCTGCTTTGCTGTGGACGAGTCCATGCACATCGAGCGGCTCGCCGACGATGTCGCCGATGGTTTGGGTCGGGTTGAGCGACTCGTACGGATCCTGGAAAACCATCTGGATGCGCTGACGCAGAAGTTTGCGGTCGTGTTCGCCGGCGTGGGTGATCTCTTTCGACTCGAAGATGATCTTTCCGTCGGTCGGCTCCTCGAGTCCCATCAACGTCAACGCGAGCGTGGACTTGCCGCATCCGCTCTCGCCGACCAGCGCGATGACCTCGCCCTTGCGCAATTGCAGGTCAACGCCGTCCACCGCGTGGACATGGTCAATGTTGCGCGCAAAGAGGCTCGGCTTGCCCGCGAGGAAGTGTTTTTTGAGGGATTGGACTTCGAGGAAGTAATCTTGCATAAATGCTTTAACCACAAAGGGCACAAAGGGACACGAAGTTTTTTGAGGGGTCCAACGTCTCCAGACGTTGGTTGCAAAGTCAGAGACTTTGCACTCCGATATTAAGCAATTGACGGATTACGAAATACGCAATACGCAGTATTCATCATTCATCCTCTTCCAAAAGATGGCAGCTCGCCATGTGTCTCTCGCCGACCGAGATGACTTTCGGCTCTTCCACGCGGCAACGCTCGAACACGAGTGGACAGCGCGGGGCAAAGCGACAGCCTGCGGGGAGTTCATCGAGTTTGGGAGGGTAGCCAGGGATGGAAGTCAGCCGTTTTTCGGGATGAGACAAATCGGGGAAGGCTTTGAGCAGTTCCTGCGTGTACGGGTGGCGCGGGTTGTTGTAGATCGTGTCCACGTCGGAATATTCGGCAGTGACGCCGCCGTACATGACGAGGACGGAGTCGCACATCTCGGCCACGACGCCAAGATCGTGCGTGACAAAGATAATGGACAGGCCAAGTTTCTTGCGGAGTGAGTCGAGCAGTTCCAATACCTGCGCCTGAATCATCACGTCGAGGGCGGTGGTGGGTTCGTCCGCGATGACGACTTTTGGATTGCAGGCCAGCGCCATGGCGATCATCGCACGTTGGCGCATCCCGCCTGAATATTGATGCGGATAATGTTCCTTGTGGTCGGCGGCGATGCCAACCAGGTCGAGCAGTTCGATCACGCGGGCGGTCAACGCGTCGCCTTTCATCGTCGCGTCGTGTTTGACGATGGCCTCCGCGATCTGGTCGCCCACGGTGCGGACGGGGTTGAGCGCGTTCATCGCGCCCTGGAAGATGATCGAGATGCCCTTCCAGCGCACGTCTTCCATTTCCTCTTCGGTCAGCGCGGTCAACTCTTTGTCGCCGAACCAGACTTCGCCGTTGACGATCTGTCCCGCGGCGGGGAGCAGGCGCAGCAGACCCAGCATCAGCGTGGTCTTGCCGCAACCCGATTCGCCGACGAGTCCGAGCAACTCACCTTCGCGCAATGTGAACGATACATTTTCCACCGCGCGGGCGGGACGCGTCCCGTCGTTGATGTAAGAGATGGATAGCGAGTCCGCTCGCAGGAGAATCGGCTTGAGAAGCGCGACCCGCTCCCCCGTCGAATGAAGAAGCGGTTGTCCCGTCGCATCATTCTTGACGATGGGGAGGGGTCGCATTAAGTGATGAGTCTCGAGTCGGGGATTTAAAACTTGTTCGAGGCCGTGACCAAAAAGTGTCAGTCCCAGCACCACCCAAACGATTCCGAATCCCGGAGTGACGAGCGCCCACCACGCGCCCGTGGACATGGCGCCGCGCCCGAAGGCGTAGTTGAGCATTTGCCCCCACGAGAGCGCGGTCGGGTCGCCGAGGCCGAGGAAGGAGAGCGTGCTTTCGTTGAGGATCGCCAGCGAGACGACGAGGACCGCGTTGACGACGAGGATCGGCATGACCAGCGGCAGGATGTGTCGGCGGATGATGTGGCCTTTGCCCGCGCCGATGGCGCGCGCCCGCAACACGAACTTGCGCGACTTGACCGCGAGAGTCTGCGAACGGACGATGCGGGCGGTGGTCGTCCAACCGAGCAAGCCGATGACAAAGATGACGTTGATGAGCGATGGCTTTTTGGTGAGCGCCATGATGACGATCATCAGCGGCAGGTCGGGGATGACCAGCATGATGTCGGTGAAGCGCATGAAGATATTTTCGATTCGCCCGCCGAAGAAACCCGCCACGATGCCGATCACGCCGCCGATGAAAATGGAGATGAAGGCCGCGAAGAAACCGACGGTGAGCGAGACGCGCGCGCCGAAGATGAAATTGGAGAAGACGTCTTTGCCCGCGTCGTCGGTGCCGAGCCAGTGCTGGGCGGAGGGCGGGTTGTAGATGTCGCTGGTGGTCACGTCAATGGATGATTGCACGTCGTAGGGCGCGATGGCGTCCGCGAAGACGGCCACGAAAACGATGACGACCAGCATGACCAGTCCCGCGAGCCCCATGCGGTTGCGGCGAAAGACGCGCCAAAAGTCCATGAAGCGCGAGGTGGGGGAAGGGGAAGTCGGGTCAGGCATTAGAGATTTTTGCCGCGAATTAGCACGAATTTTCGCGAATAAAAAATTTCGTGCTAATTCGCGTAATTCGCGGCTATGGTTTTATTCTGTCTGCACACGCGGATCAAGATAGGAATAGGTCAAGTCGGCCAGCAGATTCGCCACGATGACTCCGACCGCGATCAGCAGGAACGCGCCTTGCAAGACGGGGAAGTCGCGGCGGTTGACGGCTTCGTAGATGGCGCCGCCCAGCCCAGGCCACGAGAAGACCGACTCAATCTGCACCGCGCCCGCCATCGTGAATCCGAGATTGATGGCGATGACCGTCACCAGCGGGAGCATGGCGTTCTTGAGCGCGTGGTCTTTCAAAATTTGGAAGGTGTTGAGGCCTTTTGCTTTTGCCGTCAGGATGTAATCTTCGGAGAGAACATCCAACAAACTGGAGCGCATGATGAGCATGTACTCGCCCATGTAGACGATGGTGTACGTCAGCGTGGGCAGGAGCATGTGACTCAGAACATCGCCGAAGCGGACGAAGAACGGTTGCGAACTCATTCCAGGCGTCTGCATCCCGCCGATGGGGAGTCCGTTGTTACTGCCCCAAAATAAAAGAATGATGCCAAGCCAGAAGGTGGGCAGACTCCACGCGATGAGACTGATGATGAGCGCGCCGTAATCCACATTCGTGCGCGCTTTCCAAGCCGCGAACACGCCGAAGATCACGCCGACGATGACGGCCAGGATTTGTCCCGCGCCGATGAGAATGACGGTGTTCCACAAGCGTTCGAGCAGGACGTCCGCGACGGGGCGGTTGCTGTGGTAGCTGATGCCCAACTCGCCTTTGAGCAGGTTGCCGATATAGATGAAAAATTGTGTTTCAAGGGGATTGACGCCGCACGACCCAACCTTGATCGGGTTGAGCGACTCGAAGCAGTTGATGACGGGCTTGTCCAACCCATAGCGGACGCGGATTGCCTCGACCGCTTCCTTCTTCAGGCGCGGGTCGTGGACGCCCGCCCGCGCCGGGTCACCGGGCAGGACGCGGAAGAGGAAGAAATTAAGCACGAGGACAAACAGGATGGTGAAGAAAGCCCACCCGATTTTGCCGAGGAGATAACGCCAGCGTTTCAAGAGGAGTCCTGCCCGTCATTGCGAGGGTGGTCTTCCCGACACTTGCACCGCACTGCGTTTGGTGCAGTGCAGGTGAGCAATCCCCGCACCGTGGAGGAGATTGCTTCGTCGGGAAGAACACCCTCCTCGCAATGACGGAATCGTAGAAGTTTTACTTCACCGCTTCAATCACCACCAGCGAGCTGACATCCGAAAGTTCCACCTTCGGGTAGTCGGTCAGCCAGCCAGTGAAGCGATCCACGCGGTAGGCTTGAATGGCTTGTTCATAGTACGGGATGATGTAGACCACGTCATCGAAGACGATCTGTTGCATCTGGTGGACGAGGGCGATGCGCTTCTGCAAATCGAGTTCGGTGGCCTGCTGGTCGTAGAGCGCGTCGTACTCGGGATTCGAGTAACCCGTCTCATTGTAGCCGTTGGGAATCTCCGCTGTGGTGTGGACGCCCAGCAGGAGGTTCGGGTCGGGATCGGAGCCCCAGCCCCACAGGATAATGTCGAAGTCGAAGGCGGGACAGCAGGCCGCCGTCAGCGCGTCGGGGTCCATCGCGGCCAGTTCGGCCTTCACGCCCACTTCCATCCACATCTCCGCCAGCAGTTCGGCCTGGCGCGGGGCGTCAATGCTGTCCGAGGGCCACTGCATCCGGAAGGTCAGAGGCCGCGAACCGTCGGGCATGTCGCGAATGCCGTCGCCGTCCGCGTCCTTGTAGCCCGCTTCGTCCAAAATTTTGTTCGCTTCGGCCACGTCGTACGAATAATCCTTTATCGTGCTGTTGAACCACATGCCTAACCCATCGGGGATCAGCGTGAGGCCGGGCGTACCGTAGCCGAGCAAAACCACGTCAATTAATTTTTGTTTGTTAGTGGCGTGCGCGAGCGCCAGGCGCACATTGCGGTCGCGCAAAGCGGGATGCCCCGTGCAAATGCCACCCGCGTCGGTGGGACAATTTTCGGGCGAGACCTGGTTGAAGATGATGTCCGAAACGCCTGGCGCAAATGGCGCGCCCGTCACCACTTTGATGTTCGGGTCGCTCTTGAGCGCTTCCACCGCGGTGGCGGGCATTTCGGTGATCATATCCACGTCTCCGCTCTTGAGCGCCTGCACCAACACATCCTGGCTCTCGTAAGTCTGGAAGAAGACCTCGGCCACTTTGGGCGGCCTTGCAAAATGATCCTTGTTCGCGGTCAGGTGGACGAACTCGTTCGGTTTATACTCCGTCATCTTGAACGGGCCTGAGCCGATCATTTCCACATTTTCAAATTCAGTGGCGGCCGCGCCCTCGGCATGTTGCGCCCAAATGTGTTCGGGCAAAACATACATAAACACCAACTGGCTTTCAATATTCGGAATGGCCTCGTTCAGAGTCACGACCACGGTGTAATCGTCAGTCGCTTCCACGCTTTCGAGATAACCCGTGTAGGCGTTCAAGTACGGGAAGTCTTCATGAGCCTTGTAAAAATTATACGTAAACGCCACGTCCGCCGCGGTCAGCGTTTTGCCATCGTGGAACTTCACCCCCTCGCGCAATTTATACGTGTACGTCAAACCATCGGACGAACGATTCACGGTCTCGGCCAGCGAAAGCGTGTATGAACCGTCCAGGTTCAATTCATACATCGAGTCGTACACCAATTCAAAGATCGTATATGCTTCGGTTAAGATGGCCGCCCCTGGGTTGAGCGTATCGGGGCTTCCCCCCCAGCCGATCCGCACCGTGCCGCCTCCCCCGCCCGCCTGTCCGCATGCCGCGAGCGCGAACGCCAAAATCATGACCAGCGCAAAAATCTTCCTCATGGCTCTCTCCTTGGTGATACGAGATTTGGCTTACGCGTCCATTATAAAACAGATACCCCCAAATGCGATAAAATCTCCTCATGCGAACCATCCGCGCCTCCGAAATCGGGACTTACCTCTACTGTCGCCGCGCCTGGCTTTACCACAAACAGGGCGTGGAATCCGCCAACCAGGCCGAACTCAGCGCGGGGACGTCCCTCCATCGCCAGCATGGACGCAAAATCCTCGCCGCGTCTCTCGCGCGGACGTTGGGCGCGTTCCTGCTTCTTCTCGCGTTCACCCTGCTGACGGCCTGGGCGGTGGAAGCGCTGTTGAGGTGAAGAGACAGGTACACACGGAACACGCAACACGCAACTCCTCTCGCGCATCCCTATCCCGCATCTCTCTCTATGCTCTACCTCTCCCTCGCCCTCCTCATCCTCGCCCTGCTCTTCTTCTGGCAATCCTCGCGCCAGCAGAAATCCGCGGGACTGCCCGGCGGACGCGTCATCTACACCGACACGCGCGCCTGGGGCTCCCGTCTCGAACAGCCGCTCTTCGACGCCAAACTCGGCCTGACAGGCAAACCCGATTACCTCGTGGAGCAAAAGGGCCAAATCATCCCCATCGAAGTCAAATCAGGCCGCACGCCTGAGGCCCCCTACGATTCGCACATTTATCAACTGGCCGCCTACTGCCTGCTCGTGGACAAGATCTACGGCAAACGTCCGCCCTATGGCATCATCCACTACCCCGCCAAAACCTTCGCCGTAGACTACACCCCCGCGCTCGAAGTCTCCCTACTCGACCTGCTGGCCGAAATGCGCCGCGACGACACGCGCACGAAAGTGGACTGTTCGCACGCCGAACCCGCGCGCTGTGTCAAATGCGGCTTCCGAAACGTGTGCGAACAAAAATTGGCGTGAAGTTGAGGGGGTTGAATTGGGGGGTCTTAAGTTGTATGATGAATTTGTCAAAAAAAGACATTCAAGGAAAGGAGCGTAAAACAAAGAGATATTTTCAGCCAAGAAAGGCGGAACCTCGCGCGACCGAATTTGTGGGAATGGATCGGCGAAGGTCTTTGCAGTAAAACAGTCCCCGCCAGTTTCCTTCGTTTGTTAATCGCAAAAGGAGAATATCATGAACTACCGCGTTACGACCGCGCTTCTTGCAGTGGCGCTGATTTTCGCGTTGGGCGTCAATACCGGCAATGCCGCGCCTCCCGTGGTGGCGGACCCCGGCGATTATGATTTCACCACTCACGGCACAGATTGGGTGCCGGAGGTTCCGGCAAATTTCGTGTTCACGTATCGAGGTTGGGGCTCAATTGCCAAAGCCAGAACCGCCGCAGGATTGTACTGGGTGCACATTCCTGTTCCTTTCCCCAGCCGAATTGCCAACTCGCTGATGAAAATCAAGTTCGTTGAATTTTGCGCCCAGTCCACCAACGGCGCGAGCACCAAACCCGTCCAGATGGATCTGTGGGAATATCCCGGCCAATTTGCATCCGTTGGCATTGCCTGGCCGGCGGATAACGCCAAACACTGCTTCACCTACACATTGAATCCCGCGGCCTTTCATCAGGACTTGGGGATCAGCGTTCTCTTGCAATTCGCCAACACAACTGACCGAATCACCCTCTACAAAGCCTGGGTACGACTCATTCCCTGAAGCGGCCTCAAAACAAAACGGTCCCCGAGCACTTCGGGGACCGTTTGCTGTTCTTGCGATTGATCGGGGCTATTCCGCTTTCACTTTCACAGGCTGGTACTTCTTCAAAACATCCCAGCCTGCCAGCCTTCGATTGGCTTCATCGTACAGCCGCCACTTCAAAGACTTGAGACTCGCCAAAATCGTCAACGGCTTGACGTGGAAGATGGGATTCTCGCGATAAGCTTTCGGCAGGTTGTAATTGGGGATCTTCGCGCTCAGGTGGTGGATGTGGTGATATCCGATATTGCCGCTAAACCAATTCAACACCGCCGGGAGTTTGTAGAACGAACTGCCCTGCATCGAAGCCTTGAAATAATCCCACTGCGTGTGGCGATCCCAGTAAACGCCTTCAAAGTTGTGTTGCACGTAAAAGAGCCAGATACCCGCCGACGCGCCAAAGAAGATCACCAGCGTCTGCACGAGCAGGTAGGCCTTCCATCCGAAGAGCAGACTCGCCGCCGTGACCATGATCGCCAGCGAAAGATTCGTCCACCAAACGGAGGCGAGTTCGCGTTTGCTTTTGGAAGAGGGGATGCGCTGGGTGAACACAAACACGATCACCGAACCGAACAGGAACATGAAGATGGGATGCCGCATGATGCGGTAGCCGAACTTCTTCCACCACGGCGCGGCGAGGTATTCTGTCACCGTCATCGTGTACACGTCGCCGATGCCGCGGCGGTCGAGGTCGCCCGCGGTGGCGTGGTGGATGGCGTGATCGTGCGACCAGCGATAGTAGGGCGTGAACGTGAGCAGTCCCGTAACGCGTCCCATCCACATGTTAGCTTTTTGCGAGCGAAAGAACGAGCCATGCCCGCAATCGTGGAAGATGATAAATGTCCGCACCATGAAGCCCGCCGTGAGCATCGTCAGCGGGAGCGTGAGCCAGAAGGAAATTTCCAGGCTTCGCATCGTAAGGTAAAACAGGACAAAGTATGGCACGAGGGTATTCACCGCCTGCCAGATACTTTTGCGCGTGTCCGCTTCGGCGTAACGCGCCACAACCGATTTCCAATTAAAGGTTTCTGTTTTCATCGCGGCCTCCAGATAGATTCTACATCAAAACAACGTGAGGGCAGACCTAAATATCTACCCAGGGCGAACACGCAGATTCGCCCCTACGCGGGGGGTGTTTATCTGATAACCCCCAAACGTGATTTTCGGCGCTGGGGTTTACAAAGTACCCACGGTTACGCGCCTGCCCTGGAGGGCGGCGACAGGGAATTGCCGGTTCTCGCCGTGATCGTTCCCTCAGCAGTTGCACTGCTGGATGCGGCACGATTTGCCAAGCAAATCGAACTGCCGCCAGAACGGTCTATCACGGCAACTTCCAGAGAGTCCTTTAAAAAAAGCGCAATTTGTGACCGTGCGCGGTATATAATGCGACATCCGAAACGAGGTGAAACATGGCGAGCAGGTTTAAGTGTCCCAACTGCGGCGCGCCCAACACTTATAAAGGTGAAGGCGATACCGTCCAATGTAAATATTGCGGGAGCGAGGTGCGTCCGCCCGAAGAGATGGTGACCAAGGCCACGGTGGAGCGCGTTAGTTCCAAGGCCAAAGTCTGGATCATTCTTTTCATCGTTGTCGTTTTTGTCCTGCCCACTTGCATCGGGTTTGGCGGCACGCTCATCGGCATTGCCGCTTCGATTCTTGGCGTACTGGCATCCATCTTCGCGTCATTTATCGGTGGATAGCAAACTGTCCAACCGATCGAGCGTCACTTCGGCGAGGGATTTCACCGTCAGATTCGCGCCGTCCACGCCGAGGCGGATCGTCAGCGGATTGGGGACGGCCACCACGAAGATGCCCGCGGACTTGGCCGCGCGGACTCCGTTGGGCGAATCTTCAAAGATGACCGCCGCGTCTTTCTGGACCTTGAGCCGCTCTGCCGCCAACAGGAACAGGTCTGGGTTGGGCTTGGTTCGGCCCGGCGCAACGTCGTCGGAGCAGATGACCGCGTCGAAACGCGCGGCCAGCCCAAGTCTAGAAAGATGCGAGTCCACCCAGGCGTGAGTCGAGCTAGAGGCGACGGCGCGTCGCACGTTGCGGTTGGCCGCAGCGTCCAGCAAATCCACAATCCCAGGCAGAATGGGGCTGGCGTGGATGACGGCGTCGGACTCGCTTCGGTAGCGGGCGCGCAGGGGCGCGGGGTCGAGACCCGTCAGTTGCGAAAGATGCACCGCCGCGTCGTAGGTGGAGAGGCCGTAGCCGCCGATGGTCTTGGCCCACTCGTCCACGGGCAGTTCGTGACCGTGTTCGCGAAAAATAGTTTGCCAAACTTGCACTTCAGGAGTCTCGGTATCGAGAATCAATCCGTCGAAATCGAAGATGAGGGCTTGTAGTTTCATGGAAATCCTTTGCGTGAAATGGCGCAAGTATATCGCAGGCAATCCGACTGACAAAACTATCATTTGGTTTGCTTGTCACGTTCCGCCCTGCGCGGGGTTAGAATAACCAGATTCAGAAACGAGGCGAAATGAATATCTTCCTATATCGTCTGGCTCGCAACGCTATCCGAGCGTATGCTACCTTCCTCTTCCGCTTGCGGACGCATTGGCACGCGCCCCTGCCGCCTGGACGGAAACTGCTGGCGGCCAATCATCCCTCCTGCATGGACGCGTTCGTGATTCCGCTGTTGACGAAAATGGAGATAAGCATCCTCATTTCGGGCAAGGCCTTCATGGTTCCGCTGTTCAGCGCTCTCCTGCGCCGATGCGGACAGATTCCCGTTTCGGAGGGGAACGGACGCGAGGCCATGGATGAAGCGCGTCGCCGCCTCGAGCAGGACGGGACGGTGGCGATCTTCCCCGAGGGACGCATCAGCCCACAGGAAGGCGGACACCTGCCGGCCCGTCCGGGCGCGGCGCGTCTTGCGATGCTGACGGGCGCGCCGATTATCCCGATCGGCATTTATTATCCGCGCGAGAAGAACGTCTACATTGCCAGCCGCATCACGGGCGGAGAGGAATCGGACGGCTACTGGTATTTGACGGGGCCGTATCAGATTACCGTGGGCGAGCCGATGTACCTGACGGGCGATCCCGATAACCGCGAGCAGGTGGCCGAGGCCTCGGCGCGTTTGATGGACGAGATCGCGCGCCTCGCCGAGGAGAGCCGCCTGCGGATGCACCGCCTCATCCCCGCGACGGTAATTGCGAAATAGTTTTCGGGTTGACACGGAGTCCAAAGTCTCTGGCTTTGGACTCCGTGTCGTTTTTTGGGGCGCCATCTTGTCCTCTGGTATACTCATCACATGCCCCCACGTTTTGAATTTGACCTCGATCCCTGCGAACATATCACCGCTGACGCCATCGGCCAGCCTGGACAGCGCGTATTTTACATGCAAGCCTGGGAAAAAAGCGAACCGCCTGCCACGCTGTTGATCGAAAAGGCTCAGTTGCAATCGCTGGCGATCGGCATCGAACAATTCCTGGCGGACGTGGCGCGGCAGAACCCGGACCTGCCCGAAGCCTCCCCCGATTACAACGAACTGGTGATGCACATCCACCCGCCTGTGGATCCGCTCTTCCGCGTGGGCGAGATCGGGCTGGGCTACGATCAGGGCCGTGATCGCGCGGTCGTGATCCTGCGCGAATTGCTGACGGAGGAGGAAGACCCCGAAGCGGCGGCGGTGGCACGCTTCTGGTGCACGCGCTCGCAGTTACGCGCGCTCTCGCGCTGGGGCGCGGAAATCGCCTCGCGCGGACGTCCCCTCTGCCCGCAATGCGGCCAGCCGATGGAACCAGAGGGACATTTCTGCCCGAAGAAGAATGGGCATTTGCATTAGGCCAGGGAAACCTCTACCCTTTTCTTCCAGCCATTCAAGATAGCAGGGAGCCCACGCTAGCCGTTGCCAGGGCAACGCTGGTATCTGCCGCGCCATAATACATCCAGCAGAGCGTGTCTCCGTCCGGGGCCAGGGTAACGCCGCAAGAAAAGACAATAATATCCACATCTCCTCTGCGCTCGTATCATTCTTCGGGGCCAAATACCCATTTCCTTGCCGCGCTTCTGTGTTGAAGGCATACCACGTGAACGCGAGATACGGGTTGCCAGGTTGGCCGCCTGCCTCGTGGAAATATGGCGACTACTCCTTGCAATCACATCGTTTCCTCACCCTGGAACCTCCCCCAAGTGGCTGATAACAATTTCCTCCGTCTGGTGGATGTGGACAGGGAATGTTCTTTATATAATTCAGCGCTGGCCTGTGTGTAGTTAGAGAGCCTGTTTGAAGTGACCCAGGATGGGGTTTTCACATGACCACGTGAGTAAAGTATGTACTTTGAATCGTTATTACTCACAGTCTTTGGCAACGAGAAATTCATAAATCTTATTTCACCATGATTTTGCCCTGACAGAATAAAAAGGATTAACCATGTTCGACACCATTCTCGTTCCACTGGATGGCTCTCAAATGGCTGACTGTGTTTTGCCGCATGTGGTTGCCATCGCCAGTCCCTTCAATGCAGAGGTCACTCTGCTCCGTATGTTGGAGAAGAATAATACAATTCCATCAACCCAGCTATTTGATTTACTTAACTGGCAAATCAACAAAACAAAAGCAACCCTCTATCTGGAAAAGATCAAGGGGCTCTTGCAGAAATCTGGTATTCAAGCGCGGATGATGGCAATGGAAGGGCTGGTTGCTGAAGGGATCGCCGAATACGCCCAGAGTCGGGGCATGAAATTAATCATTTTGAGCAGCCATGGCCGTAGTGGTCTGACCCAATGGGGCATCAGCAGCATTACGCATAAAGTCATCCTGAGCGCACAAACCTCGTTGCTCATTGTGCGGGCGCACCCATCTGGAGTCCGCGCCAGCGAATTAACAAGAACCCCACTATACCAGCGCATTCTGGCGCCCCTCGATGGTTCTCAACGGGCCGAAAATGTTTTGCCGATCATCACACAATTAGCGCGTTTCCATAAATCCCAGGTGCATCTTGTGCATGCCGTGAAAACACCAGAAATGGCGCGCCAAATGCCCACTGCGCGAGAAGATACAGATTTAGCCACTCGTGTTGTCGCGCGTAATCGAGAAGAGGCCGGGCGTTATCTCGAACAACTGAAGTCGCGTTCCTATTTGGAGAATATCGCTGTTCAAACTCATCTTATTAACAGTGAAAATGCAACGGTTGCGCTCCATCAACTGGCAGAACAGGAACATATCGATCTGGTTGCATTGAGCGCGCATGGGTATTCGGGGAATCATCAATGGCCATACGGCAGCATGGTCAACAATTTCATCACTTACGGAAAAACGCCACTCTTGATTGTGCAGGATCTGCCTGCCAGGCAGGAGCCAATGTCCTCTCAGACGCAAGGGCGTTAACCTATGCAGACTGCCCCGCAGGTTATTCCATCCGAAACAACCAATCCAGACGCTGATCGTCGATTGAGGGATTTTGCGCATCAGTTGGCTGAAACACATGTTGTGGAGACAGTTCTTGCCCTGAAAAATAATCTATTGGAAAACCTGAAAAACTGGGAAATGGCTTTGCGGAATGCCAATACAATTTTTAATTCCGTGCCGGCAAAAGATATACCGGTTTCCCGCGCAGGCGAGTGGATGCTGGATAATTTCTATATTGTCAAACAGACCTTGCGACAGATTGAAGAGGATCTGCCGCTCAGTTTTCTCAAGCAAATACCAAAATTGAATGGGACCGCCCTGCGTGGCTATCCACGCATTTTTGCATTGGCGCGTGAATGGATTGGTTATAGCCAGAGCCAGCTTGATTTAACTCAAACGGCCGCTTTTGTGCAGGAGTATCAACAGGTCACGCCACTGACGATTGGGGAGTTGTGGGCATTGCCGATCATGCTACGCATCGGAATCCTTGAGCGGCTCGTTTACGCTACATCTGAACTGACCGGTATGGCCGTGCCGAAAGGTTTGAGCGAAATCCCGAACCGGTTCGCATCACCTGCAAAAGAGACCATTGTTGCCAATTGTTTTCTCAGCCTACGCTTGCTCACCGCCACAGATTGGAAAGACTTCTTTGAGCAGACCAGCCGCGTGGAACAGATTTTGCGCGACGATCCCGCGCAAATCCATGCCGCCATGGATTTTGACACCCGCAACAGCTATCGCAGTGTTGTCGAGGAACTGGCGCGGCGCTCAAAATATAGCGAAGAGCAAGTCGCGCTCACCGCAGTTGAATTGGCTCGTAGCGTGGAAGACAACACCAACGTACGGAAAACGCACGTGGGCTTTTATCTGGTTGATACAGGTCGTGCCGCACTCGAAAAAAGCATCCGCTACAAGCCCGAAATAAACGTCCGCATCCGCCGTACTGTTCTTGCGTTTCCCACTTTCACCTATCTGGGGAGTATCGCCTTCCTTGCTGTGTTGTTTGTTTTGGGATTGCTCGCCTATGCAATATTTTCAGGCGGCTCGCCCGCACAACTCATCGTTGCAGGCGTGCTTGGCTTTGGATTGGCGTTGGAATCTGCCATCACACTCGTGCATTGGAATATCACTCATCGCATCCAACCCCAAAGCCTGCCGCGCATGGATTTTTCGGATGGTATCCCATTGGGAAACCGCACCATGGTGGTTGTTCCAACTCTGCTGGAGAGCGCGGAGGAACTTAACCATCTCCTGCAGGAGTTGGAACTCTATTATTTATCCAACCCGGATCCACAATTGACCTATGCATTACTGACCGATTTTGGCGATGCTCCCAAAGAGATCATGCCGGAAGATGAACAACTGCTTGCGCTGGCGTGCACCGGCATTGAAAATCTGAATCAAAAGTACGCGAAAGTCGCCCCCTTTTATTTATTTCACCGTCAGCGCCAGTGGAATCCATCCGAAGGAGTCTGGATGGGGTGGGAACGCAAGCGCGGAAAACTGGCGGATTTTAATCGCCTTTTGCTCGGCTTGGGAGAAATAGCGTACTCAACGCAGATTGGCGATGTAAGCATCCTCTCCACCATCAAATATGTGATCACGTTGGATGCAGATACATCCCTTCCTCAGGGCAGCGCAAACCGGTTGATCGCCACTCTGGCTCATCCGCTCAACCATGCCGAATTTTCCGCCGACGGACGTTCGGTTGTTGCCGGCTACACTGTGTTGCAGCCGCGGGTTGCCATCAAGCCGACTAGCGCGAACCGTTCGCTCTTTTCGCAGATCTTTGCAGGGAATGCCGGGTTCGACCTGTACTCCTTCGCTGTCTCGGATGTGTACCAGGATCTGTTTGGCGAAGGCAGTTACGTTGGAAAGGGGATTTATGACGTTGCCGCTTTCGAACGAAGTTTGGCGGGGCAGGTGCGTCAGAATACCCTGCTCAGCCATGATCTGTTTGAAGGGATCCATGGACGCGCTGCCCTGGTCACAGACGTCATACTTTATGAAGAATATCCATGGCGTTATCTAGTCTACGCCCGCCGATTGAGTCGCTGGATCCGCGGCGATTGGCAGTTATTGCCCTGGTTGTTCCCCATCGTTAATACCAAGGAAGGGATGGCCCCCAACCGTTTGTCCGCCATTAATTTATGGAAGGTTTTCGATAACCTGCGACGTAGTCTCCTGCCTCCCACATTGTTGACGTTGTTCGCGGCCGCCTGGCTGTTTCTACCCGGTTCGCCTCTCATCTGGACCTTGCTGGTGTTCCTACCTTCCGTTTTGCCCATTGCTGTGCAAACTATTCAGCAGGTCCGGCATAATTTCGGACGACTATCATTCAAGCAAATATTCAAACCAACCCTGCTTCCACTTACGCGCTGGGCGCTTGCCATTATTTTTCTACCCTACGAGACGTTGCTTATGTTGGGCGCAATCATCACAACTCTGATCCGCCTGCTGATCGCGCGAAAGAATCTTTTGCAATGGACAACCGCGGCGAATGTGGCGCGCGCGTTTGGATCGAACACGCATTACGAAACCTGGCGTGAGATGGCAGCGTCATTGATCTTCACTGTTCTGTTGGGAATCGCGATTGCTGTTTTCAATCCGACCGCATTATGGGTGGCTCTGCCCTTGCTGATCGGCTGGCTCAGCGCTCCACAAATCGCCCTCTTTATCAGCAAGCCGGCCATACACATTACCGCTCCGCTCTCCGAGACTCAACGCAGGCAAGTTCTCCGGCTCGCGCGGCGGACCTGGGCATATTTTGAACAGTTCGCCGGTCCAAATGATCACTGGCTGCCGCCCGATCATTTTCAAGAATCGCCGCGCGGTAGTGTGGCCCACTACACCACACCGACCAACATCGGCCTGTTGTTTGTTTCCACGTTATCAGCTTTTGATTTGGGCTACATGGGGTTGATCGAACTGGCTGTCCGTTTGCGTTCAACCTTTGAAAGCATGGACAAACTGGAACATTATCGTGGACATTTGTTGAACTGGTATGACTCGCAGACCCTGACGGCGCTCCCGCCACGCTACATCTCGACAGTGGATAGCGGCAACCTGGCGGCTTCTCTGATTACGCTCCGGCAAGGCTGTTTCGCCATGAAGGATGAGCCCTTATTGGGAGGCAAGCGCTGGCAGGGTTTGCTCGTCATTATGGATATTCTGGCAGAAGCGCTGAAAAAATTGGAAAAAAACAACCATGCTTCGGTTGAATCTTTTGAGGTTGAACTGACGAGTATTTATGAACGTATCCGTACCGTTCAGAACCAGCCTTCCGCGTGGACAATGACTCTTGCCTGGCTGTCAGGCGAAGGCTGGGAAAGAGTCTCGCATCGCTTGATGGAACTGCTCGAGAGTCATCCCAATCTTCAATCCGAATCCCTGACTGAACTCCAACTCTATCTTAATTTGATGCGCCATCACCTGCAAGACATGCAACGAAGTTTGGATCTGTTCGCGCCCTGGCTCAGTCATTTGGATGCAAGGTCTGCATCGCGCGACGGTATGCCAATGCCCGGATGGGATGATTTTCGCAACAGCCTGCCCGTTGAACTTCCCACCTTGGACCAGGCAGCGGCGATGTACGATTGCATTCAATCCGCATTGGCTATTTTGAAGACGCAGCAGCAGAATGAAACGGCGCGTGAATGGTGTCAGAAATTGGATGACGATCTATCAACGGCGCGCATGACGGTCACACCTCTGATGATCGGGTTTCACGATCTGGCAGAAAAAGCCAACGACGCCGTGACCGGCATGGATTATCGCTTCCTGTTCCATGAGCGTCGCCAGGTTTTCCATATTGGCTACAATGCCAGCACGGAACAACTTGACCCGAGTTATTACGATCTGCTGGCATCCGAAGCCCGCATTGCCAGCCTGATCGCAATCTCAAAAGGCGATGTGCCCCAAAGTCACTGGCAACATCTGGGGCGACCGGTGACGAAGGTGAACGGGAAACAGGTCCTGCTCTCATGGAGCGGCACCATGTTCGAATATCTGATGCCGACTTTGTTCACCAGAAACTACGCGGGGACATTCCTCTCGGATAGCTGTTATGCCGCGCTCGATGCGCAGATTAATTACGGACAGGAGAAGGGAGTGCCCTGGGGCATCTCAGAGTCGGGCTACTTTGCCTTCGACGTAAACCTTAACTATCAGTACCAGGCCTTTGGCGTGCCTGATCTCGGATACAAACGCGACCTCTCCGATGATCTGGTCATCGCTCCCTATGCATCATTGATCGGGCTTTCCCTGCACCCAAAGGCGGCTCTTGAAAACATGGCGCGCCTGGAAGAACTAAACATGCTTGGACGTTTTGGCTTTTATGAAGCGCTCGATTACACCAAAGCGCGCCTGCCCGAGGGCCAAACACTCGCCAGGGTGCAATCTTATATGGCGCATCATCAGGGAATGATCCTGCTGGCCGCTTGTAATTATCTATTGGATGATGTGATGGTGAAGCGCTTCCACTCCGATGAGCATATTCAAAGCGTGGAACTTTTGCTTCAGGAAAAGATTCCGCAAAATCCGCCGATCGAATATCCTCATCCCGATGAACCGGTGGATTTGCCCGAGGGCATTCGCCTGGTCAGCAGTGAGCCGTGGCGCGTCCCCGTTGACAGTCCCAGCCCGCAGGTGCATGTCCTTTCACAGGGCGATAGCAGTGTGTTGATCACCAATGCCGGCGGCGGATTCAGTCAGTGGCGTGAGTTTGCGCTGACACGCTGGCACGCCGATGCCACCCTTGATCAATGGGGCACATGGATCTATCTTCAGGATCGCGAAAGCGGAGCGCTCTGGTCTGCCACCTGCCAGCCGGTTGGACGCGCGTCGGATCATCAGGAAGTGTTGTTTTATCCGCACAAGGTTGAATTCCAGCGGACGGACAATGGTATTTCCCTGCGCACCGGAATCACCGTCAGCGTGGATGGCGTAGAGATTCGACGGGTGAACATTCTCAATGACAGTAACCGCCCGCGTCGGTTGAAGTTGACAAGTTACGGAGAAGTTGTCTTGGCAGCGCAGGCCGCGGATCGGCAGCATCCGGCTTTCAACAAACTTTTTATTGAAAGCGAATATCTGCCCAACGAGAATGCGCTCCTGTATCAGCGCCGGCCGCGCAGCGCTGACGAAAAACCTGTTGTGCTGGTACATGCCATGATCATCGAAGCCGGCCGTACTGTCACGGGCGACTTCGAAAGCGACCGCGCCCAATTCCTGGGCCGGTCACAAACCATGCACACACCGCAGGCTTTGCAAAGTTCAAATCATCACCTATCGGGTACCACCGGCGGGACGCTTGACCCGATCTTCTCGCTGGCACAGGAAATTGATTTGAAGCCACATGCAAAAACAAGAGTCACGTTCCTGACCCTGGCGGCGTCTTCCCGTGCTGAAGCGTTGGAAAAACTGTCTCATTACCAAACCGGGCAATCCATCCAGCGCGCCTTCGAAGAATCTCGTGCCCGCGCTGAACGTGACCTACTCGAAGTCGGGCTGAACGCATCCGAGGTTGAAAACATTCAGCGGATTTTATCTGCCCTACTTTATCCAGTTGGCGCATTGCGCGCCGCGCCGCATGTTCTCGCACAAAATGAGAAGGGACAATCTGGCCTGTGGGCGTTTGGCATTTCCGGCGATTTCCCCATCTTATTGGTGCGCGTTCGCGATGGTGAATCGCCCCTGCTGTTGGAAGCCTTGCAAGCCTTCACGTATTGGCGCAGTCACCACGTTACAGTCAATCTGCTCATCTTGAACGATCAGGATACCGGCTACGCCCTCGATCTGCACAACGCCATTCAGCGCAAAATACGGTTTATGGGCGTGGAAGTCTTACTGAACCAACACGACGGCATTTTCGTGTTGCGCACTGACCAACTTCAACAAGCTGACAAGATTCTGTTTGAAACGGTTGCGGGTGTTATTTTGGATGAAAAAGGCGGGACGCTAGCTGAACACGCTCAGCGTTTAACCGCGCAGTCTACCCGCCTGCCACAGTTCACCGCTTCCCTCTCCCCGAAGATTGATCCTGAACCGACGAAGTCGCTTCCCCTTCCAACCGATTTAATAATGGACAATGATCTCGGCGGATTTAGTCAGGATGGCAGAGAATATGTCATCCATCTTGAGCCGGGTCAGCGCACACCGCATCCATGGGTCAATATTATCGCCAATCCACAGTTTGGATTTATGGTTTCGGAATCAGGTTTGGGTTGTACCTGGGCAGAGAACAGCGGCGAGAACCGCCTGACTCCCTGGCGCAATGACCCGGTCACGGATATGCCCGGCGAAGCGATCTACCTACGCGATGAAGAAACCGGGCTGGTCTGGTCGCCAACGCCCATGCCCGCCGGCGCCGATACGACTCATGTGATTCGTCATGGGGCAGGTTATTCCATCTTCGAGAGCCAGAATCATGGCTTGAACCAAAACCTGCGCCTGTTCGCCGCGCCCGATGCGCCGGTCAAAATTGCGCAGTTGCGTTTGCAAAATCTATGGAAGCGCCCGCGTCGTATCACCGTCACCTATTACGCGGAATGGACGCTTGGCACAACGCGTGACACGCATCAAGCTCATATCATGCCGGAATTCGACTCGGATAAGAATGCCTTGCTCGCCAGCAACCGTTTCAACACCGAGTTCGGCGGGCGCGTGGCCTTTCTTGCCACCAATAAAAAACCGCACGGCGTGACGGCAGACCGTACCGAGTTTTTGGGGCGCATGGGAAGTATGCGCGCTCCAGCGGCCCTCGGGCGGATTGGATTGGCGAGCGCGGTCAATGCCGGGCTGGACCCGTGCGCCGCCCTCCAATTGCATGTGGACCTCGCACCGGGTGGGACGGAGGAAGTTTTTTTCCTGGTTGGCGAAGGAAAAAACCGGGAGGACAGCCTCGCGCTGATCGGACAGATTCAGGCTGAGGCGCAGGTCGAATCGATCTGGCAATCCGTTCAACATCAATGGGATGAAATCCTGAACATAATCAAGGTCGAAACGCCAGATCCCGGCATGGATTTGATGCTTAATCGTTGGCTGTTGTATCAAACACTTTCCTGCCGCCTGTGGGGACGCACCGGGCTGTATCAATCGAGTGGGGCGTTTGGGTTCCGCGATCAACTTCAGGATGTGATGGCGCTGTTGCATGCCCGCCCAGACCTCGCGCGCACACAGATCCTGGAAGCGGCGCGGCATCAATTCGAGGCGGGCGATGTGCTGCATTGGTGGAATCCGCCAGCGGGACGGGGCGTCCGCACGCGTTTTTCAGATGACCTGCTCTGGCTGCCGTATGTCACCGCCGAATATGTATCCGTGACCGGCGATGTATCCATTTTGCGTGAGAAGATTCCCTTCCTGATCGGCGAAACGCTCAAGCCCAATGAAGTGGAGCGTTACACCCAGTTTGAAATCGGGGATAAGGATGTTTCGCTTTATGAACACTGTTGCCGAGCGCTCAAAAAAGGCGCGACAATCGGTGAACATGGCCTGCCCTTGATGGGCGGCGGCGACTGGAATGACGGCATGAATCGGGTTGGCATTAATGGACGCGGTGAGAGCGTCTGGCTGGGCTGGTTCCTGCATGACACTCTTGAACGTTTCGCGCCGCTGGTCAGGTTGATGACAGATGACCCAGCGCCCTATCTTCAGCAGGCTGAGCAGTTATCCCATGCGCTCGAAGCCCATGCATGGGATGGAGCGTGGTACCTGCGCGCTTTCTATGATGACGGCTCAAAGTTGGGGTCGTACGAAAATAGCGAATGCCAGATCGATTCGATCGCGCAATCGTGGGCGGTCTTATCGGGCGCGGCGGAATCGATGCGGGCAACCGAGGCAATGGAATCCGTTGACCGAATGTTGGTGAAGCCAACGGAGCAAATGATTCTGTTGTTCACTCCGCCCTTCGACAAGTCAGTGCGCGACCCCGGTTATATCAAAGGCTATTTACCCGGCGTGCGCGAAAATGGCGGACAATACACTCACGCCGCCATCTGGACCGCATGGGCGTTTGCCAAACTCGGGCAGGGGGATCGGGCGATGGAGTTGTTCCAGATGCTGAACCCTGTCAGCCATGCGGATACACCCGCAAAAGCGGCGCTCTATAAAGTGGAGCCTTACGTGATCGCCGCTGACATTTACAGCGTCCGGCCGCACATCGGTCGCGGCGGCTGGACCTGGTACACCGGTTCCTCCGGCTGGATGTATCGTCTGGGCATCGAAGCGATTCTGGGCATTTCACGGGTGGGTCATTTGCTCAACATTAACCCGTGCATTCCCCGCCATTGGACAGGTTTTAAAGTGGATTATCGCTTTGGATCCACCCATTACAAAATCAGCGTGGAGAACCCGCACAACGTCAATCGCAGCACGTCAGGTGAGATCGTGTTGGATGGAATCGCTTTGCCTGGCAACTCCATGCCACTGGTGGATGATGGCCAGCCGCATGAAGTGTATGTTGTGATGGGATGAGGTAATTTCCTTCCAAGCCCCTCTCGTTGGATATCATCCAGGGAGTGTGTGACACTGGATTGGGTTTACGTTGCTTCCAGCAGATCCTTGAGCAATGCCAGGTTTTCCCTGCCCTGCTTCCTCATGTTTTTTTCCAGTTTGACTTCATCCATCTGGAAGAAGTTAACCACATTGGCCTGCGTGGACAGATTGATTTTCGTAACGCCATCCACTCTCTCGAAGGTGTACGAAGTGTACAATTGCAGGGGACCCGTCAGGGATCGGAACCCGAATTTTCGATCCTGCTCGTACTCCGTCACTTCAAAGGAACTGAAATTCCTGCGGCCCATCAAATGGCCGATGGAGCGAAAAAAAGAGCCGACATTGTTACTCACGCCATCAGCAAGCGCGGATGATGCCAGGGCGCCATACTGCCACTGAAAATCGTTTTCTGGCGCGCTGACGAAATTGAAGACCTGTCCAATTGGGCTGGAGATCATCACATCAAGATTAACATTAATCATTCGGCTCTTTCCTGCCAGTAGCGGAGCGTTTAAGGCCCCGCGACGGGGCTGTCCACGCCGCGCTGCGGCCTGGGGTTGGCGAGGCTGACCTTCAATGCCTGATCGCCCAGCGAAAACGCATTAAACATGTTGACGGCCTGGTCGGCTTCGGTCTGCGCGCTCATGGTGATGAACGCAAACCCCTTGGACTCGCCGCTTTTGCGGTCTTTGATGATGTCGGCAGTCACCACCTCTCCCGCCTGCGTAAACAGAGACTTCAATTCCTCCTGGGTGGTGGATTTGGACAGGTTTCCTACATACAGTTTGGCTTCCATTGTTACTACTCTCTCCGGTATTCACCGGGATAAAAACGCCGCCAACCCCATAACAGGGTCGTCGGCGACAATGCCACGTGGATCCAGTTATTTCATTCTCGGCGAGACCCTGCGGGATTACAGCGCAACAGGCGTCACGCCAAGTTGACCCAGAATCGCCTTCAAACCCGCGCCTGTGGTCGGCTCGGTTTCCCACGCGGCGATCTTGCCATTTTTGACAGTAACCCTGGTCTTTGCCATTTTGGTTGAAAACGCATTGTTCGTCGCCGGGATCACGCCCATGTTCATATCCGTCAAATCGAAGGCGCCGCTGTGGGTCCCGCTCAGTTGCGCTGTGGAACGCACAACATCGCCGTCCGCGCCGATCATCTTGAAATGATAGTCGAGGTCCGGGAAGGCCGTCTTCATGCTCAGACTCATCCCCAGCCAGGCTTCCGCATTGATGGGTTCAGGGACAGGTCCACTGAAAACGAAATCCTCCGTGAGCATGGATTTTGCAGACTCGAAATTACCCTTCTGGATGGAATCCAACAGGGCTTGCACGATCTCTCTTTTATTCATGGTAGCGCTCCTTCAACGTGAACCGATCAACGTACAAGTAAATGGGCCTTGGTCTGGATGGATGCTCCCTGTGGAACAGCCGCCGTTTCCCCCGATTGATAAACACAATGTTTATGAAATGCCTGTATCAGTGTAACACACAAAGCATTTCAAATACGCGGCAGATTAAAGGGCCGCTCGGCGTTTCTGAGTTTTAGATTCTCCCAGCCCTCCAGATTTGGCCAACGATTTCGCCCATTTAAAAACCCAGCCCCCGTTTGACCTGCCACGGGTCACTCGGGGGCTGTTGAGGAGAATGCACTTTCAATTTTACATGGGGACGTTAGCCATTCCTGAAACTGAAATGAGCGCCCGATAAGAATATTGTGGGCGAAATGTGTTGGAAAAGCGAAACAATCACCATATCCCAGGGATGATGGCCTTTCGGTCGGCGGGATATTCAGGGAATGTTTTGCGATACCACTTGTGATGAGACCAGGCGCGCGGGGCCAGGTTGGCGAACGTCCAGATGGCGAAGGTGAGGCCAGCCAGCGACCAGGTGGCGATGGCCCAGCCAAACCATTCGAGAATCTCGCCGAAATAATTGGGGCAGGAGATGTACTCGTAGAGTCCGCCGCGGGGAATTTTGTAATCGGTCTCGCCCCGCTGACGGAGGCCGCGCAACTGTTTATCGGCCCAATGATTGATGGCGAATCCACCGACAAAAAGAATTAGTCCGATGATAAAGCGCGGATCCATCAGCCAGCTCACCGTGTAGCGATCCCCCGAGAAATGGAAGATGTAGCGTCCGTTCAAGTAGCCATTCCCCGTGTTGAAGATGACCGCCATGAGGACAACGATGAGCGGCATTTTCTTTTTTCCATCACGCAAGAGGAAGGGGTAGACGTAAGAGCGATGGATGTAATGCGCCTCCCACATCAGGAAGAAGAGGACGGTCGTCAGCGTTTTGGGCGCGTCGCCGATCACAAACATGACGGCCATCGCGATGGCCGAGACGGATTCCATCGCGAGCCAGCCCAGCCAGGTGGGCAGATCCGGCCCCCAGCCGCGACGCGTGTGACGTCCATAGGGCGCGGCGATAAAGAAGAGGGCGATGAAGATTCCCAGGGCAACGATAAATGAGATGATGACGATGGCGCGGAATGCGGTGAGTTCTGTCATGGGAAAGCCTTAATTGGACGCGGATGAACGCGGAGATTTTTTGTGGTTTCCGCTGACGTAAAACGTTCGCGTTATCTCAATCTTATTTTGGACTCCGAAAGTTCTACTTTCGGAGTCGACAACTCCTGAAGTCGAGCTTCAGGATTTTGAATTTTCCTGGAACCATTTCAACGTATCGGCAATCGTCTCTTGAAACAGGCGCGGGGAGTAGCCGAGGTCGCGCGCCGCGCGGGCGTGGCTGATGTGACGGTTGGAGTTCATCGCATTCAACATGGGACGCGTGTAGATCGGTTGCGAGCCGTTGACTTGCGCGAGTTTCGCCATGATGGGTTGCGCGAGTTGCGCCAGCCAGATGGGGACGGCGAAACGCGGCGCAGGTCGGCCTGTGTGTTGTGCGACAAATTGCGCCACATCACGCAGGGAATGCCAGCGCCCCGAAAGGATGTAACGCGCGCCACGCGGGGCCAGGCGCTCGGCGGCGATGGCGCCGTCCACCACGTCGCGGACGTCCACCCAGTCGTAGCCGCCGCGGACGAGGGCGGGGACGCGTCCACGGGCGAGGAGTTGCAGGGCCTGTCCAAAGTAGGAGGGGCGGAAGTCGAAGGGGCCGGCGATGGCGGTCGGGATCAGGATGACCGCGTCCAGCCCACGGTCCAGAGAATGACGCGTTTCCAATTCGGCCAGGGCTTTGGAACGTTCGTATGGCGGGAGGCGGTCAGAGATCAGAAGCGGGCGGTCTTCATCCATTGGCTGATCGAAAGGCGCGTGATCGTAGGCGTGGATGGAGCCGAAGTAGAGCAATCGCCGCACGCCGTTTTGGAGACAGGCCTCGACGACGTTGCGCGCGCCCTGCACGTTGACGCGTTCGAGTTCGTCCCAATTTTCGAGATTGATGGAAATGGAACTAGCGAGATGATAGACGATCTCGGCGCCGCGAAAGGCCGCTCGAAGCGAGGACGGGTCGGCGAGGTCGGCCGCGACCGCTTCCACGTCCAGACCTGCGAGGGCGCGACGGTCGCGATGGACGAGGGCGCGGACGGGACGTCCCTGCGCGCGCAGGGCGCGAATCAAATTGGCTCCGACATGGCCGGATGCTCCTGTGACGAGAATCATGATGAGTCCTTTGGTATGGTTGCTAACACTGCGGACGCGGCGGAGTTGCCTGGGGGAAGCGGGGTATACTGCGGGCATGGCTAATAATATCGTTCATCTCAATTGGAATCCCGAAGCGCAGTTCGTTTTGCGCGACAATGAAAATTATCAAATCCCCATGAAATCGAAAGGCGTGAAGGCCTCGGACTTGCTTTCGATGGTGCTGATCGGTTGCTCTTCGCACGATGTGGTGGAGATTCTACTCAAACAACGGCAGGATTTGCGTGAGTTGCGCGTGACCGCCGACGGCATTCAAGACGACGATCCGCCCTGGCGCTTCCGCAAAATTAACATCCGTTTTCAGGCGCTGGGCAAAGGCTTGGACGTGGAGAAAGTCCGCAAGGCCATCGCGCTGAGCGAGGAGAAATATTGCTCGGTGTATGTGACGTTGCGCGACGCGGTGGAGATCACGAATGAGGTGGAAGTGGTGGAAGTTGAGTAGACGCGAACATCTGAATTTCAGTAAACCACAGGTTCCTCGTCGTTGCGAGGAGGGCGCTCTTCCCGACGAAGCAATCTCCGCGCCGTGGGAGGGGATTGCTTCGCAAAGTGCGCTCGCAATGACGGTTCCTGGTGGTGTTTCAGTAAAACTGTGATTTACTGAATTTGTTTTTCGCCAATCATATTGACATCTTAAATCAAAAGCGCCAACAAGGGCTTTCCTCGTTGGCGCTTTGATTCATCTTTTGCTTTTATAGCGCTCCACTCCCCTTCAACTTCTCAAGAGCCCTCGCAAACACCTCATACGGTTGTGCGCCGACCACCGCGTAGCGATCATTGATCACATACGTCGGCACGCCTTGCACGCCGATCTGATATGCGTTCTGTACCTGCCCCGCGACGAACTCGGTGAACTTGCCCGCGTCCACCTCGCGTTGCATGGCGTCCGCGTCGAGACCGACTTCCTCAGCGGCGGAACGCAGCGTGGTCCATTTGCTTGGGTCTTCGCCATCCGCGTAGACTTTGCGGAAGATGACCCGATGGAACTCAATGCCCTTGCCCTGCTCGCGTGCAAACTCGGTCGCTTCGTGCGCGAGACGCGTGTTGTAGATTCGCTCGGTGGACGCAAACGCCAGCCCGTACGCGTCCGCCATCTCCTTCAACCGTTCCTCCGACCCGTTCGCCCGCGCCCGCAAAATGTAATCGGGCAAGTCCATGCCTTCGGGCGGCGTGTCGGGACGCAAATAGAACGGACGCCACTCCACGTCCACGTTGTATTCCTCTTTCAACCGCTCGACCACACCCTGGCCGACATAGCACCACGGTCAGATGTAATCGGAGAAGATGGTTAGTTTGAAATCCATGAGGTTGCTTTTACTTTTTTAGGAAATTATGGAATCCGCTGTCATTGCGAGAGCGGCGCACTTCCGCTTGAAGCAATCTCCTCGCTATTTCGCGGATTGCTTCGCTCGCTAGCGCTCGCTCGCAATGACGGTGGTATTGTTTACTGCCTTTTGACTGTGAGAACGACCCCATTCTGTGACGGATCGTGGACGAGCAGACCATCCTC
Organism: Chloroflexota bacterium; assembly: GCA_016234485.1. Classification (GTDB taxonomy): domain Bacteria; phylum Chloroflexota; class Anaerolineae; order Anaerolineales; family Villigracilaceae; genus Denitrolinea. Next base: position 274,785 of record JACRBL010000051.1, read on the forward strand.
GGTTCGATTCGACGGGAGGCCGGCCGCGTCCACCCGAGCGATGACATCCTCCAGCGCTTTCTGGTCGGGGAGTTCCACCGTGAAGTGACGCAGTCCCACCGCGTCGGCTGGAGGAGGCGGAGCGCCCTCGCCCTGCCAGGCGTTGAGTCCCATGTGATGGTGATACCCACCCGCAGAGACGAACGCCGCCTTAAACGTGGACGAGATGCCCATCACGTCGAAGCCGATAATCCCGTGATAAAAGTCCACGGCCTCGGCCACATTGCGAACGTGCAAGTGGACGTGTCCGACGCGCGTCTCGGGCGGGAGCGACGCGTCGAGGCGGTCGTCCTCGCTGAGGTGGCTGAAGAGTTTATCCACGTCTAGCGCTTCGCGGCCGTCGCTTAACGTCCCATCGGCGCGGCGGGTGACAAAGTCATCGTTCTCGATCACGAACGAACCATCCTCGGGCGACTCGGCGTAGAGTTCGATGCCGTTGCCTTCGGGATCGTTGAGGTAGGTGGTCTTGGTCATAATGTGATCGGTGGGCGAGTTCGGATATTTCAACACAAACAAACGCGCCACTGCCCGCGCCAACTCGCGCTGATTCGGGAACAAGATCGCGAAGTGATACAGCCCCGTCACGCGGCGATAGCGCTTGACGTTGGGTTCCTCCACCAAACGGAGCAAGTCCGCGCCGCCAGCGCCGAGGCCAGCGCGGTTGCCGTCACGCCAATGCTGTTGAAATCCGAGCGCCTGCTGGTAAAAGGCGACCTGGCTATCGAGATTCGCCACCGTCAACGAGACATAGCCGATCAGCGTCTGCGGGTGGATGGAGAATTGGGTTTGGGTGGTGGGTTGAGTCTGTTGGTTCATGGGTTACCTGTAATTTCTTGCATGTTCATCCAGCAGTTGAACTGCTGGATGAACGATGATGGTGAGGGCAACTACGCAACGATCTTGATGGCGCTGCCCCAGTTCGTGCCGAGCGAACCCTGCAAAACGATGTGCAAAAGTTGCATAGACTCGATCTGGCGGGCGCGGCTCAGGTTGCCCGTGTCAATGGCGCGCATGCCGCCGTCCGTCACGATCTGCGCGACCTTGGCTTTCGCGTCCGTGTTATCGCCCGCGATGAACACATCGAGGGGCTGACCCGCCACCTGTCCGGCGAGAAGCGTACCCGCGTAGGTGGTGTTGAAGGCCTTCACCACGTTCGCACCCGAAGCGATCGCCTTGGCCAGGTCTTCCGCGGAGGAAGAGTCAGGCGCGGTGGCGAGACCATCGTAGGTAGAGTTGAGCGGGTTGGCAATATCCACGACGACCTTGCCAGCTAGTTTCGTACCGAGTTGTTTGGCGATCTCGATGTTCGTGCCGTACCAAACGGCCAGCACCACCACGTCGCCGAGTTGCACATCACCGAGGCTCGCGGTGGAGACCTTGGCGCCATTCTTCGCGGCGGCCTTCACATCCGCGGCGGTCTTTTCGGCGACCTCGGGGTTGGCGTCCACGAACGTGACGGAGTGCCCGCCCGCGACGGCGCGAGTTCCGATCCCGCGTCCCATGTTTCCAGATCCGATAATTGTTACGTTCATCTTGACTCTCCTTGAGTTGTTTGATAATATACATCCGTTGCTTATCCAACAGATGTTGTTAATTTACCAACTCTCACCCGCAAAGTCAACCAACAAAGATTTGGTTCTGTCGACTAAGCAACACTGGAGACAAAATGTTGCCAAACCCCGATGAAAAACTCGACCCCCGCGTCAAACGGACGAGGAGCCTGATCCTGCAATCGTTCGATGACCTGCTCGCCGAACGGAACTTCGAGTCCATCTCCGTGCAGGACGTGACCGACAAGGCGCAGATCAACCGCGCCACGTTCTACGCCCACTTCCCCGATAAGTATGCATTGCTCGATCATTCCATCAGCCGCATGTTCATGTCCGAGATCGAAAAGCGGACTCTCAACGCCTGTCACTACTCCCCCGACAATCTGCGCAATTTGATTTTGGGTCTGTGTGATTTTCTCTCGCGCCTGCATACCAGTTGCGCCCAACCGCACCAGCAATTCGAGTCGCTGGTGGAGGGGACGGTCAAAAAGCAGATCTTCGACCTGCTCTCTTATTGGCTACGTGACTCAAAGAAGTCCACCACCGACATCCCCGCCACGGTCGCCACGTGGGCGATTTACGGATTGGCATCGCATTACAGCCACAAGAAAAAACGCCCCGCCCTCGAAAAATTCGTGGACGAGGCGCTGCCGTTGGTGGCAGTTAATTTGGAGCAGTTTACCGCGGCGTAGACGTCAGTTTTTCAACTGTCCGTCCAGCCAATCAATAAAGGTTTTCAGTACATCGGCTTTTTCAGGCTCGTTGTGGATTTCGTGGAACAAACCATCCCACAACTTGGTCGTCACAAACCCAGGGGCGGCCGCGCCAAACTGACGGGTGGCTTCGGCCGAAGTTAGCCGATCTGCCGTTCCGTGCATCAACAACATGGGCAAGGGAAATTCAGATGCATGGTCGAAGGCATACTGCCCTTGATCAAACAAGCCAACAAACAGCCGCGCTGAGATCTTGTTGTGAACAAGTCGATCGTTAACGTAGGCATCTACAATCTTTGGGTCGCGTGAGAGCGCCGCCGTTTCCAGTCCGCTGGCCTGTATGAAAGCGGGGGCGATATTGTTCATGAGCCTCCCCAACGTCACCTTAATCGCGGGCGGGGCAAAGGCCAGTTTCAAAAACGGATCAGTGGCGATCACGCCGCCCAGATCTGGTTTGCGGCGCAAAGCATAATTTATGACAAGATTGCCTCCCATACTGTGACCGTAAATAAAATACGGCTTGCTGGAATAACGCTGTTTCGCCTGCTGGATGAAAGCGGTGATATCGTCCAGCATTGCATCATACGAAGGCGTATGTCCGCGCGGGCCGCCCGATCTGCCGTGGCCGCGGTGATCGAATCCGAGCAGGGCATATCCCGCCTCCGCGAACACCGCGCCAACGTGGTCGTAGCGCCCGATGTGTTCGCCCAGCCCGTGGACGAGGCAGACGACGGCTTTCGGTTCTCCATCTGGCGCCCAGCCTTTCGAGTACATCGTCAGGCCATCGAACGATTTCCACTCCCATTCAAATGTTTTCATTTTTTATGCTCCAGTTTTGATATGAAATTCGCAGGCTTGCGCGCCCGTGGCGCGACAGGCGCGTTCCACCACGTCCAGTACGCGGCCGATGGCCCAGTGGAGGCAGGCGCGCGTCAGGCTGAGCGTGACCCAGCAGATGGGTTCGTCGTCATGTTGTTCGTGCGTGGCGGGCGAGGCATGATCCACGAGCAGGAGATCAAGGTCGAGGGTGTGTGTGGTGATGTCGTCTGTTTTGGAAGAGAGAAGTTTCGCCAGCAGGTCGAGCGCGGGCTTGGGGTGCGAGGCGGTGGCGAGCGTGCGCGCCATTGTGATCTGCGGCTTGAGCGAAAGAGGCGTCTCGTCGAGGACGCGCTCCCAGAATTGAGTCCCCACGCGAAGCAGGATGCCGCGCGCGCCGCGTCCAAAGTAGAGACGCAGGGCGCGCTGGATGTCGGCGTAGGCTTGGGCGGCCGCGGACGCGTCCAAACGCGCGACCGCCGCGGGGTCCGCGAGATGCGGCGAGAGTCCCGCTTTGTCCAGCACGGCGGGCAGACCGTCCGTGCCCAGTTCCGCGGAGACGGTCTGCACAAATCCACGCAGGAGGCGCGGCGAGAACTCAGGCATCCTTCGCGTCTCCCACTTCAAAGCGGCAATGCGGGTCGCCCCTGGCGATGCACTGCGTTTCGATGATTTCGTGTTCGCGGCCGGTGGCCCAGCGCACGGCCTCGCCGATGGAGCCGACGTAGAGATGGCAGACGGGCGTTTGGCTGGCGCGGCCCTGGCAGATGGCGCAGGTGGATTCGAGGTAGGCCACGCGCTCGCCGCTGTCGTCCACCCAGGCTTCCACTTGTGGATTGGTCTTTTTGAGAGCGCCAGCCACTTGATTGAGGATAAATTTGATTTTTTGTCGTTCAGGCAAAAGTTTGAGCGCTGCGCCCGCCGCGATGCCAAGCAGGGCGGACTGTTCGCGCATGCCGTATTCGAACGAGGCTTTGCCGATGCGCTTTAACATACCGCGTCCGCCGCGTCCGTAAAATTCTTCGATGGCGGCGTTGAAACGCGCGTATTGCGAGGCTTGAATGGACGGGTTGAGGTCGTTGGGCGGAAAGTTGCCAACGAAGTGTTCGAGGCCGCTGGCGCGCAAGACGGCGTTCAAGCCGTTTTCGCCCATCACTTCCTGCGCGGCCACGAGCGCCTGCCGCACCAACGCGTTGACGGTGACTGCATCTTCTTTCGCCATGGGAGACTCCTTTTGCTCAAGTTTAGACTAGTCGCTGTCGTTGCGAGGCGGTGTTCTTCCGCCGAAGCAACCCCCTTCACGATTCGGAGACTGCTTCGTCGGGAAGAACGCCCTCCTCGCAGAAACAAACAGCGCTTGTCCTACAGGCGAGCCACTCCTTTACACTGACAATAAATACACGGGATATTCCTCGCCCGTGCGTTCGAAGCCGAATTTGCGATATAGGGTGAGCGAGGCGCGGTTGTCGTGCTGGGTGTTAACCGAGATGAGTTCCCCGCCGCGCCGACGCAATTGGACGATGAGATTCGCCACCAGCGCGGACCCGAAGCCGAATCCTTGCGCCTCTTTGCGGACCGCCAGGCGGGCGAGGTGCGCTCCGCCCGTTTTCGCCGTGGACAGTTGGTAGCCGACCACGCGTCCGCGCGCTTCGATCACATCCGCGACCATCACTTGCGCGAAGGCGCGCTCCAGGTTTGGCCGCGAGACGTGCCACATGCGGTCGAAGGCTTCCGCGTCCACTTCTTCGGCGGCGGGCAGGTCGGCCTGGGTCATGGGCCGCAGGATCACGTCCGCGGGCAGGGACGGAGGCAACGCGGGCCTGCCGCGCCATTCGAGCATGATGATGTTATGCACAAAGGAAAAATCGCTGTGCGACATGAGTTCGCGCATCCAGCCTTGCATGGCGATCACCCCCGCTTGTGCGCCGCCGAGCGCTCGCAGTTCTGCGCTGGCTTCGCTCCACAACGCGTTCCAGGCCTGCGAAGCGGAAATGCTCCCGCTGAACGCGAACAGACGAATCCAAGCCGCGCCGGGCGGCTCGGGCGGACAGGCCAGCGCGGCCAGGGCGCGTCCGCTCTCTTCGATGATCCAGAAGTGCGGCGAACCGAGCCAGTCCAGCGGTGGACGCCAATCGAGGTGGCGATGGGCGTGGTTCTGGTGAAAAATAAGATCGGAGATCATCTGCCGATCTTGCATTTCCGCAGGACGAACCTGTAGGCCGAGTCCGATCATTTTTTTAGACGGAGGAAGAATTTAAGAATGCGTTGAAAGAAGGTGGGCTTGGGCGTTGCGCCAAGCGCGCCGAGCATTTCAAAGCCCGCTTCGTTAATCTTGCCCTGTTTAAGTTTGATGGCCGCGATGGATTTCAATACGATGACGCGCATTTCTTTTTCACCCGCGGCATCGAATAGATTGGCGGAGCGTTCGTAAAGCGCAAGGGCTTCATCGGCGCGACCGAGCGCGTCCAGGGCGGCGGCCTGGTTGCCGAGGGCCATGCCCTGGCGCATCGCGTCCGAGGCGGCTTCGAAGACCTTGTCTGTGCCAAGCGCGGCGTCGAGAGATTCCTGCGGCTGGTTGTTTTTAAGCAGGGCCACACTGCGGTTGTTGTTCATCTCGGCGGCGTGCAGGCCGTCGCGTCCAAGCGTGAAACCCCGCGCGGCGTCGGCGAAGAGGCGGGCGGCCTCGTCGTAACGGGCGGCGGCAAAGGCGCGCTTCCCCTCTTCGGCAAGTTGATGCGGTTCTTTTTCCATAAAAAAACCTCACCCCAGGTTAGAGAGTAATGTCCAGCAGGTCTTCGGCCACCGAGCGCAGACGGTCGGTGGACATGGCGCTGAGTTTGCGCGCCAATTCAAGGTAGGGGATGTTGACGGGCTGGCTGGCGAAGGCGCGCAGACTAGCTGGCAATTTCAAAAAATTGTTGATGGCTTTCTGGTCGTTCATCCACTGACCGACAGGGCCGTTCTCGTCGAAGAGACGTTCCACGCGGCTATCGAGCGCGCTCAACAGGACCTCGAGGTCTGGCACGGCGATTGGTCGCTCGCCCAGCTCGTAGGCTTTGATGCGGCTGGAGGGGATGCCGGTCTCGTGCGCGAGGTCGCGCACCGATTTGTTGACCTTTTCGCGTTCCTGTCGCAGCAACGCGCCGATCATGCGCTGGCGGACGAGAAGCAGACGCGGCAGGTCGAGCGCGGCAGTGACGGGCGCATCATCCGAGATGGCCTCGTTGCCCCAAAAATGATTGAGGGGCAGTTTGAGGTAATAGATCAGCGCTTCCAGCTCGGGCAGGGACGGGGAGCGGCGTCCCTCTTCGTAGGACTTGAAGATGCCCTTCGTCACGCCAATGGCTTCGGCGCATTCCTGAACGGACCTGCGCGAGGCCAGGCGCGCGTCCCGAATAAGGACGCCAAGTTTTTTGGTGCGAATGGTGATCTGGGAACGGGTATCCATAATGAATCCTTGCGAACGAAATGGAAGAAGATGCTCGGATTATAATGCCTATCACGGCCTGGAGAATGGCGTTTCGCGGCGGACTACGTCTTCCAAAAGTCCCATCGCTCGAAGACAAACAAGATGGTCAACGGATTATTAAGCGGACACCTGCACCGACCGCAGGTGCGGTGTAAGCGGATGGAGGGTCGCCTATCCGCTTATCCGCTTCGCGAAGCAATCCGCTGATCATTGTCCGCGGGCTCACTCTCACTTGCGCGGACGATTCCCCAGCATCTCCGCTATATTCGCGCCGAAGACTTCGGGGCCGAGCTTCATGCCCGCCGCTTCGAGTTTCGGGCTGAACAAGGGGCGGATTCCCGTTGGCTTGAGTTCGCCGATCACTTTGCCATCCGCGCTCACGCCTGTTTGTTCGAATTTAAATACATCGGTCAACACCACCGTGTCGCCTTCCATGCCCGCCACCTCGGTGATGGCCGTCACTTTGCGCGCTCCGTCCTTAAGACGCGTCTGTTGGACGATGAGGTCCACCGCGGAGGCCACTTGCTGGCGTACCACCTTGAGGGGCAAGTCCATGCCTGCCATCATCACCAGCGTTTCCACGCGCGCGAGCGCGTCGCGCGGCGTGTTGGCGTGGATGGTGGTGAGCGAGCCGTCGTGGCCCGTGTTCATGGCTTGCAACATGTCCAACGCTTCGCCGCCGCGGCACTCGCCCACCACAATGCGGTCGGGACGCATTCGCAGTGAGTTACGGACGAGTTCGCGAATGGTCATGGCGCCGCGCCCGTCCAGGTTGGCGGTCTTCGTTTCCAGCCTCACTACATGATCCTGTTGGAGTTGCAGTTCGGCGGCGTCTTCGATGGTGACGATACGCTCATTTTCGGGAATGTAACTGGAAAGAACATTCAACAATGTAGTCTTGCCCGAACCCGTCCCGCCAGAGATGATGATATTGAGCCGCGCCAAAACGCAGGCGCGCAGAAACTCGGCCATGTTGGCAGTAAGCGACCCGAAATCAATCAGTTTTTGGATGCCCAATCTTTCCTTCGCAAATTTGCGGATGGTAATGGTCGGCCCGTCAATCGACACGGGTGGGATGATGGCGTTCACGCGTGAACCGTCGGGCAGGCGCGCGTCCACGGCGGCGCTGTCGGCATCCACGCGGCGGCCGAGGGGCAGGATGATCTTCTCGATGACTTTCAAGACATGGTTGTCGTTTTCAAAGACGACGGGAGTCTTGATGAGTTTCCCCTTTTTCTCCACGTACACTTTTTTGGGGCCGTTCACCATCACTTCGCTCACGTCGGGGTCGTCGAGCAGGGGTTGGATGGGGCCATAACCCAGCACCTCGTCCAGCACGTCACGTTCCAATTGCTGGCGGGCAGAATCGGGCAAGCGCAACTGCGAACGGTCATACACCTCGGCAATGCCGCGCGTGATGTATTCTTTTTGTTGATCGAACGGAATTTCCTGACCTTCGAGCGCGCGCGACAAATTCTCGATGAGATAATTCTTGAACTTGACCATGTCCGCGGCGGTCAACCCTGTGGACGGCGGGCGCGTGACTGGACGGGTCATTGGTCGCCATCCTCGGGCAGAACCCACACAATTTGGTCGCGGCGCACCGCCAGAAAGTCGGCGCGTTGAAGCGTCGCGCCGCCCGCGTCGAGGATGGCCGCGTCGGTCATGGCGAGGAACGGTTCATCGCGGTCGAGTTCCGCTTTCAATCGTTCGTCGGGGCGAATGTGAATCTTGCCGCGCACGGTATGCGTCACGGTTTGAACGGTCACTCTCACGGGATATTTCTTAACGACTTCGGTGAATATCTTTCCCTTATCGTCTTCAAATCCAGGAACCATTTTGGACTCCTTGTTTTACGCCAGCGCGAATCTGTTCGCTCAGCGTGATGATCTGCCCGGCGGCTTCTTTCAGGATCATGCAGGCGGTATCGCCGGGGAATTTGGATGCAAATGGCACGCGTTGACTATTTGCCATCAGCATGTTTCCGCCAAGATGCGGCAGGGTGGTTTGAATCTGCAACCCCAGGGCGCTTTCCACTTCGGCTTTGGAGATACCCTCGAATCCCACCACCCGATTCAGGATGGGGTAGACATGGTCGCTGGTGAGGCCTTTGGATTGGAGATATTGCCAGACAACCCTGCTCAAGCGCACAGTTCCCATATCGGGGCTGACGACCATGACGGTCAGGTCGGCTTGTTGGATGATGGGCAGGATGATTTGGGAGAGGGAGCGGCCCACGTCTATGAAAACGAAATCGTGCGCGGCCTGGAGCATTTGTATGATGTGGGCGATTCGGTCCACGCGCAACACACTGGCGCTTTCGGGATCGGGCGAACCCGCCACGAGGTTAAATTTCCAGGCGGGCGGGGAGGGCAGGTTTTCGCGGAAGAAGGCCTCGTTCAACAGTTCCGCAGACATGTTCGCGAGGCTGGCGATGTTCATTTTTCCGTCATAACCGACAATGGATGCGATGGAGCCGATCGGCAATACGAAATCAAGCGCTGCAACTTTGGCCTTCGGCTGGCTTGCGAACAGGCTGTTGGCGATGTTGGCGCACAGAGACGATACGCCTGTCCCCCCTTTGGCGCTGAGAAAGGCAATCAATTTTCCGCCGCTTTTCTTTGGCGTAAACGGCGCGGTCTGTTCCAATTCGGGCGGGGTTTCGGTGGGCTTGGAAGCCAGCCACAAATCTATGGCGTCGAGCAGGGCGGGAATGTCTGCGGAGGTTTTACGGAAAAATTCGTTGCATCCCGCTTCAAGGCAGGACGCCCGACGTGACGGCGTTTGATCGCGGCTGAGGGCGATGACCGGCGTGGACGCGGTGCGGGCATCGCTTCGTAGTTTGCGGAGCAATTCCTCCCCCTGCAAATCATCCAGTTGCGGCTCGACCAGAATCAGGTCGGGGCGGTCACGCCAGGCAGAAATCAGTCCCTCGCGGCCCAGCGAGGCCTCCAGCGCCCGGCATCCTTTTTGTTGCAATGCCTTTATTAGAAAGTTTCGGCTGGCGGCGTCTGCATCAACGATTAGGACGGTTTTTTCGGCCATGGTAGCGCCCGGCTTCAACTTTCCATGGGAGGCATGAGGTAGCCCAACCCCGAGCGCGTGACGATATGTTTGGGGTTGTGGGGATCGTCCTCAAGTTTTTGGCGCAGGCGGGCAATGCTTACCCAGAGGATTTCCTTGTCGGTTTTATATTCAGGCCCCCACACGCTGGTGAGCAAGTCTTCGGATGTGAGGATCTTGCCGAGGTGGTGGGCGAACTGCAAGAGCAGGCGGTATTCGGTGGCCGAAAGCGAGACATCCTGGTCGCCGCGCCAGACTTCGGCGCGGGCAAAGTCAATGCGCAGGTTATCGTGGGTGAAGAAGCGCGCCTGCCCGGCGTCGGCGGGAATTTGGGCGCGGCGCAAAACGGCGCGTACGCGGGCCAGTAATTCGGTGGCCGAGAAGGGCTTGACGAGGTAATCGTCCGCGCCGAGGTCGAGGCCGCGCACGCGATCCTGTTCTTCGCCCTTGGCGGTGAGGATGATGATCGGCACGCTGGAAAATTCACGGATGCGCTGGCAGGCGGCGAAGCCATCCATGCGCGGCATCATAATGTCGAGCAGGATCAGGTCCACAGGCTGGGCCGAAAAAACATCGATGGCCTGTTGACCGTCGCTGGCGGTGACCACCTCGTAGCCTTCGGTACGCAGGTTTGCGTCCAGCAGGCGAAGGTAGCGGGGTTCGTCGTCCACGATCAAGACTCGTTTTGCCATGGGATTCTCCTCTCGATTACTGACTGCTAGTACTTGCAAGATAAATCTTGCAGTACTGCGCGCGGCGGAACAAAGTCAAAAGCTTACATCTCCGCTATGAGCGGAAGTTCAATGTGAAAGGTGGTGCCGCGCCCGGGCGCTGAATCTACCCAAATCTTACCACGATGCGAGGCAATTATTTGTTTGCAGATATACAAACCCAGCCCGGTGCCTGTGCTGGCGGCATGCGGCCCCGGCACGCGGTAGAAACGCTCGAAGATCATGGCCTGGTGTTCGGGTTGGATGCCGGGGCCGTGGTCATGGAATGCCACGTGCAGAGACTCGCGATTGGCGTAAATCGCGATCTCGATGGGCGAATCGGGCGCGTATTTCAGGGCGTTGCTAAACAGGTTGTCGAAGACGCGCGTCAAGTGGACGTTATCGCCCGGGATGAGCGGGGCCGCCCCAAAGTCGAGACTGACCGAGAGGGTGGGATGGCGCTGTTTGAGGCGCAGGACCACGTCCCGGATGAGGGCGTCCAGTCGAATGGGTTGGAATTTCAGGTGCAGGGTGTTGCTTTGCAGGCGCGCCGATTCGAGCAGGTCTTCGATCAACAGGGCCAGGCGGTCGGCTTCCTCTTCGATGATGATGAGGAATTCGCGCTGGGTATTGGCATCCCAGCTGGTATCCTGGCGCAGGAGCGTGGTGGAGTAGCCTTTGATGAAACCGAGCGGGGTGCGGAGTTCATGCGAGATGGTAGCGAGGAAATCATCCTGCAAGCGGACGCGGCGCTGCATTTCGTCCAGTTGGCGGTAGGTTTCCTGCCAGGCGCGGCGCTCGAACAGGTTGGCGATCCACGAGGCGGCCAGTGCGGCCACCTGATGATGTTCTTCAAAAAATTCAGGCCCGCCAAAACGGACAAAAACCGCCGCGCCGATGATGTGTGTGCCGGCTTGCAGGGGCAGGCCCAGCATATACGAACGGTCGAGGCGATCGGTATTGGGCTGAGGTTTGATGGGCGGACTATGAATGACGGCCCGCCCGCCCGCCATCACGTCAGCCGCGATGCTATCTCCCCAGGCGGCATCGGCTTCGGCGTTCTTACCGCGTCCGAGGGCGCGGGCGTAAACCACTTCGAGCGCGCCCGTTGACTGGTCGGTGACGTAGACGGCGATGTTATCGAACAGCACGAAGGGACGCAACTCGGTGGCGAGGGTTTCGAGGGAGGATTTCCAATCGGGTTTGGAGGAGGCCTTTTTAAACAGGTCGTAGAGGGAATTGAGGGTGGCAATATCCATCGCTTAATTCTCGTCCGAAATGGTGAGCAGGGGAAATTTGAAGGTAGAACCTTTGCCGTCCGCCGATTGGACTTCGAGCATCGAGCCGTGCGCTTCCACGATCTGACGCACGAGCGAGAGGCCGATGCCCGTGCCGCCATATTTGCGGGTGGATGAACTATCGAGCTGATGGAAAGGCTCGAAGATCTCTTCAATGCGATGCGGAGGGATGCCGATGCCCGTATCCATGACTGAGACGATGACGAGGTTGGCCGTTTCGCGTTGCACGCCCAGCACCACGCGTCCGCCCGAGGAGGTGAACTTGATGGCATTATCGAGCAATTGCCCCAGCGCCCAGGCGATCTTCTGCGGGTCGGCCTGAACCAATGGCAGGTTTTTATCCAACACGGCATGGACGCTAACGCCGCGGTCTTTGCCCTTCTGTTCCACGGCGCGCACGTTCACATTGACGAGGCGGACAATATCCACCGATTCGAGTTTGAGGCTCAGCTCGCCGCGCGAGGCCAGCGAGAACATGATGAGGTCGTCAATCAATCCCTCCAGCCGCGCGGTGGATTGCTGGGTGATCTGCAGGGCGTGTTTCTGCTCGGGTGTAATCGCCCCCAGCGATTCGCTCACCATCAATTCGATATAGCCTTTCACGTGGGTCAGCGGCGTGCGGAGTTCGTGCGAAATGTTCGAGATGAAGTTGGCCTTCATCTGGCTGAGTTCGGAGAGACGTTCCAGCGCGCTCTGCAATTCCGCCGTGCGATGCTGGACGCGTTCCTCCAGGCTTCGATTGGCGGCCTGGAGCGCGTTTCGCAATTGGATGATCTGCTCGGTCACCACCTGGTCGAGCGCGGCCTGCGTGAGCAGTTTCTGATCAATCAACGCCTGCCCGAGCAGGCAGGTCTTACCCTGCGCGATCTGATCTTGTTGGTAGGCCAGCGCTTTTTGCAAGTCCTGTTCGGTGATGATGCCCTTGTGGATGAGCGAGTCGCCGAGGCGCGATACCAACATTTCCGGGCTAAGTCGAAGCGGTTGTGTGCTCATTCAGACCTCCACACCCATTCGCCGCCGACCATCGTGGCGGACGATTGCATCGCGGGCAATTCCTCCGCAGGGCTGGCGAACGGATCTTTCTCCAAAACGATGAGATCGGCGAGATAACCCGCGGACAATTTGCCCAAACGGGATTCCATGCCCGCCGCGTACGCCGCCCCGATTGTATACGCTTCGACGGCCTCGCGCAGGGTCAATTTCTCTTCGGGGATCCACTCTTCGCCCGCCTCGCCCGCGCGCCGACGCGTGACCGCGGCATACAGACCGAGGAACGGGTTCGGCGATTCGACGGGCGCGTCAGACCCGAAAGCGAGGCGCGCGCCGTGGGTAAGTTGAGTCCGCCAGGCGTACGCGAGACGCGAGCGCTCACCCCAGTAGCGGTCGGCCATGTGCATGTCCGACGTGGCGTGGATCGGTTGCATCGAGGCGATTACGTCCAGTTGCGCGAGGCGAGCCGCGTCATCGGGATGCAAGACCTGCACGTGTTCGATGCGATGACGGAGCGCGGGCAGGTTGTTTGCTCGTTCGTAGCGGCGCAATTGCTCGTACGCGTCCAACACTTCGTGGTTGGCGCGGTCGCCAATGGCGTGGACGGTCATGGCGAGGCCCACGTCCGCGGCGCGGCGCGCGAGTTCTAAGAGATGTTCGCCGTCCATGTTGAGGATGCCGCGATTTTCGGGTTCGTTCAAATAGGGTTGGAACATGGCCGCCGTGCGCGGACCGAGCGCGCCGTCCATGAAAGCCTTCACGTTGCCGATGCGCAGACGATGATCGCCAAAGCCAGAGCGCAGGCCGAGTTCGCGCGCGTGCTCCAAATCTTCGACGGGGAGGTTTTTGACGACGCGCAATTTGAGTTCGCCGCGCGCATGAAGTTCTTGCAAGGCCATGAAGCAGGCGCGGCGATCAAAATCGTGGACGCCCGTCAGCCCCATCTTCCACAAGATGGGTTGCGCGGCGCGAATGGCTTCGGCCAGTTGACCGATGCTCGCCTGCGGCATTTTCGCGCTGACCAACTCCATCGCGGATTCGAGCAGAATGCCCGTGGGCTGTCCGTGCTCATCGCGTTGGATTTCTCCGTTTTCGGGATTGGGAGTGGAGGAAGTGATGCCCGCCAATTTCAGCGCGGCGCTGTTCGCCCACGCGGCGTGCAGGGATTTGGCGGTGAGGTAGACGGGGTGATTCGGCGCGATAGAGTCGAGATGAGAGGCGTGAGGCCACCCCCCTCCCACAGGGGGAGAAGTCGACTCCCCTCTCCCCGCGAAGCGATCGGGAGAGGGGCCGGGGGTGAGGGCTGACTCCCCTTCCCTTGCAGGGAAGGGGTTGGGGGTTAGGTTTCTCCATTCATTCTGATTCCAACCATGCCCCAAAATCCACTCCCCCTGTTTTGCGCTCTTCACGCGCTCGGCCACGCGGCGCAGACATTCCTCCAGCGTGGGCGTTTCGCAATCAATTTTTTGCAGACCGAGCGCGTAATGTTGCAAATGAATGTGCGCGTCGGTGAGACCTGGTAAAACGACGCGGCCGCCGAGATTGAATTTTTCGGCGCGGGCGTCGAGCAATTCATCGCCGCCGACCGCGACGATCTCGCCGCGGTCAATCAACAGCGCGGAGGCTGTCTCTTGCGCGGGGTTCAATGTGTGGATGCGGGCGTTGTAAAGAAGTTTCATGGCAAATAAAAACGTTAAACGTTCATAACAGTCTCTCCAACAATGTATCCAATTCCTCATCCGAATAATAATAAATTGTGACCGCGCCACCCTTTTTGCCGTGCTTCAGCGCGACCTTCGTGCCGAGGCTGGCGCGCAGTTTGCGTTCGATGTCCAACACATCGGCGGAGGCGCGCGGCTTGGCTTTGGCCTTGGGCTTCTCGCCTCCCAATTTGCGGACGAGTCCCTCGGTCTGCCGCACGGAAAGGTACAACTTCAACACCGTCTGCAAGGCGGCTTCCTGCGCTTTGGCAGAGGTGAGTCCGAGCAACGCGCGGGCGTGACCTTCGGTGATCAATCCATCCGCGAGGGACTGTTTCACTTTGGCGGAGAGTCCCAGCAGGCGCAGGGTGTTGGTCACGGCCACGCGGCTTTTGCCCACGCGCTCGGCCACCTGTTCCTGCGAAAGCCCAAAATCCTGGACGAGATGCTGGTAAGCCTCGGCCTCTTCCAGCGGACCCAGATCGGCGCGCTGAACGTTCTCGATCAGCGCCAATTCCAGCAGTTGACGGTCGCTGGCCTGCCGCACGATGACGGGGACGGTTTTCAGCCCCGCCAGTTTCGCGGCCTGCAAACGCCGCTCGCCCGCGATCAGGATGAAATTCCCGCCGCGGCCTGGTGAGACGATCAACGGCTGGATGATGCCGTGCTCGCGAATGGACGCGGACAACTCCTCGAGTTCTCCCGCGTCAAACTGGAGCCGCGGCTGGCGCGGGTTCCGAGTGATGGATTCCACCGCGGCCTGAGTCACCCCGCCCGCGCCCGCGGGACGCGTGTCCGCGTTGCCGCCGGGGATGAGGGCGTCGAGTCCTTTACCGAGTCCAGTTCGTTGAGGCATGAATTACTCCTAGTGTCAAAAAACTTCCCGTACATCCGTCATTGCGAGCGTTCGTTGCGAAGCAATCTCCTCCACAAGGCGGAGATTGCTTCGTCGGGAAAACCACCCTCCTCGCAATGACGGGTGAAGGGGCTTCGCGACAACAATTAAATCTTAATCCCGTCGCCCTTCAGCATCTCGCGCGCCAAAGCATCGTAAGCCTTCGCGCCCGAAGATAACGGCGCATAGGCCGAGATGGGCAGTCCATAGGATGGCGCTTCCGCAAGGCGGATACTGCGCGGAATGACGGAATGAAAGGCCAGTTTCGGGAAATGCTTGTTGACTTCCGACACCACGTCCGCAGAGAGGTTGGCGCGGGGGTCGAACATCGTCAGCACCACGCCGCGCACTTTCAGGTCGGGGAAGAGCGCCGTGCGGACGCGGTGGATCGTCTGCGTGAGTTGGCCGAGTCCCTCGAGGGCGAGATACTCGCATTGGACGGGAATCACCACCCCGTCGCGCGCCGCGACGAGTCCGTTCACGGTCAGGAGTCCGAGCGAGGGCGGGCAGTCGATCAGGATGTAATCGTAGCGGCCATCCAGCTTTTCGAGCGCGTTCCTGAGACGCATCTCGCGCGCCAGCTCGTTGACCAGTTCCACCTCCGCGCCCGCCAGTGACGGGGACGAGGGCAGGATGGACATTTTGAGGCGCTCGTTGTGAAGCGGGAGCGCATCGGGAGGCAGGAGATCGAGCAGGATTTCGTAGGTGCCGCCCGTGACGGTGGACTTGTCCACGCCGAGGCAGGAGGTGGCGTTGGCTTGCGGGTCGAGGTCCACGATGAGGACGCGTTGACCAAGTTGCGCCAGATACGCGCCGAGATTGATGGCAGTGGTGGTTTTGCCCACGCCGCCTTTTTGATTGACGAAGGTGTAGATTCTGGTCATTTTTGATTTTCGATTTTCGATTTCAGATTTACGATTGGTGGGTGGTAATTGGAGATTGGATTGATGAACTTTATAAATACAAGTCTCGAATAAAGGCTTGTTCTGGTTTCTGTTTATTTACATAAAGCCAGACTTTTTGGCCTATTTGCAATGTTTTTGTCTTCCAAGTTCGATTTATTCTCTCAGTCGAACGAATCTTTTTATCCATAAAGGAATATTCATATGTTACATAACCTCCCCACCACTTCACAAACAAATCAACAATAACACCAGAAGTTTCGATGCCTGTTTCGTAAACCGAAGTAAGTTGAAGAAATTCTTTTCTTGCAGGAATAAATCCCAAGGCAATAAACATTAAACCAAAAGCCAAGTTATATATTAATTCTTGTACGAAAAAAGATTCTTGAAGCGCTACACCATAAATTGTAATAGTTACAATGCTTATACCTAACGCAAAGGACATATTATTAAGAATTGAATTTCTGACAAAAAGGAAGTTCCAGAATGATGGAATAGGGCGATTCATATTTCCTCCTTATGACAACACTTCCACCAAACACGATTGGATTTCCTGCTCGGTGGGGATGCCGTCCAGGCCGACGCGGGTGACGGAGTGCGAGGCGAGCAGGGTGGCGAAGCGCGCGGCTTCCCAGGGATCGCGGGTGGTGTAGAGGCGGATGAAGAACGCGGCGGCAAAAATATCGCCCGCGCCGGTGGCGTCAATTTCTGTGAATTTCGGCGCGTGGATTCGGCGTCGGTCGCCGTGCCAGTGCAGGACGCATCCAGCCGCGCCCTCGGTGACCGCCAGAATGCGCGTGTGCTGGGCGATGCGCTCCACCTGCTCCATGTCCCCGCCCACGTCTTCGAGGCTGATGACGACCGCGCCCGCGGCCTCCAGCGCGAACTGGTCTTCCCATTGCACGGGATGGACGCGTTTCGATTCGTCCCAGCCGCGCATCCAGCCTTGGGCGGTCAGGCCGAGCAGATCGGGGGAGAATCCTTTCGGGAGGATCGGGCTGACTTCGTTCGCGATCGGTCCCAGATGGATGATGCCTGCTCGTCGCCAGGCTTCTGGCACGTGGACGAAATCAATCGGCGTGGCGTGGTAATGCAAAAATTGCTTCCTGCCATCCGCAGAATAAATATTCTCGAAAGTTGTACTGTGTTCGGAGGGGATCGTAACGGTCGGGATGCCGCTCAACGCATCGAGAGGCACGTCCGCGCCCGCGCTGGTCACAATGCCGACGCGCAGTCCCAGCGCGCGCGCCGTCAACGCGGAGAAGGCCGCTGTCCCGCCGAGACGCGCGCCCGCGGGAGTCAAGTCGCGGGCAACGTGGCCGATGACGAGGTAGTCCACGGGTTCGAGCGGGACGAGGGAAAGCATGGCGAGATTATACCTTGTGGAAGGATGAAGGATGAAAGATGAAAGATGAAAAAAACCGTTTCCTTGTGAGAAACGGGTTTTTTACGTTTTACGCTTTACGTTTTACTTTCTTAGTCCTTCGGCACAATCGTCACCTTGCGGCGCGGCTCTTCGCCTGTGCTTTCGGTGATTACGGCGGGATGATCCTGCAACTCCATGTGGACGATGCGGCGCTCGGCGGCGCTCATCGGTTCCATTGCCACGCGGCGTCCCATCTTCATGCACTGGTCGGCCATGCGCTGGGCCATCTGGCGCAGTTGTTTTTCGCGGCGGGCGCGGAAGCCCTCCACGTCCACGCTCAACTGCACAAACTCTTGCGCTTCCTTGCCGACCATCAAACTCGCCACGTATTGGAAGGCATTCAGCGTTTCGGCATGACGTCCGATCATGGCGCTCAGGTCACGGCCGCGCACGTCCACGCGAATGGAGCGGCGGTCGGGCTTGTCGCTCTCATCGTAGTGGGCGTTCACCTGCGCCTCCAACCCCATTTTGTGCAGGAGTTTGGAGACGACGGCCTCGGTCTGATTCAGGAGTGGGTCGTGGACTTTTTCACCCGACGCGTCCGGCCCGGGAGCAGAGTCCGCTTCACGGTTCGACGGGGAGGCGGGCGCGTCGGACGCGAGGGCTGGCGCGCCGCCCGGTCCGTGGACGGTCAGGCGCACACGCACCTGTCGTCCGCCCATCCCAAACAGGCCTTTGGAGCCGGCATCCAGCACTTCCACCGAAACGTCGGCGGCGGTGAGGCCGAGTTGTTCCAGCCCTTGCGCGATGGCTTCTTCTACGGTTGGTGCGATGACTTCGAGTGTGGGGCGTTCGTCCATATAGACCTCGCTATTTGGTTGCGGTTTTGTTTCCGCCAGGCAGAAGGTTGCGCCAGTTGGCGCGTCCCATCATGGCGTATTGGGCAATGCCGAGCAGGTTGCTGGTGATGAAGTATACCGCCAGGCCCGAGGGGAAGGTGAGCGCAAACCAGCCGAGCAGGAGCGGCATGTAGATGCTCATCATGCCGGTCATGGCGGCGGTCTGGTCGTTGGGGTTGGCCGTGGGCGGGGTGGTGAGTTTGGTCTGAACGTAGGTGGTGAGGGCGACGACGATGGCCAGGGTGGGGAAGCCGTAGGGGAGGAAGGAAATTTCGAACGGGAGCGAAATGCCTTCGGGGAGGCCCAGGTCCATCCACAGGAATTTGCTGTTGAGGGGGATGAGCGTGGTCACATCGAGGAAGGAGCCGATACTGCGCGTGAGTTGCAAAAGCGCGAGCGGCGTGGAGGCCAGCGAACGGGTGACGCTCTGGTAAAGGGCAAAGATAACCGGCAGTTGGATGAGGGTGGGCAGGCAGGAGGAGAAGGGGTTGATGCCTTTTTCCTTGTAAATCCGCATCTGTTCCTGCGCCAGTTTTTCCTTGTCCTTGGCGTACTTTTTCTGAATGGCCTGATAGTCTTTATCGTTCTGCAGGTCTTGCATGGCCTTGGCGCTTTTCAACTGCGCGTTGTTGAGCGGCCAGGTGACGACTTTGATGAGGATCGTGAAGAGGATGATGGCAACGCCGAAGTTTTGCCCGATGATGTTGTAGATCCACAACAGGCTATTGACAAATATGGAGACGAAAAAATCCCAGGGTGACATGGAGCCTCTATTTCTTGGGAGTGAACGACCACTTCTGACTGCCGTCCTTGTTGAGGGCGACAAGCAGGGACGTCTCATCCTGGAAGGGCGCGACGAGGATCAAGTCGCCGGCGAGGACGGGGTCGGTGTAAATTTTGGCTTCGAGCTTTTCGAGGCTCACGGGGCTGTTCGATCCCTCTTCGAGCATGTAGACCGTCCCGTTTTCGGTGACGAAGACGATTTTTCCGTCCACGAGGATGGGGCTGGCAAGGATGGCGCCGTCGGGTTGGACGGAGTCGAGGGCGGGCTGTCCATCGGCGGCTTTGAGCGAGTAGAAATTGCCTTCGAGATCGCCAAAGTAAAGGATGTTGTTGAAGAGAAGCGGCCCGCTCCAGATCCAGGATGCGGTGGGCGATGTCCAGTCCACGTTTCCGTCTTCGATGTTGATGGCGACCATGGCCGAGTCGAACGAGCCGATGTAGAGTTTGCCATCCAACACGGCGGGCGTCCCGTTCACCGCGCCGCCGAGAGCGACGGTATCCACAGCGAGGGTTTGCATGTCAATGATGTGCAGGTGGTGGTCGAGCGAGCCAACAAACACGCGTTCGCCATCGGTGGCGGGTTTGGCCCACAGTTTGCTGCCGAGGTCCACGGTGTCTACAAGTTTGTTTTCACCGGTGATGGAAAGGTCGAAGATGTAGAGATTGCCGTCGGCATTGGGCGCGTAGACGATCTCGCCCACCACAAGCGGGGTGGCAACCCAGTGATCTTCGGCGCCGTTGAATTTCCAGGTGACGGTTGGCTGGGGGTCTTCCACGTCGAGGTTCAGTTTGGGGTCAATGCGATAGAGGGTGCGGTCATTGCCGGTGGAACCGACCAGCAATTGCCCATCGGAGGTGAAGGCGGGGTTAGCGTAGAAGGTGGATTTTTCGTCGCTGGCAAAAGCCCACACCTGTTCGCCATCGGTGAGGCGGATGGCGTAGAGGTTTGTGCCGTTGGCAAGGTAGGCGTTTTCGCCATCGGCGGCGAGGCCGGGCCAGGTGGCGGTAGGGGGCGCTCCGCCGCAGGCGCTGAGCGTGAGCGCGAGCAGGCCGAGAACCAGGAAAAGTAGCAGGCGTTTGTTCTTCATTGGTATTGAATTGCTCCTAGGGAACGGGGTCGTATCCCCCGGCGTTGAACGGGTTACAGCGCAACACGCGCCAGGTTGCCATGAACGAACCTTTGAGCGCGCCGTGTTTGTAGATGGCCTGGTATCCGTAGTGCGAGCAGGACGGATAGAAGCGGCAGGTGTTGGGCGGCATGGCCCGCGAGATCGTCATCTGGTAGAGACGGATGAACGCAAGCAGGAGGATGCGCGGCCAATTGAGCGGGTTGCGCCATTGGATGTCGCGCAGACGCGGTTCATTTGGATAATCCTGGGGGAGGTAATGCTCAGCGGTCATCGGGAGCGGGGAGCAGGCGGGCGCGTCGCAACACAGACTGGACGGCGGCGCGGGTTTGCTCGAGGTTGGATTGGGTCAGGGGTTGGCGGGCGATGAGAAGGAGGTCCGCGCCCGGCGCGAGGTCCGCGAGAAGCGTTTGCATGGCGGCGCGCAGGAGGCGCTTGGCGCGATTGCGTTGTACGGCAAATCCCACCGTCTTACCGGCAGTCACTCCCACGCGCAAGTTGGATCCCTCGCTGGGTTGGACTATCAACACGACAAGCGGGTGGGCATAAGACTTGCCAAAACGCCGCACCCGCTTGAAATCGGTTGACCGGGTCAGGCGGAATTTACGTTGCATACCGCGCTACCCAACGACTAAAGTCGTACTACATGGGAGAACAACTAAAGTCGTCACTACGTGGATGGGGATTCTTACCAGCGCATTCGTTTGACGTGCTCGTTGGCGGTGACTGCCAGTTTGTGGCGTCCTTTAAGGCGGCGGCGCTTGAGTACAGCGCGGCCATCGGCCGAGGCCATGCGATGGCGAAAGCCATGCACGCGCACGCGGCGGCGGATTTTGGGTTGGTACGTTCGTTTGGGCATGGACGTTCCTCACAATAGGTATTGCAACTCCCCGAAGGGGGCTGTTGACAGATGAAAGTCCGCGATTTCGCGGACAGGCGCGGGATTATACCGTAACGAATCGGATTCGGTCAAACGAATTTACAGTTTTTCCGCGTCGCGTTCGGGGTGGCTTTCGGCGGAGAGTAGTTCGGCCAGCTGGGCGGCGCTTTCGGGCGTGGCAATGGCGAGGATTTCGTCCATCTCCTGAAAGGTACTGCTCCCGCGCGGCAGGGTGACTTGCCCGTCGCGGATGATGGCGGCGATGATGCACTCTTCGGGCAGGCCCAGGTCTTTGAGCGACAAGCCGATAGCCCGGGCGCCTTTTTCCACTTTTTCCTCCACGAGCGAGTAGCGTCCGCGGCGGAGTTTGAGCAGGGTCATCATGTCGCCGAGGGACATTTCTTCGCGGATGAGGCTGGCAAATACATTGGCCTGGTTGAGGGCCACGTCCACGTGAAATTTTTCATTAAAGAGCCACTCGTTGCGCGGGTTGTTGATGCGCGCAATGGTGCGCGGCACGCCAAACATTGCGCGCCCCATATAGCACAGGCTGAGGTTATCGGCGTCGTTGTTGGTGGTGGCGGCCAGCGCGTGCGCCTGGCGGATGCCCGCCGCCTCGAGAATTTCGGGGTCAATCGGGTTGCCTTCATAGATGGATTCGGTGGGGAGTTCCTGGTGCAGGCGCGCCAGGATTTCGGGACGATGTTCCACAATGCAGACTTTGTACTGTTCAGAGAGCAGAAGAGATGCGAGTTGTGCGCCCGTTCTTCCGCCGCCGGCGATTAATACAAACATGTTATTTCTCCTCCTCGAATCCCAGGCTGACGCGCAGGGATTTGATGCCGTCGAAGGTGGCGCTGACGTTGAGCAGGTCGCCCGCTTCGAACTTCAGGTCGGGCGTGGGCAGGATGGCGCGTCCGGCGCGAGTGATGGCGACGGGCAACGCGCCCGCGGCGCTTCCGCACAGGTCAAACCAGGAGCGGCCCGCGCAGCCCGCTGGAATGACGAGTTCGTAGATTTCCACTTCGCCGTTGCCCGCCGAGAAGATCGCCCGCGAGGTGACGTTGGTGAGAAGTTCCTCCGTGCGTTGCGCGCCCCAGGCGGTGGAGCTGACGAGCTGTAAACCAAACGCCTCTTGTTGTTTTCGCATACGCGGATCGTAATTGCGGCAGACCACAATGGGGATGTTGTAGACTGTGCGCGCTGCGTGCGAGACAACCGCGTTGAGCGTATCAGAATTGGTGACGGCGGCCAGCCCGTCCGCGGAGTGGATGCCCGCGCGTTCGAGCACATCTTCGCGCAGGGCTTCGCCGGCCACGGTGCGCCCGCGAAAGTCAGGATTGATGCGGTTGAACGAGGACTCGTTCTGATCTACAACTACGACGTTATGGCCGCTGGAATAAAGACGCATGGCGAGTTCGGCGCCAACGCGTCCACAGCCGATGACGATAAAGTTCATTCATTCTCCTTCTTTTCAGAAACCTGGTAGGGAACGTCGGTGATGACGATGCCAGGCGTGTTAAGTAATTCCTTGCGAAGCATATCGGCGGTGTTCATGTGCAGGGTGTTTTCTATGAATGACCCCGCCACGAATTGCGGCACGACGATGGTGATCACTTCGTTGGGCTGGCGCTGGGCCAGGATTTCGTCCAGGTATTGAATCAGCGGTTCAAGGAAGAGGCGATAGGGCGAATCCACGATGAAGAGGCGGACGCCATCGCCCCAGGTGTTCCACTTTTTCTGAAGTTTCTCGGTCTCCTGCGGGTCAATCGAGACGTGGATGGCGGTGACGTCGTGCGACAACATGCGCGCGTAGCGCAGTCCCTCCAGCGTCCCCTGATGCACGCCGCTGACGGGCATGATGACACGGTGACGGAACATATGAGGCGCAGGTTCCGTGTAATGGTCAAGGCTGAGGCGACGCGCCACTTTTGCGTAATGGCGGTGGATCACCCAGAAGATCGCCATCAAGGTGGGCGTCAGGATCAGCACAACCCAGGCGCCATCGGAGAATTTGGTCACGGAGAATACGATCATCACGATGAAGGTACACACCGCGCCAAATCCGTTGACCAGCATTTTGGTCTGCCAGCCTTTTTCGTTTCGAAGGGTGGAACCGCGCTCGATCACTTCTTCGCCCTCTTTCAATTTTCCGATCTTCCACCAGCGCAGAGCCATGCCGCCCTGAGAAAGCGTGAACGAGAGGAACACGCCGATGGCATACAGCGGAATGAGGCGCGTGACGCTGGCTTGGAAAATGACGATCAGCAAGGACGCGATGATCGCTAACGCGACGATGCCGCGCGAGAAAACGAGACGACTGCCGCGATATGTCAACTGACGGGGCAGGAAGCCGTCTTTCGCGGCGAGGGCGCTGAGGCGAGGGAAATCGGCGAAGGCAGTATTAGCCGCCATCACGAGGATGACAGTGGTGCCGCCGATCAGGGCGAGGTACAGGATGCCGCGTCCCCGGAAAACCGTCTCCGCGAGTTGCGAGATGACCGTCACGCTTTCCGAGGGGACCGCGCCGATCTGCTTGGAGAGGAAGGAAATCCCGAGGAAGAGCGAACCGAGGATGAGCGACATCCAGATCAGGGTGATGCCCGCGTTTTTACTGCGCGGTTCCTTGAAGGCGGTGATGCCGTTGGAGATGGCCTCCACGCCCGTCAATGCGGTGGTGCCGCTGGCGAACGCGTGCAAAATAAGGAACGGCGTGATGGCCGATAACGCATGCAGAGATTCAATTTCAGGCGGGTTGGGGACTGTGCCAAGCGTTCCCGTCAGGAAGCGAATCATGCCCGTTCCGACCGCAAGGAACATCATTACAATGAAGAAGTAGGTCGGGACAGCGAACGCGACGCCCGATTCTTTCACCCCGCGCAGGTTCATCAACATCACGAACATGACGAAGCCAATGGCGATATAAATGCGATAATCAAAAAGGTGGGGATATGCCGAAACGATCTGCGCCACGCCCGACGAGACGGACACGGAGACCGTGAGAATGTAATCGGTGAGCAGGGCGGCCGCGGCCATGAGCGCGGGAATTTCGCCCAGGTTATCGCGCGCTACTATGTACGCGCCGCCGCCATCGGGATAGGCGTGGATGGTCTGCTCGTAAGACAGGGTCACGATCCACAGCAGAATGACGATCGCCATCGAGATGGGGAAGACGTACCCGAAGGCCATCGTCCCTGCCGCGGCCAGGATGACGAGGATCTCCTGCGTGGCGTACGCGGTGGATGAAAGCGCGTCCGAAGCGAAGACCGCCAAACCGACGGCTTTGCCGATGGTCTGATGCGGCGCGTCCGCGGTGGAGAGGGGACGTCCGATGAACCAGTGACTGAGCGTCCAACGAGGTTTGTGTTTGGTTGTCCGCCTGAGAATATGGCGCTGTTCAGGATTTTCTGGAGCAATGGTGGTCATGCGAACTCTTTTCGTTTAAATACAGGCAAAATATTAGCCCGCAAATTTCGGGCGGGCGGGATTATAGTACAAATTTGATGATTAACGTGAGGCTTCGCGGCGCGGTTGTTTAATCGGGATTTGAAGGGAAAAGACGCTTCCCTGCCCCAATTCGCTGTCCACCCAAGCGCGTCCGCCGTGACGTTCGGCGATCGAGCGCACAATCGCGAGGCCCAGCCCTGATCCATGCTGGGCGCGGGCATCGCGCTGTTTGCCGCGATAGAATTTTTCAAAAAGACGAGGCAGGTCGGAGGGAGAGATGCCGATGCCATCGTCCTTCACTTCAAAGACAATGTCCTTGGTCGCCACGCGGACGCGCGCCTGCACCTGTCCGCCATTGGGCGTGTACTTGATGGCGTTTTCCACCAGGTTGTAAACGCCTTGATGCAAAAGCGCCTGGTCGGCTTCGATGGTCGCGGGCAGGTCGCGCGGTAAGTCCACTGTGAGGGAAATGTTTTTCTGGCTGGCCTGCAATTGCAACGCGCCCACCACGCGTTCCACAATATCGTGGATGGGCACATTCTCCACTTGCAAGCCCACGCCGATCTCGATGCGTCCCAGGTCGAGCAGGTTGTTCACCAGCCGCGACATATTTTCCACGCCCGAAACGATCTTGCGGACGTAACCCTGTTGCTGGTCGTTTAACTCGCCCACCATTTCGAGCATGGTGGCGTAACCGCGCATCAACGTCAGCGGCGAGCGCAGGTCGTGGCTCACTGTGGCGACAAATTCCGACTTCATCGAATCGAGTTCTTTGAAGTGCGTCACATCGCGCAGGATGCAGACGCGTCCCACGGGGCGTCCCTCCGCGACCACGGAGGAGGCGGTGGCGAGATACGTCCGCCCGCCCTCAAAGGAAATCTCCGCCGATTGCTTTTCCGAAGGCGCGGCTTGCAACAGATCGAGCAGAGATGGTTGACGGATGAACGTCTCGATGGATTGTCCGCCGTTCTGCGCGAGGTCCACGCCGACCACACGCGCCGCGGCGGGGTTCGCCAGCATCAAACGGTTTTGCGGATCAATCACCAGCACGGGATCGGGCGTGGAATTGAGGATCGCCTCCAATTGACGGCGACTCGCTTCCACGTTCAGGAAGAGGTGCGCGTTGGCAGTGGCGAGCGCGGCCTGGCCGGCGAGAGTCGTCACGAAGCGCGCGTCCGATTCGGTGAAGGTGCGTTGCTGGTCGTAGGCGGCCCACATCGCGCCGTAGTAGCGATTCTCGTGGCGCAGGGCCACGGCCAGGAGCGAAGCGGGCTGAGTCAGGTTCAGGTCAAGATCGAGGATGCGGCTACGCGACACGCTGGAGAGGACGAGGCGATCCTGTTTCTGGACCTGGTGGAGGATCTGCTCGTCGAGGTGCGCGTACTTGTCTTTGGCGGGGCCGAGGCTGAAGCGCGACGGCAATTCGATGGATGTTTTCGGTAGGATGGCTGGCGAGAGGATCACGCTCACCGCGCTGGCTCCGCTCGCCAGCACAGCCTCCAGCACGGGCTTCACCGCGTCTTGCATCTCCAGGCTGGACGCGACGCCCTGACTCACCGCCAGCAGGCGATTAAGTTCATCGAGGCGGGCTTGCAGGCTGGCGCGCATCACTTCAAAGGCGCGGCTGAGTTGGCCGACCTCGTCCACGCTTTCCACTTTTAGCGGGCGATCCAATTTACCTTGCGCGATGCGGTCGGCCTCGGAGGCGAGGTTTTGCAGAGAGCCGGTAATCGTCCGCAGGCCGAAGCGCAACGAGAAGAGCGCGATAGCCGCCAGGATCAGGATCATAATGGTGAGCGGCATGGCGGTCAGCAGAGCCAATTCCTGCGCCTGCCAGGCCGGGATGTTCAAAGCGACTGCCCAGGCGCGCCCCTCCACCTTTTGATAGTAGACATATTGCCGCGTGCCATCGGGCGCGGTGTGCGTGGTGAACGGCTCGTCGGCGTTTTGCGGGCCATCATAAATAGTGTTGATGATGCCCGCGCTCGAATGATAGAGGATCACGCCGAGGTCATCCACCAACATGCCCGCGCCTTCCGATTCGGTCATACCTTGCAGACTGCCGATGAGCGGTTGCGTGAGCGGATTCGTGCCGAGGTCAGTGCGACCGATGAGGACGCGCTGGACCTGCCCGGCCGCGTCCACGATTCCCACCATGAACGAGACGCGGGCCGCGTCGGAGCCGGGGTTGATCGGCGGGATGGTGTAGATCTGCACCAGCACGAGTCCCTGCGAGGCGAGGGTGATACCGGCGTCCTCCTTGGGGAAGAGGCTGAACGTCTCGCGCGAGGCGGCGGGATGCCCGCCGAGGACCGAACGAGAGTTGACATCCAGCACGATGAATTGGTCAAAGTAGGGACTGGCCTGCATCTGCTGGGCAAGGAGCGAGGAAAGTTCGGGGTCAACCGCGCTGAGGAGACGCGAGTCAGCGGCGAGTTGGACGGCCAGGTTCTGCCCCGTTTCGAGGAAGAATGGCACGCTCTGCGCGGCGTTGTTCGAGACGCTCGCCAGGCGGTCGCGCAACATATCGCGAGCCACCGATCCAGCCACGATCCAGTCGCCGATGAGCAGGGTCAGCAGAAGCAGGGAGATGAAACTGCCCGTCCCAAACAGGAAGCGGCTTTCAAGGCTTTTTTCAGAGGGAGAGGGTTGCAGCGGCGTGGAAAGTCCCCAGGCGTTCGGGAAGAAGACCGCGAAAATCTGCATCACCAGCCCGCCAAAAATGACCTCGCCCGCGAAAGAGAGCGTGGCCGCGCCCGCGTTGCTGAGGGCATAGTCGAGGCGGACGGCGGTCTGGCCGGGGGCGGTGAGGAACGCGCCGACGATATAGATGAAAGCGTAGAGGGGAATCAGCAGGAGCGCGGCAACGATCGGCTGGCGCATCAGGCCATAGGTCAGGGTGCGGAAGCGTTGGCGAATGTTGGAGGCGTAGAGGCCGGCCAGCAGGGCAAATCCCAACATGCTGAAAATGGTGTGGGTGTCCCAGGCGCCGCGCAAAATCCCCGAAATGAAACCGAGCGCGGCCGCGCCGATGGGGCCGAGCGGACCCGCCGCGAACATCCACGGCAGGGCCGAAAAAATCATCAAAGCCGGCGGAAGCGGCTCGGCGGGCAGGCCCGGCATGGGCAGGGCCGATCCCGGGGGCAGGCGAAAACCGAAGAATAAACTGGCGACGGGGACAAAGATGAACAGGCCAATAAAAATCCCCCACGCGCGTCCTTTAATGGACGGTTGCAAAGCCCTCCAACGATACAGGGCGTAAATAACCATCCCAAAAAACAAAAACCACACCAGCACACCCAATCGGGAAGGGGCTGGCATATAAAATCTTCCGCCCAAAAGAGATAAGAAAAATTCCATGGTGATTGGAGCGATTATAGCCGTAAATCGCGACTGGGGAGGCCTTTCGGGTTCATATCAGATTTGAGTGGCGATACGCCCCCTGATACTCCTCGGGCAAAAGATTCGCCAGTTCGCGCATGATGCGGTCGGTGCCGTTTTTCAGGTCGGCGTGACGATCGCCTATTTTGTCGAGGCGGAAGGGACGCCCCACGGTCATGCCGACGGGGAGGCGCGGCCAACGCTTCAGCGCGGGCCAGACGCGGTCATTCTCCGTCCCCGTCACCGCGATCGGGACGAGGGGGACATCCGCGCGCAGGGCGAGGAAGGACGCGCCGTCCAGTCCCTGCTCGAGGCCGCCCGCCACGCTCTCGCGTCCCTCGGGGGCGATCATCACGAAGCGTCCGAGTTTGAGCGAATCGAACGCGCAGTTCAAGGCCTTTCGGTCGGGGCGGCCGCGGTGGAGCCAGATCACGCCGTAGGCCTCGGCAAAGAATCGCAGGGCGGGGATGTCGTAGAGATTGCTGGCCGCGAGCGGATCAATTTCCTGCGAGAGAAGACGCGAGAGGATGACGACCACGTCCGCATCGCCGAGGTGATTGATCACGATCAACGCGGGACCTCGCGCGGGGAAATTCTCCAGGCCGCGCGCCGTCACCTTGAGCCGCGTCCCCACGATGATGCGTTGCAGATGCCACAGTGCGCGGCGCGCGAATTTGCGCCCGAGCGAGTATTCGGGCATGCGCGTCAACTCGGGACGCAGGATTTCGGAAACAGGTTTAGGAGGGAGCGATGGCGGAGTCTGCATAAACCCCTCGATAATCCTCGGGTAACAAGCCAGCCAGATGACGCATCACCAGGTCGGCGTTGCGTTGACGCGCTTCGTGCCGCGCCGCGCCTTTTTCGACGATGGGCGGCAGGTCAATTGGTTTGCCGATCCGCATTTCGAGCGGAGGCTTTTCGCCGCGGCGGGCGCGCTGCCAGAAATCATCCGTCGTGCCGACGATGGCCGCGGGGATCACAGGGACGTGCGTGGCCTCGGCCATGTAACCGATGCCTGGCATGGCGCGTCGCATGGCGGTGACGTGCGAACGTCCGCCCTCGGGCGCGATCAACAGCGGTTGCCCAGATTTAAGAATGCGCGTCGTCCGATCCAACACAGAGCGGTCATA
The DNA here is from genome assembly GCA_016234485.1 of Chloroflexota bacterium. GTDB lineage: Bacteria > Chloroflexota > Anaerolineae > Anaerolineales > Villigracilaceae > Denitrolinea. Next base: position 303,943 of record JACRBL010000051.1, read on the forward strand.
CTCGCCGCGATGCACGGGCATCACGCCGTAGAGCCGAAGCAATTGCCCCTGCCCAGGCTTGGCAAACACGTCCGATGCGCCGATGATCTCAAGAGACTCAGGCCAATACGCGGCCGCGAAGGGCGGGTCAAAAATCGAAACGTGGTTCATCGCCACCAGATAGGCTTTCCCCGTCGGCACATGCTCGCGCCCTGAGATTTTCACGCGTCCCAAAACGCCAAATATCCCGCGAAAGATCGCCCGCAAAATCAGGCGGCTGATTCGAAATCGCAGGGGGACGCGGTAATCATCCATTGCACAATTCTTTCACGCGGGCGAAGACCTCATCGGCGTTCAGGCGATCCGAGTCCAGGATCACCGCGTCGTCTGCGGGACGAAGCGGCGCGACCGCGCGGGTGGAATCGATTCGGTCGCGTTCGCGCACTTTGGAGAGAATCTCGTCGTAATCGGCCTCGCCGCCTCTCGCACGAATCTCGTCAAAGCGACGGCGGGCGCGCTCCTCGGCAGAGGCGTCGAGATAAATTTTCAAATCCGCTTCGGGCAAGACGACCGTGCCGATATCGCGTCCCACCATCACCACGCGGCCGCGCTGACCGATGCGCCGTTGTTGCTGACTCATCTCGTGGCGCACGCCCGCGTAGGCCGAGACGACGGACACGTTCGCGTCCACTTCGGGACGACGCGTCTCCCAGGTGATATCGCGTCCCGCGACGATCACGTCGCAGGCGCGTCCATCCGACTGGGAGGCGGGCGCGACATCAATGGGCGTTTCGCGTGCGAGACGCGTCACCGTCTCCTCGTCGCGGACGTCCACGCCGCCATCGAGCGCGAGCCAGGTGACGGCGCGATACATGACGCCCGTGTCAAAGAAAAGATAGTTGAGTTCATCGGCGAGTCGTTTTCCGATGGTGGACTTTCCCGATGCGGCAGGGCCGTCTATGGCAATGGTGGAGGGGGGCATATTGTAGGGAGTTAGGAATTAGGAATTAGGAGATACGCGATACCCGTTACGTACTGCGTATTGCATATTGCGTGTTCCGTGTGTACTGATTACGTGTGTACTTGTGTACCTGTGTACTTACTGCTCCGAATCAACGAACAGATCATTTCTCACCCAGAGGATGATGGTTTCGTTCGTGGAGGGGAGTTCGCGGTAGGTGAGCCAGCGCAGGTAGCTGGAGAGGAACGCGTCCCAGATGGGAGAGGCGCGCCAGGCGAAATCCTGCCCGCGGTAGGCGGCGGCGAGACCGAGGTCATCGCGCAGGGGAGTGATGACGACGTCAGGCGCGGAGGCGGGGTCGAGGGCGGGGACGACGATCGGGCTGTAGGCTCGGAGCGACCAAAGCAGGGAGGGAGAGTCCAGCCCCTGGACGGTGACCGCCAAACTGTCCGCGTGACCCGTTGCCAATTTGGAGGTTTCGTTCAGGGTTCGGAGCAGCAAGTCGGCTTGCGCGGGGCGCGGGGATGAGTCCCATAAATCCACGGTTTTGGCGTCGCGGCGAAGTCCCGTCCCGCCCCAGGCCGCGCCGAGGGTGTAGAGGCCGAGCATGATGGCGATGCCCCAAACCGCGCCGACGCGGGCGATGCGCGTGGACCAGCCAAACGCGACGAGGACGAGGCTGAGGATGAGCAGGATGAGCGACCCCCAGAACGAGAGGAGGTAGCGCGGCGCAACCGGCGATGGCGGCGGATTATTGGCGAGGGTGTTGAGGCTCATCCACGCGAGGGTGAGAAGGATGATGGTGAAAACGAACACGCCGATAATTTCGAGTCGGTCTTCATCGTGGACGAGTTCGAGGTGGCGAGAGAGTTCGAGCGCGGCGAGCGTCCAGATGGGAACGAGCGCCCAAACGAGGTCGGCGGTTTGGTGGGCAGGGTAGAAGGCTGCTAATAAGAGCGCGACCAACATCCATAGGCTGAGGCGGATGAGGCGGCGTCCCATGTTCCACCAGCCGCGCGCGACGGCGGCCAGCGCGAAGAGGAGGCCGAAGAGTTGGTACACGCCGAGGGCGAGGAAGAGTCTGCTTGCTGGCACGGTTACAGGCGCGACCCAACCTTTAAGATATTCCGGCAATGAGGCAAGCCAGGCGCCGAGTCCTTGCGGGGAGAGGAGGAGAAGGGTGGAGGCGGCGAGGAGGGTGACGAGGAAGGCGGTGAGAAGTGGTACGTATTGCGTATTGCGTGTTTCGTAACGTGCCGTAAGAGATAGGAGTTGCGAGTTAGGGGATTCGGTTTCTGAGGAGAATTGTGTACCTGTGTACGTGTCTACTTGACCATCTTCCATCGGCGCAGGGCGCGTGGCCATGAACTGCGTCAGCATCCAGGCGAGGAGCAGGCCGAGGAGGCCGGCCCAGAGCGAGGGGCCAGAGAGGAGCGCCAGGGCGAGGAAGACGCCCGCGGGGACGGATTGACGGCGGAACCAAAATCCCGCTGCGAGCAGGAAGCAGGTGACAGCGAGGATGGGGCTTCCCGCCTGACGCGAGAGGGCCACGAAGGCGGGGTCAATGGCGAAGAGGAAGGCCAGGATGGCCGCGGGGCGCGGCTTGATCAGGTCACGAAAGAGGAAGGGAACGGCGACGATGGCCGCGCCAAACAAGGCAGGGATGAGGCGCGCCAGAAAATTGGAACTTTGGAAAATAAAGAATAAGATGGCGGTGAGGTTGGTATACGCGACATGGGAACTGAGCGCGGGATGCTGGCCTTTGACGATGTGGAGAGCATCCAACGCGAGGCGCGCTTCGGAATCGGTGAGCGGCAATTCACCGAGGCGGACGAAGCGCAGTCCGAGGGCGAGGAGGAGGGCGAGGATGTATAAAATTGTCTCGTAACGGGGGGGACGGGAGTTCATGGAGGGTATTTTAGCATATCCGTCATCACCCCTGCCCATCTGCCTGGTCTTGATACGATGAACGAACACCGTCTACTCGACCACCGAGGGGAGGCAATCACGGCACGCCGTAAATTACCGTATTCCCGGCCTGGAAGATGACGACCAGGCGTTGCTGGAACTTGGCCTCGTTGACGTTGTACGTGTTGCGCTCGAGGCCGCCGATGACGATGTAGCGGATGTTGTAGCGTTCGATGACGGCTTTGGCTTCGTCCCATTGACGGGATTCGTAGAGGGTCTTGATGTCGGTCTCGCGCGTACCTTGCGGGGAGCGGTCGCCGCGCCATTGGATCTCGTGCCATGACCAGCCAAGGACGGTGGGTTGCCCTGAGTAGGTGGACATGCGCGTGGCGTAGGAGTAACTTCCGCCGATGGCTTCGGCGACGACTCCCAGCGGCGCGGACTGGAGGAAGCGGATGGCGGCCGCGTCTTCGGGGTTGTAGGTGTCGAGGTGGGCGGATGCGTCGAGGGTGTAATCGAAGGGCGGGTTGAAGTTGTTGGTCTTGTTGGCGAACGCGAAGACGGGATAGATCATCCCCGCGACGAGGATGAGTCCCAGCAGGATGCGCCACGCCACATTCCAGACGCCGCGCAGGTTTTGCAGAAGGACGGCTGTCCCGAAGGCGGCGGCGATGGCCCACAGTTGCCAGGCTTGATAGTAGAACTTGAAGACAGTGTTGATGCGGTAGCTAAACAGGTCGCGGAGGTAGACGAAGTCGGGGATGATGATGAGGAGGGAGGCGAGGAGGATTAAAAGCAGGTTGAAAGTTGAAGGTTGAAGGTTGGAAGGTTGGGAGGTTGAACTTTCAACTTGTAACTTTCCAACTTTCAACAAATTAGAGAGGGAAAGCCAGGACACGAATGCAATCGTCAGCAAGCCGCCGATGTAGGAAAGGCGACGCGCGAGGGCGGCCTGGAAGAAGGAGGCCACGTCGGGTTGGTTTTGTGACTGGAGGTATTGCGCGATGAGATTGGGTTCGAGGGATTGGGCGGCGAGTCCTAAAAGCCAGGAAAAAGCCCAGAGGAACAGGATCCCGCCCAAAGTCCACGCGAGAGCCGTGAAGTAGCGTGGACGGGTCGCGCGGTCGCGAGTCAAATAAATGAGGTAGGCGAGGAGCGGGAGGAGGAGAGTCCCCCACATCACCCAGAGATGCGCGCCGCGCGTGGGGTTGATGAGGTTGGGGAGCAGGCCGCCCGCTTGCGAAGAGAATCCGACATAGAAGGGTAGGTAGAGGACGAAGGCGGACGCGGCGAGAGGGACGCCGAGGAGGAGCGCGTCTTCGATGCGTTGCCAGCCCCAGCCTTCGTCGTGGACGCGGGCGAGGAGGTACGCGCCGACGATGAGCGCCGCGATGGGCAGGATGTCCCAGGTGTTGAGAAAGGCCAGCCCGCCGAGGACGAGCACGGCGAAGAAGAAATCGAGTGGGGTGGTACGGAGGCGGAAATCGAGGAATTTGACGATGCCGCGCCAGCCACCGAGGAAAATGTTGAGCGCCACGCCGATGCCAAGCATGGTGAAGGGAAGCGAGAGGATGTGCGGGTGCAGGTCGCCGAGGACGAAAGAGAAGGCGGGGAATTCGTCTATGATCTCCTGGGAATTGTTGAGCAAGTCAAAGTCGGAGACGACGCGGGAGGCGCGCCACCACCAGAGATAGCGGTCGGGCATCCATCCGCCGCCGGTGGGCGCTTCGTTGAGGTCTTTGAGGTTGAGCCAAGTCCAAACGTTAAACGTTGAACGTTCAACGTTTAACGTAGAAGGCCAGAACCAGCCGAGAGCGTGGAAGATTTCGAGCAGGCCTTCGAGGTTGGAAAGGATGAGGAGGAAGAGAGGGGCGAGGAGAGCCAACGCCATTAACGATTTTTGATTTACGATTTTCGATTGGACGTCGTCCGTGTCTACCTGTTTACCCGCGTACGCGGCCAGCAGGTTATACAAAATGCCATACGAGCCGACCGCCGCGAGGGCAAACACGAGCGCGGACATGAGGTTGAAGGCCACGTTACCAGAGGTTCCTGTGAGGCGGGCGAACATGGCGGTGAGAATGTAGCCGAAGTGATAATACGAGATGGAGTAGCCCGACAACCACGGGTCATTGGGAGGAAGCGTGGGCGAGCGCAGGATGGCGTTGATGAAGGCCAGTTCCATCGGCTTTTCCGTCCCGACCGCTTCGGGATTGGAGGCGCGGACGAAGGCGAGGAAGGCGAAGGAGGCGAGGAAGAGGAGTTCGGTGACGAGGAGGAGGGATTTGTGGGATCGAAGAAAATTTACGATTTCAGACTTGTCCTGAGCCGAGTCGAAGGGTTTTCGATTTACGATTGAATACGCGCTCAAAGCAACGAGGGCTATGAACGCAAAGAGAACCCCGCCCAAATCATTGCGAAGGAGGCCAAGCGAGGCGAGAATCCAAAAAAGCCAGCCCCAAAGCAGAATGCCCGCCGCGCGCGCGAGGGTGTAGCCACGATCGGCGAGCGCGGGGAAGAGGCGGAAGACGAGGGGAAAGGTCAACCAGCCGAGGAGGGAGGAGGCGAGGTACCAGGAGAGGGAGGCAGTCATCAGTGATCAGTAATCAGTAATCAGTTTTCAGTAATTGGTAATTGGAGATTACCAATTACCACACCTTCTTCACCATGCGATGATAACTGGCATATGAATTCTTGTCATTCTTGGTGAAAACAATGTTGTAGCCGTTGCGTTTGTAGAGACGTTGGGCGGTCTGGTTTTCGAGCGCGACCATGAGCGAGACTTTTTTCAACTTCAATTTGCGCGTCAGTTCATCGGCGTGGAGGAGCAGGCGTTTGCCGAGACCCTGTCCCTGCGCGGCGGGCAGGACGGCGATGTTGCTGATGTAGTACTCGTCCGCTTCGGCTTCTTTGACGTTCGCGAGCGCGAGGACGCGTGCGACGAAACCGAAGGAATTCCATCCGAAGGCACGCGGCAGGTATCTCACAACAGCCAGGCTTAACCGCATCATATCTGTGGCGGGGAAGGCAAGGAGTAAGCCAAGCGGATGATGATTCAATTCGGCCACGTGCGCGAGGCTGTAGCCGAACCGTCCCGCGTCGGAGGAGAAAAGGCGCATGTAGGCGATCTCGGCGGCGCGGCTATCGCGTCCCATCAGGTATTCGCCGAACGCGCCCAGCGACAGTCGGAAGACAGCCGCGGCGAGCGGCGCGTCATCGGGACGCGCGGGACGGATCTCGATGCGATTCGTCATAACGGAGGCAGAACCCAGTTTCCAGCCGAGTCTGATGCGAAGTCGGGGACGCGCGTCACCGCGTCGAGGTTGAGAGTCCCGTAGATGTGAGGGAAGAGTTCGTCGGGCTTATCCATCCCCGCTTCGTATTTGATCTCGGCTTTGACGCGCGCGGGGTCAATGATAAGCAGGACGAGTCCGCTCTGCCCCGCGTAGAAACGTTGCGCGGTCGCGACGGCCTGCGCGGGCGTGGAGCAATGGATGAAGCCTTCGCTCTCCAAACTGGGCGCAGTGTAGAAGCCGTTCTTCTGCGCGGTCTCCCACGCGGTTTTTGAAGTGATGTGAAGGAGTAGTTTCATAGTCTTATCGTCTTGTAGTCGGTTAGTCTTGTGGTCGCGTAGTCTCGTAGTCAGGCAGACCACGCGACGATGCGACCATTTGACTATTGAACTTCGTAAATCACCGTCGAGCCATCTCGGAAAACTTCCTTCCACAACTGGCCGTCGTAGGTCTCAAATTTGAGCAGGCCTTCGCCTGGGTAGTAGATCGCTTCCACCTGACCGACGATGATGTAACGCACGTTATATTTTTTCAAGAAGGCAAGCGCGGCGTTGGGATCGGTGGCCGTGTAAAAGGCCATGATCTCGCCGATTCGATTCTCGATGATGAGCGGTTGCACGAACCCGCGTTGCTGGCGCTGATGCCAGTTCCAACCCACCACGCCAGGCAAGCCCGTGTAAATGGTGTAACGCGTACACCAACGATACTCGATGCAATTGGCTTCCACGATCACGGGCGAACCCTGCGCGTGATCCTGCAACCAGCGGATGCCGCCATAATCCTGTCCGAGATTGATGTCCACCGAATCCCAGTAGGTGGTCGTCGCCATGAAGGTCATCGAGTCGAGCGTGTGCGGCGCGGTGAGATTCATGCGGTCGCGGACTTTGTCCATCGTGGCCGAGACGGTGAAGAACGCCGCGCCCGCCAACAGGACGGTGAGACCGACCTGCCAGACGCCGCGCCAACGCATCTTCCACGACGGGACAGCGGGGAACGTCCACCCCAACGCGGCCGCGGCGCTGACGGAGAGCATCGTCCACGCTTGCAGGTATAGCTTGAAAACCGTGTTCATGCGTCCCACGTCGCCGACGACGACGATGAGTTCCACCGCGATGGTGAGCGCCAGCGACGTCCCGACCATGAACAAGACCCAGCGTTTCGCGTCCTGTTGACCAGGGCGCAACAGCAAGATCGCCGCCCAGAACGCCATCGGCAGGGCAACCAACGAAATGACGGCCTTGCGATACAACAGGTAGAAGAGCACAACAAAAAATGCCGCCAACACAAGTTCGATCAACAATTGATACGGCTTGAGTTTGCCGAGCGAAGAAAGCGGCGTGGCGGCCATCCACTCGCGCGTCTCCCAGGCCATCCACGCGAAGAGGATGAAGAGGAACACGCCCCAATGCGTGAAGTAAGAGGAGAGAGGCGTGTGTCCGCCCATCCAACGCGCCACGGAGTTGTAGCCCGATCCCCACCATTGGAAGTAGGGCTGGTAGAAGAGGAAGGCGAGGAGAACGAGGGCGAGTGTGCCTGCGATGGAAAGCGTTAAACGTAAAATGTAAGGAGGGAGGTTGAAGCGGTTGTCTTTGAAATCAAACGCGTTGAACAACGCATACCCCAACGCAAGCGCGGACAGCGGCAGGTACGTGTACGCGTCCCAAGTGTTGGTGGGATAGATCGCGCCGAGGACAAGCGCGCCGAGGATGATGGGAGGAGCGATGCAAGATAGGAGATAGGAGATAGGGGATGCGTGTTCCGTATCTACTTGTGTACCTGCTCTCCGCAAGAACAACACAATGGACAACCCCCACGCGATCATAAACAACGCCAGCATCAACACGATCATGTGCGCGTGCAGGTCGCTATAAAGGAAGGTGAACAGCGGGAACTCGGTGATCGGCTCCACATCGCCTGGGGCGGGGATGACGCGGCTCGGAAGCCAGTACCAGTCCCCCCGTCCGAGTGGAAGCGCTTCGCCCGCGAGGCTCTTGGCGAAGCCATCGAGTCCCCACGAGAAACGCTGGAAGAATCCCGCGCTCGCGTCCACCACCTGGCCTGGCGCGCCGAGCCGTTGAAAGGCGCGGATCAACATCTGGATCGTGCCGAGGTTGCCGAGCAGGAGAGTGAATGAGGTGGCGGCGAAACCAGTGATCAGTGACCAGTTATCAGTGATCAGTGTTGCGTATTGCGTATTGCGTGTTGCGTGTTCCGTGTGTGCCTTTGTACCATGCACAAGATTGTAGCCAACCGTGAACGCGCCGATGCCCACAAGAGCGAACAGTGTCGGCAAAATAAAATTGTATGCAATGGAAGGCACGACGCCCAAAAACTTGACAGGCATGCCCACCAGCACAAAGCCGTAATAATAGTAGTTGATATATCCGCCCGCGAACCACGGATCGTAGGGCGGGAAGGTGGCGCTCTTAATGACCGCGTTGAAATACGAAAAGTCCATTGGCCGCTCACCGCCCTTATAGGGATGCCACAGGTCGGGATTGCCGAGGCGAATGGCGAGATCAAGGACGAACAGCGCCAGGAACAACAACTCGACGATGACGAACCAGCGTCGGTTGGATTTCCACTCGGACGCGAGCGCGTCTCTCTGCACCCAGGCTTGCCACGCCCCAATCAGCGTCATCGCGCCGAAGATGATTCCCAACAACCCGCGGCTGACGGGGACTCCCAACGAGCCGAGCGCCCACGCCGCGTACGCGAAGATGACCAGTCCCAACGTGCGCGAGAGGGCGTATCCCTTGTCGGCCAGCCCAGGCAACGCGCGCCGCGCCAGCGGATAGGAGATCAGCCCGATCCAAAAGATGAACGCGTACCAGCCGATCGCGCCGACCACGGGAATTTTGTTTTGCAGTTTTTCGTAGTCGAACAATTCCGACCATGTGCCGCCCGCTTGTTGCGTCGCGAGTCTGTCCGCGGGGAGCATCGTGCTTTTCGGCGGCTTGTAGTTGCCCGCCTCTTTCGGCGTGAGTCGGACAACCTTTGTCAAATCCACGCTTCCCAATGTCGCCGCGACTTTAGTCGCATCATAGTTCGCGTTCTTCTTGAAGATCAATACCTTGGGATGATCGTAAAAGGTGAAGGCTTCCTCCGCCGCGCCATCGTTGATGACGATCGGCCCGAGAGTGGGATACGAAGTGAAGGTCTTGACGAGGTCAAATCCGAGACGCCCCTCGAACGTGCCAGGCTCGGCCACGCGATAACACCAGATGATGTCTTCCTCAGGCGGACAGCCGACCAACTCGCGATAGTAGAGCGTCGTCAACGGGTAGCGCTCGGGGATGCGCGTGATCTGTCCGTATTGGTGGTTGGTCGGGATGAAAATGTAATCGGTTTGGTTGAGGCTGTTGGTGAGACGCGCCAGTTTGTCGGCGTTGTCGTCCCAGTAGACTTGCAGGTTGAGGTCGCCGCGATAGATGCCGCCAAACGCGTCGTAGCCGTCCACGTTGAAGGGCAGGTTCCAGTCGTAGTCGGTTTCGTTGGCGATGCCTGCGCCCGCGAGGGTCAACGCGCCCGTCGTCTCCACGCGCAGGAGGAAGGACTGTCCCTGCGCGAGCGGAATCGGTTGACTCAATTTAAGCGTGAATGGATTCCCGCGCGTGTCTTTGGCGGGCGCGAAGGTATCTTCAATGGAAGCGGTTGCCAACGGCGAGGCGGAGTTGGCCGCGTCGAGCAGGGACACGGTCAGGGTCTGGCTGGCCGCGAGATTGGAGAGAGCGTGTGGGAAGTGGATCTCAGTCAGCGTCCCATCCTGGCGGGCCGTGAAAGAGGTCAGGTAAGGCGCGTCGCCGAGAATGATCCCATCCGAGGGGAATGGCAGGGGTTGAGATATGCCATCTTGAAAACGAAGTGTGATAGGGCCGGGTATGTTTTTGAAGATCCAACGCGAGGCCTCGATGCGCGTTTCGGGGCGGGTGTAGACTTTTAAGAAGGCGAAGGCCCAGATAGCTGTTAGAACCAAAACAATACTCCCGATGGTAAACGTCAAACGTTTAACGTTTAACGTTGAACGTTCAACGTTAAATACAACCCACGCCGCCATCATCGCGAGCAACGGATAGATCGGCAGTTGATAGCGCATGGTCGCGTTGAATTGAAGCGATTGCCAGGCAAAGTAAAGCGCCGTCCACGACCAGAGCAAAATGTGACGCGTCTCGCGGTTCTTGAAGACGCGCCAGCCCATGACGAGGAACCCCGTCCAGGCGAGGAGGCTGAGGGGCAGGCCAAGCCCCCACACGGTCAGGTTGGTGAACGAATAGAGGTGAGTCCGCCGCGCCCATTGCAGATTCCAATACGTGTCCGCGAGACCGGTGGCCTGCGCCTGAATCTCCTTCATGTTCGCGATCCACTGTTCGTTGGGGAAAATCGTGTCGAAGGCGTAGGGCTGGAAGACGCGGAAGGTGAGGAGGGTGGCGAGGCCGCCGAGGAGGAGGTAAATGGTAATTGGTAAATAGTAATTGGAGATGGGATATCGCGTATTGCGTATTGCGTGTTGCGTATCAGTTGACTGATCACTGTTTACTGACCGCGAAGCGTGATCACTGATGACTGTTGGCTGATTACTGAAGCGCAGCGCCAGCGCCACTGGCAACGCCACAGCCATCACCACCGCGTTGATCTTGCTCGCGGCGGCCAGACCGAGGAAGAGGCCGAAGAGGAGGGAATGCCAGAAAAGAGGTTCACGCCAAATGTTACGCAATACGTAATACGGAGTACTGCGTCCCACAGGGATGCTTCGCGATACTGCGTATTGCGTATCTTCATCCACCTGTGTACCTGTGTACGTGTCTACTTGTTTACCGTCATACGCGATCCTCACCGCGAAATACAGCGCCGCGAACATGAAGGGATTGACGAACAAGTCCACGGTGAAGAAATGCGATTGCTGGATCTGCATCACGGCCAGCGCGGAGAAGAGCGCGGCGAGCAGGGCGGTCTTTTGATTGTAGACGCGCGCCACGATGAAATACAAAATCAAAATAGTGAACAGGTCGGCCAGCGCGGAAAATTGACGGCCAAAAAATTTCATCGGGCCGGCTTCGGGGCCGATCGCCTCGTAGGCCACGCGTACGAGCGTGACAGGCAGGTTGCCGTAGACGTAAAAGCCCGCGCCGCGGTTGCGCGGGTTGAGCGTGGAATTGGCGGTGTCGAAATATTCGCCAATCGTCATCCAGCGCTGGCGCTCGGGCGAACAGGCCTCGATCGGCGTCCCCTCGTCCATGCAGGAATGGGCGCGCAGGTTCTCCACCACGCCCGTCAAAAACAACTCATCGGGATGCTGGTGATAGCCTTCGCCCCACTCCACGCCAGTCACGCGCAAATACGCCGCCAGGGCAAGAACAGCTATTAAAAGAAGGTCATAAATCCAGGATCGTTTTGATGTCATGGGTTTTGGTCGCGTAGTTTGATGGTCGTGTGGTCGCGTGGTTTGTGGTGCGTGTTGCGTACTGCGTATTGCGTGTTCCGTGTGTACTTGTGTACCTGTCTACCTGTGTACTTCCTCACGGCGCGGCCACGAAGTATACCCAGAAACTCTGCCACCACAGTTCTGATTCATGCAAAGTTAATTCGCCTTGCGGATAGAGCCGCTGTAATTCGGCCAGGGTTTCCTTGTCGTCAAAACCCTCGGCGAGCGGGCTGGCCTTGAAGATAAACAATTTGGGCGCGGGCAATTGTAACGTATCCGCCAGCCGCGAGCGCGGCAAGCCCAGATCGCGGTTCGGCAATCCCGCCCAGAGCGCGGGCAGGCGCGTGTCCACCCATTGCTCGTACGGGACGATCCAGACGCGGTCCGGATTCCCAAACTCGCGAATGACCGCGCCCATCTCAGACGACGTCCACACGACGCGGTTATATTGCTCGTCATATTGACGGAAGACCAGATCGTAATTTTGGACAGCGGACGCGGCGAACAGGATTCCGACCACGCCCGCGGCGATGACGCGTTCTCCCTCTCGCGTCAACCCGACCGCGAGGCGGGTGAGCAGGCCATCGAGCGCCATCCCCACGACGACGAAGACGGGTACGAGCGCGCCGCCCGCGCGGTTCAGCGCGGGATTCTCACTTGGGAAGGCGAGGGAAAAGACCGAGGGCAGGATCAACGTCACGATGGCCGCGGCCAGCCAAAGGTCAGAGAAGGAGCGACGCGTGAGGAGCAGTGTCAGCCCGAGGACGAAGAGCGCGCCCGTCACAATGTCCAACGCGGGGCGGTCGGCGATCGAGTTGACGAAGATGTTCCCGTCATTGACGTTGAACATGAGCAGGGCGTTCCAAAGATTGGAGAAAAATATCGGAAGAGGATTTTCCACCAATGCGCGACTGCCTGCTCGAAACCAAAACTCGTCAGGGTTCGCAAGCGCGTATCGAAAAAGAGGAAGGAAAACGATGAGGGCGGTTGTGAAAAGTAAAACGTAATTCGTAAAACGTAAAGAGCGATGGTAGAGAAGGTGAATGATGATGGTGAGGAGGATGAGAAGCGGGACGACCCGAAACGGAGTGTACCCATGCAGGCCGAGGCCGAGGAAGAGACCAGAGAGCAGGAAATCGTTGCGATTGTTCGTGCGGAGGCCGCGCAGGAGGAAGAAAAGAGTCGCGGCGACAAAGAGTGGATATAGCGGAAAGCGCAACCCCACGCGGCTGATGACGTTCGGCCAATAGGCGATACCCGCGAACAGCATGGCAAGCAGACCCGCGCGGCGGTTGACGATCTCCGCGCCGAGCAAATAGATGAAGGGCAATGTGATGAAACCGAGAATGGCAGCGCCGATCTTGAGCGTCTGGAAAGAGAGTCCCGTCCCGAAGACCGCGGCGACGAGGAGCGACCAGTAAAATTGAAGCGCTTCGCGTCCCGTGTTGCGCGGGAAGAAGATGCGCGCCTCGCCCTGCGTGATGTCGTAGATGTCGAGGATCTTTTCGGCGTGGTCGCTGAACGGCTCGGCAGGAACTTGAGCGATGTGGTAAAAGCGGAAGAAGGCGGCGATGAGGAGGGTGGAGAGGAAGAGCAAATGCGGGACACGGATTGCACGGACCGCTTCGCGCACGGATTTTTCTTTTTTTGTGTCTGTCATTGCGAGACGGCGTTCGTCCGTCGAAGCAATCTCCTCGTCAAGACGGGAATTGCTTCGCCCCTGCGGGGCTCGCAATGACGAAGCGCCATCTTGCCAAAAGGCGCGGAAGAAAAAGAGAATACCTGTCAGCCAGAGGGAAAGATTGAGGGGTGTAAATTGGTTGTCCCCGAAATAATAAACGCCGCGGCGAGGAGGGGAAGCGAGATAAGTAATGGAAGAAGGCGCGGGGGTGGCGTGGTGCGGGATGGCATCCCGCATTTGCCAGATTTGGCGGAATACCACATCGTACTCGCAGAGTATTCCGCCCCATGAAAAAATAAGATAACCGCGAGCGCATACAACCCAATTGCCACAGGGACGCGCGCGGGCGGCTCGAGCATGGTCTGCGCGGCGAGGGCGAGCAGGAGGGCCGTCAGCGGGCGGAGGGGGAAGGAGGATGGTTCTTCACGCATCGGCGTGTTTTCCTCTCCCTTTGGGAGAGGGGCAGGCGTGAGGGAAATCAGCGCGCCTTCTTCTCCTGTTTCAACATTTCAATTGTCTTCGCCGCGCGCAGGATGCGCGTCTTCTCCTTTTTGGCTTCAGCCACATACATCGCGTATTCGCGCCGATGAGTGTAGGACAATTTTTCAAAAGAGGCTTTGGCGTTCCTATCTTTCGCGAGCGCCTTCTTCAACTCGCTGGGGATTTCCACCACGCGCGGCTCGGTGTCCAACTCCACGGTCACTTTGATTTCGTCGCCAAACGCCTTCCCCGCCTGCTCACGGATGGACTTGAGGACGATGAGCAGATGACATTCCGTCCCCATGCGCGTCAACACACCGCGATAGTGAATCCCCTCGATTGTGGCCTTGACCTTCGGCTTCTTCGCGCCGAAGACGGCCTCCACGTCAAATGGGACTTCCACGAACGCGCCGCCCCCTCCCGCGTTTTGGATGATGGCTGTAAACGAACGTTTTTTTGTCATGGGCTCACCTCGTTGGCGGTTATTCTAACATCGCTCCGTGACGATCGAGACTGTGTCGTTCACGGAGCGTGTCAGCGGCGCGGCGGGATCGGCTTGCCGCGTGCATGGAACTGGCACGGGCGCGACCTACATCATGGATGTGTTCAGCGCGCTGACAAGTTTGTTGCCCACCCTGGGCTGGACGGAAGATAGCATGAACTATGGCGCATGTGGTCCGACTGGCATGGCGACGGGATTCACGAAAGGCGGCGCAATTGGACTGCTTGCGGTCGGGTGGCGTCCGTCGGCGAACGCGAATTGTCCTAAAGACCAGCCGATCAGCATGTGTCCGCTGACGCCTGAGCAGAAGATTTATACGGTTACGATTCAGGTGGCGGAGCAGGAGTAGTTTTGGAAAGACCCTAAAGGTTTCCCTCGCCATCCGTCGTCTTGAAAGTCAGACTCTCCTGCTAGACATGACGAAGGTCAACGGACGAAACCTTTAGGGTCTATTGGATGGGGTGGCGTTACAAATCCAACACCATCTGCCACTGAGACAACTCCTCGCGCTTCATCCCCACGGACTCAAAGACCGCGCCCATCTCCTCGGGGAAGATCGGCGAGACGTGCCACGTTTTATTTGAGAATTTAGCGAAGACCGCCCGCAGGATTCGCCTGGCCTGCGACTTTCCCCGCGCTTCGGGCAGAACCAAGACCGACTGGATCGAGACGTGCTCCGCTTCGGGGTTGGTGACCAGCACATAGGCAGACTCCAGCCGAAAGGCGCGCGAGGGCGGCGTGTGCTGGGCGATCGTCTCGCCGGAGAGTTGCCAGGGCAGGTCGGTCAGTCCATGCGCGCTGACCATCCTCGCCAGTTCGCGGATGTCCACTTCTTCGAGCGCGTCGTCTGCAGTCACCTGCGGATTCTCCAATTTGAATCCCACCAGCCACCGCAGGGTTTGGAACCCGACTTTGCGATACAACTTCACGCCCGCCGTGTTTTGCTCGATCACTTCCAGGAGCATCTGACGCTCGCCGCGGGCGCGGGCTTCCTCGATGAGACGCGTCATCGCCCACGTCCCCAGTCCGCTGTGACGCGCTTCGGACGCGATGCCCATCGCCGCGAGGCGGGATGTCCAGCCGCGGCGGGCGATCAATGCCAAACCGACGGGCGCGTCGCCGTCCAACATCACGCGGCTCTCAGAGAGGTCCACGCTGTCGCGGCGAATCATGGTTTGCAGGATCATGTCCGTGATTTTGACGGGAACGAAATACCCCTCGAAGCCGCGCGTGAACAGGTCCGCGAGCGCGGGGAGGGAAAAGGACAGGGCGGGTTGGAAGGAGAAGGACATGCGAGGGATTATACCGAATGTGCCCGAGCGCTTTTGAATTGGAAGAGTAAAGACCTGACCTCCGCTTGCCCCTTTCCTCAATCCAAGTTATCCTTAAGGCATCCCCCTTTTTTTGCACATTGGAGGTGCCCCATGCGCGTCCCCGTCGTCGAGAAATACGAACGAAACGGCTGGCCGTCTGTGCCACGCCCCGATTTGACTCCACCCGATGGCTGGAGTTTGCCGCTCATTCATTCCGTCAATCGCGTGTACCAGAGCCGCCTCTCGCCCGATGGCGAGCGGATCGCGTTCATCTGGAATCGCGAGGAGAACGCGGATGTGTATGTCATGCCGTCGAAGGGCGGGTGGCCGAGTCGCGTTTCGTTCACGCGGGTCAGTACGCCGTATTGGTGGGATCGCGCCCCGCAGTGGTCGCCCGATGGCAAGTGGCTGGCCTTCCGTATGCGCGGACATGTCCACGTGGCGGACTCGCGCGGCGGACTCCCCGCCAAGTTGCCGCTCCCGCTCGACGCGTCCGCTTCGCCCGCGTGGCTGCCCGATAGCGCTCGGATGGTGATCACGATTCGGCCTGACGAGATTCCGCACCTGGCATTGACCGACCGCGAGGGGACGTTCCTGCGGACGCTCACGCGTGACCACGGGGAGGATTCCGATCCGCGTCCCTCCCCCGACGGGAAGATGGTTGCGTACGTCCACTGGCCTGACGACGACCGCAATCGCCGCGACATCCGCATTGTGGATTTGGAGTCGGGCGCGACGCGCTTGCTGGTGGGCGCGCCGAAGATGAAGGACTGGTTCCCGCGCTGGTCGCCCGATGGCAAGTGGATCGCGTTCCTCTCGCAGCGCACGGACTACAACCAGGTCTGGCTCATCCGCCCCGATGGAACGGACATGCGTCAGGTGACAGACTTGGGCACAAACGTGGAAGAGTTCTCGTGGTCGCCCGATGGGGCGCGGCTGGTGGTCACTGTCAACCGACGCGGAAAACTCGATTTGGCAGTGACCAACCTCGGGTCAGGAAAGACCGAGGATCTCAAAGTGGGGCGCGGAGTCTATTCGCGTCCGCAGTGGAGTCCCGATGGCGCGTACATCTACGTCGAGTATGAAGATCCGACCGTGCCGCCCGACATCCATCGCATTGACGTGGCGACGGGGCGCGCGAAGCAGTTGACGTTTTCGAATCCGCCCGCGCTGGCGCGCAATCCGCTTGTCATGCCTGAGGAGGCGATCTACAAAAGTTACGACGGGCTGGAGATCGCGGGCTTGCTCTACAAACCGAAGCACCCCAACGGCGCGGCGCTGGTGCACCCGCACGGAGGTCCGACCGAGCAGTTTGGGTACACGTGGGAAATTTTGATCCAGTATTTGGTGGCGAAGGGATACACGGTGTTGTGCCCGAACTATCGCGGCTCGACGGGCTATGGGCTGGCGTTCGAACACGCCAACTACAACAACTGGGGCGTGGGCGATGTGCAGGACTGTTTGCACGCCGCGAAATTTTTGGCGGGGTTGCCTGAGATCAGCCCGTCGAGGCTCGGCATTTACGGTTCGAGTTACGGCGGCTACCTGACGGTGGCGTCGCTGGCGCGTGACCCCGAGTTTCGATTCGCGTGCGGCGTGAGTCAGTACGGCGACGCTTCGCTGGTCAGTTCGTGGGCGCAATGCGACCGCAACACGCGTCTCTACACCGAAATGCAGATCGGACATCCGTCGGACAATTGGGAGGTCTTCATTGACGGCTCTTCGATCCATCAGGTGGCGAACATCAAGTCGCCGCTGTTGCTGTTGCACGGACTCGAAGACGAAGTGGTCGCGCCGCAAGCCTCGGAGGAATTGGCCGAAGCCCTGCGCCGTCACAACAAGACCTTCGAGTACAAGACCTACGCGGGCGAGCCGCATGGATTCCAAAAACGCGAGACGGTGCTAGACGCGATGGCGCGGCTGGAACGGTTCCTGGATTGGTATTTGTTGCCGCCGTCGGTTCCGAGTCCGCCGAGGATTGAGTTGCCTCAGACGATGAGTGAGGATGATGAGGATTAGATCGTTGGACGCGGACGCTTCGCGCGCAGATGACACAGATGGACGCGGAGAGATTCTTTTTTGAAACACGAAGGTCACAAAGGCGATGAAGGAAAATGCCCTTTGGTGAAGGTTTCTCCGCGTTCATTTTTCTTGGCGGGTATAATCGTTGTACCTAATACGCTTGCCAAAACTTATTATGAGATCTGACAAACCTGTAACATAATCACGGAGCCAGCATGAATCGGGTAAGGTTTAAGAAAATTCGTGTCTTTGTTGCTTCTCCCAATGATGTCGCGGATGAAAAATCTCGCTTGGCATTGGTTATAAGCGGCCTAAACAAAGGGCTTGCTGATCATCTTGGGGTAATGTTGGAAATGAGGGACTGGTCAGATGTTGTCCCCAATATGGGACGCGGCCAACAGGTTATTTTTGACCAGATTCCTGTTGAGACTTGGGATGTAATGATTGGTATTTTTTGGAATCGGTATGGTATGCCGTCGGGCGGCACAAAACCAACTGAATCTGGAACCCATGAAGAATTCAATGCCGCATATGATAGTTGGAAACAAACTGGCAAACCTCGAGTTATGTTTTATCGATGTATTCGTCCCACCAATGACTCTTCACGTCTTGATATCCAATCCCAAGAAAAAATAAACTTGTTTTTCAAAGAGTTTGAGACGGGCGGAAAAACTCAAGGCCTTTATAGAACCTATAACACTCCAGATGAGTTTGAACGGTTGGTGCGCGATCATCTTGAGAAAATATTGCTAACCTATAACGCAAGTAGGAAAGAGCCATCATCCAAAAGGAGAATTATTCAGAAGACTACTCTTCAAGAGATTGTTGATGAAAAATCAAAACAAGAGAAGATTGATGTTTCAAGTCCATTGCTTGTTGGTATGGTTGTAGATTTTTCACAACCGATGGCGGACGTTGTAAGTGAAATTTCAGAAAACGACCCAACTATAAAAGAGAGAATATCAAAAGCAATCGGCAATTTTATTGAAAACGCAAACAGGTACTGCCAAGCACCCAAATCGAAGGAGGAAATTCTTCCGAGGTTTAAGCTTTTTCTTTATGGATACGGATTAGGCGAAATCTATTTCACTTACACAAGCATTCTTGCTGAATTAATGTCTGACGACGATCTTCCCAAAAAGTCTGGCATTGTTAGAGACCTTTTCGCGGAAGTAGCCGAGAGAAAAAACTTGCCTATAACACCGAACGCGTCAGAACTCCATCGATATTGGGATGTCTACGGGGAAGCAATCAACGCACAAATGCTTGATATTGGACGGGAAGCACCTTCTCTGGAAAATGCACTTGAAATAGCAAAGACAAGAATAAATGAGGAAATGAAAAGACCTCATTACAAATTTCCTTTACTGCTAATATTGAGTAAAGGCGACATTGAGAATAGGAGCAACAACCGTGTATTAGAAATTGCCAATTCTATTAAATCTATAGGCGTTGAAATTGCGTGTGGGTATATTGGAACGAAATCTATCTTAGAGCCCAAAGCGTTATATGCAGAAAAACAACCAAATTGGCCTGAAGGAGTTGCGCGCTTATTTGATTGCGCGTCCGAAATCACAGAATCCAATAGTCTCACCAAAGCAATTCGTAAAATGGCGATTAAAAAATTCTGGAATGTACCTGAAAATGCTAAACTCTTTTTGCAGATAAACCAAGAAGAAATGCTGGATGAGTTGATTGACATACTTACCAGCCCCCTAAAACCAAACCAGAAGGTTGATCACAGTGATGGCAACTAAAACATCATCCCCTCATCTGATTGGATTCATCGTTGATGTTTCAAATTCAATGCGACGCAACTGGACAAAAAAAGAGGGCAAGAAAGAGCCGCGAATTGAAACAATCCGAGATATATTGAATAAAGAACTAAAAAGAATACAATCGTCTCCAGACAACGACAATAAGGGGAAAGATCTTGTGGTTTTTGCGTTAGGGATGGGGTTTAAGAGAAAAATGTATTGGCGTGAACAGGAAATGGGATATGGAACAGAAACTACATTGACTACACCACCTATTGAAAAAGAACAGTCAGATGTGGTATGCGATATTCTTGCCTTAATTGACATCTTGCCAACAAAAGCGAAAATCGATGAATTGGACGATACCATAAATAACAAATGGAATGGGTATGCCAAAAAACTTTTGACCGAGATCGTCGTTGACGAAGATGTTTCAAGCACTCTATTAACTTTTGTCCATCAGAGCCTACGAGTTTCAGCCTTGAAAAGGTTAAGGGGCAGTTTGGCAAATCGGATTTTAGGGATTCTCCTTAGTAACAAGAGCCTCACGAGACATAAGTACATTCAACGATATGCTTCTACGCTTAGGGTGAAACTGGAAAAACGAACACTCGAGATTGAGCGACTTTCACAAAAGGAGAGTGAACGTTATCTTGAAAGTATTCACGCGGAAGCAAAAGTAATTTTCACAAATCATAAAGACAGGTATCGACAGTATGTTGAAGATACATTGAACGAATTTGTCGATAAACAAACAGCCATACTACTTAAACTGCTTACATTGGGACATCCCGTTAATAGAGTCTTCGATTCTTTCAACGAAGAAGAAGTTTTCGCGTTAGCTAACAAAATTTATAAAACACTGGACAATGATGTTAGAGAAAAGATAGGAAAATCGTGGTTAATAAACAAGGGAATTTTGAAGTACACAGAGAAAAAATTAAGTGCCAAGGTTGATTTTGCAAAATTAGAACGACTTACTGAAGAGTCCATTAAGAAACTAGCATGGGAGACTTATCTACGTTCCTTTGCTCATAGCGTTGTAAATGATCTTTTCAAAAACACTTTTGAAAAGAAAGCCAGATCAAGGTTTTCTGATTGGGTGGGATTGGCTGCGAGCCGAGAAATAATAAGGCCAGTTGTGGAATTGTCCAATCTGCTACCTGATGTGTTTGAACATGAACTGTATTCTGATGGCTTTATGTTTGGCTCGACGCCGATTTACCAGGCTGTGAACTTGTCGTCTTTACGATTTTTGGAAAAAGCTTTTACCACTAATAAAAAGACACTTGTGATCATATCTGATGGAGAATTTGAAGAAATCATACCCAGATACGAGACTGATTTGCTTAAAAAGGCTGGCGTAACTATCTTATGTTGCTATGTCTCAGATAGTAATGTAATGAAACGATTGCCAGCCAAAGCCAATCCTGATTGGCCTCAAGGCGCGATTGCCATGTTTGATATTTCTTCACACATAGTTGCCGATAGTGAACTTGCCAATGACTTGAAAGAAGAAGGATATAAAGTTGACGCTGATATGAAATTATTATTTCAGGTTAATTTTGGCGACCGTTTGGAGCGAATACTGGACGCTGTTATGGGCTATAAGAAAAAGGAAAGAGACAATCAAACGCCATAAATCTTATTATGCGATTACTGATGTGAAAACTTCCTTATCTCACCAAAACAAATAGCTGTTATCTTTTACATCTTTGTTTAATGGAGATTCCCCAATGACTCAATTTTTCCACTACGAAAACCTAACCTGGTCTGAAGTTGCCGACCTTCCTCGCGATGTTCCCCTCGTCCTGCCGCTCGGCTCCTCTTTTGATTCCGAGAAAGTCGCCGCGCAACTGGGACATCCGCAACGTCTCGGCACCATGGTGCCGTCCATTCCCTTCGGCTGGCGCGGCAGTTCGCGGGGCTAAAGCCGCCTACTCAGTACGTGGAAGTCCTTCGGACTAACGCGTCGCACCCACGTCGAAGACGTTCGTAAAATAGCCCCGACATTCCATGTCGGCGGCGGGGGCGGCGGGTCGCGGGGACGCGCCGCTCAAAACAAAGCAGGCTGTTCCGCCTCTCCCGAATCGTCCAGTCCCTTCCACCCAAACTTCTTAAAATCCACCCTGTCCTTTTCGTTGAACACAACCCCCTCCTCCTCCAACAATTCACGTTGACGATCCGCGCCGGGACGCGGGCTGATCTCGCCTTTGGAATTAATGACGCGTTGCCACGGCACGTCATCGGGACAGTTCGCCATCGCACCGCCCACCCAACGCGCGCCGAACGCGCGGTACGCGTCTGCGTCCACGCCGGGGGGAGGGGGCAACATCAACGCGATCTGGCCGTAGGCCGCCACCCGTCCGCGCGGGATGCGGCGGACAAGATCCCAAACGAGGGAATAGAATTGAGTCTGGTTGGGAGGGGAAGTGATCATCGTAAAAATTATACGACCAATTTGCAACGAAATTCTCAGATTCATTATCCTGTAAATCATTGACATTTTAGAACAAATGTTCTACAATCCCGCCATCGCTTCCCATTGGTTCATCCCTCTAAAGGAGTTTAACATGAACCGTAATCTCAATCTCCAAATGAAAATTCTCCCCTTCCTGCGTGGGACCGCATCGAGACGCGGCGCCATCTTCGGCACAATTTTGCTGGCGGCGCTCGCGGCCTTTGAAGTCTTTAACTTTAGCACCACGCAGTTTGCTTTGCTCGACATGCTCGGCGAAATCGAATTTGCTGGAATGCGCTGGGCCTCCATCCTTGCGCTGGCCTTCTGCGGCATGGACTTCGCCGGCATCGCCCGCATCTTCACCCCCGAACAGGGGCGCGACGAACCCGCCGAGGTCTGGTACCTCTTCGGCGCCTGGCTGTTGGCCGCGGCCTTCAACGCGGGCCTCACCTGGTGGGGCGTCTCCGTCGCCATCGTCAACCATCAGGCCGCGGGCGCCAGCCTGCTCGGCGTAAGCATGATGACGCGCGGCGTCCCCGTCTTTGTCGCCACCATGGTCTGGCTGATCCGCGTTCTCATCATCGGGACGTTCTCCGTGGCGGGCGAGAGACTCTTCACCGTCGCCGAGACGAACGCCTCCTCGTATCGTTCCCTGACCGTGAGCCGCGAACAGCGACCCCAGCCGCAACCTACGCCCAAGCCAATTCCCACCTATGTCCAACCCGCGCCGCGGCCCTACTCTCCACCGGCCACCGCCATGCGGACTCCCCCCGCCAGCCCCGAGCCGACCTACCATCCCGTCGGGATGACGGCCAGCGGACGCGAGACCAACGCTTCCACCCGGAGGTGACCCTCTTTTTTCCGCTCCTTTCCAAAGAAAGACTCCATCCAACACAAAGAGACGGCTCAAATGAGCCGTCTCTTTGTGTTTCTGCTGACGAACAACATCAAGATCATTCTTCCGGCTTAAATACCGACAAATACGCCAGCGGACGGTAACCCGCGCGACGATAGAGACTCATCCCCATTTCGGATGCCAGCAGAACCATGTGCTTCAACCCAAGGTGATTGGCTTCCTGGTGCGCGCGGCGCAAGAGACGCGTCCCGACGCCGCGGCCGCGGAAGACGGGCAGGGTATAAAGTTGGTTGAGGTAGCCGATCCCGTCGCAGACGGTTACGAGCTGAGTCCAGCCGACGGCGCGGTGTTCGAGTTGCGCGTAAAAATTGACGATGTGCGCGTCGCCGAAGGTTTTGGGCGGAATGTGCTCGCCGCCGACGGCCAGTCCCTGATTGGCAAATTCGATCTCCTCGGTGGACGCGATCTTGTGGACATGCGTCCAACCGCGCGTCGTTTTGACGGGCAGGGGCAATCCCAAAATCGCGGCGGTCTCCACGAATCTATATCCGAACGATTGGTATTGCGCCTTCAAATCCGCATCGGACGGGTTGTCGTGGAAGATGTTGAGCATGAATTTTTCGTTGGGTTTGCGCGGGTAGGAATTGACGCGTCCGATTACGATGACGGGGTCTTGCTCGTAGGTGAGGAATTCCAATTGGAACGAAAGCCCAGGGACGCGGCTTCCATAATAGGAAACGCTCACGCCGCCCAGGTCTTCCCAGTGCGTGCGGTAGGCCGTCCGATAGACGTGGTTGTGACTGCGGATCAACGCGTCCACAGCCTTTTCTTTGGAGAGGGGAACGGAGAATACTGCCATGTTGTTGGTGAGGAAGATGCGCTGGCAATGTGACAGTCACTTTCGAAGTGACTGTCACATTACGCGAGGAGTCGCGTTCTTCTACAAAACCTTTCCAAGCGTAGACTCGCCATCGGCCAGGACATACAGGCTCCTGCCGCTTTGGCGGTCGAAGACAAAATCGGTGACGAGGTAGCCCGCTGCGAAACACGTCTCGAAGACTTCGCGGGAGAGGAAGCGCCAGTCGCGTCCCAGGGCGAGGTTGGCGGCTTTGAGGGCCATGAAGTCGGGCGGTATTTCCACGAGCGCGAGGCGGTTGGTGGGCGGAGAAAATGATTCAGGCGGTTGCAGAAACCCGTCGGCGCGGGGGACGGGAGAATATAAAAGTTGAGATTCCGCCTGCTGGAATTGACTCAGGCCCAACGTCCCGCGCGAACGTTTGGAGAGGCGACGTTCCACGCGGCGGGTGCGAATCCACCAGTCCACTTGAAAGCGGTCGGAGGGGAGTCCGGCGTTGAGTCCATCGCGCATGTCGCCGTATTGCGAGCGCAGGTAGGTGTTGCAGACCGCGCCGAGTTTGGCAATGTTGAGTTGGGCGTTGCGGCTGAGAAGCGGATCGTACGTCCACGTGATGTGGTTGATGCCCTGATGACGCACCATTTGCCATTGGGCGCGTTTAAGCGCAAAGCCGAGGCCCGAGTCGCGATGCGAGGGCAACACGCCCATTTGATGCGAGCAGTGTTTGGGATGCGGGCCATCGGGCAGGCTCTCGATGCCCGGAAAGCCGAAGACGAAGCCGAGCATTGTTTCGCCTTCGAACGCGCCGAGGACGAGACCGCCGTTATGCGCCACGGTGATGAGCAGGTGCGCGGGCACAACGCCCGTTTCGTCGCCGGGCCAGACCTGCCGCTGGAGTTCTTCGACCGCGGCCATTTCTTCGGGGGTTTCCAGTAGTCGAATAGTCATTGGTCTGATAGTCGAATAGTCGGGTGTGGGTTACGTGTTGCGTATCCCGTATTGCGTATTGCGTGCGTGCCTGTTTACGTGTGTACTTGTGTACTTACTCAGGCGGCCTCAACGACGGAAACCGCTCGCGCAACCGTTCGGCGACGCGCTTGGTCCGCACGTTCGTCCAGCGTGAGAGACGTTGTGTCCAGGTGACGCGGCGCAGGTATTCGAGGCGGTAGGTGAAGCGCGCGGGCATGAGTCCGAAGTAGCGCGTCAGGTTGTCCACGGGGCAGGTGCGATTGAGGGAAAAATAATCGAGCGAGTAAGAAGAAAAGGGAAAGTTTGGGAACATGGCGTCGAGCGCGATGATCAGCGCGTTCATGGCAGGTTTTGAAAACGGGACGATCAGCCGCCTGCGCTGGCTCACGTCCATAAGCGTCTCGGTCACTTGCCTGAGCGGGAAATATTCGCTCCCGCCGATCTCGTAGGTCTGATTTTCCATTTCGGTTTTTTCAAAGGCCCACAGGATGCAGGTGACGAGGTCTTCGATCCACAACGGTTGGACGAGCGCGCTTCCGCCACTGGGCAAAGGAAAGAGGCCGGGCGCGGCGCGCAGAAGACGCGTGAGCGGGACGGTGAAGCGGTCTTCGGGGCCGAAGATGATGGACGAGCGCAGGATCGTGTGCGGGACTCCTGCGCGGCGGATGTGTTCCTCGGCGATGCCCTTCGCTTTGAGCGCCGCGAAAGCAGACATCCTGTCCGCGCCGAGATGGCTGACGTAGACAAAACGCTTCACGCCCGCGTCGGCGGCGGCTTCGGCCAGGTTGCGCGTCCCTTCGACATCGGTCTTGAGCAGGTCGCCGCGCGGACCGTGTCCCTCGGCGCTGGCGAGGTGGATGATGTAGTCCACGCCAGAGAGGGCGGCGCGCAGGCCGCGCGGGTCGCTGAGGCTGGCAACCGCCACTTCAAGGGGCACCCCGGTCGGCAGTCGAGGGGTGCGAGGCGAGGGGCGGATGAGGGTCCGCAGGGAGTGGCCGGCGTCGAACATGTGTCGAAGCAGGGCGCGTCCAATAAATCCCGTTCCGCCAGTGACAAGGAACATGACTGGAATTATAGCAGAGGCTATTGAATCATCGTCGGGATGGTTGTAGAATGGAACTACGACGATGTGGGGGGCGTTTTGACAAAAGCATTTTGTAACCACAGACAGGGAGAGCAGACATGCAACGTTCCATCCGATTTTTGGCGTTGACCGTTTTCCTCGCGCTGGCCGCGTGCGGAGGAATGCCCACTGTCCCACCCGAAAAGCAGACCGCCGCCGCGCCTACAACCGAACCTCCCACGGCGGTTCCCATTCCGCCTGAAAAAGCGATCGTGACGTTTACCAACGAGGCGCTGATCAGGCTCGCAGACCCGCTCTCGCAGACGGTGGACGCGAACTACCAGATGTTGGACGTGCACTTTACGCCCAGCGCCGACGGGTTGACGATGACGCTCACCATTGACGCGCGTTGCGAATGCGCCAACAATGCGAACTGTTGCTCGTTGCAGAGAACCTTTGTGGTAGTGGTAAACGCGATGAAGGCCGTGCAGGGGAAGATCAGGGCTTACATTCCCATCAACATGGGCAAAGTGCGCCTTTCCTGCCGCGATCACAGCCGCGACCTCGGTGTGGCAGAAGCGACCTGGGCGGATATGAACGGTTATTTCAGCGAGGCGATCACAGGCTCGCAATTTGGGAACAGGGTGTTATTCTCGCCCGCGCCATGAAAAATGTAGAGAACCGTCCGCCAAATTCAATGCGTATAGCGCTATAATGAATTTATCGCATTTTAAGCCGTAAATTCATCTTAGCAAAAAGGGTATGCGTATGAGAACAAACATAAAACGTCTCCTTACCAGCGCCATGCTCATCGGTTTCGCCCTCGCGCTGGCCGCCTGTAAGTTGCCCGCTCCCACACCGACGCAAGATGCTGGCATTGTTCAGACCGTCGCCGTACTCAGTACCCAGATGGCAAGCACGCCCACGATCTCTCCTACGCCTCCCAACACCGCCACGCCCACGGCTACGCTTGATCCTCTCTTCGTGGCGCAGACCGCCCAGTCGCTGGCATTGACCCAGGCTCTCACGGCCTCCCCAACGGTCACCCCCTCTGTCAACCCGGGCGTCTACGTTCTTCAGGCCGGAGAATATCCCTGGTGCATCGCCCGCCGTTTCAACGTGGACCCGAAGGAACTGCTCCGCGTCAATAATCTCAGTTCGGGACTCATCTACCAGCCTGGCCTGTCGCTCACCATCCCGCAAGGCACAAGCGGATTTCCCGCGCCGCGCGCCTTGCATCCGCATCCCACCAGCTACACTGTCCCACAATCGAATATGACCGTCTACGCCGTCGCCTGCTACTTTGGCGATGTCAATCCGCTTGCCATCATGCAAGCCAACGGATTGACATCCCCCATTCTCGCGCTCGGAACCGTTCTTACAATTCCGTGATCGTCTTCGCGCGAACAAATTGGTTCGCCGCGTCGTTTAAGCAAAAAGGAGAATGCCATGAAAACCAGGTCTCTTGTCCGTTTTGTTTTAGTGGCCGCCGTCCTGCTCGCGAGTTTTGCCACAGTCGGGAGCGCCCGCGCGGGCGGGTATTGCGGCCCCACCTACATGGTGCAATGGGGCGACACGCTCTCGCGCATCGCGTCCATTTGCGGAACCACCGTGCAAGACCTCTATTCCGCCAACCCCGGTCTCGGCAGTATCATCTACGCGGGGCAGGTCATTAACATCCCCACCGGCTACGCCCCGCCTCCTCCGCCTCCATCCTACGGCGGAACCTACACCGTTCAATATGGCGACACCTTGCGGATCATAGCCGCCCGCTACGGGACGACAGTGAACGACATCCTCGCCGCCAACCCACAGATCTGGAACGCCAACCTCATCTACGTTGGACAGGTCATCAACCTGCCGGCTCGCCCCGTCTACTACACCGTCCAGTGGGGCGACACGCTTTTCAAGATCGCCGTCCGCTATGGCACGACCGTCGCGAGCCTGCAATCTCTCAACGGCCTCTGGAATCCAAACTGGATTTACGCCGGCCAGGTGCTGAGAATTTACTAACCCGCCTTGCACGCCCTCACCCCAACCCCTCTCCCGATACGGGAGAGGGGTTTTTTTCCTCCCTTCTCCTAAAATTGGGAGAAGGGCCGGGGATGAGGGTTGACGGCGTCTTTTTTAATGCAATCTCATTTTTGCGTGATAGACTCGCCCCATGTCCAAACGCCTCAAACTTATTTTAATTTCCCTCGCGGGGCTTCTCCTGCTCGCGTTCCTCCTTTATCAGATTCCATCCATCCAATCGCGCCTGCTCTGGCGTTACGAAGTGTGGACGACTCGCCTCAGGAACACGATTAACCCTGTGACGATTCCGACTCCCATCCCCTCGACTCCCTTTCCGACGTTCACGCCTCTCCCTCCCACGCCCACGCCGGCCGCAACCTCGCCAGCCGCTCCCACACCGACGGCGCTTCCTCTCCCGCCGCAAGTCTGGCTCACCTCGCCCACCTACGAAAAACAGGACATCAACAACTGCGGCCCCGCCACCCTCTCGATGATGCTTCGCATGTACGGCTGGGAGGGGACGCAATACGACATCGCGAACATCGTCAAACCCGTCAAACAGGACCGAAACGTCAATCCCGAGGAACTTCGTTACTACATCCTGAACGAAGCGGGATGGCTGCGGGCCGAATACCGCGTCGTCGGGACGCTGGACACGCTCAAACGTCTGCTCGCCGCGGGTTATCCCGTCCTCGTGGAAGTCGCGTCAAAGTTAGATGAGCAGGACGCCAACGGTCCCAACGACGATCTCTGGGACGCGCACTACCTGCTCGTCAACGGCTACGACGATGCGGAGCAAATCTTTATCGTGCAAGATTCGCAACACGGCGTCGATCGCGACGCGGACAAAAAGATCCCCTACGAAAACCTGGAGCGCGATTGGAAGCCGTTCAACTATCTCTACATGGTCATCTATTTCCCACAGGATGAAGCCGAGATCCAATCCATCCTCGGCGTGGACTGGGATGAGAATCTGAATCGTCAGCGCGCGCTCGACCTCGCCAGCGCCCAGGTGACCGCCGACGCCACCGACGCCTTCGCCTGGTTCAATCTCGGCGCGTCGCTCACCTATTTCGAGCGTTACCAGGAAGGCGCGCAGGCTTTCGATCAAGCCTTCACCCTCGGCCTGCCCCAACGTATGACGCGTTACCAGTTCTGGCCCTTCTCCGCCTACTTCAATGCCGACCGCATTGATTATCTTTTGGAACTCACCGAGAAAACATACAAACCCATCAACGGCTGGTACGCCGAGGAAGCCCTGCTCTGGCACGGATGGGCGCTCTACCGCCAGGGCGACCTCGAAGGCGCCATCACAGACTGGCGCAAAGCCCTTCAAGTCCGCCCTGGGTACACGGACGCGATCTACGCCTTGCAGTTTGTAGGCGCACAACCGTAAAAAAGAAGCGGCCACTGAAAAAGTGGCCGCTTCTTGTGAGCCGATTCTACAAACTATTTTTCTACATAGTCCTTCAACCAAAGCTCAACGATTTCATATGCAACGATGTCTCCATAAAACGCCTGGGTTCCGGCTGGAATCCGGTGCGGCAGAGCGGGCGAAGGCCCTCCTCTAAAAAGGGTTGTTGCGACCATATTGCCAGTCCTTGCTTCACGTAACATGACCTCTGTGTCAACGCGATAGGATCTTACAGCTACAAGCCCCCCGCCAGGCATTCTATACTGCCGGGATTCAATCTGGTCATTAATAAATCGTAGTACGGCAACAAGTTCCACCTGACTGACGTTTGATGGCCGCCAAGATTCGGGCAGGTTGTCATTCCACCACTTCTGATCGTTCGCAGCGATGAAGACGATGGGATGGATCCCCGCCTTGTACGGATCGTAAACCGCGGCTTCTGCCACTTCCATACCTTGGGCTGCAGACAACAGCGCGTCAGATATCAAAGAGAGTGATTGCGTGGGGACGGGGCTGGGCGTCTCGGTTGGCGTCGCACTCGGCACTGGCGTTTCTGTGGGCGGGATGGGCGTTAAAGTAGGCGTTAGAGTCGGTAGTGGCGTTACGGTAGGCGTAGGCGGAATTGCGGGTTCTCCACAGCTAACAAGCAATATGGCTAGAATAACGGACAAAACCAACTGGGTCGCACTATTCCTTTTCATATTTGTCTCCTCTTGGGAAAATTGTCTAGTGATGGGCGCATTGTATTAATCTTCATCTCAACGAGAAGTAAACGCGCTTTGTACTTCACTTCTCCACGAACTCCTGCAACCAAAGGTGCACAATTTCAAACGGCACGGCGGGGCCTGTCAAAACCATATTGGATTTGATGCGACC
The DNA here is from genome assembly GCA_016234485.1 of Chloroflexota bacterium. GTDB lineage: Bacteria > Chloroflexota > Anaerolineae > Anaerolineales > Villigracilaceae > Denitrolinea. The sequence goes on from JACRBL010000051.1 coordinate 333,769, forward strand.
GGGGAAACCCGGCGGTTCCTCACCCTGAAAAACCGTGTGAGCCACCTGCTCTCCCGTTCGCGCTGCCCTCAGCCAGATTTCCGTGTCGGTTCGAAAACGCCCCAAAGTTATGTCGCCATATCGAGGAATGTAATAGCGCTCCGTTCCCAAAAGGACTTTGTTATGCCGAACCACGGCAACCAATTCGGTCTGACCGACACTGAACGATCTCCAACCCTCGGGCAGGTTTTTATTCCACTCCGATTGCTCTTCGGATGCAATGACGAAAATGGGGTGGATGCCCGTCTTGGCTGGGTCGTAAGCCGCGGCTTCGGGAACCCCGGTTCCCTGCGTCACGGGCTGTAGCGCGCTCGCGATGGCGCTGAGCGATTGCGTCGGGACAGGCGTGATCGTCGGCGTGGACGTTTCGGTCGGCGCGGGAGTCGGCGTCTCGGTGGGAGTTGGCGTGAGCGTGGCCGTGGCCGTCGCAGTAGGCGCGGGAGTCGGCGTGGGCGGGTCGGTCCATTCCACCCTGCAACTGAGCGACGTGGCCGCCAGCGATACCAACAATAGCCATTGGATAGATTGATGCTTTTTCATTGGATCCAGCCTGTGTTACTTTTCCACAAAATCCTTCAACCAAAGTTGCAATATCTCCGAAGAGACTGACGGCCCCGTCAACACCGTATTGGACGTGATGCGATTGGGAATCGGCGGCGGGTCCTGTCCTACAAATAAATTGTAGGCAATTTGATCGCCCGTCCTCGCGTTGCGCAACCAGGCCTCCGTGTCTGTGCGGAAGCGGCCGACATAGACCCGTCCGTAGCCGCGCACGGTGAAGCCTTTATAGTCAAGCAGGACTTCATTGAATTGGAGGACGAGGACCAATTCCGTCTCGCTCACACGCACAGATCGCCACGCTTCGGGCAGGCTTTTATTCCAATCCGTTTGATCCACGGATGTGATGATAATGATCTTGTGAATGCCGGGCTTGCTGGGGTCGTATTCCGCGGCCGCCTCCACGCCATGTTCCTGCAAGACAGGACTGAACTCATTGGCAATCGCCCCGATGGATTGGGTTGGGATGGGCGTGGGCGTTTGCGTAGGCGTGTCGGTCGGCATGGGCGTCGGCGTATCGGTGGGTGTGGGCGTCAGCGTGGACGTCGCCGTGGGGGTGAGCGTCGGTGTGGGCGCGGGCGGGTCGGTCCACACAATGCGGCAACCCGATAGAGACGCGGCAAGCACGACCAACAACAGCAGGCGGAACAGAATGGCTTTTTTCATCTTGCCTCCTCACATAATAAAAATGGTTTTGGGTGGGGCGTCTCTTAAAGCCCCGCTTTGCGCCAGTATAGCGCCATCTTTGGGGAAATTTAAAAAAAGTGATTTTTGTCGTGACATCCCTCGCGTGACGTCCAATTTACCCGATTTGTTATATACTCGGTTCAAATCCATCCGAGGAGCGCGCCATGCTAACCATCGAAAAAGTGGATACCAGCAACAAGGATCAGGTTCGGCGGTTCGTTGAATTTCCCTACCAACTTTACAAAGACTGTCCGCAGTGGGCGCCGCCTCTCTTTGTGGACGCCTACCTCCCGCTCAACCGCAAGAAGCATCCCTTCTTTTCCCATTCCGAAGCGGACTTCTTCCTGGCCGTCCGCGAGGGCAGGGTCGTCGGTCGCATCTGCGCGGGCATCAACAAACCATTCAACGAATATCACGGGACGAAAAAAGCGCAGTTCTGCTTTTTTGAAAGTGTGGATGACCAGCCTGTGGCCGACGCGCTCTTCGCTTCGGTCTTTGACTGGGCGCGGGCGCGCGGCATGGACACCTTGATCGGCCCGAAAGGCCTTTCCCCCTTCGACGGCTACGGCATCCAGGTCTTCGGCTTCGAGCATCGCCAAATGATGACGATGATGAATTACAACTACGATTACTATCCCCGGCTGATGGACGCTCTCGGCTTTGAAAAAGAAGTGGACTTCGTCTCCTGCTATCTCCCAGCCGACGCGTTCAAAATTCCCGAGCGCGTCGAACGCATCGCCAAACGCGTCCTCGAGCGCGGCAACTTATGGATCAAGAAATTCAAGAACAAGCGCGAACTGGTTGCATGGGCGCCACGCATCGGAGCGGCCTACAACAAGGCCTTCATTCATAACTGGGAATATTATCCCTTCTCCGAAGGCGACATCCAATACGCCGTGGACAACATCTTCCTCGTGGCCGACCCGCGCCTCATCAAGGTCATCATGCACGAGGAGGAAATCGTCGGCTTCCTATTCGCCTTCCCCGATGTCACGTCCGCGCTCCAACGCGCAAAGGGCAAACTGCTTCCCCTTGGCCTGCCCGATCTTCTGCTCGAAATGAGGCGGACCAAAACCATCAGCGGCAACGGCATGGGAATTTTGCCCGAGTTTCAAGGCATGGGCGGTAACGCCTTACTCTATTACGAAATGGCGAAGACCGTTTTCAGTTTCAACCAGTTCGAACACGTCGAGATGACACAAGTGGCCGAGACCACCCACCAAATGCGGGCCGACCTGAAAAACCTGAACGGCGTGGAATATAAAAATCATCGCGTGTTTCGCAAAGCCATCTAATGGATTATCAACTCACCAAAAACGACGGCAAGTTCCTCTATCCCATCCTCCCGTGGATGGACTTCATGCGACTCGTCAGCGCGCTGCTCGTCACCCTCGCGCACGTGGACGTGTGGGGCAATGGGCCATTTTGGGCTGATCGCATCTTCTACACCATCTCGCGCAACGGCGTGCCGCTGTTCTTTATGATGAGCGGATTCCTGCTTCTATCAAAAGAGGAAGACCTGCTCACGTTCTTCCGCAAGCGTGGATTGAAAATTCTGATTCCCTTTTTGATCTGGTCGGCCATCTACGAAATCTACAACTCCCAACCCTTTGCCGAATCGGGCGTGACCTTCGGCGGCATCATTGACATCCTCATCCGTATCCTGCGCGGACCGCGCGCCACGCATCTGTGGTTCTTCTACTCGCTGATCGGCTTGTACTTCTTCACACCCATCTTGCGCCACTTCGTCGCCCGCGCATCCAAAGCGGATTTGCTCTACGTCATCGTCTTGTGGTTCTTCATCACGCCGTTCATGTATATTCTGGAAGAGTATACGTCGGTGAAGATCGTATTCGAGACCTACTTCGCGGTGGGCTACATCGGCTATTTCCTGCTCGGACATTTCCTCGGCCGCCTCGAAACCTCCCCGCGCCTGCTGTGGATCGCGTCGGCCCTCTTCGCAGTGGGATTCGTCTCCACCTTTGCCGTCTTCTACTTTGACCTGCCTCCGCAAAACAACGAGTTCCCCTTCCGCAGTTATCCCAGCATCAACATCGTCATCATGGCGATCGGCGCGTATCTGCTACTCAAAGCCGCGGGCGAGCGAATGCCCGCCTGGCTGGCGAACCTCTCCAGCCGCGTCAGCCCGTCCACGTTTGGGATTTACCTCGTCCACTCCTTTGTGCTCGTCGCGATGGTCGCGGCCTGGGGCGCGCTCGGCTTCGCGACGAACGTCGGCCCGTCCATTCTCGTCATCCCGATCGTAGCGCTCGTCGGCTTTTTAATTTCTTGGGGAATCACAGCCGCGATGCGGAAGATTCCAATTCTGCGCGAAATCGTTCCGTAAAAAAGAGACAGTCACCTTCAAAGTGACTGTCTCTTTTTCTCATCCTGCGATCTTCAACAGCGCGTTCTTCAACTGTTCCACTTCTTCCAGCGTGTTGTAGTGCGCCGCGCCCACGCGCACCATCCCGCCGCTTTCCTCCACGCCCAATCGTTCCGAGACGTTGAGCGCGTAGTAGTTGCCATCCCAAACGTAGATGCCCTCGGCGGCCAATTGCTCGGCCACATCGCGCGGATTCCTATCTTTCAATCGGAATGAGAACGTCGCCACGCGCTCCTCGAGACGGCGCGGATCGGTCAACCCATACAGCCGCAAACCAGGGATGGACTCCAGCGCGGACAGCAATGCGCGGCCCAACTCAAATTCGTACGCGCGCAGGACGGTCATAGCTTTCTTCAATTCAAGGCGTCGCCCCTCGTAGCCGCGTCCCGCCAGACCTTCCACCGCGCTGTCGCCAAACGTCTTTCCGAGCCATTCGAAATATTCGATCACGCCCAGCGTCCCTGCGATGCCTTCGTGGTTCTGCGTCCCCGTCTCGAACTTGCCAGGGGTTTTGTTTGTAGCAGGGCGGACTTTATACGCGAACAGTTTTTCCAACAACTCATGTTTGCCGAACAAAATTCCCGTGTGCGGCCCGAAGAATTTGTTTTGACGGACATAATTCACAAGATTGTCTGACCTTCACGGTTCGTCTGGTAATTGGGAAAGCTGCAGGATAAACAACTTTAAACCAAAATCGCGATAGCGGCCAGGGCAATCGCATCTAAATTGCAGCGGCAAGCACCTTGAGGAGATAATCTTCCTTCCAAGCGGCTTGCAGTTGTTTGGCATGGATGCCACCTTTGGCGGTTTTCTCCTGCTTGAGCAGGTTGAGAGCAATGTGACGCAGAACTGCGAAGTTTTCGGGAGCCTGATCTTTGCGGACGCGGCTGTGGTCTTCGTTCAAGGCGACATCCAATACCCAATGTAATTTGTTTTCGATCGACCAGTGTTTGCGAACGGTGCGAAGAATGCGATCGGCATTGCTGGGCAAACTGGTAATGTAGTAGCGCATAGATTTTGTAACCTTGTCGCCGATGATGCGAGTACAAATCACCATGGCGATACTGCGTAGCCCAACCCAGTTTTCCAAGCCTCGGATCAAGCGCAGATAGGCAGGGTTGGAGGTGCTCCAACATTCCCGCACATCAATTCGTCCATGTCCCTTGTTGGTAGTCTTTTTGTGTTCATAAGAAGCATACTTGAAATCGCTGGCCTGATCCACTGCAAATATGGTGACAATGTCTTCAAACAGGCGTCCCTGGTTCTCTTTGACACTCAAAACATAATCTGCCTGGGCATCCACGATAGTTTTGGCAATATTGGTTTGTGTTCCCATCGCATCAATTGTGACAATACAGCCTGAAATGGAAAGAATCTTGAGCAATTCGGGAATGGCAGTGATTTCATTCGACTTTTCATCTACCTTGCGCTGTCCCAGGACAATTTCATTGTCCGCCGCCCAAGCACTAACCATATAGATCGCTCGTTTTCCTAAATTCTCATCATCGGAGCCACGCAGACACTTCCCGTCAATGTTGACGACTTGTCCTTGAATGAGTTCGTTCACCGCACACACCCATTCCCAAAAGGCCAGTTGAAACTCTTGGGCATCAATCATCGCGAACACGCGGCCAAAGGTGTCGTGAGAAGGAATCCCATTCGGCAGATCCAGAAAGGTTCTCAGCCAGGTTTCCTTGCTTTTCCCGAAGTTCTCGATGTCCGTCCAACCTTCCGCTCCACAAATTACGGCGCAAATGCCAACGCCAATAATGTCAATCAACTTGTGGTCTTTGGTTCGCTCTATGCGTGGATCTGTGACCTTGCTGAAATGTTCTTCAATCGCTTCCAATGGCTTCTTTGACATCGCTACCTCCGGTGAGATAGCCTGTTTTACCTCACTTTCCGCTCAATTTAGATGCGATTGCCCTGCGATAGCGGCTGATGGACTATAATCCAACCAGATTATCCCTCATTTCATTCTGGAGACTGCAACATGACCCTTGATCTTTCCGCAATCCGAAACCAATTCCCGTCGTTGGCACGACCGGCTATTTTTTTCGACAACCCCGGGGGAACTCAAATTGCAAAACAATCTTTAAACCGTATCAATAACTACTTGTTGAAATGCAATGCCAATCACGAGGGCGCATTTGCAACCAGTATCACTTCCGATGCAATTCTAGATGAAGCTCACCGCGCAATGGCTGATTTCTATAATGCCGCGTCTCCTGAAGAGATCATCTTCGGCAATAACATGACAACCATCACGTTCCACATCAGCCGCTCGCTTTCGAGGGAATGGAAAGAGGGCGATGAGATCGTCGTCACCCGCCTCGATCACGATGCCAATGTTACTCCATGGGCGCTTGCCGCGCAGGATCAAGGGGTGAAGGTCAATTGGGTCGATTTTGATGTGGAAGATGGCACATTGAAACTGGATGACTTGCAGAAGGCGCTGGAAAGAAAGCCGCGACTTGTGGCTGTTGGATATGCATCCAATTCGCTTGGGACGATCAATCCGGTGGCGAAAATCGTGAAGATGGCGCATGATGCGGGAGCGTTAGTGTACATTGACGCCGTCCAATATGCCCCGCACGGTGGAATCGATGTGCAAGAATTGGATTGTGATTTCTTAATTTCTTCAAGTTATAAATTTTTTGGACCCCATTGTGGCATCCTGTATGGAAAACGCGAGTTGTTGGAAAAGTTATTCGCCTATAAAGTGCGCCCAGCCGCAAATGCGCTTCCCGGCAAACTCGAGACAGGCACGCAGAACCATGAGGGGATTGCAGGCGTCCTTGGCGCAATCGAATATTTTGAATGGGTGGGGAAGGAATTTGGTGGAGAACATCTCGAAGGATTGGCCGAAGAAAAATATCAAGGCCGCCGCCTGGAACTCAAGAAGGCCATGACCGTCATTCGAGCTTACGAGTTCGAACTCAGCCGGGCGCTTCTTTCTGCACTTGAATCGATCCCAGGTCTGCAACTCTACGGCTTAACTGATATCCGCCGTCTGGATGAACGCGTGGCAACCTTCTCCTTTCGCTTGAAGGATTTACCCCCACGCCTCGTAGCAGAAAAACTCGCGCAGGATGGAATCTACGTTTGGGATGGAAACTACTATGCACTCAATGTATCCGAACGGTTAGGCGTTGAGGGCCGTGGAGGCATGGTCCGTGTTGGAGCGGCACATTACAACACGGCAGAAGAAGTAGAAAGGTTGAAAGAGTCACTCAGAAGAATTAGTACGGATTAGGAGTTTGTTTGCTATTCAGTAATTGTATTTTAGACTGGGTTGTTCTTTAGTCTTTCCTTTCTCCAGCTGAGAATCAGCGAATAGACTTTTCCCAGGATTTTCCGTCTTTCGCTTTCTTCTTCGTCAACAATATTATGCAATTTTTCTTCCTTTTCTTCCAAAAACAGGAAGAATTGCTTTGTTTGATCAGGAGAAAGTTGAATCGTATTGATCAGGCGCCAACCACTTTTTATCTCCAACTTTTCTTCTTCTTGATCCTGCTTTCTCTTTTTCGAATTTGTATTATTGGGAATGGGTATTGTGTATACGGTTTCTCCCACTAATAATCCTTCTCGTTTCCACGCATCAGACTGTTGCAATTGAAATAAGAGATCGAGAGCCTCGCTTCCACGAAAATGAGTCACCAGGTGTATTTGGGAATCCCAAACCACAACTCCCAATTTTGACCATCTTTCTTCATTCCAACCAGTGACCCATTTCGGAGACTGTGGATAGGATGAAGAATACAATTTTTCAATCAAGTGAACTCCCCATGCGCCTTCTTCATTTATGACGTTCATCAAGTGCCTCCTCAGTTCAGCAAACCGATAGGCCAATGATATCAACAATCTCCCAAAAGTCTCGCGGCGTCAGGATGGGCATAACATCAGCACGTTTTGTCCAAAAAACTATCGCATTTCATCTTGAATTTCGCGCAGTAGTTATCCAAAGTTCCAGATGCGAGATGATAACACTGTATAGCATGGAGCATTTAAAACTCGCGAATGAAGCACGTGGGCGAACTAGTAACAACCAGTAGTAGGCAGAGAATCAGATCGGAGGAGCAATCACTTTTACCAAGGTTGTTACACAATCAATCCAATTACTGTCTGACAGCCGAGCTTGTAATGCATCGATCGAGCAAGATGTCCCGGTGGACGAAGAAATTGAGGTGTCCGAATCCTGAGCGTTCCCGTGACGCGGCACACCTCCTAGTCTACAAAAACACACTCACGCAGAAACTGCTTGGGTGTGTTTTTTCAAAAAGAGTATTCTGCACAAGGATTCACAAACGATAGACATATCGTGCCCATAAAACCGTTAAGTTTCACTTCAATTCATCTGGTGAAGTTGTAGTTGGCGCTCGCAAGAAAGTGAACCACCGTCCCTGTGAAAGTCGTTTTAAAATTAATCCAATTTCTGTCTGAACCCGGTTCGTGATGCGCGTTTGATCAAGAGAACTTAGTGAATGATGAATTTAAAAAGAGCGAACTGTGAGATTGCAAGACGAAATGGCTGAGAATCCGAACGAGCAACCAGGCAGATATCTGCCTGGTTGCTCGCTTTAGGTTACCATATCGTTCGAATTCATTCCCTGGTAATTATTCCTTCCTGTAATGCAAATCGTACAAGTGCGGCACGTGTTCGAAGCCCAAGTTTTTCCATTCCACGCGCCCGGTATGTTTCAATTGTCTTGACGCTCAAGTTAAGTTGTCCGCCTATTTCCGCGCTGGTGTGACCAAGCGCGACCATTTTTATTACTTCCTGTTCCCGTTCGCTTAAGCCATCCCATGCTTGATTCCCAATGTTCAAATGCGATTCTGGAAGAATGTCC
>JACRBL010000048.1 GCA_016234485.1 Chloroflexota bacterium
GCACGCTGTTTGACTTCTGCTCGTTTGTCTTGCCGAATGGCTTTTTCTATTTCGGCTAACTCTTTTGGCTTGAGTTGGTATACGGTTCTCATGACGAAAGTGTATCATGCCTTATAATCTATTTCGACTGACTACTTAACAGATATCTATGTATGGTCGGAATGTGGCATAGCTATAGAAGCTCTCCTATCTTCTGAGGCTTCTTACTTTGGAAATGTTGAGACAGGATGTGAGAAAGGCCACGCGTCCCCTCAGACGTGTATCCTTACTTTTCGGCACAGGTATCCACCTCTCAGCGCTTATCCGCACTATGATGTAAACAGCATAGTTTTTATGAAATTTTATTTTCGACCAACATCCTATCAAGGATTCGCTGATTATTACATGTATAAAATCCCATTTGAGACTTGGGAGGAGTATCTCGACAAACTCGGTAGATGAGTGAATCAGCAAATCTTTCGTAAATCCATTTGATTTGCTATCAGATTTCCCTAGATTCAAAAAAGGCGTAACGCCACCGCGTTACGCCTTTATCTTTCCTTACGCAATACGCAACACGCAACACGTTACCCCATCCGATCCACCATAAACGCGACAAACAAAAACAACAAATACATGCTCGTCCAGCGATACATCTGCCAGGCGACTTTGTTTCCTTCCATTCTCCAGACGCGCCACGCGCCGTAGATCATCCACAAGCCCAAAACAATGGCAGAGACAAGGTAGATCGTCCCCGTCAACTGGAAGGCGGGTAAAAGCAGGGTGATGCCCACCAGCAACCAGGTGTAGATCCAAATCTGTCGCCGCGTCTCCTCCTCGCCGTGGACGACGGGGAGCATCGGCACGCCCGCGCGGGCGTAGTCGCTTTTGCGGACGATCGCCAGCGCCCAAAAGTGAGGCGGCGTCCAGAAGAAGACGATGGCGAAGAGGATGATCGAGACCAGGTCAACGCGTCCCGTCGCGGCCGCCCATCCCACCATCGGCGGGATCGCCCCCGCGCCGCCCCCGATGACGATGTTCTGCACCGTCGCTTTTTTCAGCCAGATGCTGTAGATAAAAACGTAATAAAAGATTCCCGCCAGCGAAAGCAGAGCCGCCACCAGATTCACGAAGGAGGCGAGCACGTAATAACTCAGCAAGCACAGCGACAGCGCGAAGGCCAGTCCCTCGGCGGGGAACATCCGTCCCGCCGCGAGCGGACGTTTCTCGGTGCGTTGCATGTTCTTGTCGAGGTCGCGGTCAATGAACTGGTTGAGCGCGGAAGAGCCGCCCGCCGCGAGCGCGCCGCCCAACAGCGTGTACAACGTCAAAGAAAGCGGCGGCCAGCCTCCCCGTCCCGCGATGAGCGCCGTGATCGTCGTCGCCAAAAGAAGCAAGACAACGATCGGCTTGGTCAGGGTCAGAAAGTCCATGAAGCGTTGACGGAACGCCACGCGCGGATAATCCACCGCCACGGGAGGGCGCGTCATCGCGACCAGCGCGAGAGTCGCGATCCCGATCCACAACGCGATGGACGTCAAGCCGTGCAGGATGACGAGATGCAACGCCGACGCGCCCGAGGTCTGCACGGCGCCGATCATCGCTTCGCCAAAATATAAAGTGGCGACGACGGTCGTGAGCGGAAGCAGGACGCGCTCCTCGCGGTGATGTCGCCAGGCCGAGAGGAACAGCCACAACATCAGGCCGCTCGCCACCGCCACCGCGAAGCGATGCGCCAGCGCGATCCAGCCGAGGGGATGCGTGGGGACGCACAACGGCCAGCCCGTGCAAAACGCCAGCGCGCCTGTGGTTGTGGTGAGCCGCCCGCCCACCGTCACGAGCAGGGTCGCGAGGATCGTGATCAGCGTGAGGCGGGTGAATGGCGATGCCAGCGAAAATTTTCGCGCGAGAGATTCATTCATGCGGATTCAACTCCGTAAAATCAGTAAACCACAGATTCATCCGTCACTGCGAGGAGGGCGCTTTCCCCGACGAAGCAGTCTCATCGCCACGGGAGGGGATTGCTTCGCACACTTGCCCTGGCGGGCAGCGCCAGGGACGAACGCTCGCAATGACGGGCGCAATTGTGGCCTTTGTGGTTAAATTTCTTCGGCGGATTTTTCCGCCACTTGCTTACGCACAAAAAACGGATAACCGATCAACAGGATCGCGGCAAACGCGAACCACTGCAAAGCATACCCAAAGTGCGGGCCTTCTGTCAACTCAATAATTGGCTGTTGCGCGATGGGCGGCTCGGCGTCGTTCGGGTCGAGATTCGGCTGAATATAAACGGGCAAAATGGGATACGGGATCTGCGCCGCCAACCGCTCGAGATTGACGAAGTTCCAAAACTCGAGACGAGACTGACCAGGCGCCAGCGCGGGATCGGGATTCGCGCCGAACGGAATTTTCTCCACGCCCAAACGCATCACCCCTTGGACCTGCGCGGGCGCGGCCTCCTCGTAGCGGCTCCACGCTGACGGCGCGTCGTTCCCCTCCGACGGAATCCAGCCGCGTTCAACGAGGACGGCGCGGCCATCTTCCAGACGAAGCGGGGTCAAGAGATGATAGCCATACTTGCCCTCATTGTAAAAATTCCGCAACGCGACCTGGTTCTCGTAATCAAACGTCCCACGGACGACGACCGCGCGATACTCCATCGCGGCGAGATCAGAGTCCATGTCCGCGTTCAGATCCAGCGGAGCGAGCGCGCGCATGGACGTGACCTGCGCGTTGAACGCGCGTCGCTGGTCGAGTCGATCCAACTGCCAGATGCCAAGCCGAACACAAGTCCCCGCGGCGGCGAGGACGAGGAGGGTGGTGAAAATCCATTGACGGGAGAAGAGTTTTGGGAGGGGCATGTTTCTTTTTCAACCACAAAGGACACCAAGGTCACGAAGGAAGTCTGATGGATCGCGCCTTGTTTTTCCCTTTGTGTACTTCGTGTCCTTTGTGGTTAAGTATTTTCCGATTGGTTAGCCGAGTATACCTTTTTCGGCGGCATCACAAAACTATAAATCGCGATCAACACCCCCAGCGGCAAACCCGCGAACAAAATTCCATATAAACGCGTGCCAAAGGTGAGCGGTTCGCGCACGTCGAGGCCGATGTATTTGCTGGTCTGGAAACTGCACTCGTAGGCTAGGCTCTCCTCGTTGGACAGTTGCAAATGCGCCGACGCGCCCGCGGGAATCCAGAGAGGTCCCATCTGGTGATCCACCGCGTCTTCGTTTTTGACGATGAGCAGGTCGCCAACCACGAAGATCATGTTTTCGGGGAGCGTGGGAGGCTGTTCGCCACGCGCCACCTGCTCCGCCGTCCCTGCAGGGATGGTGAGGACGATGGCCTTGGGAGCGCGGGCGGTCTCGCGCAGGAAGAAGTAGGTGAACTCGCTCAACGCCGCGCCGATGGCAACGCCGATGAGGAGGGAGAGGAGGATGCGCTTCAAAGTTTGGCTGGACATGGGTTTCGTTTGGTTTATTTCGTCTGAGTTTAAATTCAATCCCGAAGGGATGAAATTTTTCGGGCGGAAAATGCCACCCCTTCGGGGTTGGGGATTATTTTTTGAGCAATATCTTTATGTCGTGGACGATATCTTCGACGGGAGTCTGGAAGCCGTAGGAGAGACGCAGGTTGCCGTCGGCGTCTACCAATGTGACGCGGGCGGTGTGGTCCACGATGTAGCCCATGGCCGAGGCTTCCGTCTGGTTGACCGCGCGGAAGATGCCGTAGGCGTCCCAGATTTTTTGGAGTTCGTCCATCGAACCAGACAGTCCGATGAAATTCTTGTTGAAATGATCGGCATATTTTTGCATGAGTTCGGGCGTGTCGCGGTCGGGGTCAACGGAGATGAAGACCACTTGCACGGACACGGCCTTGTCGCCAAGCGCGTCCACCACTTGTTTCATCTCTGCCATCGTGGTGGGACAGACATCGGGACAGGCGGTGTAGCCGAAGAAGAGCAGGACGATCTTGCCGCGCTGGTCGGCAAGGCGGAAGGGCTGTCCATCTGCGCGCGTCAGCTCAAAAGGCGCGGCGGGCGGATACGGCTCGCCGTACGACGTGCCGCGGAAGGATGCGGGCTGTCCAAGCCAGAAGACGGCCAGCGTCACGAGGAGAACGAGAAGGAGGGATAGGAGTCCAACAGAGAGGATTTTTTTGTCCATATACAATTCCTGCCCGTCATTGCGAGCGCACGTTGCGAAGCAATCTCTCCCCACGACTAGGAGATTGCTTCGTCGGGACACCTGCCCTGGCGGGCGGCGTCAGGGAGAACGCCTCCTTCGCAATGACGAAACACTGGTGCAGAAAAAACGGGGGCGACCGAGTGGCCGCCCCCGTCATTCCGAACGGGTGAATATTACGATAAGCGGGTCTACCAGTAAAGGGAAAAATACCGATAAAAACGGTTCACCCATTCGCCAGCAGACTATCCGCCCGCGACACCGATGAGATACAGCGCGGGGTAGAAGAAGATCCAGACCACGTCCACGAAGTGCCAGTAGACGGCGGCGGCTTCCACGCCCCAGTGGTTCTCGGCGGTGAAGTAATCCTTCTTACCGTTGCGCCAGGTGAAGAACAGGAAGATCAAACCCGTGAACACGTGGAAGGCGTGCATACCCGTCATCATGTAGAAGATGCCGCCTGCCACATCCTTGTTGGCGATCACGCCTTCGATCTTCGCCAACTGCCATTCGCCGCCGACCACGCCGAGGACAAACGCCAGCCCAAGGATCATGGTGACCATGATGTTGGAAAGGAAAGCCTTTTTATCTCCGTGCGCCATGGAAGTTTCGGCGCGGTTCATGAAGAAGGACGAGAGAAGCAGGAAGGCCGTCACGCCGAAACCAAGGTACTGGTTGAGATGCGGACCTTCCATGCCCAACAGGTTGAAGCGGCTGACGAGCAACCCGCCGAAGACGAACGAATCGGACAGGAGGAAGAGCCACAGGCCGAGGCGGTTCGAGCCTGTCTTGTAGGCGAGGCTTTCGTGACCCACGTCGTGGCCGTGATCGTCCTCATTCAGCTTGTAGATGTGCATGTAGTAGTAGGCCACCAGCGCGGCCTTCACCAGCGCCACCACCGCCAGCAGGATGACGTTCGGCAGGAAGAGGGCGAGCGCGAACTCCAGACCCGTCAACACGGCGAGGTAGATGAAGATGATGACGCCCTGCGAGAGCGCGGACTTTTTATCGGTTGTGTGTGTCATGGATTCGTTCCCTACTTCTTCATGAATTCCACGTACTTCGAGCCAGGCAAACCGTAATCGTACGGTTCGCCCACGACTTCAAAGGGCGTATCGTAGTTGTGCGCGGGCATGGGCGAGGCCACCTGCCATTCGGGCGAGCGCGAGTTCCAGATGTTGCCCTCGGCGGGTTCGCCGTTCTTGACGCTTTTGATGAGGTTGATGATGAAGATCAACACTGAGAGAGCGATCAGGAAGGCCGCCACGGTCAGGACGATGTGCCAGGTCTGGAAGCCCAGCGCCTTGTCGTAATCAAAGATGCGGCGGCGCATGCCGAGCAGACCGATGCGCATCATGCCGAGCGAAAGCACGAAGAACGAGGGAGTCATCAGCCAGAAGTGCCACTTGCCGAGGGTCTCGTTCATGCGGCGACCCGTCGCTTTCGGGAACCAGTAGTAGAGCGCGGCGAAGAACGGGAAGACGAATCCTCCGAACAAAGTATCGTGGAAGTGGCCGACGATCCAGTACGTGTCGTGCAAGTGCAGGTCGGTCGAGACGGTCGCGTTCGGAGGTCCAGTGAGACCGCCCATCAGGAAGACGATGATCGCGCCGACGGTGAAGAGGAAGGCCGAGGGCATGGGAGTCGGAATTTTGCCCTTCCAAATGGTCGCGACCCACGAGAAGAATTTGACGCCCGTCGGCACAGCCACGAGTAGGGTGCTATACATGAACGGGACGCGCAGGTATTCGTTCATGCCTGAGGTGAACATGTGGTGCGCCCAAACGAGGAAGCCCACCAGCGCGATGCCGAGCGAGGACATGGCGATCCACTTGTAGCCGAAAAGCGGCTTGCGGATGAGCGGCGGGAGCAACTCGGAGACGACGCCCAGGCCAGGCAAAATGAAGACGTACACCGCGGGATGCGAGTAGAACCAGAACAGGTGCTGGAAGAGCACTGGATTGCCGCCCTTGTCTGGGTCGAAGAAGCCCATGCCAAAGAGACGCTGGAACATCACCATCTGGAACGAGAGGCCGATCAACTGCGTGGCGGTGAGCGCGATCAGCGAAGTGGCAATGGAGGCCCAGACGAAGATCGGCAGGCGGAAGGCGGTCATGCCCTTGGCCCTCATGCGGAAAACCGTGACCAGCAGGTTGAGCGCGCCGAGGATGGACGACCAACCCGCCACGATCACGCCGAGGAAGAACATCTGCTGGCCGATTTTGGCGGGGTTGGCCGAGAGGGGCGGATACCCCGTCCAGCCCGTTTCGACGCCGCCGAGCGGCATGGACATCAGCAACCACACCGCGGCCGGGACGGCGATCCAGAACGAGAAGGCGTTCAAGCGCGGGAAGGCCATGTCGTGTGCGCCGATCAGCAGCGGAACGAGATAGTTCATCAGGCCCGAGATGCCAAGCAGGATCGAGACGATCATGATCATGCCGTGCAGGGACATCAACGTGTTGTACTGCGCGGCCTCCAGAAACTGTTTTCCCTCAAACGAAAGTTCGGTGCGGAAGATCAAGGCAAAGGTTCCGCCAATGACGAGCAGAAGGATGGCGACAACTGTATATTGAATGCCGATGACCTTGTGATCGAGCGACGGGCCAAGGAATTTGGTCCAGCCCGCAGGGTCTTCGTGATGGTCGGGCGTGTCAATGCCGCGCCACCATTTGAACCAGTCGCCCATCACGCCATGCGCGGCGAGGAAGGCCAGCGTGCCGACAAAGCCGCCAAAGACCCAGGCATGCTCGGTAAACAAGTATGAGCCGCCAGCGGCCTTCAGACCCATTGCCAGGCGGATGAAGGAAACAAAGAGCACTCCTATCACTGTGGCGATCAATTGCCAGAATAACCCTCGAATGAGGGGAATCTGGCGATATCGAACGTAGAGCGGAACAACCACGCCGACGAGCGCGCCAACAAACCAGTTAATCGGGTGCAACTCGAAAGTATTGCCAAATATCAACCCAATTCCGGCCAACGCGAAAGCTGTTGCGGCCGTAACAAGGACAATGGCAAGTATCCAAATCAAGCCGCGAATGAATTTATTCATATTGATTTTCTCCACGCGTTACTTCAACGACATGATGTAAGCGACGATATAAGACAGTTCTTCTTCGGTGAACGCATAGGCAGGCATGGCGCTGGCGCCCTCAAATCCCGCCACAATCGTCGCCTGTGGATTCAGGATGGAATCGAGGATGAAAGCCTCATCCGCCGTGACGGTTGTGCCGTTCGAGAGTTGTACCTGCGATCCGAAGAGTCCCTTCCAGGTGGGGCCGACCAGGGCCGCCCCAACAGGCGAATGACAACCAAAACAGCCGTTATTCTTCGCCAGCAATTCACCCTTGGCTTCGGGTGTCTGCGCGGCGGCATAGGCGGCCAGTTGTTCCGCCGCCCACTGTTGGAAAGTGGATTCGTCTGAGACAAAGACCTTGGATTCCATACTGTAGTGAGCAGAGCCGCACAATTCCGCACAGCGGACTTTGTAAGGCTGGCTGGGAAGGTTAATCAGCGTCGGCGTGATGCGCAGTTCGGTCACGCGCCCCGGCACAACGTCCTGTTTGACGCGGAATTCGGGAATCCAGAACGAGTGGATCACGTCGGTCGAATCCATCTGGAGAAGAACCTGACGATCCACAGGAAGGTGCAACTCATTGCTCATGAAACCGCCCTGCTCGGGATACTCAAACGTCCACGAGAACTGCCGCGCATGGACTTTGACGATCATGGCCTGCGGGTCGGCGCGGCGGACTTCGCTCAGCGAGTAGGAACCCATATACGCGAAAACCATCACGATGAAAAGCGGGGCGATCGTCCAGCCGATCTCGAGATTGGTGTTACCTTCGATGTGCTCCGCATCGCTCGTATCGCCCTTCTTGCGACGGAAAACGATGAGAGAATAGACCAGAGGAACGACGATTAACGCGAATAGGAACGAGATCGCAATCACCTGGTAGTTCCAAAGCCAGTCAATTGGTCCAGCTTGCGCGCTGGCCGCCTCAGGCATCAACTCGAGCGCGTCGAGGCCAAAGTACGTGCCAAAGGCCGCAACGATGACGAGAATGCCAACAGTAATATAGTGTCGCATACTCTTCTCCTAAAAAGGGATAGGGTTAACCCCAGGGATTTCCGAGCCAGGCTTCGGCTTGCGCGGCAGTAAGACGTTTGCGCTGATAAAGCGCCACCGTCTCGCTGGAACCGAGCGAAACCAAAACAACCTGCATGGGCGATTCGCCCTCCACAAACCGCTCCAAAAACTCCTCACGGTTGATCTTGGTATCGTCGTAGTCCACGATCACCAGGTCGGGGCGAAGCGTCTCCAACGAAGCCAGAGTCTCCTCCATGGTGGCGGGCGTGCCCACGATCACGGCACGTTCGCCCCATCGGGTGGCATAAGTCTTCCGCAACCCTTCTCGAAAGAGCGGGTTGGCAGAAGCAATAATGACCCTGCGCGGGCGCGGAAGCGTTGGCTGGCTCATGGATGAAATGTACCAAAGACCATAAGCCTTGTCATTAATTATGACTTGAAAAAGGGGGGATTTTAAATCGGACGCGAGGGTGATTGTTTATCACCCTTTGTCATAATCATTTACGCTCCTAAAAACCAGGCCCCGTGGCTGTAACCACGGGGCATCCACAAGATATTCAGTTATCTTGCGCCGTTCTGGTTCGCAACCCATTGCCTGCCCTGTTTCCATCAGGAAACAGACGAAGACCATTTTAAAATTGGTCTTTCCAGAGTTCGGGTCGCCCGCCAGGAACGGTTTGTTAAAAACATTATAGGGCTATTTTTAAAAAATCAACTTACAATTGTCTTAAATGGCAAAACTCATCTCCGTCATCGGCGTGAGCGGCGCGGGCAAGACAAGCCTCGTGCGCGCCCTCGCCGCGCAAAAAGAATTCGCCCTCGGCCTCGAAGACCACGCCGCGCGTCCCTTTCAAGCCCTCTTCAAACAGGATGCCCGCTACGCCTTCGCCAACCAATTCGACTTTCTCCTCTACCGCGCCGAACAGGAACGTCTCCTGCGCCTCGATTCGCGTCCGGCCCTCACCGACGGCGGACTCGACCTCGACTTCCACGGCTTCACGCGTCTCTTCCACGCCCGCGGCTGGATCAACGACCCCGAGCTGAATCTGCTCCGCCGCTACTACGCTTGGACGCGCGCACTGCTCCCGCCTCCCGACCTCATCATCCATTTGACCGCCGACGAAGAGACCGTGCGCGCCCGACTGGCCGCGCGTGACCGCATCAACATCGCCTCCGCCGACGACGCCGCGCTGCTCGCGTCTTTCCTCGACGTTTGGCTGGCCGCGGTCCCCTCCCAGCGCCTCCTCCGCCTCAACGTCACGCGCGAGCCGAGCGATTATCGCAACGTCCTCCCAGTCATAATGAGTCGAATAGAATCAACTTGTAAGGTTTGATATTGCGAAATATTGTAAAATGCACGCTACCCCACACCCCAATCTTGTTAGGAGAAAAAATGAAACGACGCATCCACATTCTGCTCTCTCTCCTTGCCATCCTTGCTCTCACCCTGGCCTGCGGCGGGGGCGATGAATTTGCCACCGAGGAAGGCTACGTTGAGGAAGAGTACACCGAAGAGCCGATGACCGAGGAACCCAGCGGAGAAGCCACCGAGTTCCCCGCCAGCGCGCCTGGCGATTTGGTCTATGACTTTGGTTTTGTGCCTGAAAGCAATGGGTTCAGTTTCCCCAACTACGGCGATGACATCCCCGCCACCAACCTGACCGCCACCGAGATGCGTCGCATGTTTGGCGACCAGGTTTGCGCGGACCTCAACGGCGAGGAGTGCATCCTCACCCCGCCCGCCGAACAGTGGATGGAACAGGTCAACGGCAGTATGGGCGGCGGACATTGCGAAGGCATGGCCGTGTTGAGCCTGATGATGTACACCGGCCAGGTTCCGCCCTCCGATTTCGGCGGCTCGCTCGCCAGCGATCTCGATCTCAACGACGAAGCGCTCCAGCGTGAACTCGCTTATTGGTGGGCCACGCAAACTGTGGCGCCCACGAACGAAAGCGTGGTGCGCGGCACGCCGATGGAAATTTTGGATGTGATCCGCCAGATGGACGTGAACGGCGAAACCTACACCATCGGCATCTATGACGGCAAGGGAAGCGGGCACGCCGTCACTCCCTTCGGCGTGACAGACAAGGGCGACGGCCTCTACGCGATCCTCGTCTACGATAACAACTACCCCGGCGAAACGCGCGAACTCTACGTGGACTCGCGCGATAACTCGTGGACGTACGAAACGTCCATCAACCCGCAGGTGCAGTCGGATGTCTGGTCGGGCAATGCCGATAGTTACACCCTCGACCTCACCCCCACTTCCGCCCGCGTAACCCAGCAGGTCTGTCCGTTCTGCTCGGGCGGCGGATTCTCCTCCACGGGCGGCAAACTGGCCGCGCTTGCTCAACTTGATAACCAGGTCTTCCTCGATGGCGAAGGCCACATCCTCATCACCGACGAAAGCGGCAATCGCCTCGGCTACGTGGACGGCAAGATCGTCAACGAGATTCCTGGCGCGTCCTACTCACAGTTCCGCATGGCCGCCAGCATGAACGCCCCCGAACCGATCTACTCGCTTCCCGCGACCCTAGACGTGACCATCGAAGTTGACGGGACCGATCTCACCGAGGAAACCCTCACCGACCTCGTTCTCATCGGACCTGGATACAGCATCGGCCTCGAGGGCATCTACCTCACCCCCGGCCAGGTGGACGTAGTCTACTTCTATCCCCAGGATGAAACCATCGCCTACGAAACGCTCGGCGACGAATCTCCGAACATCGTGTTCGGCATCGAAAACCCCGACGCCGAAGCGGATTACTACTTCGAGATCTACGGCGCAGATATCACCGGCGGCGGCATCATCACCGCCATTCTCGATAGCAAGGCCGGCGACCTGCTGATCAACACCGAGAAGTTGACCAACGAAGGCACGTTCAATTTCTACATGACCCGCATCACCGACGAAACCGAGGAGGAGTTCTACGCCGAGGAGATCGCGCTCGCCGAAGGCGCGCTGGTCTACATCAACTACGCTGAGTGGACCGACGCCAACCCCGAAGGCATCTACTTCGGCGTGGACCTGGACGGCGACGGCGTGATTGACGAAGAATACGTGGTGGACGACTCGCAGTAAGTTGCAAGTTTTTAGCCTAAAAAGAGCGCACAGAAATTTCTGTGCGCTCTTTTTGTAATCCTTTAACTCTGCATGGAGGGCAAATTACACTGTGTTTCAACGTCAACGAAATTAGAAAGCCGTGATTTTTAACACTTGCCACTCGGCAGTTGTTAATGTAATCTAAAGGAAAGTCTGCCCGATCAAACAACAAGCCTTATAATCTGTAATCAGCGAGAAACATCATGACGCCACCTGAATTTGACACTTACGAAGAATTGACAACGCGGATCCCAGCGAATGAATTATCAACACTATTACGCGTCAGCAGTTCACTTGCATCCACAATGGATTTATCTGAAATTTTACAAATAGCCATCGAAAGCGCCGCCGATCTCCTTCGCCTGGGCACGGGCGCGATCTACACGCTGGAAGAAAAAACGCTCATTCTAGGGGCAACCACCCCGCCCCTGCCCCCTCAATTTCCCGATGAACTTCGCGTCGCCTCCCTCGACGATCACCCGCACATCAAACAGGCAATCCTGACAATGACTCCTGTTACCATCTTTGACGTGCATGAAGAGACAATCACACAGGCCGAACGCGTCGTCATCGAAGCGCGGCATCTGATATCCATCCTTTATTTTCCTCTCCTACTCAAAGGCGAAGCGCTGGGCGTTTTCATCGTGGGCGACACAGAATTCCCGCGAAGATTCACCCCCACCGAAATTGACCTCTGCTATATGCTTTCTTTCCAAGCGTCGCTGGCAATCGCCAATTCACGGCTATATCAAAAAGCCCAACAAGCCATTACGGATATCAGCCAGGCATACGACGCCACCCTCGCCGGATGGTCGCGTGTGCTGGATATGCGCGACCACGTCACAGACGAACACACGCATCGCGTCGCGGACCTCGCGGTGGCGTTGGCGCGAAACATGGGCATCCCCGAAGCGGACATAGGTCACGTGCGGCGCGGCGCGCTCATGCACGATATCGGCAAAATGGCCCTGCCCGATTCCATTCTGCAAAAAAAGGAGTCCCTCACCGAAGACGAATGGAAGGTCATGCGCACGCATCCCGAAAAAGCATACGACCTCCTGTCGCACATCGAATATCTCGCCCCCGCATTGGACATTCCCTACTGTCACCACGAACGCTGGGACGGGACGGGCTACCCGCGCGGGCTTAAGGGAGAGGAGATTCCCCTCGTGGCGCGTCTCTTTGCAGTGGTGGACACATACGACGCCATCACGTCGAACCGCCCGTATCGAAAAGGCTGGGACGGGGAAACTGCCATTCAATATATTCGCGAACAAGCAGGGAGGCAATTTTGTCCCACAGCGGTAAAAGCATTTTGCGAAATGATGGGCAAATAAAACCCCGCGCGCTCAAGATGGCGCTGGCGGTGACGCCCGATATGAAAACAAAGTTGAAAAAGATTTAATCGCCGCGGTCATGTAGCAATGGTCAACAAACAAAAAGAGCGCGCAGATGGTTCTGCGCGCTTTTTGATTTAACGGCCGATTTTGCGCTAATCTTCCGCCAGCCAAATCTTTGCGGATAATTCGGTATCAAAATACTTTAGCGGCTGGCCGGTGATCTGGGTCAACATATCGGCCAGGGTGCGCTTGATGCCCGTCACCCCGAGGACTGCCGTCCGCTTGACGTGTCCCTTCGTGGCGTTCGAGGAGGCGTTCATCACTGGGATGAGATCGGTGGTGATATTAGTGTTGCGAAAATCGGACAGAACCAGCGCAGAGTTGAGTGGTTCCGCCAGGACAATCGCGTGCACTTCTTCCAATTCTTTTTTTACCAGGTCCGAGCGGTAAAGCAAGTTGGAAAAATCCTGGTAAAAAATCTTCTTACCGTTATATTCGATCCATTTAGAGCGCATGAGCGCCTCCAGGTTTTGCAGATTTCCGCTGTTCGGAGTATAACGCCAGCCCGGTCGCGAGGCCGCCGATCAGTTCCCAAAACGCCACGCCGAGAAAGCGGACGGGGGCGTAGCCGATAACAACCGACAACGTGAAGACGGTGAACGTCACCGCGCGAAAGGGGACTGTCCAACAATAGAACTTTTTCAAGTCATTCATGGCCGCCAGAACGTAGTAGGCTCCCATATTGAAAGACGCCATCGAGGATGCCGTCATAAACACAATGGTGTAGTCTCCGCTCGCGCGCGCCGCGCGGGAAAGAACCTCGAATCCCAGCATGGATAAAAGAATTTCAGGTCGAACCAGCCCCACCAACCCAAGGAAAAACGCCAGGATGCCGAAGATAAAAATGGTCCAACCAGAGGCGTCACGAATAGTGAGTTTCATACTGCTCCTGTCACAGTTTCTAAGATCGAAGCAAATTTTACCGCGTCCACGCAACCAGCCCCTTACAATTTCAACAACTTCTTTACAAAAACAGCGGAGCGGGCCTTCATATCCGCGGTTTTTCCACTGATCACTTCTTCACTCTCCCGCCAGCAACTTCAACCGCTCCCACGGCTTGAGATTCTCCTCGTCCGCAAAGATGGCTTTCAACTCGTAGAGTTCATCGCGCAACGCGGCGGCCTTCTCAAATTCGAGATTCTTGGCGGCTTCTTTCATTTGACGTTCCAACTCGCCGAGCAGACGCTTCATCTCGTCGCGCGGCATCGCATCGCGCGACTTGGTCTTGTACTCGCCCTTCATCTCGGCGACGGCGCGCGGCGACATCTGGTCGGTCAGGTCGCGGATGGCTTTGTGGATACTGACGGGGACGATGCCATGTTCCTGGTTGTACTTCACCTGCTTGGCGCGGCGGCGGGACGTTTCATCGAGGGCGCGCTTCATCGAATCGGTGATGCGGTCGGCGTACATGATGACGCGTCCATGCAGGTGACGCGCGGCGCGGCCAATCGTCTGGATGAGCGCCGTGTCCGAGCGCAGGAAGCCCTCCTTATCCGCGTCCAAAATCGCCACGAGGGAAACTTCCGGGAGATCGAGTCCCTCGCGCAGGAGGTTGATGCCGACCACCACGTCGAAGACCCCGAGGCGCAGGTCACGCAAAATGCCGATGCGTTCGAGCGTCTCCACTTCGGAGTGGAGATAATGAACTTTGATGCCGAGTTCCATGATGTAGGTGGCGAGGTCTTCGGCCATGCGCTTCGTTAGCGTGGTGACGAGCACGCGCTCGCCGACTTCGGTGCGGGCGCGAATCTCTTTGACGAGGTCATCCACCTGTCCCTTCGTTGGGCGGATATCCACCTCGGGGTCCACGAGGCCGGTCGGGCGGATGATCTGCTCGGCCACTTGTTCGGCGTGTTGCATTTCATACGGCCCCGGCGTGGCGGACGTGTAGATGGTGTGTCCCATCACCTTTTCAAACTCATCGAACTTGAGCGGACGATTGTCAAGCGCGCTCGGCAGGCGGAAGCCAAATTCCACCAGCGTCTCTTTGCGCGAACGGTCACCGTTGTACATGCCGCGGATCTGCGGGACGCTCATATGCGACTCGTCAATGATGAGCAAGTAATCGCTCGGCAGGAAGTCAATCATCGTCCACGGGTGCGTGCCGGGCTCGCGGCCATCGAGATGACGCGAGTAGTTTTCGATGCCAGAACTGTAGCCCACCTCTTTGAGCATTTCCAGATCGTAGCGCGTGCGTTGTTCGATGCGTTGCGCTTCGATCAGTTTACCCTGCTCCTTAAACAGCGCCAGTCGTTCCTCCAACTCTTTTTCGATGTTGGCAATGGCGTCCTTCATTTTGTCCGAGGCGGTCAGGTATTGCTTGGCGGGATAGATGGAGATTTCCAGTGGCTCGTCGAAGACCTCGCCCGTCAGCGGGCTGAATTGGATGATGCGCTCCACCTCGTCGCCGAAGAACGTGATGCGGAAGCCGCGCTTGTCTTCGTAAGCGGGGACGATCTCCAGCGTGTCGCCTCTGACTCGGAAAGCGCCACTGCGTAATTCAACGTCGTTGCGCTGATACTGACTCTCCACCAACTGACGGATGAGCGCGTTGCGACGCCAAATCCCGCCCACCTTGAGAGTCACCGTCCCTTTGCCGAACTCCTCGGGCGAGCCGAGACCGTAAATGCACGACACCGACGCGACGATGATCACGTCCTTGCGTGAGATGAGCGATGTGGTCGCTGCCAATCGCAGACGCTCGATCTCCTCGTTGATCTGCGTCTCTTTTTCTATGTAGAGATCGTGGCGGGGAACGTACGCCTCAGGTTGATAATAGTCATAGTATGAGACGAAATACTCGACCGCGTTCTCAGGGAAGAATTCCTTGAATTCCGCGTAGAGTTGCGCGGCGAGAGTCTTGTTATGCGCCATGATGAGCGCCGGTTTTTGCAATTGTTGAATTACACTCGCTATGGTGAATGTCTTGCCCGTGCCAGTGGCTCCAAGCAAAACCTGGTGTTTCATGCCTTTTTGCACGCCATCTACAAGCTGACGAATCGCTTCAGGCTGGTCGCCCATCGGGATGAAGGGAGCAGTGAGTTTGAATTCCATTTTGGTCTCTTTTGAATAGGGGAACGTACGTTCTATTATACCCCCGCTTTTTCTGTACACGGCCCGCGCGGATGGTCAATACACCCACTCTTCAAACAAGGCCGAAAGATCGCATTGACAGTGTTTTTCGGCCAGAGATTTCACGCCTTCGGTAGTGGCGATTTGCCACGAGAACGTCGCGACGTAATCTTTGATGAACGCGTCGAAAGCATCCTCCCCCATCTTCTCTTTCAGCGCGTCGAAAAATAATGCCCCGCGCCCGTAGACGATCGCGCCATATTCCAAACCGCTGTACTTCGCCACAGGCATGCCAATTGGCATCGGCGCGCCTTCCACGCGTTCCCAGCGCAGGCGCAAGGCATCTTCAAATTCGTCTGCGGCTCCTTCCCCAAAATTGACTCTGTAATATTGCCAGGTGGCAAACTGCGCCAGCGATTCGTCCAGCCAGGGTTCGTCCAACTGGTCGTTGCCGACCAGGTTATAAAACCATTGATGCGCCACTTCATGCGCCACCGTGGACTCGAAATAGGCGGAATTTTTCTCACCAAATTCGCCCAGCAAAAGTTTGTCCGCGATGACGATCGCGCCAGGGTATTCAATTCCCAGCGCCAGCGTGGGCGTCACGACCAAATCCAACTCGGCGTAGGGATAGGGCGCGTACAACTCGCTAAACGTCTCCAGCGCGCGCGTCGCCACTTCCAGCATCGCCCGATTCTCTTTTTGCAACGACTTGGGCGCGTAACTGTTGACAGCCACCTCGCCGACATTTTGCGTGACGACTTCACAATCACGACTGACCGCCGCGAAGAAATCGCGCGCCGGCCCTCCCGCCACATTCCAGACTTTGCGCGGGCCGGCCGTCGCGGGCGCGGACTCCAACCCCGAGGCGACAACCACCGCGTCCTTCGGCGCGCTGATCGAGACGAGGTAAAACGCCGCGTCGTTAAACGTCACGTCGCCCGATTGCGGAGGCAGTTCGGCGTTCCAGCCCTCGTCCGTATACGCGGGGATGACGGGATACGCGTGCGCCAGCGTCAACACGCCATCCACCGAGGCCAACACGCCGTAGTTCAATTCCACTTCGGTCGGCACGCGTAGCGAAAACCGCATCGCCACGCGGACACTCTCCCCCACCGCCAGCGGACTCTCCAGCGGGACGATCATCAAACTATTTGCCAACTCGTAGCGCGGCGAGACGGGTGTCCCATCCATCGTCAAATCACGAATTTCGATTTCCCCGCCGAGAATGTTCGGGAAGAGACGAAAGCCGAGTTCTTCGAGCGGTTCGGATTCTTGATTAGTGTAAAAAACCGTTTCCGCTCCTTCCACGTTCACCAGGTTATCGTCAACGATAAATTCGATGCGGTAGACGGTGGCATCCTTCATTTCAGCGAGGGCGCCGCGCTGAGACTCAATCAACGGCTCGCGGAAGATGGGCAGGTCGGGTTGGAGATAGTCGAGATCGTCATCTCCAACCACGGTGGGGATGCTCGAGGTAGGCGACACGGTCGGCGTCGGCGTAAAGACCGAACAAGCCGCGAACAGGCTCAAAGTCAGAAGGGAAGCGAGGAGAGGTTTCATAGTCAAGGAGGGTAGTGCGTCGCACCTAACCCGTAGGAAAAATCCTGCTATATGGTGCGACGCACTCGCGCTATCGTTCCAAAAATTCCAACACGCGCCGCGCCACTTCATCGGGCGGAAGCGAATCGGTGTCCACGATTAGGTTCGCATTGGCGAGCGCATGGGAGAGACGGCGTTGTTGTTCGAGGTAATCTGCTTCGTTCCAGTTCAATTTGCGCCGCGCCGTGGAGACGGCGAACGAGGCTTGCAGGAAGATCAACACGTCTGGATTGGTGATTCGTTTCCACATATCTTTCACGTAGGAATGTTCCTGCGCGATATGGCGACACGCATACCCCCGCGCTTCCAGCGCCGCGATCAGCGTGGACTTCCCCGAGCCGCAAGGCCCCACCAAGCCGACTAGGTATCGGCTACTACGTCCATCATCTGCTGGCATGGACAAGGGAATTCAATTTCTCAGGGCGGCCCAGCACGGCCAACATATCGTTGCCTTTGACCTTCAACTTGTCGGTGGGATGCAACTCGGACGTGTGATCGTGTCGCACCAGCACGATGCTCACGCTGTATCCGTCCTCGATCTGGCCTACAGTTTTGCCGTCCAATGCCGATTTAGGCGAGACGGTGAGCCGCGCCAAACTGAGCGACTCGCCTTCGATGTTGATCGGGTTGGTGATGTCCGCGCCCGCGGCGGATGCGGCAAAGGCCGGCGCGGCGATGGCGGTACCGCTCAGGGCGTTGAAGCCAAATTGCTCGTGGAGTTCGTCAGCAAAG
This sequence comes from Chloroflexota bacterium, assembly GCA_016234485.1. Classification (GTDB taxonomy): domain Bacteria; phylum Chloroflexota; class Anaerolineae; order Anaerolineales; family Villigracilaceae; genus Denitrolinea. The sequence continues at coordinate 18,166 of JACRBL010000048.1, forward strand.
TCATCGTCGAATATGCGGATGACCACCATGATTTTCGGGTTGATCGTGCGCGCCTTTAGCGCGGTCTTCAAGTTGATCGCGTCGTTTTGCACGCACATGATGATGGACTTGGCGTCCTTCACGTTGGCGTCGTTGAGCGTGATCTCGCGGCTGGCGTCTCCGCTGATGACGGGGATGCCCATTTTTTGCACGGCGGCGGTCAGGTCGGCTTTCGGGTCGAGTTCGATCACCGCCACCTGTTCGCCCATCTCATGCAATTGCTGGACGACGCGAAACCCAAGGTGGCCGAGACCGACCAGGATGTGATGATTATTCAAAATGGATGCCACTGCGATCTCCCATTCTCTGCTTCGGGCGCGACGGTTGAAGAGCAGGATGCCGAAATCGGTCAGTCCCTGCGCCAGAGCGCCGATACCCACGATCGGCATGAGGAAATAAAAGACTTGTAAAAACGGATTGCGCGGAAAATCCCCGCTCGGTTGCAAAAAGGCCATCGTCAAAATCGAGTAGACCGACTCAGGCAATGTCGGCACAGGTTCGCCCACGGCCTCGGCAATGAAATGATAGGCCACGCCCCCGCCTGTGATGACCAGCAAGAAAAACAACAACGGCCAGCCAAATTCGCGCAGTAACAGGCTTGTGTCGCGAATGGATGCGCGCCAGTGTTGGAGGGTGTGTTTGGGGATGGTATTCATTCAATCGGCAATCGCACACTCATCCGCCGCACCTGATCGCCCACGCGCGGACTCACCTTGAGCGCCACCACGCTGATATCGTCCGCGGGACGGCCTTCGTCCAGGCTGACGGCGTGCACCAGCAACTCGTCCGCGATGGATTGCGGACTGGGATCCTGCTCGTCGAGCATGGACTGGATGACGGTGCAGACCTCCATCGGCTGGCCGCGGCGTTTGCCCGCGTGATCCAACCCGTCGGTGTGGAGTACGATGATGAGGCCTGGCTCGATGTTGATTTCCGAGATGACGGGACGCGTATCCCGAGCAGTTCCGAGCGGAACGCTTTCGGCCGAGATGCAATCCACCTGTCCGTTGCGACAGATCGCGAACGATGAGGGATTGTTGCGCGTCAGCACAATGGTGTTCGTCGCCAAATCCACCGAGGCGATGTTGAGCGTGCAAGAAACTTTACCGCTCTTGTCGGTGAAGAGCGCGTCCGAGGCGGCGCGCGCCGCGGCCCCGTCCCGCACGCCCTCGGCCAGCAGTCCGATCACTTTGCGGACGACCATCATCGAGACGGCCTTCGCCCCCCGTCCGCTCGATTGCCCGTCCGCCAAAACGACGGAGAGACCGCCATTGGGGCGTTCGACGACTTCCAGCGTGTCCCCGCTTTCGGAGACCGCGTATTTGTTGATCTTTGCGACAGCAATTTGAACTTCCATAAGTCTGATTTTACAACGGTTCAGGCTTGACGTCACTGCTTTCTACTACTATAATCCCGCCGCTGTCTGAAAACCGCGCCGAGCCTTGCTCGGCGATTGCATGTCAATAAGGAGAACGGAATGACCCCACAACCCAAACGCAAGCACTCAAAAGGCCGCCGCGACCGCCGCAGCGCCCACGACGCCATCGTGGCCCGCAACCTGGTTGCGTGCAAGAACTGCGGTTCCATGGGCCTGCCGCACGTTGTCTGCACCACCTGTGGTTTTTACGGAGACCGCGAAGTCGTGCAGGTCAAAAAAGAAAAAGCCAAGTCCGAGTAACGGGTTCATCCGTAGTTGAACTGCGGATGACTGGACGTTTCGCCAGCAATTCAACTGTTGGTGGACACAAACGAGCCGTGACCAACACGGCTCGTTTGTGTTTAAAGGGGTATGACAATCAACTTCCCAACCACCGCTTTTATCTTTCCAGGCCAGGGTTCGCAGACTGTCGGCATGGGGCGCGACCTTGCCGCCGCGTTCCCCATCGCCAAAGAGACATTCGACGAAGCCGACTCCCTGCTTGGCTTCCCTCTCTCCAAACTGATGTGGGACGGCCCCGCCGACGAACTGAACGACACGATTAACACCCAGCCCGCGCTGTACGTTCACTCGCTGGCGGCTTGGCGCGTCCTCTCGCTTCAATTCCCTGACCTTCGGCCGGCCGCGCTGGCCGGGCATTCTCTTGGCGAATTATCGGCTCTCGCGGCCTCCCGCGCGTTGACCTTCGCCGACGGGCTGAACCTCGTCCGCACACGTGGACAATTGATGAAGCGCGCGGGCGAACTCGCTCCAGGCGGCATGGCGGCCATCTTGAACCTCGGCATCCCCGAGCTGGAAAAGGTGTGCGTAGAAGCCAGCCGCGAGGGCGAATCGGTGCAGGTGGCGAATGATAACTGCCCAGGGCAGGTGGTCATCTCTGGCGCGAAACCCGCTGTGGAACGCGCCATGGAATTGGCGAAAGCCGCAGGCGCGAAACGCGCGCTTCCGCTGGCGGTCTCGATTGCGGCACACTCCTCTTTAATGAACTCCATCCAACCCGAGTGGGACGCGGCGGTGAAGGCGGTGACGATGCGCGATGCGTCGGCGCCCATCTTCGGCAACGTCGCGGCTCGCGCGCTCACCTCCGCCGACGATCTCCGCGCCGACATCCGCGCCCAGATGCGATCGCGCGTGCGCTGGACCGAGTCAGCGAGGGAAATGATCGGGAGCGGTATCCGCCACTTCGTCGAGGTGGGAAGCGGGAGCGTGCTCGGCGGGCTGGTGAAGCGGATTGACGCGTCCGTCACGAGTCAGCCGTTGGGCAATCCGTCGGATTTTGAATCGGTGTAGCGGAGTCCAAAGTCTCCGACTTTGCGGCCTGGCGAAAAACTCCAAAGTCAGAGACTTTGGAGTCCGCACAAAAATCCTGTAAGCAACCTGTCAGGCAACCGCTTGTGCCGTTTGGTATAATCGCCGTGTGAATGGGTTTTGCTACATAATCATTCAAGATGCGTCTCTCGAAAGACGGGCCTTTGTGTAAATGCCTGGTCAGGGTCTGACCAGGCGTAGTTTTTCTATCCCATCTATCCGTCATTGCGAGCCGCCGTCCTGAGCGGACACTGAGCGTAGGCGAAGTGGAAGTCGAAGGACGAGCGGCGAAGCAATCCCCTCCCCCGCGCGGAGATTGCTTCGTCGGGAGTACCCTCCTCGCAAAGACGGACACAAACGGAGAATCAATGAAACTTAGCAAACTTGCAACCGAGATCGCAGAATCTCCCACCTTCGCCCTGAACGAGGAAGCGCGGCTTCTTCGGGAGCGCGGCGAGGCCGTCATCAACCTCGGCATCGGCGAGCCAAAGAACAAGACGCCCATCGCGGCGGTATTGGCTTCGGGCGCAAAGTTGACCAGCGGCGAGGTGAAATACACCCCGCCCGATGGCCTGCCCGCCATGAAGAAGGCGGTCATCCGCTACACCGAAGAGAATTACAATCGCCTGGCCGCGCCCGAAAATGTGATCGTTACCAATGGCGCGAAACAGTCGCTCTTCAATATCTTCTATTCGATTTTGAATCCGCAGGACGAGGTGATCGTCATCGCGCCGTACTGGGTCTCGTATCCTGAAATCATCAAGATGTGCTACGGCGTTCCTGTGATCGTCACGCCCGAGGATGGGACGTTTACGCCCAACTTCGCGGAGATCGAGCGCGCGGTGACATCGTACACGCGGGCGATCATCGTCAACAGCCCGAACAATCCATCGGGCGCGATTTACCCGCCTGAGTTGCTCGCGAAGATCGTGGAGTTCTGCGAGCGCAAAGGCATCTATCTGATCTGCGACGACATTTATCACAAACTGACCTTTGATCGCAACGTGGCTGAGCCTGCATGGAAGTTTACGTCGCGCGATATTGAAAATTCGCACATCATCGTTGTCAACGGCGTGGCGAAACTGTACGGCATGACGGGCTTCCGCATCGGTTGGGTGGTGGCGCCGCGTGACCTCGTCAAGGTGATGACCAACGTCCAGGCGCAGACGACCTCGTGCGTTTCGCCCGTCTCGCAGGCGGCGGCGGAGGGCGCGTTGAACGGGATGCAGTCCGTGGTGGAGGCGTTGCGCCTGCAGATCGAGAATAATCGCAACGTGGTTTTGCAGGAGATGAAATCGTTCAACGGGGCGCGGCTCATCCCTCCGCAAGGGACGTTCTACGCCCTGCCCGATATGCGCGCTTTCGGAACCAGTTCCGTGGACATGGCCAAATTCATCCTGAAGAAGGCGCTGGTGGTGACCGTGCCTGGACGCGAATTCGGCATGGAAGGTTTCATCCGCCTGTCGTTCGCTGGCTCGGTCAAAGATGTGACCGAAGGCCTGGCGCGCATCCGCTGGGCGCTGGATCCCACTTCGCCGAATGAGATCTATGTTGGCGATAAGAAGTTGATTCGAGATTGGCTGTAAAACACATTTCGTCATTGCGAGGGCATACTCGCCCGAAGCAATCTCCTCAACGACGCGGGGATTGCTTCGTCGGGAAGAGCGCCCTCCTCGCAATGACGGGAAACTGAGGAATAGAAGATAATGAACAATTTACTCAACATCAAGACACCCGCAGAATCTGTCGCGCAAATTCGCAAAGCCGACTACAACCTTTCCAATCATGGAGTAGCCAATCTCCGCCTGGCCTATTGGAACCTTTCCACCGAGGCCTGTTACGAGGAAGCCGTCTTCCGCTCGGAGGGCGCGACCGTCGTCGGCGGGCCGTTCGTTGCGTTTACGGGCAAGCACACCGCCAGGTCCGCGAATGACAAGTTCGTCGTCCGCGAAACGACCAGCGAAGGCAACATCTGGTGGGGACAGTACAACCGCCCGTTCAGCGCGGATAAATTCGAGGAGTTGTACGCGCGCCTGCTGGGCTTCATCCAGGGACGCGACGTCTTCGTGCAGGACGTCTACGCGGGCGCGGACGAGAACTACCGCCTGCCCGTCCGCATCGTGACCGAACACGCCTGGCACAGTCACTTTGTCCGCAACATGTTCATCCTGCCGCAATCGCTGGAAGAATACAAACGCTTCGTCCCCGAATTTACGATCATCGCGATGCCGTCGTTCAAGGGACAGCCCGCCGTGGACAACACGCAGAGCGAGACCTTCATCTGCCTTTCGTTCGAGAAAAAACTTGCCATCGTCGGCAACACGGCTTACGCGGGCGAGTTGAAGAAATCGGTCTTCACCATCTTGAATTATTTGCTGCCGCTGGAAGGCGTGCTTTCGATGCACTGCTCGGCCAACGTCAACCCCGATAACGCGGACGACGTGGCGCTGTTCTTCGGCCTGAGCGGGACCGGCAAGACGACTCTCTCCGCGGACCCGACGCGGCGACTCATCGGCGACGACGAGCACGGCTGGAGCGACGACGGCGTCTTCAACTTCGAGGGCGGATGCTACGCCAAAGTGATCGGTCTCTCCGCCTCCGCCGAACCTGAAATCTACGCCACCACCAAACGCTTCGGGACGATCCTCGAAAACGTCCCGTTCGACCCCGTGACCCGCCTCATTGATTTGGACGACGATACCGTTACCGAAAACACGCGCGCCTCCTACCCGTTGGAATTTATCGCGAACGCCGTCCCCGAAAAGAAGGCGGGACACCCGAAGAACATCATCCTGCTGACGTGTGACGCCAGCGGCGTGATGCCCCCCATCGCCCGTCTCACCCCGAACCAGACGCTGTACCAGTTCATCTCGGGCTACACGTCCAAGATCGCAGGGACGGAGGTCGGTCTCGGCAAAGAGCCTGAGATCACCTTCTCGGCCTGCTTCGGCGGCCCGTTCATGGTACATCATCCGTATAAATATGCCGAACTGCTCAAGAACAAGATTGAGCGCTACGGCGTGACCTGCTGGCTGGTCAACACGGGCTGGGTGGGCGGACCCTACGGCGTGGGCAAACGCATCAGCATCAAGCACACGCGTGCCCTGCTCAACGCGGCGCTGACGGGCAAACTCGCGGACGTGGCCTATTATCAAGACCCGATCTTCGGCTTCGAAGTCCCGAAGACCTGCCCCGATGTCCCCGAGTCCGTGCTGGAGCCGTGGTCCAGCTGGCCGAGCCGCGAGGAGTATGACAAGCGCTATAGGGATCTGGCGTTGAGGTTCAAGCAGAATTTCAAGAAGTTTGAGGAAGGCACGCCGATTGAGGTCGTAGAGGCGGGGCCAAAGGTGTAAGTTGGTTGTAATTAACCCTCAATGGTATGCGAGATACAATTTAAGAAGCAACAATTTGGTTGCCTGGTGTGAATGAAGTGCAGAATGAAAATTCATCCCTTTAATCTTACATACCAACGGATAGTAAAATTAATTCTTATATTATCCGTCATGTTGGCGATGTTAGGGGTCGCCAGGACTCCGGGCGAATCTGTATCGCATCGCGCCTTCGTTGAGGCTAATCTCTATTCCCAACAGACGAAAACGCTTTCTTTGATAGTTACCGCTACCAATTCTCAGGTAGCGCGGCATGCGGTCGAGGCTGTGGGCGGTAAGATCACCTCCGACCTCTGGTTGATCAACTCGGTTGCCGCCACCTTGCCAGTCAATCAGATTGAGCAGCTTGCTGCGTATTCTGGCGTGCAAGCCGTTGTTGCAAACAAGGGCGTAGAAGGCGCTGACAGTTCAGGCTGGCCGGGATATGTGACGAGTATGCGGGTGCTGAAATCCTATTACACTCTGGTATCCACACAACCCAATCCCGTGTCTTATCTTCCCGATGGCGGTTTCGTATCTCTTGGTGAAAAGGGCAATTTGCTCATCGTCAACGCGGATGGCAGCCAGCGGGCTAAAAGGAACTTTACCGGGGGACCCTTCTATACCGCACCAGTGGTATTGAGTTCCAACGGCACGATATATTTTGCCGGACAAACCATGCGCGTCTACGCTTTAAATCCTGATGGCTCCACGTTGTGGCAATTCGCGATAAACGGGAGCACAAATAAATTTGTTGGCGGCGTTGCGCTGGGAGAAGATGGCACCGTCTATGCAGCCGACAATGCGCGTTGGGTCTATGCATTGGACGGAAATACTGGCCAGGAAAAATGGCGCTCTAAAGCGGGTCTTGCGGGGGCCAATAACACCACTCCGGTGGTTGGGGTGGATGGATCGGTCTATATTACGACAGATAAGGGTTCTGTGTTAGCGTTGAATTCCGATGGCACAGCCAAGTGGACATATAATACTGCGACATCTCTGACACTTAGTCCGACGCTGAGCCCGGATGGAACAGTATTTGTTGCCAGTACAGGAAACAAGAAATTATTCGCATTGGATGCCGGAACCGGCGCGCCAAAGTGGAGTTTCACCGCAGCAGGCGCGATTAGGGTTAATCCTATATTCGATCCACAAGGCAACGTGTATCTTGCCAGCGAGCCCGGATTGTATAGCCTGGATCCGAACGGTAGGCCAAGATTCTATTTTGCGGCCACCGGGGGCTCGTTCAAGACCAGCCCTTCCCTTACACCGGATGGTCAAACTCTCTATATCGGTAACGCTGGTCCAAATATTTTCGCTATTGATACCGCCACTGGCACAAGTAAATGGATTTACACAATGGCTGGCAGTATGGCGGCCGCTCCGGTTTTGGATGGCGGGGGGCAAATTCTCGCTGGCGATACACTGAATAATTTTGTTGTTGTGGATGCAGATGGCTCCCTGGTCAATCGCCTGAAACTGACCGGAACTGTGACGCAATCTCCGGCTGCTTCCCAAACTGGCTCTGTCGCCGTGAGGGTGGGGACGACCGGCCTAGCGATCCTGGATCTCCTTCCCAACCACTGGGACGGCAGACCGGATGTGCAAAGAACGAACAATAAGAACTATTACAAGCTTGTCAATCCGGTCTCTATTGATGTGGGCGCCAATATTCTGCACAATACAAGTTATGGATCAAATAGAAATATCCGAGGCGCGGGCGTTACGATTGCCGTGGTCGACACCGGCATTTATTTTGATGCTGACACGATCAATACACTGACCGGACGGATCAATCAACAATTCCTTGGGCAGGTGGATTATATTGATAAAGCCTGCGCAGTAAAGCCAGACGGCGCTCTGGCAGGCGTTCAGTATAGCAATTATTGCTGGCTGACCGACAAACACTACAGCCGCGACGGGAATGGCCACGGCACTATGGTTGCAGGCGCCATCTGGAACAACCTCATGGACGAAGTCACTGGCGCCACAATGGGCGTCGCTCCTGATGCAAACGTAATAAGTGTACGGGTGATGAATAATGATGGGATTGGAACTTACGAGACCGTGATCAAAGGTATTCAATGGGTGGTTGAGAATAAAGCGGCAAAGGGCATCAAAATCATGAACTTGTCCATCAGCGCATATCCGACTGTTCCTTACTTCATTGATCCATTGAACCGCGCGGTTGAGCGAGCATGGGAAAGCGGGATCGTTGTTGTGGCCGCAGCAGGAAACCTTGGGCCAAATGCAGAAACGATCACTGTACCGGGAAACGATCCGTATGTTATTACCGTTGGCGCTATCAACGAAAAGCGCACACCGGGCTATTGGGCAGACGACACTCTGCCTGCATTTACTTCAACCGGCCCCACTCTGGACGGGTTCGTAAAGCCGGACATCCTGGCGCCAGGCAGTCAGATCGTCTCGTTCATGTACAATGCGTGCAAGGCCGCCCCTGCAGATCCCAATTGCATGTCGAAATCGCAGAAATTGGTACGCGATCATATCGACTATTCGGAGACTGCCAGCCTATTCCGAATGAGCGGCACGAGTACGGCAACCCCCATTGTGTCTAGCGTGGTGGCTTTGATGTTGCAAGTGAATCCCAACCTTACGCCAGACGAGGTTAAATTCCGACTGAAGTTTACTGCGCGCCCCGCCGTTCGTCCCGAAGGGGACCCGGTGTACAGTCCAATGCAACAGGGGAATGGCCGTATTTGGGCTCCCGATGCGGTTCTGGGTATCAATTTCCCGGCCGAAAAAGATAACGCCAGCATGGATATCAACAGTGATCTGGCGCATAACGATTTGGAATTTGCTTATCACTATCCAGGCCCTGTTCAAAAGATGATAAGCGATAACGGTGAGGCGTATCTGTATTTTGTGCAGGATGCCAATGGGCAGGTTTTGGCTTTGGGGGCAGTTCGCACATCCGACAAGATGTGGCTTGATCGCGAAACTATTGGAATGCTAACCTGGAATTCCGGGCAGTTGAGGTGGCCAGGTGATTCAATGGTGAGCGCTGGCGGCTCCTACGCGTGGAACGGTGGATCATATGCCTGGAATGGCGGCTCCTACGCCTGGAACGGTGGCTCGTACGCTTGGAATGGCGGCTCCTACGCCTGGAATGGCGGCTCCTACGCCTGGAACGGTGGCTCGTACGCTTGGAATGGCGGCTCCTACGCCTGGAACGGCGGCTCCTATGCCTGGAACGGTGGCTCGTACGCTTGGAATGGCGGCTCCTACGCCTGGAACGGCGGTTCGTACGCTTGGAATGGTAACCTCGTTGATACTTCCCAGGAATCTATCGGCGTCACCCAATGGGTAGAAGACCCATGATAGACCGCACGATTTTTCTCGCGATGCGTAAAGAGCGTTTAGTGTTTCGCGGAGGCATGAAATGATCCGACCATTTAGCATAGTAAATAAACTGACCGAAAAGGCTAATTTAGTTCCCATATATACAGGCAGTTTTTCAATTATCGGACTAGCGATATTATTCTATTCCTTAACGCAATTCCCTTCAGATTGGACCGGGCTCCTTGCCTTTGCAGTGGTAGCTTGTATCGCAGAATTAGCCCGTGTGGAACTGTTCTTAAGCAGCCGCTTTAGTAGCGTTTCTGTTTCAGGCATGATTGGGCTAGCAGGTATTATTGCCATTGGGCCATTCGCTGGTGTTCTTATTCAATCGGTCAGTGGCTTTACAACGGCGCTAACGACTTCCATCAGCCGAGAGTCGCCTCAAAAAGACAGGGCTTCATGGATTCGCCGTTCTCTTTTCAATTTGGGGATGTATGTCGTTTCAACTGCATGCGCGGGTTTTGTTTATTACCAAATAAATAATTCCTTTTTGGATCCAGCCTGGCTGTCAAAGGGCATTGCCATTCTTGGGGCTGCAGCAATCGACGCCTTTGTCAACATAGTCATTTTGATAGGAGTCATTTCTTTACAAACGAAACGAAATCCCAGAGAGATTTGGCGACAGGATTTTGAGTGGACGATCCCTATTACTGTTGTTGGTTATGCTATAGGAGGCGGCATCTTAGCTTTGGCCTACGGGATGTTTGGAATTCTAGGTACTGTAATATTCCTTTTGCCAATCCTTTCCACGAGTTATGCCTTCCGCCTCTATAAAAACAATATGAAAGTTTATGTTGAGAACCTGGAGGGATTGAACACTGAGTTGCAGGAAACAAATCTTGATCTCCTCGAATCACTAAGCAGAGTTGTTGACGCCTATGATTCTTATACCTACGGGCATTCCCGCCAGGTGGCAATATATGCACAACTTATCGCAGAAAAAATGGGGCTCACTCCTTCTGAACAAAGCCAGCTCTTCAAAGCGTCATTGCTTCACGATATTGGCAAGGTGGGCATTAAGGATACAATTATGGGTAAGCAAGGTTTACTCTCGGAACAGGAATATCAAATTCTTAAGCGACACCCAATCATTGGCGAAGAAATCGTTGGTCGCATGAAAGGTCTCAAGGATATTGCACCCATCATTCGTTCGCATCACGAACGTTGGGATGGAAAGGGATATCCTGACGGACTTGAAAAGGCAGAAATTCCCCTTGGAGCGCGGGTCCTGGCAGTTGCGGACACCATGGATGCCATAATTTCAGACCGCCCTTATCGTCCAACCCGTTCATTCAGGGAAGCCAAAGAAGAAATTATTAATTGCGCGTCTACCAGGTTTGACCCTGCCGTAATCGAAGCGCTGATTGCAGTGATAGAAGATAAAGGCCCGGCGTTTTTCAAAAATTCTGCATCAACTGTTGACCATATGATGCCTTTGAAGGATAAAAACCCAACGATTCCACGTTTCGTTATTAAGAAGACAACCAGTAAACCAGATTAATCGATCTTATCAAGGTTACCTGAGGTAATTACAGGACTCGATGCGATCAAATGATTCTTGAAAGTTGATTGCTTGGTGTACGGCGTAGGCAAGCGCATCAGCATCAAGCGCCCCCGCGCCCTGCTCAACGCGGCGCTGACGAACAAACTCGCGGACGTGGAATATTACCAAGACCCGATCTTCGGCTTCGAAGTCCCGAAGACCTGCCCCGATGTCCCCGAGTCCGTGCTGGAGCCGTGGTCCAGCTGGCCGAGCCGCGAGGAGTATGACAAGCGCTATAAAGATTTGGCTCTGCGGTTTAAGCAGAATTTCAAGAAGTTTGAGGAAGGCACGCCGATTGAGGTCGTAGAGGCGGGGCCGGTGGTGAAGTGATCAGTCATCAGTGATCAGCAATCGGTAATTAGTGAAAATCCCTCTGCATGGAAGCGCAGAGGGATTTTTGGTTGAATCGCGTAATCAGCATGCTATGATGGGAAAGAAAACCAAATCTTTTGACAGCGATTTCCCGCTTGCGATTTTGGGATTGCCCTTTTTGGGCAACCCTCTTTTGAGGGCTACCAATACAAATTTTGACAAATATCCAGAGATAGCAGATAATAGCGCCCAAATCCTGGTAGTAAAGGAGAGCAGAAATGAAGCCATGGAAAATTGCGATCCCTGCGGTGTTTTTGCTGACAGCCCAAATGGCATGCCAGTTTATCAATATTGCAACAACTCCAGCCGCGCCAACGAGTCTGGAATCGGAAACCAAGGCGCCCCTGCAAATTCCAATAATCCCTTCTTCCACTAAAGAGCCATCACCGACCGCCACCACAACCCCCGACCCGGCGATATTCGACCCGAGTACCTTTGGCGACACCCGTACGCTGGATTCATTTGTGGTGACTGAAATATATATGAAAACTGCCCAGGATTATTTGTACGAGGTGAAGAACAAGTCCGAATACAACCGCAGCCAGGCCGCATTCCATCAAACTTCCAACTTTCATGGTTTCAATATCTACAGCTTGGATAATTACAGCTCAAGCGATACCTACTGGCTGGGAGAATGGGTTTACTACCATGATACCCAGACCGGCCTGTGGAATGTGAGCAAACCCTCCGAAAAGCTGTATAACGAGGTTCCCCTGGATTATTTTGATCTATCCAAGTGGACGAGCTATTTCAAGAGCGCCACGTACCTGGGTATTGAGCAATACAATGGCATCCCGGCTTACCACTATTCCATGAACGAGACCAATATGATCGAACTGAAGAAATGGGAGGTTAGCAAAGCCAGCGGCGATTTGTTTATCAGCGTCGAAGGCCGTTATCTGTTACATTACAATGAGCGTTTCAGCGGCAAGGTCATTGAAGGGCAGAATCCGCCTTTGATTGAGGGCGTGGTTGAGAATACCATAGAACTTGTTTCTTTCAACCAACTGGTACAGATCAGCCTTCCGGATGATTATCCCAACTTCGAACTCAACCTGGATTTCCCGCTGCCGGCGGGTTCAACATTTTGGGGTGTAAACCAGGATGCCAGCGGTGTAATAAGTTATGGTTATGATACATCGGCCAATGAAGAGGCATACCAGGCGTTTTACGCCTCTCTTGACCCTGCCAGCGGCTGGTCTGCAATGGGGACCAGTGACTTGCACATTGGCGACTTTTGGTGCACCGCCTGCTTTATCTTCAGCAAAGCCGGGCAAAAACTGGCGGTCGAATTTTTTGACGAAAGGGATAGGTATGACGTGCATGTCGCTTATCATATTTCCGTGCATCTTCTCCCGCCGAGGTAAGGATGTTTACCCCAATGGTTGTTCTAGGCAAGTTCATTGAACTATACTTCGACTCGCCAATGATGAAGTCCCCGCCTTCCTCTCGATGAAAATGTCGCCGCACCAGATCGGCATCCCAGATATGTTCGCCACCGCGAAGCTGCGCGGGAACTCCACCGAATATCGTGTTATGGGGCGCCCAACCTGAACTCATCGAGATCGGCATGGAATATCTCCAACCGTTTCGGCGAGATTGGAAACCCAATCGCGTTTAAACCCCATTACTCAATTGTGAAACGCCCGCCCCATTGTTTTATTATGGCTCACTTGCAGGAGCCATCTGTGATGGGCGTGAGCTCCACCCAGAAAGATGTATTGTCATCAATCTGCTGCCCGGTAGCGGAGCCGTTATAGACGTAATCAAATCCTTGGTATGTCTGTGTCATTTGAAGGATATACTTCTCAACCTTCAGTTCCAGTCCGGTTGGGTTGCCATCGAAAAACTGCGCAGCCCCTCCCAATGTCCACGTTTTAGTTTCTTGAGGACCAATTCCTGTGTAAACCTCTGTGATGTTCCCCTCCCAATTCCCGCGCAGGGTATTGGCATCAATCTGGACTGTAATATTTCCTTTCACCTGGGGATCACCGACAACTTCAAGTATCCATTTGCCCCCCACGCCACCACATTTTTGGCCATGTAAATCAGCATATATGGTCTCCTCATCTCCTACGTGCAGAAAACCGCTTGGAGAAATATTTTCACTAAGCTGGGTTATTCGCGCCTCGGTGTAGATAGACATATCAGCAGTGTAACCATTCACCCAATCTATTACCGGGAATGTTTTCTTTAGGCTGGGCGCGACCAGGGTGGTGCGTTGGAGCATCTCCACCATAAATTTGACGATTCCCCCGATCCCTGGGCCTTCCTGCGCAGTCTTCGCCGCGTCTATGAGATCCTGCCAGAAATCAGCATCCTTCAGGCGCACGGTGACCAGGATCGTGAAGGATTTATCCACTGGCGGAGTTCCTTTTGAAATTTCTGTTTCCTGTCCGAATCCCTCCACATACATTTCTGCCTGCCCCTCGGCGTCCGTTTTGATATTCGTAGGATTTTTACCCTTTGCATTGAATTGAACGATCCACTTCGACAAGTCTGTCCCTCTGCCAACAAAACCGTCTAGCCCCACCCATTCTGTCCCTGCCCCTTCCACCGGCCCGCCGTTTGGCAATTTGACCATGGAGAGTCCAATGGACGCAAAAGCCAGCCCAAAACAATTGATCAATTGAGCGTCGCTGGTGATGTGGTTGACTGTCACGGTGATGTTGCGCAATTCGCCGGTTTGTCGACGTTGATGTTTGGTACGCTCCAGGGGAGTGTCTCCCTCCATTTGGGCGTCAATGCGGATGGTCGCCCAAACAGCGATCAGGTTGGCCCACGTTATGGCGGCATTGAACCACGAGGCAAATGTAAAGTATCTTTCACCTGTTTTTGCAATATCTTTAATCAATATCTCAAACAATTTTTGTATGCTATCTTCAGCCGCTCCAATATATGAATTTTCTTCAGGGGACAAGGTGCATAGGGAATGAGCCGGCGCGTTCTGTCCCATGGCTGAGAGGATGGGCAGGCTCCAGGCAAGCTGGAGCGGTCCGGGCATCTCCAAATCCACCGCAGGGGTGGGTGTTTCAGGATTAGCCGGCGCGGAAAAGGCGATCTCGTTGGCAAGCCGGCGCATGATCAACTGAACCTGCAAACCGTCTATCCAGATATTATTCGGGTCAGTTTCGGTCAGCCAATCGGCGCTTTCCGGTTGCTGTTTTCCCAGTTCGATTATAAAGGCGGAGAAAAAGCGGGTTGATGCTGGGACATCACTCCCGAGTCCATCACGTATTCCAACAAGCAATGCTTCGGCCACCAGCGCCTCTTTGCCCGCCCACCCATCCATGCCGCACAGGATATTCGCCAGGTCGGTCAGGCGGATCAGGGCATTGGATTGTGCCGTCAAAGCGATGGCGCGTACCTGCCAGTCCGGGATAACGATTCCCGCATCAACATACCCCGTTAGTTGGAGCATTTGGCCTTGATCATTCTGGACCGGAAACCCGGCCGCGGCCAGGGCGGTTTCCAACGCCGCTAAACCAGTATCTCCCTCTTGCCGAACCAGTTCAGCCAGTTTGGCTGCTGCCTCTTCTATTGTTCCGCTTGGCAGTGGGCTGGGCGCTGGCAATGGAGGCAGGTTTACTTCGACGGTGGGAGTTGCCCTACCGATCGCAGTCGGAAAGAGTCCGCAGGCCGATACGAAAATGGCAAGGATTAGAACAAGGTTTAGTAACCGATGCTTGGACATGATTTGGCCCTTCCTTTCATCAAATCTTTGCATCTACCGTTTGACAATAATGATAATGAGGATTGGTTGCAAAGTCAATTTTGGGAATTTATTCACAATTTGCTACACCTTCAGAATATCTGAAATTAAGCGGACGAGTCTCCTCATCCACTTATGTTATTCAGCATCAAGCGCCCCCGCGCCCTGCTCAACGCGGCGCTGACGGGCAAACTCGCGGACGTGGCATATTACCAAGACCCGATCTTCGGCTTCGAAGTCCCGAAGACCTGCCCCGATGTCCCCGAGTCCGTGCTGGAGCCGTGGTCCAGCTGGCCGAGCCGCGAGGAGTATGACAAGCGCTATAAGGATTTAGCGCTGCGATTTAAGCAGAATTTCAAGAAGTTTGAAGAAGGCACGCCGATCGAGGTGGTGGAGGCAGGGCCGAGGGTGTAGACTCACCGAAAAAGTGACAGTCACCTGCGAGGTGACTGTCACTTTTTCGGCTCCTTTTGGGGATTACTTCTCCATTTCTTCCAGGTATTTCTTTACATCCTCAGGCAATTGGCGGGACTTCAGGTATTCGTGGACAAAAGAGCGATAATCTTTCGGGGAAGGAAAATTATTTTGAACGAACTCGCGGTCAACAAGTGTTCCCTTACGTTCGCCAAGCCATTCCAGATAATTTGAATACGGCCAGTCGGCAGGATCGGCGATCAAGCCATCTTTGACGGGATTGCCGTGGATGTAGCGGCATAAGTGCAATAGATGAGGCATCGAATAGATATGCTTTGCGCGAAACCGCCCCTCAAATAGCGTTCCGCTTTGTTCATAGCGTTTGTTGTAGGCTTTGGAATAACTATTGAAAACAGATTGCGGTACATTTCCCGCAGGCTCATCCCCATTTTGCCGCAGGAGGAAATGGTAATGATTGGGCATCAGGCAATATGCAATGACGCTTATATCGTTTGCGCGGCTGTACTCCTTGATCTTACCGATGACGAAGAGGTAGTTGGTCGGTTCTCGAAATATGGTCAACCGCCGCGCGCCGCGATTATAGATGTGATAGTACATCCCAGATTGCCAAATGAGGGTGTTTTTACGGGCTTGGGGCATGGGTTGGTACACGAGCATAAAGTGACAGTCACTACGGAAGTGACTGTCACTTTATGCTGCGGCTCCTCTCCAAATTCAACGCCAACAACCTCTCCAAAATCTCCTCATTGGACAAATCGCTCTTCCACCCATACGCGGCAAAGACGGCTTCATCGAGTTTCTTGTGCGCCAACTCCAGCCAGGTGGGACGTTCGTTGTAGAGATTGGTCAGCGTTCGCTTGGAACCCGTTGAAGTGACAGTCACCTGCGAGGTGACTGTCACTTCAACGGCGGGATTCAACCACCTATCCCTCAGTTCCACCAATTTCTTCGCGGCTTGACTGATCGCCTTCACGCGCGGGTCTTTCTTCGGCTCTTTGCTCGGCGCCCACGGGAAGGGGAAGGTTTCAAAGGTGGATGTAGAAGTGTAGCGAAATCCACTCTCAGCCTCTCGAAGTTGGGTTCCCGTTCGCCTTGCCCATAGTTCATGAATTCGTGAATGTAATATGCCAAAGAAATAATCATCTTCGCGCGCGAAAACGATTGTTCCGTCATTTGCTAAAACTTCAGGAGTAAGCCACACAAAGACGCGATGTTTTGCAGTTCGCGGAGTTGCAATAAAACGAGTTTTGCCAATAAGCGCTTCACGCATACCAGGGCGTGCCTCTGAATACTGCCACCATTTTTCAGCATACGCAGCTCGCCTGTTTTTACTTCTCACAGGGTAAACTACTTTGCGCAGGTATTCAAAGGGCGCTTCATATAATGCCGCTTCTTCTTTAGGCATTAAGCCAAAATCTATTGTCCATAGATTTCTGCTTTGTTGTACTAAATCAGTAGCACTCACCACTGGCCTTATCACATCAGAATTGCTTTTCCCGTTCGGGTTTGGTAAAGAAAGCATTTTTTTGGCAAGTGCAAACTCAATATCAAAACCACCCGCAGGAGAAGGTCCTTTAAAAGATATTCTTGCGTTTTCCTCAAGGATTTTCGCTTGCGTTGCGTTAGTGGCAAATGATAAGTCTGGGTTTATGTCTTCAACAACTTTATTGTCCAGTAATTTTTGGATTTCTTTGCCAGCGTCAAAGCCAATCATAGAAACGTGTACTGTCGCACCATTTAAAATCCAATTTCTATCTGATTGTGCCCAAAAAATATCGCCAGTTTCTTTTATTCTTTCTAAAACTTTTCTGTTTGCGCCGCCGCGAATTCCTTGTGTTGCCAACAAACCAGCACGTTTTACTTTTCCATCTTCAATCATTGCACGGGCTTTTTCAAACCAGTAACAGACTAAGTCGGCAAATCCTGGAACGCGTCCTTCGTAAATCTTCCAGAGATCTTCTGTGTATTTGTCTCCAAGTTCACGGCGCAACTTGCTTCCACCCAAAAACGGCGGGTTGCCGATGATGACGTCCGCGGCGGGCCATTCGGGTTCGCGGGCGTCCGAAGTGACAGTCACCTGCGAGGTGACTGTCACTTCGGCTGTCACTTCGGACGCTTCAAGGATCGCATCCATCCGCAAGATATTCTTCATCTGCTTCAAAATCGGTTCGGCGGGTTGGCCGTAGCCGTTTTCACTCAGCCATTGGATGTAACCGATCCAGATCGTGATCTGCGCCAGTTCGTGGGCGTATTCGTTGGTCTCGATGCCGAAGAGTTGCGAAGGCGAAACGGTGATGAAGAACCGCCCCGCGCCCATCTCGTCCGAGAAACTGATGACTTCGTTTTGCAAGTCCAGCAGAAGGCGCAAGGCCACGTACAAAAAGTTTCCGCTTCCGCAGGCAGGGTCGAGAACCCTCACCGCCGCGATCTTGTCTGCAAAGGCGCGCAGACGTTTGCCGATCTCCTGCATCGCCTTTCCCTTCTTCTTCGCATCCTTCCCTTGACCTTCGACCTGCAACTTTTGACATTCGACTTTCACCCCCTCCCACTCGCGGCGCAACGGCTCCATCAACACCGGCTCCACGATCAGCAGGATGTCGTCTTCGCCCGTGTAATGCGCGCCGAGTTGCGAACGTTTGGCGGGGTCCAATCCGCGCTCGAACAGCGTCCCGAAGATGGACGGTTGGATGGCCGACCAGTCCAGCGCGTCGATGCCCGCGATGATGTCCATCGCGTCGCCGTCCAATTGCAGGACGCGGTCATCGTCGAAGAGACCGCCGTTGAAATGCAGAATCTTGTCTGCGCCGAAATATCCGCCCGTGTTCATAGCGCGGAATAACTGGCGCAATACTTCGGCAAAGTCTTTGGAGTTGCGATGCGTCTGCTCCAGTAGGCGCGGGAAGAGTTTGTTGGGCAGGAGTCCGATGTCTTCGGCAAACAGGCAGAACAGCAGACGGATCAGGAAGTGCGCCACCTCCTGCGGATTTTCACCATACTTGCGAAGTACGTTTGCCAGCGCCGAGAATTTCTGCGCGGCTTCCTGAGTCACGCTTTCAATCGTCACGCGCGGCTTGAGTTCGTCGGGATGGAAGAAGACCGCCTTGAGCGTTTTGAGTCCCTCGGGGGTCAGCAGGTCGTCCAACGTCAAGGCGATGGCGCGGGTCGGCAGGTTGGTGTAATTCGTGCGGATGATGATGTTGTTGATGTCCGAGACGATCAACAACGGCGGGTTTTGCAACGCGTCGCGATAACGCAGGAGTTGCTCGTAGGCCTTGTCTAAATCGGCGTCCTTGCTTTTATATTCCCAGCCGAAATACCCCAGTTTGGCGACGTCCGCCCAACCCGTCCCGCCGCTGGTTTTGGCCGCGCCCATCTCGAAGGCAAAGCGCGTCCCCTTCGGGTCGGACTGCATGGGGGAATCGTGACCGACCAACTGGCACAAATCCAGAAAATGTTCCTGAACCGATTGGCGTTCGCGCGCTTCGGCGCGTTTCCACTTGCTGACGAAATCCTGCGGTGTGAGTGGCATGAGCGTGTCCCTTTGCCTGATTTTACAGCAAAACAGGCTAAAAACGTGACAGTCACTTTCGAAGTGACTGTCACGTTGCACAAGTTACCTCCCCTACTCCACCTGGTCTTGCGGATTTAATTCATTCCAACGCGCCACCAACTGCTCGCCGGTCTTGCCGATATTCTCGCGGTTGGCCACGTTGCCGGTGAATGTGCCCTCCATGTTGATGCCGTTGATCAGGGCCGAATCGGCGCGGTATTGTACGTTCAGCGTACCGTCCAATTCAATGTTGGGCGTCCAGGTGCCAAGACCCTCGATCTTGACCGCCCGCCCGGTGCGGAAATATTCGATGATCTGGTCGCGCAATTCCTTGATGACCAAATCCACCGAGCCTTCGGTGAGAGAGGTGGCGCGGGCGAGCACGCGCACCAATTCGGCCTTTTGGGCGGTCTTGTCGAGTTCGATACGGGGGCGCAGTGCGCCAATTGCCTGGATACGGGATGCCATAGGGTACTCCTGTGGAAAATGGATTTCATCCTTTGAGGATGTTATCCCCCATTTTATGGTTGGCAGGCTTCAAAATAGGCTTCAAAAGATTAAAAATTTTCGATGTTTATACGAAGTATTGGCGTCAATTGACTGAATCATCGGCGTCAATTGGCCGAATCATTGCCGTCAATTGATCAAATCATTGCCGTCAATTGACCAAATCATCGGCGTCAATTGCCCGAATCATTGCCGTCAATTGCTTGAATCATCGGCAACGATTGGGGAAAATTGGGAAAGGCGCTCATTTGAGATAGGTATACTTGGCCCAACCTCAAATTACAGGAACATCCCATGACATCCACGCTCCTTCAAGGTTTTCTCCTCGGTTTCTCCATCGCCGCGCCTGTGGGGCCGATCGGCGTCCTCTGCATCCGCCGCACGCTTGCCGATGGCCGCCTGGCCGGCTTCCTCTCTGGTCTCGGCGCGGCCACCGCAGATATGGTCTACGGGGCCATCGCGGCCTACGGCCTGACCGCCATCATGGACGGGCTGGTCAGCGCGCAATTCTGGCTACGCGCGGGTGGCGGCTTGTTTCTACTCTACCTTGGAATTCGAACCTTTCTTGCCAAGCCCGCCTCTGAATCCACGCCCACGCGCTCCACGGGATTGGTCGCGGCCTACGCGTCCACCTTTCTCCTCACCATCGCGAACCCGATGACCATCCTCTCCTTCCTGGGCGTGTTCTCGGCTCTCCTCCCCCCCGACGGCGCGTTCTCGCCTCTCCGCCTGATCGTGGGTGTGTTTCTCGGCTCTGCCTTTTGGTGGCTCGCCCTGAGCGGACTGGTCGGCATTGTTCGCGAGAAATTCACCCCCGCCTGGATGCAGTGGGTCAACCGTATCTCTGGCGCGATCATTATTGCATTCGCCATTCTTACGCTTGCGAAGTTGGCGTAGCTACGCTTTCAGTTTTTTGTACGCGCCGTCCCACGGTTTGCCCAGGCGATGATTCGCGCTGACCTGCACCTTGCTCAACTTTTGCGCGATCTGCGGCATGAGCATGGCAACGGAGGCCCAATCCTCCGCGAGGACGGCGGTCTTCATCTTCGCGGAGAGCGCGCCGGCCCACATCCACTCCATGCGGAATTTGTCGGCCTTCACCCAGTAGTCGCGTTTCTCCCACGCGGCCACAGACGCGTCAATGCCCTCGGCGATGGCGGAAAGCGCCAGGGCGATGAACGCGGCCAGGTCGCGCGCGGCCGCTGTTGGTTCGGTTTGTTGCGCCAGGTCACGGATGGCAAGGACGATGGCTTTGGTCAGTCTCGTGCGATCTTTCCCCGCAGAGTCAGGATTTATCACGCGGCTCAATGAAATTCTCCAGTGTCAGATTTCTTGTTTTGTTTATTAAAGCGCGGCGGGATTATACCTGTAAAAAACCTTGCTTGACAATCCATACATCTGCCAGTAAAATTCCGCACGCTTAACAACAAAATAAGTCTGGCCGAGATAGCTCAGTTGGTAGAGCACGCGACTGAAAATCGCGGTGTCCCCAGTTCGATCCTGGGTCTCGGCACTATCGGCCAGCAAGTCAGGCCGAAATCGCGGGCGTAGTTCAGTGGTAGAACGTCTCCTTGCCAAGGAGAAGGTCGTGAGTTCGAATCTCATCGCCCGCTCTTGTTTTTTGTAGAATGGCGTCGTGGCCAAGTGGTAAGGCAAGGGTCTGCAAAACCCTCACCACGGGTTCAAATCCCGTCGACGCCTCTGTCAAATCATAAGGATTAGATTGAAGTTTTACGACGACGCCGAAAGGCGTTTTTTTGTTGCCTGGGGCTATATCGCACTCGGTCACAAATCCGCCAGAGAACGCAATACTCTTGAAATGCCAGAAGTAATTTCACAAAAAGCGTTTCGACTATAATGGCATTTATGACTTTGGCGGACGATTTTTATCAATATGTTTTCACCATGACATCGGAGGGGGCTTTTCAATCCACTCCTCGAGGGCGTTATTTGCGCGTTAATGCGGCGATGGCCGCCATGTATGGCTACGATTCTCCCGAAGAGATGATCGCCAAAATTAAAGATGTTGAGAAGCAAGTCTACCTCCACCCTGAAGATTACGAAAAATTAAAAAGGGAATTGGCAACGCATGGCAGGGTGGAAAATTTCGAGTGTGAGCACGTTTGCAAAAACGGGGATGTAATTCGCGTGTCTTCGAATATCGAAGCGACTAGTAATGAGAACGGAAAAATTACCCACTATAACGGCTTGACGCGCGTGGTTAGGCCAGTTGAAGAGGATGGGTTTACAGAAGCGCGCTACCGCACATTGGTGGAGCAGGCCCCCGTCGCCGTGTATATTGGCGCGCCGAACAACAACCTGCAACACAGTATCTACGTCAGCCCGCAAATCGAAGCGATCACAGGATATACAGCCAAAGAATGGAACACCCAGGGTTTTTGGGTCAACACGATCCATCCTGACGATCGCGAACGATTCGTCCAGGAAAACGAACGCACCGACTCGACAGGCGAAACATTTGACCTGGAATATCGCATTGCCCACAAAAATGGAGCCATCGTCTGGCTGCGCGATCTTGCCACATTGACGCGCCACCCGGATGGCGCTCCGCTCTATTGGCAGGGGACACTGATTGATATTACCGAGCAGAAGAAGTTGCAAGAAAGCATTCGTCAAAGCGAAGACCGCTTCCGAAAGGCGTTTCTCTCCAGCCCGATTGCAATTTGCATCACATCCCTGGAGGATGGCATCTTTCTGGATATGAACGAGGCCTATTTAAAATTATCGGGTTTTGATCGGGAAAAAATTCTGGGGCGCTCCGCCATCGATATGATATTTACCGATGAGCCAACCCGCGCAGCCTGGCTGGCAGAATTTCTAAGCGCGGGTCAGTCTCTGCATCGTCAAAATGCGCCGTTCATCACTGCCAGCGGACAGGCATTGGAAACGCTCGCATTCTATGAAGGAATTGAAGCGGGCGGACAAAAGGCCATCCTGTCCATGTTTTACGATGTGACCAATCAAAGGCGGGCCGAACGCGCCCTGGAACAAAGCGAGGCGCGTTACCGCGCGTTGGTGGAGCATATTCCCGCCATCGTCTACCTCGATGAATATGAAGGCGAACAAAAGACGCTCTATCTCAGCCCGCAAGTGGAAACCATCACAGGATACGCGCCTGAGGAGTGGAAATCGGCCCCTGATTTTTGGGAAAACCGCATTCATCCTGTTGATCGCGAACGCGTTATTAAAAAAGATTCGCTTACAAACGCCACGGGAAGCCCATTCAGCGAGGAATATCGCTTCCTAACGCAAGACGGACGCTGGATATGGCTTCAGGAGGAATCCAGCCTCATTCGCGACGCGGAGGGAAATCCCCTATTCTGGCAGGGGTTCCTGCTTGATATCACCAGCAAGCACGAAGCACAGGAGGCGTTGGGTGAAGTTGCCCGCGCCTACCGCAGCCTGTTTGATAGCGTGAGCGACGCCATCTACATTCAAGATCAGGACGGGCGGTTTCTGGACGTCAACCTGGGCGCGGAGAAAATGTATGGCTACCCGCGCGATTTCTTTCTTGGAAAAACGCCGGAATTTCTGAGCGCGCCAAATAAAAACAATTTGGAGGAGGTTGCCCAGGCTCTTGCCCGCGCGTTTGCGGGGGAAACCCAGCAATTTGAATTTTGGGGATTGCGAAGCAACGGCGAGATTTTTCCGAAAGACGTCCACGTTTATAACGGGGAATATTTTGGGCAGAATGTTGTTTTTGCCATTGCGCGTGATATTACCGAGCAACGCAAAACGCAGGATAAGCGCGAACGACAGTTGAAGGAATTGTCCATTCTGCACGCGCTGGCAGTGGAGGGAACGCGCATCCAATCGGAGGACGAACTGATCGGGAGCGCGACCGATATTATCGGATACACGCTCTATCCTGACAGTTGCGGGTTCCTCATCCTGACCGAGGACGGGAAATGGTTCTCGCCCCATTCCACGTATCGCGGCGTTACCCATTCGGACGAGGTCCGCGTCCATCCCGTTGGGGAGGGCGTGGCCGGCCAGGTGGCGCAAACGGGACGGGCTGTAAACATTCGGGACGTGCAGGAACTCAGCAACTACATCTGCGTCAACCCCAACACGCTTTCGGAATTGTGCGTTCCCATGAAAATCGGCGACAGAGTGATTGGCGTGATCAATGCCGAAAGCGCCAAACGCGGCTTTTTCACCGAGGATGACGAGCGCCTGCTCCTCACGGTCGCCAGCCAGGTAGCGACGGGAATCGAACGAATCCGAAAGGAGCGCGCCGAACGCGAACAACGCAATCTGGCCGAGGCCTTACGCGATATTGCATCCGTACTAAACAGCACGCTCGAATTTGACAAGGTGATGGAGCGCATCCTTGCCAATATAGACCGCGTGGTGCCGAGTAGATCGGCGAATATCATGCTACTCGAGAATGACCAATTACGAATCATCCTCCATCGAGGGTACACGACGGACGAAGGCCCAGTCTGGATGGAAAAATTCAAGCTCAAAATCCGCGACCTTCCCGACTTGGAACGCGGGAAGATGACCAGCGCGCCGCAATTGGTGGCCGATACGCGTCTCGACCCGAACTGGGTGGCCTTTCCCGCCACCAATTGGATTCTCTCGCACCTGACCGCGCCCATTCTGGAAGAAAACAAAGTAATCGGCTTTATCAATCTCGATCACGATACGGCCAACTTCTTCACCCAGCAGGATGTCGAGCGTCTGCAAGCATTTGCCAACCAGGCCGCGTCTGCCATCGTCAACTCCCGTAGGTTTGAAGAGGAGACGCGTCGCGCCAGGATCATCGAAGCGCTGGCCGAGATCGCCAACGTCATCGCAACCTCGCGCGAAGTCAACTTCATGCTGGATGAAATAGCCAGGCGATCGTTGCAACTTCTCAATGCCCGGGACGTGGCCTTCTACCTGCTTCAAGACGATAACAAAACGCTGAAAATCGTCACCGCCTGCGGCCAGTATAAGGACGAACTCCTGTCGCATACGCTTGAGGTTGGCAGAGGCATCACCGGTAGGATCGTCGTTTCGGGCAAGGCCGAGATCATCAACAACATGGGAAATGACCCGCGCAGGGTCAGGGTTCCTGGAACTCCCGAAGAAGACGCGCTGACAGAAACCATGATGTCGGCGCCGTTGATCCTGCGCGACAAGGTGATCGGCGCAATGAATGCCTGGCGTGTGCGCGAGAGAGGTTTATTTACCGAAACAGAATTAAACTTCCTGGTGAGCATTGCCCACCAGGCATCCATTGCCATTGAATCGGGCCGCCTGTTTGAAGAGACCCTGCGCCAAGCGCAGGAGACGGAAGCCATCGCCGAGGTGGGACGCGACATTTCCTCCACCTTGAGGCTCGACCTTGTGCTGGAAAGAATCGCCGCGTACGCCAGGGATTTGCTCCAATCGGAAACCAGCGCCGTTTACCTTGTCGATGAGAATACCGCTGAATTACGGGCCATCGCGGCCTTGGGAGCTGAAGCCGATGAAATCAAAAGCGATCCCATTCAGGTGGGCGTTGGCATTTTGGGAAACATCGCCCTGCAAAAAACAGGCGAGATCGTCAACGAGACCATGTCAGATTCGCGCGCTATCATAATCAAAGGGACGGAAAGCGCTCCCAACGAACACATCATGGGCGTCCCTGTTCTGCTTAAAAATGAACTCACTGGCCTGCTTGTCGTCTGGCGGATTGGCAAAGGGCAGGATTACAAACCAACCGACTTGAATTTTCTTGCCAGCCTCGCCCAACAGGCCGCAGTGGCTATCGAGAACGCGCGTCTCTTCCGCAGCGAGGAACAACGCAGGCAGGAAGCCGAGACGTTACGCGAAGCCACCGCCGTGGTCGCCACCACCCTCGACCGCGGCCGCGCCATCGAATTGATCCTCGACCAGTTGGCGCGCGTGCTGAAATACGACAGCGCGTCCGTTCAACTATTACGGGGCGGCTACCTTGAGATCGTCGGCGGGCGCGGCTGGCCCTCTGAAAGAGACATCCTGGGGTTGCGTTTCCCCGTCCCTGGCAATAACCCCAACAGCATCGTCATCAAGGAGCGACGTCCCTTCGTAATCAACCAGGTGAATAGAGACTATCCAACCTTTGGAGAACCGCCCCACGCCCACATCCGCTCGTGGATGGGCGTGCCGCTCATCGCCCACGGAGATATGATCGGCATGTTGGCGGTGGATAGTAAACGAGATGACGCCTTCAACATCGAACACCTGCGCCTGATCTCCGCCTACGCCAACCAGGCGGCCATCGCCATTGATAACGCCCAACTGCACGAAAGAAGCGAGATCCAAATCCGCCGTCTCACCGCCCTGCGTGATGTAGACACCGCCATCGCGTCCAGCCTGGACCTGCGCGTGACGCTCAACATCCTGATTGACAACGCCGCCTCGCAACTCCGCGCCGACGGGATGTCCATCTTCGTCTACAATCCCAGCCTGCAGATTCTGGAAAGCGCGGCCACGTTGGGCATGCAAAACCGGTTCGCGCGTCGGCAGGTCCGCATCGGCGAAGATTTCGCAGGCAAGATCGCCATCACCCGCCAGCCGCTGGAAATTGAAAATCTTTTAAACTCGGCCAATTACTCTCCATCATCCTGGTGGAGCGAGGAAAAATTCGTCACATATATCGGCTACCCGCTGATCGGCAAAGGACAACTCAAGGGCGTGTTGGAAGCCTACTTCCGAGAGCCATTCACGCCCGACCTGGATTGGAACGAATTCATGCAAACCATGGCCGGGCAGGCCGCCATTGCCATTGATAATGCCCTGCTCTTTGAAAATCTCCAACGAAGCAACCAGGAACTTTCGCTGGCCTACGACACCACACTCGAAGGTTGGGGCAAGGCCCTGGAATTGCGCGACAAGGAAACGCAGGGACACACGCGCCGCGTGGCCGAGTTGACCTTCCGCCTTGCGCGCCGCATGAACATCAGCGACGCCGAAATCACCCACATTCACCGCGGCGTTTTGTTGCACGACATTGGCAAAATGGGCGTGCCAGATCAAATTCTAAGAAAGACGGGGCCGCTCGACGAAACGGAATGGAACCAGATGCGAAAGCATCCGCAATATGCTTACGATCTGCTCTACCCTATCTCCTACCTCCGCCCCGCGCTCGACATCCCTTATTGCCATCACGAAAAATGGGATGGCACAGGCTACCCGAGCGGGCTGAAAGGCGAAAACATTCCGCTGGCGGCGCGCATTTTTACCGTGGTAGATGTTTGGGACGCGTTACTCTCCGACCGACCCTATCGCAAAACGTGGACAAAAGAGCAAACCCTGGCGTACATCAGAAATGAATCGGGAACGCGCTTCGACCCGCGGGTCGTGGACGTGTTTCTCGAAATGATGAGCGAGACCGAATAAAACAGGGATGAGCCAGAAGGCCCATCCCTGTTGTTTTACTTCACGCGCACAAACTTGCGCTTGCCCACCTGTAACACGCCCGCATGTGGGAAGGGTGCGTCGCCGCGGTCGAGCGTTTCGCCATCCAGGCGGACGCCTTTTTGATCGATCAACGCCCGCGCCTTGCTTTTGCTCTCCGCCAACCCCGCGTCCATCAAGACGTCCAAAACGGTCTGCCCGGACTGGAGGACGTACTCGTCCATCTCGGTGGGCGTTTCCTTCTGCTGGAAGGTGCGGACAAAATTCTCCTGGGCCGCGTCCGCCGCCCCGTCGCCGTGGAAGATGGACGCGATCTCGCGCGCCAGTTTCATTTTGGCATCGCGCGGGTGCAACGTCCCTGCAGCGAGGGATTTCTCGATCGCGTCAATCTCATGCGGACCGAAGCGAGTCACCAGGCGATAAAACTTGCCCATGGCCGCGTCGGGAATGGACATGACCTTGCCGTACATATCGTCGGCAGTGGTGTTGATCGGGATGACGTTGCCCGTGGATTTGGACATGCGTTGCACCCCGTCGGTGCCTGGCAGAATGCCGCAAATGACGCCCACCAGCGGTTTCTGGCCAAGAGCATCTTGCAATTTGCGTCCCGCCACGATGATGTTGAACAACTGGTCGGTGCCGCCCACCTGCACGTCGGTCTGCATGGCGACGGCATCGTAGCCCTGCATCAGCGCGTAGAACGTCTCGTGTAAAAAGATCGGTTCGCCTTTGTCGAGTCGGTTGGCAAAATTTTCGCGCGCCAGGAATTGCTGGACGGTGAAATTCTGCCCGAGGCGAATCAAATCCACGAGGGAAAGTTCGGAGAGCCACTCGCCGTTGTAGCGGACCTTCGTCTTCGCGCGGTCGAGCACACGAAAGGCCTGGTCGGCGTAGGTGGCCGCGTTGGCCGCGACCTGCTCCTGCGTCAAGATGGGACGCGCTTTGTTCTTGTCGGAGGGATCGCCCACCAGCGCGGTGTAATTGCCGATGAGGAAGGTCACCTCGTGGCCGAGGTCTTGAAACTGGCGCAACTTCCGCATGGAGATGGTGTGTCCGAGATGCAGGTCGGTGGAGGTGGGATCGTATCCGCAATAGACGCGCAACGGCCTGCCCTCTTTTTGCGAGGCCAGCAGGCGTTCGCGCAGTTCGGCGGTCATGGCTTTTTTCAAATCCTCATCGCCATATTCCGTTCCCTGCATTAATAGTTCGACTTGTTCTTCAATGTTCATTGCAACCTCCGCCAATACCGCAAGATTAATCTTGCGGTACAAAAAAATACGCACCACGTTTTACGACGTGATGCGTTAGTCGTAAAACAATTCGATCAGGCGCGGGCGTAGTAGACCATTCCGTCTTTTTCGGCTTTCACGATCATTTTGGTTTGTTCCAGGATGCGCGCCAGAATTTCCTCGCCATCGGCAAATCCTGCGCGGAACAACTGTCCCGCCATGGTGAGTTCGCCCATTGTCTTGAATGTGAAATGAGACTGCGCGCCCTGTACTTGCACCCGCTTGCCCAATTTGGTGGGGACGACCGCCACATTCTGGACATCCGGCCATTTGAACTGCACCGAGCGAAGGCCATTCTCGTACGAGACCCCGTCCGCATCGAGGCGAAGGACAGAGCGGCGATCCATCCAATTGCCGAGCGAGATACTGCCGGCGGAAAAAAGCAGGAAGTAGGCAAAGCCCCAAAACAGGAGCGAGACTGGCGCAGTTGTGGACGCGACAATGATGAGGCCCATAAAGAGGCCAATGGACGAAAGCCAGGCCAACCACTCGGCTTTGCGAGACATTAATTCAGGACGAAATTCACGTGACATGCGGCCGATTATACCGCGACCATTTGAAACGACGAGGGCTTCCCAACAAAAAATCCGCCCCAATAAGGAGCGGATCGAGCGATCTAAAACTGGGAAATCAGGGATTGGCGGCTTCAAGCTCGACTTGGGCTTGTTGGACAAGACCAAGGATGACTTCAAGTTCGTCCAGAGCGGCAAGCATGGCATCTTTATCGCCAGACACCAGACTATCTTTCATTGACGTGGTAAAGACGGTGGTTTGGTCGCTGATATCTACAAGAATTTGATCGAGCGCGGCGAATATTTCAGGTATATCTTCAACTGGTGTGGAAGCCAGGGTTTGCCCAGCGGCATCCAAATTGTCGAGAGTGGCAATGGTTGCGTCGATCCAGGCCTGATCTTCCAAAATCAATGGGTCGGTTCCTTTGAATTGGGCGGCGGCCTGCTCCATTGCAACAGAGTATTCGGTGAAATATTCATTGACATTGGTGAGATAGACTTCCTCAGCGCTTGGCCCGCACCCCGTCATCGTGAGGGCAATCGCCAGGGTCAAAAGGAAAAAAAGGGTGTGTTTCAATGGCTTCATGGTGTGATCCTTTTTGTGAAATTTACTACAATATATCACTGTCTAACATGCACAAAATTAACATCTCCTCACAAAATTGTAAGAAGCAATACATAACACACATACAATGAATGTATAGCGTTGAGTAAATGAACAACCGACGAAATTTAATTCTGATACAAGTCGCGGAGCGCGCTTTCAAGCGTGGGGTGGTTGAATTGAAACCCCAGTTCGAGCAGACGCTGAGGATGTGCGGGACGTCCCTCTAGCACGAGGTTGCCCATCTCGCCGAGGACGAGGCGCATGGGAAACGCGGGGATGTGGAACCAGTACGGGCGTTTGAGTTGTTTCGCAAGGGCGCGAGTGAACGCGGCGTTGGAGGTGGCTTCGGGGGCGATCAAGTTGAAAGGTCCACGCGCCCGCTCCTCGGTCAGGAGGAAGCGGATGGCGCGGATCTCGTCGGCGATGTGGATCCACGGGAAAGTCTGTCGGCCCGCGCCGAGCCGTCCGCCCACGAAGAGTCGCATGGGGAGTTCCATCAGTTTCAAGATGATGTTATCGCGCGAAAGCACAGGCGCCGTGCGGACGACCGCGCGTCGGACGCCGAGTTCTTCGACGGGTTGGCTGGAGAGTTCCCAGGCCACGGTGAGGCGTGCGCTGAAATCGTCCGCGGGCGGCGTGGATTCGACAGCCGTATCGCCGCGGAAACCATAATGGCCGATACCCGACATTTGAACGAGGACAGCGGGACGTTTCTTCGCGAGGCGGATCGCTTCGGCCACAGCCTGCCCGGCCCAGACGCGGCTGTTCCAAAAGGATTGTTTGCGCTTCTCGGTCCACGGCCAGGAGGCGGTGTTGACTCCCGCCAGGTTGACGACCGCGTCCATGTCGTTGACGAGCGGACTCCACCCCTGCGCGGTGCGTCCGTCCCAGCCGACGGCGACGCATCCGAGTGGAAGCGAGGCGCGTTCGGGTGTGCGCGTAAGAACCCAGACTTTATTTCCATCGGCCAGCAGGGATTTGGCGAGGGCGCGGCCGAGTAGGCCTGTGCCGCCCGTGATAAGTACGTTCATCGCGACTCCTTTTGGTTTATAAAATAAAACAAGCGGTATAATCGGGCAGATTGCGGAGGCTCTGTGCAAGAACCAGTTCTGGTGTTGAACGCCAATTTCGAGCCAATTAATATCTGCAACACGCGCCGCGCCATCGGTTTGATTTTAGCGGGGAAGGCGGCAATGGTGGTGAACGGGCGTGGAAATATCCGCGCCATCTCGCAGGTGTTTCCGCGGCCGTCGGTCATCCGCCTGGAGGATATGGTCAAGCGTCCGCGCCCGCGTGTGAAGTTGACGCGCCGCGAGATTTTCCGTCGTGACAATTATACCTGTCAGTATTGCGGACGCCGCGACGTCAACCTGACGTTGGATCACGTGATGCCGCGTCACATGGGCGGCGAGCATATCTGGACGAACGTGGTGGCGGCCTGCCCGCCCTGCAATCATCGCAAGGGTGGACGGTTGCCCGACGAGGCCAATATGCGCCTGCTCCACATTCCAAAGGAGCCGCCCGCCAACGCTTCGTACATCTTTGGCCGACACTTGAACCAATATGGCGAGTGGGAGCCTTACATCAATGGATGGTAAACGCCCGTTTCGTGAGAGACGGGCGTTTTTGTTTTCGGGACACGGATTACGCGGTTCTGGTCTTATACAGCCGCTTTCTCCCTCATCCCCAGCCCTTCCCCCGCGGGGGGAAGGGAGTCCCCTCTCCCTTTGGGAGAGGGTTAGGGTGAGGGTGCGTAGATGATTCATTTCAGCGCTGTCACGGATTTTCTTATTTCAGCGCGTTCGATAGCAACAGCGGCGTGACGTAGGATTCCACGACGGCCGCGAGGGCGAGTAGAGGGACAACCACGCCGATGTAAACCCGCGCCCAATCCGCCAGCGCTTCGAGCAGGACGTCGCCGATGGTGCGTTGCTCCTGCGGCGTGACGAGGATGAGTCCCACGTGGAGGACGGCCGCGCAGGAAAGGATCAGCGCGGGGATTTCAAAGATTCCATGCGGGAGGATGCCGTTGATAAAGAGCGGCAGGATTTCGAGACCCTGCAATTTGAAATATCCAAACAGGCCGCCAATCATGCTGGTGTTGATCAGGTAGAGGATGACTGCCAGCACACCGAACGAAAACATTCCAAAAAAACCGATGGCCAATGTGGCTTGTACATTATGGATGAACAAATACGGCGCGGTGATCGCGGTTTCGGTCACGCCGCCTGCGTTGGAAATCCGATCCTGGAATTTGGCCATCTCTTGCTCATCCAACGACGCGAGATAACCTGGCAGGTTTTCCAGCGACCAGAAATACGTGACCGCGATCCCCACGATCATAAAGGCGACCAGCAAAGCCACGGGTTTGCGGAGCTTTCGCAACGTCGCGCTGACGGAGTCGCGATACCACGTGGAAATCGAATTCGCGTCGCCTTTGAAGTAGCCCCAGAATGTGCGACCAATCCAGCGCAGGTTTAGCACATCAATCTCGCGTCCGAGCAGGTACTCGCGCTGGAAGTGCGCCAACCCCAAACGGACGAGCAAGCCCGCCATGATGATGACCGCCAGCACAGCCATCCAAAGGACGCGGTTGTTCAAGCGGATGAACAAGGCGGTCTCGCCCATCATCAACATGGTCACAGGGACGATGATGAACGACGCCAGCAGGTTGGCCGCCTTCACCGACGTGGATTGGACGGAGATCACAATCGCGGCGCTCACCATCAGGAGCGCGTGGGCAATCGTCAACAGGAACAACTGCGCGAAAATCTCCAGGCTGGGCATATCCAATTGTTGGCGCGAAACCACCACGAGGTAAATCGCGATGGACACAAAACTGGAGACCAGCGGAGAGGCAATGCCCACGATCAACTTGCCGAGATACAACTGCCAATCGGCGAGAGGCGAACCGAGCAGAGGCTCAATCGTGCCGCGCTCCTTTTCGCCCACAAACGATTCGAGCGCGCCGAGTAATGAAATCGTGATTGGGAAAAAGCCGATGATCAAAATCGAGAACGGCACGAGCCTGTCCACGATGAGATCGCCGCCGTATTGATTCGTCAGTTCCACGGCGTAATAGGCGAAGGCGTCCATCAGGAACGGGAAGCCGACCGTCAACAGGATCAGCGGCATCAGGATGCGCCAGTCGCGCATCTGGTCGCGCAGTTCGCGTTTCGCCATCAACCAGACGGGATGGAGCGTTGCCTTCATTTTGACCTCCCCGCCTGCGCGTCGGCCATGACTTTGAGATAAACCTGCTCCAACGTGCGCGGCGATTCGGACAGCGAAACCACGGGAGCCTGGCGCGCCGCGAGTTCCTGCACCAGTTGCGGATTGGCGACGCGCGGATCGTCCACGCGGAAGCGGATGCGGTCGGACTCGCGCGCGACGAGGCTGACTCCCGCGGGCGGGACGAATCCGTCCTGACTCCACTCGCGGGCGAGGCGGACCTCGTACTCCCTTGGACCGAGGACCGCGTCCTTCAACTCGTCCAACGTGCCGCTGACGAGGATCCGTCCGCGGTAGATGACGGCCACCACGTCCGCCAGCATTTCGGCCTCGGCCAGGTTGTGCGTGCAGATGACGATCGTCCGCTGGGAGGATTTCAGGCTGGCGATCTGGTCACGGACGAGGCGCGCGGACTCGGGGTCCATGGCGGAGGTGGGTTCGTCCAGCAGGAGGACAGGCGGGTTGTGGATGAGGGCGCGGGCGAGGGCAAGTTTCTGCTTCATGCCTTTTGAGTATTCCCCCACGCGGCGATGCGCGGACTCAGCCAGGCCAAAATATTCAAGCAGGCGATTCCGCTCGGTTGCGCGCACGGAATCTTTCAGGCCGTAGAGGTCGGCAAAGAAATCGAGATATTCCATGCCGC
Organism: Chloroflexota bacterium; assembly: GCA_016234485.1. Classification (GTDB taxonomy): domain Bacteria; phylum Chloroflexota; class Anaerolineae; order Anaerolineales; family Villigracilaceae; genus Denitrolinea. The sequence continues at coordinate 51,475 of JACRBL010000048.1, forward strand.
TCATGCGCATGTAGAGGCCGTGTTGCTCCGTCAGCACGCCGATCGAGGCGCGGACTTTGGCGCCGTCCGCCACGATATCGTATCCGTTGACGCGCGCCCAGCCGCGGGTCGGGATGAGAAGCGCAGTCAGCATGCGGACGGTGGTGGTCTTCCCCGCGCCGTTCTGCCCGAGGATGGCGAGGATCTGTCCAGGCTGGACCGTCAGCGAGACGCCGTCCACAGCCCAGAAGTCGTTGTTGAATTGTTTGCTGAGGTCGTGTGTTTCGATCATTGTTTTCGGTTTACCCGTTCACGAGGCAGTTGTACTGCCGATTGGCTTCAGCAGTACAACTACTGAAGAACACAGAAAAAGTCGAAGGGCAAGTCCATGGAACAATGCTTGCATATGTAAGCCGTCCTTCGACTACGACGCCGAAAAGCACGGCGTCTCCGCTCAGGACGGCGGAATGACGCGCGCGGGTTTACGATGCCGCCAAACCAGCGCGGCCGCGGCGACGAGCGCGACGACGGCCATGAAGGTCTGGTTGGCGTTGAGGCCGCCGAGTTGCGCGGCGTCGAGGCGGAGGAAGTCGAGCAGGAAGCGGCCGATGGGATAGGCGACGAGGTAGGTCAGAATGATGTCACCAGGTTTGAGGCGGTCGGCGAAGCGGCGCGAGAGCCACATCAGGAGGAACATGTTGGCGAGGTTCCAGAGCGACTCGTACAAAAAGAGCGGATGGAAATATTCAAAATTTTCGAAGCCGCGCACGCGATGGGCGGGGTCAATGAAGAGCTTCCACGGCAGGTCGGTGGGCGCGCCGTAGAGTTCCTGGTTGACGTAGTTTCCCCAACGGCCGATAGCCTGCCCCAGCGCGAGGGACGGAGCGGAGATATCCGCCCACTCGGCAAAACTCAGTTTGTGTTTGCGCGTGTAGAAGTAGAGCGCGATGGCGCCGCCAATGACCGCGCCAGGGATACCCAGACCGCCCTTGCGGAGATTGATGAGGTCGAGCCAGTGGGTCAGATAATAGGCGGTGGTGTAGCCCTGCTCAATGGACGAGGGCGGCGGGGTGAAGACGTGCCACAGCCGCGCCCCGATCACGCCGCCGACGAGCAGGTAGATCATTAAGTCCAACACCACGTCGGGGTCGCCGCCGCGGCGTTTGACTTCGCGGGCGGCCAGCCAGGCTCCCGCCACTGCGCCGCTCATGAGGATGAGACCATACCAAGCCAGTAAACGGAATGGCTCGCCGGAAGCGAAGGTGAGGTAAATGCCATCAGGTAAAAAACGGATCATTGGGCTGTCCTTTGGAGAATGGTATCACCGTTGGGACGGGGATTCCATGCACAGATTTGTTGGGTACGGGACGCGATTGTACTCGAATTGGGGAGGGAGGAAGATGAGGGGTTGTCCCTGGTGTGCAAGCAAACCACGTCAGGCAAGATAATTTGGACTTGGCCCTCACTCATCCCTCCTGCCCCCTTCTCTCTCCCAAAAGCATGGGAGAGAGAAGGGAGAGAACAGTTTTCTACTTGAGAACAGTTCCCCCCTCTCCCGATTTTTGGGAGAGGGGCCGGGGGTGAGGGCCGTTCGCCGCGCTGACAACCTTTGCGTGCACACTGTCCCTGTGGGGATGGATGGAAAGGAGAAAGAAGGGGTTATGTAGAAGCGTTATGGTTGATACTCAAAATCAAACTTATTGGATTCAAGAGTCCCCTTCCATGCTACTCTTCCATCGTAGGGATCAAGCTTGTTTGCATAAAAGCCCTGTATCGTATACTTCCCCGTCTTATCCAATCTCCCTTCAAAAAACAAGTCGATCCGATAATCGCTAAACTGTATCCCCTGCCCGACTGTGAGGACAACATAATCATCGTCAGAGAATGGAACAGGGTGGACGGAATGTGTCAATGATTTGAGACAACTGATTTGAAAGATTAGTGTAGATTCGGTGTGTATTTGTCGATCAAAAGCACTCCTTTCCAGCGGGAAGGCTGTGGATAAGTGGACGGGAGAGCGCCGCCCACTTACCCACAGCC
>JACRBL010000049.1 GCA_016234485.1 Chloroflexota bacterium
AACCAATTCTCTCAACTTTTCGTTCAATCGGTTGTACAATTCCTTGCTACTGCTCATCATCGGCCTCCTTTGGTCGTCAAGCAACCAAATTATGCCATAATGGTGAGCAGTAGCCTTTTATTCATTCTGTAAGGTAATCAGGATTTTTGCCTTGATTTTATCGCTGTTCATACCCCCATATCTGGTGGGTATCACGGCAACTCCCAGAGAGACAATTTTCCGTCGAAAAAATGGAGCAGGCTTATCGTCTGCTCCATTTTAGATTCCCATGTCGCGGATCGCCTGTTCCAATGTTACCTGATTAGCCGCCTGCGATCCAATTTTTCCCTTCCCCAACGCGGATTTCACTCGCTCGAACGCCAGCGCGTCGGGTTCCTGGAAGACGCGCTTTTCCTCGGTGATATGCTTTTCCACAAGAGACGCCAACTGCGCGGCGCGCTCGAATTGTTTTTCGACTGCCGCCATCTCCGCCAGCGCCACCAGGTTTCCGTATACACCGACGCGATGTTCGTCCCCCATGGGGTAGTTCAGTCGCAGGCTATCCAAATTCAATTTGTGCGCACAGTCCAAGTCGCCTGCCCGGATGGCCGCATAAGCCATCATGCGCAGGGGAAATGCGCGCTGGTATTCACTGCCAATGGCCTGGAAAATTGTGAACGCCTGTTGCGCGTACCTGCCCGAAGCGGCATAATCCCCCAAGGCGTTCGCTACCGCCGACATGTTTGCCAGGATGATGCCAGAGCCGATCCGGTCTCCCATGCGCTGCGCCACTTCGAGCGCGCGCATGAAAGTCTCCAACGATTCCGCGAATTTCTTTTGGGCGCGCAAGGTGGTCGCCAGGGTTCGCAGGGCAAGCCCCTGCCCCCACAAGTCTCCAAGTCGCAAGGCAATTTCATATCCGTGTTTGGCGTTTTCGACAGCCTCAGCCAATTTTCCCTGCCGGGTCAGTACATTTGCGAGCGCGCTCATCAGTGTGTTCAATTGAGTCTGGTAGCCGCAGGCGCGGCAGAGTTCGATACCCTCCTCCAGCAGGACGCGCGCCTCTTCGTACTTTCCAAGATCGGCGAGAATCTCCCACTGATTATAGATAGCGCTGGCTATCAAACGTGTATCGTTGAGTTCGCGCGCGATCTGCTCGCCCTCTTTCGCCAATTTGTACGCTTCGTGAATCCCTTTGTGCCAGCGCCCGAGATAGATGATGCTGGCGCCGCGATGCAACAGGATGGAGCGAAATCTACGATGTTCCGGCTGGTCGGCAAGCGGCAATATTTTTTGGAACCATTCTTCGCTTTCCTTCAATAAACTATATTCCATGCCCAAAAGACAGAACGCGGCCGCCGTCCGCAAACCCTGCGCCCGGTCAGCCTTCTCATCCAGCGCCCAGTTCAGCGCGGCGCGCAGGTTGTTTAGTTCCGGTTCGATGTATTGGTAATAATCCAACACATGCCCATCGTCGAGCGTGTTTGCGACGGCCTCCAGCCAATTGGCAAAATAGGCGAGATGGCGCGCCCGCACAGCATCCACCTCGCCGCATTCCATGAGACGGTCGTATCCGAATTGGCGCATGGTTTCGAGCAGGCGCCAGCGTGGTTCCTTCCGGCCTTCCTCGACCACCACCAGCGATTTTTCGGTCAGTTGGATCAGGTGCTGGAAAACATTTCCACATGAAACTTCTGACCCTCCCGGACAGACGGCTTCGGCGGCGGGCAGATCCCAACTCGAGGGGAAAACCGAAAGCCTTCGCAACAATGCCTTCTCCTGATCCGTGAGCAGGTTATAGCTCCACTCCACCGCGCCGCTCAGGGTGCGGCGCCAGGCGGGTCCGTCGCGGCCGGAGCGCGCCAGCCATTCGAAGCGGCGGTCGAATTGGGCGAGCATGGCCTGGGGCGAAAAGAGCTTGACGCGCGCCGCGGCCAATTCGATGGCGAGCGGAAGACCGTCGAGCCGGCGGCAGATATCCACAACAGCGGGAGTGTTTTCGGGCGTGAGTTCGAAATCGGATATCACCGCCTGTGCGCGTTGAAGGAACAACAGGATGGAAGGATTGTCGCTCAACTGCGGGGCGCCCTGTTCTGGAAGAGGCAGGGCGGGAACTGTGTACTCATGTTCGCCGGAAACCCGCAAGGCCTCGCGGCTTGTGACGAGCGCCTTCACTTGCGGAGCCCGGCTGAGGATCTGCGCGAGTTGAGGCGCGGCTTCGAGCAGTTGCTCGAAGTTATCCGCCACCAGCAGAAATTCCTTTCGATTCAGAAAACCGACCAGGCGATCCATCAGCGGCTCATCGGAAACATCCTGCACGCCCACCGAATCTGCCAGGACCGGCAGGACATCCTTTGGATCCATCACCGCGGAAAGATCCGCGAAGGCCATGCCGTGGGCGAACTTTTCAATGACCCTGCTCGCGACGTGAATGGCGAGACGCGTCTTTCCTACCCCCGGCGGGCCGACCAGGGTGACCAGGCGAACTTCGGGACGTAACAGGAGCTTGACAATAGCCTCCCTTTCTCTTTCGCGGCCAACCAGCGGGGTGAGGTGTACAGGCAGGGATACGGTGGCAGAGGCCAGGGCTGGTCGAGCCGGCTCGACCAGCGGAGCGGATGCGGGTGGAGGCTTGGCCTGCTCGCAGGCGGACTCCTCTTCTTTGGGGGTTGCAAGCACCAGGAGGCGTTCGACCCATTGTGGCTGGTCTTCCAGCCCCAGGGCAGGAACGAAGCGTGCCTTGAGTGTGGCGGCGTCGGGCAGGCGTTCGTTCTTCTCGATGCGACTCATGTAACTGTAGTGATAGCCCACCTGCAGGGCAAGTTCGCGCTGGGAGAATTCCGCGCGCTCGCGAAGGTAATGAAGTAATTCCCCAAAGGTCTGAAAAGACTCGGGGGCAAAGATCATACCGCCTGTCATGAGAGTTATTTTACTTCAATTATCAGTTTCAGCGGAGTAGGTCGGATTGCCAATCCGACTTACAGGGACATGAGTCAACACTAGGAGTCAATTAATCGCAACATTGTCAACGCTCGAATCTATATACTGTGGACAATCAACCCCGCCGCGATCGGCCTGCCAACCCAAGGAGAAATGCACCATGTCCACTCCAATCGTTGAAGCCATCCTGTCCAGGATTATTAGCGACGCCAGGTTTGCCCAGGCGTTTTTCGCCGACCCCGAGAAAGCCCTCGCCGGGTACGACCTGACCAAGGAGGAAATTGGACGCTTTGCCAATTTCTCCCGCGCTGATTTCGAGCGCTACGTCAACGCTTCGCCCGAAGAACGCCGGTCCTTCGCGATTGCATCCAACCACAACGAGAGGGCGTTGCGCGCGGAATAAACTTCAATTGTCACCGGGAGGCACGCTCCTGCGCCTCCTGGAAAAGTCAAGCGGGCCGCGATCGGTCTGCAAATTCAAACCAAAGGAGTAAAACCATGAACGTAAAAATCCATTTCCAATTTCCCTTCCGTTTCATCCTGCTGGCCAGCCTGCTCTTATCGCTGGTCGGGGGCGCGGTGTTGACCACACCTGCCTATGCAGCCACTCTCACCGTCACCACCACCGACGACAGCGGCCCCGGCTCCCTGCGACAAGCCCTGCTGGACGCCAACAACGGCGATGTGATTGACGCCACCGGCATCTCCGGTACGATCACCCTCGCCAGCCAACTGACCGTTGACGACGACGTGACCATCAACGGTCCCGGCGCGGCCAGCCTGACTGTGTGCGGGAACAACGCCGTACGCGTGTTCTTCATCAGCACCGGCAAGACCGTGACCATCAACAACTTGACCATAGAACACGGCAAAATGGTAGATAATAATGGCGGCGGTATCTATAACATGGGTTTCCTGGCCCTGAACCATGTCGCTGTCTCCTCCAACACGGTGGAAAAAAGCATTACTAATGTGGTTGGCGGAGGTATTTATTCCGGCACTGGTTCATCCTTGACCGTAATGAACAGCACAATAGACCATAACACTGCCAATGACATGGGAGGCGGGATTATCGCTTCTGAAGCGTCTATCCACCTTGAGAATGTGACCATCAACTCAAATCAAGTGCTGTCTGGTTCCGGCGAGGGAGGTGGGATAGCAATCCTCTCTAGCCCCTCGGCGCTCCTCAATAAGGTGACCCTTTCCGGCAACAGTGCGGAACTTACTGGAGGGGGCTTATATTCCAATGTTTCACTTGCCCTGACAAACAGCCTGGTAATATCCAACAATGTCACTACCAACAACCCGCAAACCAACGCTGGCGGCGGCTTATCGTTCGATGGCGCGAATCAGACCTTCGACTTGACAAATGTCACCGTTGCCATAAACTCGGCAGCCACTGGTAACGGTAACGGCAATGGCGGCGGGATCGGATTGTGGTCAGGGACGCTGAACATCATCAATGTCACCCTCGCCGGTAATTCCGCTGACCAAGGCGGTGGTATTTGGAAATCTGGTGGGAGCGGTAAAACCATTAATATGCTCAATACCATCCTCAGCAACAATACAACTGCGGGTTCGGGTTTGCCAAATAACTGCAACGGGGAAATCAACTCACTGGGCTACAACCTGATCAAGGATGTTAATTGTACGATTGTCGGCGACACAACCGGCAACCTCACAGGGGTTGACCCGATGCTGGGCGCGCTTGCCGATAACGGCGGCCCGACCGAAACCATGGCGCTCCTGACAGGCAGTCCGGCCATCAATGCTGGCACGAACACGGGTTGTCCCGCCACCGACCAGCGCGGCGTGACACGTCCGTTTGGAGCAACGTGCGATATGGGCGCGTACGAGGTCAATCAAGGTGTCGTGACCTATCGTTCCAGCGGCGCGCAGGATGGCTGGGCGCTCGAATCCACTGAGACCAGCGGCAAAGGCGGTACGATGGATTCGGCCGCCACTGTCTTCCGTCTCGGTGACGATGTGGGGGACAGGCAATATCGCGGCATCCTGTCATTTGACACCTCCTCCCTGCCCGATACCGCGGTCATCACAAAGATCACGCTCAAGATGCGCCAGCAGGGATTGGCGGGAACAAATCCATTCACCAGCCTCGGCCAGTTGCGCGTGGACATTCGCAAACCGTTCTTTGGCGCTACGGCGGGATTGGCCGCCCACGATTTCCAGGGTGCGGCGAGCAAGAACAATATCGGCGCCATTCCCAACACGCCGGTCTCCGGCTGGTATTCCAAGGTCTGGACAGTCGACACGTTCTTCTCGTTTGTGAACCGCACAGGTACAACCCAGTTCCGCCTGCGCTTCCTGCTGGGCGATAACGACAATGGCGCCGCAGACTACCTCAAATTCTACAGCGGTAACGTCGGCGCGGCCTCCCGTCCGCAGTTGATCATCGAGTACTACGTGCCATAGTTCCAGGGATTCATGCTGGACATCCGAAAGGGCATGTTCGGCACGAGTGCTTTGCAGGTTTCTGATTTCCAGGCCGCGGCCAACAAATCCTATGGCCCGTTCACGCCCACCCTCGCGGGATGCTGGTATTCGATTAACCTGACCAGCGCCAAAGCCTACGTCAACAAACTGGCAACCAACGGTGGCCTCACACAAATCCGCCTGCGCTTCAAGTTGGACGACAACAACAATGGCGTCGCCAACTTCCTCAGCCTGTACAGTGGCAATGCAGGCGCGGCAGCCCATCCGCAGTTAATCGTGGAATATTACGTGCCATAAAACCGCATTCTGTCAAAGCGCCCCTTAATTTTCAGGGGCGCTTGTCATTTCAAAACCAACAAACGCACTTACCGGCTCGCTGTGATCGAGGAAAATAAACTATAGTAGACATGTGGCGCAATAAAAAAGATGGCGCATTGCGGCTAATGGTGACGGGACTTTAGGCAGGAGCGTACTGCTTCAAAGGGCGCAATAGAATACGGCGATTGACCAAATCGCAGGCAATGCGGAAGATGGCAGAATGTTTGGTCAGTTGGTGGCGAAACCTTTGCGCCAGAATTTGGGTAGTCTCCCGACAGAGTGTGGTTAGCGCTTTAGCGGGATGGTGGTCAGGAGTTCATTAACAGTCCAAGCATGATCGGCGAAACCAGCAGCCATCATAGCGGCTTCATCATCGGCAAGTTCGGAAAGCAAATCGGTCTGACGTAATAAAGTCAGATCATGGATTGAGCCTGGGACACTTTCGGAAGCATGTTCAACCAGTCGTCGGCGAGATGGCCGCCTGATTTTTGATGGTGTGCGCTTTCTACTTTGCCAACATGACAATCATCAGAATGGTTGGCAGGCTATATCTTTTACCGCGCGCTTTTCGAAGGTCCGTCAGGGTCTGCAGCCTCCCATAGACACTCCCCTGCGCTAATTTCTTGCTCTCTGCCAATCGCGCTATACTCCATTCGAGATCATCCTCGGTTTTTTGCCGGTTCGCACTTGCAATTTTACCGAGAAGGATCTTGGTTTTTACCTCTTGTCAAGCGACTTTGCTACAGCCATGCACCTCTTCAATGGGCTGGTCGGCGTTTCCCACGATTGGGGATATAATAAAAAACCAGACGCGCGGCATCAAAATTTTAGCGTTATGGGCAAAGGCTGGTTTGCGAAAAGAGACGTTCTGCAAAGGCAATGCGCTCGACATTCATTATGTTTGTGAAGGAAATATGCTAGGTTATAACAGAAGGATCAAACTGATCCTTGTAGCGATCTTTCTGGGGACGATGTACTGGATTATTCAATCCGCCTTTTCTGCATACCTGTTTCACGAGGGAGAATTTCATCAGCAGGTGCTTGCCCCCAGCTGGATTGAAATCTGGCATCGGCTCCTGGTATTTGGATTTATGTTCGGGTTCGCGTTTCACGCCGATTACCTAGTGTCGAGGCGCGAAAGCGCGCTTGCAGCGTTGAGAGAGAGCGAAGAGAAATACCGCCGCCTCGTCGAGCTTTCGCCGGACGCCATCGCGATCCAATGTAAGGATCGTATCGTCTTTGTGAACTCCGCAGGAGTTAAACTCTTTGGGGCGGATAATATTGAACAGATCATGGGTAAATCGGTTTGGGATTTCGTGCTGGCGAAAAATATAGAGCTCGTCAAAGAACGTTATCGCCAAATGAGGGAACATGGCGCACGGTCCCTTCCCATCGAACAAACATTCCTGAGACTCGACGGCAAGCATATTGACGCTGAGGTCCTGTCGGTTTCCTTCTTATACAACGGGGAATCCGCCATCATGGCGATCTTTCGCGATATGACCGATCGCAAAAAGGAGCGCGATGAGCTGACAAAACTGAAGAAGGCGGTTGATACAAGCGGGGAGGTCATCTTTCTAACGGATCGCGATGGCATTTTTACTTACGTTAACCCGGAATTTACCCGACTCTATGGCTACAGCGAAGAAGAGGTGGTGGGAAAGGTCACGCCTCGGATCTTAAAAAGTGGAATGTTGACAGTCGAAGATTATGAAGTGTTTTGGAATACGATTCTGAATAAGCAAGTCGCCAAGGGAACCTGGATCAACAAGGACAGGGCGGAAACGGTAATCAATATCGAGGGATCAGCAAACCCAGTCCTGGACGACAATGGAGAGATCGTCGGATTCCTGGCATTACAGCACAACGTCACGGAACGCACTCAGGAAGAGGAAAAGCTCCAGCGGAGAAATCGTGAATTGAATGCGTTATATACCATCGCCGCCACGTTGAATCAAGCCGGCAACCAGGATCAGATCCTGGATCAAGCCCTGGGCGCCATACTTTCTTTGGATTGGATTGGCGGAGGCGCCAGCGGAATGATATTCCTTCTCGACGAGCAGAAATGTGCGCTCAACCTGGCGGCGCATCGAGGCGTTCCAACAGGGCATCCGTGCCTGCTAAAACCTCCCAGGATCGGCGAATGCCTCTGTGGGCTGGTAATCCAGCAGAACAATGTGATGATGTCTGAAGACGGGTGGAAGGATGCGCGTCACAGCCGACGCTGGGAGGGGATGGACTCCCATCGGGATATCTGCCTCCCGATCCGGGCGCGCGGCCGTGCGCTGGGCGTCATGGATCTGCGCTTGCCGGCCGTTCAAGTCGTCACCCCATCGGATATCAATCTCCTGAAATCCATGGCCGATCAGATCGGTTTGGCAGTTGAAAATGCCCACCTAGCCGAATCGAAACGAAAGGCGATTTTTTCCGAGCGGGAACGGATCGCGCGCGACCTGCACGACGATATGGGACAATTGCTTGGCTACGTCAACACGAAGGTTGCGGCGGTTCGGCTTTTACTCGAAGGCGGGCAATATAGGAACGCCGAGAAAAACCTGATTCATTTGGAGGAGGCCGCCCAGCGTTTGTCTGTGGATGTCCGAAAGGCGATCCTGGATCTAAGGGCATCCGGCTCGGCGCAGATGGGTGGCGATCTCGCTTCCATGATTGGGAATTACATTGAACAGTTCAATCGCCTGGGAGTTTTCACTGTCACGCTCGATGTTGGGTACGGCTCTGGAGAGTTCAGCATACCGCCGGAGACCGGTGTGCAGGTTTTGAGGATTATCCAGGAAGCGATCACGAATGCCATGAAACATGCCGGGACCACTGAAATTGCCGTAATTCTCAAAGGACGTGACGATTTCATCGAACTTAACATTTCGGATAACGGCAGTGGTTTCGAACTTGCCGGTGTCGAGAAAAGCGCGTATCCCCATTTCGGAATGAACACCATGCGTGAGCGAGTTGAACAATTGGGAGGATTGTTCCAGGTGGATACGAAACCAGGCGCCGGCACAAAAGTTATCGTGTCCATTCCTATCGAAAGGCGTGAACTTCAATGACCAAACGCGTGCTTGTGGTTGATGACCATTCATTATTCCGCGATGGCATCGTGAGCCTGCTCGAAGCGGCCGGCTTTACTGTCGTCGGACAGGCTGGCGATGGGCGGGAAGCCGTAGCGCTGACAAAGAGCCTCCGCCCGAGCCTGGTATTGATGGACCTGCACATGCCGATTATGAATGGATTGGAAGCGTTGAAGCAGATTCGGGAGGAAGCGCCGGAGATCAAGGTGGTCATGCTGACGGTCTCTGACGACGAAAGCAACCTGATCGAATCCATCATAGCCGGGGCAGAGGGTTATCTATTGAAGCATCTTAACTCGCAGGCGTTTCTCAAAGCGTTGGAAGGCCTGCAACGAGGCGAGGTTGCCATCACACGCGCGGCCGCGACAAAGGTGGCAAAAAGCCTGGCCGAGATTTCCCGTCAAAAGTCGAAGCAGGAGGCGGGCGCTGTGCTTTCGGATCGCGAAGTCGCAATCCTGCATCTGGTTGCCGATGGACTATCCAATTACGAGATTTCCCAGCGGGTTTCCCTGAGTGAAAACACGGTCAAATATCATTTGAAAAATATCCTCCAGAAACTCAACGCCCACAATCGGACGGAAGCGGTGACGTTCGCCATGCGAAACGGCCTGTTGGATAAACCGTAGACCTTTAGACTCTTTCCCAGTATTGCTAGACGGCTGTCCCCAGGCAGCCGTTTTTTTATTCCCCGTTTGGATAGTCCACGTGCTACCTGTTCGGATTGAATTTGCGCTGGAAAAACTACCCTTTACCTGAATGAGAATTACCTTCCTTAGCGTTTGATTAAAGGATGCAAAGTTATATACTGTCGTTGTGTAAATCTTCACAAAAGGGAGACGCGAATATTCATGGATGCTAGGATCGCCATATTGACCGCTCACTCTCTGTTTGCTGATGGAATCACTTCCCGTCTTCAGGAGTATTCCACTCGGCTGGAATTTCAGGTTTTCGACATTGGCGAGGCTGGCTTCCTGGCACAGGTTTTGGCGTTCAACCCTTCGGTAATCTTCCTCGAGGAGGAGGTTTCATCGCGGTATGAGGAATGTTCGCTCGAACAATTGCTGACCAATTTTACGAATGTAACCATCGTATTTTTACACATTTCGGAATCGAAGATCCAGGTGATTTTGAGTGAACAATATGTCGCCAGCGATGTGCACACGTTGGTTGAGTTCCTTCGTCCCCTGTCCAACCACAGGCTCGGGATGATGGCCGTCATTGACTAACATTGCAGGGTCTCCCGTAATTAACGGGAAGGCAGTCAAATTCAGCCACAGATTACACAGATTACACTGATTTTTCTGTGGAAATCTGTGGCAAAAGAATCTTTTTTGCAAGGCATCCCGTCAGAAACGGGAGAGCCGCATTGCAAAGTGACAATCGCTTTGCAGGATTGTTCAAGACTCTAGAAAGGAGAACAAAATGAACAACACACAATCGGTTCCAACAGAGATGTTGAAATTCCACTCTCATTTCGCCGGTCTCAGTGAATACCACCTGAAACAGATCGCTAACCTCAGTCATAGAGTGGCATTCGAAGCCGGGGAAGAGTTGTTTGTGGAGGGGATGTTCGCCACTAATTTTTGTATCCTTGTCTCGGGCGAGGTGAATATTGTCTACCAACTCGGTGACGGTCAATCCGTAGAGGCCGACACCCTGATTGCAGGAGATTCCTTTTGCTGGTCGGCGTTTCTGGAGCCTCATCATTTAACTGCAACCTGCGTCAGTAACAAGAAAGGTGAGTACATCGGGATCGGAGGAGAAGGCTTGCGCAAATTTTGCAATGAGAATCCTTCCAGCGGGCATCGCCTGGCGTTGGAAATATCCAAATTGTTGAGGGACAGGTTGAGCGCCTTGAGGGTGCAAATCGCCGCGACGCAAACCAACGTTTCCGTGTAGGTTTCGCATTCCAACGGATTACGCGCCATATTTTCGAAACCGATGACTTGATCGGGGATGGAATGGGCGCGACATCGGTTCCCTTCCCGCCGTCAGTTAACACATTTCACAGGAGCCTGGTTTTGGCCGTAAAACATATTCGCCCCGTGACCTTCCTCAACCTGGGAATTGTCGCGTTGATTTCTTGGATGGGCTGGCTGTTCCCTGACATTCCGTCCACACTGCACACAGCGCAGGCGCTGACTCCAACCGCGGCCGTATTTTCTCCAACGCCCGAGGCGCCGGCCACCGCTACCACGACTCCCACCGGGGTCCAGCCCGAAGCGGGCGTCACGCAGCCAGTCACGCCGCCGGTACCAGTGGGTGTGGAACCCCACAGCAACTGTCTCATGTGCCATTCCAATCCCGAACTGGTTGGTGTTCTAGAGAATGGCGAGACCTTCCCACTTTACGTGGACGACGCGCATTACATCCGTTCGGTGCATGGAGTGAAAGGGCTGGAATGTGTAGCCTGCCACACGAACATCAACGGATATCCGCACAGCGATTTGGAACAGATCAGCTGTCTGGAATGCCACGATCAAAAGGGCGGCACCATGGAGACCAAATACGTGGGTCTGCGTGTGATCTTGCCCTACGCTGACCGCCGCGCGCTCGGCCTGCCAATCAATGATTATTGTCGCCCCTGCCATGAAAAGGAATTCGATTCCACAATCGACAGCGCGCACGTTAAAGTGATGAAGAGCGGCAACCTGAACGCGCCGACGTGCATTGACTGTCACGGCAGCCACGAGATCACGCCGCCGGATGAACCGCGCTCCAAGATATCCCAAACCTGCGCGATCTGCCACGAGTCGGTTTATTCCTCCTATCGCAGCAGTGTTCATGGCGCCGCGCTGGAGGAAGAGTCCAATATGGACGCGCCGACCTGCATTGACTGTCATGGCGTCCACAGCGTGGTCGGCCCACGCGATCCATCCTTCCGCGGCGCCAGCATTGTTATTTGCGGACGTTGTCACGGCGACCGGCAGTTGATGGAAAAATACGGCATCCAGGTGGATGTGTTCAAGAGTTACCTGGATGATTTCCACGGCCGTACGGTCAATCTCTTTCGCGAGAAGGGCGGGCTTTCGAGCAACAAGGCCGTGTGTTTCGATTGCCACGGCATTCACAACATCCGCCGCGTGGAAGACCCGCTTTCGTCGGTTTACCCGGATAACCTGCAAGCCACCTGCCAGCAATGCCACGACGATGCCACCATCCGTTTTCCACAGGCCTGGCTCAGTCATTACTCTCCCTCGTGGGAGAAGACGCCTGTGTTGTACGGGGTAAACGTTGCCTACAAAATTTTGATTCCCGCCACGCTGGGCGGATTCGCTGTCTATATTGGGCTCGACGCCCGCAAACGTTGGGGTGACAAACGCCAGCGCCGTGCCCGCCTCAAAGCCATGGCGGAGGAGGAACTCGATGACTTCGACTTCGAAGAACAACGCGATGAGTAAAAAATCGAAGGAAGAACTCCAGGCGGAAGAGAACGCCGAGATCCTGGCGATGCGCGCCCGCTTGAAGGCACATCGGATGCGCGCCGCCCGGGAACTGGCCTCCCGCCTCCAGGTCCAGGCAGACGGGACGCGGCTCTTCGTCCGCTTTGACAAGCAGGAGCGTTTGCAGCATCAAATCCTAATCGGTTCGTTCACTGCGCTCGGATTCACCGGGTTGATGCAGTCGTTCAGCCGTTTCGAATTCATCGCCTGGATCATCAACTCTTTGTTGGGAGGCATCGAGACCCTGCGAGTCATCCATCACCTGGCGGCGATGGTATTTGCCGCGCAGGCGATTTATCATGCCGTGCAGATCTTTAACCTGTGGTTCATCCGCCGCGAGCTTGGCAGCATGTGGCCGCGCTGGAGCGATGTCAAAGACCTGGCGGCGATGCTCAAATTCGACCTGAACCTCGGCCGGGAACGCCCGCAGTTTGACCGCTTTTCCTACGAGGAAAAAGTGGAATATTGGGCGCTTTTATGGGGTACGGTCATCATGGGCATCACCGGCTTGTTCCAGTGGTTCCCCCTGATCATCACGTCCATACTGCCCGGCGTCTCCATCCCGATCGCGCGCACTATCCATGCCTGGGAGGCGCTGTTGGCCGTGCTGGCGATTCTCACCTGGCACATCTATCACACTGTAATCAAGGAGCGTAACCAAAGTATTTTTACCGGCGTGATGAGCGAGGAAGAGATGCAGGAACTGCACCCATTGGAATACCGCCGCATCCTCGCCGCCGTGGAATTTATCCGCAGGGTCGAAGCGCACGAATTCGAAACCGCGTCCCCAAAAACAGAACAGGTAGCGTCGTCGCATGAAATGGTTGAATTTGTCAGCGCGGACTAAAAAGACGGACGATCCATCCAAGCCCGCTTCGCCGCGAGGCATTCGCCGCTGGCTGCGCTGGCCGAAGATCTCCGTGGACATGGCCGACCCGCGCCAGCGTCTCAAGGCGTTTCTCGCCCTGGGGATACTGGCCGTGCTGGGAATCGGCCTGCTGATCGGCGGCGTGCAGGGATACGAATATACCGAAAGGTCGGAGTTCTGTGGGACGGTTTGCCATTCGATGGACCCCCAGTGGGTCCGCTTCCAGGCCTCGCCGCATGGCAATGTGCGCTGCGCGGAATGTCACATCGGGCCGGGCGCCAACTTCTTCGTCAAATCGAAGATAGATGGCCTGCGGCAGGTGGCAGCCGAGACGTTCGATACGTACCATCGCCCGATCAAAAGCCCGGTGAAGAACCTGCGTCCGGCGCGCGAAACCTGCGAAACCTGCCACTCTCCCTCCAACTTTAAGGACAACATCGTCAAAACTATCCTGCATTTCGAAAACGATCGGGACAATACGCCAGTGCAAAGCACGTTGATCTTGAAGATGGGTGGGGGAAACCAGGAAGACGGGATCAGTCAGGGTATCCACTGGCACATCAACAGCGAAGTCTATTACATCGCCGCCGATGACCAGCGCCAGGTGATGTTGTGGGTGGGAGTGAAGCAGCCCGACGGGAGCATCAAGGATTATTTCTCGCGCGATATGTCGGTCATCTCCGACACCGCTTTCGTGGAGCAAGCCTGGATGGATGGCCGAGTCCGCCGCATGGATTGTATTGACTGCCATAACCGCACGGCGCATTACATCCCTTACCCGGAACAGGCCGTAGATCGCGCCATCGCCGAAGGGCGCATCTCGCGCGAACTCCCCTTCATCCGCGCCAAAGCCGTGGAGTTGCTCAAGCGGACTTACGCTTCCCAGGAAGATGCGTTCACGGAGATCGAGAAGTTGAGGGATTCCTACCGGGTTGCCGCGGCGGCAAGCAGCGCGCCTGCCTCCGATCTGGACCTCAAAGCGGATGCGGCCGTCGAGGCGATCAAGCGCATCTACGTGGAGACCAACTTCCCGGACATGAACCTGAACTGGGCGACCAATCCCAACAACGAGAGGCACACTCCCTTCGTTGGCTGTTTCCGCTGCCACGACGGCAAGCACGTCTCCATCGGGGAGGATGGAAGCGAAGAAGCCGTTAGGGTTAAGTGCAATCTGTGTCATACCGTTCCCATCGTAGGCCGCGGCGACGATCTGTTGATCGAGGCCCCGGTGATCGTGGGCAACGTGCCGTCCACACACGCCGACTTCCGCTGGACCACCGAACATCGCAATGTGAGCGAGGCCGGTAAGCAGGCCTGCCTGAATTGTCACGGCGGAGGTTTCTGCAACAACGGCGCCTGCCATAACCTCTCGCACCCCGAGGATATGCTGTTCACGCATCCGCAGGAATACAGGGAACAGGGCAATCAGGTTTGCTACACCTGCCATCAAAACATCCTGTGCACGCGTTGTCATCCAGCCGGTATCTTTCCCAATCCGTAACAAGGTGAGCCATGAACATTCGTGACCTGGCAAAAAAAATCCAGAATTTCTTCTCAGAGACCAATCAAATCAGGCGGATCGTGATCTACGCCGCCATCGCCCTGGGACTCGCCCTGATGAGTTTCGGCGGTTACTACTACTGGGATCGTTATGTCCATCTCGGCGACGAATCCCCGGTCAGCATGTCCATCAATGAACTCGAACGCGCCGCTCAGGAACACCCGGACAATATAGAAATCCGCCTGGCGCTGGCCGAAAGTTACATGCTGGATACGCAATACGACAGAGCCATCCAACAGGCCTCCGTCGTGTTGAATGCCTACCCGGATAATGAGCGAGCCATGTTCATCGTTGGGGTTGGATACGCCTCCAGCGGGAGGCCGGAAGAATCACTTGCCCCGCTCGAAAAGTTCACTAAGATCCGCGCCGCCGCGCCGACCGCCAGCCTGGACTCCTCCCTCGAAACAGCGCTCTTCTACCTCGGAAACAGTTACATCAACCTGGGCCGCTATGAAGAGGCCATCCCTAAACTTTCGCAGGCGCTGACGATCAATTCCACCGATGCGGATGCGTTTTACCTGTTGGGACAGGCCTATACCGAAACCGGCCAACACGAGCAGGCTGTCCAAAACTACCAGGAAGCGGTGCGCTTCGTGCCGAATTTTGCCGAGGCTTACCAGGGAATGGCCGAAAGTTATACCGCACTTGATCGGCCGGAATACGCGGCCTACGCGCGCGGCATGGTGGCTTTTTCCAAAGGCAATTATTCCGCCGCGCGCCGGGACCTGGAGCACGCCGCGCAGACCCTGAGCGACTATGCACCCCTCTACGTGGGACTCGGATTGGCCTGCGAAGAACTTGGCGATCTCGCCTCCGCAGAGGCGCATTTGAAACGCGCCCTGGAAATTGACCCCTACGATTTCACCGCGACGCAGGCCCTCGGCCGCGTGCAGTCCGTAATGCAGAAATAGGATTCTCAACCATGCCCCATCAATCCAAGAAGATTCCGAATCCATCGCCCGAACCCGAAGCCCCCATCCAACCAGCCTCAGCGGAGGCGGCGAGCGGTTCCGCTGAGGAAGAACTGGCCCAGGAAGAACGCCGCCGCAAAAGATTATTGCTTTTGCTCCTGCTCCTCCTGCTCCTGTTGTGTTGTGTGTGTGTGCTATTTTATCAATACTTGAAGCGTCCCGCGCCTCTGCCGGAGATCGTTCCGGTCGTCAATATTAACTACCCGCCACATTACCTGTTTTCGATTTACGGCGTGGATAAGCCTGTTGGTGTAGCGCTCTCGCCGGACGGGGAGCGAATCTACGTGGCCGAGACCGGAGGCGACCGCCTCGTCAAAACCTTCGATCGTATCGGCAACCCGCTATTTTCATTTTCACCGCCCAACACTTCTGCCGGTATGCGTTCGCCGGTTTACGTGGCGGTGGATAAGAGCGGGCGCGTCTTCGTGACCGACCGCCTTCAAAACTCCATCCTTGTCTACGATGCTGATGGAAATTATCTCGACACCATCCTCTCTCCTACTTTGGGTCTCAACCAATACATTGCTTCGCAAATCGGTGAGATGCCCGAAGGTACGGTGTTTTACTACAACGTCTTCGAGCAAAAAGCGCATTACACCCTTTCCGGGCGGGAGGATCAAACCCTGCCGCCGCCCCAGACGCCAGCGTGGGACCCCCTCGGGGTGCGGTTCGATCCGCAGGGAAATTTGTGGCTAACGGATGTGGGCGGGGAGAATCACACCGTTCGCAAGTTCGAGGCCAGAGACCTGGCGATCTGGCCGACATTGTTTTTTACGCCTGCTCAAATTGCCTTTGGCTCTACCGGCCAGGGAAACGGAGAATTCCTATTCCCCAACGTGGTAGTGACCGATAGTCAGGGCCGAATCTATGTCACCGATGGAAACAACGGGCGCGTCTCCGCCTGGGACGCGCAGGGTAATTACCTGTTCGAGTTTGGACGCGGCACAGGCGAAGGCGCTTTCAGCCTGCCGCGCGGCGCGTTCATGGACGAGCGCGACCGCTTACATATTGTTGACGCCGTAGGCCAGAACGTCAAGGTCTACGATGTCTCCGGCCCGCAACCGGCCTTCCTGTTCGTATTTGGCGACTGGGGCCTGGGCGATGGGCTGTTCAACTATCCCAACGACATTGCGCTCGACCAGACGGGGAGGCTGTACATCGCAGATCGCGAAAACAATCGCATCCAGGTCTGGTCCTATTAGCGCAGGAAAGGAGAGTTGCCGAAAAATACGTTTTCCGCATCTGTACAAATTTTCTGAGGAGAAAAGTTATGAAAAAGGTTCTATTCGCTCTTGCGCTCGTGATCGTCTTTGCTTTGGCGCTTGTGGGGACGGCCGCCGCCAATGGCGGCCCTCATGGCGGTTACACTGCCACCACCGACGCTTGCGCGGGATGTCACCGGGCGCACACCGCCGTTGGCCCGAATCTGTTGGTGGAAACCAGCACCTATGACCTGTGCATGTCCTGTCATGGAAGCGCAGGCGCCGGCGCCGACACAAATGTGGAAGACGGCTTCTTCCTATCCACGCGCAGCGCCAGCACTACCGGCACTGCCAACACCGCGGATAATGCTCCCCTGCTGGCAGGCGGTTTCGCGTTCTACAAGACTGTCGCAGTCACCTCCAGCCACAACATGACCGGCGCCGGCAACACCAACCTGGCCTGGGGTAACGGCGCCACCAACCGTGGCGTGCAGGTCGCGATCACAGATGCGACTTTTACCTGCGCGTCCTGCCATGATCCGCATGGGTCGCCCAACTACCGCATCCTCAAAGCCGCCGTCAACGGCGCCGCGGTTTCGGTTACTCAAGTGGATGAGGCCGCCAAGGACTATGACACAGAACAGTGGGGCGCGGGTCAGAGCAACATCTGCGCGGCCTGCCACGGCGCGTACCACAAGACTGCGGTTGGTCAGGGTAGCACGCTTGACGGCACGACCTACACCCATCGCATTGACATGTCGTATGCCTACGGCGCGAATGCCAACCCCGAAACTGTTGGTTTTGGCGGCTACTTCCTGCCATTGGCAGGGGGCAATGTGGCCTGCCAGACCTGCCACCTGCCGCACGGCTCTTCAGCGGCTATGAGCGGGTTTGCTAACGGCGGTCCGACCGGTTCCGGCTCCCTGCCGGGTAACACCACAGCCACCGATAGCGCGTTGCTCCGCCTGGACAACCGCGCTGTCTGCGAGGTTTGCCACCAGAAATAAGCGAGTAGAGGGGTGAGGGGATTTGGCTGGGCCGCCTTCCCTCACTCCCCCTACCCAATCGGATTGTACCAGAGTGGGATGGGGCCTTCACCGGCCCGTCCCCCTGGTATGACCGAGGAGGGCGCTGTGAAACAAACCTTGCTTGTTGCTATCGGCGCGCTCTTGTTCGTTCTGCTGTCGGCGACTGTTTCGCCTGTCCATGCGGATAACGGTCCTCATGGTGGGTATACGGCCACAACAGACGCCTGCGCAGAATGTCATCGCGCACATACCGCAGCGGCTCACAGTTTGCTGGTCTCCGATACTACTTCACTGTGCCTCTCTTGTCACGGAGCCGCGGCTACCGGAGCCAGGACGAACGTGGAGGATGGGTTGGATACCACTGCAAACCGTTCCCTGCGAGGCGGCGGATTCGTGAATGTGACCATGAACCCGGCTGAGAATCTCCCGGGTAGCTCTGTCCAAATCCTGCCGGTCACTTCCAGCCACGATGTCAGCGGCGATTCGAGCACAGTCTGGGGTTATGGCAGTATTGACTCCAACCCGAACCCCGGCGCGACTTCCATTTCGCTGACCTGTGCTAGTTGCCATAACCCGCACGGCCGTGCTGGGGCCGGGAATGCAGCAACCTATCGCGTTCTCAAGGGCAACAATGCCTCCAACACGCCGCTCTTCGGCGCGCAGAACGCCAGCGTGAACCTGCCCGACGAGGTTGTGAAGACCTACTACACCGGCGTGAACGGCGATTACTTCGGCGATCACGGCGCGATGGTGGGAGGCGTTGCCATCAATGCCGCCATGACAGCCTGGTGCGCCCAATGTCACACGCGCTACCATGGTCCCTACCCCGCAACGCCCGGTTCTACTGATTCCGGTGACGCCGTGTTCAAGTTTCGGCACGTGACAAACGACACGACCACAACCAGTTGTATGAGTTGCCACCCGGGGTTTGTGAGCTACTACCCGGGCTGTGTAAGTTGCCACATGCCTCATGGAACGGGCGTTCGCATGAGTTCGAACTCGGGTTCGGTCCCGTGGCCGGACGGCGGCCTAATCCCCAGCGGAGACAATCGCAGTTCGTTGTTGCGAATTGATAACCGCGGAGTCTGCTGGCAGTGCCATGTTGATCGGGGCATTTCTTTCCCGTAGCGTATCCAGACCGCTGCTTGTGCAAGTTCGCAGGCAGGGCCGATAAAAAATGTCTGCCCTGCCTGCTCCATCTTCAAAAGGAGAAACATCATGCCTCACGTTGAAAAATCCGGCGAAGTTGAATTCCCGGTGGAGAAGATCTACCAGACTGTCGCCGACGTTGAAAAATACCCGGAGTTCCTGCCCGGCATCAAGAGCGTCGAAGTGAATGGCGAACTAGTCAAGATGACGGTGAACATGGGTCCCGCAACCGTTTCTTGGACATCGAAGGCCGCCTACGAACCCAACAAGTCCATAAGTTTCAATCTTGTAGAAGGTCCGTTCAAGCGATTGGATGGCAAATGGGAATTTACCGCCGAAGGTTCCAAGACCAAGATCAAGTATTCCACTGACTTCGAACTGACCCTGCCGATCCCCGGCATCAACGAGATCGCCGCCAAGGCCATCGAATCAAATACGAACGCGATCCTGGAAGCCTTCAAAAGACGCCTGGGAATGAACTGAGCGCCTGGAGATGTGGAGAGAGAGCCGCTGTGCAGAGGTTTTCTTCTTTTGCGGCGGCTCCCCGAAGGTTACGCTTCGAGAGTGATGGTAGGTTACAAACCTGACCTACTCCATTCCTTGCGAGGAGAATAATGGAGCCGCGCATTAGGGATTGGATCCATCTCGATCAAAAAGAGAAGTGTGTTGTGAAGCAAACATTGTTTTTTTATCATGGATGCACTTTTTTTGTAGGAATGTTAATAGCTGCCACGCCTGCCCGCGCCGACAACGGTCCGCCTGGCGGATGCACCGCCGCCAGCACGGGATAAACCAGCCCAGCGGCGCGCCTCGTTAGAATCCGTCGCGCCACCTTTCCATGCTCACCCCGGAGAAACGCTCATGTTTCAGAGAATGCCATCCATCATAAGATATGCGATTGCGACCGGCCTTGCGCTCGTCCTGCTCGCCATCCCGGTCGTCTCGGCCCGCGCCAATGGCGGCCCGCACGGCGGGTACTCGGCCACTACTGCCGCTTGCGCGGGTTGTCACCGCGCCCACACGGCCGCGGCGGAAAGCCTGTTGATTGAAGCCGTGCCAAACCTGTGTTTCACCTGCCACGGCAGCGCCGCAACAGGCGCTGATACCAACGTCACCGACGGCGTGTATGAGGGCACGGGCGGCGGTAATCTGCTGGCAGGCGGGTTCAGTTTCTATAACGGCGCGGCTGTCACTTCCACGCACAGCGTCGACGGTACCTATCAAAATGCGTGGGGTAGCGGCGTCAACTGGGTCAGCACTTACGACTGCGCCGGTTGCCACAACCCCGAATCGGGGTTGGTGTGGCCTGGCGCTCCCGAATGGGGAATCAGCCCGAACGCCTGGCCCACGTTTCCGGGCCGCGGGCAGAATGTGACCATGCCTCTCACCTGTACCTCCTGCCACGACCCGCATGGCGGTAGGAATTACCGCCTGCTTCAACAGCGGATGCACCCGCCCTACACCCAGCAGGAAGACCCGCCTGGTTATGTTCTAGTGACCTCCAATGAGGTTGGCGGCCAAAATCCCAATCAGCCTGGTTATGTGCCGAACTATACCAATTCGAACTACCGCTTAGGCATGGGCGATTGGTGCACCGGCTGTCACTCTACTTATCACGATTCTCCATCGGTCAATCCGTTCAATGCGGAAGACGGTAGGGGACTCGTCACTCGTTATCGCCATAGCATGAACGTCACGTTGGGCGCGCTCACAACCAACCTACCGTTGGAAGATCCAAGCGGCAACGGCGCAAGCGGGGATGATCAGTTATTCTGCCTTTCCTGCCACTTTGCCCACGGCTCTACGGTTATGACCATCGGTTGGGCTGCAAACGTGGCTCCCGCGAACGATAGCGTCCTTCTGCGCTTGGACAACCGGGGCGTATGCGAGGATTGCCACAAAAAGTGAAACGCATTTCGTACAGATTGCTCGCTGGCGGCTTGATCGTCGCCATCCTGATTTTGGCGCTCGTGGCCGCATGGCTGACCGTCTCCCTGATTGACCGGGAGATGGTTCTGCGTGTCACGGAAGTCGCTTGGCCGACTACCACTCTCGAGCCTTCGACCCAGCCCCTGCCGTTTTTTGTGACGCCTTCAGGGACGGCCCTGCCGTTTACTCCTAACGTGCGACCCACCCTGCCTATAGATGTCACACTCACCGCGCCGGCCCTGCCTCCGCTTCATCCCACCTACGAACCAAACCAGGATTGTTCCTCTTGCCACCAGGTGATTCACGGAGGCGGTGGATGAGGCGAGGCTCCATTCATTTGGCGCGGCGGATCTTTCTGTTGGGAGTAGTTCTTTTATTGCTGACTTCCACTGGCACGGGCATTCCAGCGCGCGCCTCTTCCCTTTATACCTGGTGGCTGGTGCGGTGGGAAAACAGGTCAGTGGCTTGCGTCATCGTGATTTCCCACCAGGGACCTCCCACCGCCGATGAGATCGAGGCTCAATGCGGATCGGCTTTAAAGACGGAGTGGGAGAACACGCCTCCCTGTTTGGATGAAAGCAGCAGGAACTGTCGCGGATTGGCGCTTCTCCCCGCTTCATTTCCAGGACTGAAAACGGCGACACCAACAAAGGTCCACACTAAAATTGCCACCTCATCAATCGCTCCCACTACTGCTGCAAATGGACGACGCGTCAACTGGCTTTCCCGTCCTGAAACAGTTGAGCAACTGGCGTCCAACCGCCCACTCTACCTGCTCGCCGGGCGACTGATCCTGAACGGCATCGCGGACGCGAGCGCTTGTCCCAATACTGGTTTGCTACCCAATGGCGCGGCCAACGCCTGCGGAATGGAGAAGGCAAAATACGAGGTTTATCTCTGGCAGAATCGTTTCGATAAGAGCATTTTCCATGCCTCCCAGAAAACAAAGGTTCCTGCCTACTTGCTCAAGGGCATGTTCGCGCTCGAAAGCCAGTTCTGGCCGCTGACGTTGCATAACAACGCCTGGGATTTCGGGGAATTCGGCCTCGGTCAATTAAACGAACTAGGCGCGGATACCCTCCTCAACTGGAATCCAACATATTATAAAAACCTATGCCTCACGGCTCTGAGCCGCGAGGCGTGCGAGAAGGAATACTTCGAACTCTCACCCGATCTGCGCGCCCTCCTGAGAGGCACAGCCATTAATCAGGTGCGTGCCGATTGCTCAACCTGCTCTTATGGCCTGGATTTTGCGAAAGCGGATGCCAGCGTATTGGTGTTTGCCGAAACGCTGGATGCCAACCGCGAGCAGGTGAGCCAGGTGATTCAAAACGCCGCCGGTCCATACGCCTTCATCGGGATAAGGCGGGAAGACCTGTGGAAATTTACACTTATAAATTATCATGCCGGGCCGGGATGCCTGTATTCCGCTATCGCTGCCGCTCGACGTGAAAACGCGATATTGAACTGGGAACAGGTGTCGAGCCGTCTTGAACCTGCTTGTGAAGACGCGGTGAATTATGTGGAGGCCATCAGCTCCGTCTACTATGCGGCCGATGCTCCTCCCGCGCCGACTCCCACCCGCCTGCCCGCCACAGCCACCTTGAAGTCAACGGCAACCAGCCTTCCGACTGAGACGCTCGCGATTGGGACTCCCACCGTGACAGAAACCCTATCCGTTGACCCTACGGCAACTGTCTCACCCACACTGGGAGTTTCGTCAACGCCTGGGGCGCCCACCGAAGGCGCGCCGACCGCCAGCCTTATCCCAACGGCCACCGATCTTTCAACCAACACGCCCGCAGCGGAAACTCCCACACCGAGCGAGACCTTATCCATTGACGCGACGGCGACAGCCTCGCCCACACTGGAATCTTCGTCAACGCCCGGCGCGCCAACCGAAGGCACGCCCGCATTGGAGACTCCCACGCCGACGGGAACTTTATCTGTTGACGAGACGCCGACCGCCTCGCCCACATCGGAATTCTCGCCAACGCCCAGCGCCACTCCCGAAGGCACGCCCGCATTGGAGACTCCCACACCGACGGAAACCTTATCCGTTGACGAGACGCCGACCGCCTCGCCCACATCGGAATCTTCGCCAACGCCCAGCGCCACCCCAGAAGGAACGCCGACCGGAACCTCAACCGTTGACGAAACGGCGACCGCAACCGACTATCCAATCGGAACTTCCACCGTTACTCCGACTCCGACGACAACCGCCTCACCGACGATGGGAGTGTCACCAACGCCTGGCACGCCAACTGCTACTGCCTTTCCAACGCCTATTCCAACCTTGACGCCTACCCTTGTTCCGATTGACTTTGTGAGTCCGCACGAAGCGGGGGAGATCGTCATTCAGATGGTGACCGGCGCGAGGTCCGAGTTGGACGCGATCCTGGAATCGCTCCCGGTTCCGGCGCAAGTCAAATGGGATGCATCCGTCCCTGAATTACGTATGGCAGTTATTGAAGTCGCCCCAAAAGATCTGAGGCGGGCTCTTTATGCGTTGCAGGGAAATCCCGACGTTGTATCGGCCGAACCGAATTTTCTAGCATCCGCGGCTGATGTTCCGAATGATCTCTACTATGGCCTGCAAACTAACCTACCGATCATTCAAGCGCCAATGGCCTGGAATTGGATCACGAGTTCGCAGGAAGTGATCGTAGCGGTCATTGACACTGGCGTGGACACGGCGCATCCCGATCTGACCGCGAACCTTTGGCAGAATCCCGCCGAGACAGACGGCTTGCCTAATGTGGACGATGATGGAAATGGTTACGTGGACGATGTGTGGGGCTGGAACATGGTGGGCGGCAATAACGACGTGAGCGACGATAACGGTCACGGGACGCACCTTTCCGGTGTCATTGCGGCAGTGGGTAACAACGGGCTTGGCGTCGTTGGGGTCGCGCCGAACGCGCGTATCCTGACCGTCAAGGCGCTGGACGCGAACGGAGTCGGCGCGTACGGACAGGTGGCCGACGCGATCGTTTACGCCACTGAGCAAGGCGCGCGCGTCATCAACCTCAGTTTCGGCGGCGCGGGTCAAAGCCAGGTCCTTCAGGACGCTATTGATTTCGCGTTGCAGCGGGGGGTGATCATTGTGGCAGCAGCCGGAAACACCGGCAAGAGCGCGCCCATTTATCCCGCCGCTTATCCGGGCGTGCTGGCTGTCAGCGCGGTGGACGACGGTCTCACCTGGGCTACATTCTCATCTTCCGGGAGCGGTACTGCTTTAACTGCCCCAGGCATTGACGTTTATTCGACCTGGCCTGGCGGACGGTACATCCGGATGTCCGGCACATCCGTCGCTTCGGCTGAGGCGGCCGGTGTGGCCGCCCTTTTGGCGGGACAATCCCAATTCACGAATGCCGTTTACATTCGGGATGCGCTTATTAAAACAGCGTACGATTTGGGGGCCGCCGGCTGGGATCCATATTACGGGTTCGGCCTGCTCCATGCCGAAGAGGCTTTGAAATTCACTGAGACTGGGATGCCGCCCGTCATCTGGCCCACGCCCGGGCCTTCGCCCACGCCCGGCTTCGGTTCCGGGGGCGTGGGCGCGATGGCGGTTCAAAACCTATGGGGAACCGCGCAATCTGTGGCGAACTGTACGCTTTCTAATTCCGCCAACAGCATTGACCTGGCTTTCAACAACTCGGTAACCTCTTGTGCCGGAAATTTCGGTACCGGCAACTGGACGTATACGGCGGTGCAAAATACCACCCTCACAACCATCGCCTCCGCGATGGTTGTGTACCGTTTTTACATTACCGGCTGGGTGGACGACCACATTGACTTGGAAGTCAATAACGGCGGAGGCTGGGCGCGCATCGCGCGCTTCGAGGCGGGTTCGCCCCCGCCGGCGACGCTGACCACTCTCTCGTATAACACCACGACAATATTTACAACGGTGATGCAAACCAACAACGCGACCTTCCGATTACGCGGCACGCAGGTCAACGGCGAGACGGACAACCTCACGATCTATCTTGACGAGGCGCGGCTGCTTGTTTCGGATACCCTGCCCACACCCACGCCTCTCCCACCCCTGCCCACGCCGACCCTGCCAGCCCGCGCCAGCACCGCGGTCCCTAACGCGAGCGACCCACACGTTCATTACACCGCCTCCGCCGACGATTGCGCCGCCTGTCATCGCTCACATACCGCCAACGGGATCGTCATGCGAAGCGCCTGGCCCGAAGAGAGCATCTGCTTCACCTGCCATACCTCCGGCGGCACAGGGACGAACGTCCAGCCGGCTTTCACCGGTTATACCAATACCGCGACACGTTTTTTCAAGCACGACATTTCCGCTGCCAACGGCGTCCATCGCATAGGACAGATCCTGGGCGCGAATTTCGGCGGCCCCAATCGGCATATTGAATGCGAAGATTGCCACGAGTCTCACGAAGCCACCCGCGATGCCGTGAGCGGAACCACGCGTGCCCCGATGATCCAGCCAGTTATGGTTTCCATGAGCGGCGTGGATCCGGTCTGGAGCGGGCCGGGTGCGCCAAGCGGCTATACCTGGATCGCGCAGGCGCAGCGCGAGTACCAGGTTTGCTTCAAATGTCATTCCAGTTTCACAACCCTCCCGAGCTATTCACCGGACGGCTGGCAGTTGACTGCCAGCGGGATAGGCGTGTATGTCGCCAATGGATTGAACAAGTTGATCACCACAGACTCCCTTCAGGTGCTGGACAACCGTGACTTGGCGCAGGAATTCAATCCCAACAATGCCAGCTTCCACCCCGTGGTGGCCAAGGGACGCAACACGGGTATCCCAGCCGGCGCTTTCGTGAACGGCTGGTCTACCAACAGCATGACGTATTGCACCGACTGTCACACGAATGCCAACGCAGCCGTAAGCGGGAATGGACCGCACGGTTCGCCCCGCCTGCACATTCTCGATGGGACCGCCAACTATTGGACCGTCCTGCCGGCTGGAAACGTGCAATATCTTCCGAACACCGGCGAGATTTGCTTCAAGTGTCACAACTATTCGGTGTATGTCAACGGCGCGGCGGGATCGGCATTCGAATTCCACGGTTTCCATGTGGGCGGAGTGGGATCGTTCGGCGTTTCATGCTACTCCTGCCACGATACGCACGGAAGCGAACAGGAGCATCTCATCAACTTCGACACTTCAGTTGTATCCCCCTACCCCGGATACAACAGCCAGACGGCTTGGGCGATTAATGGCGGGACGGGTACCTGTTATCTCCTCTGCCACGTTTCCGGCGGAGAGAGCGTTACCCACGGCTCGGGTAAGTCTTACACCCCATGACCTTCCGGGAAGTTTCGGTAAGTCATTCCGGTAGGGTCTCGTGAAGCTACGATTATCGAGGAAATCATGAAGACAAATTTGTTTCGTTCGTTTTTCTTCGTCGCGGCGGCCGCATTTCTCACGCTTGTCGCCGCGCAATCCACCCAGACCCGCGTCGCGGCGCAGGAATTGGTCTCCACCCCCACCCCCGAAGGAGGCGGGGGACCCGACTGCCGCGAATGTCACTGGGACATCTTCGTGGACTGGGAAGGGAGCAAACATGGGCAGGGGCTCTCTTGCGGACAATGCCACCTCGCTAACCAGGAGGGCGGCCACGCGCGGCTCGGCCACGGCGCGCAAGGCGGACCGCAGCAGTGCATGGGTTGTCACACCACCGGTTACGATCCTGCCACCGACACGTGGAACGAGGACGACGTGCATTGCTCCGCCTGCCATTCCCCGATCGAAGCGGGACATCCAGAGAAACCGATGCCAATCAATCGTTCCGTGGAATTGTGCGGCAGGTGCCATATCCAGGCGCGTTTCGAGTGGGAGATTAGCAAGCACGGACAGGCCGGCGTGGCGTGCGTCAATTGCCATAATCAGCATAAGACAACCTTGAAGTCCGGCGCAGATCACCTCTCCGAACAATGCGCCGTATGCCATGAGAATCGCGTCAAGGGTTTTTCGGAATCAGTTCATGCAGAACAAGGCGTCTCGTGTGGGGATTGTCACCTCGCGAATCTTGAAGGGCCGGTCGGCGAAGGAAGCGCAAAACGCAATCACACCTTCGAAGTGGACGTGAAGACTTGTACCGCCTGCCATGCCAAGACCTTGCACAATGCTAAGCAGGCAGGCATCGCACAACCGGTCGGGCTGATCATGCCCCTGGAGCCTTCCGATGCCATGTCTTCGGCGGTTACAAACGAGGTAAGCGAAACCCCTCCCCGCCCCGGTTCCTTGAGTTCCGCTGCGCTTTCAGGAATCATTGGAATCGGCATCGGCATGGCGGTCTTGCCCGTGGTGGGAAATTGGCGCAAACGCAGACAAGATAAGAAGTGAGGCAATCGTGAACGAAAAAAAGCGGATCGGACGCCGCGATTTCCTGAAAATCATCGGCGTGGGAATCGCGGCGGCCATCGGCCTGCGCGCGAAGGTCCAAGCCGACGCATCCAAAGGCCCAAAGGGCGAGCATCAATGGGTGATGGTCGTTGACCAGGGTAAATGCGTTGGCTGCGGCTATTGCACGCTGGCGTGCCAGGCTCACAATGATGCCCCTCCGGAGATTCAATGGAACCGCGTCATCAAAGCCGGAAAACTGGGAGATCGCGAAATCTTCCTGGCAAGGCCCTGTATGCACTGCGGCCATGCGCCGTGCGTCAGCGTTTGCCCGGTCAAGGCCAGTTATTACCGCGACGATGGCATCGTGATGATGAACTACGACCGCTGCATCGGCTGCCGCTATTGCGAGGTTGCCTGTCCCTTTGGGGCGCGAGCCTTCAATTGGGAGGAATTCACGGGCGAGAATCCCGCCGTCCCGGAATGGGGCAAGCCAGAGGTCCCGCGGCGACCGCGCGGGGTGGTCGAGAAATGCTCATTCTGCTACCACCGAATTGACCGCGGCCTGGCGCAGGGACTCAAGCCGGGCGTGGATACGTTCGCATCCCCGGCCTGCGTGGTAGCCTGCCCTGTGGAAGCGCGGGTTTTCGGCGACTTGAACGATTCCGAATCGAACGTGAACGAGATATTGTCCACCCATACGCATTTGCGGCTGAGGGAAGGCCTCGGGACGAACCCGAAGGTCTACTTCCTGCCCGCCCAAATTCAGGAAACATGAAAAAACAATTTCGAGGATGAGCCGCTTATGAGAGCAAACCCAGGTAGTTTTCCTAGTCCTAGGCCCTTGTTGACGTTCGCTTGGTACGCCGGGCTTTCGCTGGTCACGCTGGCGGGAGTGGTTGCCGGTGTGATGGTCTTTGTGCGGGGCTTGGCGATCACAAACCTGACGGACCTCGTCCCGTGGGGATTGTGGATCACGATGGACCTCTCGGCCATCGCCGTCAGCGCGGGCGCATTTTCGTTGTGCGCAGTTGTCCATTTGATCGGATTGAAGCAATACGAACCAATGGCGCGGACGGCCACTTTCATCGGCATCGTCGGCTACAGCATGGCCATGCTTTGCCTGCTCATGGACGTGGGCCGTCCCGATCGTTTCTGGCACGGATTTGTTTTTTGGAATCCCCACTCCGTGTTGTGGGAAGTGACGATGTGTGTGGGGCTTTATTTCAGCGTTCTGATAGTGGAAAACATCCCGCTCATCGGCGAGATCGAATGGGTGCGCCGGGGATTTCCCGCGCTAGTTCAGCGCACAGAAAAAATTCACCATCTCGCGCCGGTGCTTGCCTTTCTGGGTCTTGCGTTCTCACTTCTGCATCAATCCTCGCTCGGCGCTACCTATGGCGTGCTACAAGCCCGCCCGGCCTGGTATCGGCCATCACTTTCGATCTTATTCATCTACTCGGCTGTGCTGGGCGGAATCTCGCTGACTTTGTTTGCTTCAATGCTCTCTGCCCGCTTGACCTCCCGGGCCAGCGTGGACGACAATCTGGTCGAAAAACTCTCCCATTTCATTGGATGGGGGCTGGCCGGATACTTATACTTCCGTTTCTGGGACAACTTCTCGATGACCTACAACTATCAGCCGGGACGCTCCGAAGCGCTCCACATCCTGACCAAGGGATCGCTGGCATTCAATTTCTGGATCGTCGAGATGCTGCTCGGATGCGTCGTACCGATCTTCATCTTGCTGAAAGCGCACTGGCGCCGCAATCCGTCCCTGCGGATAACCGCGTTGGGATTGATCGCCCTCGGCGCCGTAATGTATCGCTGGGACACCAACTTGGTCGGACAAATGATCGTCCTGACGTATCTCCCCCAGGAAATCGTAGCGCGTTACACAACGTACACGCCTTCGCTCGTGGAACTGGTCAGCGGCGCGGGCGTGCTTGCTTACGGATTGCTGGCGTTCACCATCGGTGTCCGCTTTTTGCGGGTGGTGGATAAACGCCTCAGGCAAGGTCATGACGAACATGTCGAACAGGCGATAACGATCCCGTCAACCGCCCTTTCGGTGGCGGAGACTGTTGAGTAGTCCGCCTATGGAATTGATCCGACTCATGCTTGTGGACGATCATGAACTCGTCCGAACAGGCTTGAAATCTTTTCTGGAGTTGCATGATCGCTTCAAAGTGATCGGTGAAGCGGCCAATGGCTTGGACGCCGTCGCTCTCGCGCTGGAGATGCGCCCAGATATTATTCTCATGGATGTCGCCATGCCTATCTTGGGCGGGTTGGAGACCATGCGCATTTTAAAGTCGCGTTGGCGGGAAGCGGCTGTGCTGGCATTGGCGGAACAGGAGGACAAATATTACTGCATGGAGTTGTTTGCCGCGGGAGCCTCGGGGTACCTCACTAAACATTCCACGTCGGATGAACTGGTGTGGGCAATTCATTCGATCATGGAAAGGCAAATATATCTTCAACCGGCGTTGGCGCGTTGGCTGTTGGATGATTACCAGTTGTTAAGCGAACAACGGCGCGAGGATCCTCCCAAACTTGAAAGTTTGATGGTGGAATTGGAAATCTTGAGCCTACGGGAGCGCACTGTCCTGAAGCTTGTGGCAGACGGGTTGACCAATCGGCAAATTGGACAGAGTCTGGGGCTCAGCCCAAAAACGATCGCGCGCCATCGCGAACGAATTATGGGCAAATTGAAGATACACTCACGCACAGAACTGGTTCGATTCGCCATAAGAACAGGAGTCGTGAGTTTGACATAAGCGGTATCTGGCCTCGCAGGTTGGATCGGAATTGAGACTTGCAACTATTAATACCCCTCACCTCTCATCGTTCACAGAAACCATGTCCGATTGTGTTTACCCCTGTTTCATGTGGCAATTTCGGTAATACGCAAAAAAACTGTACGTGTGCGCCTGCTGTCCTTACCAAGTACCAGAAGCGCATCTCTGGCCCTATTCTCGATCGTAACGATATCCACATCGAATTTCCTAGCCTGGATTACGAAATGTTGAGTAGTGACCGACTCGGAGAATCGTCAGCGGAGATTCGGCAGAGGGTGGAGAATGCACGCCAAGTCCAGCGCGAACGATTTGTAGAGTCGTCCTCCATCGCCTGCAATGCAGACATGCGCATCGCGGGGATCCGCAAGTCTTACAAACTGGATAAAACCAGCCAATCGCCCATGCGCTCGGCCATGAACCAGATAAATCTATCGGCGCGGGCGTATCATCGTTTGTTGAAACTGGCGCGTATGATTGCAGATCTGGCGGAGAGCAACTCGATCCAGAAAGTACATATCGCCGAGACGCTGCAATATAGGCCAAAGATCATGCTGGGGTAATTCAATCTATATTGAAAGAATCGCGCCAATAATTTTCAAAAATCGGGTAATATAATGTTGTCGGCACACCTCTATGCTTGAGGTATTGATGACCTCACCTCTTATCGCAACCAAACTTTACATTCCAAAGCCCCGCCAGGGACTGATTTCCCGGCTTGCTTTGCTCGATCGTTTAAGCGAAGGTCTTGCAGGAAGGCTCACTTTAATTTCCGCTTCTTCGGGGTATGGTAAAACGACCCTGATGGCAGAGTGGTGTGCAGAACGGGGACAGAATTACCCTATGGCCTGTGTCTCACTGGATGAAGGGGATAACGATCCAGTCCGTTTCCTGTCTTACTTGATCGCCGCTTTTCAAAATGTTCAGGAGGGACTCGGTCAAGATGTCATTGCGATTTTACAAGGATCGCAAAATCCGCTCGACGCAGCGATCTTGGGGTTGTTGATCAATGAACTTTCCGCTGTTCCAAATGACTTTGTCCTTGCATTGGAGGACTACCATGTCATTGAGACGCGTGAAATCCACCAGATGATGATATTTATACTTGAACACCTGCCTCCCAACATGCATCTGGTGATTTTGACACGAGCAGATCCGCCTTTCCCACTGGCACGGTTACGGGCGCGCGGCGAGTTATCCGAAATTCGCGCAAAGGATTTGCGATTTTCCCTGGACGACACGACCGCATATTTGCAAGACATGGTGGGATTGAACTTGTCGGAGGAGAACGTTCAGAAATTGTTGGATCGTACCGAAGGCTGGATCACTGGATTGCAATTGGCGGCGCTTTCCATTCAGGGTCAGGAGAATCCATCTGAATCGATCTCCGCTTTTGGCAGTGGTCAGGGATACATTGTGGATTATCTCATCGAAGAAGTTCTCAATCGTCAAACCGAGTCGCTAAAGTTGTTTCTTCTGAAAACTTCCATTTTGAACAGGTTGAATGGATCATTATGTGACGCGCTTACGGGGCAAAACGACGGAGAATCTACACTGGAACACCTCGATAAGGCCAATTTGTTTGTCTCTCCGTTAGGGGGTGAATATCGCTGGTATCGCTACCACCATCTTTTTGCGGATGTGATCTTCAACCGATTGCAGCGCCTATACCCTGAGCGAATTCCTGATTTGCACCTTCGAGCTGCAAAATGGTTTGAGCAGCATAACCACTATCACGAGGCAATTGAACATGCGCTTTCTGCCGATGAATTTCAATAC
Organism: Chloroflexota bacterium; assembly: GCA_016234485.1. GTDB lineage: Bacteria > Chloroflexota > Anaerolineae > Anaerolineales > Villigracilaceae > Denitrolinea. The sequence goes on from JACRBL010000049.1 coordinate 31,837, forward strand.
GCCGCTGATCTACTGCAAAGCGACGCGTTGGATTTCCTTGCAACAGGGAATATCTCCACCCTTCTGGCTTGGTTTAAGAGACTCCCTGATGATGCTATCAAAGAACACCCGCGTTTGAGCGTTCATTGCGCTTGGGCTTTAATGCTGGCTGGCAGGCTGGACAATATTGAGAAATTTATATCATCGGCTGAAGATGTAGCGAGAGCCCGTAATGAGTTGGACAGGCTTCAGGGGGATATTGCGGCAGTGCGTGCGTACGCCGCATCGAGGCAAGGCAATATGGAGCGGGCCAGGGATCAAGCCCATAAGGCGCTCGAATGGCTTGCCGAAGATAACCTCACAGTCCGTTCTGTCATGTCCTTCATCCTCGGTGGGATTTATTACATGCGACAGGATTTTCCAAATGCATTTGCAGCCATGGAAGAAGCCAGCCGGGTCGGAGAACTCGCGGGAAACATCAATGTCGCGGTCTCTGCGTTAAGTGCAATGGGAAGTGTCCTAGTCGAACAGGGCAATTTTGACGAAGCAAAAAGATCTTTTGAAAGAGCGCTAAAGTTGAGTACAGGCCGCAGGGGGCAACCCCTGCCTATTGCATCGAGTACCTATGCAGGATTAGCGAGGCTTCATTTGGCTCGGAAGGACTTACAAAGCGCCCGTCACTTTGCACAAACCGGCATCGCTTTGGGAGAACAATGGGAAAATGCTGATAGTCAGGTGGGAAGTTATCTCGCATTGGCCCAAGCAGAACACCTGGATGGAAATATTGCAGAGGCACAATCAGCCTTGGATCAGGCAAAACGATTGGCGGCAACTCATAACCTTTGGGCAGGCGTCGAAAACGATATCGCTAATTGCGAAGCTATACTTAAAACAAAGCCAGCCAGCGGCGCTGCCAAGACTTCCTTGCTAGACCCGCTCAGCGGGCGGGAAGTGGAAGTTCTGCGGCTATTTGCCGAGGGATTTTCCAATCAGGAAATCGCCGAAAAATTGATCATCAGTTTGGGGACGGTGAAAGCGCACTCATCCAACATCTACCGTAAACTGGATGTGCGTAATCGCGCGCAGGCCGTCATTGCCGCCCGTGAGATGGATTTGCTTTAAACTTCCATGTGAGATATGCCAATTGGCAACCCGCGGTCGTTTTCCAACCTTAGTTACAGGGAACGGAGAGCAATATCAAACAAAAGTTTCTTTGGACGGAATTTGGTGTTATAAACGGGAAAAGTAGTGTCGGAGCGCCCGATCATAGAAAGAACCGCCTTGTCATTACCTGGAACTTCATTATGACTCACAGTAAAACTGATGAAAGCCGGATTCGGGTGATCCTCGTTGACGATCATATTCAAGTCCACAAGGTTGTTGAAATACTCCTTCGATCAACTCCTGATATTGAATTGGTTGCCACGGGAGCAAATGGCAGGGAGGCGCTTTGTCTTTGTGAGCAATTCCAACCCGACATTGTGTTGATGGACGTTATGATGCCCGTAATGGATGGAATAAAGGCAACAAAGGAATTGTTTGAACGCTTTCCTGAAATCAAGGTTTTGGTGCTGTCCAGTTTTCATGATCATGAAAGCGTATATGCTATGCTTCGCAATGGCGCTGTGGGATATCTTACCAAGAGTTCCTTATCGAAAGACCTGGCGGCTACCATCCGGGACACGTTTCATGGAAAGATGGTTTTTTCGAGCGAAGTCGGAGTCCACCTTGTAACGCCACCCCAACCAGCCGTGAATTTTCACCTGACGGACCGTGAACTGCAGGTGTTGGTTTTAATGGCGGAAGGCTTGAATATGCCGGAAATTGCGGCTAAACTGATTGTCAGCCCGACTACCGTCAAATTCCACATGGAAAACATTTGTAAAAAACTGGGGATTCGCACACGATCCGAGGCATTGGTGATCGCGGCAAAGAATAACCTGGTGTAAGACAAGCAAACTTTGCGGTTTTGTAAGAGCCTATCCAATTGGATAGGCTCTTTTTTGAAAATACTCTCGCTTTTGAGAGTAGATAAATTGGCGGGAACTTCCTATAATATAGCAAAATGAAAAGCAAACAAACCAGGTCGAATACCCTACAGAAAATCCCTGTCAGAAGAAATATAAAACTTGTATCACTTACTGGTTTTTGTGAAAAGAAAGTCTCATTTTTAGCCCAAAATACGAGAGAAAATGAGCAAATTTTGTGACTTACATTATGCAAAAATCAGTAGATGTCGAGCAGCATCAATAGGTGTGGGATTGTAGTTGTGAATTTGTCGAAGGAGAGACGATGAATAAGTTTTTTGAAAAACAAACCATTGAAGAGCAAAAAGCCAGAAAAACCATCATGGAAGTGGCGTATCTCAGCTTGTCCGCTTTCTTGTTCCTTACAATGATCCTGGCGGGGCTTCCAAATTCCTTTGCCACCACAGCCGAACGAGTTGGCTATCTTATTCAGGGTTTTATTGCATTGGTATCTTTAATTTGTTATGTGCTTTCCAGGTTAGGCAACCCCACGATCGGCGCTTATTTCATTCCATCCGGTTTGTTGTTGATGGCCGTTTATTTTATTTATCATTCAGGAATTGGCACCCCCAATGATCTGTTCTTCATTACGATTATAGTGATTGCCAGCATTACGGTCGGAATTCGCGGCACGGCATTGTTTACCGCGCTTTCAATCGTTGCCGTGGTCGGCCTCTACTTCGCTCAACGGAACGGGCTATTGCTGATAAAAACCGAAATTTCTTTTCTGATGATTGTGATTATTCTTGCCCATGTTCTGGGGAACTCATTCATCCTCATTTTTCTCATTCGCACCTTTAATAAGAACCTGTATCGCGCGCAGGAAGCAAATCAGGAATTGCGGCAACTCCAGGCTAGCCTGGAACAGCGCGTAGCGGATCGCACTCGTGATCTAGGCATTGCCTCGGATGTTTCGCGGCAGATCACGCGCGTGCTGGATTTGGATATTCTCCTGCCAGAATTGGTGGAGAGAACGCGGCAGGGATTCAATTTATACTCCGTTTCTTTGTTTCTATACGATCAGCAGAAAGAAGAACTTTTGCTGGTGGCCGGCACCGGCCGGGAAGGCGCTCGGATGAAGTCGGAAGCGAAATCTTTTCACATTAGCGCCCGCCCGAGCCTTGTGGCGCAGGCGGCGCGCGAACGCTCGAATGTGGTCATCAACGATGTGGAGAAGTCGGACTCGTACTTCCATAATCCGCACCTGCCCGAGACGAAATCTGAGGCGGTCTTTTCGATGCTGGTGGGCGAGCGCCTGGTTGGAACGCTCGACTTGCAGTCAAAGGAAAAGAACTTTTTCGGCGGAGAGGAAATTCAAATCTTCGTCACCCTTGCGGAACAGATCGCCATCGCGGTGCGCAATGCGGATCTGTACGGATTACAAACAAAGGCGGCCGAGGAATTGCGCCGTTCCGATTTGATGAAGAGCCAGTTCCTTTCGAGCATGAGCCATGAGTTGCGCACGCCCTTGAATGCGATCATCAACTTTACAGAACTAGTGGCCTTGGGCATGGTAGGCCCAGTTAACGAAGAGCAAAAGGAATTACTGGATAACTCGCTGAAGAGCTCGTTGCATCTCCTGCATTTGATCAACGATGTGCTGGACATCAGCAAGATCCAGGCGGGCAAGCTGACGTTGTTCATTGAACAGGATGTGGATTTGTACGCCGAACTGAAAACCGTGACGGAGATGGTGCTACCGATGTTCAGGGATAAGCCGGTGGAATTGGTTCAGGACATTGACGATCACCTGCCGGTGATCACAGGCGACAAACGCCGTATCCGCCAGGTGTTATTGAACCTGTTGTCGAACGCCATCAAATTCACCGATAAAGGCACGGTAACGATGAGCGCCAAACTCCAGGATGATGAGATTGTGTTTGCCGTGATTGACACCGGGCTGGGAATTTCGCCGGAAGCACAGTCGGTGATCTTCGAGCCATTCGTGCAGACCGTAGATGGGATCAAAATGGAGCAGGGTACCGGGTTGGGTTTGCCAATCTCCCGCAGTCTTGTGAAGGCGCATGGCGGGGAATTGTGGATGGAGAGCCAGCGTGGCGATGGCTCTGCCTTCTATTTCACCCTGCCGGCCAATCGAAAATCATGAAAATAGGAGATTCAAATATGGAAAAGAAATCAATCCAACAAGCCTCTTTCCTGTACGTTGAAGACGACGCATCCAACCGCCAGGTGATGCAACTGCTCATGCAGAAAGTCATGCGTGCGCAAGCGCTAATCATCTTTGAAGACAGCGTTGATTTTATGACGAGGGTCAAAGCATTGTCCCCGCGCCCGGATGTCGCCCTGCTAGATATCCACGTTCGCCCTCATAATGGATTTGAGATGCTCGACATGCTACGCGCAGACCCGCAGTTTCACCATATTACAGTCATTGCCTTGACTGCCAGTGTGACGAATGAGGAAGTGGAACAACTGCGTTCGAGTGGTTTTGACGGCGCAATCGGCAAGCCCCTTCGAGCATCCATCTTCCCTGGTTTGTTGGAGCGGATATTAAAAGGTGAATCCGTTTGGTATGTTTCATGAACCGGTCAAAAGGATTTTGCAACCCTCGCAAAGAAGGAGTCTCGTATGTCGAACATATTGGAAGGAAAACGGATTTTTATAATCGAAGATGATGTTCTAAACCTGGCAATATTCAGCGCCTGCTTACGCAAGAGCGGCGCAATCATAGTGGAGGATGTTTTTGGCTATGGCTTTGCTCACGGCGTTGCCGCCCACATAAGCGAACGCCTGCCGGTTGACCTTATTGTGCTCGACATCATGTTGCGCAGAGGGTTGAACGGGTATGATGTTTACAATGAAATCCGAAAAACCCCTCAGATGGCGGATATTCCAATTGTTGTGGTTACGTCCCTGGATTCTGAAACTGAAATTCCGAAGGCAAAAGCCAGGGGACTGAATGGCTTTATCAGCAAACCCATCAACGCCTCGGAATTTCCCGGACAATTGGCCTCGATCATTAGCGGTAAAAGCGTTTGGATTAACAGCCGATAGCGTTTAGCAATGGCCCTGGCGTCTCTCTGCTTCAAAATAAACCTTGAAATAAACTTTTGCCCGATGTCAAAGAAGGCAAGTTGGGCTATATAGCATTCACTGCCGATGGATAATGGCTAGCCTTATCTCATATAAAATTTGTTTGATATTTTTGAGGAAACAAATTGAACCTGGACCAAATTTACGATCTGCATGTTGAAAGCCTCGTGCGCATGCTTGCTTTACGCGATATCGAGACAGAAACGCATACCCAGCGTGTTGCGGCCGCGGTCCAGGGTCTGGCGTATATCTGGGAGTTTCCATCGAACCAAATTGTTCACCTCCGCCGCGGCGCGTTATTGCATGACATCGGAAAGATTGGCGTGCCTGACCATATCCTGCGCAAAAACGTCCCGCTCACGGCGGAAGAGCGCGCCATAATTTCTAGGCATCCTGCTGTTGCGTATGAATTATTGTCCCCATTATCCTATCTTCGCCCGGCATTGGATATCCCTTATTGCCACCATGAGAAATGGGATGGGACGGGTTATCCGCGCGGCCTGAAAGGAAGGCAAATTCCCTTTGCCGCGCGGCTTTTTGCCGTCGTGGACACCTGGGATGCCCTGCTTTCCGATCGCCCCTATCGCCTTGCCTGGTCGGTAGACCAAACCAGGGATTATATGCGGGCTCAATCCGGTAAATCCTTTGAACCGAATATCGTGGAAACCTTCCTAAGCGCTCTGGATGCCTCAAATAAGATTGCCTTTTGCCCATCGGCATCGAAATCGCCTTCTCTCCGTTTCGCTGATTTAAGTGGGATATCGGCTTAAGTTCAGCAATTTCGGAGGCCCGGAAATAAACCTCGAAATAAACTTTCGCCCGATGACAGGGGGAATATGGAAGGCTAAACTACATTCACAAACAATCCGTGAATCAATTGGAGACCTTCCATGTCAAACACACAAAGACTCAAAAACGATTTCAATTTCAAAAAAATGACCGTCCCACTGGTGGTCATGCTCGCCTTTCTGACCCTGGGATTCGTGATGTGGCGTTCCTCGGGCGCGATTATGGCGCTGTTTTTCTTTGGTTACATCGGCATTTCTGTTGGCATTGGCTTGGGGTTATATGCCGCCCTGCCCAAAAAGAAAAAACCGCTTGGCCGTAAACTGTCGCTCTTCCTGGTTGGCTCGTTCCTGGTCGGGTTTGCCGCGATTTACGGCGGCGAGAATATGCAGATCGAAGGCATGTTCTTCGGATTGCTGAGCGGAGTCTTTCAGGCGGCAGTTGTCCACTACCTGATCGCCAAAGTTTTCGGTCCGATGTTGTTCGGACGCATCTGGTGTGGGTGGGCTTGCTGGACGGTGATGATATTGGATCTGCTACCTTTTCAGCGCCCGGCGGGTCGTTTGTCCGGACGTTGGGGCTGGTTCCGTTACCTGCACTTTATCCTTAGCCTCGGGCTGGTCGCGGCGGCCTGGTACGGATTTGGCTTCCGCGAAGGCGCAATGGGACAAGCCGCTCTGGTCTGGTACATCGTCGGCAACCTGTTCTATTACCTGATCGGGATCGCGCTGGCTTATGCCTTGAAAGATAACCGCGCGTTTTGCAAATACATTTGTCCGGTGACTGTGCCGCTGAAAATCACCTCCCGCTTTGCCCTGCTCAAAATTGGCGGTGAAGCCGAGAAGTGCAATGACTGCCAGGCCTGCGTGAAGATGTGCCCGATGGATATCCGCGTGCCCGAATATATTCTCAACAACCAGCGCGTGCTTTCCACGGAATGCAGTCTATGCCAAACCTGCATCACGGTCTGCGCCAAGGATGCGTTGAAACTATCCTTTGGCTTCGACTTGGGCGGCAAGGATTTACTCCGCGAGCGCGCCCCCAAGTTGCCCGCTGAGGCTGTGGCAGCGGATTAATCAGACAAACCCTAAAGGTCTCTGAGACCTTTAGGGTCTCAACAACAGGAGAATCTTCAAATGAAACGAAAACCCTTCACCCTCGCTGTGACATACTGGATCGCGATCATCGTCATTGCCCATTTCTTTGCGCCGCCAGGATACGTTTGGACGCAAAATACGATCAGTGAACTGGCCTCCCAGGGCCACACATACAAGTGGATCATGCAGGCCGGCCTGTCGGGTTTCGGCGCCCTGGTAATGCTGGCCGTTGGAATGTCCATCTTTAGAACGAAAAAGGCGCTCATTCCCGTGCTCCCCGTGATGCTGTATGGTCTGGGCGTATTCTTATCTGGCATCTATTGCGCCGCGCCGATCGATCCTTCGATTGAGTACTCAGTTGCGGAAGCTAGGTTACATTCTACCTTTGCAACAGCAGCGGGTTTGAGTCTGAGTGCGGGCATTTTGTGGCACATTTTCGCATCTTCCAATGGAAGTGAAAAACTGGCGCACACCATCTTTCTCGCCGCCGTGGTTGGTTTTTCGATGCTCTTTGGCTTGGTTGAGAACGGCACGATTGATGCCGGATTAGGGATTGTGCAACGATGCGTCTATTTGAGCGGTTTTGCCTGGCTTATCTATCAAGAACACACATTTGTGAATAAACGACAAACCCAAGCGAGTTTTCAGAAAGAGTTTGCTGCATGAAAATTACACTTTATTACCTCCTTGTCGGAATCCTGTTTTTGGCAGGCGTGGGATTGTTCACACTCTTCAACCAGGGTATTCTCGACTTCAACCAGCCATACGCCCGCAATCTCCCGCAAAGGCTTGGGGATCACAATCCGGTTGTGGCGTTTGTGAACGTCAACGTTGTCCCGATGGACAGTGAACGGATTTTGGATGACCAGACTGTCGTCGTGCGCGACGGGGCGATTGAGTCGATTGGGTCCAGCGGCCAGATCGAAGTCCCGGCTGAGGCGTTGATCGTAGATGGGCGCGGAAAATATCTCATGCCCGGTCTGGTTGACATGCACGTCCATGTGACCAATGAAAACGAGTTATTTCTCTTCGTCGCCCATGGCGTGACCTCAGTGCGTAACCTATGGGGCGGGCTGAACGGCGCCGACCATTTAGGGTGGCGCGCTAAAATCGAGGCTGGCGAAATGTTTGGGCCGACTCTCTACACCGCCGGTCCGATCATGGAAGGTCCCCCCAAGACCGTGCCGTGGATGCAGGTCTACGAAGACCCGGAAAGTGCGGCAGAAGCGGTCAATCAGCAGATTGACCAAGGCTACGATTTCATCAAGGTCTACGACTACATCAGCCTGCCGGTGTATGAGGCTGTCATCGAGACGGCTCAGGCCCGGGGCGTGATGGTGGTGGGTCACACTCCCAGGAAGGTCGGGCTGGAACGGGTTTTGAACAGCGGGCAGGTTACCATCGAGCATATCTCGGGGTTTATTGACGCAGACGCCGGGGAGTACGGCGTCCCGGAGAGCGAGTTGCCGACATACGCAAAGATGGCCGCGGCTGACGGCGTCTACATCTGCCCGACGATTGCCGTGTACCAGTTGTATGTTCCCGATGAAGATTTGCACCTGTTGGTAGAACGCCCGGAAATGGACTTGGTCTCTCCCAGGACGAAATTCATGTGGAAATATCTCCAGCGCCCCGGTTCGATGGGCAATGTCACTTATCAGGGTGATTACCCGGCCCGCATCAACGAGATGTTCTTGAACGTCACCCGTATCCTGCACGAACACGGCGTGAAGTTCATCCTGGGAACCGACACCAACAATCCCTACCTGGTTCCCGGCGCATCCCTGTTCGATGAGTTGGATTACCTGGTCGAGGCTGGGTTTAGTCCCTACGAAGCCCTCGAAACTGGCACTCGCAACGCCGCTGAAGCGATGGGCAAGTCCGATGAGTTCGGCACCATCGAAGTTGGCAAACGCGCGGACTTGATCCTGCTGGAAAATAATCCTTTATTGGATGTGAGCAATATCCAAAACCGATCGGGCGTGATGGTGCGCGGTCGCTGGCTGACCAACGAACAATTGCAGTCCATGTTGGATGGGTTGGTTGAATCCTACAAGCCCAATTTGGTGGAGCGTCTTTGGCCGCTCGGTTTGATGGCGCTCTCAATTTACATGATCGTTCGAAAGGCGCGACGGACTTCACGGGAGCAATAAGATGGATGATAAAAAACCTACTCTGCCCTCGGAGGATGAAAAAGGGATTCATTATGAAATCAAAGTCAAAGGTCAGTTGGAAGAACATTGGGCTGATTGGTTGGGCGGTCTAAGCATCACGCACGACGCACATGGAAATTCGCTCCTGACCGGCGTCGTCCCCGACCAGGCCGCGTTGCATGGAATTCTGGCGCAGATCCGCGATTTGGGATTGACTCTGATCTCGCTGACGCCTCAAGACGTGGAAAAAATGGAAGACACTGATGAAAACTCAATGGAAACACCACCCGAAGTTCCGAATAACATCCATTATGCAGGTTTTGCCAAACGGCTGACAGCCTTTGCATTCGACTACCTCATCATCTGCGGTTATATCGCCCTGCTGATCGCAGCAACCTTGGCGGTATTCAAGATCGCCGAGTTCATGGGACTGTCTTTAGGCTGGCCAGAGAATCCTCTCCTGGCTGACCTGATGGCCTTTGTTACATTGATCCTGCCCGTCATTCTGTATTTCACCCTGCAAGAGAGTTCTCCCAGGCAGGCGACCTGGGGCAAGAGAAAAGCGGGCATTCGCGCGGTCAACGCCAATGGTGAGACATTGACCAGGCTGCAAGCCTTTGTACGTTCCCTGGTTAAGTTCCTGCCCTGGCAAATCGCCCACACCAGTATTTATCACATTGAAGGATTACCGTTTGCACCTGTGGAGCCATCCCCTATGGTGATAACCGGGTTCGTACTGGTTTACCTGTTAGTCGGGATTTATGTCGCTTCGGCGCTGATCTCGAAAAAACACCGCACGCCCTATGACTGGGCATCCGGTTCGTATGTAATCGTTGAAAAAGGATAACGGTTGCAATTAACAGATTCTTCTAAATTTGGAAAAGGAAATTTGAAATGAAAAAAATCAACAAAAAAACGATCATCATGGGAATGATCTCAATTCTGATAGCGGTTGCCGGAACCTTCCCCGCAGCCTGGGCCCTGCCCGTTGTGGCGGGACCCGCCCACAGTCCCGCGGAACCGACCGATCCCATTGAGGTGGGGGCCTTCCTGGATGGCGTGATGGCGTCCGAAATGACCAAGAATCAAGTCCCGGGCGCGGTTGTGGTGGTCGTCAAGGACGGTGAAGTCCTGTACGCCAGGGGTTATGGTTACGCCGACCTGGAAACGCGGAAACCTGTGGATCCCGCGACCACGCTGTTCCGCCCTGGTTCGGTCTCGAAGTTGTTCGTGTGGACTTCGGTGATGCAGCTCGTCGAGCAAGGCCGGCTCTCGCTGGACGCGGATGTGAACGGGTATTTGGATTTCAAAATCCCCGCCACTTATCCCGAACCGATCACGCTCAAGATGCTGATGTCCCACACGCCCGGCTTCGAAGAAAACGACGCGGAATTGTTCAAAAATAACGCAGACGGGATGCTGCCACTGGATGCATATCTCAAGAACCACATTCCTGCGCGCGTCTTTGCGCCCGGAACGGTCAGCGCATACTCCAATTATGGAACGGCGCTGGCGGGATATATCGTGGAGCGCGTTTCGGGCATGCCGTTTTACGAGTATGTGGAAAAGAATATTTTCGAGCCGCTGGGGATGACGCACGCCACCCTCCACCAGCCCCTGCCTGAAAACCTGGCAACGGACATGTCGGGCGGATACAACTATGTGAACGGCGACTATTTGAAAACCGGGTTCGAATATGTGGTTGGTTACCCGGCAGGCGGGGCGAGCGCTTCCGGGCTGGACATGGCAAAGTTCATGATTGCCCATCTGCAAAACGGGCGTTATGGTGAAACGCGCATCCTGGAAGAGGAAACCGCCATCCAGATGCACAGTCAGTTGTTCACGTCCGATCCGCGCCTGACGGGCATGGCTTATGGTTTCGGCGAGAAGTTCATCAACGGACAGCGCGTTATCGGGCATGGCGGCGACACGATGGTTTTCCACTCGAGACTCTTTCTCATCCCCGAGCAAAGCCTGGGAGTCTTCATCTCCACCAACGCTGCTGGCGGGGCAGATGCGGGGGAGGCAGTAGAGCGGGCTTTTGTCGAACGTTATTTCCCGGCCGAGCCTGCAGTCAAGCCGATCCCTGCAGCGGATTCCGAGGCGCGCATTGCCGCGTATACGGGCGAATACTACCTCTCACGCGGTAATTTCTCCGGGTTCTATAAAGCCTTCGGGTTACTAGCCCCAACCTCGGTCAGTGTGGATGAGAATCAACGCGTGCTCGCCATGGGGGCGCAATTTGTGGAGACAGAACCCGGATTGCTGGTCAAAGTGGATCAACCGGATTTCAAACTGGTCATGAAAGAGGAAAATGGCCGGGTGATGATTTCTTCCTCGTCACCGGCCGCCTGGATCAAAGCCCGTTGGTATGAGAGGGTTTCCCTGCACCGGTTCATTCTCATCGGCGGTTTGATCCTGTTCCTGGTAGCGATGTTCAACTGGATCAAAGCCTTCTTCGCTGGCCTGTTCAAGCGCGAGCCGCGCCCGTTCCTGTCCCGTCTTGCGCGCCTGGCTGGCGGTCTGTTTGGATTGTCTTACCTGGTATTCCTTGTAATGCTGGTAACGCTGATATCGGAAGTAGACCCGGCGTTCGGTATTCCCAGCATGAACTTTGGGAGGCCCTCCTGGTTTGGGATGATGATGACCTTGCCGGTCGCGATGGCAATTTTCGGGTTGTTGATGACGCCGTTTTCCGTTTTGGCTTGGGCGAAGCGCTACTGGACGGTCGGCGCACGCCTCTCGTATACCCTCCTGACCATCTGGGGTCTGGCTGTGATCTGGTCCCTGTATTTCTGGAACCTTCTACTCTAGGTTCTTCGGTTGAGTTTTTTAAAGTTGACACTTGTAACACTTTGGTTGCAAACAAGGAGATTTGAAATGAAAAGAATCAATAAAAAAGCAGGCTGCCTAACCCTCGTAGCCATTCTGCTCATCGCGGTCGGAATCCTAGCTTATCGGTTCGACCAGCCGGGAGAAGTTCCCGCAGTCATTTTCCAGGCGTCACCCGATTGGGAAACGTCTGTAGACCGTCCCGATATCCAACGAGAGCATGTATTAATTCAGAGTGGCAAGGTCCAACTCGAAGCAGACCTGCTGATTCCCGTTGGCGGAAAAGAGAAAAAAGGCGCAGTCATCTTCATTGCAGGTTCAGGCCCTGTGACTTATCAAGCCTATTTTGGCATCACCCAAAAATATGTACAGGATGTTTTTCTTCCGCGGGATATGGCGGTTCTGTATGTCAACAAACGCGGGATGGGCGAGTCGCAGGGAAATTGGAAACATCAGGATTTTCAAGACAGAGCGGATGATTTGTATGCTACGGTGCAGTTCCTAAAAGAACATGAAGAGATTGACCCTGACCGCATCGGGATCATTGGGCATAGCCAGGGCGGTTGGATCGTCCCATTAACCGCTTCCCAACATGAGGATGTGGCCTTCTTCGTGAGCCTGGTTGGTCCAACCACGGTTGTTTGGGAACAGATGGAAGATGACTATGAAAATGGGTTCCGTTGCCAGGGATATGAAGGCGCCGAGTTGGAGGAAAAGGTTGAGTCGATTTTGAAATGGGATCGAATTGGCGCCAAAATTGGAAAAATAATTCCTCTGGGTGAGATAGGTTTTCAGGCTGGTATTTTTGATTATGACCCGCGCCAGGCGTTGCAGACGGTCAAAAGCCCCGGCTTGCTGGTCTTCGCAGAAAATGATCCCACTGTGCCTGCCGATCAAAACCTGGCGCGCTTCGATGAAATTTTCAATGGCAACCCGCCGGACAACCTGCAAACCGTCACGATCTCAGGCGCGTATCACACGTTCCACTTGATGGATAAGTGTCTAAATTCCATTGATCAGATCTTATCCGCGCCGCTTTCTGATGAACTGGTTCAAGTGTTACAGGATTGGCTCACAAAGCAGGGATATTAGTAGAAGATGACAAATCAAAAAGGATAAACCATGAGCGACCAGAAACAAATCCTTGAGCGATACCTGAAGGCGAAGTTCAGCGACAAGACCGCGCTGTCCATTACCCGTGTCAACAAACTTGCCGACGGATGGGAAAGCGACAATCACTTTCTCACCGTTGAATATGGCGACATGCCTCGAACGCGCGAGGATTGGGTCTGGCGCATTTATTCCGGCGCGGGCAGTCAGGAAAAGGCGGCGCGCGAATTCCAAAGTATGAAAAAATTGCATGACGCTGGCTATCCCGTTCCGAGCGTTTTCCTTTTGGAGACTGGGCATTCACTGTTTGACAGACCCTTCATTATCATGGAATTCATCCCGGGCGAAATGATGTGGAACCTGCTCGACAACGCTTCCGTGGATGAGCAGGAGCGTCTCATTGATCAATTCTGCAGGTTATTTGTTCGATTGCATAGTTTGGATTGGAAACAATTCGATGACAGCCTGCCGGACGACGATCCGTTCTTCTTTATTGACCGATGGCTGGCCGAGGCGCGCGGGGGGCTTCAAAATTTTCCCGAGGTGGACGTCTCCCCGTTTTTGGAATGGGTGGAGGCGCGGCGCGACTTGTTTGCCTGCGCGCGCCCATCGCCCGTTCATCAGGATTTTCATCCCTTGAATATTCTGGTCAAAGCGGATGGCAGCGCGGCTGTCATAGATTGGACTGGTTATAACGTCACCGATCCGCGCTTCGACCTCGCCTGGACGCTTGTATTGGCGCATGCGCACGGCTCGCCCGCATGGCGCGGCCAGATTTTCAACGGCTATCAACGTCATGCGGAAAAGCCGGTGGAACACATCGAAGCGTTCGAAGCCCTGGCCTGCGCGCGGCGTTTGTTCGACCTGACCATATCGCTCACGTATGGAGCAGAGCGTTTGGGAATGAACGATAAGGCTGTCGAATCAATGCGCTCTTATATGGACGGTCACAAGCGGGTTCATCGCCTTTTTGTCGAGCGCACCCGGTTACAGATCGATATATTCGATAAGTTGTTTGGGGAAAGCGGGTGATCGCAAAAGATGTGTCAAGGTTATTCAGAAAGAAGGAATACAAAATGAAAACCGCCTTTTCATTTTTGTTTTTTGTCATTCTGGGATAGCCACACCAAAGATAAACCTTTAAATAAACTTTCGCCCGATGACTCTGACGGCATGGATGGCTACACTGGGTTTACAAACACAATGAAAACCAATATCGTTCGAACTAAAAAAGTTGATGAATCAAAGGAGTACAAAATGAAAAACATTACCGCATCACGTAAGCGTATCGGCTGTCTGGGATGGGGATTGCGCATCCTGTTGACGGGCATGATCGTATTAATGATCCTGCTGTCTGTTGGTTACACCAGCCAACTCAAAACCACCGCAGCCGATTTTCAGCAGTTCCCGGCTCCGGGTCAATTGGTGGATGTGGGCGGTTATCGCATGCACATCTTCTGTCAAGGCGAAGGCAGTCCCACAGTTATAGTGGATAGCGGCCTGGGCGACTTTTCCCTTAGTTGGAGTCAGGTACAGCCAGAAGTGGCGCAGTTCTCCCGCATCTGCTCATATGATCGCGCCGGGTACGGTTGGAGTGACCCGCATCCCGTCTCCCGCACCGCGCAGCAGATCGCTCTCGAGTTGCATACCCTCCTGGATAAAGCCAATATCGAGGGTCCTTATGTCATGGTTGGGCATTCTTTGGGAGGCGCGCATGTGCGCATGTTTGCCAGTCTCTATCCGCAAGAAGTTGTCGGCATGGTTCTCGTAGATGCTATGCACGAAGACCTACAGACGCGGGATCCCCAACGGGTCCAGGATCAACAACAGCTAACCGCGCAATGGGGCGTCATGAAATTTATGGCACAGTTTGGCATCCTGCGGATGATGGGCAAGTCCGCTGGCGAACAGTCCCTGCCTGCCCACGTCAAACAATTGCCGGCCGACAAACAAGAGGCGTATATGATTCTAATGTCTCATCCCGCTTTTTTTGAAACGGCGCTGGGCGAATGGCAAGTTGTGGACGAATCCTGTAAACAGCTCCGTGAGCTCGGGAAGTTGGGCGATCTTCCCCTTGTCGTGTTGACGGCGGGGAATAACCTGGAAAGCGTTTGGCAATCGCTTCAGGATGAATTAGCCTCACTGTCCACAAACAGCGCGCATGTGATAGCCGAAGGCAGTGGTCACTTTATTCACCTGGATCGTCCAGATTTGGTCATCACGGCTATTCAACAGGTGGTAGATCAAAGCCGCGCTCGGACACCCTAGACTTTTGGAATACAAAATGAAAACTAAAATCGTTCAAATCATTTCAGTGTTGATGCTGGCGACAGTTCTCATTGGCGCCGCACCTCAAACGGCGTTTGCATCGGCCTCAGGGCAGGTCTCGCTCCAATCGTCAGGTCCGACCGACCCGCAGGAGATGGAAGCGTTCATGGACGAATTCATCCCTGCCCAGTTGGAAGAGAATCATATTCCAGGCGGGACAGTTTCCGTGGTCAAGGATGGCAAGTTGTTTTTTGCCAAAGGCTATGGCTACGCAGACCTGGAAACAAAGCGACCCGTGATCGCCGACCAAACTCTCTTTCGCCCGGGTTCAACCTCCAAACTCTTCACATGGACCGCGGTGATGCAGTTGGCGGAGCAGGGCAAAGTGGATCTGAATGCAGACGTCAACATTTATCTCAAGGGTTTTCAGATCCCCGCGACTTACCCAGAGCCGATTACGCTGGCGCATCTGCTGACGCACACTGCCGGCTTTGAGGAGTTTGGCGAAGGTCTGTTCATTCTGGATGGAGAGCGCATGATGCCCCTGACCGAACTGATGTCTCTTGGCATGCCGGCGCGCATCTACGCCCCCGGAGAAGTTGTGGCTTATTCCAACTACGGGACTTCGCTGGCAGGTTATATCGTCGAGCAGGTTTCGGGGCTGTCCTTTGAAGAATACATCGAAGAGAACATCTTCAACCCACTGGGGATGACTCACAGCGCTTTCCGCCAGCCGTTGCCCCCGGAATTGGCAGGCGACCTGGCTGTTGGCTATCAATACGTTCAGGGCGTTTACAAACCACTGACGGAATGGTGCCAGGGGCGTCCGGCAGGGGGCTCGTCTGTCACCGCCACCGACATGGCAAAGTTCATGATCGCCCACTTGCAGGACGGGCGCTATGAGAACGTCCGCATTCTGCAAGAATCCACCGCGCAGGAAATGCACCGTTTACACTTCACCTCGGATCCTCGCGCCAGCAGCGGCATGGCTTACGGTTTTCTCGTCACACAAATGAATGGACAGCAACTCACCTGGCACGCCGGTGGAACTGCCGTCTTCCATACGAATTTTGTCCTGCTGCCCGAACACAACGTAGGCTTGTTTGTCTCTTTCAACAGCGATCAAGGACGGATCGCCCACCATAACCTTTTGCAGGCGTTTATGGATCGCTACTATCCCGCCGTCCCGGCGCTGGTTCCGCAACCGAAGCCGGACTTTGCTTCGCGGGCAACGCGTTTCCTTGGCAGTTATCAGACAACCCGCCACAACGAAACCTCGCCGGAAAAACTGCAATCACTTTCCACCGATGTTTCCATCACGCTCACGCCGGAGGACATGCTCCAAACCAGCGTCAGCGAATACGCGCCTGTTCATAAGTGGATGGAAACGGAAGATCCTCTCGTTTTCATCAGGGATGACGGACACGATACCTTGATCTTTCAGGAAGACGAAGCCGGGAATATCGTTGGCTTTCTGTTTGGAAACCTGCCAATGTGGACGTACCTGAAGAAGAGTTGGTTTGATACAGCCCCGATCACGATGCTATGGGGCTTGATAAGCCTGCTGTTCCTGCTGGTCACTGTATTGATGTGGCCGCTGAAATTCGTCATCAACTTGCTCAGGCGCAAACTTGCAAGCGGTGATGCCGTTCCTCTCCCATCCCGCATTGCGCGCTGGGTTGCCTGGATTTTCAGCGCCGCGAGCTTGTACTTCGTGGTGGCATTCGTCGGAAAGATGCTGGGACCCATGGCCAACTATGCCGATCGAAATGAGCTGGCAGGCTTGTTCCAAATCCCACCGCTGACGGCGGCGCTGGCAGTCGGCATGATCGTTTTCGCCGTCCTTGCCTGGGCGCGCGGCTATTGGACCCGTTCCGGGCGGATGTATTACACACTGCTCACAATCGTGGCGCTGGCGTTCCTCGGCTGGCTCAACTATTGGAACCTGATCTATCTTCCTTTTTAGGCATAACAATTTGAGGGCTTTCCAGAAAAGGGAAGTCCTTGAGACATTCTTCTCCGATGGAGCGAATCATGAATATGAAATCCTTCCGAATCTTCTCTTTCTTGATGCTTGCAATCATGCTGATGATGGCAATAGTCCAACCCGCTTTCGCCTCGAACGCTGGTTATCGAAATACTCAGGCGCAAGCCCCGATGTCGCCATCGGGTCCCGCCGACCCGGCCGAATTCGAAGCCTTCCTCGACGCCTACCTGGCCGAACAGACGCAGACCCACCACATCCCCGGCGTAGTCTTTACGATGGTGAAAGACGGTGAAGTCTTCTTCTCCAAAGGCTACGGCTATGCCGACCTCGAAAAGCAGACACCCTTCGACCCCGAACAAACCGTGCTTATCACAGCTTCCCTGGCAAAGGCTTTTGCCGCTGTAGGCGTTCTCCAACTCAACGAACGCGGACAGATTGACATGCACGAAGATGTCCGCCCCTATTTCAAGGACTTCCCACTCAAAACCAATTTCGACGAACCGCTGACCTTCGCCAACCTGCTGACCCATACCGACGGATTTGAAGCGCGCATGATCGGAATTGCGGCTTTGAATGAAGACGACCTGCTTCCACTTGGTGATCTGCTCGAAACGTACGCGCCAACCCAAATCTATCCGCCTGGTCAATATATGACCTACGGCGACTACGCCGCAAATTTGGGAGGCTACCTGACCCAGGAAATCAGCGGAATGCCGTTTGAGCAATACATGGCTGAAAATATTTTTGTCCCACTCGGTATGACAAGTAGTTCCTTTGTTCAGCCGCCATCGGAAGAACTGTTCAGCCGTCAGGCTGTTGGGTACGAATACCAGAACGAACATCAAGAACCCGTGCTGAACTTTTACCCCCGCTATGCTCCTTCGGGCGGACTGCGGACAACCGCCGCGGATATGAACCGCTTCATGCTGGCGCTCTTGAACGGCGGCGAATATGCTGGCGCGCAAATTCTGAATGAATCCACAGTCGAGATGATGTTCACGCAACAATTCGCGCCCCATCCCAAAACGAGCGGGATCTCTTATGGACTATTCGAACACCTGGAGAACGGACAGCAACTCTTCCTGCGCGACGGCGACGGCGTTGGAACCCGCAGCCGCATGGTCTTGTTCCCCGAGCAGGATTTGGGATTCTTCATCAGTTACAACTCTGGCGACAGCAACCTGCGCCTGGACATCGTCAGCGCCTTCCTCGATCACTACTACCCCGAGGCGGGTTCGAACGTTCCCGTGCCGCTAACAGGTTATCAGGACCGCGCCCCTCAGTTTGCTGGAACCTACCGTCCCCTGCAAGCCGACGCGACCACCTTTGGCAAGTCCATGTATTTCTTCTCGCAACTGGTTGAAGTAACGACCACGAAAGAAGGTTACCTGTCCATTACGACGGCAGGAATGGGCGGCGATCAAAGCAGCGCCATGGGCGGGTTTGAGGGAACCAGTCTGTGGGTGGAGGTTGAACCGCTGTACTTCGAGCGCGTGGACGGCAAAGGTCAACTCGCTTTCGTCGAGGATGAATCAGGGAAGATCATCCAGATGATTTCGGGGCAGGGTTATCACAGCACGTTCGCAAAATTGCCCTGGTATGAAGCCCAGTCCTTCCAGATGGTCCTCATCGAACTGGTGGCTGTCCTGCTGATCTCGATGCTAGTTTCCACCTGTATCGCCTGGCCGCTCAGCGCGCTCATCCGCAAATTGCGCAAACAACCCAATCAGAAAGTTTCATGGGGCGCGGTGGTTGCCCGTTTGTGGATCACGCTGGTTGGCAGTATGTTGGTATTGTTCCTCCTGCGAGCTGTCGGCGTTTTATATGCCATTGGCTCTATTGGTGGAATGCCCAACTTTGTCTGGGGTATCAACAACGACATCATTGAATCCCTGGACAGTCTCACACTGCCTGTCATGCTGGCATTAGCCTTGCCTGTCTTCACCGTCCTGGCATGGGTCAAAGGCTGGTGGAAAATCTCCACACGGGTGCATTACACGCTCGTCGCCCTGGCTGTCTTTGCAGGCATCTGGTGGGCGCATTACTGGAATCTGCTTGGATTTCGGACGTAACGTTTTCCGATCTCAGGGGCTTCTATTATCAGGAAGCCCCTGAGAAGATCCGGCAACAAAAGTTTTCAGTCGGACCTGTAATCACGAAATCAGGCAAGTATGAATGACATCCAAATAGGATTCCCCACAGAGTCTGACTGGCCCTGGATCATCGAGCGCCATGCCGAAACCGCCTGGGCCAGCCTGATCCCCGAACTGCAAGCCGCGGTATCCATCCAGATGGTGCGCGATAGCCTAGTTGAGCAAACTGCGAAGTTCCGCGCGGACCATGGAGCGACCAATCAAGTCTTTGTCGCCCGAAGCGTTGACGGCAAAGAAGTCGGCTATGTTTGGGTGGGACAAGCCAGGAGCGCGTTTACAGGAGCGATGCAGGCTCATATTCTCAATATCTATGTTGCAGATGAATTCCGCGGCCAGGGAATTGGAGCAAAATTGATGGCAAAGGCGGAAGACTGGGCGTGCCAACAAAAGTTGGAGAGGATAGGATTGAGCGTAGCCGCGCACAATAAACCAGCCGCCGCTTTGTATGAAAACCTTTCCTACAAAATTGAAACCCTGCGGATGTTCAAGAACCTCGATCAGAGTTCCTCATGAACACTAAAAATCAAATTCACAAACTAGGCTTTCTTTCGTTGCTCGTATTGGCGATGCTCGTCAACATATTGGGGCAAGCCATCCACGAGGGAGGCCATCTTATGGTTTATCAACTCATGGGCCGCGGGCCTGTTTGGGCATTCACCAGTTTGATCCAACTTTGGGATGCAACCCCCATTCATCCGGATGAATGGGTTGAAACCAGTTGGGATGGCGAGCGCGGTTGGCTGAAATTGAATTCTCCCGTATCGAGCAAAACGGAACGTGTGATCTCCACCGCGGCCGGTCCTCTCGCAGGGTTAGTGGGCGCCGTCCTGGGTCTCGCAATCGCGCGGCGGGGCAAGGGACTCCCATTAAAACAGCTTGGACTTGTTTTGGCGCTGAACGCTTCGCTTGTGGCGGCGCTTTATTATCTCCGCAGCCCCTTACGAACAGGGGGGGATGAATACGAGATTGCCATGCAATTGGGCGTTGCAAGATCTGCAATTGATATTCCTCTGGGATTGGCATTTACTTTATGTCTCTTCCTGGCTTTGCGCGAATTTCCGTCATGGCGTACAAGACTAAAATGGTTTGGAACTGTTTTACTTGGCAGTGTAGCCACCGGGCTTCTGATGGTAGGCGCTGATCCTTTCATAATTGCCCAGGTAGATGCAGGCAATCCCTGGTTTCAACCCATGTTGGGATACTCGTTCCCGGTTTTTCTGGTGAATGGGATGACGCTCCTTTGGATCTGGATTTGGTGTTATTGGCAGAAAAAGCAACAGATGCCGCTTGAACATCATCAAATCGAGGAGCAATCCAAATCAGAGGAGTTGATACAAAGCTAATGAAACGACCGCTTTGGCTTGATATCGCGTTGATGATTCTGATCCCTATTATGGGAATGGCTCTTGGCGTTGCAGTCACTGTTTTGCTGAATTTTGACCAGGAAAATTACAACAGCAACCTCGTCATCAACCTGTTCTTCCTCACGGCTTGTATCGGCTTGCTGTGCGTCTTTAAATTCTCGCGCGGAGAGTTGGGATTGAAGATCGTCAAGGAAAAGATACGCTGGCATGTGATCGCCTCGCTGGCAGTTTTCAGCCTATACATGCTGTTTTATGTCTTTGTGATTCGCATCTCAAGCCTCAAACCGATTTCTGCAAACACAGTTTGGGGACTTCTGACCTATCTCGTGGTGGTCATCGCCGAGGAACTTTATTTCCGCGGCATGGTGTATGGTTTCTTCAAGAAGCGTTTTTCTGGAAAGACGGCGTTAATCGTTTCGTCGCTTTTGTTTGGGATATTTCACGCCAGCCAGGGTTTGGAAGGCATCCTATCGAGAACCATTACTGGCTGGCTGTGGGGTAGTGTGCGCTATTCCTCGAAGATGATTTTTCTGCTCATTTTCCCAATCCATTTTGCTTACAACGTAATCTGGTTATTGTTCGAAGGCAACTGGAGCGACCCGCCTGTCTGGGTAATCTACGGTCTGCCCGCCATCGAATTTTTACTCGGCCTGGCAATCGTGATTTTACATGACCACCGTTCGGCAGGGAAACCACAGTCATGAAAAGAACTGCAAAACAAATCTTGTTAGGCTTGCTTGCCATCATCAGCTTGCTTCTGCTCTATGCCTACCTCACTTACCCGGCGGAATACGTCAACCGCGTCCTGCGTTGGCGTGATTCGGATGTCTACGACTACCAGAAATTACCCGAACACCCGCTTGCGATTTCAGGCTCACCCTTTGAGCTCTCTCTCAATTTGGATGAAGAACACGTTCGGACTCAGTTTGGGCTTGCTTCCGGCATGGACGATTTTGACTCCTTCCTGGAGAAGAACCGCACCCAGGCATTTATCGTGATCCATGACGACACTATCCTGTACGAAAGATATTTCAACGGCGCCAGCCGCGACTCGATTGTCACTTCGTTTTCGATAGCAAAATCGTTTACCTCCGCCCTGATCGGGGTCGCCATCTCCGAAGGTCACATCCACAGCGTGGACGATCCCATCACCGATTACCTGCCCGAATTAGAAGACCGCGATCCAGCCTTTGCAAACATCACCATCCGCAACTTATTGATGATGTCGTCGGGAATCAAATACGCCGAATTTCCCTTCGTCAACGGCGATGACGCCAAAACCTACTACTATCCCGACCTGCGTCAACTGGCGTTGAATGATACAAAAATCGTTGGTGCGCCGGGTGAAAAATTCCTTTACAACAATTATCATCCCTTGCTGTTGGGAATGATTCTCGAACGCGCCACAGGTACATCTGTGGCAAACTATTTGCAGGAAAAAATCTGGAAGCCCATTGGCATGGAATATCCCGGCTCGTGGAGTTTGGATGAAGCCGAGTTTGAAAAAATGGAAAGCGGCATCAACGCCCGCGCCATTGACTTCGCCAAATTTGGGCGCTTGTTCCTGAATAACGGAAACTGGAACGGTGATCAGGTGGTTCCAGCGGAATGGGTGGTCGAGTCAACGCAGGCAGATACCTCCGTTGATTACACTCATTACTACCCCGATGATTTCATCTTCGCCAACGGACAAGGCTACTACAAATACATGTGGTGGGGCATCCAGCGCGACGAACAGAATCATGATTTCATGGCGCTCGGCAATCACGGACAATTCATCTACATCTCGCCCCAAAAGAACCTGATCATCCTGCGCTTCGGCGAATCGTACGGAGAAATTACAGGTGCCGATGGCTGGGTGGATGCGTTCTATAAATTCGCAACCAGTTTTGATGAATAAAGACAACGGAGGATTTCAATGGAATCACACGCATTGAGCAGATGGCAACAGTTTTATCTGGATAATTCAAAGTTGGGTTCCATTCCTCACTCTGCTTGCGCCAATCAAGCCGCAAAGATATTCGCCGAGAGCAACTGCCAGATCATATTGGATCTGGGATGCGGCGCTGGTAGGGATTCGATCTGCCTGGCAAACGGCGGGGTAAAAGTTATTGGGTTGGATGCCGCTCGCTCGGGATTAGCGCTTGCCCAAAAGCGTGTCACGCCCTCCCAAGTCAGGCTATCCTGGGTCGAGTCTGATTCTCGTTTCCTGCCTTTTCCCGATGCCTTGTTCGATGGCGTTTACTGCTTTGGATTGTTGCATGAATTTGTGAGTCAATCCGCCAGGTCAGACGTGCGCCTGACAATGGATGAAATCAACCGCGTTCTGAAGCCATCGGGAACAGCGATTGTAGCGACAGTGGCAGGGGATCCTCAAAAGGGATTGCCGCATGTGCAAAACTTTTCAGAGGAAATGTTTGATACCGTCATTGCCGAATTCCGCTGTGTCGAGAAGAAGGTGTATGACGATTTAGGCTGCACGGGCAGGCCGGATTATAGGGTATGGTTTGGGCATTTGGCCAAGAAATAAGCAGGGAGAAATATTCTTGATTACTTTAGATATAATCGCTTTCGATGCCGACGATTTACTTATTGAATTTTGAGAAAAGAAAGTTACATTTTAGCCAAAATTATGAATGAAAACGACACGTAGCAAATCTACCGATAACAAAGGCACAAAACAGCCAATTCTCGGCGTCTTTAAGTTGCAAGTTGATAACCAGTCAGATTTTGACAAATTCCTCGAGCTGTCTTGAAATAAGCCTTCAAAATCATCCTTTTCCTGGACATAGAACACGAAAAATAAGTACGATTGTGTCCATCCCTGTCCCTGCGGCTATTACGGCGACACGATGAAGCCCTGCACCTGCGCGCCCGCCGTGGTGACGAAATATCAAAAAAGAATCTCAGGCCCGTTGCTGGATCGCATTGACATCCACATCGAAGTCCCGCGCGTGGATTATCAAAAACTTAGCAGTGACCGACTCGGAGAATCGTCGGCGGAGATTCGGCAGAGGGTGGAGAATGCCCGCCAGGTTCAGCGTGAACGATTTGCGGAGTCGTCTGCCATCGCCTGCAACGCGGACATGCGAATCGCGGAAGTCCGCAAGTTTTGCAAATTGGACGAGACCAGCGAGTCGCTCATGCGCTCGGCCATGAATCAGATGAATTTATCGGCGCGGGCGTATCATCGCATTTTGAAACTGGCGCGCACGATCGCAGATTTGGGCGGAAGCGAAACCATCCAGCCGCCGCATTTGGCGGATGCGTTGCAGTACAGGCCGAAGTTGATGGTGAGTTGAGAACGCCAGGCGTTATGGGTGATTTTTTACCATCAAGCGAATGACGCTGTTTCTGCGCGGGGAGATTTCAATAAAAAACGGAATTTTCTTGCGCAGGAATTGGCTCCTCCATCTCGCTAAACAATCCGCATCTTTCCGCGCGGACGATGGGCAGGATACTCGCCTCAATCGTTGCCATCTGGGACTCATCGCTGGCATTGAAGAGAGTGAGAAGAATCGCTTCGGATTCCGCACGCAAGTTGAGGGTGAGGATGGGCGGCTGTGGGAGGCGAAGTAATTCCCCGGAAGCAGGGAGGTGTTCTGTAGCGGCAGGCTCGCCGAGATGTTGCACGAGCGGACGCGCGTGCTCGGTTTCGGAAGCAAACCGATAGGCGCGTGATTCGTCGAAGTCGCCCACGTAGGGCAGGATGGCATACCGTGCGGTGACTGTCCCAGGCTGTGCTCCAGGGAAGTTCGTCTCCCAATAATTGTTCGTGACCCAACCGAGGAACATGGCGCGTTCGAGCGTGATGTCTTGTTGATTATGGGCGAAGTGGAAGTCGCCGAGTTGCGCCATCGGGTTTTCGGGCGTGGCGATGGTGACGCCGCGCTCGCCGTTGTTGAAGTCCACCCAGCCTTGCACGGTGAAATAATCTCGGCAGGAACCCGCGAGTTGATCGAGGTGCGGGAGGACGGGCATTCCGCCGATGTCGAAGCGCGCTTGTGCGTTGGGAGTGTTGAACGGGAAGAGCAGGTACGTGGCTTCGGGATGAATCGTGGCGCCCATCTGCCACTCGGATTGGAATTCAATCGCGTCGCCGTTATCGGGGATGAAGGTGCGCTGGTAAATCTTGCCGATGTGCGCGTGTTCAAGCGTTTGCTCGACGATGACAGTGAATGGCAGGCGATAGACTTTATGCAAAAGGACTTTATTTGGAGCAGTGCGATTGGCTTGCCAGTCTGGATGCCAGCCGCGCGGCGTGGCGGTGTCCGCGATCCAGTTGACCAGGCAGAGTTGCTTGCGCGGTTCGGGCGCGTCGTGGTCGGCGACTTCCTCGTGGACAAATCCGTGCAGGGAATGTTCCGCCGATGAGTCAATCCATTCATGGTTGAGTTGTTTATCGAATAATGATGTTGCGCCGTCTTTTTGTGTATCGAAGGTAATGCGATGGCGCCCGTTCTAGATGATGGTGTCATCGCTCTCGATGGCTTCACTCATGCTGGTCAGCGACTCCCAGTTGACGACCGCGTATCCAAACGCAGGGACGGTCATCGGTTTGAGTTGCCAACCCATCCCGCCGTGGAAGCCCGTTTCGGCGCGCCCCGCCCAGAAGTCGGTGGGATGCGCCATGCGTCCGATGAAGTGGCGGCTGGAGGAGGAGTCGTCGGGCAGGCCGCGCGGGATGAGGACATTTTTCGGGATGGATCCGCTGATGACGCGTTCCCACGGAAGCGGGTTGAAGATCAGCAGATTGCTCGGATCGTCCGCGAGACGAGGCGCGCGAAATCCGCGAGGGCGTCGCGTTCGAGCAGGAGACTCAACGAACGCGCCGTGTAGGCGAGATTCTTTTTGTGATTGTCCATCGCCAGCGAGAGCGCGGTCTTGACCCCACCGTCCGCGCCCGCGTAAAAAACGTCGCGCTGAACTAAGTCCGCGCTTTGGGCGGGCGCGCAAGCAGAGATCAATAGCAAGATGACGAGCAGAGGCAGAATTTTTTTCATGTTGTCTCCAATCACAGGCAGAGGCGTATCAACGCTTTTCTCAGGTAATTTACGCAACGCTATCGCTAATATCAAACTTGATCTTCCCAATGTCGCTCGTCGTCGCGGTGACGGTGATCTTCTGAGCGCCAGCCGCGAGTTGGTCTCCCGCGACCGCGACTTTCAGCGGTACGCCCATCCGCACAGGGACGGGGTTGTTTCGCGAAAGTTCCGGGCCGTTGACAGTTCGGTCGGCAGTGATCAGGGCGACAGATTCTCCTTCGTAGTTCATCGCGCCCGCCGTGATGGGACCAATCCCGATTAGCATGGTTGAGTCGATAATGTTTTTCAGTGAGAACTCAAATCCCGAATCGGTATTCTTGAGCGAGCCTTTGACGTAGAGTTTGGCAAGCAGGAAAGAGGGAATCATTGGTCTCCTTGAGAGCCCTCACAGGTCTTGGAGACCTGTGAGGGCTGATGTTTAAATCTTGAACTGCTACCCCCCGCGCCGATGAAAGCAATTTTTGTCATGGAGGCTCTTTTTAGCCGAGCATTTTTTTGTGGATGGGAACGCGCACAAATTGTTGAAGCGCGGCGATCAACATATCTTTTGCTGGAGTCGTTTGCATCAATCGGCTGGGAAGTTGCCCCTGAATCATCAGCAGAACCAATCCGTGAAGTAGACCCCAAATGCTGACCGCCTGTAATTCGGAGTTGACGTCTTCACCGCTTAACACGCCCGCGCTTCGACAGCGCTCGATGATATTCCTCAGCGCCTGCATGTTGCGCTGTGAATATTCGAGAAATTCTGGATGACTATGTTCATCCTGAATCGCGCCCGAGAACGTGATTTTGTAATGGTCGGGCGACTCCAATCCGAACTGCATGTACGCCCACGCGCCGATGAGGAATTGGCGCAAGGGATCGTCGGCATGGCGCGCTCGGATCGCTTCGAATTGTTCGAAGATTTTTTTATGCCCATCCGAAGCGATGGCGGCGATTAAATTCTGTTTATCCGCAAAATGAGCATAGGGCGCGGCATGACTGACCCCTGCCTTGCGCGCCGCCTTGCGCAGACTCAAACCGCTGACGCCCTCCTCCGCCAGAATCTCGATCCCCGCCTGAATGAGCGCGTTCTTCAAATCTCCGTGATGGTAGGTTTTTCGTGGCATGTCGAATTTCTTGGCACAAATCTTGACGACGTCAAGATTCTAGCATACAATCTTTACAGTGTCTAGTTAGAAGAGGCTTTCATGGAAACTTTCGACGCATACAAAAAACAGGTTGTGGATACAGCCCAAAGTTTGACCCGCAAGGGATACCTGATGGCGACGGGAGGCAATCTCTCCGTGCGATTGCCGGGAGGAAATGCATTCGCCATCACCCCCTCCAACTTCGATTACTTCAAAATGACCCTGCAGGATGTCTGCGTTCTCGACTTCAACTTGAACGTGCTCGAAGGCGCGCTCAAACCGTCAGTGGAGAGCGCCATGCACGCGGCCATTTACCAAGCGCGCGCGGACGTGAACGCGGTGGTGCATACCCATCAGGTTTACGCCTCCGCGCTGGCGCTGATTAACTCCCCCATCCCGACTCTGTTCGATGAGCAGGCGCGCTTCCTCGGGCGGGCAGTGGACATCATCCCCTACGCACCCTCTGGGACAAATTTTCTAGCGAAGACCATCGCGAAGCACGTCAAGAATCACAACAACGCCTTCATCATGAAAAACCACGGGGCGCTGATTTTCGGTCACGATATGGAACGCGCCGAGCACAACGTGGAAATTCTGGAGAAGAGCTCGCTGGCCTATCTGCTGGCATTGTGCAGTGACAAGCCCATCAGTAAAATTCCGTTGGCCGTGAGAGAGATCGCGTTTGCGAAACTCCGCAAGGATCAAAAGAAAGTGGAGCAGGGGATTATGGAGACGGGAGGAGAGTAAACATGACCGCGCAACAATATGCCATTTCCGAATACCCAAACGTGGACGAGGTCTACGCCAAACTCAACACGCTGGTTAGCCAGCCCATGCGTCCCGTGCGGCGCGACAAAATGCAGGAATACCTCAACTACTTCGACACGCGCTGTGTCCGCTCAAAGGAATTGACCGACGAGGCGAAGAAAATCATCCCCGGCGGCGTTCAGCATAACCTGGCGTTCAACTATCCCTTTCCCATCGCCATCGAAAAAGCAGACGGCGCGCACCTTTGGGACGCGGACGGTAATCGTTACATTGACTTCCTCCAGGCTGGAGGTCCCACCGTGCTGGGAAGCAACTACGCGCCCGTGCGCGAAAAAGTGATGGAGATGTTGCAGACCTGCGGCCCGGTGACGGGTCTCTTTCACGAATACGAATTGAAACTGGCGCAACTCATCCAGCGCTTCATGCCCTCGATTGAAATGTTCCGCATGTTGGGCTCGGGGACGGAGGGCGTGATGGCCGCGATCCGCGCGGCGCGCGCCTTCACGAAGAAAAAGCGCGTCATCAAGGTGGGTGGCGCGTATCACGGCTGGAGCGACCAGATGGTCTACGGACTGCACATCCCAGGCACAGGTCGGCTCGAAGCAAAAGGGATTCCGCGTGGCGCGAATCGGACGACCGAGGAGTTCTACCCAAATAGCCTCGCGGCGCTGAAACGCCATTTGGCAGTCAACCGCCTCAGGGGTGGAACCGCCGCGGTCATCGTCGAGCCGCTCGGACCCGAGTCGGGGACGCGGCCAGTCCCGTTTGACTTCAATCGAAAAGTCCGCGAGTTGTGCGACGAGTTTGGTGCGCTACTCATATTCGATGAAGTCGTCACTGGATTTCGCGTTGGGTTGGGCGGCGCGCAGGGATACTTTGGAGTCAAGCCCGACCTGACCGTGTTTGGCAAATGCGTGACGGGCGGATACCCCATGGCGGGCGGAGTCGGCGGGCGGCGCGACGTAATCCTGACCTTCGCGGCGGGACTCGGCGGCACGGGCGAACGCGCCTACATTGGGGGGACGCTCTCGGCCAATCCGCTTTCGTGCGCGGCGGGTTATCATGCCCTGCTCGAAATGGAGCGGACAAACGCGCCTGTCATCGCGGGGCGCGCGGGCGATAGGCTCACAAAAGGTTTACAAGCCATCATCGAAAAATATGGTTTATCCTTCGTGGCATACAATCAAGGTTCGATTGTTCATCTCGAAACCTCGGGAACGATGTTGCTCGATTTCAAAAATCCGTTGCGCCTGCTGAAGGAACTCAAACCGCGCAAGCACATGATGGAAGAAATGGGCGCGGCCTACATGGCGATTGGACTGGTCACGTTGGCTGGCTCGCGCATGTACACGTCCATGGCGGATACGGACGAGGTCATTGACGAGGCGTTGGCTAAATTCGAAACCGTTTTGTCAGCCTGTGTTTAAGCAGGTGATTGACCTAACCCCCGCCGCCTGCGGCGTCACCCCCTTCCCTACTAGGGAAGGGGGACGGGGGGATAGGTAAGTGGAGCGCCATGACAAACAACTACAAACTCTACGGGTATCGCTGGGTGGTATTGGCTGTATTCATGTTCATCAACCTGACCATCCAGATGTTGTGGATCACTTACGCGCCCATCACGGGAGTCGCCGCGGCATTTTATGGAGTGACCGATTTGAAAATCGGTTTCCTGGCGATGTCGTTCATGATCGCGTTCATTCCGCTCTCCATTCCTGTTTCGTGGGTGATTGACACCTACGGATTCAGGCTGGCCGTCAGCATCGGCGCGGTGTTGATGGGAATCTTCGGTCTCCTGCGCGGGTTTGCAGGCGCAAACTATTCCCTCGTTTTGTGGAGCACGATCGGGATCGCGGCCGCGCAACCTTTCCTGCTTAACGCGTGGACAAAAGTTCCCGCGAACTGGTTCGCGGTCGAAGAACGCGCCACCGCGGTTGGATTGGTGACGCTCGCGAATTTGGTCGGCACCGCGCTCGGCATGGTGTTAACTCCCATCCTGACCGAGACGCTTCCCATCCCGACCGTGCAGTTGATCTACGGCGGACTCGCGGCATTCTCGTCCGTTTTGTTCCTTGCATTCGCGCGCGAGACGCCGCCTACGCCTCCTTGCCCTCCTGGCGAGGAGGCCCGCGCGCTGATGTTGGACGGTCTCAAACACGCCCTCACCGTGAAATCGTTTTGGCTGTATTTATTCGTCTCGTTCATCGGGCTGGGAATCTTCAACGGCATCACCACCTGGGTCGAGAATATCATCCGTCCGCGCGGCTTCACCCCCACCGACGCGGGCGCTCTCGGCGCGCTGATGTTGGTCGGCGGTGTGTTGGGCGCGGTGATCATCCCGCCGTTTTCGGACAAACAACGAAAGCGACAACCTTATATTCTTGTTGGAATTTTGCTGACAATCCCCGGACTGATCGGTCTGGCATTTGCCACCAGCAGTTGGTTGTTGTTCATCTCGGCCTTCGCGATGGGATTCTTCCTCGTCAGCACGAGTCCGATTGGAATGCAATACGCGGCCGAGGTGACGCGTCCCACGCCCGAAGGGACATCGAACGGATTGATTCAACTTTTCGGTCAGGCTTCGGTGGTGTTCGTCTACATCATGGAAGCGTTGAAGGCGCAAGATGGTTCATTCACGCCCGCATTGCTTCTGGCGATTGGGTTGCTGGTTGTCAGCGCGGCGCTCGTCACGCAGATGAAAGACCCGCAAAAATAAACAATGACAAACGAAAACATCATCCTCGCCGTTGACCTCGGCACATCGAGCATGAAGGTCGCGCTGATCACTGTCAGCGGGAAAATGATCGGCTGGGAAACCGAACCCCTGCGCCTCATCCTCACGCCCGATGGCGGGGCGGAGCAATCGCCCGCGGAGTGGTGGGACGCGTTCCTTTCGGCGGCGAAGCGGCTCGTGGCGAGGAGCCCGCGCGAGGTCCGCGCGATCCGTGCGGTTTGTTGTTCCACTCAAGGCGAGGGGACAGTCCCCGTTGACCGAGATGGCAACGCCTTGATGAACTGCGTCCTGTGGATGGACATGCGCGGCGCGTCGTATTTGAAAAGGCAGTTGCGCGGATGGATCAACGTGGATGGCGCGGACGTTTTGAAAATCCTGCGCTTCGTTCACCTGACGGGCGGCATGCCTTCCCCCACAGGCAAAGACCCCGCCGCCCACATGTTGCTGGTGCGCGAACGTTTCCCTGAAATTTACGCGCGCACGTATAAATTTTTGAACGTGCTCGATTACATGAACCTGCGGCTGACGGGGGAATTCGTGGCGAGTTTCGATTCGATCCTGACATCGTGGGTGACCGACAATCGTGACCCCGATTCGATTCGTTATGACGATTCGCTGATTCGCACGCTTGGCGTCGAGCGCGAAAAACTTCCCGATATCGTGCCATGCACAAAAGTGATCGGAACTCTGCGCCGCGAGGTCGCGGAGACGCTTGGGCTTTCGTCGGACGTGAAGGTGGTGGCAGGCGCGATTGACAATACCGCCGCGGCCATAGGCGCAGGTGCAGTGCAGGATTTCGCGACGCACCTTTACATCGGGACTTCTTCGTGGATGGCCGCGCACGTGCCATTCAAGAAAACCGACGCGGTCGCCTCGCTGGCCTCCGTCCCATGTGCCGTGTCCGGGCGTTACCTGCTGACCGCGTTGCAGGCGACCGCAGGCGGCAACCTCACCTTTCTACGCGACAATATCCTTTATCACAAGGACGAGTTATTGCAGGAAGCGGAAGCGCCAGATATTTTCAAAGCGCTGGACAGAATCGCGGCGCGCGTCCCTGCGGGGGGCAACGGCGTCATATACACCCCCTGGATTTGGGGCGAGCGCGCGCCTGTGGATGACCATCATCTGCGCGCGGGCTTGTACAACCTTTCCCTGCACAACACGCGTGAAGATGTCATCCGCGCGTTTCTGGAAGGCGTGGCTCTCAACACGCGCTGGTTGTTGAACCCTGTGGAAAAATTCATGCGCCGCAAAGTGGACACGATCAACATCGTTGGCGGCGGCGCGCAATCGGATATCTGGTGTCAGATCTTCGCGGACGTGCTGAACGTGGAGATCAAACAGGCGAGCGACCCGATCTACGCCAACGCGCGCGGCGCGGCATGGATTGCGGCGGTGGGTTTGGGCGAAATTTCATTTGCCGACCTGCCGAACCTGATCGAAATCAAAAAGACCTACACGCCTACGCACAACAACCGCGCGTTATATGATGAGCGTTTTGGGGTCTTCGTGCAAATCTACAAGCAAATGAAGAGTGTATATCAGCGCCTCAATTCAGTCCCACTATGAAACGGATTCACAATGTCGCTTCCTCCCATTCCTACCTTCCGACCCATTGCCCAAGCGGACGCGACTGTCGCGACTGCAAACGTCCGCTTCACCGTCCTCACCGACCGCCTCCTCCGCCTCGAGTTCAGCGCGGACGGACGCTTTGAAGACCGTCCCTCGCAGGCCTTCTGGTTCCGTGAGCAACCCGTCCCAAAGTTCAGCAAGACCGTGACCGATTCGCTCATCGAGATCGAGACCGATTTCCTGCATCTGAAATATCAAATCACGCCGAAGGGCTTCACCGCCAAAACACTCTCGATCAAACTCAAGCAGACAGGCGTCACATGGACATTTGGCGCGAAACAAAAAGACAACCTGCTCGGCACAGCCCGCACCCTTGACATGGCTGGCAGGGAGATCAAACTCGAAACTGGGTTGCTCTCGCGTTCTGGTTGGGCAATTGTTGACGATTCCGAATCCCTCATCTTCAATGAAAACGGCTGGCTAACTCCACGCACTCGATCCTCCAGCCGTTACGCAATACGCAGTATCGCGAAGCATCCCCGTGGGACGCAATATGATTTATATTTCTTCGGCTACGGCGCTGACTACACATCCTGTCTGCGCGACTTCACCGCCATCGCGGGCAAGATTCCCATGATCCCCCGTTACATCCTCGGCAACTGGTGGAGTCGCTATTGGGCGTACACACAGGATGAGTTGAAAGCGCTGATGGAAGATTTCCGCGCCCACGAAGTCCCGCTCTCGGTCTGCATCATAGACATGGACTGGCACATCACGAAAACGGGCAACGCCTCCAGCGGCTGGACGGGCTACACCTGGAACCGCACCCTCTTCCCCGACCCGCAGGGATTCATCCGCTGGTTGCATGAGCAGGGATTGCGTACCGCGCTCAACCTGCATCCCGCCAAGGGCGTCTACTCGCACGAAGAACAATATGAAGACATGGCAAAGTGGATGGGCAAAGACCCCGCCACAAAAAAGCCCATCCCCTTCGACATCGCCGACCCGCGCTTCATGGAAGGGTATTTTGAAATTTTGCATCATCCGTATGAAAACGCCCTCCCCTCCGACCCCTTCGCGAAGCGCCCCTCTGGGGCTCCCGAAAACGGAAGAGGGGAGCATCAGCCCCCTTCTCTCTCCCAAAATTTGGAGAGAGAAGGGACGGGGATGAGTGAGGGCCTCGGTGTTGATTTCTGGTGGCTCGACTGGCAACAAGGCAACAAGAGCAAAGTCGCAGGCCTCGACCCGCTCTGGTTCCTCAACCACCTTCATTACCACGACCTTGGCCGCGACGGACACAAACGTCCCTTCGTGTTCTCGCGCTGGGGCGGTCTCGGCAATCATCGTTATCCCATCGGCTTCAGCGGCGACACCCTCGTACGTTGGAGCGCGCTCGCCTTCCAGCCCCGCTTCACCGCCACGGCGGCCAACGTCGCGTACGGTTGGTGGAGTCACGACATCGGCGGCCACATGTTCAAAGACCAGACTCCCGAACTCTATCTGCGCTGGGTGCAGTTCGGCGTCTTCAGTCCCATCATGCGGCTGCACAGCACCAAACTGCCCACGCTCGAACGCCGTCCATGGGCGAAGCCTGAACGCATCCACCACGCCGCCCGTGACGCGATGCAACTCCGTCACGCGCTTATCCCGTATATTTACAGCATGGCCTGGCGCGCGCATCAGACCGCCATCAGCCTCGTCACGCCCATGTATTACGGAGACACGACCGACGCCGCGGCCTTCGACGCGCCCGACCAATATTACTTTGGCTCGGAGTTAATCGCCGCCCCCGTCACGCATCCCGCGGACGCTCGAAGCGGGGTCGCGGCAAAACGAGTCTGGTTGCCAACTGGAACGTGGTTTCACTTCTTCACGGGCGAGCCGTTCGCTGGCGGCAAGTGGATCGAAGTGAAAGCCGCGCTCGAAGACATCCCCGTCTTCGCCAAGGCAGGAGCCATCGTCCCGCTCGCGCCCCGCGTCGGTTGGGGCGGACTCGACAACCCGACCGAGTTGCACATCCACCTCTTCCCAGGCGCCGACAACACCTTCGACCTCTACGAAGATGACGGCGAGACCACCGATTACCAACGCGGCAAATACGCCATCACGCGCTTTGAATTGAAGGGCGATACTTTCACCGTCCATCCCGCGCAAGGCGACCTCTCGGTCATTCCCGCGCAACGCACTTACCGTATCCATGTCAATCGAAAGATTGAGATGGAATCTTTCACCATCGCTCCTCACGAGCAACACTCCATCACAATCTCCAATCTCTAATTTCCAATCCCCAATTTCCCATGCCCTACCCTCAATTTCCCTCCAACTTCCTCTTCGGCGCTGCCACCGCCGCGTTTCAAATCGAAGGCAGTCCAACTGCCGATGGCAAAGGCAAATCCATCTGGGATGTGTATTCGCACACACGCGGAAAAATCCGCACGGGCGAAAATGCCGACATCACGTGCGAGACCTACCGCAATCCCGAACGCGACCTCGCGCTGATGACCGAACTCGGCCTCAACGCCTATCGCTTCTCTATCTCATGGAGCCGCGTCCTCCCCAACGGACGCGGACAGGTCAACCAAAAGGGATTGGACTACTACTGTCGCCTCGTTGACCTTCTGCTCGAGCGCGGCATCACTCCCTTCATCACGCTTTTCCACTGGGATACGCCGCAAGCCCTGCAAGAGTTGTGCGGCGGTTTCGCAGGACGCGACACAGCCTATTATTTTGCCGATTACGCCGAGGTCGTCGTCAAGGCCTTGGGTGACCGCGCCAAGAATTGGATCACCCTCAACGAACCTCTGGAACATTGCGCGTTCGGTTATCTCTTGGGCGACCTCGCTCCTGGACATCACAATCCGTGGGAATATATCCGCGCCGCGCACCATCAATTGCTCGGACACGGACTCGCCCTCGAGCGGATTCACGCCGCCTCCCCCGATTCCCGCGTCGGACTCACCCTAAGCCTGACTCCCATTTTCCCAGCCACCTCCCAACCGAAGGATATCGCGGCCGCGCATGTGGCGAATCAATTCTTTAACGATTTCTTCCTCGACGGCGTTTTCAAAGGCTCCTACCCCGACCCATTCTGGAGCAAAATCCGCCTCGTCCGTCCCTCCGTCAAAACGGACGATATGAAAATCATCTCACAGCCAATGGACTTCCTCGGCGTCAATTACTACAGCCGCGAGTTTGCGCGCGCCGCGTGGAATGTTCCCCTCCTCGGCTTCTGGGTGGACGAAACACAGGTCAACCATCGCGAGCAAGTCGTCAACGGACGGCAGTACACCAACTTCGGACGCGAGATTTACGCCCCTACGTTTTACGATACGCTGATGCGCCTGAAGAACGAATACGGTAATCCGACCATGTACATCACCGAGAACGGCGCGTCCTTCACGGATGTCGTCGAAAACGGGGAAGTTCACGACCCATTGCGCATCGCCTTTCTCGAAAGTTACATGGAGGCCGCCGCGCAAGCCATCCGCGATGGAGTCAACCTTCACGGCTACTTCATCTGGTCGCTGATGGATAACTTCGAGTGGCAACAGGGTTTCTCAAAACGATTCGGCCTGGTCTACGTGGATCACGCGACCCAGCAGAGAATCATCAAAGACAGTGGACGTTGGGTGGCGAAGATGATCCGGGGACAGGGATTACCAAAATCTGGGCAGTGACCGTCTCGGAGAATCGTCGGCGAAGATTCGGTTGAGGGTGGAGAACGCGGACGAGGTTCAGCGCGAACGATTTGTGGATGTGTCCAACGCGGATGGCGTCATGAACACTCCCTCCTTAAACAAACTCGCCTTGTCATTCAACAGGGCGAGTTCGTTTCATTGACCTACGCGCCATCCTCCACGTAATCGCACCATAACTGATACTGATGCACTCGTCCGCGGATCGCGTCATGGTAGACCTTTTGGATTTGTCGCGTCACCACGCCGGTCTTGCCTTCGCCGATGGTGCGGAAATCAATTTCGCTCAGGCCGATGACTTCGGCCGCGGTGCCGCAGACGAAGACCTCGTCGGCCAGGTCGAGTTGGTCGCGCGAGATGGGCTGTTCGAGGATGCGGTAGCCCAGGTCTTTGGCGATGGTGTGGATGGAGTGACGCGTCACGCCCTCCAGCACGGGCGCGGTGACGGGCGTGGCGATCTTGCCGTGGCGCACGATGAAGAGATTCTCACCCGTGCATTCGGCCACATAGCCCTGCGGGTCGAGCATGATGGCTTCCTCGAATCCCAGCCGCACTGATTCGGTCTTGGCGAGGAAACTGTTGGCGTAGTTGCCGGCGATCTTGGCCTTGGTCATCAACACGTTCGGGTGGTGACGCGTGAACGATGAGATGTTGGCGCGAATGCCCTTTTCCAGCGCTTCCTCGCCGAGGTAGTTGCTCCACTCCCACACCGCGATTGCCAGCGAGGGCTTGCCGCCGTCCACGTTTAGGTTCCAGCCGCCGTCGTCGAGGTAGATCACGGGGCGGATGTAGCAATCCTTAAAGCCGTTGACCTTCACGGTCTGCTTGATGGCCTCGATCACCTGCGCGGTCGTCCACGGCAGGGTGCGGAAGCCGAAGACGCGCGCCGAATCGAGCAGGCGCTCGGCGTGGTCGGCGAGGCGGAAGACGGCGGGACCCTTATCCGTGTTGTAGGCGCGAATGCCCTCGAACACGGCCGCGCCGTAGTGAAGCGCGGGAGTCAAAAAGTGGATCGTCGCTTTTTCGAACGGCACAAGTTCGCCGTTCATCCAAATGAATTTGGATTCCATGCCCATGGTGTTCTCTCCTTACATCCTTGAAATAATTTCGTCCGTCATCTGACGGGTTGACAGTGGTCCGCCAAGGTCTGCCGTGCGACAGCCCGCGGTGATGGTCGCGTCCACGGCGTTTTCGATGGACGCGGCCTCAACTTCCAATTTGAACGAATGACGTAACATCATCGCCGCCGAAAGGATCGTGCCGATCGGGTTGGCGATTCCCTTCCCCGCGATATCGGGCGCGGACCCGTGGATCGGTTCATACAACCCCGAAGCGGATTCTGACAAACTGGCCGAGGGCAACATCCCCATCGACCCCGCCAACACCGACGCCTCGTCTGTCAGGATGTCGCCGAACATGTTCTCGGTGACGACCACATCCATCCACGCGGGGCCGGTGATGAGGCGCATGGAGGCGGTGTCCACCAGCATATGCTCCAACTCCACGTCGGGATTCTCCTTGCCGATCTTCGTGGCGATCTGTCGCCAGAGCCGCGACGATTCCAACACATTGGCCTTGTCCACCGACGTGACTTTTTTCTTCCGTCCTTTCGCCAGCGTGAAGGCCAACTCCATCACGCGCTTGACTTCGTAATCGTAATACTCCAACGTATCCACCGCGCGCTCGCGTCCATCCTTAAAGTCGCGCCCTTTCGGCCACCCGAAGTAGAGTCCGCCCGTGAGTTCGCGCACGACCAGGATGTCCACGCCTTCGAGTTTCTCTGGCTTGAGCGGAGACGAGTCGATCAGCGCGGGGTGGACTTTGACAGGACGCAGGTTGGCGAACACGCCCAGCCCTTTGCGGAGGGCGAGCAGGCCTCGCTCGGGACGGTCCTTCGCGGCGGGGTCGTCCCACTTTGGGCCGCCCACTGCGCCGAGCAACACCGCGTCCGCGGATTTGCAATCGGCGAGCGTCTCGTCGGTGAGGGAGGAACCGAATTTGTCAATCGAGCAACCGCCCATCAGTCGTTCGGCGAACGCGAAGGCGTGGTTGTATTTACTGGCGATGATTTCCAAAACGCGCACGGCTTCGGTCACAACTTCGGGGCCAATGCCGTCGCCGGGGAGGAGGGTGATGTTGAAGTTCATGTATCTCCTTGTTCCGTCATTGCGAGGAGCCGTTCTTGGGCGACGAAGCAATCCCCAACAATGCGAGGAGATTGCTGCGGGCGGAAGAACACCGCCCTCGCAATGACGGAAAATGTATCAATGCGCGATCATCAATCCATACTCCATCGAATCGGCTAGGGCGCGCCAGCTGGCTTCGATGATGTTCGTCCCCGCGCCGACGGTACTCCAGCGGGAGGTGGAGTTGCGCGTGTCGATGAGGACGCGGGTGGTGGCTTCGGTGCCGCGATCCGAATCCAGGATGCGGACTTTGTAATCGGACAAAATGAATTTTTCGATCTGCGGGTAATAGCCGACCAGCGCTTTTCGCAAGGCCAGGTCGAGCGCGTTGACGGGGCCGTTGCCTTCGGCGGCGGTGTGCAACACCTCGCCCTGCACGCGGACTTTGACCATCGCTTCGGCGAAAATGCCGCGCTTGTCGCGGTGTTCCACGTTAACGAAGAAATCAATTAACTCGAAGGGCGGTTTGTAGCCGTATTCCTGCCGCTTGAGCATGATGGCGACCGAGGCTTCGGCGGCCTCGAAAGAGAAGCCGCGCGCTTCCAACTCTTTGACTTCGTTGAGGACGGACACGACCTCCTCGCCTTCCACTTCCACGCCGTGCTCCTCGGCTTTGCTGAGCATGTTGCCGCGCCCCGAAAGGTCGGAGACGACGACGCGCATTTTGTTGCCGATTCGCGTCGGGTCGACGTGCTGGTAGGAGGAGGCGTTGCGTCGCATGGCCGCCACGTGGACGCCGCCTTTGTGCGCGAAGGCCGACTTGCCGACGAAGGGCATGTGCTCGTCGGGAGTCAGGTTGGCGACTTCGGAGACGATGTGCGAGAGATCGTAGAGATGGGCGAGCTTGCCTTCGGGCAGGCACTTGTAGCCCATCTTGAGTTCGAGATTGGCAATCACCGAGATCAGGTTGACGTTGCCGCAACGCTCGCCGACTCCGTTGATCGTGCCTTGCACCTGAATTGCGCCCTCACGCACCGCGGTCAATGAGTTGACCACCGCGGACTCGCCGTCGTTGTGGGCGTGGATTCCGAGCGGGGTTGGCGCGGCCCGCCGAACGTCGCGGATGATGCGTTCGACGTCCCAGGGCAGAGTCCCGCCGTTGGTGTCGCACAGGACGATCATCTCCGCGCCGCCGCGAATCGCGGCCTGCAAGGTTTCGAGCGCATAGGATGAGTCCGCTTTGTAGCCGTCGAAGAAATGTTCGGCGTCGTAGATGACGCGCTTGCCATTGGCCTTAAGATACGCGACGGATTGCTCGATGATGCGCAAGTTGTCTTCGAGGGTGGTGAGGAGCACGTCGGTGACGTGCAGCCGCCAGGTCTTGCCGAAGATGGTGCAGACGGGCGTGTGCGAGTCGAGCAGGGCTTTGATGTTGGCGTCGTCTGCGGGGCCGCCTTTGACGCGGCAGGTGGCGCCGAACGCGGCGATGAGCGAATGTTTCCATTCGAGGTCGCGGGCGCGCTCGAAAAATTCAACGTCTTTGGGATTGGATCCAGGCCAGCCACCCTCGATGAAGGACACGCCGAACGAGTCGAGTTTTTGCGCCACGCGGATCTTGTCGTTGGCCGAGAGGGTGAAGCCTTCGGATTGCGTCCCGTCGCGGAGGGTGGTGTCGTAGATTTGGATTTGGTGCATATTGGTCTCTTGGGACATTGGTAAATTGGGGATTGGTAAATTGGGACATTGGTAAATTGGGAATTGATTTCCCAATTTACCGATTTACCAACCTACCGACTTCCCAATTTACCAACCTACCGCTTTTCAAACTCCGCAATTTCTTTTTCGAAGCCGAGAATATAGCCGAGTTCATCTACGCCGTTGAGCAGGCAAGTTTTGTTGAAGGGATCAATGGGAAAGGGGAAGGAGCCGTGCGGGGTGACGAGGGTTTGTGCGGCGAGGTCAACAGTGAGTTCGGTGGAGGGGACTTCAGCGAGCAGATCAAATAACATTTTGTGAGTCGCTTCGTCCACGATGATGGGGATGAGGCCGTTCTTGAGGGCGTTGTTGCGGAAGATGTCGGCGAAGGAGGTGGAGATGACCGCGCGGAATCCGTAACTGGTCAGCGCCCAGGGAGCGTGCTCACGGCTCGACCCGCACCCGAAGTTGTCGCCTGCCAACAGAATCTGCGCGCCGCCCGACGCGGGTTGGTTGAGGATGAAATCGGCTTTAGGAGAGCCGCCGTCGTGGTAGCGCCAGTTAAAGAAGAGCGCGTCGGCGAGACCGTTCTTGTCGGTGACTTTCAAAAATCTTGCTGGAATGATTTGGTCGGTGTCAATATCATTCACAGGTAAAGGAATGGCACGGGAGGTGATAGAGGTGAATTGGGGCATGTTTTTTAGGTGGAAAGTTGAAGGTTGAAAGTCGATAGTCGGAATTCGATATTCGATACTCGATATTCGATTATCGAATATCGAGTATCGTGCGTGGGTCGGTGACCTTTCCATGGATGGCGGTCGCGGCGGCGGTGATGGGGCTTGCCAAAAATGTACGCGAGCCTTTGCCTTGTCGTCCTTCAAAATTGCGGTTGCTGGTGGAGACGGCATATTGACCAACAGGCACTTCATCGCCATTCATAGCGATACAGAGTGAGCAGCCCGCTTCTCTCCATTCCGCGCCTGCTTCTTTGAAGATCGTGTCGAGACCTTCCTGCTCGGCTTGCTTCTTAACTTCCTGCGAGCCAGGGACGACCATGACGCGTGTGGACGGCGAAACTTTGCGGCCTTTCAACATCGACGCGGCCAGGCGCAGGTCGGAGATGCGCGAGTTGGTGCAACTGCCGATGAAGACCACGTCCACGTTTTGGCCGAGCAGGGACTGACCAGGTTGGAGTCCCATGTAGGTCATGGCTTTTTCGAAGGCGGCTTTTTGCGAAGCGTCGCCGAACGATTCGGCGGTGGGGATGCGGTCGGTGATGCGCATGCCCATGCCAGGGTTGGTGCCGTAGGTGATCATCGGTTCCAGCGCGGAGGCGTCGAGCGTGATGGACTTGTCGTAGGTCGCGCCCGCGTCGGAGGGGAGGGAACGCCACTTGGCGAGAGCCGCCTCCCAGTCTGCGCCGCGCGGGGCGAACTCGCGTCCCGCCAGATATTCGAAGGTCGCGTCGTCGGGAGCGATCATGCCCGCACGCGCGCCGCCCTCGATGGACATGTTGCAGACGGTCATGCGCTGTTCCATCGTCAGGGCGCGGATGGCGGAACCCGTGTACTCGAAGACGTGTCCCGTCCCGCCGCCGACGCCGATTTTGGCGATGAGCGCCAGGATGATGTCCTTGGCCGAGACGCCCGCCGCGAGCATCCCTTCGATGCGGACTTCGCAGGTCTTGGGTTTTTTCTGCAAGAGGCATTGCGTGGCGAGGACGTGTTCCACTTCGGATGTGCCGATGCCGAAGGCCAGCGCGCCGAACGCGCCGTGCGTGGCGGTGTGACTATCGCCGCAGACGATGGTCATGCCTGGCTGGGTGCGCCCGAGTTCGGGGCCGATCACGTGGACGATGCCGCGATGCGGACTGTCCATGCCGTGCAGGGTGAGACCGAATTCCGCGGCGTTGACTTCCATTTGCTTGATCTGCGCGGCGGCCAGCGCGTCCGCGATCGGGACGTTTGGCGGCGTGGTCGGGATGGAGTGATCCATCGTGGCGAGGGTCTTTTCGGGGCGGCGGACTTTCAGTCCGCGCTGGCGCAGACCTGTGAAGGCCTGCGGCGAAGTGACCTCGTGGACGAGGTGCAGGTCAATGTAGAGGACGGCGGGGGAATCGGGGCGCTCGGCCACGATGTGCGAGTCCCAGATTTTAGAGAAGAGGGTTTTGGGCATAATATTTTTTCAACCGCAAAGCACGCGAAGGGCGCGAAGAAAAACCTTTTATAGACCTCACAGGTTTCCAAAACCTGTGAGGTCTGGGTTGATTATCCAAGCATGACTCCAAAATT
Source organism: Chloroflexota bacterium (assembly GCA_016234485.1). Classification (GTDB taxonomy): domain Bacteria; phylum Chloroflexota; class Anaerolineae; order Anaerolineales; family Villigracilaceae; genus Denitrolinea. The sequence goes on from JACRBL010000049.1 coordinate 73,703, forward strand.
ATTCGCCACAGGCTGTGCGCCTTCGGTCTTGGCGATGATGAGTTTGTTGAGCGCGTTGATGTAGGCCTTCGCGCTCGCGACGATGATGTCGGTGTCCGCGCCGTGGCCGCCGAAGACGCGCGAGAAAACGCCTTCGGATTGCGCGTCCATTGTGTGCAGTCCGTTCTCGCTTTGGATGCGGACGGTCACTTCACCCAGCGCGTCGATGCCTTCGGTGATGGCGTGGATATTGAACTCGAGCAATTTGCACGGCGTTCCGACGATCGCGTCAATGGCTTTGTAGGTCGCGTCCACGGGTCCCGTGCCCATCGAAGCGAAGTTGTGGATGACGCGGTCGGGTCCGCGCAGACGGACGGTGGCGGTGGGCATCCCCAACGTGCCGCACGAGACCTGCAAACCTTCGAGATAGAAAACATCGCGCGGGCGATAGAACTCGTCGGCGATGATCGCTTCGAGATCCGCGTCGGCGATGACCTTCTTGCGGTCGGCCAATTCCTTAAAGCGGGCAAAGGCAAGATCAAGTTCGGCCTCGTCGAGCGAGTGTCCCATTTCCGCCAGTCGGTTGCGAAGCGCGTGTCGTCCCGAATGTTTACCCAGCACCAGTTTGGTCTGGTTCACGCCCACGTCTTCGGGACGCATGATCTCGTAAGTGGTCTGGTGCTTCAACATGCCGTCTTGATGAATGCCCGCCTCGTGCGCGAACGCGTTCGCGCCGACGATGGCCTTGTTTGGTTGGACGACCATGCCTGTGTAGTTACTCACCAGTTTGCTGACGCGCGCGATCTGCTTCGTTTCGATTCCCGTTTCGAGGCCGAAGATCGGATGGCGCGTCTTCAGCGTCATCACCACTTCCTCCAACGACGTGTTGCCGGCGCGTTCGCCGATGCCATTGATGGTCACCTCGGCCTGACGCGCGCCCGCGCTGATTCCAGCCAGCGTGTTGGCGGTGGCGAGTCCCAGGTCATCATGGCAATGCACCGAAACCGTGATGCCCTCGTGCATGCCAGGCGTGTGCTTGATGATGCCGTCAATCAATTTGTAAAATTCATCGGGCGTGGTGTAGCCCACCGTGTCGGGGATGTTGAGCGTGGTCGCGCCCGACTTGATGGCCTCGCCCAAAACGACGTACAAAAATTCGGGCTCCGAGCGGCCCGCGTCTTCGGGGCTGAACTCCACGTCCGCGCACAACGTCCGCGCGTAGGCGACCATCTCGGAAACGCGTTGCACCACTTCCTCGGGATCCATCTTCAACTTGTGCTTCATGTGGATCGGCGATGTGGCAAGGAAGGTGTGGATGCGCGGCTTCTGTGCGCCCTGGATGGCTTCCCACGCCTTGTCAATGTCGGACTTATTCGCGCGCGCCAACCCAGTGATGACGGGAACCCTCGCCTCATCCTGACCGCTGGCCGGATTGCCCACCTCAGCCGCGATCCTGCGGACGGCTTCCAGATCGTCGGGCGAAGCGGCCGGGAATCCCGCCTCGATGATGTCCACGCCCATGCGCGCCAACGACCGCGCTACTTCCAGCTTCTCGGCGGATGTCATCGTCGCGCCAGGCGATTGCTCGCCGTCGCGCAAAGTTGTGTCGAAAATTTTGACGTAATTGCTCATGTAGGTCTCCAGTAGGTTGGTAGATTGGTAGGTTGGTAAATTGGTGATAGACAATCTACTAATTTACCAATTTACCGATTCGCAATTTACCGATGCCCAATTTACTTCTTCCAATTCTCCGGCCTCAACGACCTCACCGCCGCGCCCGCCTGCCACATTTCGGAATCACGGAAATAGCCGAGTTCCTTTTCGAGTTGTTCGCGATAATCTGCGCGGCTGTTGGTTTCGAGCGTGATGCGGGCTTCGTTGCCTGTCTTGACCGACTCGTACAGGTCATCGAACACGGGCGCGACCGCGTCGCGAAAACGCGCGTGCCAGTCCAATGCGCCGCGTTGGGCGGTGGTGGAGCAGTTGGCGTACATGAAGTCCATGCCGTTCTCGCCGACGAGACGGATGAGCGACTGCGTGAGTTCTTCCACGGTTTCGTTGAAGGCCTCGGAGGGGGAGTGACCGTTCTGCCGCAACACGTTGTACTGCGCTTCCATCACGCCCGAGAGCGCGCCGATCAAAATGCCGCGCTCGCCCGTCAGGTCGCTGTAAACTTCGTTTTTGAACGTGGTCGGGAAGAGGTAGCCCGCGCCGATGGCGATGCCGAGCGCAATGGCGCGTTCGTCCGCCTTGCCAGTGAAATCCTGATGCACCGCGTAACTGGCGTTGATTCCACTGCCCGCCAAAAAGTTGCGACGCACGCTCGTCCCCGATCCCTTCGGCGCGACCAGAGCCACGTCCACATTCGGCGGTGGGACGACTCCTGTGTCATCCTTAAACGTGACCGAGAAGCCGTGCGAGAAGTAGAGCATGTCGCCCTCGTTCAGGCACTCGATGATCTTCGGCCATTGCGAGCGCTGACCCGCGTCCGAGAGCAGGTATTGGATGACCGTGCCGCGCTCGGCGGCCTCTTCGATGGAGAAAAGCGTCTTGCCCGGCTCCCAGCCATCCGCGACGGCGCGATCCCAGTTCTTCGTCCCCGCCCGCTGACCGACGATGACGTTGATGCCGTTCTCGCGCATGTTCATCGCCTGCGCAGGTCCCTGCACGCCGTAGCCGATCACCGCCACGACTTCGTTCTTCAACACTTCACGCGCCTTCTCAAGCGAAAATTCCTCGCGGGTGACGACATCCTCTTCCACGCCGCCGAAATTGATTTTTGCCATAATCAGTTCTCCTTTTTGTTGTCATTGCGAGCGAAGCGAAGCAACCTCCTCGCACATGACAGTATTATTTGATCCTAGGGGATTGCTTCAGGCTGTCGCCCTCGCAGAGACGATGGAGGTTACAACGCCAACTCCGCGACCTCATACTCGTTCAAACGATTCGCGCTCATCGGGATGCGGCGCACGCCGTCGTTGACGCCGCGCGTCATCGAGACCTGTCCCGTCCGCACCATTTCCACGATGCCGATGGGACGAAGCAACTCGATCATGCCTTCGATCTTGTCCTCGGTGCCGGTGATCTCCACGATGACCGAGTCCACCGCCACGTCCACGATGTGGGCGCGGAAGATCTCGGCCAGGTTGTTGACCTCGGCGCGCTTCTCGGGCGCGACCATCACTTTGATCAGCGCCAGGTCGCGCGTCACCGAAGGCTGGTGCGTCACGTCCTGCACGTCAATCACGTTGACCAGTTTGTACAAGTTGGCTTCGATCTTGTGCGCGTCCACGTCGCCATTGGGACAGCCCACCACCACGGTCATGCGCGAGACCTCGGGTTTTTCCGTTCGTCCCACCGCGAGGGACTCAATGTTGAAATTGCGGCGGCGAAACAGCGAAGCCACGCGGTTCAACACGCCCGGTTTGTTTTCTACTAATGCGATGAAGGTGTAGTTCATTCTTTTCTCCTTTGTCATTGCGAGGAGCGCAGCGACGAAGCAATCTCCTGTTACGAGGGGATTGCTTCGGGCGGGAGAGCGCCGCCCTCGCAATGACGAAACAACTCTTACGCTCTCACAGGTCTCTGCAACATCTGATCCAACGCCGCGCCGGCAGGCACCATCGGATAGACCGCGTCTTCCTTTTCCACGCGGAACTCCAGCACGGCGGAGCCATCCACCGCGCGCGCCCAGGCGATGGCCTTGTCCACCTCGGCGCGGGCGCTGACGCGGCGGCCAGGAATGCCGTGCGCGTCGGCGATCTTGATGAAGTCGGGCGCTGTCATGTGGACGCCCGAGTAGCGTTTGTCGAAGAAGAACTCCTGCCACTGACGCACCATGCCGAGGAAGTTGTTGTTCATAATGGCGATCTTCACGTTCGCGCCTTCCTGTATCACCGTAGCCAGTTCGGCCTGCGTCATCTGGAATCCGCCGTCGCCCGCCACCACCCAGATCTCCTCGTCCTTGTGCGCGAACCACGCGCCCAGGGCGGCGGGCAGACCAAAGCCCATCGTCCCCGCGCCGCCCGAAGACAGCCAGCGATTCGGTTTTTCGAGCGCATAATATTGCGCCGTCCACATCTGGTGTTGACCGACGTCCGTCGCGACGATGGCGTTTCCGCCCGTGGCCTTCCAAATGTCCGCGATGAGATGCGCCACGTAAAGTTTGTCATCGTTCGCCCAATTCATGATCGAGCGCGCGTCCGCTTCGGCTTTCCACTCGGCGATGGCGTGCAACCATTCCTCATGGTCATGTTCGTCCACCATCGGGATCAGGTCGTTCAGCACGGTTTTCAAATCGCCGATCAGAGGCACATCCACCGCCACGTTCTTGTGGACTTCGGACGGGTCAATCTCGATGTGAATTTTCTTCGCCCGCGGCGCGTACGTCTTGAGCGTGCCCGTCACGCGGTCATCGAAGCGCATGCCAAAGGCCAGGATCAGGTCCGAGTTTTGGATCGCCAGGTTGGTGTGGACTTCGCCGTGCATGCCCATCATGCCGAGCGCCAGCGGATGCGAGGCAGGGAACGCGCCCAGCCCGAGTAACGTGCTAGCCACGGGCGTCTGCGTCTTGACCGCGAAGTGCATCAGCGCCTCTTCCGCGCCCGACATCAACACGCCATGTCCGCACAAAATGATCGGCTTCTGCGCGCGCTCGATCAAATGGACGGCGCGCTCCAACGCGTCCGCGGAGGCGTGATCCATCGGCTGATAGCCAGGCAGTTTCACGTTTTCGGGATAGACGAACTCCGCCTGCTCCACCTGCGCGTTCTTGCAGATGTCAATCAGAACGGGGCCAGGCCGTCCACTGCGGGCGATGTAAAAGGCCTCGCGCACCACCTCGGCGATCTCGTCGGCACGCGTCACGAGGTAATTATGTTTCGTGATCGGCAAGGTGATGCCCGTTACGTCAGTTTCCTGAAAGGCGTCGCCGCCGATCAAGTGCGCGGCAACCTGTCCCGTTACAAAAATCACGGGGACAGAATCCATCATCGCGGTGGCAATGCCCGTCACGAGATTCGTCGCGCCCGGTCCCGATGTCGCCATCGCCATGCCCACTTTACTCGAGGCGCGCGCGTATCCGTCCGCCATGTGCGCCGCGCCCTGTTCATGGCGCACCAGCACGTGATGGATCGGGTAGTTCAGCATGGCGTCGTAGATCGGCATGTTCGCGCCGCCCGGATACCCGAACACCACCTCCACGCCCTCGCGCACCACGCACTCCCACAAAATCTCTGCTCCTGTTTTTTTCATTCTCTTCTCCTTTGGATCTGTGCAAAAACAACTTCCCATTTTCAAAGTTCGCGAGCAGTTGCACTGCGAGCCGTCAGCAGTCCAACTGCTGACGAAACACGAAACTTATTTTTGCACGAGTACTTATGATTGCAACACCGCGCCCGTATCCGCGCTGGTTACGAAATGTGAATAACGCCTGAGCCACTTGCTTTGGATATTCAACTGGAACGGAGTCAGCGCCGCCAGCCGACTCTTCATCTCCGCCTCGCTCAATCGGACCTCGAGGCGGCGCGCGGCCAAATCAATCTCGATCACGTCCCCGGGCCTCAGCGCGGCGATCGGACCTCCCGCGGCCGCCTCCGGCGAGATGTGACCGATGCACGCGCCGCGCGTCCCGCCGCTGAATCGCCCGTCGGTGATCAGCGCCACCTTGTCGCCCAGTCCCTGCCCCATGATGGCGGAGGTGGGGGAGAGCATCTCCTGCATCCCCGGCCCGCCCTTCGGCCCCTCGTAGCGGACGACGACCACGTCCCCCGCCTTGACCTCGTTCGCGAGAATCCCCGCCAACGCCGCGTCCTGCGACTCGTAGATGCGCGCCGGCCCGCTGAACTTCATCATGCTCGCGCTCACGCCGCCGACCTTAACCACCGCGCCTTTCGGGGCGAGATTGCCAAACAGGATGGACAAACCACCGCGCCTGGAATGTGCATTTTCGTAGCGACGAATCACCTCGTCATCTTGAATCTCGCAACCTTGAATCGATTCCCCCAACGTTGTGCCGCTCACCGTGGGACGCTCCATGTGCAACATACTCGTGCCGCGCTGCACTTCGTTCAAAATGGCGGGAATGCCTCCCGCGCGATGAACATCTTCCATGTGCCATTTGCCCGCCGGCGACACTTTGCAAATGTGCGGCGCTTTATCGGCGACTGAATTAATTCGATCCAGCGGATAATCCACGCCCGCTTCGTTCGCCAGCGCCAGCGTGTGCAACACCGTGTTCGACGAGCCGCCCATCGCCATGTCCAGCGCGAAGGCGTCGTCAATCGCGTCGGCAGTCACGATGTCGCGCGGCTTGAGGTCGCGTTCGATCAGCGTCATAATCTGCGCCGCGGCCTTCTTTGCCAGCGCTTCACGTTCAGGGGTCTTCGCCAGCGCTGAGCCGTTGAACGGCAATGCCAGCCCGATCACTTCCATCAGGCAGTTCATCGAATTGGCCGTGAACATGCCCGAACACGAGCCGCACGAGGGACAGGCAAATTTTTCCAAAATGGATAATCGCTTCTCGTCAATCTTCCCCGCTGAAAATGCCCCCACGCCTTCAAATACCGAGATCAAATCAATCGCTTCGCCGTCGGGAGTCTTGCCCGCGGCCATCGGCCCGCCAGAGACGAAGATGGTCGGGATGTTCACGCGCATGGCGGCCAACAACATGCCCGGCACGATCTTGTCGCAGTTGGGGATGCAGACCATCGCGTCGAAACGGTGCGCCTCGATCATCGTCTCGACGCAGTCCGCGATCAGTTCACGCGAAGGAAGCGAGTACTTCATCCCCATGTGGCCCATCGCGATGCCATCGTCCACGCCGATGGTGTTGAACTCAAACGGCGCTCCGCCCGCGGCGCGCACTGCGTCTTTCACCAGTTTGCCGAACTCCTGCAAATGGACGTGGCCCGGCACAACGTCAATGTATGAATTAACGATCGCAACGAACGGTTTCTCAAAGTCGGTTTCCTGTACCCCCGTGGCGCGCAACAGCGCGCGATGCGGCGCTTTGTCGTATCCTTTCTTGACGGTGTCAGATCTCATGCGGCTCCTTTGTTGCTCCCTCTCCATGACGAAGTCATGGGGAGGCCGGGGGTGGGGTAACAAAAAAGCCGCTCCGACGTGGTCGGAGCGGCTCTGTGTTTCCAGATTTGGTGTGCGAGTTTATTTTGCTCTCACCGTTGCCAGTCCAACCACAAACAGGTCCTTAATAATAAGGACCGCAAGAAGGACGACAATAACGGAGAGGGAGAAAATTGGATTCATACTGGCTCTAAGTAGTCAGTCGAAATAGATTATAAGGCATGATACACTTTCGTCATGAGAACCGTATACCAACTCAAGCCAAAAGAGTTAGCCGAAATAGAAAAAGCCATTCGGCAAGACAAACGAGCAGAAGTCAAACAGCGTGCA
>JACRBL010000050.1 GCA_016234485.1 Chloroflexota bacterium
AAATTGCGCAGATGATCAATATGCAGCCCAGTTTGGTTAGAGCCTATGTCACATTGGCCACAAAGTATCATCCCGAACTGTTGCCCGAACAATCCAAACCTGTTCAAGACCAAAGGTGACAGGTGGCACTATCGCGGATTTTACGGAAGCACACGGATTTTTTTGTAATCCGTGCAATCCAATTTGTCCGCGTAATCCGTGTACAGATTTTGAACTATCCCTTGCGGGTAAAGCCAATCGTGAACGCGCCCGCCATCAGGAAGAGCAAGGGGGCGAGGATCGTGCTGACAAACTCCAGGGTGAAGATACCCAGCAAAGGCTTGCCCACGCTGAGAAACGCCAGCGCAATGCCGCCGATGCCGATCAACGCGCCGCCGATGCCAACCCAATAGAATCCCTTCGGCGCGCCTTTGGCAAGAAACGGTCCGAGGAAGATCACGAGACCCGCAACGCCGTGGAACACGGGAACGGCAATTTTCTTGAGGTCCATACCGCCAATGCTGGTGATGGCAATCGCAAGGAAGCCAATCGCCGCGAACCATTTGAAGTAAGTCTTCCATGATGGGAAGTATTCTTCCGCAAGTCCCATCGAAATGCCAAGCGGGATGAGGCTGGCGACAGGCAAAATATAGGGCGAAAAAGCCGTTCCTCCAAAGCCAAGAATCCCATAGCCGAGGAAGATGAGCAAAAGCCCTGAAATCAAAAGCACCGCAAAACCCATCAGATAGTAGACGTTATGCAGCGCTTTGTGCAGGCCATATCGCTTCCAGAAGTACCAGCAAAGGTACGCGGCAAGCAGGCCAGTGAGCAGAAGGAACAGGTTGGCGAGCGTGAATAGATCCATTGCATTCTCCTTATTGTCGGTTTGACATTTACAACCCAAAAGGAAATGAGTCGCTGTGTGAATTATTGCACAATTATTATCAAGTATCTGTGACATAGGTCACACATCCGCTTCGCGCCTGACTTTGGGGCGGACTCCGCTTCGACGCGCGTTTCCCACCCGAGGGTGCGTCGCAACTGACCCTTTAGCGGATTCTGCTCCCGCGAATTTTTCTACGCCCGAGCCGTTTCCGCTTAACCAGGTGCGACGCACTCCCCGCTACGCCGTCGCGTTCCACGCCGCGAGCATTTTCTTTGTGCCTGGGAGCAGCAGGTAAATCAGCAATCCCGTGCTCATCAACGGCGCGGGCAGGAACATCGAGAAGCGTTGCACTTCTGCCACATTGTGCAGTCCGAGCGGATAGCCCGCCAGCATGGACATGCTCGCCGCGAAGATACCAACGGGAATCGCCCACGATTTCTTATTCAGCGTGACGAAGATGAAGATCGCCCAGCCCGCCGCGCCCCACCAACTGACCTGTTGACTCATCACGTACATCCCGTTCCAGAACGTGTTCGCGTTCTGGACAAATGTTGTCGGCGTCTGGAAGGTCGTCTGGAATTTGGAGAACGGCGCGACGCCGTCAATGAAGGTCAGCACGTACGCCAGACCCGCGATGAAGGTGAGCGCGATGATCTTGCCGCTCACGCCGCCGATGAAAAGCATCCCGAACCACATGACGGCCGCCAGCATAAACACCCACATCGTGGGGACGGGCAGTCCGCTATCCGCGGCGGGGATCATGGGGAAGAAGCCTGCCAGCAGGAGGATGGTCGCGGCGACCGCGCCCCAGAGCCAGGCCCAATCCTGTTTGTTCAGGAAGCCCCACAAAACCGCGGCAGAGAGCGCACCCGCGGCGGTTCCCAGCCAGCCGAGCACGGCGTAGACGATCCGCACGGTGTTACTCTCTTCCCAATCGCCCGCGTTGAAGTGGGTGTGGATGACCGCGTTGTAGGTATCTGCAATGAAATACAGGCACAGGATGCCTGCCAGGATGCCAAGCGCGGCCAGCGCCGCCCCTAATTTGTTGTTGCCTTTCATAACGAGCCTCCTTGATTTGAATATTGGATGGATTGACGCGCTCGCAAGCGCGATTTGATGGGCGAGTTATGGCTTGCCATTCGCCTGTTTCGTTATCCTTGAATGATCAGGAGATCAATGATTATGCATTCCGCGCAGGGACATTCCTCTGTTTACGCTGTGCTTTGACAATATAAGGGAGCAGGTATAAATACGAACCAGTGATTGCCATGAAAAGCATAAGAACGGAAGGCAGTTTGTCCCACTTTTCCCAAAAGGCAATTGTCTCTGGACTGCCGATCAATTTGATGACGACAGCAACAGGAATGAGCAGGGCGGTTGGAATCGCAACCCATCGGTGGATTAAGCGAAACCATTTGTTGAGAAATTTATTCATTCATGTTTCCTTTTGCCAGGGGAATCCTTTTGGTTGGGCTAATCTTGTTGAGTCAGGCGCGACGAGCGCGCTGGGGGCGATGGCGGTTTTATTTTTTCTCTTTACAACAGCGTTCCTCTTCATGGACGAGCGCCGCCTTGAATTTCGGATGGAGCAAAACAAAGAACAGCCCGATAATCATTGGCAGTCCGTACGAATAATCCCAGGCGGTGGATTCGGTCATCGTTAGGCGAATGATCTGCATGGGAACATCAATCGCCACGAGCGAAGTGACCGAGACGAGCGCCAGCCACCAGCCCGAGAATTTTCGCGCCGCGATTTGGTAGATGGCGATGAAGAGCAAGATCACGCAAATCCATTGAATGGGTTGCGACCACGACAGCGCCCACCAGCCGAGTCCATCATAGAACGGCTTGTCGGGACGTGTAAGCAGCGTCCGCAGGTTGCCGATGCCCGTAATGAACGCGTGAGTGGAGAGCATCCCCGCGAAGGTTAGCGCGAGGAACTGGCGAGCAGAATCAGCGCGATGCCGCCGATGAAGATCAGTCCGCGATAGAACGGGAAGGCATACGAGAACAGCAGGAGTCCGCTGGAATAGGCAGGCTTTTGCGCCGAGATAATCTGCAACTCGGTCAGCACGCGTTCGAGCGAAGTCTGAATCAAAAACGGCGCGACCGTGATCATGAACAACCCGACAACGACGGCCAGGATGGCAAGGATCAGGCGTTTGGATTGGGAGGTCTCTTTCATGGCATTCTGCTCGATGTGTGGCACAAAATGGCATTTTGCATGCGTTATTTGCGTGAAATGTATCACAAGTAGAAATCGAAAATCTTTGCCTTAACGCAAACGACCGAAATTGCCTCGCAACTCTTGACAGGCGGGAGATTACACTTATAACTGCCAGCGTGTGAAGTAATCTTGTACAACGGAGGAGTCTCCCATGCGTACCTTCAAGAAAATCCTGCTTTACCTTTTTATCTTCATCCTCGTCATCGCCATCGCCGCGCCGACTTATGCCTACTTCGGGGTTGTCCGCCCCGCGCTGCCGCAGGCGGACGGGGAACTCGCGCTCGACGGCCTTGCCGCGCCCGTCACGGTTTATCGCGACGCGAGCGGAATCCCGCATATCGTCGCGGAAAACGCGCACGACCTGTTCTTCGCGCAGGGCTTCGTCGCCGCGCAGGATCGGCTGTGGGCGATGGAAGCCCAACGCCGCGCCGCGCATGGCACGCTCAGCGAAATCGTCGGCGAGCGCGGCTTGAAGAACGATACGATGATGCGCATCCTCGGCATGACCGAATCCGCCGAAGCCGATTGGACGACGCTCGATGCCGATACCCAGTCCGCGCTCACCGCATACGCGGACGGAGTGAACGCGTTTCTCGCGCAGGCGGGCGATAACCTTCCGCTCGAATTTAAAATTCTCGGCATCACGCCCCAGCCCTGGACGCCGATTGATTCGCTCGTCTTTGGCAAACTCGTCGCCTGGGGGTTGAGCAACAACTATCTGGATGAACTCGTCGTTAGTCAATTGACTCAATCGCTCGCGTGGGGCGAAGTCCTTGCGCTCCTGCCCGATTATCCCGGCCCTGATGTCATTCCCGACGCGAACGCATCCATCCTGCCAGAGACCGCCGATGCCATGATGGCGTTCTATCGCGATTTGAATTTCACGCCGTTGACCAAGCCCGATCAAGGTAGCAACGCCTGGGTGGTGGGCGGAAGTCACACCGCGTCGGGTAAGCCGCTGTTGGCGGGCGACCCGCATCAGGGACTTTCGATGCCCACGCTTTGGTACGAAGTTGGCTTGCACACCAAAGACAATCAATACAACGTCGTCGGCGCGTCGTTGCCTGGTTTGCCCGGAGTCGAAATCGGCCACAACGCAAGCATCGCCTGGGCTGTCACTAACGCTCGCCCCGATGTGCAAGACCTCTTCATCGAAACGCTCAACGCGGACGGAACGCAATATCAATTTAAAGATGAATGGAAAGAGGTTACCTTCCGCGAAGAAATCATCCAGGTGAAAGACGCCGCGCCAGTCACGATCAAAGTCCGCGCCACGCACCATGGTCCGCTCGTCACCGACGCGACGCCAGAGAGCAAGCAGACGCTTGCCCTGCGCTGGACGGGACTCGATCAGGGACGTCCGCTCGCGCAAGCCATCATCGAACTTAATCAGGCGTCCAACTGGGACGAATTCCGCGCCGCGCTTTCGCTCTGGCAGTTGCCTGGCATGAACTTCGTCTACGCCGACACCGCGGGCAATATTGGATTCCAAATGTCTGGCGCGGTCCCCGTTCGGGCGCAGAATGACGTCTACGGCCTGCAGCCCGTTTCGGGGTCCGATGCGAAGCGTGAGTGGGTGGGCTTCGTCCCGTTTGAGGAACTCCCGTCGGCATTGAATCCCAGCGGCGACTTTTTCGCGTCGGCCAACAACCGTCCCGCGGGCGTGGACTATCCCAACTTCCTTTCGCATTATTTCCAGCCGCCCTATCGCGTGGCCCTCATCAGCGAGACCATCCGCGATTCGCAAAATGTCACCAGCGCTGATTTTGCAAAACTTCAAGCCAGTTGGCAGAGTGACATCAACTTGCAGGTTGCGCGCGCAATTGCAAACGAAGCCAAGCCCGCGAACAAACAAGAAGAAACGATGATTGCTTTGCTTGCGGATTGGGACGGGATGATGACGCCTGACAGCGGCGAAGCCTCGTTGAGCGAACTCTCCCTGCGACACATCCTGCGCCTCGTTCTTGACCCGAAGCTGGCCTCTGCTTCGATTGACTCTTATCTCACCCTCGCGGGCTACCCGTACATGTTCCTGCAAAATTTGCTCGACGACGCGAACAACCCCTGGTGGGGCGGTGACCGGGCTGGCGTATTGACCGCCGCGTTGCAAGCCGCGATGAATGAGTTGACCACAAACGTGGACAGCGACTCCGCCCAGTGGACGTGGGGCAACCTGCACGCGCACACCTTCTCGCACCCGTTGGGAAGCGTGGGCGCGTTGCGTCCCATCTTTAATCGTGGCCCGTTTCCCACCGGCGGCAACTGGAACACGGTCGACAGCGGCGCATATTACGCCGACAAGCCCTACGCCATGACTCTCGGCCCCGCGTATCGCATCATCGCCGACCCCGCCAACTGGGACGCGTCGCTCTCCATCATCCCCAGCGGACAATCGGGTCAGCCCTTCAGCCTACACTATGATGACCAGATTCAGCAATGGCTGGCGGTGGAATATCATATCCTGCCGTTCAGTTTGGAAGCGATTGAGTCGGCGGCGGTGAGTACGTTGGTGTTGAAGCCGTAAGGCGCAAAAACATTCCATCCCTCGCTGGAGGCAACGACCGATGAACGATCTTGCAAACATGTTGAAAAAGCATCCCGTCTTCGCGCGTCTCGCGGAAAAAGATTTGGAGTTGATGGCGCGTCAATCTGTGCCGCGCAAGTACGACAAGGATGAGAAGGTAATTTTGTACGGGGATGTGTGGCCGTATCTGTTTCTCGTGGAGCGGGGGAGCGTTCACGCGGTCAAAGAATCGGGCGAGGGGCGCACGTTGATGGTCAGCGCTTTTTCGGCGGGCGATATTTTCTGGGGGTTGGCATTCTTTCAAGAAAACGCGCCGATGCCCGTCACGCTCGATGCGCGCGAACCGAGTCAATTATTTCTTTGGTCGCGCGAAACCATGGAATCGATTCTCGCGCGCAACGGACGCGTGGGCTGGGAGTTGTGCCGTCTCATGGCGGAACGCATGCAACGCGCCAGTGCGATCCTCGAGGAGATGGCCTTTCATCCCGTCGCGGGACGCCTCGCCCGTCTCTTGCTCGATCATTTCGAACTGGCAGGGGACGCAGCCATCTCGCGCCACCTCACTCTCGACGAGATGGCCGCGCGTATCGGCACGACGCGCGAGATGGTCTGCCGCGCGTTATATGGATTTTCGGACAAGAAGTTAATTGAAGTGACGCGCACCGAATTTGTGCTGACCAATCGCGATGGGTTGGCGCAGTTTGTGGAACGCGGGTAAATCTTCGCAGCGCAACTTCATCTATTTTTAGCGCTTCTGAAAGAGCGACTCGTCTTGGGCGGGGAATGGGCGATGCCCACGGTGTTACAATCCATCATCCCACCAATGGAGCCTGCATGAAATCTCCTCACCTGCGCGGACGTTACCTCCGCATCCTCACATTTTTCGCGGGCGTGATCGTCCGCTTTATCTATTGGGAAATTGGTTTACGCTTTCTCGGCTTTCGCCCGCTTGTCCGCAAGACGCGCTCGGAGCGTTTTCGACGCGAAGCAGTGCGTTTCCGCGCGCTGGCCATCCGCATGGGCGGGGTGATGATCAAGGTGGGACAGTTCCTTTCGTCGCGGCTCGATGTCCTTCCGCCCGAGATCACCGACACCCTGGCCGACTTGCAGGATGAAGTCCCCGCCGAGACGTTCGAGGATATCCGCCGACTGGCCGAGAAGGAACTTGGCGCGTCGCTCGCGGCGACTTTCGACTGGTTCGACGCGGAACCGCTCGCGGCGGCCTCCCTCGGTCAGGTTCACCGCGCCCGCCTCAAGGTCGAAGATGAAGCGGGGTTTCGGGACGTGGTCGTGAAGGTGCAGCGTCCGCACATCGCATCCATCGTGGACATTGACCTGGCCGCGCTTCGACGGGTCGGTAACTGGCTGATGCGTTATCGCCCCATCCGCGAGCACGCGGACGTCCCCGCATTGTTGCGCGAGTTTTCGGCCACGGTGCGCGAGGAAATTGATTACGTCAAAGAGGCGAAGAACGCGCAGGCATTCTTTGAGAATTTCAAAGATGACCGCGATGTGCACGTGCCGCGCGTGGTGACGAGCCTGTCCACTCTGCGCGTGTTGACTCTCGAAAACGTGCTCGCCATCAAGATCACGGACTACGATGCCATCACCGCCGCGGGCATTGACCGTGGCGCGGTGGCTCGAAAATTATTGGACACCTATCTCAAGCAAATTTTCGACGACGGATTTTTCCACGCCGACCCGCACCCTGGGAATTTGTTCGTCACGCCCCTGCCGCCGAAAAAGGGAAGCAAGAAAGTTCGCTGGCAGTTGACCTTCGTGGACTTCGGCATGGTGGGCCGCGTGCCAGACGAGTTGCGCGGCGCGCTACGTGAGACGGTGGTGGGCGTGGGGACGCGCGACGCAGCGCGGCTGATCAAGTCGTACAAGTCGCTGGGATTCATCCTGCCGGGCGCGGACACCGAGTCGTTGGAGAAAGCCTCTTCCATCGTTTTCGCACGCTTCTGGGGACTCTCGATGAACGAGTTGAAAAATGTGAGCATGGGCGAGATGCACGACATCGGCCATCGCGTGCGCGACGTGATGGTGGAGATGCCGTTCCAGGTTCCCAACGACCTGTTGATGCTGGTGCGAACGGTGGCGATCCTTTCGGGCATGTGCACAGGACTCGACCCGAACTTCAACCTGTGGCTGCAACTGGAGCCGTACGCGAAAAAGTTGGTGGCCGAGGAAGCTGGCTCGCTGTTTGATCTCGATAACATTCTCAGCCAATTGGGAAGTCTGGTGACGACACTGGTGGCTCTGCCCGCGCAAGCCAGTCGCGTGTTGACGCAAATGGAATCGGGCGGGCTGACCATCCAATCGCCGCAGGTGACGCGCGAGGTCCGCGCGGTGGCGCGCTCCGTGGACAGGCTGACGGGCGGCGTCGTCTTCGCAGCGTTGTTGATTGGCGGCGTGGCGCTCTCGAACGCGGGCAACGTCGCCGCGGGCAACGCGCTTCTCGGCGCTTCAGGCGCGACATTGTTGTGGGTGTTGTTTGTGGGGCGGGGGAAGGGTAGGGGATGAGGGTGTGTATCATTTAAATAAAAATGGCCACAGAGGAAAGAAACGCCGAGCAAAAGTTCAGCGTCTCACGCCTCTGTGGCCGATGTCTCCAGTGGAAGTTATTTCTCTTCCATGCGCTGGAGGGCCGAGTCGAGCAGGCTTCGCACAGCGAGCAACATTTCCTTGCGGGCGGCGCGGCGGTGTTCGACGAAGCCTTCGGGCAATAAGCCCTTCATGGCCTCGCGCATTTCCTCGTGTGCCTTCTTGTAATGCTCGCGGGTCTCTTCGGGGATGGCGGATTTGATCTTGGATTCGCGTGTTTTTTTGGTTGCCATAGGATACTCCTTATTTACTCCCGCATTATAGCGCTCTCGTTATTTTCGCGCCGCGGCCAGCGTATCCTTGATCTGACCCGTGTGCGCGGTGAGATGGAAATTCGGTTGGAGCAGGTTGGATCCCCAGCGATAGAAACTTCCCTTGTTCGCTACAAACTCGGCGGGGATGAGTTCGGTGTAGGCCAGCGTCTCTACCACGGCGCGGCGCAATTCGGCGAGCATCAGCGCGATGGACGGGTTGGCCTTCACCGTCGCCTGCACTTGCGCGTGGACGTTACTGCCAAAGCCGTCGGTGGTGGGCTCGTAGCCGTCAATCATGCCCGTAAGGAAGATCGAATTGAAACGCTCGCCACTGATGAGATGCGCCACCACTTCCAACGCGCTCCATTCTCCCTCTAGCGGATGCGCCATGGCCTGCTCGTCTGTCACGCCTTCAAAACACGCTTCCAACTCCGTCAGAGCGGACTCGTAGAATCCGCGCGCCCTCTTCGCCAATTCCACCGCGTCGAACGGGACATCGGGCATGGGGCGTTTCGTCAATTCCATCGTCACGGTCTTCTTCTCCGCGCCGCGATAGAACGAGACTTCGATCTTGTCGCCGCCTTTCTTGCCCGCGATGGCATTCGGCAGGCTGAACGCGTCAGAACGGATGGCGTGGCCCGCAAACTCCACGATCACGTCATCGCGTTGCAAGCCGCATTTCTGCGCGCCCATCCCGTCCAACACGCCATCGAGACGAAGCCCCTCGCTGACGGGTACGCCCAGCGCGTGTCTCTGCTCTTCGGTGAAATCGCCAGGGATGACTCCCAGCATGGGGCGATTGGCGATGCGCAAATCAATTCCTGTCTCCAGCACAGACTTGAGATTCTCGAGACTCTCCACCCAATTCTCGCGGAAACTTTCTGGTTTGCCTGCCCACGCGGCGTCATCGGGGACATCGTGATCGAGTCGGACGCGGGCCGCGCCTCCCTCGTCTGAAACGCTGACCGTCACCTCGGTCGGCGCGGGATCCATGTTCGAGAACCAGCGAAACTTCACGCGCTTGCCCTCGTCCAATTCGAGGTAGTGGCCGCTGGAGTAGAAGTCTCCGCGCCACCAAAAATAGACGCGGCCGCCCGCGTGGGGGTCCACGGTAGCCACGTCACACAACCACTCGCGCAGAGAGGTGGCGTTGGTGAAGGCGCGATAAGTCTGCTTTGCAGGAGCGTTTACAACAATTTCGGCGGTTACGGTTGCCATGTGCATCTCCTTGATTAAAGATGGCTCAATTTTACAGACAATTGCGAACTACGCACCCTACCGAAGAAGGGTTTTTAAGAGAAAAGCCTAACCACGAAGGACACTAAGGTCACTAAGGAAAACCGCCTGAAAAACTCAAGCTTTTTTTCTCCTTTGTGTACTTCGTGCCCTTTGTGGTTAAAAAGGTTTTTTGAACCCGTTTCTACTCCTCCGTGATCGTGACGGAGAGGATCGCGTCGCCTTCAAAATCGGGGAACTGCTCAGGGTCGCGGCGGGTGATGTTGTTCACCACATCCATACCTTCGACTACTTCGCCAAAGATGGTGTGATTGCCGTCCAGCCAGGGCGTGGCCGCGAAAGTAATGAAGAACTGACTGCCGTTCGTGTTTGGGCCAGAATTCGCCATCGCCAACAGGCCAGCGCGGTCGAAACTCAAATCGCTGATCTCATCCTGAAAGGTGTAGCCAGGGCCGCCCGTGCCTGTTCCCTCTGGGTCGCCGCCCTGCGCCATAAACCCATCAATGACGCGGTGGAAGGTGGTGCCGTTGTAAAATCCCTGCCGCGCCAGTTTGACGAAATTATCCACGGTGATCGGCGCTTTATCGGCGAAGAGTTTGATTACGAACGTGCCGCCTTTTTCCATTTCAAAGGTGGCGTAATACGTTTTGTTCACGTCAATCGTCAGTCCTTCGGGTGTCTTCGCTTTTTTCGGCAACGCCGACACGATAACGATGATAACGACGATCGCCATCAAAATTCCAGCCGCCCATTTAATGACCAGGGATTGTTGTGCGGCTTTGGCGCGTTCGGCGCGCATCATTTCTTTCTTGCTCAAATTGTTTGGCATATTTCTTTTCTCCTTGTGTCCTATTTTACCCAAAACCGATTAGAATCCGCCCCCAAAGGAAAAACCCATGCGACGACCCCTGATTGGAATCACCGCCCGACACGACGTCACATCCGAAAAACTTCCCGCTGTACTGCTTTTACAGGCTTACATATCTGCGATTATTGAAGCGGGAGGCGCGCCGATTCTGATTCCGCCCGACATGCCCGAGGACGGCTGGCGCGTCCTGCTGGACCGTTTGGACGGGGTCCTGTTTTCGGGAGGCGCCGACATCGGGCTGGCGCATTTCGACGGCGAGCCGCATCCCACCGTGGAGGTGGAGCCGATCCGCGACGCGCTCGAACTGCCCCTCCTGCGCGCGGCCGTGGACGCCGACAAGCCCACGCTGGGAATCTGCCGCGGCTTCCAAGTGATGAACGTGGCTCTTGGCGGTACGCTTTACACCCACATTATTGATCAACTCCCCAATGCGCTCGAACATCAATGGTACAGCCTGCAACCGCGCACCTATCTGGCGCATCCCGTCCGCGTGGAGGAGGGGACGCGTCTCGCGGACATCCTCGGCGCGCCGCTCTTGGACGTGAACAGCCTCCACCATCAAGGCATCAAAGACCTGGCTCCAGGCCTCAAGCCCACCGCCTACGCTCCCGACGGCCTCATCGAAGGAATCGAGCTCCCCGACCATAAATTTGCGATGGCCGTGCAGTGGCATCCCGAATGGATGACGAGCCACGAGGAGATGCGGAGGTTGTTTGAGAGGTTTGTGGAGGCGGCGGGGCGTAGTGCGTAGTGCGTATTTCGTAATGCGTAGAGAGTTGTTTTAGGGATGTATAATTGTGCTGGAGGAATTGCGAAATGAAAAAGACTTTTGTGATCTACTTTTTGTTGTGTTTGTTGATTTCTGCATGTGCTGTAGAAAGTAATACAGACGTAACCGCTACCACACTTGCATCTCCGACAACAACCCGCCGCCCGACGTTTACCCCTCGGCCAACAAGCACTCTTTGGCCGACGCAAGCGCTTCCCTCGACACGTACCCCAACTTTGACATTCACGCCGACTTATACAAGTACTCCCCAGCCCGCATTAGAATCCCATACTTGGCCTCTTGAGCGAGTCTTGATTATGGTTGATGGATTGAGTGGAGATGGTGGATACCAAACCTTCTCTTATCCTCCAGGATTCGTTTTGTTATTTGACGGAAGCTTTTTTTACAGCAGGTTTTATGAAGAAAATGGAGATTGGAAGATCAACCTGTACCATGTTGATTTGGGGCGAAAACGCACTTGCCAATTCTTAAATACAATTGATCAAAATGGCTTTCTTGATTATGACCCAACGACTTATAAAGAACCCTTGGTGGATGGAGGGCCAACTACAATAATTACTATCAACGCTTGGAAGCGATTGAGCGGAACTTTTTACGATCTGGATCATGTTGTTCGTGGAGTTCATGAGGATGTTAATTTTCCGCCTGAACCTTCATTGTTAAGGACTTATAACCTTTTAGAATGGTATGACCCCGAAGGCCAAATATATGTGCCAGATCGAGTCGCTCTCTGGATATACGAGAATACGTGGTCTAGTGAAGACAGGAAGCCTTATGAACAAGAATGGAAATTAACAACTCCACGACTGGCGGATTTACATTCATTGACTGGCTCGGCAGTTGAGAAATCTAACGGGCAATATGTCACTTATCGTGGCGATATTGCTAGAAATATTTTCCGTGACCTTAATAATTGGAACGATCATGGAGTCTTTGTTGAGAACGATCGGCAATATACTGTTTTCGCTCAGGTATTATTGCCTTATCAAGTAATCAACAATTTTCCCGAAGAGCGCGGATATGTAGCGACGTTTACTGATTTATCCAATCCTCGACCAACTCTCACTTGTTATCCCTCCGACGGTCTTTTGCCGATCCCAACTCCTCCGTCCGAATAATACTATTTCATCCATCACGCAATACGTAGTACGCAACACGAAACACGGATTACCTACAAATGCCTCCCTCTCCCTCTCCCTCCCCCAACCCCATCGGCGTATTTGACTCAGGCGTGGGCGGACTCTCCGTCTTGCGCGCTATGCGTCAGTTGATGCCATCTGAAAATGTGATCTTCTTCGGCGATCAGGGACATGTGCCGTACGGGCCGCGTCCGCTGGAGGAGGTGCGCGCCTTTTCGGAGGGCATCACGCGCTGGCTCTTGGACGAGGGCGCGAAGTTGATCGTGGTGGCCTGCAACACCGCCTCTGCCGCGGCGCTGAAACATTTGCGCGAGACCTTTCCCGATGTGAAGTTTGTGGGGATGGAGCCTGCCGTCAAACCCGCGGCGGAGTGGACGCGTTCGCGCGTGGTGGGAGTCCTTGCCACGCCTGCGACCTTTCAGGGCGCGCTGTACGCGTCGGTGGTGGAGCGCTTTGCCAGCGGCGTGGAAATTTTGCAGAATACCTGTCCAGGCTTGGTGCAGGAGATCGAGAAGGGGAACTTGGAGGGGGAGGAGACGCGCGCGATTCTAGAGTCCGCGCTTAGGCCGATGTTGGAGAAAAATGTGGATACGGTGGTGTTGGGGTGTACCCACTATCCGTTTGTGATTCCGCTCATCGAGCGGATTGTGGGAGAGTCGGTGCGGGTGATAGACCCAGCCCCCTCGGTGGCGCGGCAGGCCGAACGTCTGATGGAAGCGGCGGGGACGGAAAACGCGTCCACGAGTCGCGGACGCGTCCAGTTTTATACGTCGGGCGAGGCGGAGGCGGTCGAGTCGCTTTTGCCGAAGTTGTTGGGAGAGTCGGGCAAAGTCGAGCAGCTGGTTTGGGAGGGGGAGAGGCGACTCGTCAGGCGGTGAGCGAGGCGGTCGTCCATCCGTCTTTTCGTTTGTAGTGCAGGGTGAAGGTGACGGTGGGGTCGGGGGAATCGAAGTCCACGTGGACAAGGCCGAAGTTGTTGAAGGCGCGATAGAAATGGCGCTTTTGGCCTGTGAGCCATTTTGAGAAGAGCGGAATGTAACCGAAACTCAGCCAGACGCTTCCCTGTTCAAACGGCGAGGCGCAAAACTCGGCGATGGGGATGCGCTTTCCGCTGGGGCATTTGAGCTGCGCGGTGACCGCGTGACCCGAATGGAGGTCGCCCACGAGGATGCGTACGCCTTCGATCTCGTTGACTGCCAGGAATTTCAGCAGGCGTTGTTGTTCGGCGCGGAAACCCGTCCAGCGGTCGTTGGCGACATCGAAGAAAAACGGGTGGAGAAGCGAGCAGGATGAGACGATGAACTTGACCTTGTATTTATCTTTCACATCCCTGAGCCATTGTTCGAGCATCACCCATTGACCTTTGCCGAGCATGGTCTTCTCGCCGCGCATGTTGACGCGCATCGTGCGCGTATCGAGGACGAAGAAAGCCGCGCCGCCAACCGTGAACGAGTACGCGTACGAGGCGGGATCCTGCGGATTCAGAACCATATTGCCACGCTCGTCCGCGTCGAACGGGATGAGCGGGTCGGGCGCGTGGATGGCTTGATGCTCCTCGTACGCCTTGAGCGCGGCGCGCACGCGTTCCGCCGAGAGGTGACGTTCCTGTGGCGGTCGGCGCTTCAAAAAGCGCGTGATCTTCTTCAAAATGGAAATATCCGCCCATTGACGCGAAGGATCGCGCCAGCGCCAGTCGTCGTCCACTTCGTGATCGTCGAGGGTCATAAAGAGCGGCAGGTTGGGGAGGAAATCGCGCATGACTTCGTGCGACCAGTTGTTTTCGTACACTTTGCGATACTCGTCGAGCGTGACCGCCACTTTGTCGAGACCGTTGTATTTGTCCGCGTCGGCGTAGATTTGATCGCCGAGGAAGAGGCCGAAGCGCAACTCGTCTGACTGGATGTGTTCGCGCAGTTTGACGAAGGTCTCGCCGCCTTTTTTGTCGGCGGGACGGTAGCACGAGCCGAACATAAAGTTGAAGGTTTTCTTCGCGCCAGGCTTGGGAAAAGTGGTGAAGGCGTGAAAGTCGTTTTTGGATGGATGGATTTTTTTCAAACTGACGGCATAGAAATATTTTGTGTCTGCTTTAAGTCCCGCGATGGGCAGGATGCCCGCGCAACCGTCTTCGGGAAGCAGGTCTGCCGCGCCGATGTACTTCGCGTCGCTGATATCTTCCTTCGTCGCGAGCCAGACGTGCATTTGCGCGAGGGAATCGGCGCGCGCCCAGATCTTCGCGCCTTTGTGCGTGAGTCCGCCGAGCAGGGGAGGGAGGAGGAGTTTCATGGTTTGGTAGTCGTGTGGTCGGGGTAGTCAGGTGGTCGAATGGTCAGTTGGTCTAGTGGTCAAATGGTCGGGTGGTCAGGTGGTTGGGACTATGTGACTATCAGACCATGCGACCAACAGACCATACGACTAAACGACTATCAGACTGGTTTTACCGCGAACATCGTCAACTTCGCTCCCAGCGCGCGCAATTCTTCTTCGCCTTCAAATTTCATTCCGACCATCGCCATCACGGAGCGGGTGTAGGCGGGTTTTTTGCGGAAGAATTTCACCATGAGTTCGCCCGCGCCGTCGTTTGATAATGGCGTGGCGGTGGCGCTGAATTTCCTCCTGCCGACGCGCGCTTCAAACACGGGGCTGGCTTGAATGTTGCGAACCCAATCGGCGCGCGAGCCGTAGGCGGCCTCGATGTAATACGTGTCGGTCGCGGCGTCGTAATCCATCACGTCCACCATCGCGTCGCGCGGCTTGCCGCTTTTGCGTCCACGTGTGGTGATGAGCATCCACTCCGCGCCGATCAGTTTTTCCCAGCCGCCGAATCCAACCTTGTGCATCCAGACGGGGAGTTTGAAGAAAAATTTTTGCAATGCGTTGGGGCGTTTTTCGAGTGTGTTCATAGCTCTATTTTACATCCTTTGTCCAAAGTCGGAGACTTTGGACTCCGTGACTTCCACTTTTGCGCCCATCGCATCCATATCTTTCATCAGGCGGACGGGTTCGGCCAGATGCCCCATCATCCACAAGCCTGGTTTGCGCGCCGACCCATCCAGATATTGACGTAGCGCCGCGACGACGGGAATCGCCGTCAACTCGTAGCCGTCTTCATGCTCGATTCTTACTTTGACCTCGCGCGGGCTTCCGTTTCGCTGGCCTTTCGCGTCCGCTGACAAGTGAACGAGATACGGCGGTTTCGTCAGTTTCGTCATCTCCCACCACAACAATTTCCCCAGCGGACGGACGCCGCGCTTCGGGAAGAGTTTCAGTCCCAGCATGATGAACGGCGTGAGCAACGTATCCGCGAGATAGTTTACGCTGGCGAGGTAGAAGCCCGTCTCTTTCAGTGAAGGGAACATTTTCGGCAGGTCGCTCATTTCTTCAAAGAACATCGAAAAGCAATATTTCTGTCCGATGCCCGCGCCGAAATCGAACTTGCGCGTTTCGTAGCCGCCGCGTTTTGTCCACGCGCCGTTTTTGAAGACGCGCGCGTCGTAGTTTTTGAAGGCTTCCACCAACTCGTCCACGGCTTCGGTGTAGGGCAGGTCGCCCACGTTGAGATAGCCTGCCACGATCGCGCTTTCGAGCGTATCGAAATACGTCGCGGCATAGCGGACGAGCGCAGACGGCAGGCCTGGGTGGTATCCCGCCTCGGTGACGAAGCAGAGTCCCGCTTTTTGAATCTCTGGTTCGAGCACGCGCAGAGACGCGATCTTGGACGCGGCGAATTGTACGTCGAGGTAATCCACGCCCGCGTCGAGGCAGGCGCGGGCGACCTGTCCCGTATGTTGAGTCGTCGGCGCGGCGACCAGGCATAAGCTTGGTCTGAGCGAAGTCGAAGACTCAACGCCGCGAAGCGAGGCGGCGAGGGTTGCTGGGTCGGAGGCGTCGGCGCGCGCGCAGGTCACGCGCGAGTCGTTCAGTTCGCTTACGAGGGACTGGGCTTTGTCGAGATTACGTCCCGCTAGGATGATGTTTGCGTCGGTTTGGGTCAGCAAGTGGCGGGCGAGCAGTTTTCCCGTCGCGCCGTAGCCGCCGAGGATGAGGATGGTGGACATTTTATTTTCCTGTGAAGAGGAAGCGGAAGAAGGCGGGGAGGTCGGGCAGGCGCGGCCAGAAGGCAGGAACGCGGGCGCGGTAATCGAGATAGGATTGGCCGAAGCGTTCGATGAGTTCCTTTTCTTCGACGAAGCGCAACCAGCCAAACACCATAAGCGGCAGGAGAATGACGAAGGCCAGCGCATTGGCGTTGCCGTTAAGCAGTCCCAGCCCGATGACGACGCGTAATGCGCCCGCGTAGACGGGATGGCGGAGGACGCTGTAAATGTTCGAGTCTACGATGCGGCCATCTTCGGGGAAGTAAACGTAAAGCATGGCGACGTTGTCCACGCCAAAGGCGAGGACGCCGCGGATGGCCAGCCCCGCGCCGATGAGGATCATCAGCCAGCCGAGCGGGATGAAGATATCCGTCCACCAGCCGGACGGGATGGATGGACCGTTCGTATAGGCGGTATGCGCGGCCGCGCTGAAAACGACCATCAGCCCTGGGATGGCAAAATGAGCGCAGGCGTTGTGATAGGCAAGCTCGCCGTATTTTTGTTTGTAGGCGTTTTTGCGGGAAAAGAAGAGACTGAGCCAAACATACCCCAGCGTAATCACGACGATCTGGCTATCAATGCTCCAGGTGGGGATGCGGTCGGTGAAGATGAAATACAGCGTGAACAGGATGATCCATGTCAGGCCATACAAAACCATGCGAATGACCCCGCCTGTTGTGTTCAGGTCTGGCGCTCGGGCGCGGAGTTGTTCGATGCCTTTGAGTTCCATGGATCAACCTGTAAGACCTTTTGCAACACCTTCAGCAGCGGATTTGATGAATGTCTCTACACCTAGCTTTGCCAACTCACCAATTTTTGCAACAGCTTTAGCAAATTGTGCTCTCTCGCCGTGGCTGAAAATACCACTCAATTGGTGTTGATTCAAAAAATGTCCCATGTCATCATTCTCGCGTAATGCTGAAAATAGAATATCGCTCAACCACCATAGTGTTACTTGTGCAGATACCCTCCACATTGCCTTAGATTTTACTGTTCTAACAATAAAGCCTCCCATTTCTAATCGCATTAGTTCTGTTGAATATTCTTTTAACGCCTCTCGTAACCGATCTATATCAAACTCACGTGCTCCAAGAATCTGTGGCATCTCATCCAGCGCCACTAAAACAAATGCTTTACGCATAATTGGAGACCAATGCTGCCACGTATCTTGCAGAACAGGATCCGCTGCTACGTAAAGTTGATTGGCAACATATTCATTTTTTTTCCTGGTTGGCATGTTATTTTCATATACATTCCAAAGCGAGTGTGCCGCGACTTGTAAGAAATATGGGTATTTTCCTGTTATATATAATAAAAATTTGATATCGGATTCCGAGAATTTTTTCATTCCCTTTGAAAGAAGTTTCTTTGCAGCATCATCAGAAAAAACGCCAAGATGTTCCTCGATAAAATGATTAAAATATGGTGATCCTGAGTGTATTTGAAACTGCTCTTTTTTATTTAGTTCACTCACGGTTAATCGTGATGTAATCACTAATACTAAAGATTCCATCCGTGTTGCCAGTGAACGTAAACCACCTAAGAATTCCTCGCTGCCTAAATCATGATGGAATAATAAATCGTCAAACTCATCGATTAGCAATACTAGTCTTCCCTTATCCTTGGCTATTTGCTCAAATAACGCTTCCAGGCTAAATATGTCGAAATTATCATTTTCGCATTCTCGATAGTATTTCCCAATATTGCTCTTAGGATATTTTTCAACAGCACTCTTTATTGATGATAGTGTGTACATCCAAAATTTGCTCTGATTAACACCTCTGTTTCTAAACAGAATGTGAGCATCGATATATTGAAAGAAATGAAATCGTTCTTGAGTGTTAATTTCTTGAACAAAAGGTTGTGATTTTAAGTAATATAAAAGAGACGTTTTTCCACAGCGCGGTTCGCTGACAATAGCTATATTCATGCGTGCAAAAATTCTCATTTTAATTAATTTTATTAGTGCATTATTGGGGGCAATGTACTGATCGGGTAAAACAGGGTTTCCGTATTGAAATGGGTTTGCGTTTACCGTGTGCATATTTTTTGTCCATAGGTGGCGTTTAGATGATATGCCTTGAGAAGGAAAGTTTTTTTTAACGCTGATTATTTATTTTATCATGCTCGTATTAGCGTCGGCTTTTGAACAAGGGGCCAAATATGTCCATAAACCCTTGAAAAAATTCTTGCCAAGATAAAATTATTCCTCTAAAGACAATAGAGCCACTATCGCTGCAACTCCAGAGAGTGAAAACAGTTAATATGAGAGCTGTGAGACGGCTTTTGATCCCATCAAAGTAATCTAAAACCTCTAAAATTAATAAAATAACCATTATTGCAGGAATTCCCAAAAGAACCAATTCTCTTAATGTAACATTGGAAATAACAGATAGATTTGGGTAAATAATAAAAAATACACTAGAAATATTAAATAGTATCCATAGCATTCTATTGCCCCAAGAGGCATCTTCAAAGTCCGTTGAATTGTTAAAATAATATTTTCCGATCGCAAATAATATTGAACCCGACAATATTATCCATAAACCATTAGAATTTTGTGCACGTAAAGACATCGTCGCGGGATTGATAATTCCATTTCTAAAGGATAATGTGATTAGAAGTACTGGTAGCCAAAAAACGATATCCAGCATCCACACCAATAAAAATGTTCCTAATCTTAAACCGATTTGTACAAGTAATTTAAGTGAAATAATGGCGACTTGTTTGTCCACCATGCTTGAAGATTCTAGCCTTATGCTTAGAGAGTACGCTTCTATAAAATCTATCAAATTGTCCGAGTCGGTAAGTAGGCTAATGCGGCGAAGGATTAACAACTTTCTTTTTTCTTTTTCACCTTTTTTAATATATTCTTTTGCTAAATTACTAGCATAGGGCGATAATCGTTTGGCATAATCTAATGCCAAATCAATATTTTCCCCTTCAAAACATACCTCAATTATTTTTTTGGTTAATTTAATATATTCTTGAAGAATTTTATCGTTCTCTGAATCGACATTTATTGCGTGCTCCAATATTTTGACGGATTCTCGCTCATCATCAAGTTTGGATGCTTTAAGAAAAAGTTGGTTGGCCCGCTTTCGCTTATCAACGAGTCTGTCGATTAAGAAATTTACTTGAAAACGAAGATTAACCCAATCTCGAAACAAGGGTATTTTGATATGAAATATGATGCCGTTTAATTCAATCCAGTCTGACTTTATTAGACGTATTAGTATGGACCCTAAGTAGTCTTCATTGTAAGGATAATACACATGGAAAAAATCATCATCTGTTTTTTTCTTGTCAATCGAATCTGCGCTAATATAATAATCAGTTAATTGCTCTTCTTCAATAATATTCCATAAATCAAGCTTCCTCAATCCGCCCTTAGACGAAAGCATACATAATAGCACTTGCTCTTGTGGATCTAATATGTCCCACGCAAATTGAATTATATGATCACTGCCTTCCGTCTGTTTTATTGCTTCAACATCTTTTTGATGAACCGTAGTAACAGAAGAACCATCATCTATTATGTATGTTTCCCAGATTTTTCTACAAAGTGATTGAGTTAAAGCTGGATGTCCTTTAGTTAAGCCCCAAATTATTTCGCAGGCATCATTAGAGTAACTTAGGTGTGGTTCTGATAGTGTTATTAGGCTGAATACCTCATTTTTGGTCATCAATGGTATACGAATTGGGTGGCATTTATTTAATGCTAGAATTCCTACAGGGCTTAATTGTTCGGGTGAACGACCAAGCACAACAATAACTTTAATGTATGGATGCTTACCCAGAAATCTGGTCAAGAAATTATAGAAATCAATAGCGTTTTGGGGCAATTCTGCTTGATGTGCATCGTCAAATTCATCGATTAGGAAAACTAAATCATGCTTCTGGTATTTCACATTACTTTCAGTGTCAATAGACGTTGAAGGCAAGTTGTTTAAGGCTTTTTGAATCCAATCTCCAGAAAACTCTGTTTCAAAATCGCTTCCCAATTCTCTCGATAATAATTTTTCTAACTTACATTTCTGCCGAATTATTTTTACCAAGAAGGAAACATTTTTCTTTAATGGTTGCCTCAATCTTCCCTGCAGATCGATGTATATTGGGACCCATGTTAGACTTTGGTCTAATTTATTTTCTATCTGATGAAGAATTGACGATTTGCCAACGCGCCTCTGGCCAAATAGTGCTGTTATCTGATTATAATTTAATGAATCTAAAATGCTTTGAATAATCTCTTCTCTCCCAATAAATCTATTTTGATCTCTTACTACGTCGCCATCGGTATAGGGATTGGATATCATATTATCTCCTTAAATCCCCCTGATTGTCATTCTGGATTGGAACGTAATCATAAATATTCTCCTTTGATATTTTAAACGGAGTTAGTCTGTAGTATTTTATCTCGAATTTGAAACGTCTTCTACGCATTTATATCGCGATCCCAGGCTCTTCGATAAATTCGAAGAACGTCTGTCCCGAATAGCTGCGCGGGATAGGTGGAGTCTTTTCGAAAGTGGATTGCAAAGCCTGATTTGTTTCCGTTTCGCCGCTGACGAGTGCAAACCATCTCAAAACGTACAATTCCACCCGCCGATTGCCGTTCGGCGTGTTCAGGTCGGGCGCGCGCCTTTCCAGTTGTTCCATGCCTTTGAGTTCCATGCGTACCTCCTTGCTATGATTCTAGTGTAGTCCGATTGGGGAGGATGTCAAGTAAAATAGAACGCGTAGAGAAACCATGAAAACACAACTCTGGCATAGAATTTTGGCGATCTTCTTCGCGGCGACGATCCTCGGGTCGGGCGTTTTCCTTTTTCGCTTGAACACCGTCAAGTGGACGACCTATTCCCCTGAAGATGGTTCGCTCTTCCAATTGAAATTCTCCCATCCCGAAACGTGGACTTGGCAAAAGACCGCCGACGCGCCAGAATATTTGATCGGTTCGTTGGTGGCCGCCAATCCCTACGCCGAGAACGTAGGCGCCATGTGGAGCGGTGTGGCGACGATCCTCGTGGATCCTCCGTTGGCATCCTTATCCGAAACTCGCATTGCAATGCAGATGAAGATCAACGAACAATTATGGGGCGGGGATGCTCCCTCGTGGCTTCACGTGTTGAGGAACAATATTACAAAAATAGCCCAGCATGAAGCCAGAGAGATCATGCTGATGACCGATCCGCGCCCGCAATTGGGACAGGAAGATTCCATGCTGGAAAAGAGTTTTTACATCCTGACCGACGACCGCTACTACATTGTCTCGCTCTTCATCCCCTACGCCGAACGCCACAGCCGCTTCGCCAAAGAATTTGACACTCTGGTGAAAAGCATCCACCTCCTCCCATAACTTCTCTCCGTCTTTCGCCTTCTGCTCTCTGTTCTCTACTCTCTCAATTTCCACCTTGACCAATCCGCCTCAAGCGCATAAAATCCAGGCATCTTATTCCTGAAAGGAGGCACGTAATTGCATGAAAAGCATCTCGGTTTTTCCCCTAGTTTTTAGCGCGCCTCTTGCAGGATGTTCCTCCACGTAGTAACGACTTTAGTCGTTCACTCCGCAGGCGCGCAACCCTGCGGATTTTTCTTTTAATCGCGGGGATTGGTAAAAACCGTCCAAAACAGAACGGTCTCAACAACAACAAATCAAGGTGCCACTAAAATGAGCAAGAATCAACTCCTCGAGTTCATGGACGAACTCGACGACAGCATTACCGATGAAACCGAACAACCCGTCGGCGGCGCGCGGGTGAGCAAGAAGCGCCAATCGGGCAGGCGCGAAAAGGACGCGCGGCTCTTCGTCCGAGCGCAGGAATTTGCCCGCGAGTTCCAATTCACCTATCAGGCCGCCCGCTTCGAGGAAGCCTGGTTGTTGGGCGCGTTGAACGAAATCGCCGAGCATGGCTGGATTAGCGACGTGCTGAAAAAAGCCAAAGGCGGCAAGGAAGCCTCGGTCTACCTGTGTAAGCCTGGGCCTGCCGCGGTCGAAGCCCAATTTGTGGCGGCCAAGGTCTACCGTCCGCGCACGCTTCGCAACCTGAAAAACGACCAGCAATATCGCGATGGACGCACCGACCTCGACAGCGAAGGCAATAAGATCTACAAAAGCGCCGAAGTCCATGCCATCGCCAAACGCAATACCTTCGGCGAGGCGCTCCGCCATCAATCATGGATCGCGCACGAGTTTCGCGCCATGGAGAATCTCTTCGCCGCGCAAGCCGACATCCCGCGTCCCTACGCGCGGGCGGGCAACGTCATCGTGATGGACTTCGTGGGCGACGCGCTCGGGTCCGCGCCGACCCTCAACGAGGTCACGCTCGAACGAAGCGAAGCGCGTCCCCTCTTCGAGCGCGTGATGCGAAACGTTGAAATCCTGCTTTCACATGGCTACGTCCACGGCGACCTTTCGGCCTACAACATCCTCTATTGGGAGGGCGCGGCCAAACTGATTGACTTTCCGCAGGCCGTTTCGCCGAAGGACAACCGCAACTCCTTCCGCATCTTCGCGCGGGACGTGACGCGGCTGTGCGACTACTTCGCCAAACAGGGCGTGGACTCTGACCCCCAACGCCTCGCGCGTGACCTTTGGGCGGCTCACGGTTTCAAACCGCGCGAAGACCTCCACCCCCGCGACCTCGACCCCGAGAATGCCCACGACCGACAATTGTGGGAACAACGGGGAAGCGCGTAATCCATCCGCGCATGCGTCGCACCTTGCATCTCAGGATTATTCCTCAGAGTGAGGTGCGACGCATTTCTCGAATAATCAGATCGCTTTTAACGGAGGATGTTGTATACTGTCCCCGGCGTCCTTTCTTTACCGATACCCGTTGTTTATGTTTGCAAAATTTAACGATATGTTTGTAATCAAACTCCCCATCCCATTTCTCGCCTCAATTGGACATGCGATTACGGAGCGGCCTAATGAATCAAATTAGGCGTCCTCTCGACGTTGCCATTCTGGAAGCGCTGGCCTATTCGGATATCTTCGACTATCCCCTGAGCCTGGACGAATTGCATCGCTACCTTCCCGTCCCCGCCTCGCGCGCGGACCTCGCGCCTGCTCTCGCCAATCTGCGCGGCCGCGTCGCAGAAAGGGATGGCTATTACTTCCTCTCGAATCGCGACGAAATCGTGGACATTCGCCAAGCGCGCGCCGCCGCGTCTGCCAAGCCATTTGCCCGCGCCATGCAGATCGGGCGGATTCTGGGTCGCCTGCCCTTCGTCCGCATGGTTGGGTTGACGGGTTCCCTCGCCACGTTGAATCTCTCTAAAAATCCCGATCTTGATTTCATGCTGGTCGCCTCGCGTGAACGCGTCTGGACAGCGCGCGCGCTGTCCCTGCTGGTGGGGAGGTGGGCGCGCTTGCTCGGCAACACACTCTGCCCGAACCTCATCATCTCCGAGACCGCGCTCGAATGGCCCTTGCGTGATCTCTATTCGGCGCGCGAACTCTGCCAAATGATTCCCGTCGCGGGGATGGATGTCTATCATCGTCTACGCGTAGCCAATTCCTGGACATCTGAATTCCTCCCAAATGCAATCGAGCCGCCCGTCATCGTTCTTCCAGAAGTTGCACTGCTGGAAGTCTCCCAGACTTCGGAAGTCTGGGGCGCACGCCTCCTGCGCGGCAAACTCGGCGATCGCCTCGAACTCTGGGAGATGAATCGCAAGGTCGCGCGCCTCTCGTCTCAGCCCGGGTTTGGCGAGGAGACAGTCTTCAACGCGGAAGTGTGTCAGGGCAATTTCCATCACCACCGCAAGTGGACGCGGGAGGCGTATGAGGAGCGATTGGCTGATTTGGGGATTGTAGAATTAAATTCCTTTTTGATTCAACCTTCTCTAACCTCCCGTCATTGCGAGCGGTTGTTGCGAAGCAATCCCCTCCACAGCCAGCAGATTGCTTCGTCGGGAAGAGCGCCCTCCTCGCAATGACGGAACCACAAACCATGACAACCATCCTCTTCGGCCAATCCTATTACCTGCGCTTCGACCCCAAACTGTGGGATGCTATGATGCCCTATCCGCCGCTGGGGACGATGTACGCCGCGAGCTACGTCCGCGCGCACGGATATGACGCGGCCATCTTCGATGCCATGCTCGCGGGCTCGGAAGCGGAGTGGGGCGACGCGCTCGATCGGCATCAGCCGAAATACGCGGTCATCTTTGAAGATAATTTCAACTACCTTTCCAAGATGTGCCTCCTGCGGATGCGGGAAGCCGCGTTCTCGATGATCCAGATGGCGCGGGCGCGGGGATGCGTTGTCATCGTCTGCGGGGCGGACGCGACCGACCATTATGCCGAATATCTGGAGCAAGGCGCCGACCACGTCCTGCTCGGCGAGGGCGAGGAAACGCTCCTCGAAGCGCTGACCCGCCTCGAGGTCCAGAAAGAGGCGGAGGGCGTCGTTGGCTTGGTTTCACGAAGTACGCAACATGCAGTCCGTCGTCCCGATATCACAAATTTGGACGCACTTCCGTTCCCCGCCTGGGATTTGATTGACGTCGAAAAATATCGAAGCGTCTGGATGAAGAGGCACGGGTATTTTTCGATGAACATGGTCACGACGCGCGGCTGTCCGTATCATTGCAACTGGTGCGCCAAGCCGATCTGGGGACAGCGCTACAACTCGCGCTCGCCCGAAAATGTGGCCGCAGAGTTGAAGTGGCTGAAGGATATGTATCGTCCCGACCACATCTGGTTCGCCGATGATATTTTGGGATTGAAGCCGCGCTGGATCGAACGCTTCGCGGAGTTGGTGAAGGAAGCGGACGCGCTTGTGCCGTTCAAGTGTTTGCAACGCGCAGACCTGGTGACTGAAAAGACCGCCGCGGCGCTCGCTCGCGCGGGATGCAAAACCGTGTGGGTCGGTGCGGAGTCTGGTTCGCAGAAAATTCTCGACGCGATGGAAAAGGGCGACAAAGTGGAAGATATTGCCAACGCGGCGCGGCTCCTGCGCGCCAACGGAATCGAAGTGGGATTCTTTTTACAGTTTGGTTACCCTGGCGAGACGTGGGACGATATTCAAAAGACATTGCAGATGGTGCGTGATTGCGCGCCCGATGATATCGGCATTTCGGTTTCGTATCCCATGCCCGGCACGAAATTTTTCGAGCGCGTGAAATTGGAATTGGGCGAGAAACAAAATTGGGTGGACTCGCAAGATCTTGCCATGCTTTACCGCGGCCCCTACCCGACGGAGTTTTATCGCGTTCTGCACGGACGCGTCCATCACGAGTTTCGCCTGCGCCGAGCCTGGCGAACGAGCGAAGCGCGCGGGTTGTTGCGTGCGCCGTACCATCTGATCGGCATCCTGCGGAGTGAAATGAGATTGAGAAAATTGAGGAGCCTGTATGTCAATCCTTGACCCAGCATTCGAGACCGTGGCCGAGGCCTACAACCGTAACGCGGATAAGTACGACGAGTTCATCGAGAACAATCCCAACCTGATGCGCATGCGCCAGCGCGTGTATGACGTTGTCACCGCGCGTCTGACTAGGGGCGCGCGCATTTTGGACCTGGCTTGCGGCACAGGCACGGACGCGATCTGGCTCGCGCAACATGGCTACACCGTCCACGGGGTGGATATTTCTGGCGAGATGCTCGAGCGCGCAAAACAAAAGGCGGAAGGGTTGCATCTGCAAGACCGCCTTTCGTTTGAACAACTTTCCTACACCGATTTGAAACAATCCAACCTTCAATCCTTTGATCTGACTTTTTCCAATTTCGGCGGGTTGAATTGCGTTTCGGATATCAAACTGGTTGCCGATAGCGTGCGTCCCTTGCTCAAGCCCGGCGCGCACGTCATCTGGGCGCTGATGCCTCCCTTCTGCCTGTGGGAATTTTCCATGCTTCTGCGCGGACGATTCAAACTTGCCACGCGCCGCTTTGCGGGTCGCTCCACAGTTTTCAAAGAAGGCTTGCATTATCCCGTTTTTTATTACACGCCTGCGCAGGTGGCAAAAGCCTGGGGCGCGGATTTCCAACTCGAGTCTGTCGCGGCGCTTTCGGTCATCACGCCGCCCGCCACTAACAAAGATTTCGCCGTCAAGCGTCCGCGCGCGTTTGAATTTTTGAGCAAGCTCGATGACGCGCTCGCGCCCCGCTGGCCGTTCAAATATTGGGGAGATTTCACCATCGTCACGCTGAAACATGAGTCCGCTCGCTGAGCGAAAAAGTTCCCTCGGCTGGAATTCGTTCTGGCTCCTCCTGGCGCGCGTCACCGCACAAGGACTGAACGTGCTGTTCGTCGCGTTGGCAGCGCGCAGGCTCGGCGTGACGGTCTTCGGCGAATTCAATGTCCTCGCGGCGGTCGTCATCTTGGGGAATGCCTTCACCACCTTCGGGACCGAGACCCTCATCATCCGCGAGACTTCCAGATCGGGACAAATCTCCTCGCTCGCCGCGCGGACATTCGGCCTGCAACTCATCCTCTCGGCGCTTTTCTGGCTGACGGCTTTTCTCGCCCGCGCCTCCCCGCCGCTTTTGGTGTACGCCCTCAGCCTCTTTCCTCTGGCGCTCATCTCTGTCACGAGCGCGTTGTTGCGTGCCTTCGAGCGCATGGATCTCTACTGGGCGCTCAGCCTCCTCGGCGGATTGACCCAATGCGCGGCGATCTATTTTTCTCCCGACTTGCCGACGCTCTGCCTCTTCCTTTTCTTTGGGCAGACTCTCGTCGCGCTCCTCGCATACGGACTCTGCTCCGCCTCTCTTCCTGACTTTCGGCTGTTCCCGTCTTTAGACGTTTTTCCCCTCCTGCGCGCCGCCTTCCCCTTCGCGGCGATGACGACTCTCTCTGTGTTGACATCGCGTCTGGGAATTTTTGCGGTCTCCACGTTTGTGAGCAACCCCGAAACAGGACTCTTCGCCTCCTCCGTCCGCGTGACGGAGGCTCTGAAACTTGGGCATTACGCCATCCTCGGCGCATCCCTGCCGATGCTCTCGCGCGGCGCAATGGACTCGGCTAAGCGCTTCCGCTCCAGCCTGTGGATGATGCTGGCCGTCAGCGCATTGTTCGCGGGATGCACGGCCTTTCTCGCGCGGCCATTGAGCGTGCTACTGTTCGGCGCGGAGTTCGCGTCCGCTTCGGACGCGTTGGTCATCCTCGTGTGGAGTCTCATCCCGTACACGGTTGGCGCGTTTATCTCGGTGGCGCTTGTGGCGCGCGGCAGGGAATATGACTTGCTGAAAGCCATGTCAATCGCGCTGGTCGCGTTCTTACTCCTCTATTTTTTTCTCACCCGTCAACACGGCATGATCGGCGCGGCCTGGGCGGGGTTGATCGGCGAATTGATTCAGGCCATCGTTTTGGTTATCACGCTTCGCAAAACTTAATCCCATGCAACCCTCAGACTCCACCCCTGTCCTCACTCCCTCCGAACTACTGGCCTATCGCCGCGCCAATGGACAGTTGCCCAACTTCCCCGCGCCGCGGGCGGTCATCTTCGCGCCGCAGAAGAGTCTGGCAGACTACGTGCTTCGGCGACATTCTGTCAAACGCGTAAAAGGCTTTTTGGGAGAGTTTTACCTGCTCAAACGCACGAGTGGACAGGTTGCCCTCTCCACAGGTTTCGGCATCGGCGCGCCAGTGATCGCGGGATTGGCGGATGAATTTGTGGCGCTCGGCGCGAAGCAGTTTTTCTTGATCGGCATGGCGGGAAGTCTGCACCCCGATCTGTTCACGGGAAGCCTCGTCATCTCCACGGATGCCCTGCGCGGGGAGGGGGTTTCTCAACATTATCTGCCGCCAAGCGCCAGCGTGGAGTCTGACGCGGGGATGACGCGCGGGCTGGCTGAAATGCTCTCGAAGCGGACCCCGCCTCCCCGTCAAGGAAGAACGTGGACGACCGACGCGCCGTTTCGCGAGCTGCGCGAAGTCGTGCGGACGCGTCAGCGCGAGGGAGTCCTTGCCGTGGATATGGAGTCCGCCGCGTTGTTGTCTGTGGCGCGCTCCTACGATCTCCCCGCGGCCGCGGCCTTTTCCATCGCCGACCAACTCTCCGACGGGCATTGGCGGATGGCGCGCGACCTGCGTCCCGCACAACATGGCCTGACCGTCCTGTTCGACGCGGCCTTGGAAGTGCTGATGTCTTGACTGCAACCGCGCGGCGCGGCCTGCGTAGATGAAATTGCTTTTTGAAATAAAGTGTTATACACTATCTAAAACCCCTTGCTCAAGGAGAATACAATGAACAAACAAAGTCGTTCCCAATTGGCGCTCGGCCTCATTTTGATTTTGGCTGGAGCCTGGTTTTTCGCCAAGGAGACGATCCCCGTGGTGGCCGAATTTGCCGATCAGTTTTTCCAGTGGCCCTACACGCTCGTCTGGATCGGCGCGCTGATTCTTGTGATCGGCCTGCTCACGGGCAACCCTGGCATGGCCGTCCCCGCGATGATCGTGGCTGGCATCGGCGGCATCTTCTACTATATTGAAGAGTTTGGTTCCTATTCCGACTGGTCGTTTTTGTGGGCGCTGATCCCTGGGTTCGTGGGCGTCGGCTCCATTCTGGCGGGCATTTTGGGCGATAACCCGCGGCAAAACATTTCGCGCGGTTTTGGCTTGGCGCTCTTCAGCGCGGCAGCCTTCCTTGTTTTTGGCGCGTTCTTCGGCGACCTTGCCCTGCTGGGCGAATATGGCCCCGCCATCGTGTTGATCGGCCTGGGTGTTTGGTTGCTTGGCCGGAGCATTTGGAAATCGTTCACAAATCGAGGAGGCCAGGATGCCTAAGCGTGTAGACCCCGCCATCGTCGGCGGTCTTGTCCTTATCCTGACGGGCGCGCTCTACCTTTTGCAAACGATCGGCCTGCTCGATAACGTGGGCGACGTTTTCTGGGGCGCGATCTTCCTCTCGGCGGGAGCGCTGTTCCTGTTCGCGTATTTCACGGGATCGTGGTGGGCGGCAATCCCTGGTTGCACGCTGGCGGGCCTCGGCGTGTTGATCCTCTTGCCCGATTCGCTTGAGAAATTTGGCGGCGCGGTTTTCCTCGGCTCGATCGCACTGGCCTTTTGGATGGTGTACCTAACCGCGCCGCGCGAACGCTGGTGGGCGCTCATCCCCGCGGGCGTGTTGACCGTCCTTGCCGTGGTCACGTTCCTGCCCGACCTCGTGGGCGGGCACGCCTCTGGCAGTATCTTCTTCCTCGGCCTCGCGTTGACCTTCGTACTGGTGGCCTTGCTGGCTGGACATAAATGGGCCTGGTATCCCGCGGCCGTATTGGCAGCAATCGGCCTCATCTCACTGCTGGCGTTGGAAAACCTGAGCAATTACATCTGGGCGGGCGCGCTCATTCTCGCTGGCGGATTCTTCATCTTCCGCGCCATGCGGCGAAGCGCCTGATTGAATCTCGATTCATAGCAACGACCCCTGTTTTGCAGGGGTCGTTTTTCTTAAACTTCCGAGGATTCAACCTCGATCTCTGGGAAGAACTGGTGGATCGTTCCAGCCACCCAGCCGTGTAACGTGGCCGGCAATAGCGGGCATCCCAAACATGCGCCTCCCAATTGGACCGTGAGGCGGTTGCCGTCCAGTGAAACGAAATCCACCGAGCCGCCGTGGAATTGCTCCACGTACGCGCTGACCCGCTCGATCAACGCTTTGAGTTGGATTTCTTTCGCGGGGTCTCTTGTTGTTGCCATGGCTTTCGTTCCTTTCTCTTTTTCAGCCGAAATAGCCTGTTCAAGGATTTCGCGTGCCTGTCGGTTGGCGTCCTTCCAGCGGCTGGACACTTTCGCCGCCAATTTGTCCAGGATGACGCGCCCCGCTTCGGGATGTTGGACGGCCAGCCCGCGCAAGTCGGCGCCGCGCACGCGGATGGCCTCCACGTCGTCCTTCGCCACCGCCCCCGACGTGTAAGCGGGGTTGCCCACCACAGCCGACCAGCCAAAGACGCCTTCCGCGTGGATCTGCGTCAGGTTGAGGGGCGGCCCATCGTAGGGTTTGTAGCGAATGGTCACTGTTCCGCGTTGAAGCATGTAGAGGTAAATGGCGGGGTCGCCCTGTTCAAAGACGA
This sequence comes from Chloroflexota bacterium, assembly GCA_016234485.1. GTDB lineage: Bacteria > Chloroflexota > Anaerolineae > Anaerolineales > Villigracilaceae > Denitrolinea. The sequence goes on from JACRBL010000050.1 coordinate 30,622, forward strand.
CCGTCCCCGCGGGGCAGTTGAAACGGTGGAAGAGCGGCTCCAATAATTCCAGGGTCGCTTCGTCCAAGTCTTCAAACGGCGGGATGGTTCGTAAATCCTTGAGCATCATACTAATATTATCGGAACTGCAAACTGGTACATAGTGGCATATTTCCTGAAAGCGCGGACATTTGTCCCGTCTATACATGGCAAAAGTATGATTGCGGGTTATACTGTCGTCCGAAAGTTTCGGAGAAATCAATGACTAAATCGAGTCGAACCCCCTTTCAAAACACTGTTGCCTTAATTACCATTGGGCTTGGGCTAATCACTTTGGGTGTGGCGGCCATGGCCTTGATTACGATGAAGCAGGGACAAATTGCGCGCGCGAACCCGTCCAGGGTCATGCCCGTCGCGGCGGATTACCCCGCTCCCGCCCTGACCCTGACAGACATTGACGGCAACCCGCGCTCCCTGGCCGACCTGCGCGGACAGGTTGTCCTTGTCAACTTGTGGGCCACTTGGTGTCCACCCTGTGTGGAGGAGTTGCCCACGCTCAACTCGTTTTACAACGACCATGCCGACCAGGGCTTCGTCATCATCGGCATAGACGATGGCGAGGAACTTTCGGTCGTCAAAGAATTTCTAACGCGCATCTCGCTCGATTTTCCCATCTGGATGGATCCCGAATACAAGTCGGAGAGCGCCTTCAAAACGGCGAACCTGCCCTCGTCCTACGTCGTTGACCGCAACGGGCAGATCCGCCTGCAATGGGTGGGAGCCATCACCCGTAAAATGCTGGATGAATACGTTGTCCCGATCATTGAAAAATAAAGGAGCGAACGATTATGAATGCAAAAGTAACCTGGAAAGGAAAAAACGCCTTTGAGGGAACTGCTGATTCAGGCAAGGTGGTTATTATGGATTCTGATTCTAAAGAGAAGGGAATTGCTCCGGGGCCGATGGAATTGGTTGCCATCAGCCTGGCGGGATGCACCGCCATGGACGTGATCTCCATTTTGGAGAAGAAGCAACAAAAGGTCACCTCGTTTGAAGTGAAAGCCAACGCCGATAGAAGCGAGGACTACCCCAAGATTTACACCCGCGCCGAACTCGTCTACGAAGTGACAGGCGAATCTCTGGACGAAGCCGCGGTCGTGCGCGCGATCGATCTTTCGATGCAGAAGTATTGCCCCGTCCATGCCATGCTGGAGAAGGCCTTTCCCATCAGCGAGCGGTATGAAATTTATGAAGATAAGGGGAACGGGGAACGAGAGTTGGTCAAATCGGGAATGTATCAGGCATACGCCTGAGATTGAAAAACAATTGCGCTCACTTTTTCAAGTGGGCGCAATTGTTTTTTTTCACTAAAAATTCGCGGGCAGTTGTACTGCGAATCGTCAGCAGTTCAACTGCTGACGAAACACGGAATTTTTTTCACGCGCGCTTATCTCCCAATGCGGCTGGCCGCGTTCGAACAATCGCAGGCGACGACGATCAGGCCGCCGCGTTCGAGCGTGCCAAGGTAGGGTTCCGAGCCGTTCTTTGCCACCCATCCATCCAAATTAAATGCCAGAGGGCCGTCGGCGGAGATCCACTCGCCGTTGTATTTGCGCGCCAGGTGGACGTGCGTGCCTGTGGTGCGTCCGCCTTCGCAGGAGGGCCAGCCCACGGGGTCGCCCTGTTTCACTTGCAGGCCGAGCGGAGCGCGTCCCTCTGTGCCGAGATGTAAATAGAAGATGACCCAGCCGGTGCGTTCGTTGCCGTCTCCATCGAGATCAAGGGAAACGAGTCCCGTCTCAGAGCGGACGATCATGCCGTCGCCCATCGCGATGACGTAGGATTCGCTATCGGCGGCGAAACAGCCCGAGGTCTCGGCGGGAGGCGCAAAGTCTATGCCTGCGAAGGGGAGGCCCGTGCCCCAGCCGGTGTGCGGGCCGCCCGTGTACGTCCACTGTTGGTTGCGTTGGAAGGGCAGAGGCAGGGGCGGTTGGCGCAAACTGCCCGGGATGAGGACAAAATCGTCCAGCCAAGGGTCCCCAAAAAGGTCCGTGTAGACGCGAGCGAGTCCGCTTGGGCCGATGGCCGCGTCGAAGTCGTCGCCTGCGGAAACGATCGAGAAGAAATATTGGACGCTCACGGTGGCGGCATTTTCCCACGGGTCGGGGAAGAAGGCGCGGCTGTCGCTGATCTCGAATTGGGTCAAACTGCCGACGCGCCAGCCGTAGTAGCCGTTGTTGAGGATGTTGGCCGCCCAGACGAGTTGCAGGTAGACGCTATCGTGGTTGCGTTCGCGATAGCCAAGGATGTAGGGCGTTTCGGGCTGGACGGGGACGCTGAGCGCGCCCGATTGATATTCGAGCAACGCCAGCAAGAGGCGCGGGTTCACGCTGAAATTGGTGGAGACGTATTCAACGATGCCCGCGCCGTCGCGCCATTCGTCGCCCGCGTATTCGCGATACTCTTTTAGCCAGCCCTCCTGCGAAGCGATGAAGGCCGCGCTGTTGAATCCGATGGCGGTGGGACTGTTGACGAAGGCATGGTCGGGCAGAATGGGATAACGCTCGGCCCACAGCGGAAGGTCGTAGATGGGGATTTTCATCGGCATGCCGGGCGGCATGGTGGTCGCGTCGGGCGGGACGATGGGGTTGGCCGCGCGAATTTCTTCCACGGTGGTGTTGAAGCGCGCGGCGAGGGCGGGCAAGGTATCGCCGCTTTGGGCGGTGTAGTCCACCAATTCGCCGGGGGCGTGGTGTGGGCGCGTGGATTTGGCCGCGACCTCTTCGGTGACGTTGAAACCAGCGGATGCGTTCAGTTTGGAAGCGGTGGTGGGGGCGCAGGCGGTGAGGAGGACGATGATAATGGAGAGACGAAAAATTCTAGCGATCATTTTTTTTCAAACAGATTTTTCTTTCTACAACTACGAAAGATTTCGTCACTGCGAGGAGGGTGAAAACTTCCCGACGAAGCAGTCTCCTCGGCGTGAGGGGGATTGCTTCGGGAAAATCGCCCTCGCAATGACGGGTATGTGGTAGAGAAAAACAATCTATTCATTCTCCTCGCGGAGGATGACAGACCAGGATTGACCGTACGGGTCGGCGGTGACGGTGCGGGCGCCGCGCGTGAGCGTGCCTTGATAAGGCTTCGCGCCCGCGTGAACCGTCCATCCGCTGAGGGTGAAGGGGAGCGCGCCGTCAGCGAGAATCCACTCGCCGTTGTATTTACGCGCGAAGTGGATGTGCCGGCCTGTGGAAATGCCGCCCTCGCAGGAGGCATGACCGAGGCGGTCGTTGACCTCCACGCGTGTCCCGGCGGGGACGCGTCCCTCTTTGGCGATGTGGAGGTAGAGTAGCGCCCAGCCCGTCTGCTCGTCGCCGTCGCCGTCGAGGTCAATCACGACCACGCCCTCGTCGGAGCGGACGATGCGTCCTGCCGCGGAGGCGGTGACCCAGGTGAAGGAGACGTCGCACCCTTTATGGTCGGAGGGAGGCGCAAAGTCCACGGCGGCGAGGGGGCCTTCGCGATCCCAGGCTCCGTGCGGGCCGCTGGTGTAATTCCACTGCACGCCCCGTTCGAACGGCAGAACCAACGGCGGCTGGATGTTGATCGGCGGAAAGAGCGGCTCGACGGTGGCGGCAAAGGCCCACGGGTCGCCGAACATTTCGTTGTAGTAGGCCATGAAACCCGTGGGCGAGTTGGGGTCGAGGATGCGCTCCCATTCGGCGCGGTTGCGCTGGCGGGAGAAGAAATATTGGAGGGCCACCGTCCCCGCGTTGAGGTCGGGGCTGAGGCGCAGTTTCTCGCCGTCGGGAAATTCGATCTCGGTCAACGTCCCCGCGCGCCAGCCGTAGTAGCCCGCGTACAACTGGTTCATGGCCCATTGCAATTGTTTGTGCAGGCCCTGATCGTCATCTTGAATTTGAAAGCCCAGCGGATATTTTTCGCGGAAGATGTTGGGCGGTTGCCCGAAGACCCAGCCGCTTTCGTATTCGAGCAGGGCCAGCAGAAGGCGCGGGTTGGCAGAGTTATCGCGCGTGAGTTTGGTCAACACGTCCGTGCCGCTGGTGGTTCCCGATGTGGTGATCCATTGTTTGTACGAACTGAGATAACCGCCCGCGTTGGCGATGTATCCTGCCACGTCGAATTTGCTGGCCGAGGCCGAGAAGATGACTTCGGAATCGGGCATGATCTGGATGTTGGGCGTTTTCTGCTCTTCGTCGATTCGATCGGGAATGATGAGCAGGATGCCCGCTTCGATCAGCCCCGTCTGCGGGATGTCGCGCGGCGATGTGATTTCGCTCGATGCGACGGAAAAACGCTTCGCCAGCGCTTCGAGGTTGTCTCCGCTTTGAGCGTAGTAGAGGATCGGTTCTTCCTTCGGTTGGGGCGTGAACACCTGCACCAGCGTTTGCGTCGGGACGGGCTCGGCGGGAACGAGGGTGTTCGTGCCAGTGGGCAGAGGCGTAAATGTTATGGTGGGAATCGCCGTCTCGGTGGCGGGGACGGTGGCGGTGGGCGTGCGCGGTGTGGGAGTGGCTTGGACTCCCCACAGCGAGGATTGGGCGGCACAGGCAGAAGTGGCGAGCGCGCAGGCGACGAGGAGGATGAGAAGGCGTTTCATGCTGGCGGGATTATACCTGTGTAGGGCGAGAACCTATCTCGCCTTACCTTGCTATCATGTTCTGGTCGGTGATGCCTTCCAAGGCTTCGAGGATTATGTCGCCGCGTTGGAGGTAGCCGTCGTATTCGGAGCCTGCGCTGGTGGCGGTCCAGTTGTCCATCACGAAGGGGATGTGGCCCGCGGCGGAGATCCACTCGCCGTTGTATTTGCGGGCGATGTGCAAGTGCGTGGCATTGGACGCGCCGCCCTCGCAAGAGGCGTGTCCGATGCGGCCTCCGCCTTTGACGCGTGTTCCGGGTTCCACGCGGTCGCGGGCTTCCACGTGCATGTAGAGGATGACCCAGCCGGTCTGTTCGTAGCCGTCGCCGTCGAGGTCCTGGATTACCTGTCCCGCGCCGGTGCGGGTGATGAGTCCATCTGTCAACGCGGTGACCCAGTCTTCGGACTGGAAACAGCCCAACGTGTCCAGAATGGGGGCGAAGTCGAGGGCGGCCCAGGCAGAGCCATCGGCCCAAGCGCCGTGCGGTCCGCCGGTGTAGACCCACGTCACGCCGCGCTCGAAGGGCAGGACGAAGCGCGGTTGGTGGAGCCAGCCCGGCACGAGCGGATCCACCGCGAGATCGAAGGGTGAACCGAAGAGGAAGAAGTAGGTTTGGTAGAGACCGAAGACGTCCACATCGGTCGTCCAGGTGACGCGGTCATCGAGCTTGGAGAAAAAGTTTTGCACGCCGGCCGTGCCAGCGTTGATGCCGCCGTCCACGGGGACGACGGTCCCGTCCACGAGAACCCAACTCGAAACGGCGTTGGCGCGCCAGAGGTAGTAGCCGCGGTTGAGTTCGTTGGCGGCGTAGGACAATTGCAGGTAGAGGCCGAGGCGGGCGGGGTCGCCAATACCGAGGGCATAATCGGTTTGGGGCGGCGCGGCGTTGGTGACCCAGTTACTGCGATGTTCGATGAGCGCCAACAGGAGACGCGGGTTGACGGAATAGTTTTGCGCAACGAGGGTGATGATTTGCGCGGCGGATAAATATTCACCATCCACTTCCTGCGAGAAGGAGGCGAGGTAGCCGTTCTGCTCGCGGATGAATTTGTCCACGTCGAACTTGGCGCTGGCGGGGCCGTAGACCAATTCCGAGTCGGGGATGATCTTGAACGACGAGCCGACCGCGCCCGCTTCCGCGACGGGGATGACGAGGGCTTGGCCGACCGCCAGCAGGTTCGGGTCCGCGAGTCCGTTGGCCTGCATCAGCGCTTCGAGGCCGATGCCATACGTTTGGGCGATGCTCCCGAGCGTATCGCCAGGCTGGACGATGTACTGGTCCGCGTCGGCGCGGGCGGTGGGCAGGACGCGCGCCCCGTCGGGCGTAGGAGATGGACGCGCAATGCCCGCAGGCCACGGCGTGGGGAGGAGTTCGCTCAACGGAATGGCGGTGGGGACGATGAAGGGCATTTCCGTCGGCGTGGGTTGCCCCGGCGCGAGCGTGGATTCGAGCGTGGGCGGCAGGGGTTGTCCGTTGCCATCGAGGGGCACGAAGGGATTGTAGTTGGGAGGCGCGGGGGTAGGGGAGAGGGTGGCGGGCGCGCAGGAGGTGAGTAAGAAGGCAGTGAGTAGAAGGCGGAAGGTGAGAAGGCGGAAGGCAGATTGTTGCATGGGGGGATTTTACCAAAGAGGGAGAGGGAGTAAGGGCAGAGAGCAGAAGGTGGAGACAGAGGGAGATTGGGGTCTTGGAGGTTTTGTGACTTTTGTCATGTTGACTATGATTTGAAATGTTGTATAGTTTGATCAATGATAACAACAGCGGGAAAATTTTCCGCAATGGGTCTCTTGCCCAGGGAACAAGAGAAAGGATTAAACATGAATCGCAAACCGAACTTTCTGAATGTGCTGGTATCCGTGTTGGTTGGGATGACGCTTTTGCTTTCCTCGGCGCAACCCAACCTGGTTTCCGCGTCCACCGAACTTGGGGGCGGGGATGGCATTCGGACGAGCGTCCACCCGCAGACGGGGAAGTTGAGCTTCCTCGGGGCCGACCCGTCCAGCCCGATCCGTGTGGATGCGGCGATGCGCGCCAACCTTTCGGCAGAAGGCCGAGGCTTCGCGATTCTGGATGTGTATGGCCCTCAGTTTGGACTGAAGAATCCGCAGGAAGAACTCCGCCTAACGTCGACGCGTGAAGAGGAAGGCCGCGGGACGACAAAGTATCAGCAGTTGTATCAGGGCGTCCCTGTGATGGCAGGCGAGTTGATCGTCAACACGAACGCGCAGGGTGGACTGTTATCTATTAATGGCGAAGTGTCGCCTGATTTGGATATTTGGATCACGCCGAGCATTGACGCTATGCTTGCCCAGGCTGTGGCGCTACAAGAGATCGCGAGCGCGTATGGACTTAATCCCGGCGAGGTTGTTGCATCAGAGCCAGAGTTATGGATCTACGATGCACGCCTGATGAATGGAGATGACAAGACGCCTGTACACCTGGTATGGAGGATGGAGGTCACGTCTGAGAACGCGCCTTTGCACGAGTTGGTGTTGGTGAACGCGCAGACAGGGAAGATCAGTTTGCATTTCAATCAGATTGATACGGGGTGGACGGGGAAATTAAAATCTGATCAAGCTGTTTTAACCCCTGAACTTATTTACGCGCCAGAAACTAGGATAAATGTATCGTTAGCTGACCCAGACCCAAATTTGGTTAGATTTGTATCAGCAACAACAGGTACGGATTCCGGGGATTGCTCGAATTCTTTAAGCCCTTGTATGACCATCAACTATGCAATTAGTGTATCTGACCATGGCGATAAAATCGGAATTGAAGAGGGGGTTTACAGGGGCAGTGGTTTCCATGTTGTAACCTTGGATAAAGGCGTCTATTTGTCTGGGGGGTGGGATTCGAAGTTTTTTACGCAAAACGGCTACAGCATTATTGATGGAGAAAATGCTCGAAGAGGAATTTTTACTACTCCAATGAGCCTTGAGAGAAGAATCGATCGCTTTATTATTCAAAACGGCAATGCAACCTATCACAATTATGATCCAGGCAACGGCAACGGTGGAGGCATATATTTGTCGTCATTTACAAACATAACAATAACCAATAGCATCATTCGCGATAACATGGTTCTGCGTAGTTACCACACTGGTGGTGGAATTCATTCCTATGCCGGCGTACTCAATTTGGTAAATAGTGCAATAATCCAAAATGAAGCGTATATGGCTGGAGGAATATATATTCAAGGCACACATGCCCGTTTTGAAAATGTCACTATTAGCGGTAATTCGGCAAGGCAATCTTCAGGCGGTTTTTACAATGAGGGCTATCTTACAGTTCTTAACTCCACAATAAGCAATAATCATGCGCCCGTGAGAAGCGCTTTTGGCGGCGGCCTTACGATTGAGAACAGCATTGTTGATGCAACTGGTCCCAGCGCGTGTGGTGGGAATATTACATCCAATGGTCACAATCTCTTTGATGGCAACTGTTACATGACCTATCATGCGACTGATATTGTGTCTGCCTATGTAGGGCTTGGCGTAGCGCTTACCAAAGGTTATCAATCACTCCTGCCAGACAGTCCAGCAATTGATAATGGGAAATCGTCCACCTGCCTGAAAATCGACGCGCGCGGATTACCTCGCGTTGCCTGCGATATTGGCGCGTATGAGTATGCTGTCCCTGGCAAGCCTTCTACCTTATGGGTAAATTCTGGCGACAATCAAGAAGAGGCCCCGGGGCAAACGTTTCCATTACCGCTTAGTATCGTTGTATTGGACGAGAAGGGAACTCCTGTCCCCAGGGTGCCCGTCACGTTTGTCGCGCCGGTTAATGGCGCAAGCATCGTTTTTGGTGAAAGCGGAACCAATGAAATATCACGAATGACCGATGCCTCTGGCGCCGCTACTACGCCTGTTTTCTCGGCTAATACCAGATTTGGATCTTATCTTGTCAACGCGCGTATACCTTCGATTGCCGAGCCAGCGCATTTTAATCTGACCAATTTTTTCTGGGTTGTTGTCCCTGCTGTAAATGGAGGCAATGACGCCAATGACTGTATGTCCCCCGCGACGCCCTGCGCCACCATTCAAGGAGTGTTCAGCAAGCCTGATTTTGAACCCGGAGATGAAATCGGGATTTCAATCGGCGTCTTTAATGGCGATGCCATGACCTTTACCCAGGATGCAATCTTGCTAGGTGGATGGAATACCTCATTCACAAAGCGAATTGGCGCGACCATTCTTAAATACCCGCTTACCATCGCGGAGAAAACAAAAGTCCATATCCAAAATTTTTCGATCACAGGCATAGCTGGAACGGCAATCACAAATCATGGAGATTTGCTGGTTGAAAAGACTTCCATTTATGGCAACCAGGAAGGTATTTACAACAATGGCGATTTAAAGGCGGTCAATAGCACGATCTATGGAAACAGCAACGCGGTTGAAAACCCAGCAAGGGCGGGGGGAATTACTGATGAAGGAGTGGCATGGTTAATCAATACGACTATTACGGGTAATCGCGGGGCCACCGGCGGCCTATATTCGCAATATGCTACTTACCTTGCGAACACCATCATTGTAGGTAATTCATCCATCTTTAAAAACCAAGTTGGCGCCGATTGCCGAGCGCCCCATGCCTATGCCGTCATTTCTCTTGATCATAACCTTATCGGCCTCGCTTCCAGTCAATGCGACTCAGATTGGGGCAGGCACGATATTTGGGGAACCAAAACAAATCCAATTCCAGCTTCCAGCGTTTTTGGGGCGCGTCTGAATGCCGGCAATGGAGTTTCTGTTTACCCTTTGAAACTAGGAAGCCTTGCCCTAGACGCGGGAAGCGCGGCAACCACTGGAAGCGGCGTTAATTCATGCGCAGTGTCCGACCAAATGGGCGTTGCCCGTCCACAGGGAACGGCCTGCGATATTGGCGCTTCTGAATTTGTGTTCGACATTTACCCATCCGAAGACCTGTTGACCACTTATACGGCCAGGCACGATCGAACCTTGCCAGGGACTCTCATTTGCTCCGACAGCAATGGCGTCTGTGCA
>JACRBL010000052.1 GCA_016234485.1 Chloroflexota bacterium
TAGGGTTTCCCTTGCCACATTGTCGAGGGAGCTTCAGAAACGATTCTGCTTCGGGTCATCGCCCCTGTCCCTCTAGCCACTCTGCACACTCCGTGCAGGGTTCCGCTTGGAACTTTCTACCTACATGCTTCTTGGCGCACCGCTGGGATGGTTGTGGACGACGATCAGCGCCGAGGCATTCTTGCGGATAGCCTCCTTGAAGATCTCGCCCACGCGCACCTGCGACGAATTGACCGAGCCCTTGTAAATCTCCACCGTCTCGAGGACGCGATTCCTTCGATCGAGCAGGATGACGCGCAGATGCTCCTGCTCCAACGCGGACATCTCGTACGTCACCAGCGCGGCCGCGTCCGCGGGACTGTTGACGGTCGGCCGTTCTTCGGGCGATTCCAACGTGAGGCGGCGTCCCAGCTCGATGGCGGCCTTGATCTGCGCGGCCTTCGCCTCGCCAAGTCCGTGCTGTTTCTTCAACTCCGACAACGGAGCGCGGTGCAGTCCCAACAAGCCGCCAAATGTCTTCAGCAGGCGTTGACCCATCGCGACCGCGTTCTCACCCTTCACGCCCACGCGCAGGAGGATGGCGATCAACTCAGCGTTGGTCAATGCCTGCGGCCCCAATGCGGACAGCCTCTCGCGCGGGCGGTCTGATTCGTGCAAGTCCATAATGCGGTAGATGGGTTGGGGGTTGGTTTCGGTCATCGCTGAGTCTCCTCCGTGGGCGGGATGCGTCTATTTTACAGCCAAACCACAGCGCCGAAGTCCGCCGCGCCAAACGTTTCGGGAGGAATATTTTGGCGTGTTTATCAGCCATTCCAAAACTCGCAAAAATTTCCTGTTGTCCCAAACCCTGCTTGACAAGCCTCCATCGCACGGTTAGACTATGGGCGTGTTCGGGGAGTAGCCACCTGCCCCCGCAGGATGGATTGTCGTCACCCCATTGGCCCGCTTCGCGAGCCATCGGCAATCCAGGCGCTCGGTATACAAGAGCGATTGGCGAGACCATCACGGATGTATCGTGATGGTCTTTTTGTTTGCACAAATCCCTATTTAGGAGAGTTGCATGACTTCTGAAATTAAAATCAAAATGGAAAGCCCGCAGGAAAACGCCTGGCACGCGCTGGACACGGCCGACGTATTCAAACAACTTAACGCCCAAGATCACGGATTGCTCCAAAAGGAGGCCGAACGCAGGCTCGCAGAATATGGCCCCAATGAATTACAGGCCGCGAAGCGCATCTCGCCCTGGGAATTGTTGTTCGAGCAGTTCAAGAATGTGCTTATCATCATCCTGCTGGTCGCGGCGGTATTTTCCGCTTTTGTGGGCGAAGGCCTGGATGCCATTGTCATCGGCATTATCGTGCTGTTCGCCGTCGGATTGGGGTTTGTGCAGGAGTATCGCGCCGAGCGCGCCATCGAAGCCTTGCGCGAGATGGCCGCGCCCACCGCGGCGGTCATGCGCGATGGCGATGAGGTGGAAGTCCCCGCGCGTGAAGTTGTCCCTGGCGACGTCATCCTGATTCGCGCGGGAGATAAAATTCCCGCGGATTCCCGTCTCATCGAATCGGTCAACCTGCAAATTGAAGAAGCCGCGCTCACGGGCGAATCAGTTCCCGTGGAAAAGAAAGTCGCGACCATCGAAAAGGCCGATCTCGCCATTGGCGATCGCAAGAACATGGCCTACGCGGGCACCGCCGCCACCTACGGACGCGGACGCGCGCTGGTCACGTCCACAGGCATGAACACGGAATTTGGCAAGATCGCCACACTCCTGCAAACCGTCGAAAGTGGACAAACCCCTTTACAAGACAACCTCGATAAAGTTGGAGCGAACCTTGCGCGCGCGGCGTTTGTTATCGTGACGCTCATCGTGGCGATCGGCCTGTTTCGCGGGCAGCCCATCATCGAAATGCTGTTGTTTGGCATTGCGCTGGCCGTTGCCGTTGTGCCGGAAGCGTTGCCTGCCGTCGTTACGATTTCGCTTGCCATCGGCGTACAGCGCATGGTCAAGCGTCACGCGCTGGTAAGAAAACTCCCCGCCGTGGAAACGCTCGGAAGCACCTCGGTCATCTGCTCCGATAAAACGGGAACGCTCACCAAAGATGAAATGACCGCGCGGAAAGTGTATGTCGCGGGCGAAATATTCGACGTCAGCGGCGCGGGATATGAACCTCATGGAAAGTTTTCGCTCGATGGCAAGGAGATCGCCCCCTCCGACGCGCTGAAAAAATTGCTGACCGGCGCGACGCTCGCGTCGGACGCGCACATTGTCCAAAACGAAGCGGACAAACGCTGGCACGTCAAAGGCGACCCGACCGAAGGCGCGTTGGTGGTTGCGGCGGCGAAGGCGGGCTTGAAGAAAAACGATCTCGACGAAGAGTTCCCGCGCGTCGAAGAAATCCCCTTCACGTCTGAAACCAAGCGCATGACCACGCTCCACCGCGCGAACGATCAACGTGTGGCGTATTCCAAAGGCGCGCCTGAAATCATCATTGATTCGTGCGCCAGGCTACTCACCGCAAACGGAGAAATCCCGTTTGACGCCGAGGCGAAGAAAAGGGTTCTCGACGCGGCGCAAAGCATGGCAGGCGAGGCGTTGCGCGTGCTGGCAATCGCCACGAAAACCAACACGGGCATCGAAACCGCCGAACATGATATGACCTTCCTCGGCTTGCTCGGCATGATTGACCCGCCGCGCCCCGAAGCGAAGGACGCCATCAAGACCTGCGAAGACGCGGGAATCAAAGTGGTGATGATCACAGGCGATCACCCCGTTACCGCGCAGGCCGTCGCCCGCGAATTGGGATTGCTGAAGAATGGGCGCGTCATCACCGGCGCGGAGTTGGACGCCATCAGCGACGAAGACTTTGTGCGTGAAGTGGAAAAGATCGAAGTGTACGCGCGCGTTTCGCCCGCCCATAAACTGCGTGTGGTTTCCGCGTTGCAGGCGAATCAGCACATCGTTGCCATGACAGGCGACGGCGTGAACGACGCGCCCGCGCTCAAGAAAGCCGACATCGGCATTGCGATGGGCATCACAGGCACGGACGTCACCAAAGAAGCCTCCGCCATGACGCTCACCGACGACAACTTCGCGTCCATCGTCGCCGCCGTGGAAGAAGGCCGCGGCATCTTTGGCAACATCAAAAAGTATTTGATGTATTTGCTTTCCTCCAACATCGGCGAAATTCTGCTGATGGCCGTCTCCTCGTTATTTGGAATGCCGCTTCCGTTGGAAACTGTGCAGATCCTCTACATTAACCTCGCCACCGACGGCCTGCCAGCGCTGGCTCTTTCCGTGGATCCCGCCGAAAAAGACCTGATGAAACGCAAGCCGCGCAATCCTCGCACGGGAATCTTTACCCGCCCCGTTACTATTCTCATGGTCATCGGCGGCGTCTGGTTGGCGGCCATTAACCTCGGCTTGTTTGCATGGGCGCTCAATAGCGGGCGCAGCACAGAAGAGGCGCGCACGATGACGTTCGTCTCCGTTGTGATATTCGAGTTCTTCAAGGCGTACAATTTCCGTTCGGACCGCAACTCGGTGTTCCTGAAACCCTTTGCGAACAAATGGCTCAACCTCGCGGTGCTGTGGGAAATGGGCCTGCTGGCGCTCATCGTGTATCTGCCTTTCATGCACGACGCGTTCAAGACATTCAGCCTGCCGCTTGTTGACCTAGCCATCATTGCCGCGCTTTCATTAACGATTGTCCCCGTTTTGGAAACTGCAAAATGGATGGAACGGCGCGGCTGGTTCGGAAGTATGGTTTAACTCATCTTACAAACCCATGAAGTTCGCGAAGGTATGGCATGACTGAAAATCCCCTGTCTGACCGATTGGACCAGTTGATGAGCCGCGTCAAAGACGGCTACCTCACGCTGGAAGGCGTATTCCCCGATAAGCGCTCCTACAAATCGCTGGCGGTTTTCAGCGACGACAATGGGACGATGTTCATGCTGATCGGCGAACATAACGGCGGCTATGCCATCTTCGAGGCCAGCAAGTACGACGAATGGAGTTTTCACAGCGGCCACTCCTCGCTGGAGGGCGCGCTGAACGAGATACGCGATTTTCGGTTGAAACGGATTTCGTGAATCAAAAAGCCCCTAAAGGTTTTAGAAACCTTTAGGGGCTTTTTTGTTGTAACTTACTTCTTCTTCGCCTCAGGTTTCGGCGCTTCGGTTGCGGTTGGCTTGCTCATGCTCTCGCGGATCTGCTGTCGCAGGGCATCTGCTTCGGGCGAGCGTGTCGCGGCGGCTTGTTCGGCCACATCCACGCCCAACTTCTCGGAGAGCAGCATCGCCATCAAACCTTCGATGACGCTACCCGTGCTGGAGTCGCCATCGGCGCCGCCCTTGATGAGCACGCGCGGCACGATGTCCACGCCCGATTGCTGGATGGCGTCCGCGAAGCGCTGCATCACCTGTTGCGTCACCTGGAACTGCGGTCCGCCGTAGGCCCGAACCTGTTCCTCTGTGGCGAGGGCCTGCGCGATACCGATGCGGGCGATCTTTTCGGATTCCGCTTCGGCCAGCGCGCGGATCTGCGCGGCCTGCTGGATGGAGCGCTGGTACTCGGCCTTACCCTGGTCGCTCTGGATGTTAATATTCAACTCGGCTTCCGTCATCTTGGTCTGCATCTGTGCGCGCGACTGGGCCTCACGCAACTCGCGTTCCTTGACGGCGGCCTTCTCCTGGCGGTCGTACGTCTCGATCTGTTCTGCCGCGATCTGGCGCGACCGCAACTGGGTCAGGATGGTTTCGATCTGCGTGTCGCCCGCCGGGGAGGAGGGTGTGCCGATCAGCACCTCTTCCAACTCGAGGTTGTAGTGGGCGAACTTCTCCTTCATCTCCACGCTGGCCTGTTGCTGAATGGCGGAGCGATCCTGAAGTAACTGGATCAACGTGCGGGTCTGGCCGATGTTTTTGAAGTACGCCGACACCATCGGGTCGAGCGTCTGCTCGACGAGTTTCTTGATGTCGCCGAAGCGCTGAATGACCAGCGGGGCTTTCTTGTAATCAATGTGAACCACCACCGAAAGCGGCAGAGACGGTTCGAATGCGTCCTTGGTGATGAGCGAGACCTCGGTCAGGTTTTCATCGAACTTGTGCGCGCCGATCTCGTTGCGGATCCACTTCAAAATGAAGTTCGTCGTCGGGACGGCGGCCACTTTACCGGCGTACGTGTTGAACGCATATTTACCGGGCAGGAGCGGTTCGCTCCACACGCCGCGCTGGCCGGTGGTGACCAATTCGCCGTGTCGATATTCCATGCCAGAGAGGTCGGCGCCGGTCTCGCCAGTGTACGAGACCACCACGCCCACGTTACCGACCTCGATGATCGTCTTCTGAATCATCTCCACCGTGGCGAACAGGCGGTTGACATAGTACGTGCCTTCCACCAGCACCTGCAACTGACGTCCACGGAAGCCGCCAGCCGCCAGGAAGCGATCGGGGTCCTGGAATTTGTTGTGATACGTCGCCACATCGGCAGCGTTATCGCCAACGGGCGGGGCGATGATCTCGCCCTGGCGCAGCGACGGCCCATCATGCACAGTCACGATGCCCACCAGGTCGTCCGTGTCCTTGATGACGACGGGCGTGAAGCCCTTGCGCTCGCCAATGAATGTCGCCATATTCTGGATGACCGCCACCTCTTCACGGTTGAGCGGCATCGAGTAGACGCGTCCCTCGGTGATGACGATGAACTGCATCAGGTTGATGGCATACGTACCTTCGCGCAAGATCAAGCGTTGCGGGCCGCGCTGGCCGCCCTCCTTGATGAAGGCATCCACGTCCTGAAAATCGCGCGCCGTCACGTTCGAAGCCAGCACCTGCGTCGGGTCGAGCGGTTTACCGTCGCGGGCAAAGATGTAACCGATCTTGCCCTGCGTGATCGTCACCAGCGGCATCTGGTGAACCACATACTGGATCGGCATCCGCCAATGCAAACCACCACGCAACACCTTCGGCTGATAACCCGCTTCGCCGTTCAAAGCGATGAGCCCCGATTTCACGGAACCGCGTGCGAAACGCTTCTCGATCAAACCAATGCGGTTGTTCGGAATGAATCGAACGCCAGCCAGAAAGAACAAAACCACCACCCCCACAACAATCCACACGATCGGAATACCAAACATATCTGTCTCCTTTTATGCCACAAGGTATTCATCGCCCGCAATCACAAGGAACCGCTTTCTGCCCTCGCGAATGCTTTTAGGCGCTTTTGAATGGCGGTCAGTATAATGTCCCTCCATTTTGACAGGAGCGACCCGACGGGCCATTAATATGCCGTTCTTACAATCTTAACTATGGACAAAAAACGCGTCCCGCCTGACCTTTGGTCGGACGCGGCAAGCCCTGGGCTTGATCGGCCCTTTCAGCGTTTCCCTGCCACCTATGGCTGAGGGATGTTGCCCACCAACCCCAACTCAGGCGCGATCTTTCGCATGGCGGTAATCACGTTGGCGGTATGCTCCCACATATCCATGCCAAACTCTTTGGCGGCATGTTCCATTTCCTCGCGGTTTGTCCCCGCCGCAAAGGCCTTGTCCTTCCACTTCTTTTTGACGGAGGACGCTTCCAAATCATACAGCGAGCGGGACGGACGCACCAACGCCACCGCCGTCACCAATCCCGTGATCTCGTCGCAGGCATAAAGCGCCTTCCGTCGGAGCGTATCGCGCGGGATGTTGAGATGGTCGCCGTGACTCAAAATATCCTGCACGTATTCCTCCTCCAATCCGCGTTCGCGCAAAATCGGCGCGCCATCCTGCGGATGCCCCTCCAGCGACGGGTGAATCTCCCAATCGAAATCGTGGAGCAGGCCGAGCAGACCCCAGGTCTCCACGTCTTCGCCAAACTTCTCGGCGTAAAAACGCATCACAGCCTCCACGCACAACATGTGGCGCACGAGACCTTCATTCTTCACAAACTCACGGACAATGGACAGGGCTTCTTCGCGGGTCATGGTTCCTCTACAAAAATCGGCTCAGGATTTCCCAGTACGGGGACAGGCTTCTTATACATGATGTCGTTGATCGCGTCGAGTGTCGCGAGCGTCTCACGGAAGTTCCAGATGGCGCGCGAGATTTTGCGGTAGTACTGAATATCGGCTGGCGCTCCCACCCCGTCCACGCCGAGCATGTTGCAGAGATAGATGGCGCGCGGCAGGTGGAAGGCCTGCGTCACCAGGATGACCGAATCCAGCCCGAAGATATCGCGAGCGCGGTAGCAGGTGTCGTAAGTGCGACGTCCCGCGAAATCGAGGACGATGTCCGCGTCTGGTACGCCGAGCGTGAGGGCATATTGACGCATGGCTTCGGGTTCGTTGTAATCTACAAAACGATTGTCGCCGCTCATCAATATTTTTTCCACCTTGCCGCTGAAATACAGATTCGCGGCGGTCTGCACGCGGTCGCGCAGCACGGGAGTCGGTTCGCCGTTCTTGATCCCCGCGCCAAAGACGATCGCCACGCGCCGCGCGGGCGCGTCCGCCGCGGAAAACGTGCGGGGCTTGGCGTAGATCAGAAAAATGAAACGGGGAAGCAAAAGCCCAAAGAGGCCGAGCGCGCCCAAAGTCAACGCGAGGCGCAGGAAGAACTTCCACAACTTTTTTAACATGTCCGAAATTCTACCGTAAAAAAAGAGCCAGTTCATCTGGTCTTCATTTTTTTTACTGTCGCCTCTTGTTTCGTCAGCAGTTCGATTTGCTTGGCAAATCGTGCTGACGAACTTTGAAAACAGGAGATTAATTTTCCGCAGATACTTTATCTTTGGCCTCGCGTCTTGATTTCAGCCACCCATGCAAACTGAGACGCACCACGCGTTCATTCCCCTCGATCAAACTTTTGATGTTCGGGCGCAGCGCCCACATCAAAATGATCTCGGCCAGCACGCCGTACAACACGTCCACCCACGGAAAGCCGTTGATGGCGCGCACCGCAAAGACGATGATCGCAAACAGCGCCACGCTCATGGTGGTGACAGACGCGTAACCCAGTGTAAAAAATACCAACACGCCCAGCGGCAAAATGATCGCCAGCGACCACGGCCACAAACCGAACGCGCCGCCCACCGAAGGCGCGCCGCCTGCGCCGCCGCGCAAACCCTTAAAGCGTTTGTTCTCGTCGAACTCGGGCAGGAAGATGGAATAGTTATGGCCGAGGATCGCGAAGATCGGCGCGAAGACGTGAAGCCAGTCATTGGCGGGAGCCACCGCCTGCGCCAGCCAGACCGAGCCAGCGCCTTTCAAAATGTCGAACAGCGCGGTAAAGATGCCCGCCCAAAAACCCGCCGCGCGCATGGCGTTCGTGCCGCCCGTGCGCCCGCTGGCAATGGTGCGGATGTCCTGGCCCGTGCGGATCTTCACGATCAACAATCCGAACGGCACAGAGCCGAGAATATAAGAAGCAAGCAATACGCCAAGTACGGTGAGCGTTTGAATCACAGTTTCTCTCCTTGTTGGGATGAAAACATTAACACGCTTTTCCCCGACTGGTTTCTCTGATGGACTGCTTCGCCTCGCGCGACCTTTGGGCGGGCCGCGGCTTGCGGACGCGTTTCCTCAGCCCAAAAACACCGCTGCGCCCCAGGTCAGCGCCAAAGCGACGATCGGCTCCACACTCGCGCGTCGAAGCGGCGTGGATTCGCCCAAACTGCCGGCCAGCGCCGTCAACGCATAGAGCGGCCCGACCAGCGCCAATCCAAACTGAAGCGGGGAAAGCGGCCAGTAATGCAGGGCCGACGCGAGTTGCGCGGAGATAACGGCAATGCCCAGCGCCCAGAAAAATTCCCAGCGTTGCAGGCGAAGATGAAGCGCCCGCAAAGACACCAACCCGCTGGCGAGGAAAATCGCGGGAACAGACAAAACCAGGCGCGGGCTGGACGCGCGCAAAGTGGTGAGCAAAATTAGGGAAACGGCAAACGAAAGCGCGATGAGCAGACCCATCGCGGCGGAGTAGGAAGGCGCGAGCGGATTCACCGCCACGTACTCGGCGATGAACACCATCACCAGCGCCGCGCCCGCCACCGCGAACGCGATCCACCACGAGGAGCCATCGGGCAAAAGCGAGAGCGGCGCGCCGACTACAAAGGTCGTCAACGTGGGCAGGAGCCAGTGTTCCACCGTCCGACGCGAGGCCAGCGCGGGGTGGCCGCGCAGCAACCAGTCCATGCCTGTGGCGGCCAATCCCGCGGCGATGACCGTTATGGCAGTCGCCAGGCTGACAGGATAAGTCAAAAAGAATTCGCCAATGGCAAGCCGCAAGAGCGCTTCGTCGGCGGGCAAAACGCGCGTGAGCGCGAAGGCCAGCAAAACGGCGGCTGTCAAAATGCCGATGCGGTTGGCGTCGGGCAGGGAGGAGCGGGATTGCATGGCTCGCATTGTACCTCAGAGCCAGCGGCGGGCGGAATCGCTATGGTAAAATTAATCGGTTATGGAAACGAACAAGGCCCCTCAACCCCTTCCGCCCCCTCCGGGCGTGATCCAGGCCATCCGCGCCGGGCTGGACGCGATTTCGAATCATCTCGCTGTCCTGCTCCCGCCCTTGGCATTGGATCTTTTCCTGTGGTTTGGGCCGCGCTTGAGCGTGAAAGGCGCGCTGGCGCGCATGTTTTCGGATGTCATGGATTATTACTCCATGAACGGCCTGGCAAACGAAATGCAGGTGAAACAGATGATGGCCGTCCAGGAACTGATGGCGGATTTCTTTCTGAAATACAACCTGTTTAGCCTGCTACGCACCTTCCCTGTGGGCATTTCCAGTCTGCTTCAATCGAAGATGCCCGACGTCACCCCGCTCGGCGCTCAACCAGCAATCGAGATTGAATCGCTTGCCAGCACGGCAGGACTGTTCTTTCTGTTGACATTGTGCGGATGGGCGCTCGGCGGGCTGTACTTCAACTGGGTTTCTGGCGCGACGGGCATACGCGAAACGGCCTCCGGCTCGGCCCGCGCGGTGTTGCAGACCCTGTTGTTTTCTATGATCCTTACGATGGCCGCCTTTATGATCGGCATTCCCGTGATGGTCATCCTCGGCGTCATCGGGTTGATCGGCGCGGAATTGTTGCAGATCGCGGTGTTCGTGATCGCCCTGTTCAGCGCATGGATCGTCGTGCCGATCTTTTTTGCGCCGCACGGCATGTATCTGCGTGGACAGAACGCGTTCTACTCCATCTACTCCAGCCTGCGGATGGCGCGCTTTACCCTGCCCAGCAGCAGCATGTTCGTGCTGGCGATCTTCGTCATCAGCCAGGGACTGAATTTCCTGTGGTCGGTTCCTGCGGATAATTCGTGGATGGCGTTGGTGGGCATTGCGGGTCACGCGTTCGTTACCACCGCATTGCTGGCCTCGTCGTTCATCTATTACCGCGATATGAACGCCTGGTTGGAAATTGTATTCGAGCGGCTCAAACCAAACACGGCGGCTCCCCAAGCATAATCAATTCCAAGGGCTGTCACTCCCTTGGCGTAATTCTGGAGGTATTTGTGACCGATAACGCACAAAACGCAAACTACGATGTCAGTTCCATTCAGGCATTGGAAGGTATTGAGCACGTCCGCAAGCGCCCGGGTATGTATGTGGGCGGTACGGATATTAAAGCCTTGCACCACCTCGTTTTCGAGGTCGTGGACAACGCCATTGACGAGGCCCTGGCTGGCTACTGCACCCGCATCAACATTGTCATCCACGCCGACGACAGCGTAACCGTGGAGGACAATGGCCGCGGCATCCCCGTCGGTCCGCACCCCAGCAAGAAGGACGCCAACGGGAAACCGATGGAAACGGTGGACGTTGTGATGACCGTCATCGGCGCGGGCGGCAAGTTTGGCGGCGGCGGCTACAAGGTGTCGGGCGGTCTGCATGGCGTCGGCGTCAGCGCGGTGAACGCCCTCTCGGAATGGATGGTGACCGAGATCAAACGCGACGGGAAATCCTGGCGGCAGGAATACAAGCGCGGCGTCCCGCAAGGTTCCATTCAAGCGACTGGCAAATCCAAAGACTCTGGCACGAAACAAACCTTTAAATTCGACAAGCAGATTTTCACCGAAGATATCGAATACCGCTTCGACACCCTCGTTCAGCGCCTGCGCGAAATGGCGTTTGTCACGCGCGGCGTCACGATCTTCTTTAAAGATGAGCGTTCCAACAAGGAAATCACCTTCTACTTTGAAGGCGGCATCACCTCCTTCGTGCGCTATTTGAATCGCAACCGCGAAACCCTGCACTCCGCCGTGTACGTGGAAAAAGAGATCGAGAATATCGGCGTCGAGGCGGCCATCCAATATACGGATGCCTTCACCGAATCGGTCTACTCCTTCGCCAACACGATCAACACTGTGGACGGCGGGACGCACATGACCGGCTTGCGCTCCTCGCTGACGCGCGTCATCAACGACTACGCCCGCAAGAGCGGCCTGCTGAAAGACGCCGACCCGAACTTCACCGGCGACGACACCCGTGAAGGTCTCACTGCCATCGTCTCTGTGAAACACCCGGGGCCGCAGTTCGAATCGCAGACCAAAGTGAAGTTGATGAATCCCGAGGTGCAGACCTACGTCACCCAGGTGGTGGGCGAGGCGTTCGGCACGTTCCTGGATGAAAATCCGCAGGCCGCGAAGGCCATTGTCGCCAAATGCCTCACCTCGTCACGCGCGCGCGACGCGGCGCGGAAGGCGCGCGATCTCGTCATCCGCAAGTCCGCGCTCGAGTCGCTCACTCTCCCCGGCAAATTGGCCGATTGCTCCGAACGCGATTCGTCCAAGACTGAACTCTACATCGTGGAAGGCGACTCGGCTGGCGGTTCTGCCAAGCAGGGACGCGACCGCCACTTCCAGGCCATCTTGCCCTTGCGCGGCAAGATCATGAACACGGAACGCGCCCGTCTCGATAAGATCCTCGGCAACAACGAGGTGAAGGCGCTCATCTCCGCGCTCGGCACGGGCATCGGCGATAACTTCGACCTCGAAGGCCTGCGCTACGGACGCGTGATCATCATGACCGACGCCGACGTGGACGGTTCGCACATCCGCACATTGCTCCTGACCTTCTTCTTCCGCTACATGCCCACGCTGATCGAGGATGGGCATCTCTACATTGCCCAGCCGCCGTTGTATCGCATCGCGTACAAGAACAACGTCAAATATTCCTACAGCGACAAGGAAAAAGACAAGGTTCTCAAAGAGATGGCGGCCGCGGAGAAAGCCAGCATCCAGCGTTACAAAGGTCTCGGCGAAATGAATCCCGAACAGTTGTGGGAGACAACGATGAACCCCGAGAATCGGACGCTCCTGCTGGTGACGGTGGACGACGCCGCCGAAGCCGATCGCACCTTCGACATGCTGATGGGCGACGCGGTGGACCCCCGCCGACGCTTCATCCAAACCCACGCCAAGGCTGTGCGGAATTTGGATATTTAGTTTGTTTGAAATGAGACCCGCCCCGAAAGAGTGCTTTCGGGGCGGGGTCGTTTAATGGAGTATTTGGATTCAGGTTGCAGATTTTCAGCCCGCCTGGAGTTTATCGGCCGAATTTTTAGCGCGTCCATCCGCCAGGCAGGCGCATCACGCCCACGTAGACCATCGCCAGCGCGCCGAGGATGGCGATGACGGAATACAGAAAGCGCTGTTTATCGCCCAGGGACTTCAACCGCGACGGGACGTGTCCCAATGCGGCCGCGACCAGCATGATGACCATGTGTTCCCAGCGAAAGCCAGGAAAACCAGACTTGCTGAAACCATCCCAGAGGAAGAAGATTAATCCAAGTAACACCTGCGCGTCGAGCAGGCCGCTGAACCCCGCCGCGAGACCGCGATCCATGCCTTTGAAGGAACTGTTCATTGCCCAACCCAGCGCGAATTTGATAACTGCCAAAAAGGCCACGACGATAATGATCCAGCGCAGTGTGGAATGGATGGTGAGAAGGAATACCATGATTTGTCTCCTGTGAAATTCGGACTCCGACGACTCCCGTCGTCGGCAAAGTCGGAGACTTTGGACTCCGACCTTCCAGTCAATGTTAGCATATAATACCTACGGTCACAAATTGCGCTTTCAGCCTTCTAAAAAAGCGCAATTTGTGACCGAGTGCGGTATAAAACCATTTCTCGTGTAGAATCGCACTGCACATCGTTCATCGGCAGTTACACTGCCAGTTGCCGTGCCGCAGTACAACTGCGGCGAAACGAAGGGCAAAACGAACGAAGGGCAAAACACAGGAGACTCCTCATGACACCTTACGCCACCATCCTCACCGAAACGCGCGGACGGGTTGGACTCGTCACGCTCAACCGCCCCGAGGCGATGAACGCTCTCAACAACACGCTGATGCGCGAACTGATGGACGCGCTCGAAGCCTTCGACAACGATGATAACGTCGGCGCGATGGTCGTCACGGGGAATCAGAAAGCCTTCGCGGCGGGCGCGGACATTAAAGAGATGGCCGACAAGACCGTGCAGGAAATGTATGACCGC
Source organism: Chloroflexota bacterium (assembly GCA_016234485.1). Lineage (GTDB taxonomy): Bacteria > Chloroflexota > Anaerolineae > Anaerolineales > Villigracilaceae > Denitrolinea. The sequence goes on from JACRBL010000052.1 coordinate 13,473, forward strand.
GACCCGATCGCACATTTTGGACGGATTCGCACCATCCGCAAGCCCGTCATCGCGGCGGTGTCGGGATGGGCGCTGGGCGGCGGATGCGAGATCGCGCTCTCGTGCGACATGGTCATCGCCTCGGAGACGGCCAAGTTCGGCCAGCCTGAAATCACCATCGGAGTCATCCCTGGCGCGGGCGGGACTCAGCGGTTGCCGCGCGCGGTGGGCAAGGCCATTGCGATGGAGATGGTTCTCAACAATCGGACTCTGTCGGCGCAGGAAGCGCTCGGGTTCGGCCTCGTCAATCGCGTGGTCGGGGTGGATGCGTATTTGGATGAAGCTCTGAAACTGGCTGGGGAGATCGCGTCCCGCGCGCCCGTCGCGATCCGATCCGCAAAGAAAGTCATCAACGCGGCGTATGAACGGTTCCTGGGCGAGTCGCTCGAGGAAGAGAAAAAAGAGTTCTACAATCTGTTTGCCACCGAAGACCAAAAAGAGGGGATGCGCGCCTTCGCGGAAAAACGTAAACCAAACTGGACAGGGAAATAATTTTTCATGATCGGGATTCGTGAAGCGCTGGCGGGGTTCGAGTCGTTGCCGATTCGCGGGCAGGCCGTGATCGCGCATGGGTCGTTCAAGTCGTTGGGACGCGTGCAGGGCGGGCCGCGCGTCGTGGTGGACGCGTTGGCGCGTTCGTGCGATGCGCTCATCATGCCGACATTCACCTACGATACTATGGTGACGCCTCTCGTCGGTCCGCCCAACAACGCGCTGGACTACGCCGCCGAGGAGCATACGCGTCAACGACAGGACGGGGTGAGCGCGCTCGACGCGATCCCGTTCAAGCGCGCCATGCCCGCCGACGTGGAGATGGGCGTTTTGCCCGAAACCCTGCGCCGCCGCCCCGACGCGACGCGCAGCCTGCATCCCATTTTGTCTTTTGCGGGAGTCAACGCCGAGTTCGCCTTGCAACGCCAGACCATGTACGATCCGCTGGCGCCGATCGGCGCGCTGGCCGCGAAGAATGGCTGGATTGTGTTGATCGGCGTGGATCACACCGTGAACACCAGTATCCACTACGCCGAAAAATTGGCGGGACGCAAACAGTTCACGCGCTGGGCGCGGCTCCGCAAACGGATCGTGGAATGTCCCAACTTCCCTGGCGATTCTTCGGGATTTAACGAGATCGCTTCGTATCTCGACAATGACGTGGTGACGGTCACGATTGGCGAGGCGCGCGTGCAGGCGCTTCCGCTCAACAGCCTGATTGACCGCGTGAAGATTCTATTAAGAACAAATCCACTGGCGTTGCTTTGCCAGCGGAATGAATGTATGCGATGCAATGAGGTAAGGAAGGCGGTTCGCGCTCTCCCTCATCCCGACCTTCTCCCGAAGGGAGAAGGCTAGAGAGTTCCCTCTCCCTTTGGGAGAGGGTTAGGGTGAGGGGAATTTCTACTCCGCCGGGGGAGTGACTTCCATCAGCGTTTCCCACGAAAGGCCGTGGCCTGCCAGCACAAGCAGACACATCAAAAAGGCTTCCACTTGAATCGGCGTGACGCCTGTGAAGGCCAGCGCCCGGTCGGCTCCCAATGAACCGAGGGCGATCAACGCGTAGAGGACGATCATCACCCAGCGATGGCGGCGGAAGAAGCCCTGCGTCTCGTTGGGCTTGTCGGCGCCGCGCACGATCCGCACCCAGACGATGATACCGATCGCCGCGCCCGCCACGAAGACCACGCGCCAGAAGGCATTTTCCGCGCCCGCCACCTGCGCGCCGAGTCCCATCATGCCGGGGATGAGGAAGGAAAAATACACACCAGTGGCATTCTGTTTCATGCGCGGTTCTTTAAAGGCTTTGATGCGCGCCGAGACGGCGTTCCACCACAGGCCGACGAGCGCGAAACAGGTCGTGCTGAACAGGGCATAAAATGCGTTGGGTTCCATTGCGCCTCCGATAATTAGACTGGGATTGTCTGTATTATAAGCAAAGGTGGGTCGGAATGCCATTCCGACCTACTCCGACAAATCCACATCAACCCCGTTGTACGTTCCCGTGACGGAAATGTTGCCGTCCGCGTTGCGCTGGTAGTTTAGCGCGCCATTGGCGAGGCCGCGGATGGAGAGGTGCAGGGTGAGGGACTCGTCATCGTAACTGTAGAGGCCGTCGCCTGTCAGCGCGAAGCCATCCAAAAAGGCGCATTGAAAGAAGGAAAATTTTTCGCCCTCGTCGGTCATCACGAAGGAGAAGGTCCCGCCGAAGGGACAGCCGATGGCCGTGGGCGTTTCGTAATCCCAGTAATAATATTCGGGTAGATAATAAATTTCATCGTCCAGCGCGGCCAGCGCGTGGAGCGGATTTTCGAAATCAGCCGCGTTCACGGGCAGGAGCGGGACATATTCGCTGACCACCACGCCATCGCACGTGACCTCGTGCGCGGGGAGCAAATCCGCCACGAGGAAGGCGGTGACGAGATCGTCCACGCAGGAGTTACCCCAGCCAAAGATGACGTGCGGCCCGCCCGTCTCGCCGACGAAGTAGCCGTCCTCCAGACGTGAGTGGACAGCGCGCGCGCCTTCATAGGGGGTGGCGGGGTCGGCGGTTCCATTCAGGACGATGGTGGGGATTCCCGTTGCGACGAGGGGCGCGGGGCGTTCGGTGTTTTCGGTGGCGTTCGGCCAGAAGGCGCAGGGCAGGTCGCCGTAGAAAATGGACGAGAAACGCGGCAGGCTGTCATCATAGGCGTCGCCCGCGCGCAGGTAAATTTCGGCGCGCTGTTCGGGCGTTGCGCCAGGGTAGCCGTAGTCCTGACATTCCACCGCGTAGTAGATCGCGTCCGAGAAGGATGGGTCGGGGATGGCCGCCAGCGTTTCGGGGTCGAGGCCGAGCGCGTCGTAGAGGATGCGCGCCATCGGGATGAGGTCGCCCGTCCGCGCGTAGGAGGCGAGCGCGCGTAAAAAGATCATGCGCGCCGTTTCGGAATACATGTACGCGCTGGCGGTAGTTTCAAGATCGGAGAAGGTGAAGCCGCGCGTCTCTTTTTCGCCCGTGGGAAGCGGGAACTCGAACGGCAGTGGCGATATTTTCAAGCGGGCCGCGAGGGCGTCGTACGCGGCGATAGCGTCGCCGTTCATGTCGGCGGAGCAGAGATCGTCTTCGTTGCAGGCCGCGAGGGTGACGGCCAGTGAATCGTTGAAGGCTTGCGCCTGGCTGACGTAGAAGTCGAAGCCGGAACGCGTAAGGTCCACTGTCCCGTCGAGGAGCAACCCGGCCAAACGGTCGGGATGGGAAGCGGCGTAGGTCTGCGCGTATTGAGTCCCATAACTTTCGCCATAGAGCCAGAATTTGTCCACGCCGAGGGCGTCGAGAAAGTCATCGAGGTCTTCCACGGCTTGCGCGGTGCCGAGGTAGGGCAGGGATTCGGGCGCGCCCATTTCGGCGACGCAATCTTCAGCGAAGGTCTTGGCTGATTGGGTCAGAGCCGCCTCCCCGTCGGGGGTGGACGCGTCCCAGTTGGCGCGGTAGAAGGCCGCGGCTGCGTTGGCGCATTGCAGTCCGCCGGAGAGTCCCACGCCACGCTGGTCGAAGAAAACGATGTCGAAATTTTCGGGGATGGAAGGGTCGAAGGCCGCGGCGTAATCGTCGGCGCTGAGCAGACCCGATGTGCCAGGCCCGCCGGTGGCGTTGACAAACACGCCCTTGCGCTGGCCCGTGGCCGGCAGGACGCCGAAGACCACTTTGATTGTGCGGCCATCGGGATGGAAATGATCGAGCGGAACTTCGAGCGTGACGCAGGTGAAGTCGCTATCGGGACAGGGTTCGCCGCCAAGTTTTTTCAGGAGGGTAGACGTCTCGCTCGCGGCGGACGCGTTGCCGGCGGTTGCGCCCGTTTCGTCGGTGAGTGTGGGAAGCCCGCCCGCGCAGGCTTGCGTGAGCGCGGCCAGCAGGAGCAGAAGGGCGCAAAATTTTTTCATTCAGTTTCCTTTTTCCTGCAACCAATTTAAGATGCGCTCTGCCACCGATTTCCAGCCCGCTTCGAGCATCATGTCGTGCGCCATGTTCGGGAATATTTCGGCTTTGACGCCATAGCCCCGTGCCGTATCGTGGACGTCGCGCGGCGCGATGACGGTGTCTTTTTCCGCGCCGAGGATCAGCATCGGCGCTTTCACTTTTTTCGGATGCGCGAGATTCAACCCAAGCAGGTCGAGGAACATGCGGAAGGATTCGTCATTCATCTTCGCGTGATATTTCAACAAGTCGGCTTCGGGGAAATTTTCGGAGAAGAATGCCCAGCGGGCGCGTGCGGGAGTCGCGACCACGGGGCGCAGGTTCCAAGTGAGAAAGGCTTTGAGAACAATGCGCGGGTCGCGGCGCAGGACGCGTCCGAAGCCGCGCCAGAGTCCGAAGTGCGGGTTGGAAGCCAGAATTGCCGCGGCGGGGGCGTTGTGCGTTTCGAGATATTTCTGCGTGATGAAGCCGCCCATTGAGTGGCCGATGAGGACAGGATGCGTTTCGAAAGCGCCCGCCACCTGCTCCACGTCCGCGACATAATCGGCGATGGTACTGCCGCGGATTTTGCCATCGCTCCCCGCGTGGCCGCGCAGGCTGAGGGCGGACGCGCGATACCCATGCTCTGCGAAAAACGGGAGGAAGAACTCGTCCCAGCACCAGGCTCCATGCCACATGCCGTGGATGAAGAGCAGGGGAGTCGCGTGGGTTTGGGTTTGGGGGAGGCGGGTGATGGTTTCGAGGCGCATGGGGTTTACCAATCTGGGCGATTCACACTGCCCTGGCGGGCTGTGCCAGGGAATCGCCACAACATTTGCAAAGCCGACCTTCGTCGGCTAATGCACTTAAGTCAGCAACGCTTGCACCGTACTGTGTTCCATGCAGTGCAGGTAAGGCTGACTTTACAAGCGTTGGTGCGACTTCTAGTCGCCCGGAACTTTCTTCAACCACTCTTCAATGGAGCGGCGCGTGTACGTGTCCACTTCCATCGTCAGCGCCTGGCGCGGTTCCATCCAGAGGAAACTCTCGGCTTCGTCATTGAGAACCACGTCCACGCTGTCGGTCTTGCAGGCGAAATCGAAAAAGATGAAATGACGTTTTTTCCAAAAGGCGGGATCGTGGATGAATTGCTGGAAGTTGATAAATTCCACCGAGTGGACGTCCAGCCCCGTCTCCTCTTTGGCCTCGCGGACGACGGCCTCCTCCAGCCGCTCGCCCAACTCCACATGGCCGCCGGGGACAACGTAGCGTCCCGGCCATTTGTGGCTTTGCAGGAGCAGAATCTCACCCTGGCGGTTGAAGATGAACGCGCCCACGGTTGGTTCGGGGAAAATTTGATCGGGCATGGAAGGCCTCTAGCGCGCTTGGATTCGTTTCAGCGCCAACTCGCGATATTCCTCGTTGACTTCATACCCCACAAAATGACGTCCCGCTTTGAGCGCGGCGAGGGCGGTTTGTCCGCTTCCCATGAACGGGTCGAGGATCACTTCGTCGCTGAAGGTGTAGAGTTGGATCAGGCGATACGGCAACTCGGCGGGATACGGCGCCGGGTGGCCGATCTTCTTGGCGGATTCCGCGCCGAAGTTCCACACCGATTTGGTGAATTCCAAAAATTCCTCTTTTGAGATTTGGCTCTCGCGCCCATCCACTTTTTCGCGGCGGAAACTTCCTTTGGAAAAAACGAGAATATATTCGTGCGTGTCGCGCAAGGTGGGGTTGGTGGCTGATTGCCACGATCCCCAGGCCGTGGAACTGCTGGCCGAGGCGCCCTTGTCCCAAATAATTTCACCGCGCATGAGAAAGCCCAGCTCGTGCATGTCCGCGATCAACATGGCGTGGAGGGGGATGTAAGGCTTACGTCCGAGATTGGCGACGTTAATGCAGGCGCGTCCGCCCGGGACGAGTACGCGGTGCGTCTCGGCCCAGACGCGTTGGAGGAAGGCGCGGAACTCGTCTATGGAGAGGTCTTCATCGTAGTCCTTGCCCACGTTATAAGGCGGCGACGTGACCATCAGATGCACGCTCGCGTCGGGCAATTCCCTCATCGCTTCAGATGAACCGTGGATGATGGAATCCAACCGCTCCGCCGGGACGGGATTCTCCACATACGCTTCTTCTTGACCTTTGGGCTGGTCCGCGTATAACCGCGCGGAGTAAAACGCCGACGCGTCATGTCCGGCGCGGCCAGGCGATCCAAAGGATGAGGTGCGGGTGGGTTTGCGAGGCATTTTAGCGGTTGGCGATTGGCAATTAGCGATTAGCAGTCAGTAAAGAGAGTAAGGTGACTGGGTGAGAGCGGAGCCATGGTTAGATCGAACTCAATCCTCGTCCGCTTGAGCGCGGCATGGAAGACGTAATCGAAATGCTGGCTGGTGGCGTGGCTGTCGTGGCTCATGTGGGCGTGCGAGTCTTTGGGGAGCAGGGGCAGGATGTGTTTTCGCAGGGGCGGGATGAAAACGAGCGCTTCGAGAGGATAGTAGAGTTTACCAGAGCGCAGGTCGGGGTGGTGGAGAATCTCGGAAGAAACCGGGTCCACTTCTTCGGGCGCGGGAGTCGTCCCGTTGTGGAAATGGGAAAGCCAGCGCGGGATGTAGTCGGTGTGGGCGTAGAAATCCTGCGCGGGGTGGAGCATCTGCCCGAAGGCCTGCCATGCGGATTCGCGCGCTCCGCGCGTCAAATGCGCGTGGACGAGGGCGCGTTGCTCTTCGATGTACGCGTAGGATTTTTCGAATTGGTTGTTGTCGAAATGAAAGTGATCGTGAAAAAGTTGATAGCGCAAACCATCCTGCGCGATGTTGGCGCGGACGATTGTATCGAGCGCGCGCGAGCTCACGTCCGCGGCGAGGGCCTGGCGGGTGATTTCGATATGATGGGGAATCAGCATCGCTACGACAACCCCATGAAGCGATAGACTTCCACCTGTTGTTCGCGTCCGCGCACGCTGATGGGTTCGAGCGGCTCGGCTTTGATTTTGTCCGCGACGATTTCGTACGTGGATTTTTGCATCAAAATTTCGCCCGGCTCGGCTGTCACCTGCAAGCGCTGGGCGATGTTGACCGTGTCGCCGATGGCGGTGTAGTTAAAGAGGTCGCTGGTGCCCACGTTGCCGATGATGGCCGAACCGGTGGCAACGCCGATGCGAAAACTGAGGCGGTGTTCTGTCTCGTTGAAACTGCGGTGCAGTTCCGCCGAACGGAGCAAAATATCGTGGGCGGCGCGCACGGCGCGCAGGGCGTGATCTCCCTGCAAGTCGGGGCTGTTCCAAATGGCGAGGACGGCGTCGCCCATGAATTTATCGAGCGTACCTTCCTCTTTTAGCACGGCGTCCGCCGCGAGGGAGAGATAAGCGTTAAGAACTTTGAAGACAGTTTCCGGTTCTTGCTTTTCGCTGTAGGACGTGAAGCCGCTCAGGTCGGCGAAAAGGATGCTGACGGTTTCCTTGCTTCCGTCGAGGCGCAGGTTGCGCGGGTCGGCCAGCAGGCGGTCGCGAACGCGCGGGGCCACCACGCGGCCGAACGTCTGGCGGATGCGCTCTTGTTCGGCTTCGAGTTTGCGGCGCTCGGTCAAGTCTTCAAAGAAAATGGTCGCGCCCTTGGCGGAACGATAGGCGTCGAGCAGGGGCGCGCAAGAGACGCGCAGGGCCAGCTCGCCGCGCGCGGGGATGATGCGGGTGATCTCAGAGATGAAGACGGGCGCGCCTTGCATGGCGGCGGTTTCGGTGAGATAGAGAAAGTCGGAATAGAGGCTGGGGAAGGCCTGTTCCATCGAACGGCCAATGACCTGATCCATGGGGATGCCGAGGATCTCTTCGGCGGCGTGATTGAAGAGCGTGATCTCGTGCGCCAGGTCGGTGGTGATGACGCCCGTGGCGATGGACGAGAAGATGTCGTCCATCAGGCTTTTCATTTCGAGGGTCTGATCCAGGGTGCGGCGCAGGTTGGCGAAGAGACGCGCGTTCTCAAGCGCCAGCGTGGACTGGGCCGCCACCGCCGCGAGGAAGTCGAGGTCGTCGCTGTTATAGAGTTCGCCCGAGCGGCGTGGGCCGAGAGCGAAGAATCCGATCAGGCGGCCTTCATAGAGAAGTGGGACGAAGGTAAAACCGAGCAACCGATCGTAGCCGCGCAGATCTTCGGGCAGGGGCATACCAGGGGAAAGCCAGAAGGGCGCGTGCGCTTTTTGAATGTGACGCACGAGCGGTTCGTCGGCGGGGTAGGCGGGGGCGCTGTCTTCGCGCGTGGCGTGGGGGAAATATTGCCCGTACTCGTCGTTGTAGAGGTAGATCACAAAGCGTTCAGGCGAGAGGGCCTGGTGCAGTTGCTCTTCGAGCAGGCGTAGAATATGCGTCAGGTCGGGGGTGACGACGAGACTGCGTGACAGGCTTGTGAGAGCGCGGCGGTAATCGGCGGGGGCGCGGTAGAAGAGGCGGTCTATGGCGCGCTGGATCAGGTCGCGGACGGGGATGAGCCCCACCGCAAGGATGACGAGAAAGAGTCCAATCACCAGTGGGTTGTCGGCGCCGATACTCTCTTCGATTAGGTAGGATATGAGGGCGATGAGACCGTAAAAGGTCCCGAGCGCGATGCCCATGGTCAGCAGGTAGGCGAGTGCGCGGCTAAAGATGCGGTCTACGTCCAGCAGGCGATAGCGCACGATGGCGTACGTCACCGAGAGCGGGAGGAAGACCAGCATGGGGAAGAAAAATCCGCCCTGAAACTCGGGGATGGATGAACTAAAGACGATCGGGATGAGGTAGAGAGTGAAAACGGGGATGAAAGCGATGGTGCTTCCGAAAATGATCACGCGGCTTTGCTGGCGCACAATAGCCGACTGGCTACGGACAATGCGTACGAAGAGCGTACCTCCAAAAAGGAGCATGGAAAAGAGAATGAAGGCGTACCCCGTGATCCATAATTGCACGTAGCCCAGCGGCTCTTTTGGAGAAATAAGTTCAAGCGCGGTTGCGGCGCTGAGCGCCAGCACGAACAGCCAGGGGATGTAGCGCAGGTAGGGGCGGCGATCTACGAAGGGCATTTGCTGGGGGAAGACCAGCGCCAAATGCGCCAACGCGCCCGCACCCACCGAGATGCTCAACGCCCACAGGATCACGGCGTGGTGCGTTGTGTTCATGTCGAGGAAGGTGGTGGTGAGGACCGAGACAGCGGCGGTAAAGGTCACGAAAGCGCGGCTCGCCCGCAGGTCCGAGCGGATGCGATAGGCCCACAGGCCGGTCAGCAGGAAGACCAGTCCTGTCAGATATGGAATGATGAATGTTGTGAGCAGACTGCCGAATGGAAAACGGATCGGCGTGATCGTTAGGATGTAGGCTCCCCCTGTTGGTTTTACAAATTCGGCTTGCACAGGCGCGAAACCGTTGGCCTTAAGGAAGGCGCTCACCTCGTCTGCATTGCCCACCAATTTACCATTTAACTTTACCAGCTGGTCTGACCAGTTCGCGCCCATGTTCCGCGCCGGCCAGCCGGCCTCGTCTATTTGCGAAACGATGTTGTTCGGTTCGAGCAAAACGCCCAGAAAGGGTTGACGCACCCACTCCAGCGCCCAAAATGGCGTGAGCGCCAGCATCGCGAGCGCGATGACGATCGCGGCCAGCGGCACGGCATGTTCGAACCATGAAGCGCGCGTCCCAGGTTGCATGCGGCGATTATACGACACACTTGCGTTGTCCCGCAGTTCAACTGCGGGAGAAATCGCGCGTTGTTCCGCAGTTCAACTGCGGAACGAACCCGCCAGAGTATAATGCCCGCATGGAATTTTACTCACGCACAGGCGATGACGGGACGACGGGACTGCTGGGCGAGGGACGCGTGGCGAAGACGCATCCGCGCATCGAGGCCCTGGGCGCGCTGGACGAATCCACCGCGACCTTGGGGCTGGCGCGCGCGCAGGCGCGTGATCCACACTGCGAGCGCATCCTGCTCGAAACGCAACGCGACCTCTACAAGTTAATGGCCGAAGTGGCCGCCACGCCCGAAAACGCCGACAAATTTCACTTCATTGATTCTGCGCGCGTGGATTGGATCGAAGCGCAGATCGAGGCGCTCTCTGCCACCGTGACGATGCCGCGCGAATTTATCCTCCCCGGCGACAGTTTCGCGGGCGCGGCGCTTTCGATGGCGCGCGCCGTTATCCGTCGCGCCGAACGCCGCGTGGTGGAATTGGCCGAGGCGAATCTCCTCACGAATCCCGACCTGGGTCCCTATTTGAATCGCCTGTCTTCCTTATGTTTTGTGATGGAACTGGTGGAGAACCAGGCCGCGGGTCACAAGACCACGCTGGCGAAAGAATAGCCCTGTCCTTCGACTACGACGCCGACAATCACGGCGTCTCCGCTCAGGACGACGAATCCTAAATGTGACCAGTAACTGCGAGACTATATATGACAGGGACTCTCCTCAACATTGCCACCGTCATCGTGGGCGGGCTGATCGGACTGCTGTTCGGCGCGCGCATTCCCGAACGATTCAAATCCACCGTCATCGCGGGTATGGGATTGTTCACCTTCGCGATGGGCTCCCAAATGTTCCTCAAGACCGAAAATCCGCTCATCGTGCTGGGGGCCTTGCTGATCGGCGCTCTGCTCGGCGAATGGACGCGCATCGAAGACGGGCTCCACAATCTGGGCGCCATCCTCGAAAAACGCTTCGCCCGCGACGACTCGGCGGAGGGCTCGGCCAAATTCATTCGCGGCTTCCTGACGGCCTCCCTGCTCTTCTGCGTCGGCCCGATGACCATCCTCGGCTCGTTGCAAGACGGCTTGACCGGCGATTACGAATTGCTAGCGGTGAAATCCGTGCTGGACGGATTCGCCGCGATGGCCTTCGCATCCACGCTGGGGATGGGCGTCCTGTTTTCGAGCGTTATCATCCTCGTCTACCAGGGCGGACTCAGCCTGCTGGCGGGAAGTCTCAGCCCGATCATCAACGATGCCATGATGGCCGAAATGACCGCCACGGGCGGCGTCCTGTTGATGGGGCTGGCGGTCAGTAGTCTGTTGGAAATCAAAAAGATACGCGTGGGGAATTTTCTGCCCGCCCTGTTGCTGGCTCCGATGATTGTTTGGCTGGTTGAGGCGTTATCCCGATAGTAGTTAAAAAGAAGTGACGCGGCATTCCTCATGCAACTCAAATCTCTCATCCGCTCGGCTCTCTACCAAACCGAAAAACTCACCCAACGCGCCCGCTTTGCATCCACTCGCGCGCCCGAGTGTGGCTGGCCGATTCTGCTTGGCATCTCCTTTCCCAAAAGCGGCACGCACCTGCTCGACCAGATTTTGCTGGGCTTTTCAAAGGTCGCGCCGTTCGCAAAACGCGTCCACTCGTTTTATGCGGAATACGAAGGCGAGACGGGACGCAAGCGCGCTCCCGAACAGGCTCTCACCTGGCTCGACTCCCTCCGCCCGCTGGACGTGGCCTCGGCGCATCTCTTCGCCCGACCTGAGGCCGCGTCGCGCGTGATATCATCCCCGAAGGGGACCTCGGGCGGATTCGTCCCCTTCTTCATTTTCCGCGACCCGCGCGACGTGGTCGTCTCGCATGTCTTCTATGTGACCGAGATGGAAGCGCGGCACGTCCACCACGATTACTACGCGTCCCTGCCCGATTTCGACGCGCGACTTAAAGTCAGTATTTTGGGCAGGCCTGATACGAATATCGAATTTCCGAATATCGCAGACCGCTTCGCTCCGTATCTTGGCTGGCTGGATCATCCCGAAGTGTTGACCATTCACTTTGAAGACCTCGTCCATGCCCGCGCGGAAACGCTGTCCCGAATGGTGAGGCATCTCGAAGCGCGCGCCCCGCTCAACGTCACGCGCGAGCGAACGATCGAAGCGCTGGAGGCGTCCATCAATCCGTCCAAGTCTCCCACCTTCCGTTCGGGAAAAACGGGCGAATGGAAAAAATATTTCACCGAGGAACACAGGAAAATTTTCAAAGACGTGGCGGGCGACTTGCTGGTGAAATTGGGTTATGAAAAAAACGATGAGTGGTAATGGAACAGAAATTGGCATCTCTTAGCAAATGGATACGCGTCGGCGCGGGCGTGGGCGTCGTCGGGTTCATCGTCGGCGATACCATCTGGCGGCGCTTCTCCGATCCGCGCGCCCTGGCGCAGTTATCGCGATTCTTCGCAAAAATGAATTTCCGCGCCGATGGAATTATGCTTGCCGCGGCTCTGGCGCTGATCGCATTTTTATCCTGGCGCGCCAGGCAATTTCCCGTGCATCACGAGCGGATGCAAACGTACACTCGCGCTTTGTGGATATTTCTTTGCGTCTGGGCGCTATATCTGTTTTCTGCATACCTCATGGCCTTGCGTTGGGATACGCCGCGCAACAAGGCCTACTTCCCCGATCTGGCCGCGGCCTTTCTGCAAGGTAAGGCATATATCGAACCCACGGGATCGGCCAGCGACCTTACGTTTTATGACGGGCATTGGTACGTGGCCTTTCCTCCGCTGGCGTCGCTATTGATGCTTCCGCAGGTGGCGCTGGGCGGCCCCGAGGCGGTGAACTCGGTGCGCTTCTCTGTCGCATACGGCGCGCTGAACGTGGCGCTCGTGTATTTGCTGGCGGAGGGATTACGCAGGCGCGGGTTGATTTCCCTTTCGCCTTCGGGCAGTTTGTGGATTTCAGCGCTCTTCGGTTTTGGAACGGTTCACTGGTACATGGCTCTTTCTGGTCACGTGTGGTTTGTCAGCCAGATCGTGACCGTCACATTCTCCCTGCTTTCGGCGGTCATTCTGCTCGAGAGCGGCTCGCTGACTCTTGCATCCATTGCGCTTGGCGTTGGCATGTTGGCGCGCCCCAATGTGGTTTTTCTCTGGCCGTTTCTAATGGGGTTGTACGCAGGCATCAAAGATATCGGATGGATTAATCTCCTGTGCGCTTCGTGGCGAACTGCCCTCGCATCGATGATTCCGCTCGGCGCGGCCGCGCTGGCTTTGTTGGCCTACAATTACGTCCGCTTCGACAACCCTCTCGAATTTGGCTACCGCGCGATGAACGTCGGCGCTTACTTGAAAGCCGATCTGGATGCGTACGGACAATTCAACCTGCATTTCCTGCCGCGCAACCTCCAGACGATGTTCCTGGCTCTGCCACACTGGAACGCCGCCTGCGGATTCTTCGTCCCCAGCCCGATGGGGATGAGCATCCTCCTGACCACCCCGGCCTTGCTCTTGCTGACGCAAGCGCGTCCCACCTCGACGTGGAGCGGGCTCGCGTGGACCTCGGCGCTTCTGCTCCTCGCGCCGCTCATGCTGTACTTCAACACGGGTAGCGCCCAGTTTGGCTATCGTTTCCTCATGGACTTGATCGTGCCGCTTCTGGCTTTGCTTGCTCTTGCCATGAAGGAGCGAGTCACAACGCCCGTGCAACTCCTCATCTGGCTGGGCATTTTGGTCAACTACCTTGGGGTGTTGTGGTTCCATGCTGGCGTCTGCCAATGACATCCTGTTCTCTCGTCATCCGCGCCTACAACGAAGCCCAGCATCTGCCGCGCCTGCTGGAGGGACTCGCGCATCAGACCGTGAAGGATGTGGAAATCATCCTCGTGGACTCGGGCTCCACCGATGCGACCGTCTCCATCGCCGAGTCGTTTGGCGCGCGGGTGGTGAGAATCCGTCCCGAAGAATTCACCTTCGGACGGTCGCTCAACTTCGGGGTCCGCGCCGCGACGCGGGAGTTGGTCGTCATCGCCAGCGCGCATGTCTATCCCGTCTATCCCGATTGGCTGGAGGCGCTTCTGCGTCCGTTCGATGACGAAAAGGTGGCGCTCACGTACGGAAAACAGCGCGGGCCAGAGACGGCCAAATTTTCCGAACAGCAAATTTATCACCAGTGGTATCCCGACCACAGTCTGCCGCGCCAGCCGACCGCGTTTTGCAACAACGCCAACGCCGCCATCCGAAAAAGTTTGTGGGAGAAGAATCCCTACGACGAAACGCTGACGGGACTCGAAGACCTGGCCTGGGCAAAATGGGCGAAGGAGCAGGGACACGAGATTGCCTACGCCGCCGAAGCCGAAATTGTCCACGTCCACAACGAGACGCCGCGCGGCGTCTTCAATCGCTATCGCCGCGAAGCGATGGCCTTCAAGCGCATCCATCCCGAGTCACATTTCAGCCTGTACGATTTTATTCGCCTGACTTCGATGAACATCCTAAGCGATATTTATCATGCGGCGCGCGAGCGCGTGTTGACGAAGAATCTTGCTTCGATCTTCTGGTTCCGCTTCATGCAATTCCACGGGACGCGCATGGGCTACCGCGAGTCGGGTCTGGTCACGCCACAGTTGCGCGAGACATTTTATTACGCGAGGGAGAGGAAGAAGAATGATGGGAAGAAGAGGGATGTGGAGCCGATTCGGTACAAATGAAAACGTCCGCCCTCGCGAGCGGACGTTTTTGATTCAATCGGCGTTACTTTCCGCCATCTCCCGATCCTTCCTCTTCCCCAGCAACTTCCGTATCCGCGCATGGCGTTCACGCGTCAGCGGGTAGAACCAGGCCATGGCAACGGCTGAGAATAACAGGATCGCGCCAAAGGGTCCGATTAAGATGCGGATCGCTGTCAGCGCAGAGGCGGGTTGCATGAATTGAGTCGCGCCTTCGGGGGGAGTCTGGTAGCCGAACCAGCCGAGAGTCTGCAAGCCGATGAAGATCGCCAGCGCGCCTGTCAATTTGCGGATGAAATTTTTCACGCCGTAATAAATGCCCTCCGAGCGGCGGCGCGTTTTCAGTTCGTCCCATTCGATCACGTCGGGGAAGAGCGAGTCGGGCAGCAGGTGAGCGGATGAAACGCTGATGCCCGCGAGAACGCTCATGGCGAGCACCAGAGTCACTTGTCCAGGCTGGATCGAGAAGATGACGAGTTGGACGACCGCCCAGAAGATCATCCCGATCATGTAGGCGACCTGTTTGCTGAATCGGTAGGAAATGAAAATCCAGAAGGGCAGGACGATCACGGACGTGATGAGCAACAGCGCAAACACCGCCGACTCGATGGGCAGGCTGATGCCGAAGACGTTTGCCTGCGCGAGCAGATTGCCGCTGGAAATCCAATATAGTAAATAAAACGGCAGGACGAGCGCCACGAGATCGAAGGTGATCCAATTCAGCATGTAGACGGCGGTGGCGAATCGGAACGGGATGTTTGCCCACGCGGTGCGGACGGTTTCGATGAACGAGACTTGGTTTTCCTGTTCGGGCGTCAGGTTGTGTTCGCGCACCACGAAGAAGATCAGCAGGAACGGAGCCGCCGCCATGCCGCCGAAGATGCCTGCGGTGACGAGGTAGCCCTGTTGTTGCGTGCCGCCGCCTGCGATCACTGCGTCCACGATCATCGGTGCGGCCACCGCGGTGACGAGCGAAATCGCGAGGTTGAAGAACATGCGGAAGCCCGTCAGCGAGGTGCGCTCGTCGTAGTCGGGGGTTAGTTCGGGGGTCAACGCGGAGAACGGGACGGCCACCAACGTTTCGAGCGTGTCGGCGATCATGAACGCGATGGTGATGAAGACCGCCTTGGCGATCTGTCCCTCGAACGGAGGCGCGTACCACAGAAGCAGAAAACTCGCGCCGTAGGGAATCGCGAACCACAAAAGGAACGGACGCCTCCGCCCCCAGCGCGTGCGCACGCGGTCGCTCAACATGCCCACCAGCGGATCGTTGATCGCGTCCCACACAATGCCCACCAGCGCGGCCACCGATGCGAGGCGCGGGTCGAGTCCCACCACGTCCGTCAAAAAGATGGCGTAGAAAATCTGGCGCAGGGTTCCGTATCCCGCCGTGCCCCAGTCGCCCGTGCCGTAGACGAGTTTCGTCCAAAACGAAAGATATTTTTTCGGCTGTGCGGTGTCGGTCATTTAAACCTCGGTTTCAAGTTTCACATTCCAGGTTTTGCGTGAACTGCTCGAAGTTCGCGAGCAGTTGGACTGCGAGCCGTCAGCAGTCCAACTGCTGACGAAACACGGAGTTTCAGTGTACTGATAACTGATCACTGATCACTGGTTTTCGTCATCGAGTCTAAAAGGTCTAACACCAATTCCTTCAAATCCCCTCGATTTGGGAGCGAGCCAATTAATCCATACATCGGCGCCATGCGACTTGGGAGTCCGCCTCCTCCGCCCAACAATGCAGACGCTTTTGACATCAGGCGACTCATCCATTCCTCGGGCAGGACGCGCGTCAACACGTTCGCCGCGCGGACGATGAGGCGGGTCGCGGTTTTCTGAATCGTCGGCCTGCGGACGGTGTCCGCGCACGCGGCGAGGTTGCGCAGAAATTCGTCAGCCACCTCGTTGTGGACGAAGTTGACGGTCATGTGCAAACAGGCGGGGAATTGTTGCCGATCGAGATGCCAGCCGCGCAGGGAGAGTTCGTCCGCGAGCTGATACACGTCCATCGAATCGGACGCGAGCGCGAAGACGCTCATTTCGGGGTCGCTGAGAATTTTCAAGCCAGGGATGGCGCGGATTCCCGCTTGCAGGTATTGCACCGTTTCCATCACCTGCTGGTTGATCTCCAGATATCCCTCCTCGCCAAGATAACGCAAGATCGCCCACGCGGCCGCGATCGGTCCCGCGGGACGCGTGCCTGCCATCGTCGGCGAGGGATAGATTCCGCCAGGCCAGTCCGTGCTGACGAACATCTGGTGGCGGCGCAGAGCCGAATCTTTGTAGAGGATGACCGACGCGCCTTTGGCGGCGTATCCGTATTTGTGCAGGTCGGCGGAGATGGACGTGACGCCTGGGACGGAGAAATCGAAGTCGGGGACGGCGTAGCCGAGTTTCTTCAAGAACGGCAGGACGAAGCCGCCCACGCACGCGTCGGTGTGGAAGAGCAGGCCGCGTTCCTGCGCGAGCGCGGCGAGTTCGCGGATCGGATCCACCACGCCATGCGGGTAGGACGGCGCCGAGCCGACCATCAGGATCGTGTTCGGCGTGATGGCCGCGCGCATCGCGTTCCCGTCCGCGCGGAAGTCGGCGCGGACGGGCGTCTTCACCACGCGCAGGCCAAAATATTCGGCGGCCTTTTCGAGCGCGGGGTGCGCGGTGACGGGCATCAGGATTTCTGGCGCGCTCACGTCGGGACGGTTCTTCCGCGCCCAATCGCGCGCTGTCTTGGCCGCGCACAGCAGGCTCTCGGTGCCGCCCGAGGTCACATTGCCCGCGGTCTTTTCATCCCCGCCGAGCAGGGAGGCGGTCATCGCCACGATCTCGGTCTCGAATTTTCGCAGGCTGGGAAAGGCGGTGGGATTGAGACCGTTTTCGGAGAAAAACAGGTTCGACGCCTCTTTGAGCAGTTCATCTATCTCATCGTTGATGTGATAGACCAACCCAAAGACGCGGCCGTGATGCCATTCAACATCATGGTCGCGCGCGGCGCGCATGGACGAGAGGACATCCTCCCTCGGTGATCCTTGTTTGGGAAATGGCAAGATAGACACAGACGTGACCTCCTTCGGCGGGGCAAGTGTAGCATGGAATTTTATTTGAACGTGAAAATTCCCTGATTGTGGGGACGGTTGTATAATCCACGCGGAGGAAAATATGGACAGAAACAAAGTTCGCGCGATTTTCATTTTGGGAATTCTGATTTCCATCCTTGTTGCTTGTGGGGGAGAGCCTACACCTGATTTTATTCAGCCGTTATCAACTCCAACCACTCTTGTTCATCCATCTGTCAGCCCTACTAAAACGCCTACAAGATATATTGCAACGGTGACGTCAAAACCAGATGTCGCTACTCGGCAAGCGTGGCGGTCAACGGCGATTGCTATTGCGACTACAGAAAGAAAGTCATATCAACGAACTCGGACTGCCAAGGAGACGCAGATAGCCCAATTTTCGGTTGATTGTGACAGATTGAATATTTATTCAACTCAAATTTCTCCAGACGGGAATTGGGTTGCTGTGAGTTGTGAGTACAAGAGGGATCAAACTCTAATCGTTAAGAATAGGTGGGGAGTAACATGGGTGGTGGAATTTAAAAATTTTTTTGCCGCTAAACATCCTGGGTCATTATTTCCTGTATTTTGGAGTCCTGATGGAGGCTACCTTTATTTTTCTGGAAGTATAGGTTATTCAGGCGGTGGGAATCAATGCTTTTCGCAACACAGAGGGAAATATGGACTGTTTCAATTAAATCTTAATGATGGTTTATGGACAATTCTTATTCCACCAACGGAGTCGTTTCCTGGTTACGAAATTGAATTTTCGCCAACGGGGCGCAGATATGCTGCCAGTGATGAGGGTATAACAATAGCAGATGTTAAAACAGGCAATATTGTTCACCTCAATGTGTCTGGACTTATGAAGTTTAGCTGGTCGCCTGATGGTCGCTACCTTTCTTATTCTTTGGCGGATTGCAGTCAAGCGGACTCGGCACAATCGGCATCAGTGTATGTTTGGGATTCAAAGTCAAATCGGGTTCAGTTGCTTTTTACGTTTGCCACTGAAGGGCTGCTTTTATATCCTGAATCTTGGGCAGGAAATTCAACACTTCGAGTCTTGGCAGAGAAATGGGTGGGACTCGATACGATCTATGAAGTTTTTGTGTATGATATTGCAAGAGGAGATATCATTTTCTCAGGAACAGCCACTCCTTCCCCATAACTTTCCAGAAACAATTGCCCTGTGGACTCACCCAAATCCCTAGCGCCAAAGCGGGGTCCGTAAATTCCTTACAAATTGTCAATCTGATTGACAATTTGTAAGGAATGGCCTATACTCTCGACATGATCAACCGCGCCATTACCCCTCAAATTCTTTCTGCGGCTAAAACCTATCCCTTTGTCGGGCTGGTAGGTCCGCGCCAATCGGGGAAAACCACGCTGGCGAAGGCTCTCTTTCCTGATTACACCTACATCTCCCTCGAAAACCTCGACCAGCGAACCTACGCCCAGCAAGACCCGCGCGGCTTTTTGGCGGCTTACCCAAACCACTGCATCTTTGATGAAATTCAAAAAGTCCCTGAACTATTTTCCTACCTCCAGGAGATCGGCGATCAAAAAGGGATGGGACGTTATATCCTGACAGGCTCGCAAAACTTTTTGCTCCATAAGCACATCTCGCAATCCCTCTCGGGACGGATCGCCCTGCTGTCCATTTATCCCTTCTCGATGGGTGAATTGTCCAGCGCTTCGTTGGGATTTGACCAACCCGAAGATTACATGTTCACAGGCATGTATCCGCCCATTTACGACCGTTCTGTCGCGCCGACAAATTGGTATCCCAATTACATTCAAACCTACATCGAGCGCGACATCCGCGACCTGACGCAGATAACCCAACTTTCCACGTTTCAAATTTTCCTCAAATTATGCGCGGGACGTATCGGGCAGATTCTGAACCTCTCCTCGCTGGCGCGCGATTGCGGCATCACCCACAACACTGCCCGCGCCTGGCTCTCGCTTCTCGAAACGGGATACATCGTCCATCTTCTGCGCCCCTATTATCGAAACTTCAACAAGCGTCTCGTCAAAATGCCGAAGTTATATTTTTACGATACGGGTCTGGCCGCCTCGCTTTTGGGTATACAATCCGCGGAGCAACTCCATTCACACTACTTGCGCGGGGAGCTCTTCGAAAACTTCGCGCTCACAGAATACTTGAAACACAAAGCAAACACGCAATCGAATGCGGAATATTTCTTTTGGCGCGACCAGGCGGGGCGCGAGGTTGACCTTCTCGTGGAAACAGGTTCCTCCCTTTCAGCCATTGAGATCAAATCGGGAAAAACCATTTCCGATGACTATATAAAAAATCTCGTCTACCTGCAATCCCTTTTTGTAGACGCGCAAACCGAACTGAAACCGCTGGTTGTCTACGCGGGGGATTTTGCGCAAACTCGTTCTAACATCCCTGTCCGAAGTTGGAAAGACCTGCCGTTATTTGCGTAGAACAAGTCTATAGACCTGTTCTACGCGATACAATTACCCCGTGGACTCACCCAAATCCCTCGCAGATAAACTCAAAGCCCTCGGCGTCAAAGTGGGGACGGCGGACCTCTTCCCCCCCAACAGGGGGGACCGAGGAGGTTTCCCGATTCATACCATCGTCCCCGGCGGATACCGCCAAACCGCGCGCGGCGAGGCCTTCGTCTCCGAGCAGACCTTCGGCGCGGACTATCGTCACGGCGTGCAACCATTAACCATCCTCCATCCTCTCGAAACCATCGCGACTTGGGCGCGTGATCCGCAAATCTCCCTCTTCCCTCTTTCCTCCTTCGCCTTCCTCGATACCGAAACCAGCGGTATGGCTGGCGGCACAGGGACATACGCCTTCATGGTCGGCGTGGGACGCTTCGAGGGCGATGATTTCCGCCTGGCGCAATTCTTCCTGCGCGACCCGTCCGAAGAGCCAGCCATGCTCGAAGCGCTGATCGAGTTCCTCGCGCCCTGCAAAGCGCTGGTGACGTTCAATGGCAAGGCCTTTGACGCGCCATTGCTTTCCACGCGTTACAAGTTGCATGAAATTCCCAGTCCGATCAAGGAATTTTCGCATCTCGACCTGCTTCCTCTCGCGCGGCGTCTTTGGCGCGACAGACTTCCCTCGCGGGCGCTGAAATATCTCGAAGAGAATATCCTCGGCCTGCCGCGAAGCGCCGAGGAGGTGCCTGGCTACGAAATCCCCTGGCTGTATTTTGACTATCTCCGTACAGGCGACGCGACCCCGCTCAAAGGCGTCTTCTACCATAACGCCATGGACGTGGTCGCGATGGCCGCGTTGCTCAGTCACATGGCGGCCATGCTCCACGATCCGTTCAACGGCAATGTCCAACATGGGCTCGACTTCATCGCGCTCGGCAAACTCTTTGAAGACATGCGTCAATGGGACTTGGCCGCGCGCCTCTTTGAGCATGGACTGGCACACGAGTTGAGCGAAGCCGATTTCGGCGCCGCGGTGGAGCGACTCTCGCATCTGCAAAAACGCCGCGGAGACATAAACGAAGCCGTCCGCTTGTGGGAGCAGGCCGCCGCGCAGGGGCACATTTACGCGCACGTCGAGTTGGCGAAACACTTCGAGCACCGCGTCCGTGATTTGGACGATGCGCTAAGGTGGACAAAGTCCGCGCTGGAGTTGGCGAAGGAATCCGAACTGCCTGCCTATGTCAAAAAGCATTGGAAGCAGGAATTGGATCATCGCCTCGCGCGGCTGAAAACAAAAAATAAATCGCGGTAACACGAGATACTACCTCGTGCTACTGAGGGGTGGAATTTCCCCGTTATAATCCCTGCCATGTCATCGAACAAAAATTCACTGCCTCGCCTGCTGGTCATCCTCTTTTCCGCCGCGCTCCTCACCCAGGCCTGCCTCGAACTCAACCGCGTCGCCTGGGGGACGGGCATCTGGCTGGGCGAATATTCTCCCAAATGGGCGCTCGGATTTTTCGGCTTCGTCCTCGTTTGTGTCGCGTTGCTCGCGCTCGTCCGCACGCAGATCTGGTCGCCGCGTCAACTCGACCCAGCGCAGGCCGCGCTGATCCGCCTGCGGGCGCGGCTTGGATTCGTTCGCTGGGGATTCGTCATCGTCTTCGCGTTCGCGCCTGTGTTGTTATTTCAATACACATCGTGGGGTGTGGTCTTCACGGGCTTCGGGATTCGCCTGCTCGTTTGGATCCTATCCACGCTCGGGCTGGCGATCATGCTCGGTCGCGGCGACGCACTCCTCTTCTGGCGCGACGCGTTGGTCGCGGCCCTCGTCAGCGGCGCGGTCGTGGGCGCGTCCATCCCATTGGCGGGCGTCACCAGTTATCCATTTTCGCTGGGCTGGTCGGAGGGCAATCGCCTGTGGGATTACTCCATTCTCTTCGGCCGCGAGCGTTACGTCTTCCCCGCCGATTCGCAACTCACGCCCTTCCTCGACGTGGGCCGTCAACTCATCGGCGGGCTTCCATTTTTATATCCTGGCCTGACAATTTTTCAAGAGCGCCTCTGGCTCGGCCTGATGGGCATCGTGCCATATGTTCTCGTTGGCTTGTGTGTCTTCTATCCGTGGGGCGGGATGGCATCTCGCCAAACATCCTGGATGCTCGCGGCCCTCTGGGGTTTCCTCTTTCTCCGACAAGGCCCCATCCACACGCCTCTCCTCTTTAGCGCGGCGGTCGTCGCGCTCGCCTGGCGGCGTCCCCTCTGGCTCTCGCTGCCTCTCCTCGCCGCGGCGGGATACTTCGCCTCGGTCAGTCGCTTCACCTGGGCGTTCGCGCCCGCCATGTGGGCGGGGATGCTCTGGCTCGCCAGCGCAGGACTCGACAACGGACGCCTCGCCGCGCGTGACTGGGGCCGCGCCATCGCCCTCGGTCTCGCGGGACTTTTTGGCGGACTCATCCTCCCGCAACTGACCGGCCTGCTGGCAGGGACGGGCAACGTCTCCGTGACGCAGGTCGCCGCGTCGGTGGGACGGCAGCCTCTACTCTGGTATCGCCTGCTCCCAAACAGCACGTACAACCTCGGCATCATCGTCAACCTGATCATCGCTATCACGCCGCTCGTCATCGTTTTGCTCTTCGCAGTGCGGCAAAAACTTTGGACGCTGAACCTGTGGCAACGTCTTGCCATTCTTGGCGTGTTGGCCGCGCTCCTCGTCGTTGGGTTGATCGCGTCTACCAAAATCGGCGGCGGTGGCGACCTCCACAACATGGACATGTTCCTGATCGGCCTGTTGTTCTGCGCGGGGATGGTCTGGGAAAAATCGGGGCGCGTCTGGCTCACGGACGAAGCCTCGCTCTCGGTTTGGATGCGCATCGCGCTCATCGCGCTCATCGCGCTTCCCGCCTACGGCACATTGTTGCGCCTGCGTCCCCTCCTCTACGCCGACGATTTCACCCGCCTCAAAGTCCTCGCCGACGTGGACGATCCCTACGCCGACCCGCGTATCCTCGGCCTCCTGCCCCCTCGCACTGACGTGGACGACACGCTCGACCTCGTCCGCGAATACGTGACCAACGCGCAATCCCAAGGCGACGTCCTTTTCATGGATCAGCGCCAACTGCTCGCGTTTCGCTTCGTCGTGGATGTCCCTCTGGTGGCCGAGTACGAGAAAAAATATTTAATGGATCAGGCCATGGGCGAGACCGCCGCGTCCACCTTCCCCGCCTTCTACCGCGATCTGGCGAATCATCGTTTCTCGCTCATCATCAGCGACCCGCTCCGCCTGCCGATCAAAGACAGCGACTACAGTTTTGGCGAGGAGAACAACGCCTGGGTCAAATGGGTGGCCGCGCCCATCCTTTGCTATTACGAGCCAGCCGTCACGTTAGAGGAATTTAGACTCCAGCTCCTCGTCCCGCTCGAAACCATCTCGCCCGATTGTGTGATGCCGTTGCCGTAAAATAAATCCCGAAGGGATGACATGGTTCGGTGGAAAAATATCATCCCTTCGGGGTTATGAAAAAAACGTCTCGATCTTTCCACCCCTTCGGGGGTTTTATCTTGTTGTTTATATTATTTCAGCCTGCGCGGCGACCAGATCGTGACCAACGAATCTCTGATCACCTTGATCCACGATGGCGTGAAGAATGTCCGCGCCGAAAAATTCGACCTCGTGTTGAGCTCCTCCGTCTACGAGCATCTCGATGACGTGGACGGTTTAACCAAAGCTCTGGCCGCGTTGACCGCGCCGAGCGGCATCCACATCCATTACGTGGACTTGCGCGACCACTATTTCAAACTGCCTTTTGAGATGTTGAAATTTTCAGAGCAGGCGTGGAAGAACTGGTTGAATCCCACCAGCAACTTGAATCGTTTCCGTTTGCGCGATTATCAGCGCGTGTTTGAAACCTATTTTTCCAAAGCGGAGATTAACGTATTGGAGCGCGAACCTGATGCGTTTGCGAGCGCCCGAAGCCAAATCTGCCCCGAGTTTTTGACGGGGGATGAAACGCACGATACAGTCACCCTGATCGAAGTCATTGCATCGCAACCGAAGTGAACAAAAAACCAAGCTTCTCGAAGGAGCCTGGTTTTTTGTTGATTCTGTCACGTTAAATGGCAAACGCCTGGGTGAGGGGGGCACCCAAGCGCTTGCCGCTTCAAATATTATCATGCCTCTATTTTTTTTGCAAGGGTTTTAATCGGCCAATTTCTAATTTGGATGAACAGAAACAAAAAAGGTCTGCTAGGAGTATCCGTCAAAAGATTTCGCTTGTAAGGCCGTATTAAATGGCAAACGCCTGGGTGAGGGGGGCACCCAAGCGCTTGCCGTTGCAAATATTATCACGGCGTTTTTTTTTGTGCAAGGGTTTTAAGCGACCAATTTCCGATGAGTTTTCTGTGCCCTGGGCGGGAATCGAACCCACATCTAAGCCTTAGGAGTGCCTTGTTCTGTCCATTGAACTACCGGGGCGTAAAATTATTGTAACGCAATTTGCCAATTTCAGTAAATCACGATTTTACAAACCCCCAACTGGCAACCGTCATTGCGAGCGTTCGTTGCGACACTTGCCCCACCTGCACTGCACCAAACGCAGTGCGGTGCAAGTGTGGCGGGCAGCGCCAGGGAGCAATCCCCTCCCTTGGTGCGGAGATTGCTTCGTCGGGAAAAGCGCCCTCCTCGCATTGACGATGAATCTGTGGTTTACCGAATTTGCGTCACTTCGTTTCCTTCTTTGTTTCGGATTTTTGCGCCTGCAATTCCTTGGTCTCTTCGGGGTCGAACACGCGGCGCACCTGCGAAACGCCGTCGGGCGGCGCGACGATGTCCTTCTCTTCGAGCGTGTCCATCAGGCGCGAGGCGCGCGTGTAGCCGATGCGTAATTTGCGTTGCAACATCGAGACGGAGGCCTTGCCCTCCTTGCGGACGATATCAATCGAATCTTTCAGCAGGGGATCATCCTCCGACGCGGGCGACATATCCTCGAACATGGGGACTTGCTTGAGCGGGACGCCGTTGATCGAAGGCGCGTCCACCGCGGGACCTCCGCCGGGCGCGGCATAGGGACTCGCTCCCACCTGCGCGCGCCAAAATTCCACCAACCCCTGAATCTCGTTATCCGACACGAACACGCCCTGCAAGCGCGCGGGCGCGGGAGAGTCGGGGGCCTGGAAGAGCATGTCGCCGCGGCCGAGGAGACGTTCCGCGCCGGGCTGGTCGAGGATGACGCGGCTGTCGGTGTTGGAGGACACGGCGAAGGCAATGCGCGCGGGGAAGTTGGCTTTGATGAGGCCCGTCACCACGTCCACGGAGGGGCGCTGCGTGGCGAGGATGAGATGGATGCCCGTGGCGCGCGCCAGTTGCGCGAGACGCGTGATGGTGCGCTCGGTCTCGTCGGGGGCGATCATCATCAGGTCGGCCAACTCGTCAATGACCACCACGAGGAAGGGCAGTTTTTTCTGGCCCTGCGCGATGGCGCGGGCGTTGAAGTCGGCGATGTTGCGCGCGCCGACGCGGGCAAACTCGTGATAACGCTTGTCCATCTCGCGGGTCATCCATTGCAGCGCGCCGATCACGCGCTCCATTTCCACGACGACGGGCGCGAGCAGATGCGGCACGCCGTTGTAGCCCGTCAGTTCCACGCGCTTGGGGTCAACCAAAATCAGGCGCAGATCGTCGGGCGTGTTGTGGATGAGGAAACTCGTCAGGATGGAGTTGACGCAGACCGATTTACCCGAGCCTGTCGTGCCTGCGATGAGCAAGTGTGGCATGGTGTTCAGGTCGGCGGTGATGGGATGCCCGGCCACGTCGCGGCCGAGGGCAAAGCGCAGGGGCGGGCGGTTGCGTTGGAAGACTTCGCTTTCGAGAATGTCGCGCAAGGCCACCATCGCCATTTCTTCGTTGGGGACTTCGATGCCGACGTAACTGTGACCCGGCACAGGCGCCTGGATGCGGATGCGCGGCGCGGCCAGCGCGAGGGCGAGATCATCGGCGAGCGAGGCGATCTTGCTGACGCGCACGCGCGTGCGTCCGTTGCGCGATTCGACGAAGAGCGGCTCCACGCCGAACTGGGTGATGGTGGGGCCGCGGCTGATCTCCACCACCTGAGCGGGCGCGCCGAAGGAGGCGAGCGTCTCTTCGATGAGGCGGGCGCGCTTTTGGATGAAGTCATCGTTGATGGAGGGCGCCGCGCCCTCGTCGAGGATGTCTTTGACGGCGGGGAGTTGCCAGTGAATGACCGACTCGCCGGGGCGCGAGGTCGTCACTTTGGGCGAGGTTGCGGTCGCGGCGGCTTGGGCGGGAGGAGACGCGGGGGGCGGGGTGAAAGGGGTGAATTCGGCTGGGGAGGCCGCGCCCGGCTCGAGGTCCGCGCGACGCGTGATTTTCGTCCGCATGAAGGCGATGACAGGCGCGAAGAATTTGACGAGGTCTTGCACGGAGAGGTCGAACGTCATGGTGATGGCGATGACCAGCCAGGCCAGCAGGGCGACGATGCCGCCGCCCGCGCCGAGGAGTTTCCACAATGTGAGGTAGAAGAAACTACCGATGCGTCCGCCGCCGTAGCCGACGTCTGCCGCGGCTTTGGAGTCTTCGATGAGATAGAAGGAATGGACGAATGTGAGCAGGAAGAGGAAGAGCAGGAGACTGCCGACGGCGCGTTCGATGTTGAGGGGCGGGAGTTTTTCGATGCGTCGGAAGACGAGCCACAGGCCGAAGACGAGCAAGGCGATGGGAAGCAGGTAGAGACCCCAGCCGAAGATTTGGCTGAGGATGTGGATAAAGCCGCCGATGATGGGACTGCGGTTGACGGTGAAGAGGCTGAGGAGGATGAGGGCGCCGACGAGGGCGAGGACGACGCCCAGCACGTCGAGTTTGCGTTCGGGGGAGAGGCTTTCCCACCAGGAGGGGCCTGCGTAGCGGATGGGTTCGGGTTCGGGCTGGCGCGATTTGCGCGCGCTGGCCTTGCCCTTGCCTTTGGCCGGCAGGACCGTTTTGGGTTTGGATTTGGCGGGGGAGCCTTTGAGGAGGGGCATGGGGGATCAGTTATTAGTGAGCAGTTTTCAGTGATCAGTGAGGATACGAGTTACAAGTTACGACTTGTGGGAATTGGTTCCCATGTGTACTTGTCTACGCTCTTCTTTCGACGCAAAAAATTATAGCACAAATGGTCGGTTTTTCTTAAGGTACAATTGGCGCGCATTCGAAAACCATCGCCACAGATTACACAGATTGGCACAGATTTATCCAATCTGTGTAATCTGTGAAAATCTGTGGCAACATTTCATCAAGGATTTTTTCATTGTTCGAAATTCTTTTCCTCGGCACTTCCGCTTCGGCCCCTTCTGCCAAGCGCGGGCTTTCGGCGCAGATTGTCAGCCACAATGAGTATCGCTTTCTCGTGGACTGCGGCGAGGGGACTCAGCGCCAGATCCTGCAATCGGGCATCGGATTCAAACGCCTGACGCGCATCCTGCTGACGCACGGACATCTCGATCACATTCTCGGGTTGGGCGGGTTGCTGTCCACGTTTCTGCGCTGGGAAGCGATCGAAGAATTGGAAATTTACGGTGGACGCCAGACTCTCGACCGCGTCCACGATCTGCTTTACGGGGTGGTCTTGCGCGGCAATCAACCGCCCATGCCGTTGCGACTTACCGAGATCAAGCCAGGTAAATTTTTCGAGACGGAGGATTTTTCCGTCACCGCCTTCCCTGTGACGCATCGCGGGCCAGACTGTCTCGGCTACGCGTTCGAGGGCAAGGCGCGCCGTCCGTTCCTCTCCGAAAAAGCGGACGCGCTGGGCGTGCCGTTCGGCCCCGAACGAAGCAAGTTGGTGGCAGGCGAGGCGATCACGCTGGCGGACGGGAAACGCGTCTCACCGGACGATGTGCTGGGGCCGTTCGAGCGCGGCGCGAAACTGGTGGTGGTGGGCGACGCGGGCCGCACGGACGATATCCTCGAAACCTGCCGCGGCGCCGACGCGCTGGTGATCGAGTCCACGTATCTGGATGAAGAAGCGGACATGGCGAAGCAGTTCTCGCATCTGACGGCGCGCATGGGCGCGGAGTTGGCGATCAAGGCGGGCGTGAAGAAGTTGATCCTGACACATCTCTCGCGGCGCTACCGCGAAAAAGACGTGCTGGCGCAGGCGCAGGCGATTTTCCCCAATGTGTCGGTGGCGCGGGATTTTGATGTGTTTCAGGTGAAGAGGTAGGAGGACGTGTACACAGGTACACACGTACACAGGTTTTCTCCCCAACCACAGCCCTCCGAAGCCGCGCGGGAAAGGTAAACAGGTGGATATCCAGAGGCAAGGTCGCGGGTGCGCGCAAATGATGACCAGCGGATTGCTTCGCGAAGCGGATAAGCGGATAACGCGCTCCGAATCCGCTTATCCGCTTCCTATCCGCTGGTCACTCCTCCCCAATCACAGACCTCCGAAGCCGCGCAAGCTTCGGAGGTCTTGTAGTTGGTCAGGTTGGTGTTGCCGAGGTCAATGGCGAGGGGCATGGGGTTTCGCACAGGTAGCACGGGATTCATATATTTATTAATCTTGTAATCAGATCAATACCTATTGAAGTGACACTTGGAATGATAGGTCCAGTTACGAGACTAATAAACTTCCTTAGATTATTTTTGTTAAAAGGCCATACAGGAAATTGACTTACGATTTTATGTTCTTCCTCTAACAAACGCAATTTCTTTATTAAGGACTCTAAAACTTCAGTATCCAACGAATCGGATTTCTGTAAATTTTTCAATAGCACGTTAATCATTGTGGAAATATTTTTTAGCAAAGAGTCTCTATATTTAATCATTGCGCGACGTGCGCTATTTATTGTTAAATAAAACAATGTTGGAGCAAAAATTATATATAGAATGAGCCCCAATAATTTTTGAAAATAAACCAATCCCAAAGTAGTTACCCCATTGGGCGCATTAGTGCTGAGCAAACTTGCGGAAACTTCTACTCCTAAAGCCCCAATTAATATGCCAAGACTAGCGATGAAGCGACCAATGATACCCAATCCTCCAGCATTATCCGGGTGAAACGGTTCTACGCGAATTCCCAATCTACCAAATACTTCATTAACCATTTTAATTATTATTGCTAAGTCAAACGAAAACATTAATAATACATATAACGTTATGAAAGCCGGAATAGCGCGAGCCCAAGGTAATATTGGAGAAACAGATATCCATCCTGTATAAGTGGGATCGGACGGACCAGGAGTAGCCCATGCAAAAAAAACAGCACATAGAAAACTTATTGTTGTAACAATTCGGGACAACCAACGGTTACGAAGCCAAGATTGGTACTTTATTGTTATTTCGTTTAACACGCTATTTCTTTCAATTATTCCTTCTGAAATCAGTGTTGTTAATAAATTATTCCCGACGGTTTGAATCCAGCAAAAGTAACCAACCAAAAAGGGTTGTGCTAAAAAATCAGACGCCCATACTATAGGTTCCCTGGATAATCCATGAGTTTTTGCGCCAGGGTAAAACGCACCAAAGCCAAATGCTAAAGATAGATCCAAGGCTAAATTAAAAAAAAGCATTAGTATGCCCGCTGTCCAAGGTTTTAAATTAAACCTTCGCATGGTATTTGAGAGCCAATCATTATTATTCAAGCCAACTTGGGGCAGTTTTAATTTTTTGGTTTCGCTCATTTTTCTTATTGGTGTTGTGCTTACATAATTAAAGGCAATTTGGGTGTTCTGAACATATGATTAGTCGGTATTTCCATCTGTTTGTATTATTATACCCTCTCCTCATAGATTTCCTTTAGCCTCGTCTAGTTGCGGAAAGCACAGGGATAAGCCCAAACCCACACGTAACCCCTGTCTACCTGTGTACCTGTCTACGCTTTTACGCGTTCCACAATCTCCGCCACCAAATCATACCGATGAAACTGCGGCATGATATACACCCCCTGCGCCCACGGCTTGACCTTCTGGATCAACTCCACCGCCAACTCCACGCCCACCTTTGCGGCGTCCTCGCCCGCGGCTTCCATGCGTCGAATCGACTCCTCGGGGATCGAAATCCCAGGCACCTCGTGATTCAAAAAGTTGGCGTGCTTGGCGCTCACCAGCGGCAGGATTCCCACCAGCACAGGACGGTTCAACGCGCCGTGCTGTAACTCGTACTTCGCCAAAAATCCCTCGCCGTCCTCCGCGCGGTAAATCGGTTGCGTCAGGAAATAATCCGCGCCCGCCTTCACCTTGCGCGTCAAATTCTTGAACTCGGTCGCCATGTCCGACGGAACCAAATTCAACGCCGCGCCCACGAAGAAATTCGTTGGCTGTCCAATGGACGTGCCAGAATGATCCACGCCCACGTTGAATCCCTGCTTGATCAACTTGATCAAACCCGACGGCACCAAATCATAATTGTCCATCGCTTCGGGGTAATCGCCAATCGAAGTCGGGTCGCCCATCACCACAAACACATTTCTGATTCCCAACGCGTGCGCGGCCAGCAGGTCACCCTGCACGCGCAACAGGTTTCGTCCGCGCGTCGGAAAATGCAAAGTCGTTTCGACTCCCTGCCTCTGCACCACGTCGCACACCGCCCACGCCGACATCCGCATGCGCGCCATCGGGCTATCGGCCACGTTGATAACGTCCGCGCCCGCGTCATGCAACAGCGACGCGCCCGCCAGCAGTTTGTGAGTCGACAGTCCGCGCGGCGGATCCATTTCGATGGAGATGACGAATTTCCCCGCCGCGAGTTTTTGCGCCAATTCTGACGGAGGCAACGCGCCCTCCATCGCTTCCTCCTCGACGGGGAGCGGGGCCACCGTCAACGGAGCGGGCGCGCCCGCCGACGCCAACGCGCGCCGCATGGACGCGATGTGCGCGGGCGTCGTCCCACAGCACCCACCGACCACGTTCGCTCCCGCCTCGCGGAACGACAACGCATACTCGCCAAAATATTCCTCGTCCGCGGGATACATGATTCGCCCGCCGACCTGCTCAGGCCACCCCGCGTTCGGCTTCACCCAGAAGTGTTTATTAGGCGCGGCGGACTTCATCGCCTTCAAAATCCGCAACAACTGTGCGGGACCTCCCGAACAGTTGACGCCGATCACGTCCGCGCCTGCCTCGGCCAACGTCCGCGCGACTTTGGCGGGATCGTCGCCGAGAATCGTTCTGTCATCGCGCGTAAACGTCACCGACGCGACGACGGGCAACGTGCAAGTTTCCCGCGCGGCTTTGATCGCTTCCTTGATTTCGTAGAGGTCGCTCATGGTCTCGATCACGATCAAATCCGCGCCCGCGTCAGCCAGCGCGGAAATCTGCTCGGCGAACGCGGCCCGCGCGAGGTCAGGTTGGACGCGTCCGTACGGGGCGATGCGCACCCCGAGAGGTCCGATATCGCCCGCCACCAGCACATCCTTAAACGAAGCGGACACCGCGCGCTTGGCGAGTTCCACGCCCGCGCGGTTGATTTCTGTGAGGCTTTTTTCCAATCCGTGCTTTTCCAACTTGAAGCGATTGGCGCTGAACGTGTTGGTGATAACGAGTTGCGCGCCCGCTTCAATATATTCGCGGTGAATATCCGCGACGGAGGCGGGGTTGGTGAGATTGAGCTCGTCGAAGCACTTGTCAAAGCCAATGCCGCGTCCGTGCAACATCGTTCCCATCGCCCCGTCCGCGAGGATGGTTTGGGAGGAGAGTAGTTCTAAGAATTTATTCATGGTTACCTCGTTTACAACTAACCTGCAAAAAATTTCATCCCCACCACAATCCACAACCCAATCACCGCGGCGATCGTCTCAGGGACGGACGCGACGATCGCGAGCAAGACGCCCACCCAGGAATGGAGCAACACGTAGGGCGAGAGACACGGCGAGGCGGCCATGGCGTATTCGATCTTCTGTTTGCGGATCGACGCCACGAACAGCGCCAACCCCACAGGGATGGACATCGGCCACAGGCTGGCGTTCCACCAATAGTCCGCGGTGCGACTCGAGCCGAGCGGCCATAAACCGTAGATCGCGAACGAAAGCGCCAGCACAATGGTGAACGGCGCGAACGTGACGACGACCTGTTTCCATCCACCCTGGCGCCAGGCCTGGATCAACCAGAACGGCGCGACCGCGATTCCCATTTGCGGTTTGACAGAGATGAAGAACAGGCCAAACTGCGGCGGAAGCACAAAGCCGAGCGCAGCGAGCCAATCGAGGTTGCCGTTCAGGAGCACGTGCATCACGGGCGGCGAGATGAGCAGGAAGATGGTGGCGATGGGTTTGGCTCCAAGTTTGTGCGCGACATACGCGTAGGAGGCGAGTCCGCACAGGATGAGCATGACGCGCCCGACCGCTTCGGGGAGCAGCGCGAGCGGGATCAGCGGAAGCAGTCCCCACGGCGCGTGAATCATCCACGGATTGTCGAATGGGTCGCGGCCCGCCAGAAGGTCGAGCGTGGCGGGGCGGAAGGCGGTCGTCCAATCGATCGCGGGGGGCAGGTACGGCGCGGCGATGAAGCTGATCGTCAGCGCCGCGGCCAGGACGATCAGCGCACGCAGAAACACTTTGGAGTCAAAGTTGATTTTCATTTCATCAATTGATCGATACGCGAATCGCCGACATTGTAATACGTCGCATCCTTGTGATGGACGATGATGGCAGCGGTGGATTGTTCGGGGATGAGTTGATAGGCGGCGCTGAGGATCATGCTGAGTTCTTTTTCGACGGGTAACAGATCGAAGACTTTGCGGTGGTCTTCCAACTCAGGGATGGCGGGATAGCCCCATGAGTAGCGTTTGCCCTGCTCTTCGGTCAGACCCAACTCGCGGCGGATGTGGCCATGGACATATTCCGCGGTCGCTTCGGCGGTTTGGACGGCGAGGCCGTGCATGAAGTAACTTTCGGTGTAATCGCCCTTCGCGTGCAGGCGGTCAATGCGCTCGGTGGCTTCGCGTCCGACCGTCACGACCTGGAAGGCGACCACGTCCAGTTTGCCAGAATCAACGGGCGCGAAGTAGTCGGCGAGGCAGAGATGGTCGTCGAAGGTTTGGCGGGGGAAGTGGAAGCGGGTTACAGGTTGCAGGTTAGAAGGTTGAAAGTTGTCTGGCGAATAAACGATCAAATCATTGCCATCAGCTTGGCAGGGGAAATAGCCGTAGACGGCTTGGGGTCTGAGCCACGTTTCGCGATCGCGCAGGGCTTCGCGTTTCATTTTGTCGAGGCGGGCGTCGAACTCGGCTTTGAGTTTTGTCCACTCTTTGCCGTGGGTGTTCTTGGCTCCCCATGAGAGACGGTACAACTCGTTGATGCTGAGGTGCTTGAAGACCATCTCCAGCGGCATGTCTTTGACGACGCGGATGCCCCATTTGGTGGGAGGCGCGACGGGCGCGGGGACGATGCTTGAACGTTTAACGTTTAACGTTGAACGTTCAACGTTTTGGGTGGCGCGACCCACTTCCATGTCGGCTTCGCGGCGGAGTTTTGCGAGGAGGTCGGGTTTGCGCTGTGGGTCAATCAGCTTGTCCATCGTCTCGAGGCCTTCGAAGGCGTCCTTGCAATAGAAGACGCCAGGCTCGTGGGCGGATCCATCTTCGGTGAAGAGGATGCGGCGACCGAAGCGACGGTTGATGGCCGCGCCGCCGATGAGCACGGGGATCTGGTGTCCGCGGCGATGCAATTCGTTGACGATGAGCGGCATTTGCTTGGAGGTGCTGACCAGCAGGGCGGAAAGTCCGATGGCGGTGGCGTTGACTTCGACCGCTTTGGTGATGATCGTCTCGGCGGGGACTTGCTTGCCGAGGTCAATGACGGTGTAGCCGTTGTTGGCGAGAATCGTCTTGACCAGATTCTTGCCGATGTCATGCACGTCGCCGTAAACGGTGGCAATGACGACCGTGCCTTTGGTCACGCCTTCGACTTTTTCAAGATAATTCTCGAGGTGAGAGACGGTCTTCTTCATTACTTCGGCGGATTGAAGCACGAAGGGCAGGATGAGTTCGCCCGCGCCGAATTTGTCGCCGACTTCTTTCATGGCGGGGAGGAGGACGGTGTTGAGGGTGTGGACGGCGCGCTCATGCGTGTTAGGAGTTAGGGGATAGGAGATAGGAGACGAGTCACGTGTTGCGAGTTCCGTGTCTACTTGTGTACCTGTGTACGTGTCTACTTGTCTACCGATGATCTCATCAATATCCGCCTCAACGCCATCCTTCTTGCGGTGGACGATCTTCCAGTGCAAACGTTGTTCGGGGGTCATGCCCTCGGTTGGATCAGCGAGAGTGGATTCGGTGGAAGGCGCGACATTTTCAAAGTGTTCGATGTAACGCTGAAGCGCGTCCTTGCGACGATTGAAGAGCAGGTCTTCGCAGAGTTCTTTTTCTTCGGCAGGGATGTCGGCATACGCGGTGATATGAGCAGGATTCACGATTGCCATGTCCAGACCTGCCTGAACGCAGTGGTAAAGCATCACCGAGTTCAAAGGCGGACGGGCTTGCGGCGCAAATCCAAATGACAAGTTGCTCACGCCGAGCGAGGTCAACACGCCAGGCAATTCCTGTTTGATGAGGCGGATGCCTTCGATGGTTTCAATCGCGGAGTTGGCAAATTCTTCGTCGCCCGTCGCGAGGGTGAACGTCAGCGTGTCGAAGACCAACGCGTCGGGACGAAGTCCGTGGTCGTTGACGGCGATGTCGTAGATTCGTTTGGCGACTTCGAGTTTTGTCTCGCGGGTCTTGGCCATGCCGTTCTCGTCAATGGTCAGCACGATGACTGCGGCGTTGTGAGTCTTGGCGAGGGCGAAAATCTTATCCGCTTTGGCGCGGCCTGCTTCGAGATGCGTGGAGTTGATGAGACAGCGGCCAGGCGCGGTTTGGAGGGCGACTTCTAGCACATCGAGTTCGGTGGTATCTATCACGAGCGGGACGTCCACGCCCATCTCAAGTTTCTTGACGACCTTGCGCATGAGTTCCACTTCGTCGGGGCGTTCGGTGACCGCGCAGGAAATGTCGAGAGCGTGCGCGCCATACTCAACCTGTTCACGCGCGATCTCCAAAATGGAGTCGTAATCTTCCTCGAGCAGGAGACGTTTGAACTTGCGCGAACCCTGGGCGTTGCAACGTTCGCCGAGCAAGGTGGGGGGAGGATCCTGTCGCATGGCGATCGCTGACATGGCGGAGGCAAGCATGGGTGTCGCGGAGTGCGGAGGGCGTATTGCGTATTGCGTATTGCGTAATTTGTTTACGAGGAGGCGGAGGTGGTCGGGAGTTGTGCCACAACATCCGCCCACAACGGCAACATTATATTTTGTCACGAATTCGAACATGTCGTTGGCGAAGGGTTCGGGTTCGAGGGGGTAAACAGCTTGACCATCCACGTTGAGCGGCAGGCCCGCGTTGGGGATGCACGAAACGGGGAGCGTGGAATTTTCGCCGAGGATGCGGATGGGCTCGCGCATGTGCTCGGGTCCCGTGGAGCAGTTGAGGCCGATGACGTCGATGCCCATGCCTTCGAGGATGGCGAGCGAGGCGTTGATGTCGGTGCCGAGCAACATGCGACCTGTCGTGTCGAGCGTGACCTGAGCCTGGATCGGCAACCAGACTTGAGTCTCGTCCATGGCTTTGTGACAGCCGACGATGGCGGCTTTGACTTCGAGGATGTCCTGCGATGTTTCGATGAGGAGCAAGTCCACGCCGCCGCGGATGAGGCCGACGGCTTGCTCGCGGAAGACGTCAACCAATTCATCGAAGGTTACATTCGATAATTCGGGATCATTCGTTGACGGCAATTTTCCTGAGGGGCCGATCGAGCCAGCGACGAAACGGGGGTGCGGGAGGCGGGAATCGATATTCGATATTCGAGATTCGGTAGTCGAGGTTCGAGTATCAAGTATCGAATATTCGTCAGCCAAGCGACGCGCCAATCTCGCCGCCGTCTCGTTGATCTCCAGTACGCGATCTTGCAGGCCGTATTCCGCCATCGTGATTCGATTCGAGCGGAAGGTGTCGGTCTCCAGCACGTCCACGCCGACTTCGAGGAAGGAGCGATGGACTTTTTCCACGGCTTCGGGATACGAGATGACGAGGTAGTCGTTACATCCGTTGTATTGCTCGCCGCCGAAATGCTCGGCGGTGAGGTTTTGCAGTTGCAGGCTCGTTCCCATCGCGCCGTCGAAGACGAGGACTTTCTTTTCGAGGGCGTCGAGGTAACGGCGGTTGGTGTAGGTTCTATTCATAAATCTCCTAAATTTTTAGCCGCGAATTTCACGAAGTAACACGAATTTTTATTCTTCAAAAAGATGCGGCGCGTGTTGTTTGATTTGTTGGCCGAGGTCAGAATCGCGCCAGTTATTCGAAAATTTTGACAACGGAATAAAAACTTCTTTAAACATATTGGGCGACCAAATTTTCTTTGTTACAGAATATTCAGACGCAAAGACGCCCGTGCTTCGGTAGTTGTCATCCCAGCGGAAGCCAAGCCGTTTCATGGATTCCCATTTGACACCAACGACGTACCCAAATGAGTTGTATTCGATCCCTTTCTCAGAAAGGATAATACTCTCACGATAACCACGATAAAAACAGCGAAATACCCAATACAAGCTGATCAAAAAGAATAGAGGAGATGTAATTCGATAAGAAGAGTCAAGAGCATTTGAAAACCAACTCACGAAAGTGGCGTACCCAGAAAACACAGAAAAAGCCAAGAAGAAAATTCCCCAAAGTGTGTAAAGTAATTTTTGTGTGGTTGCCGCAAAGTATTGTTTTTTCATGGTTCTTCCTTTCGTAGCGATGGCTTGCGTCATAATTCTATGGTTTGGATATCTTCCAGCGCTGACCTCGCCCCGGGTTGACCTCGGCGCGAATTAGCGCGGAGCGCTTCGTATGTCAGCACGGGTGATTTTATCCCCGTGCGGCCTTCGGGCTAATGCCTGTAACAAAATCGCCTCTCGATGATGAGAGGCGACATGAAAACACAGAGGTCATCTCTCATCTCCCAGACACATAGTCTGCCGAAATTGGCACCGTCTTCACTGATCACTGATAACTGAACACTGATCACTGCTTGGTTGCCGAGGCGTCAAAGGGTCGGTCCCTCAGCCTCTCTGGATGAGTCTTCCGTAAATTGTTGCGGGGTTATATCACAGCGATGGGGGCGTGTCAAACAAAAATCTCATTGTTTCATCAATAGTTCAACTGCTGATGAAACAAATCGGCGGGAGACTACCAGTTTCGCTTCTTCTCGCGGCCTGCCAGGAAGAGATACGAATAAAGCAGAATGCCCGAACCGATGCCCACGGCCCATTTCACCGGCGGCGGAATCGTCTCCGACGGGGAGATGAAGCCCTCGATGGCGCCCGCGATCACCAGCATGGGGACCGCTCCGAGCAGGAGTCGGACCGAGGTTCGCGCGGCCCGCGCGAGCGAGTCACGGCGGCGCATCAGCCCGGGGCGGAGGATCGCCCAGCCGAGCATGAGTCCCGATCCGCCCGCCATGAAGATCACACTCAGTTCGATCACGCCGTGGCCGATCACAAAATTCGCCAGTTCCCAGCCGATGCCGTAATATCCCGTCAACCCGAGCAGGCCGCCGAGGATGAGTCCGTTCATCACCAGCACCCAGAGCGTGAGCAGGCCCGCGGTAAGTCCGCTCGCGAAGGCAAGGAAGGAGACGCGGATGTTATTCGTCATAATGAAGGCCGAGATGTACGGACGCTCGTTGATCGGCATGTCAATCCAAAGTTCGCGGTCTTCCACGATGGGGATCAGGTCGTGGACGTCGGCGGGCAAAAGCCACTGGGCCGAGGCGGGGTCGCGTCCCACGCTGACGCCCGCCGCGATGGCAGGAATGAGGAACATCAGAAAGGCCGCGAAGGTGAAGACGAAGGTCTCGCGAAAGAGACGCGGAAAGCCGCGCGCCGCAAAATCCCACAGACGGCGCAAGGCCAGCGGCTCGCCCTGATATAAAATGGCGTGTGTGCGCGCCACCAACTGGTTGAGATATTGCGTGATCTGGTGACGCGGAAAATCGCGCTTCGCCAGCGCCAGATCCGAACTGGCGGCGCGATACAGGCTGGCTAGTTCGCCCACTTCACGCGGCGAAAGCCCCGACACGTTCTTTTGGGCGCGTTCCACAAGAGTACTTAAAGATGCCCATTCTTTTTTGCGAGACTGGTAAAATTCATCAGCGTTCATGGTTCTCTCTTCACGGGGTCGGCGCTCAGGTTCCCCGACGAAATGGAAATCAAACCCAATTATATGACACAATCCTACGACACCCTGCAAATTGACACGCCCGAAAACGTCTCGTTTGGCTACGACGTGGCGGGCATCGGCTCGCGTTTCCTGGCCGCGCTGGTGGATACCATCCTGATGCTTCTTTTGCAAGTCATCATTTTTGGCACGATCTTTTTGGTGATCGGCGGCAGCGACATCCTCTCCTCCTCCGCGCCCGCGTGGGTGATCGGCGCGCTCAGTTTCATCGCCTTTGTTTTTTTCTGGGGATATTACATCTTCTTTGAAATCCTCTGGAACGGGCAATCGCCCGGCAAACGCATGGTCGGCCTGCGCGTCATTCGCGTCGACGGGACGCCGGTCACCGCGGCCGAGGTCGTCATCCGCAACCTCGTCCGCCTGATAGACTTCCTGCCCTCGGCCTATGGCGTGGGCGTGATCGCCATGTTCGTCAACGACAAATCACGGCGACTGGGCGACCTCGCGGCCGGCACCGTCGTCGTCCACGACCGCTCGGTTCAAAGCCTCGACGAGTTGGCGGCCGCGCGTCCTCTGGCCCCCTCCACGCTGACAGCCACCGTCCCCGTCCCCACCGGCTTTCCGCTCGAACGGATGAAGGGACGCGAGGTCGAGATTCTCGAAGAATACATGAGTCGCCGCGCCCGCCTCTCGAACCGCGACGCGCTCGCCAGCCAGATTCTCCACTCGCTCGCCACCCGCCTCGGCCTGACTGAATCGCCCATCCACACCGGCTCCGCAGACGATGCGTTGATCGCCATCTACGCGGCGGTGAAAAATAACAAATCGGAATAACCAACTTTTTTCGGAGGAAACCATGGAAACACCCAAGCCAGCTAACAAAAACCGCACCATCTGGATCATCGTCGGCGTCGCGGCCGTTCTCTGCATTATTGCCTGCGCGGTGACGTTTCTTGTCGTCGGCAAGATGGGATCAGACATGTTCAACATGAATCCCGAAGACGTGCAAGCCGTGAGCGACACCATCGCCCAATATGACATGCCGCCCGGCTATAAGCCTGTCATGTCCATGTCTCTGCC
This sequence comes from Chloroflexota bacterium, assembly GCA_016234485.1. GTDB lineage: Bacteria > Chloroflexota > Anaerolineae > Anaerolineales > Villigracilaceae > Denitrolinea. The sequence continues at coordinate 52,611 of JACRBL010000052.1, forward strand.
GTCCATGTACGATATCGTGGCTCTGTCCGGCGATAACAGTTCGATGATGATCATGCTCATGCAGTTCACCGGCAACTTGGGCATGACCGAAGAACAAATGCAGGAACAAGTACGCCAATCGTTTGAACAGCAAAGCGGACAGGGCGGCGCGCAAATGCAGGTAGTGGAAACGCGCGAAGATACCATCCGCGGCCAGAAGGTGACCATCACCGTCAGCGAAGGGACAGGCGAAGGCGTCACCCTCCGCCAGTGGATGACGGTCTTCGCCGGCAACGGCGGCCCCACCGTCTTGATGATCCAGGGCTCCACCAGCGATTGGGATGAGACGCTCATCACGAATTTCATCCATTCGATTCGGTAGGGATTGTAAGTAAACAACCTCCCGTACATCCGTCATTGCGAGCGCTCGTTGCGAAGCAATCTCCTCCGGTTGACTGTGAGATTGCTTCGGGAAGATCACCCTCGCAATGACGGGTAGGCGAGTAGCGAGGGAGAAACCAACTGGGGATGAACGGGGGAACGATCAGCAAAACAAAAAGACGGCGCATCTGCGAAAGATGCGCCGTCTTGCTATTCAGGCGTTGGGGAGGGAGATGGCGAGGGTGGCGGCGTACGCGTGGGAGTGGGTGTGCGCGAGGGCGTGGGAGTCCGCGTGATGGTTGGCGTGGGCGAGGGGGTGGTGAGCGCGATCACATGTTCGCGCGCTTCCGTCCGCCACGCGGCAGGGACGGCCTGCGCGGGCAGCGCCAGCAGGGCCTCCCAATCGCGCTTGGCTTGGGGGAGTTGTCCCATTTTCTCGAGCGAGATGGCGCGCCAGTAATAAACCTGGGCGCGCTGTTCGTCGGTCTCGGCGAGTGCGAAGGCTTTCGCGGCCTGGTTGAAGCCATTGCCGTATTCTTCGTAGACGATGTAAGCATGCGCCAGCGCGATCTGCACGTCGAACGATTCGGGGAAGGATTGATCCGCCACCCGCAATTCGTAGACAGCCTCGGCAAAGCGTTCCATTTCAATGTAGATGAGTCCGCGATAGTAACGCGCTTCGGGATTGTTCTCTAACTCGATCGATGCGTCCAGTTTTTCGAGGGCGGTCTCGTAATCGCCATCGTCGAAACTAAATTTCCCTTGCAAGAAGAGCGTGGTCACATTTTCCTCGGCGTAGAGGACGTATGTCCGCAGGGCCGCCCTGGCTTCGTCGGTCATGCCGAGCGCGTCGTAGGCCCGGCCGAGGAGCAGGTAATCTTCCACGAGGGTGATGTCCAACTCGTTGGCGCGTTGGGCCGAGGCCAGCGCGTCTTCGTATTCGCCCAAGGCGAGGTAGGCGCGCGCTTTTTCATAATGCACAAGCGGCGAGCCTGGGTTAACTTCTTCAGCGGTTTCGAGGGTTTCGAGCGCGTCCTCGGGCTTGTCGCGGTCGGTCAAATACGCGGCGCGGAAGAGATAGGCTTCCAAAAAGTCGGGGGCAAATTCGATGGCCGCGTCGAGGTCGTCAATGACGATGGTGTTGGGGTTGAGCGCCAGGTTGACGCGCGCCCGTCCCAAATAGGCGGGGCCGAATTTTGGATTCAGTTCGAGCGCCTTCTCGTAGGCTTCCAACGCTTCTTTGTATTCTTCCTTAAAGCGATGCGCCTCGCCGATGAAGTACAACGGGTCGGCGGAGGTTGGCTCGGCGGTGGCGATCTGCTCCATGAAGAGGATCACCTCGTCCCAGTTGCCTTCCTCGTAGGCGTCGTTCGCGGCGCGGACGATGTCCTTCGATTGCGGCTCGCGCGGCGTCAAGTTGTAGAGAGGCGTGGGGGTGTAGGTGGCGGTGAGAAGCGCCCAAAGCGGAGTCGGCCCGATGAAGGTCGGAGAGGCGCGAGGCGTGAAGTTGAGCGGCGTGGGCGTCAGCGTGAAAGTCGGCGATGGTCCGAATGTAAATGTGGGGATGGCGCTCGTCTGCGGGATGCGCGGCTGGATGAACATGAAGAAGATCACGCCGCAGAGGACCAGACCCAGCGCCCCCATGCCCGCGAGGCGCACGCCCGGACGCGAGAGCAGGGGTGGCCGTTCTTCGGCGCGCTCGAAGGTCAGGATGAGTTGCTCCTCCCAGGCGCGCGGATGGTTGAGCGGGAAGGGCTGGGCGCTTTCATCGGGAGGCAAGGCTCCCAACAACACCAGGCCGCGTTTGGCTGTTTTGTTTTCGGGGTCGAGACGAAGGGCGGTTTGCAGACAGTAGACGCGCTCCTTGGCGGTTTCCACCGCGGCGCTCATCCAGACCCAGTAATTGACGTTGTTCTGGTCGGTCTTGAGCAGGCGGGTGAGAATCTCTTTGGCGCGCGGACGCTCTTCCTTACGAATTGCTTCCACCGCTTCTTGAAAGAGAGTGTCTATTCCTGTGTCGGTCATGGTTGCATTTTATCAGATAATAATCCGCTCGGTTTGGCGCTGGTCTTGGGTTGAAAATTGCCTATTGAATGCGCGGATTATCTGACATATACTTGATTCATATCCTTCGCAAGGGAGCGTGCACAATGGCATCAAAACGCAAACCATCAGGCAAAAAAGCGGGGAGAGATATTGTTGAGATCAATGTGACGGGAAACAACAACGCGGTGGCCGCGAGCGGCGGACGCGCGACCGTTTCAATTGGCGCGGCCGCCCAGGAGGAATGGAAATCCTGGCGCGAGAAGATGGAGAGCGAAATCAAGGCTCTCAAGGAATTGTCCGCTGAAGACCAATCCATGCTGGCACAGAATGTGGAACAGGTGGTGAAGGAGGCCGAGAAAGGCGAGGAGGCAGATCCCAGCCGCATTGAACGCCTGCTCAACGCCATCTCTGCCATGGCGCCAGATATTCTGGATGTGATCGTTACCACCATTGGGAATCCGCTGGCGGGAATTAGGCTGGTCATCAAAAAAATTGGGGAAAAAGCAAAAGTGACCAGGATGGCATAGTCTATGACCATCAAGCCCAGAGGTCCGGGGCGAGGCGGCGCGTCCAGGCTAAAGCCAAAATCTGAGCCGCCGCCTGATGTAAATGTTGATTTAAAAGGGTCAGATAATGCCGTGGCGGTGGGGCCGCGGAGTTTCGCGGCCAGCGTCAAGGTTATTTTTCAAGGGAATTGGAAACCATTTGCCGTGGTGTTGGGGGGCGTGTTGGCGACGTTGTTTGTCATCCTTTACTTCGTCATCCCAAAACAGACTTGCGCGTTCAGCGAACAATTCACAGTGGCGGTGGCCGAATTTGCCGTGAAGGATGATGCGGGGAAAACAATAAGAAGCGAGGATGGATTGAATCTTGCAGAATCCATTGCCGGTCAAATCGAAGCGTTTTTCAAAGAAATGCGCCTTGAGATGGACACATCGTATGAAATTTGCGGCCCGAAGCAAATTGGGATGATACAAACCGAGGACGAAGCGCGCGAGTTCGCCATCTCAAAAGGCGCGTCCATAATTGTTTATGGTCAGATCGAAAAAGCGAATGGGACCTCCTTTTTCTCGCCGCGTTTTTATGTAAATCAGTCCACATTCAAGGATGCAGAGGAGATCACCGGCCAACATGAAATTGGGAAAGATGTGCAAGGAAAATCGGACGTGGACATTATCCTGGCCGCAAGCCCTGGCGTGCAGGCGCGCGTGGACGGCCTGAGTATGTTGACTGTTGGGCTGGTCTATTATTCGATGGATCAATTTGACAAAGCCCTCGCCTACTTTCAAAAGGCCGACCATCCTGATTGGGTGGGGAGTGGAAAAGAAACCGTCTACCTTTTGATTGGCAATACCTATATTCGTAGAGCATCCAAGACGAAAGATTTTTCCATCCTTTCTGAAGCCGAGCGTTACTATCTTCTGGCAATGGAAGATCCAGATTATGGACGCGCCAAGATTGGCGAGGCGAATGTTCTTTACTTGCGCGCCTATCTGGAAAATGATTGCGATCCCGCGGGCTTTCAAGATGCGGTTGATTTGCTTGACGAGGCATCTGCCCTGGAAGACCAACCCGCAAGCGCGAATATTGAAACCAAAGTCCATTTTTACCGCGGACAGATCGCGCTGATGCGTTTCGATTGTAATTTACCCGGCGAGGATTGGGCGTTCGTCGCTGAGAATGAGTTTATGTGGGTGGCGGCGCGCTATGAAGCCGACGCCGAGAATGAGGACGCACAAAGCATCCAATCTTTCGCGGCCCATGCCTACGCGCGGTTGAGTTATCTTGCCTACTATAAACATAACGATGTGACGTCAGCCATTGCTTTTATCCAAAAGGCGATTCCCATTTCTCCCATGATTTATCAAGCCAATTATCTCTCCCAGCTTGGCGATATGTATGTCGTCATAGGGGAAAAAGATAAGGCCATCGAGTCCTATCGCCAGGCAATAATCATTGCAAACGATTTTGATGCCCAAAGTGTGTCGAAGTATCAGAAAAAATTAGATTCAGTTCTGGGGCCGTAAAACGACTCTCTTAGCGGTAGCGCATCAAGTTTGATCTACTCGCCGATAGGAGGCGAACATGCTACCTAAAAAAACAGCCAGCATCCTTGCCGTCATTGTGGGTTTCTTTTTGGTTCTATCCTGTGGGGGAGGGGCCGTGACGTCTGAACCAGAAAACATGCCTCCGCTTGAGGTCAAACCTACCAAGCGGCCTCCGACCAGGCCGCCCAAGGCAACCTCCATTCCCCGTCCCACTCATCTTCCCACCGTTACGCAACCGCCTCCCGCTCCGGGAAGCATGAACCTCCCGCCTCTTCCCGACTTCGAGGGGAGCGTCGTCACTTCTGGTTTTGGCGGCGGCCCTCTTTGCGACGATTTCTACCAGGGACCGCCGCATGTACAGGGCGCAGCCAATTCTTTCGTCCCCGCGCGGACGGGGTACTTGTGCTTATACGGATTCGGTTTTGATAATGGATTTCGCGTCGAACTCACCGCGCCGGATAACAGTATTACCCTCTGGGGAGATTATTACGTTTCCAGCCAGGACTTTGATGTGTACTGGAATAATTGGAATCTCAGGAACTTCGGCAGTTATGCCAACTGGCTGGGCGGTTCGCCCCCGGATGGGCTTTTTCTAATCGGAGAATCGTACACGCGAATTTTTATCAAAATTCGATGGCGAGGCGATCTTCCAATTGGAGACTGGCGTTTCCGCGCCGTCGCTGAGAGTGGGTTGGAAGTTGTCAAACATTTTACAGTGGTCGCCCCTTATTATCCTTCAATCACTGTGGTGGACTCGCGTCAAGATTGGATCATCCCCGCCTATTCCACCTGCCACTTTGCCGACCAGCCACAGGATCTGTTTGCGCTGGCAGAGGGTTATCCGCCCAACCGCAAGATTTTTCTTTATGTGTATGAGCAGTCTGACGGACTGGTCCTCCAATCCTCCGCACAGACGGATTCGCTCGGCAGTTTTTACGTTCCCATCCGCGGCCCATATCGGCAGGATGGTAAGTACTTCCTGATCGCCGTTTCTGAACCGTTAGTCGGCAGGACACTTCCACTTGGAAATATGGTGGACTGTTTTTACGTGCCGTAGGAGAAACCTTGATGAATTCCAAGCGATATCGTGTCCTTGCCTTGGTTTCCATTTTTCTACTTATTTCTGTGCCGTGTTCTTATCTGCAGGTCCAACTGACCGAGCCGCCTCCTTCCGCGCCTTCTCCATCCGTTCTGCCTATCGAGGCGCAATCCACTTTTACCGATACCGTATCCACGCCGGCTCTTGAGAAACCTCCTAATCCCATTATGGCGAGCACGGAAACTTTTATCCCGACCAGGACAGTCACGCACACCTTCACTCCAACATTTCTTCCCACCTTTACGTTCACTATTACCAATACGTCCCTTCCGCCCCTGCCGGATTTCGATGAACTGGTTACTTTTGGCGGTGGCGGTGGCGGCGGTGAATGCGGAGTTCCCCCATCTTTGCCGCCTGCTCTCGAGGTGCATCAATACAATAATGTTTTGGTTCTTTGCATGTGGGGTGTAAATTTTGGTTTGCCATTCGAAATTACTTTCAATGCACCGGATGGGAGGATCGCCGGGCCAATCAAATTATTGGTTGACCAACGAACCGGGAAAGTGAAATGGCAAGGCTATCATCAGGATGATTTCTTAGCTATTGCGGACTGGGGGAATAACGGCACGTTTGCGGAGGTACAAATTTGGTGGCCAATTGATTATCCAACGGGGCAATGGCAAGCCGTCGCTTACGGAGAAGGTCTACAGGCAAGCGATTATTTCCAGGTGCAAAAGGAAAGTTCCCATCCATACATCGCGGCGCTTAATCCGCGCCCCTGGAATGATATAACGCCCGGTATCATTGATCGAGGATTACATATGATTCAACTTAAGGGAAATCGTAAGGTGAATATGCTTGGATTGGGTTATCCTCTCAATTCGATAGTCTATCTCCTGACATATCGTGGCAATACGCCTTCGTCACAGGACTTTATATTGATTGCCACCCAGGCCGTGCATTCGGACTTCAATGGATCATTTACTGCAGAATTAATTGGGGCGTTCGATCCTGGACAATCCTATTTGATCGTTGGAGTTTGTGATCCCAACGCCCACATCGCTGGAGAGAATCATTGGCTAATCCAGAAACATCCACATGACTATTTCAAAATTTTATCTGATTCCGCACCTGGCGCATCCTGCCCCGGCGCGCCACCCCAGCGGATGATCGTCAATCAACGCGGCTATGTCTGCACCCAAAGCGATAGGATTCGCCTACGCAACGCGCCAGCAAAATCTGCATCCACTATTGTTTACGTCAACACTGGCGTTCAATTCACCGTTGTCGGCGGGCCTTCCTGCTCTGACGACTGGTCATGGTGGAACGTCCGCCTCGATGACGGGATGACCGGCTGGCTTGCGGAGGGCGGCGACGCGGTGGACCCGTATTTCATTTGTCCATTGCCTTGATGATGTCTTGTTAAGTCATGGAGTGTATGATGAACACGAAACCCATCTTGTTCCGCCCAATAACTGTAGGTTTGGTTTTGTTTGTAGTGTTGGCCTGCACCCTGCCGAGGCCACAGACGGTTGCGCCAACCCAGGTAATCACAACTATTGTGCCGTCAGCATCTGAACAATCTTTTGCGGCATCTTTTCTTTCCACAACTTTAACCCAAACTTTAACCCCGACCAAAATTTTTACGAAAACGCCGACAAGAACGCCAACAAAGATGCCAACAGGCACATTTACGCTCACGGCATTGCCTCGTTTGCCAGATTTTCAGGAAGTGATTACATTTGCAGGCGGCGGAGGAGCAGGGCCTTGTTACTTTGAAGGTCGTCCTCCATTTTTCCTTGATGTGCATACATTAGATAACAGAACTCTGTTCGCTTCTTTTAGGTTAGGGGGAATTGATGTTGCCAAACCATTTCAGCTAATTTTATTTCAGCCTGACAGCCCCAATGGCGTTTCTTTATCATCGCCCTATTTGTTGGCGGACTTGGCAACACAAGACATTCACGCGGCAGAATATATAAAAAATTATAAATTCGGGGATTTGTGCGGTTATAGCGATGGAATATTGTCGTGGGATATTAAAGTTTGGTCACCCATTATTCTTTCACCTGGAAAGTGGCGTTTTTCTGTGGAACAGAAAGAGAGCGCTTTCGGCGTATTTTCATCAGATTTTTGGGTCCAAGAAAATACTGATCCTGAGATTTGCGTGCTTAGTTCAGGTCCAAAAACAGAACTGGTAGGGCAACTTTCCTCATATCATCCCTATCACTTAGTAATACCAAAAGAAATTGGAAAAGTAGATGTAAACGGAATAAATTTCCCATTAAACGCACCTGTTTATGTTCTGTTGTTTCAAAAGATAGACGTTTCGGATAAATGGGAATTGTTACAAAAGCATTTGGTGCAAGCTAACCGTGAAGGATCATTTGCAATAGAATTTTCCAACCTAATAGATGCAGGTGGTTTTCTAGTTGTTGGCTTGAGCGATCCTAATGCTCCCTTGGAAGAAACAAATGCATCTGGGTACAGAGGTTTTAATACGTATCTCCCTCATGATTTTTTTGATCTTATTAGCGCAAATCCTATTACCACTAGTTCCTGCCCCGGTGCGCCGCCGCAACGGATGCTCATGAATCAACGCGGCTATGTCTGCACCCAAAGCGACAGGATCCGCCTGCGCAACGCGCCAGCAAAATCTGCCTCCACTATTGTTTATGTAAATACTGGTGCGCAATTCACCGTTATCGGCGGCCCCTCCTGTTCCGACAACTGGTCGTGGTGGAACGTCCGTCTCGATGACGGGACGACCGGCTGGCTCGCGGAGGGCGGCGACGCGGTGGACCCGTATTTCATCTGCCCGGCCCCATGAGCGTTTCGGTGAAATTTACTTCTTGCATCCCCCGTGCCTCTGTGCTAAAATCACGGGCGTACGGGAAACTCAATATCGAAAGCAACGAGAACTGGGCAACCCCCAGTTTTCTGCTTGTTATAAGACTTATCACGGAGTTAAACGCAAGCATGACAACCGCGTCCAAAACGCCCAAGAACGAATTTGCAGTTGCCTTCAACGAGGTGTTGGAGGAAAAGCAACTCCCGAAGGACATCATCCTTTCGGCCATCGAGTCTGCCATGGTTTCGGCCTATCGGCGGGCTGTCAACGCGTCTGCCGCCCAGCACGTGGAGGCGAAGATTGACCCCGATACGGGCAAAGTGACCGTCTTCGCCGAGAAGGAAGTGGTGGAAGACATTATGGACGACCGCACCGAGGTGTTGTTGGACGTGGCCCGCAAGGTGAATCCTGAAACGCAATTGGGCGACATGGCGATCGTCGAAACCACCCCCGCGGACTTTGGGCGCGTCGCGGCGCAAACCGCGCGCCAGGTCATTCAGCAGAGAATCCGCGAGGCCGAGCGCAGCGCGCAGTTGGAATATTTCCAGCGCCAGGTGGGCGAGATCGTCAGCGGCGTGGTGCAGGCTTCGCATCCCGTGCAGGGCGTGACCATTGGCCTCGACATGAAGGCCGAGGGCAACATGCCCAACAACCAGAAGGTGCCGGGCGAACGCTTCAAAGTGCATGATCGCCTGCGCGCCGTGGTACTGGAAGTGAAAGACGGGCCGCGCGGCCCGCAGATCATCCTCTCGCGCGCGCATCGCAACTTCCTGCGCCGCCTGTTGGAGAACGAAGTTCCCGAAATTTATCATGGCATTGTGGAAATCCGTGCCATCGCCCGCGAGCCGGGCGCGCGCGCCAAAGTGGCCGTGCTTGCCACCCAACCCGGCGTGGACGCGGTGGGCGCGTGCGTGGGCATCAAGGGCGTCCGCATTCAGGCCATCGTCAAGGAATTGCACGACGAAAAGATTGACATCATCCAATGGGACACCGATCCCGTGGTTTATATTTCCAAGGCCATCAGCCCGGCGCGCGTCAACGGCGTGTACCTGACCGAGGGCGCGGAAGGCGCCAAGACCGCCACGGTGGTGGTGGGCGAAGACCAGCTCAGCCTCGCGATTGGCCGCGATGGACAGAACGCCCGCCTGGCCGCCAAGTTGACCGGCTGGCGCATTGACATCAAATCCCTGCCCGAGGCCGCGTCCGATTCGCTCCAGAAGTTGAAGGGCGATGCCGAGTTGGCCGGTGTCCTGCCCACCATGGTGGAAATCATCCCCGCCGTTGAAGAGATTTTGCTCAAGAAGGCGGAAAATCGTCCCGTCACGCCCGAGGAGTTCGCGCAACTCACGCAGTTCGTGGATCGCGTGGAACGCCGCACCATTCAGATCAAGGAAGACGCCCAGCGCGTGGTGGACGAGAAGAACGCCGTCGCGCTTGCCAACATCCCCGAGGCCGCCTTTGGCGTGAAACTCGAGGAAGCGGGCATCAAGGAACACGTGTTCAATATCCTGACCGAGGCCGGCTTCGAGACGGTGGGTCAGTTGATGCTGGCTCTCCGCACCGACTCGAACAAGGTGTTGGGTCTGCCCGGCGTTGGCCCGAAGGCCATGCAAAACATCGAAGAGGTGTTGGCCGCGCTGAAATTCCCCGAAGTGGAAAAGCCCGCCGAAGCCGCGGCCCCGCCCGAGGTCCAGGTAGAAGCGGTCGCTGTCCAGCCCGAAGCGGCGGCGGAAGCGGCTCCTGTCGTGGCGGCGGAAGAAGTCAAGAAAGAAGAAGTGGAAGAACCCGCCATGAAAGACGGCGTCTCGCTCGAGGCGATGTTCTCGTTCAAGCCCGAAACCTTTACAGCGCCGGAAAGCACAGAAGAATCCGAGAGCGACGATAAGAAGAAGGGCAAGAAGAAAAAGAAGAAGGGCGTCGAACTTGAATTTGATGAAAACCTGGGCGAAGTGGTTAGCCGCAAGAAACACAAACGCGGCGATGGCTCAGCCTGGGAAGCAGAATAATTTTCCTCGCCCCCTCTCCCATTTCGAGAGGGGCGAGGTCAAAGGATATGACAGCAAAACCTGCTAAACGCGTCAAACATATTCCCCAGCGGACTTGCGTGGGATGCCGAACGGCGCTGGCAAAGCGTTCGCTCATCCGCATCGTTCGGACGGGCGAGGGCGTGTCGGTGGACCCGGGCGGTAAACTGCCGGGACGGGGGGCCTACCTGCATGACCGCCGCAGTTGCTGGGAGCGCGGCCTGCGCGGCGCGCTGTCCCACGCGCTGAAAGTGGAATTGACGCCATCGGATCGGGAGCGACTCGAATTGTTTGCAAGCGCGCTTCCCGAAGAATCGTCCACGGACGCGACTGCCATGTGATCGGTTAACTTTTCCGTTCAGCGGCATGTCTTCGTGGGCGTAGGTCGGAATTTATTCCGACCCGCATGGTCGAAATGAATTTCGACCTACAGGAATGATTCCAACGAAGGAGGTGTCCTTATGAGCGGAAACGGACACAAGATTGAACTGCCTGCGAACATTGTCATTCGTGACCTGGCGCAGATCGTCGAAAAAAGCCCCATCGAAATCATCAAAAAATTGATGACGAACGGCGTGATGGCGACCATTAATCAGCCGGTGGATTTTGACACGGCCGCGATTGTGGTGGCCGAGTATGGATTCGAAGCCGTTCCCGAAGCCGTTGCAGAAGCGCCGAAGGAAGAGGTGGGCGAAGTGCCGATGTGGCGGCAAATGATCGCGGGCGAAGATAACTCCCTGCTCAAAGGCCGCCCCCCGGTTGTGACCATTCTCGGCCACGTGGATCACGGCAAGACCTCCCTGCTCGATGCCATCCGCCAGACGGACGTGGCCGCAGGCGAGGCGGGCGGAATCACCCAGCACATCGGCGCGTACCAGGTGGAACAAAAGGGACGCATCGTCACCTTCCTCGATACGCCCGGTCACGCCGCGTTCACCGCCATGCGCGCCCGCGGCGCCCAGGGCGCGGACGTGGTCGTCCTCGTGGTCGCGGCGGACGATGGCGTGATGCCCCAAACGAAGGAAGCCATCGCGCACGCCAAGGCGGCGCGTGTGCCGATCATTGTGGCGCTCAACAAGGTGGACAAGCCCAACGCCAACCCAGAACGCGTGAAGCAACAACTGGCTGAGCAGGAACTCGTCCCCGACGATTGGGGCGGGCAGACGCTCGTTGTCCCTGTATCCGCCAAGCAGAAGAAGGGCATCAGTGACCTGCTCGAAGCCATCCTTTTGGTGGCCGATAATACCGACATCCGCGCCAACCCCGGCGGAAAGGTGATCGGCACCATCATCGAAGCCGAGTTGGACAAAACCAAAGGCGTGGTCGCCACGCTCCTCGTCCAAAACGGGACGCTTCAGGCCGGCGACATCGTGGTGGCTGGCACGGCGTTTGGACGCATCAAAGCCATGGCCGATTTCCACGGCAAGCCGATGAAGAAGGCCACCCCGTCCACGCCCGCGCTGGTGATGGGTCTTTCGGATATGCCATCCGCGGGCGATATCTTTGAAGTGGTCGCGACCGACCGCGAGGCGCGCGAGATTGTGACCGAACGCGCCGACGCCATCAAAAAGAAATCGCAGGAGCGCAAGAAAGTCTCGCTCGAAGACTTGTTCTCCTCGTATGAAAAAGGCGAAGCCAAATCGCTCAACCTCGTCCTCAAAGCCGACGTGCAAGGTTCGCTCGAGCCGATCATCGGCGAGTTGGATAAACTCGGCAAGGGCGAAATCACCATCAACGTGCTTTATGCCGAAACGGGCAACATCGGTGAAAACGACGTGATGCTCGCATCCGCTTCAAAGGCCATCATCCTTGGGTTCAGCGTGCAGGCCGAAGTGGCCGCCCGCCGTCTCGCGGAAGCGGAAGGCGTGGACGTCCGTCTCTACGACATCATCTACCGTCTCACCGAAGATATCGAAAAAGCGCTCAAAGGCATGCTCGCGCCTGAGTTCGTGGAAAAGACCCTCGGCAAGGCGCAGGTGCTCAAAGTGTTTGGCATCTCAAAAGTCGGCAAGATCGCGGGTTGCCGCGTGATCGAAGGCGAACTGCGCCGCAATGGAAAAGTCCGCATGAAACGCGGCGCCGACATCGTCTTTGAAGGCGACTTCTCCTCGCTCAAGCACGAAAAAGACGATGTGCGCGAAGTCCGCACTGGCTTCGAGTGCGGCGTGGGGCTCAGAAACTTCCATGATATCGAGTCGGGCGACATCATTGAGTGTTATGTTCTGGAGAAGGCTGAATAATTCATACTCCGTACTGCGTATTCCATAACACGCAGTACGAAATACGCAATAGGTTTCCCATGCCATCAGGAATTCGCCTCCAACGCATTGCAGATCGCATCCGCCAGGAATTCTCGCAAATGCTCGTCCGCGAGATCAGCGACCCGCGCCTCGACCTCATCTACGTGACCGACGTGAAAGTGGACAAGGAACTGGCTTTCGCCGATATCTTCGTCTCCGCGGTGGAAGGCCATGACCGAAGCCGCGAAGTCCTCACCGGGCTCGAATCGGCCAGCGGCTTCATCCGTCGGACTTTGGCCGGGCGCGTGGACCTGCGCGTCTTTCCTCGCCTCCGCTTTCACTGGGACCCCACGCCCGAGAACGCCGACCACATCGAAAAAATCCTCGCCGACCTGCGCGCCAAAAAATAAGGCGAGATACTATCTCGCCTTACGAATGTTTCATCTGTTTCAGCGGCAGTTGCACTGCCGCCTGCCAGCAGTGCAACTGCTGGGGAAACGATCACGACATGAAGGCGGCAGTAGCGCGCAAAAAACTAATCTGGGCCTCACCTACGATTTCAAAACCCACCTGAAAATAGAGTACAATTGCTTATAACGGCAAAGCAATTGCCTATGGGAACAAAGGAGATAGCAAAAACGTAATTCCACGTTGCTACAAATATCTATGGAAAGTGCGATCATCAATCAAATTGGGGAGCGGCTCAACACGGCCAAAAGCATCCTCATTGCATCCCACGTCCGCCCCGATGGAGACGCCATCGGTTCGTTGCTTGCCATTGGCCTTGCCCTGCAAAACGCGGGCAAGACTGTTCAAATGGTCTTGCAGGATGGCGTCCCGGCCTCTTTCCATTTTTTGGAGGGGCACGAACAGGTCCTGAGAGAACCGAAAGGCGAGTGGGACACGTTCATCTCGGTGGATTGCGCGGATTTCAAACGTCTTGGCAAGCCGTTCGAGTCGGGCCGCAAACCCGATATCAACATTGACCATCACATCACCAACGAAAAATTTGGGACGCTCAACCTGATCGTCGGCGAGGAAGTGGCAACCGCCGCCGTACTCACCGATTGTCTGCCCAAGTGGGGATTGGAGATCACAACACCTGTCGCGAACGCCTTGCTGACGGGCATCGTCACCGACACGCTCGGATTCCGAACCTCCAATATCACGCCCGAAGCCCTGCGCCAGTCTGCGTTGTTGATGGAACGCGGCGCCAACCTGCCCGAACTGTACATGCGTTCGCTGGTGCGGAAATCGTACCCCGCCGCGCGTTACTGGGGCGCGGGTCTCGCCTCGCTCAAACGCGAGGACGGCCTCGTTTACGGCACACTGACGGTGGCAGACCGCAAGGCCGCCGGCTATGGCGGCAACGACGACGCCGACCTGATCAACTTAATCTCCGCCATTGACGGTGCGAAAGTCGGGATGATATTCGTCGAGCAGACCGATCACAAAGTAAAAATCTCGTGGCGCGCCCTTGCAGACGGATACGACGTCTCGAAGGTGGCGAAAACCTTTAATGGCGGCGGCCATGCCGCGGCGGCCGGGGCCGATATTCCCGGCGCGTTGAGCGAAATCCAGCCCCTCGTCCTGAAAACGACGCGGGAAATGCTTGGGTTGAACTGAGCGCATAATTCAGACAAATTTGGTAGAATATAAAAAACCAAACGATTCCCAGGAGGAATAAGCAATGAACAGTCAAGATGTAAAGAACGCCATTTCCGGCGTCCTTGTGGTGGATAAACCCGTCGGCATGACATCGCACGATGTTGTCGAAGCCATCCGCCGCGGGACGGGCATCCGCCGCGCCGGCCACACCGGCACGTTGGACCCGCGCGCTTCGGGTGTGCTGGTCATTCTCATTGGCCCGGCCGTGCGCTTGAGCGAATACGTCTCCGCTTCCGATAAGCGCTACCAGGCCATCATCCGCCTCGGCTCCACCACCGACACCTTCGACTCCGAAGGGAAGTTCGTGCAACAGTCCCAGCCCGTCAACGTGACCGAGGAGCAATTCGAGAAGATCCTCAAGACCTTTGAAGGCGAGATCGAGCAGACGCCCCCGCCGTATTCCGCCGTCAAAGTGGGTGGACGCCGCGCCTACGACATGGCGCGTCAGGGCGAGGAAGTGGAACTGACCCCGCGCAAGATTCAGGTGCATCACCTCGAAGTGCTGGAATGGGCTCCCCCCGAAGTGGTGGTGGACGTGCATTGCTCCAGCGGAACCTACGTCCGTTCGCTCGCCAACGATATTGGCGTGCAACTCGGCACGGGCGCGTACCTCGTCGGCCTGCGCCGTACCAAAAGCGGACGCTTCAGCCTGCGCGACGCCACGCCCCTCCGCAAATTGCAGGAAGCCTTCCAGGCCGGCAACTGGTATCAATACCTCATCCCCGCCGCCGAAGCCCTGGCCGAGTGGCCCGCGATTGAATTGAATCCCGACGATGTGGAAGAAGTGCGCCACGGTCATCGCGTGAAGGCGCACGGCGAACAATCTCAACTCGTGCGCGGCGTGAGCGCGGCCGGAGAACTCATCGCCCTGATGATTCCCGCAACGGGCGAAGATGGCTCCCCCGAGTGGCAACCCAAGAAAGTCTTCTTCACCAGCGAAGCCAAAGGCGAATAGATTTAGTCAAGAGGGTGCGTCGCGCCTTTCCAAATTAGGATAACTTCATTTGGAAACCAAATCCCGTCATTGGGATTTGTCCAGGCGCGAAGCGCAACGCACTCGCGGACAATCCACGTGCAACATTACCGCTCCCTCGACGACGTTTCGCTTCAACAGGCCTGGCTGACGATCGGCGTCTTCGACGGCCTCCATCGCGGCCATCAGGCCATCTTAAGTCAACTTACGGCAGGTGCGCGCAAAAATGGCGCGCCTGCCGTTTTGCTTACCTTCGACCCGCACCCGGCCTCCGTCCTCGCGCGACGCGAACTGAAACTGCTCACCACGCCCGAGGAACGCGCCGCCCTCGCGTCCGCGCTGAACGTGGACGCGGTGGTCACCCATCCCTTCGACCGATCGGTGGCGGAAATGTCGGCGCGCGAATTTATGCTGCGCCTGAAAATCCGCCTCGGGTTAAGTCATCTGTTGATCGGCTACGATTTCGCGCTCGGCAAGAATCGCGAGGGCAACGCCGAACGGCTGACCGAGCTGGGACGCGAACTCGGCTACACCGTCCAGATCATCGAAGCGGTGGGCGACGAGAGCGGCGTCATCTCCTCCACCGAAATCCGCAAACTCGTCTCGCTCGGAAGCGTGGACGCGGCCGCCAACCTGCTGGGGCGACCCTACTCGCTTTCGGGTCCCGTCATCCACGGCGATGGGCGCGGACGCAAGATCAACATCCCGACCGCGAACATCGGCTACCCTGAATCGAAACTCCTGCCCCCGAATGGAATCTACGCCTGCCGTGTTCGCCTCGGCGCGGACCTTTATGCGGCCGCGACCAACATCGGCTTTAATCCCACCTTCACGCCCGACAAGCGCACTGCCAACGTGGAGGCGCACATCCTCGATTTTGACCGCGACCTCTACGGCCAAACCATCGAACTCGAATTCATCTCCCGCCTGCGCGACGAACTGAAATTCGATTCCGTGGACGCGTTAATCAAACAGATCCACGCCGACATTGATGAGACGCGCAAATTGATCCGCTTGGATTCCAGAAGTTCTACTTCTGGATAACGTCTCTCATGGACGGCGAGACCGACCTGACCAAACTGCTTCGGGAGATGAATCCCGAATTACACGCGGGGGAATTTGTGTTCTGCTCCATCGAAGCGAACGCCCTTCCCGAAACCATCGAGCCGCTCGGACTCTTTCGCGAACAAGAGGGGCCGACCGTCATCCTCCCCAAAGCGCAGGCCGACGAGCTGGGTTGGCGCTATTCCTTCGTCGGCGCTTGGATTACGCTCAACGTCCACTCGGCGTTGGAAGCCGTCGGGTTGACTGCCGCGGTTTCGCAGGCGTTGACGTGCGCGGACATCAGTTGCAACGTCGTCGCCGCGTATTATCATGATCATGTGTTCGTTCCAAGCAAAGACGCGGCGCGCGCACTCGAAGTATTGCAAAGCCTGACGCGCACGTAAAAATTGGGGGAGATGGGTTGTCATTTTGGTATCATTTCCACCCATGAAAATGGCTGAAGTCAAAGTTCGCGAGCAGTTGAACTGCGAGCCGTCAGCAGTCCAACTGCTGACGAAACACGGAACTTATTTTCCACGAATACTTATCGGAAAGCGAGGTTTTTATGTTTTCAATGGATCAAGATCGTCGTAGAGAGGAAGAGCGCGTCCGCAGGGAGGGACGCCTCCCTCCTGGACAGTCGCTCACGTTAAAGTTCCCCGTTTTGCACTACGGGCCTGTGCCGCACTTCAACCCGTCCACGTGGAGTTTCCGCGTCTGGGGCGAAGTGGACGAGGAAAAAGCCTGGACGTGGGACGAGTTCAATCAACTGCCGCGCGCAAAAATCCAGATGGACATCCACTGCGTGACGCGTTGGAGCAAGTTCGACACGGTTTGGGAAGGCGTATCGGTCAAAACGCTGGTGGAGAATGGCATCCTCAAGATCAAGCCGTCCGTCACCCACGTGATGCAACACGCCGAATACGGATTCACCGTCAATCTACCTCTCGAAGTTGTGCTGGCGGAAAACTTCCTGCTCGCCACGCACCTCAACGGCGAGCCGATCACGCCCGACCATGGCTACCCCCTGCGCGGCGTGGTGGGATTCATCCCCGGCCACGAGCTGGAAACGCCCTACTTCTGGAAAGGCGCCAAGTGGATTCGTTCGCTCGAATTCATGCCGCGCGACCGCGAAGGCTTTTGGGAACAGGCGGGCTACCACAACCGCGCAGACGTGTGGAAAGAGGAACGGTTCGGTTAATGAGATCGGGCGAGGTTTTCACCTCGCCCGAAAATTTTAATTTTCTGTTGCTTTACTTCAACATCGGCATTTTAATCCCATTCCGTTTCGCGGCGTCAATAGCGATCTCGTACCCCGCGTCCGCGTGACGGACGACGCCCATGCCTGGGTCGGTGGTGAGCACGCGCTCGAGACGTGCCGCGGCTTCGGGAGTCCCGTCCGCCACGATCACCTGTCCCGCGTGTTGCGAGTATCCCATGCCCACGCCGCCGCCGTGATGGAACGAGACCCACGTCGCGCCGCCGACTGCGTTGATGAGCGCATTCAAAATCGCCCAGTCGGAGATCGCGTCCGAACCGTCTTTCATCGCTTCGGTCTCGCGGTTGGGCGAAGCGACCGAGCCTGAATCTAAATGGTCACGCCCGATCACAATGGGGGCTTTCACTTTTCCGCTTGCGACCAGTTCGTTGAACATCAGTCCCGCTTTGGCGCGTTCGCCATATCCGAGCCAGCAGATGCGCGACGGCAATCCCTGAAACGGAACTTTCTCGCGCGCCATCTTGAGCCAGCGATACAGGTGCGCGTCTTCGGGGAACAACTCCATGATGGCCTGGTCGGTGGTGTAAATATCTTCCTTGTCGCCCGAGAGCGCCACCCAGCGAAACGGCCCTTTCCCTTCGCAGAACAGCGGACGAATGTAAGCAGGCACGAATCCTGGAAATTCGAACGCGTCCGTCACGCCGTAGTTGTAAGCCTGTTGACGCAGGTTGTTGCCATAATCAAACACTTCTGCGCCCGCGCGTTGGAAGGCCAGCATCGCCTCGACGTGTTTCGCCATGGATGCCATCGCCATCTTTTTATATCGTTCAGGATCGGACTTGCGCAACTCGTCCGCTGCGGTGACCGAGAGTCCCGACGGCACGTACATCAACGCCTCATGCGCGGACGTTTGGTCGGTCACCACGTCGGGGACGATTCCCCTCGCTGACAGTTCCGCGTACACGTCCGCGGCGTTGCCGATGAGGCCGATGGAGCATGACGTTTTCCGTTTTACGTTTTCTTCCACCAGCGTCATCGCTTCTTCGAGATTGTCCACCACCATGTCCACGTAGCCGATGGCGCGACGGCGTTCGGCGCGTTCGGGGTCCACTTCCACAATGAGTCCCACACCCTCGTTCATCGTGATCGAAAGCGGTTGCGCACCGCCCATCCCGCCGAGGCCCGCGGTGAGGACAAACTTTCCTTTGAGCGAATCCCAGCCTTTGAGTTTGGCGAGCGCGCCAAAGGTCTCGTAAGTGCCTTGCAGAATCCCCTGCGTGCCGATGTAGATCCACGAACCCGCCGTCATCTGGCCGTACATGATCAGTCCCTTTTTGGCGAGTTCGTCAAAATGCTCCCACGTGGCCCAATGCGGGACGAGGTTGGAGTTCGCGATCAATACCCTCGGCGCGTCTTTGTGACTCTTAAACACCACCACCGGCTTGCCCGATTGCACCAGCAGGGTCTCGTCTTCCTCGAGATTTTTCAGCGACTCGAGAATCGCGTCGAACGATTCCCAATCGCGGGCGGCTTTTCCGCGTCCGCCATACACGACGAGGTCTTCGGGCTTCTCGGCCACTTCGGGGTCGAGGTTGTTTTGGATCATCCGATAGGCGGCTTCGGACAGCCAGTTCTTGCAGGTGAGGGTAGCGCCGCGAGGGGCGCGCACGGTTCGAGGTCCAGGCATGGATGCGTCTCCTTGTCAAAAAAAATCTCCCGACAATTATAGTCGGGAGATTGACTGTCTGTGGAAGAATGTCAGTTTTGCGCCATCAGTTGCTCGAAGTTGGTGTTTCGGAGACGCTTCACCAATTCATCCTGCGCGTCGCACCAGACGGGGCGGAGGGGGCAATCGCTGTCGAAGGCGCAGGAACTGCTTTCGCCTACGCACTCGTTGAGTTGGATTGGGCCGTCTATTGCTTCGACCACCTCGAGCAGGGTGATTTCTTTAGGTTCGCGCGCCAACGTCACGCCGCCGCGCGCGCCGCGCGAGGTGTGGAGCAACCCCGCGATGGAAAGTTGCGAAATGATCTTCGCCAAAAAGGATGGCGGAATCTTCTGTTCCTGCGCCACCGCGCTGGTGGCGGCGCGCTGGTTACCGCCCAAACGGGACAGGTGTAAAACGGCGCGGACGGCATAATCGGCTTGGCGTGTGATCTGCATGGGTCATTCCTCTCTAAAATGCAGATAATGATTATCTGCTTTTGTACATTTTATAGTTAAACACTGTCACAAGCAAGTGATGGAGGTCACAGACTAAATATGACCTTTTACTCCGATTTAACCCTCACCCATTCCCGGCCTTTCCTCTCCCCATGTGGGGAGAGGAAAGGGAGTGTGCGGAAATAAAACTCCCCTCTCCCCGCGAAGCGATCGGGAGAGGGGACGGGGGTGATGGCCAGGGCGGAGCGTTACCGCGTGAGCGTCAGATTGCCCGCCCCGATGTTGACGATGAAGGTGAGGGTGGGGCCTTCGCCTTGCTGGGTGTAGATGCCACCGCTTTGCGACCAGCCCGAGCCAAAACTGACGTTGGCCGCGCCGCTATCCACAGTGACCACCGCGTGGACGCCCTCGGGGATGATGAGGATGATGTTGCAGAGTCCCGCGTCGATGGAGACGGTGGCGGAGCGTTGCAAGTCGCCGGAGAAATCGAGGGTGTAGTCGCCTGCGCCGCCCGAGAAGTCGAGCGCGCCGAAGTTGGCGTTGGCGAGCCCGGTCAACTTGACGGTGGATGCGCCGGTCTCGTAGCGCAGGATGTTCATCTCGGCCTTGTTGGGCTTGCTGAACGACAGGTTCACGGTGGACGCGCCGTCCTGGACGGTGAGGCTGGTGAGCGCCAGCCCGCCGAACTCGAACTCGCCCGTGTACGCGCCCGCTTCAATGTTCAGGTCGGTGGGCGCGGAGCCGAGTTTCAAGTCCCAGCGATTCACCAGGTTGTTGAAGTTGGGGAAGGCGTTGAACGACCCATCGCCCGATTGGATGCGGATGCTGTCGCCGTCGGTCTTGATGACGGGCTTGACTTTGCTGTAGTTGTACGTGGCCGTGCCTTCGACGAGCGCGTCTTCCGCGCCGGGGGAGAGGGTCAGCTCGCCCGCGCCGAACGCCAGGGTCAGCCGCGCCTTCTCCGAAGAGGGGACGGGGACGCTGATATCGTCCGTCCGCTCGGCTTCGGGCGTGACGCGCTCGGGGATGTTGAATCCGCAGGCCGTGGTGATGAGAAAGACAACCAGCAGAATGGGTATGATTTTCTTGTTCATGGAAAAACTCCTTAGATGTTGATTCTGAGGAGTTATACGGGGGGGGGAGGGAGAAGTTGCGGTTATGGACGTGTTATTCAAGCCAAAGTTATTTTTGTATTTGTGAATTAGGCTGGTTGTGTATGCGAGTCCATTTAGAATCTATTCGAAAAATGTTCCTTTTTAACACCAAGGCACAAAGTCACCAAGACACCAAGAGAAAAAAACTTTGTGACTTCGAGCCTTTGAGCCTTCGTGTTTAATTTTTGAACAAAAACTTATTGGGTGAGATTCTTGGGCATGTCGTGAATAGATGTATGCTGGTTTTACCCGCGAGGCTGTTCGTGGCAAGCATGAGATTACAAGATTAAGAGGAAACTTAATTTTCCCGATTCTCTTCATCCCTTTTTATTATGTCTGCAACAGCAGAGTCAAATATTTTCCGAAATATTCTATAGTACAAATATTGGATAAAAAAACCTCCGCCGATCAACAAAAGAATAATAAATAACGGAATGCTACATGTGAATAAAAATTCTACGACTTCTATCAAGACGTTTATATCCATTATTTATATCCTCTCGTCAACAATTATTTTCTTCAGCCTAATTGCAGGATAGCGAAACCTATAGCACTTGCCTACCTGTCTACTTCTCCACCTTCCACGCCGCCTGTAACGCCTGCTCCACCGAGCGGACCTCGATGACTTCGATGCCCTTCGGATACGGCTCGCCCTTGCGAATGGCCTTCGGCACGATGGCTGTTTTGAATCCCAGTTTCTGCGCCTCGCGCAAACGCGGCACCATCTGTCCGGGCATCCGAAGTTCGCCTGCCAATCCAATTTCTCCAATTAAAACCGCTTCTGCGCGAATCGGGACATCCTTCCACGAAGACGCGATGGCCGCGGCCACGGCCAGGTCGGCGGCGGGTTCGTCAATTTGGATGCCGCCCACCACATTGACGAAGATATCCTGCTCGCCGAGTTTGAGTCCCACGCGGCGCGTCAGCACGGCGGTGATGAGTAAGACGCGGTTGAAGTCCACGCCGTTGGGCGTGCGGCGCGCATTGCCGAATTGGGTCGGGGAGGTCAGTCCCTGAATTTCAACGAGGATCGGGCGCGTCCCCTCCATCGTCACGGCGATGGCCGAGCCTGCCGCGTTGATCATCCGTTCGGCGAGGAAGGCCTCGCTGGGATTCGTCACCTCGATCAGCCCGCCCTCGCGCATTTCAAAGACGCCCACCTCGGCGGTCGCGCCGAAGCGGTTCTTCACCGAGCGCAACAGACGATACGCCTGGAAGCGGTCGCCTTCGAGATACAGCACCGTGTCCACGATATGCTCAAGGATGCGCGGACCGGCGATGTTTCCCTCTTTCGTCACATGGCCGATCACAAAGACGGTGATGCCGCTCGATTTCGCCAGTTCCCGCAATCGCGAGGCGCTCTCGCGCACTTGCGTCACCGACCCCGCGCTCGAGTCGATCTCTGAAAGGTAAACGGTCTGAATTGAGTCCACGATCAGCAGGCTTGGCTTAACCTCGCTGATGTGGTTGAAGATGACTTCGAGATTGGTCTCGGTAACAAGGAACAACGTGTCGGGCATGGATACCGCCGAGCCTTTGGGCGGTTTCGAGTCGGGATTCTCCTCGCCCGCTCCAACCGTGGCGAGACGCGCGGCGCGCATCTTGATCTGCCGCTCCGATTCTTCGCCCGAGACGTACAACACGCGCTGGGTCTTGCCCATCTCCATCGCCATCTGCAACATCAGCGTGGACTTGCCGATGCCCGGGTCCCCGCCCACGAGCACGATCGAGCCGGGCACGATCCCGCCGCCCAGCACGCGCGCGAACTCCCCAATCGGCAGGTGGATGCGATCCTCGTCCTGTCCGCTCACGTCGCCGATGGGACGCGGTTGCGAACGCCCGGTCAACCCGCGCACGTTGGCCTTCTTCGCCACGGGTTCATCGTGAACCACTTCCTCCACCATCGAGTTGAAGGTGTTGCACTGCGGGCACTTGCCCATGTAGGATGCGGAGACGCGTCCGCAATTCTGGCAGACAAAACGGGTTTGGGTTTTAGCCATGATCGCCTCTCAAAAAAAACGGGACACAGGTCGCTGTGTCCCGAAGTATAACAGAATTGATGTTCTAATTTCTCGCGCCGATTTGTTTCAGGCCTTGCCGCGATGTTCCTCGCACGGACACAGCGCGCGCAGGTAATGCCAGTTGTAAATGCCGTAATCGTGTCCATCCTCCCAGACGATGGAGATGGCGTACGAGCCGACCGCGCGGATGTTGACGAGACGCGTCTCCTGCGCATCGGGCAGGTCGGATTCAAAAACCGCCGCGTCTGGCTCGGACTTCATGTGTTCGTGCCCGCCCCGGCATGACGCGCAGGGACAGGCCGCGCGCAACAATCCGAACGGGTACACGCTAACGTGACCATCGTTCCAGGTGAGGGTCAATTCTCGTTTTGTTTTGTTGGCGGTGACGCCGGTGGGTTTTTCGGTCATGGGTTCCTCGAGGAGGGTGCGTCGCACCTGACAGCGAGGCGAATTCCTCAGGGTAAGGTGCGACGCACTCGCGTGGGTGATTTATTGTGGCGGTGGGACAACCGACAAAAAGTTCGCGGCGGCCCAGCCCGAGCGGGATTCGTCATAGGGCGCGACGATGTACCACCAGATGTAGCCGTTGGCCTCCTGCGGCCCGTCTTTCACTTGAAAGACCTCGGCGTCCTCGCCGAGGAAGAGTTGCTCGCTTGCCAGCCCGGGCGCGGAGCGCAGGCGCAGGCCGTCTCCGCCGGTGCCGGTGATCTGGACGTATGCGCCGATCACGATGATGTTCGCGGGCAGGGTGGACGTGCCGGCCAGGGGATCAGGAGTCGGCGTCAGCGTGGCGAGCGGCGTGGATGTTGAGGCGGGGATCAAGGTCAAATAGGCGGGAACCAGTCCGGGGTCCGATGGAGGCGAGGCGGCAGAGAATCCAAACCAGGCCAGCGCGGAGACGGTCAGCAGACAGGCGAATCCCAGCGCGCCGATCAGAACAGGGAGGGTGAGGAGTTGGCGAGGGTTGCGGGTCATATCTTGGATAATAAGCCGAGCGCGGGAGGGGGGACAAGCAGGCGCAGGGCGCGCGGCTGAATTGTGATGACGACTTCGCGCGTTTCGGGAAGCGGCTCGCCATCGGCCTGGACGAGGAAGGGGGAGTCGGCGGCGACGCGCAAATGGCGGAAGGGGATGCGGCGGGCCTTGTCGGAGGTGAGGTGGTGGCCGCGCCAGAGTTCATAGGCGCGCATGAGGGCGTCGGCGAGGTTGTTGCCAGAGAGGAGCCAGAGGTCAAATTCGTCATCGTCCATGTGGGCTTCGGGCGAGAGGACGGCCAGGCCGCCCATGTAGCGGCGGATGTTGTTGGCAACCGCCACCATGAAATGGCCTTCCACTTCCACGTTGTCGGCCCACATGCGTAGGTTAACGCCTTTCCATTGGCTGGCGTTCCATACCGTTGTGCCGAAATATTCGGGGAAGGCGAAAAATTTTTCCACGCGGATGCGCGGCTCGAGCGCGTGGATGGTAAGCGCGTCGAGGCCCATGCCCGCCCAGAGGAGGAAGGGTTGACCGTTGCAGATGCCCACGTCCACCGCGTGGATGGGAGCGTTCGCCAGCGTGCGCGCGTTTTCTTTAAGCGCCCACCAACGCGTCCAATAGAAGACGGGCAGGCCGAGTTCGAGCGCGAGGACGTTGGCCGTGCCGCTGGGCAGGATGCCGAGCGCGGTCTCCGAGCCGACGAGGCCCGCCGCGACCTGTCCGATCGTCCCGTCACCGCCTGAGGCGAAGACCGCGTCGAACTTTTCGGCGGCGGCCTGCCGCGCAGACTCGGTGGCGTGTTGTCCGCTTTTGGTGGCGACGACCTCCGTCGTCCAGCCTGCATCGGCGAGAGTCTTCGTTACAGATTTTAGAAATGGTTTGACGGGGAATCGTCCCGCAACGGGGTTGTATAAAAGAAGGGCGCGTCGCATGGGGGGATTATAGCGTATTGCGTACTGCGTAATGCCTGTTGTGTTACGCAGTATCGAGGCGCATCATCCATGAGACGCAATACGCCCTAAAATTTCCCCAAACGCCAGTGATATAATTCCCTCAATGAAAGAAGGCGACCTCCTCAACCAGCGATATCAATTGCTCGAAAGCCTCGGCACGGGTGGCATGGCCGAGGTGTATCGCGCTCGCGACCTGATGCTTGAGCGTTCGGTCGCCATCAAGATTCTGCGCGCCGATTATTCGAGCGACGAGGAATTTCAAGAGCGCTTCCGTCAGGAGGCGCGCGCCGCCGCCAACCTTTCGCATCCCAACATCGTCACCGTCCACGATTTCGGCTTGGACAACGGCCAATTATTCATCGTGATGGAGCACGTCCCCGGCACGGACTTGAAATCCATGATCCGCAAGCGCGGACGTTTCACCGTCGAGGAAGCCATCCCCATCATGGTGCAGGCCTGCGCCGGCATCGGCTACGCCCACCGCGCGGGACTCGTCCACTGCGACGTGAAGCCGCACAACCTGCTCATCACGCCCGACAAACGCCTCAAGGTGACCGACTTCGGCATCGCCCGCGCCCTCTCCACCATCCGCCCCGGCGACCGCGAGGATGTGGTGTGGGGTTCCCCGCAATATTTCGCGCCCGAACAGGCCAAAGGCCAGGCGCCCTCGCCCGCCTCGGACGTCTATTCTCTCGGCATCGTGCTGTATGAAATGCTCACCGGCACACTGCCCTTCAACGCCAACACTGCCGAAGAACTGTCGCGCCAGCACATCCACAAACAGCCGCATTCACTCGGCGAATACCTGCCCGACGTGCCTCCGATGCTCGAGCAGATCGAAGCGAAAATTTTATCAAAGGAACCCTCCGCTCGCTATCGCACCGCCGACCAATTGGGACGCGTCCTTCATCGTTTTGGGACAGTGCGCGAGGAACCAGCC
This sequence comes from Chloroflexota bacterium, assembly GCA_016234485.1. Classification (GTDB taxonomy): domain Bacteria; phylum Chloroflexota; class Anaerolineae; order Anaerolineales; family Villigracilaceae; genus Denitrolinea. Next base: position 78,332 of record JACRBL010000052.1, read on the forward strand.
GTGACTCCGCCCGTCCAAATTCAGGAGGCCCCGAGGATCAATCCGCAACTGCCTCCTCAATTTATTCCTGAGCCAGACCCCGAACCCGAACCCATCCTCGCCTCCTTCCCGGACCCCGCGCCGGTCGCGACTTTCGAGATGCCCTCCCTTGACGTTGACTGGGGCTCCGTCGGTCTTATCTTTCTTGCCGTGCTCCTCTGGGGCGGACTCATCCCGCTGTGGATCGTGGCCTACAACGCCTGGAATCCGTGAAACCTCTCATCGCACCCTCCATCCTCTCTGCCGATTTCACCCGCCTCGGTGCGGACCTCGCGGCCTGCGAATCCGCGGGCGCGGACTGGATTCACGTAGATGTGATGGACGGCCGCTTCGTCCCTAACATTACGATGGGGCCTCTGGTGGTGGAGGCTTGTCGCCGCGCCACGAAACTCCCGCTCGATGTTCACTTAATGATAAAAGAGCCCGAACGTCATCTCGAGGCGTTTGCGAAGGCGGGCGCGACCAGCATCACGGTGCATGTGGAAACCTGTCCACATCTGAATCGGACAATCCAGCAGATCCACACGCTGGGATGCAAAGCTGGCGTAACGCTGAATCCGTCCACGCCCGCGCTCGCGCTGGAATCCGTCCTCCCGCTCGTGGACCTTGTGTTGGTATTAACCGTCAACCCTGGGTTTTCGGGACAAAAATTCCTTCCCGAAGTTTTGCCGAAGATCGGTCAACTGCGCGGCATGCTGGACGCGGTCAACCCGTCGGCGCGGCTGGAGGTGGACGGCGGCCTCTCGTCCGCGACCCTGCCCGAGGTCCAGAAAAGAGGCGCAGATGTCTTCGTCGCAGGCAGTTTCGTCTTCGGTCATCCGCAGGGAATTGCTGGAGGAATCCAGGCGTTGCGTCACGCAATACGGAGTACGTAGTGCGTATTGCGTACTCCGCTTAAACAAAAATCACGGCTCAAGAGCCGCGATCTTTGGTCGAGTGAAAAGACAACCTAAGCCGATTTAGCCGCAGTGCGGATGCACTTGGTACAAAGCGTCTTTTGAACCTTGCGGCCCTTTTCCACGAGCGTCACCTTTTGCAGGTTCGGGAGGAACTTGCGGTTGGTGGCGCGCTGGGAGAACGAGCGATTATGGCCGAAGGTGGTGGTCTTGCCGCAGTGAGCGCATTTCATGGGATTCGTTCCTTTCGTTTCACAATAACGCCTGCGCATCCTTTCGCGCAAGCGCCGCATTGTACCATAAACCGAAACCATCTTCAATACTCGTGTTAATTAAGACAGCAAAGGAAAGACTATGGGCAAAGAGAATACGACCTACGGAAGCATCCATATTTCCCCCGACGCGGTGGCGACCATTGCCTACCGCGCCACGCTCGAATCATACGGCGTGGTGGGGCTGGCTCCGCGCAACCTGGCGGAGGAACTGGCGCAGAGCATCACGCGTGAACCTGCGCGGGGCATCGCCGTCCACTTTGATGGCGATTCGATTGACATCGAAATCCACGTGATCGTGGAATACGGGACGCGCGTCCAGTCGGTGGCGAACAGTGTCGCCAACACGGTTCGCTTCCACGTGGAAAAGGCATTGGGGCTGAAAGTCAATTCGGTCAACGTCCACGTGGCGGGGTTGCGCGTGAGTAATATTGATTAAATTTTGCCAGACCTCACAGTCTCTGAGACCTGTGAGGTCTTCGCACTTGAGGAGCATTCATGAGTTTAGGTTCATCTGACATCCAGGCCAGGCACGTGCAGGAACTTCGCAAAAATCCGATTGACGGGTTGGTGTTGAAAGAACTCGTCCAGGCTTCATTGACGTGGCTTCGCACCAACCAGGCGATGGTCAACGCGCTGAACGTCTTCCCCGTTCCCGATGGCGACACTGGCACGAACATGACGTTGACGATGCAATCGGCCTGGAACGAGATTTCCACCCTCGGGACGCGCAGCGCGGGCGAGATGGCCGCGGCGGTGGCGAAGGGCGCGCTGATGGGCGCGCGCGGCAACTCGGGCGTGATCCTTTCGCAGTTGTGGCGTGGATTCTCGCGCGGGCTTCACGGCGCGGACATTCTCGATGGCCCGACGCTGGTGAAGGGATTCGTGGAAGCGCGCGACACGGCCTACAAGGGCGTCGTCCGCCCGGTGGAGGGGACGATCCTAACCGTGTCGAAGGATGTCGCGATCGCGGCCGAAGCCGCGTTGAAAGAGACGCAGGATCCGATCGAGATTTTGGAACGCGTCATCCCCGCCGCGGACGCGTCGGTGCAGAATACGCCCGAACTGCTGCCCGTCCTGAAACAGGCGGGCGTGGTGGACTCGGGTGGCAAGGGTTTGTTCTTCATCCTCGAGGGGATGCTCCGCTACTTCAACGGCCAGCCGCTCGACGTCCCGACCGTGAGCGTCCAGCCGATGTCGGCGATGAATCTCCAGGACGCGATGGAGTCTGTGGAGGAAGGTCAAGATTACGAAGTCGTCGTGGATTTCTTTCCCGAAGGCACGTTCGACCTGCAAACTTTTTACGGCAAACTCGAAACGATGGGCACATCCATCCAGGTTGGCGAGGGCGAGGGCATGTATCGCATGCACATCCACGTCCCGCTCGAAAAGCGCTACGAGCCGATTGATTACATCATGGGCATCGGCACCATCACCAAAGTTGCGATGGAAAACCTGCTCGCCCAGATGGACGACATTCAGAAATCGAAGAATGAAAAACTCGAGTTTCAGCCTGTGGAACCTGGGCAGATCGCCGTGGTGGTCGTCTCGCCGGGGCGCGGACTGAGCCGCATCTTCGCGTCGCTGGGAGTGGCCGCGATCGTGGAAGGCGGGCAGACCATGAACCCGTCCACGCAGGAGATTCTGGCCGCGTTCGAAAACCTGCCGACCGACAAAGTCATCATCCTGCCGAACAATAAGAACATCATCCTCGCCGCCAATCAAGCCAAAGAGGTGACGGTGAAATCGGTGGCCGTGGTGCCGAGCCGCACCGTCCCGCAGGGCCTGGCCGCCATGCTCGCTCACAACCCCGACGGGGAGGTGGACGCGGTCGCCGACAAGATGTCCAAGTCTCTGGCCTCCGTGCGGACGGGCGAGATCACCATCGCCACGCGCACCGTCGAAATTGACGGCGTGAATGTGGAGTCGGGACAGGTGATCGCGTTGCTCGATGGCAAACTTGTCCTTTCCTCCTCGAGCATCGAAGAGGCCGTGATGGGCTTCCTCGAAAAAGCCGAAGCGGATAAGCACGAACTCATCACCTTCTATTATGGCGAAGATTTGAATCGCAACGAAGCCTTCCGCATCGCAGACGTGGCGCGCGAGAAATACTCGTCACAGGAGATCGAAGTGCAGGATGGCAGTCAGCCGCATTATCCGTTTTTGATTTCGGTGGAGTAAACTGTATTCAGCCACAATCCATCCCCGATTGTGGCTGAATTTTTGAATCGGGAACAAAGATGCGCCTAATATTTCATCCAGCAAACGCATCTTGTAAACTTCCCAAAATGGGATAAAATAAGCTATGCACGTTATCAGTCGAAAGAAACTGTCGCAATTCTGGAAAAAGCATAAAGACGCTGAAGACGCGCTGAAGGAGTGGTTCAAAGAGGCAGAACATGCCAATTGGAGAACCACAAATGATATCAAAGTGCGCTATCGCTCTGCCGATTTTCTTCAAGGGAATCGGGTTGTTTTCAACATCAAAGGAAACCAGTTTCGACTTGTTGTAAAAATTGAATACCAATCCCAGGTTGTTTTTATTCGTTTTGTCGGCACACACAAAGAATATGCAAGGATTGACGCGGAGACAATATGATCAAACTAAAAGTAATCAAGACCGAAGCCGAATATGAGGCGGCTCTGACACATATTGAAAAACTAATGGACGACGCAATCAGTCCTGCCAAAGTGGATGAACTCGAATTGTTCGCTGTGCTCGTTGAGAATTACGAACAAGCGCATTTTCCCATTGGCCTCCCTGATCCCATCGAAGCCATCAAGTTCCGCATGGAACAACAAGGGCTGAAGAAAAAGGATTTGGTGAAATACATCGGAAATCAAAGCAAGGTTTCAGAGGTGTTGAATCGCAAGCGCCCCCTGAGCGTTGCTATGATGCGCGAACTGCATCGGGGATTGGGCATTCCAGCCGAAGTCCTGTTGCAGAAATCGGGAGAAAAATTGGAAGAGCCGAAACGCAAAGGAACAACAAGCGGACGCACTCACATTCCCGCTTTTACTCACGGATAAACAAATAAAGCAATCTCACTCGGCGGAGTTTTCAACTCCGCCGTTTCATTTAATCCCTGCTATACTCGCCGCTTATGAAACTCGGCCTCGTCACCGACTCCACCTCCGACCTGCCCGCCGACCTGATCGAGCGCTACGGCATCGAAGTCGTCCCGTCCATCCTCGTCATTGACGGCAAACAGTACGCCGATGGCGAAGGCATCAGCCGCAACGAATTCTACGCGCGCCTGCCCTCGATGGAAAAATTTCCAACCACCGCCGCGCCGTCCATTGGGGAATTTTCGACCCGCTACCAAAAACTTTTCGACGCGGGTTGTGACCGCATCCTCTCCATCCACCCCGCCTCGCAACTGACCGCCATCTGCAACGTGGCGCGCCAAGCCGCGCGGGACTTTTCGGATCGCGTCTCCATTGTGGATAGCGGCTCGCTCTCGCTGGGAATCGGATTCCAAGTGTTGGCCGCGGCTGAATCTGCCGAAGCGGGCGCGGACACTTCGACTTCGCTCAGTGCAAGCCTCGAAGCGGCTCTCGCCTCGATCGCCGATACCCGCCGAAGGCTCCACGTCTCTGCCGCGCTCGACACGATGGATTTTCTTCGCCGCAGTGGACGCGTCCCCGCCGCGATCACCATCCTGGGCGGCATGTTATCCATCAAACCGATGGTGGAATTGGCCGACGGGCAGATCAAGGCCGTTGGCGCCGCGCGCACCACCCGTCAAGCGGATGAGCGTATGGCCGCGTTCCTCAAAGCGGGGTTGCCGCTTGAACGTCTCGCGATTCTGCATACGGGAGCCGAGTCCCGCGCCCACAACTTCCTCAATCGCCTCATGGAAGAAGTCCGTCGCGAACTGCCGCGCGACATTCTGATCGTCAACGTCACTACCGTCATCGGCGCGCATGTGGGACCGAATGGGTTGGGATTCGCGGCGGTTAGAGAAAAATAATCCACAAAAGTGGGCTTTGCAATGATTGAGGCGATTTCAGAATCGCCTATCCCCTCTTCAACTCCTTAAACCCCTCTCCCAACGCCTCGTGCGCGACGCCGATCACCATGAACGCGGACGGATCCGCCTCGTGGACGATGGCCTTCAACTGAGCGATCTCGGCGCGCGTGACGACGACATAAAGCGTGGGACGATCCTCGCCCGTGTACGCGCCGCGGCCCGAAAGTACGGTGACGCCGCGTTCCAACTCGACCAGAATCTCGTCGGCAATTTTCTGCGGCTCGGATGTGACGATCATCGCCGTGCGGACGGTGCCGCCACCTTCGAGGATCGTCTCGGCCACGAGGCCGCTCACGTAGAGGGTGATGATGGCATACAGCGCTTCCTTCCAGCCGAAAACGAATCCCGCCGCGAGGATGACGGCGGAATCTACCATCAGGTAACTCTGAGTCATCGGGACGCCGCGCCAGTGGTTGAGAATCCGCGCGAGGACGTCGGAGCCGCCCGAAGTCCCGCGGGCGCGATAGACGAGTCCGTAGCCCACGCCTGCCACCACCGCGCCGTATAGCGAGTTCAAAAAGATGTCGTCTTGCACCAGTCCGTTTTCGGGGAAGAAGGGCAGGAGAAGTAAAAAGTCGAGCGCGAGCGAATATGAGATGATGGCCGTGGCCGTGCGCGCCGCGAAGCGACGTCCGCCGAGGAAGCGCCAGCCGAGCACAAAGATGGGGATATTGCCAATCAACACCATCGCGCCGATCGGCCAGCCAGTAAAGTGATTGATCAATTGCGAGATGCCGCTCACCCCGCCCGAAGCCAGATGCGCAGGAACAAGGAACACCCGCAACGCCACCGCCTGCATCAACGAGCCAAGCAGAATGAGAACGTAATCGCGAATTTGCAACCAGAAGTTTTTGAGTGATTTCATGGAGGAGATTATAACTGCCCCCTCCCATCCTACGGACACCCTCCCCCATTTTCGGAGAAAATGGGGGAGGGCAGGGTGGGGGTTCTTACTTGATCTCGTACGTCACGCTGACGCTGGCGGTGATCGTCATCTGACCAGGCTCGATCGGCACGTTGGCCTGAATGCCGCCTCCGCCGCCTCCGCCGCGACCCATCTCGGCATAAACATACGGGGTCGAGTCGGTGTAGGAGATGTTGGTAATTTCCACCAGGCTCACGCTCGCCAGTCCAGCCAATTCCTCGGCCTGCGACTTCGCGTTCTTCATCGCCGCGGCGCGGGCTTCCTTCATGGCGGCGGTCTTGTCCGAAAGATCGAACTGCACGCTGTTGATGGTGTTCGCGCCAGCCTTGATCACGGTGTCGAGCAACGCGCCCAACTTGGTCAGGTCGCGAGCCGTGATGTAGATGGTGTTATCCACCGAGTAATACTTCTCGCCAGTGGGCGTGCCCGTGGCGGGATCGTAGCGGTCAATCGGCCAGATGCTGAAACTGCTGGTGTGAATGTCTTTCTCTTCCACGCCAAACGCTTTCAGCGCGTCGATCACCTGCTGGGTCTGCGCGTTGTTCGCGGCCACCGCTTCGGCGGCGGTGGGCTTCTCGGTGTGCACGCCCGCATAAAGGTAGGCGATGTCGGGGGTGATGAACACCTGTCCTACGCCGTTCACGTTCAACGTCCGCGCGCTCGAGGCGGCGGGTGCACAGGCGCTCAAGGCCAGAGCGGCCAGTAAAACAATGGAAACGAGCAAAGATTTGGTACGCATTTCAACTCCTTTGATATTGTGATTCACGCTCAAGGACGAATCGCCCTGCAAAAAGTTCCTTGAAAATTCCCCATTTTGCCTGTACAATCCATGTACATTTGTTCTATCTGAACTGCTCGTCATTGCGAGGGCGATTTCCCGAAGCAATCCCCTCCACGACCAGGAGATTGCTTCGACGGGAGAACACCGTCTCGCAATGACGGAGACTAATAATGCCCATCAACTTTCAAGAAGTCTACTCTCGCATCCAGGAGATCGGCAAAGGCGCGCGCGAACGCAAGAAGACGCTGGAAGAACGGCGTCAAAAGGCGCGTGAACTGCTCGCGGCCTATGCCAATAAGTTGGAGGCTCTCCGCTCCAAAGTGGACGCGGCCAAAGGGGCCGACGCGAACATCCGATGCGCCGTCCCCGTAGCGGAATCCCTCGCTTCGTCCCACCCCGCGCGGGGTGAGGCCGTGGACGCGGTTCTTATCGCCGCCGACGGTTCGCAGATCATCCCCGACAGGCATGCGGCCATCCAATTCGGTCTCATCAACGTCGGCGCGATCATCTTGAAATCAAACTCTGGCGAATCTCCGCAGGTCTTCACCGATAGCCAGTTGCTTTTCGACCATGAACTTTACACCGAGACGGGTTCCGTCTCGCAGGATGACATTGAATTCAGCCGCGACATCGCCGAACGGAAAAAATTGCTCGAACTGGCAAAAGAACAACAAGGGACGCTGATCGCCCTCACCGACGGCCCTGTTGAAATTTGGGGAGCCAAGAGCGCCAACGAGGGCGATTACCAGAAAACGCTCGAACAGCATAAATCCATTTTGTCGCAACTTCAAAGCAAGGATGTGACCGTGGCTGGCTACGTGGATAAGCCAGGCGCCGACCTGGTAATCCGCCTGCTGGAACTCACCATGCTGGACATGGATCAGATGAAGGCAGTCCGCAAACAACATCCCCTGCGCGGCGTGACCGATCGCTGGCTGTTCAGCGGACTCTTGAAAAGCGGCGAACGCTCTGCCGTGTTTGCGATCCAGTCCAGTTCGCGCGTCCGGTACACGGGAAGTTTGAGCCTGCACTTCTTTTACCTGAACGTCGGCGACAAAAAACATCCCGCAATCGCCCGCGTGGAAATTCCCGAATGGGTCGCGAAGGATGGAGTCAAATTGGAGTTGTTACATTCCGCTTTGATTCAACAATGCAAAATCATGGGCGCGCGACCCTATCCATACATCCTGCATCGGGCGCATGAAATCGCCGTCGTTTCGTTTGAGGAGAAGAAGCAGATTGAGCAAATGATTCAACAGATGCAATTGAACAACCAGGAAGAGTTGGATGAAGTTTCGGCCAAACAATCCGCCAAAAATCTGGCTGGAAGAACGCGAAGTTGATTCGTCATTGCGAGCCGCGAAGCGGCGAAGCAATCCCCTCCACGACCAGGAGATTGCTTCGTTGGGACACCTGCCCCACCTGCACTGCACCAAACGCAGTGCGGTGCAAGTGTGGCGGGCGGCGCCAGGGAGAACGCCCTCCTCGCAATGACGAGTGGAAACGGAGATAATACATGACACAACAAATCGAAATCGGGCATTTACTGAGCGCAGGGACAACGCAATTCACGGTGGGATGTTCCGTCTCGCAACTGAACGTCCCCTCCTTTGGCGCGCTCGTACGCGCGCCTCTGGGACAGGGCTACCAGGTCTACGGCCTCATCCACGACATTCACATTGACGATGACGGGCTGGTGCGTCAACTCGTGACGGCGGATAATGTCAGCGAGGAGGTGATGCGCGACAACCGCGAGCGCCGAATCGTCCCCGTGGAGATGTCCGTGCTGGCGGTGGGATATGAGCAGGATGGGAAGATTCACCATCTTCTGCCTCCCCGTCCGCCGCTGAGTTTGGATGTCATCTATCTGTGCGATGAGAAGGATGTGGCGCGGTTTACGGAGCGGTTTGGGTATTTCCGTCACATTTTGAACGCGAAGGATATCCCCGTTGGTGAAGTGATTGCCGCGCATATTCAGCAGGCGCAGGCCGCGCATAAGGATAAATCGTGGAAAGAGAAAGCCACGCAGGAAGTAATTACGTTGTTGCGGGATGATTACCCGACGTTGATGGCGGTTCTTGGCGCGTTGAGTGATGTGGCAGGCTAAAAAACTAACGCAAGGACGCGAAGCCGCAAAGGCTTTTTAAATCGTAGCGTCTTTGCGCCTTTGCGTTAAAGGAGCGATGACTATGGCAGAAGTACAACGAACAAAGATTGGTTATCTCGTCGGCGGCGGGCTGAAAGAGAATTTCCGCGTGCGACTTATTGTTTCTCCACAGGAGATGCAAGAAGGGGCATTTGTTGTTATCTCCAGCGGAGACTGGCGTTATTACGGCATTGTCACAGATATTCAACTTGGAGCAACCGATCCACGTTTCGCCGATGAACAAATGGATGGGCGTTTTCCCGCGCACATCTCTAATGCATTGCATGGACAAACGCTCTTTGCCAACCTTGAAGTGTTACCAAATTTAATGCTGGAGATCGGTCCCGATGATGGGACGCCAGAAAGAAAACAATGGCAGGGAAAGATTGACGCAGGTTTGAAAGACCAGCCTCATGTTCTCCCCGTCAAGAATGTGCCGCCGCACCATGCCGCGGTGTATCTGGCGGCCGAGGGAGATATCGCCGAGATTTTCGGAAAAGATGAAAAGAGTTTCTTTGAAATTGGCAAAACTCGCGAGCAACACCATCCTGTTCGTATTGACCTCAACAAGTTTGTGCAACGATCATCGGGCATATTTGGCGCAACAGGAACAGGAAAGTCGTTCCTAACACGGGTTGTCCTTGCTGGATTAATCAACAAGACGGATGTTTCGCTTCTTGTTTTTGACATGCACAATGAATATGGTTACACCTTCACTCCACCCGAGGGGGGCGTAGCCGTCCCTGGTCTGAAAGAAAAAATGGGATCAAAGGTGAAAATTGTGGGTCTGGGTCGAGGAAAGGATGCCATGTATCAAGGCGTGACACCAGACATAAATTTAGAGATTTCCATGAAGGATATTCATACAGGTGATATTGAAATCCTTGCACACGAGTTGAATCTCCGTGAAACCACTGCAACTACATTGGCCGCATTGTTTGGAAAATTTGGTGAAAATTGGTTCCGCGAGTTTATGAAACTCGAACCAATGCCAAGGCAAAAAGATGAAGATGGAAACTCTTATTATCCTGATGGAAGCCTGGAAGGATGGGCAGAAAGCGCAGGGATTCATATCGAGGCCGCAAAAGGACTGCACACGCGCCTGAGCAAACGCGTCAAAAATTTGTCGTATATCGTGGAGAACCCAGTAAGCGATGGGGTAAGCCAAATTGTTGACTCGCTTCAACATGGACGCAGCGTTATCCTATCGTTTGGCACTCACGATAATGACCTTGATTACCTGCTTGTTTCAAACATTCTTACACGCCGTATCCGCGAAGTTTGGGAAGCCAAAACCAATGAATTTCACCGCACAAAAAACACAGGTGCTTTGCCGCGCCCACTTGTGATTGTTATTGAAGAAGCGCATAAACTCTTAAACCGCGAGATGGCTTCACAGACTACCTTCTCGACAATCGCGCGCGAACTTCGCAAATATTATGTAACTTTGCTAATCATCGACCAGCGCCCATCGCAAATTTATGATGAGGTTATGTCTCAACTCGGCACTCGTATTTCAGGCTGGCTTGGTGATGACGATGACATACAATCTGTGCTAACAGGTTTGGCCGGGCGTGACGCCCTAAAGGGAATGTTAGCGCGATTGCAGTCAGGCCGGGAAGTTTTACTGCTTGGTCCTTGGGGCGTCTCAATGCCCATACCTGTAGAATCACGAAGATATAACGAGGAGTTTTGGAAAGAGATAAATGCTGACAAGAAACCGAAAAGATCTGAGCAAGATATTATGAAAGAATTAGGGCATTGAGCATGTCGCAGTTGGGGACGCGCATTTCAGGCTGGCTCGGCGACGAAGACGACATCCACGCCGCGCTCTCGGGGCTGGCGGGACGGGAAGCTTTGCGCGGCATGTTGGCGCGCCTGCAACCGAAGGAGGAGGTACTCCTGCTCGGCTGGGGTGTGCCGATGCCGCTGCCTGTGCGCTCGCGTCGCTATGACGAGGCGTTTTGGAAGGAGTTGCTAGGGGGGAAGAAGTCCGAGGCGCAGAGTTTGAAGGAGTTGGGATTCTAGCCAACTGTCAAGCGGTATAATTTGGCAAGGATGTGAGCATGGAAGACTTTGAATTCGAATGGGACGATGATAAAGCAATTGGTAATTTCGATAAGCACGGTGTCGGTTTTGAAGAAGGCGCAACCATCTTCAACGACCCACTGATTGCGACGATTTTTGACCCTGACCATTCAGAAAACGAAGAACGCTTTATTTCACTTGGCATATCCGTGCAAAATCGTTTGTTGGTAGTCGTTCACACATTCCGCGAAGAACGAATCCGTTTAATCAGTTGCCGAAAAGCAACCAACGCTGAAAGAAAACTCTATGAAAACCAATAAGAAAAAACAAGATGACGAAATGCGCCCTGAATATGATTTCAGCAAAGCCGAGCGCGGCAAGTATTATCGCTCCATGGAAAAGGGCTACACGGTGCGCGTCCATCAAAGTGATGGGACAGTCGTTGTGAACCATTACACCCTCGCAGAAGGGACTGTGTTATTGGCTCCCGATGTGCGCGAGTATTTCACAGATTCAGAGTCTGTCAATGAAGCCTTGCGTTCCATCATCCATTTGATGGAGAAGGTGCCTGCGCGGAAATATGGCGCACAGCATACAAGTTCTAGACAAGTGGCCGAGCGCAGGAAATAGTTTGCGCGGAAGCAAGAAGTCCGAGGCGCAGAGTTTGAAGGAGTTGGGATTTTGAGGTTTTGAGATGCAGGTGAACACAGCGCAATAAATTATCACAGCGTGATGAAAAAGAGGATGTGTCTATTTTTAGACACATCCTCTTTTTTTCAATCCTTATAATGACCTCACCATGAACAATGTTGTTGGCAAATACATCAAAAAGATTCGAGAAAACCAAGGTCTAACCCAAGAGCAACTTGCCATCAGGATTGAAATGGCTGGTTGGCAAGTTGACCGATTCGTAGTTTCAAAAATTGAACGGGGCGATAGACAGGTTTCAGACATTGAAGCCCAGTTGATTGCAAAAGTTTTGAAAGTTTCAGTTGCGAACCTATTCGGTGAAGAATAAGCACATTTAAACTTCAGAAATTTCGGGCTAACGGACTGGAAATATCATGGAAAAAGAAAAAAACAAACCAAAAAGAGTTTCCGAGGTACAAACTTCCTATATCTTGAATTTTGTTGAAGTCTCAAAAATCGCCAAGCCATTTTTGAAATGGGCTGGCGGTAAAGGTCAATTGCTTGATACTCTTGACAGTTTGCTTCCCGTTGAAATACGTTCTGGTGAAATAAAAAAATATGCAGAGCCATTTATTGGTGGAGGTGCTTTTTTCTTTCATGTAGCACAAAATTACCCAGACATCGGCGAGTTCTTTATTTCTGATGTAAATCCAGAGCTAATATTAGTTTATAAGACGATTCAAAGTGATGTAGAGAATCTCATTTTGCAACTCGAAGAAATAGAATTAGAGTATCACGATCTGAGTGATATTAAACAGAAAAAATTTTTTTACAATAAAAGAGACGAGTTCAACAAAAATCTCACAGCGATTGACCTAACCAGATTCCAAAGCGAATGGGTGACGCGTGCGGCCGTCCTTATATTCCTTAACCGAACTTGTTTTAACGGCTTGTTCCGTGTGAACTCCAAAGGAGCATTTAATGTTCCTTTTGGGGATCACAATAACCCCAAGATTTGTGATGCGGCAAATTTACGATCCGTATCTTTGTTGCTTCAAAAAACTCGAATCGAATGCGGTGAGTTCGAGATCAGCAAGGATTTCATAGACGACAAAACTTTTGTTTATTTTGACCCGCCTTATCGTCCGTTAAGCAAAACATCCAACTTCAACTCCTACTCAAGGGCTGAGTTCGGCGACGAAGCACAAAAAAGGCTTGCCAAATACTTTGCTACCCTATCTAGCAAGGGAGCAAAACTAATGCTCAGCAACTCCGAACCAAAAAATGAAGACCCACATGATCTATTTTTCGAGGAACTTTACAAAGGTTTCAAGATTGAAATTGTACTTGCCGCCAGAAATATCAACAGTGGAACCGACAAACGCGGAAAAATAAAAGAATTGGTTATCACTAATTACTAAAACGGGAGTCTCCATGAAAAAAGATAATTCCAATACTAATTTTTCATTCTCGGAAATTGTTCGACCACTAGATGAACTCTCACTTAGCGCTAGTCAGAGAACAAACGAATATGTATTTGATCGTGTTTCAAAAGAATCCGAGATTCCTAGTGATTGGGTGTTAGACAAGGAATTGCAATCTGTCAAAAGAATAAAAAAGAAAAAAGAAATGTGGAAGCTCTTTGAGGATAGACTATGGTTAATGTTCTACAAGTTTGAATTTGAAGAGCTGAACAATGCTTACGAACCTGAGATTATCTTGCCGACAACACAGCAAACAAAAAAACGGTTTGATGTGATCGCGAAGGCGGAAGAATTTGTGTTTTTCGTAGAATGCAAATCAAACAGTAAACCTGGCCCTCGGCCAAATGTACGAGAAACCATCATCGCTTTGAATGATGCAAAACCATATTTAAAGAAAATAATACAAAAACATTATGACAACGACTACCTTGAAGCTGTCATGGTTCTGGCATTGGAAAATGTCAATGTGAGTGAACAGGATTTAGAAGAAGCAAGGAGAAAAAACGTAAAGGTTTGGGATGCTTCTACGTTGTCATATTTGGAGCAGTTGTCAAGTTTAACAGGAATAATCGGGGTTGCAGCAAGATATCAGCTATATGCCATGATGTTCCCAGACAAAAAACATCAAGAGCACGCAAAACTTCCAGCTATACAGCAAAAACATGCGGGTGGCAAAATAACATATTACAGTTTTATGGCAACACCTGAACAACTCCTAAAAATCGCCTATGTGCACCGAAGAGGAAGCAGTGTTCAGGATGCCAAAAAAGTAGTTCTTACTTATCAGCGGATGATTGAGCCTGCCAAGCTGAAGGCTATTCATGAATATATTAATAAACAAAAAAGCTTGCCTTTTCCGAACAGCATAATAATAAACTTCAATGAAAAAGTGGTGTTTGAACTAGCTCCTCAAAGGGACAATATCAACAACGGTATGTTAAGGCTTCCGAGATCTTATGGATCAGCATGGGTAATAGACGGCCAACATCGTTTGTTTGGTTATGCAATGTCTGAGCGCCGAAAGAAAGATCTTGTGCCAGTAATTGCCTTTGAAAAGCTGTCTGATGCTGAACAAGCAAGATTATTTGTTGATATAAATCTAAATCAAAAAAGTGTAAGCGCAAACTTGATGTGGGATCTAAAGGAAGATATCTATGAAGGCACAGAAGATCCAAAACAGCGAAAAGATTTAATTATCTCTAAGGTTGGAAAACGCTTAGCCGCGTCCGACAAATCTCCCCTCTTTGGTGCAGTTTCCTTGCCAAGTTCTCCTGAACTCGGTGAAAGTGCTCCTGTTACCCTAAATGCTATTTGCGCAGCGATCAAAAATTCAAGGATTCTTGAGGACGATTATTACGGCACGAAAAATTTAGAGGTTGACAATGCCGTTGAACTTATTTATAGCGGTCTGTTAGAACATTTCAGTTTTTTTGCAAATAACATGCAATCCGATTGGGACGCAGGCAAACAAGGATTCACTAAAAGCGCTAACGGTATTTCTGCCTTGATTTGGCTTTATAGGCAGACATTACATTATCTGAACTATGTTGAGGAAGCGGAGTTATACAGGCTAAAATCCAAGAGGAAGGATTTTGCAGGCCTTCTAAATACTTTGTACCAACCGATTGTTGAGCAATTCGAAGAATACGGTGAAATTGCCGACAAATTACGAATGAAGAGAGGCGCTTCAGGACAAAAAGAAAGTGCCAACGATCTGTGTATTTACATTCAAAGTCAAACTCCAGGGTTCCCGCCTCTTCTAAGGAGCCAAATGAAAATCACTAAGGAGACCGACCTAAACGAAGATGATGAGCTTGACTTAGCGATCAAAAATACCGAGTTGAAGATCAGGGGCTTTGTCAAAACCAAACTTAGTACAACGTTTGGAATTGATTGGTATAGGCAAAAGTTACCTGGAGATATCAAGACGAACATTGATGACTTCGTAAACAGCGACATCAAGAAATATCCCTATAAACAAAAAGGATTACGTTCTTCAGACAATAAATTTGAGTACATCCAACTAACCGACCTGAAGAAAACAATCCTTTCTGTGTGGGTTGCGTTTGAGGATGTTTTCAACAACAAAGTAAATTTCACAAGCAAAATGGAAGAGTTCGTTAGTCTTAGGAATGCTTTCCGCGGACATCCAAGACAAATCGATGAAGCCCAACGAAACTCTGGGCGAGGTGCAATGATCTGGCTGAATGAATGTATTGATAGTGTGCTGAACTCTGCAAACGAAGAAAATGACACTGTTGAAAATGGTGATGATACTTAAGAAGATAGCTGCGTTGCTCAACGCCAGCGGAGGATGGGGATGTACGCCCGACGGTGAACCGTCAGGCTCAGGGCGAAAGAACGGTGAACCGCCCTCGCGTGTCCCAGCCCCAGAGGGGCTTTTGCTTTGAGTACGGCGCGTTTACGCCCGTTGCGGTGATCATCCCGTCAACGTCCATGGCAGCGAAGGATAGCCGCGTCCGTGGTGGGGATGGTTCGCGAGGTAAAACCTGACATGTCCACCCTGGCGGGCGCTATAGTCCGCGAGTGGCTGATTGATTGTGGCCGATGTCCACGCGAGGGTTATGGTTGGTCAAGGCGCGGAGGAGACATGTCAGGTTTCCAAAAATGTCAGTACATTTTCCCAAAAACATCGAAATGTTTTGCTCAACGAGTCTAGACTCGTTTGGAAACCTTCCTTGACTCGTTTTAAAACCTCTCAAGGAAGATTTCCAATCCTTCCTTGAGAAGATTCCCATCCAACAGGGGATAAAACTGCGTGTAATCGAAGATCGCCCCCGTATACAGAATTTACAACCTCGTCCTTCCCTTCAACTCCAAATACCGATTAATGACCGAAAACGATAATTGATTCGCCGGCACGTCCAGCGTCAACACCCCACGCCTGCGGAGGGTATCCAATGCCACGCGGCGTTCATCTAAAATCTGCGTGGCGGCCGCGCGCTGATAAACCGTCAGCGAGTCGTTGGGATTCTGCTTCGACGCGGCGTGAATGTCGGGGTCGCTGATCGTCACCACCAGCGGCAGGCTGGAGCGCGCCAACAACGAGACCTGCGCCAC
Organism: Chloroflexota bacterium; assembly: GCA_016234485.1. GTDB lineage: Bacteria > Chloroflexota > Anaerolineae > Anaerolineales > Villigracilaceae > Denitrolinea. The sequence goes on from JACRBL010000052.1 coordinate 94,648, forward strand.
GAGCGAGTCCATGCTTGCGCCGCTGGACAGATCCGTGAAGATGACCACCAGCGCGCGGCGTCTCTGCTTCACCGCCAGATACGTCAGCGCCTTGCGATAATCGGGTTCCACCTGCGTCGCGTCCACCGCGTACAAAACTTCGAGCATGCGATAAAACTGTCCACGTCCCTGCCGCGGCGCGAGATAGTGTGACACATCGTCCGCAAAACTCATCATGCCCACGCGGTCGCCCTTGCCCGTCGCCACGTACGTCAGGAACAGCACCGCGTTCACGGCGTAATCCAATTTCGCGATGTCGGCCACGGGCGTTTGCATCATGCGTCCCGTATCCAAAACCGCGATCACACTCTGACTGCGCTCGGTCTGATACTCCACCGTCACAGGTCGGTTGCGGCGCGCGGTCGCCTTCCAGTTGATGCGGCGGAACTCGTCATCGGGCGAATACTCGCGCAGGCGCTCGAACTCCGTCCCCTCGCCGAACATGCGCGTCGTCCGCAGTCCCATTTCCTGCAAGCGGTTGCGCCGCAAGAGCAGATCATAAATTCGCACATCCAGCAAATTCGGATACACCTTCACAGGCTCCGCGGCTTTCACGCGTCCCTGCCGCACGACCAACTTGAGCGGACCCAGCCAGCGCAAATGCAGATCGCCAAATTTGTAATCGCCGCGTCGCAACGGCTGGAGATGATAGACGGACTGCCACGTTCCCAACGGCGGGACATCGCCCTCCATCACGCGCGTCTCGATCTTGAATTCCTCCGGCGCTTCATCGCGGACCGTCAGCCGCGTCCCTCGTCGCGAGCGATTCCGCACGCTGACGGTGACCGCATTCTCCGCGCCCAGCGACAATTTCGTATCGTGGACGCGCGCCACGTCAAAGCGATCCACGCGCCCCGCCAGACGCCAATCGAGCGCGAACAGGATCAGCGCAAAAGACGCGTAAGCCCAGCCGATCCATTCCATGTTTCTCAGCCAGGCGCCGAGAGCGATGATGGGAGCGGCGAGCAAAAGGACGAGGATTCCGCGAAGAGTGGGGAGCATAGGAGGTAGGAGATGCGGGATGCGAGATAGGAGGTGCGTGTTGCGTACTGCGTATTACGTATTGCGTGTTTACCTGTGTACCTGTCTACGTGTTGCGTGAATTATTCAAGGGGATGGCGGAGGTCGTAGATGATGTAGCCTTCGCCTTCCGCAAATATCGCGAAATGCGAGAGACGTTCTTGCAGTTCGGGCTGGCGATTCAGGTCGGCCAGGTCGGTGACGAGGAAGAGGTCTTTGTTTTTGGTCAGGCGCTCGAAGGATTTCTCGAACGACGCGTCCGCGCCGCGCAGGGCATGATACTCGATATCGGACGAATCAGGCCAGTTGGCCGCGCCCGTCCAACCCCAGTAGGCAAGCGGGAGGGCGTACTCCTGCGTCAACGCGACGACGCGATGACCGAGCGCCGTCTCGCCGATTTGACTCCAAAACTCGGCCTGCGGACGGTAGTCCACGGATTTCAAAGAGGCGCGGGATGTCCATAAAACGGCGAAGAGGCAGAGGGTCAGGATGGCGTAGGTCGGAATGGCATTCCGACTTACGAGGCGTGAGAGGATCGCATCCGCGAGCGGAGTCAACGCGAGCGCGGCGATGGGGATGAGGGGCAGGCTGTAATAATCGTGGGTGGAGATGTGATAGTCGAAGAAAATGGCGAAGGCGAGGTAGGCCGCCCAAAGTCCAAGCAGAAACGTGCGCGTGGGTTTGGAGTCCACCAGAAGAAGCCCGAGGAGCGCGAGCGCGAAGGGGAAGAGTCCGATCACGTTGTCGAGCATCTGTGCCCAGCCGAGGTAAAAATTGGGCGAGAGAAAAAATTCGGGCAGGAAGCGTCCGCCGAATTGCTGACCGAGGAAGCCGCGCGACAGTCCGTAGATCACCCAGCCGAGGCCAGGGAGGATTCCGAGCGCGGCCATCGTCCACACCTGTTTGTTGCGGACGATGTCGCGGACGGATGCGCGTCCGAGGGTCGCGCCGAGCGCGCCGCCGATGACAAAGAAGGCCGCGTTGAGTTTGATGAAGATGGCAAAGCCGCCGAGGAGGGATGTGAGTAGGACGTATTTTAAGGAGGAGGGGAATGCGGGATAGGAGTTAGGAGTTAGGGATTGCGCCCAGCGGTTGACTGCCCACCAGAAGCCGAGGATGAGTGCGACCATGAGCGGGTCGGGTTGGAAGGAGCGGCTGGCGATCACCGCGTAAGGTAACAGGAGATAAAAAGCGGCGGTGAAAAGCGCGGCGTCTTTGGAGAAGAGGTCGCGGGCGAGGAGATAGAGGAAGATGCCGCCGATCAGCCAGAACAGGCTGGAATAAATTCTTGCCACCCAAAGTTGTTCGCCTGTGAACTTCCACGTGAAGACGGTGAGCCGCTCTAAAATTTCGGGTTCGATGGTGGCGCGCAATTTTCCCTGCTGAATGGCGAACTCGCGCAAGTCGGCGGGCGCGTTGGGCAGTGACTGATAGTACATCCCGCGTGCTTTCAGCGCGGAGAAAAGCTGGCGCGTGGGATGAAAATCCAGCGGCAGGTCGGTGATGTCGTAGAGACGGATGCCGAGGGCCGCGATGAAAATGACGAGGAGCGCGAGGGTGTGGAAACGGCCAAAGAGGGAGCGAGGAGATTCATCCATGGGGAAGCCCGCTTATTTTAGCATGGGCGACTGGAAGTCGCGGCTACCGATGCGAAGTCCACCTTCGTGGACTATTTCAACAATTTTGGGGGATTAGGCGATCTCGGTGACGATCGTCCGTTTTGCGCCCGCGGACAGTAACGCTTCGGCGACTTGCGCGGCATCGTCCTTTTCGACAAGGGCGATCATGTTGCCGCCGCGTCCGCCGCCTGAAAGCTTCGCCCCGAGCGCGCCCGCCTCGCGAGCGGACTCAACCAATCGATCCAATTCTGGCGAGGAGACGGTGAGCGATTGCAGGAGGGCGTGGTTGCTGTCCATCAACGCGCCCAACAATCTCCAATCTCCATTCTCTATTCTCTCTTTGGCATTTTGCACAACTCCCCCAATCTCATCGAACGCACGCTCCCAACGCGGCTTGTCCGACTCCCACAATTTGCGGACATCGCCTACGGATTCTTTCGTCGGCGCGGAGATGCCAGTGTCCGCGATGACGAGGGTGAAGGGAGAGCCGACTGTAAATGTCTCGACCCCACCCCCAGCCCCTCCCCCAAGGGGAGAGGGGAGCGGACGAATGAAGTAGACGGGACGAGCGTACGTGATGACGGTGTTGTCAATGCCCGAGGGTGTGCCGTGATGGAGTTTTTCGATCTCGTAAGCGAATTGATTGATTTGCTCATCAGACAATGGACGATGGACGGCGGATGACAATGCGCGCAACAATGCAACGGTCACCGCCGCGCCAGAGCCGAGTCCCGAAGCGACGGGAATCGTTGAAGCGATGGAAATGTCGAGGGAGGGGAAGGGGGAAACGCCAAAAGCGAAGAAAAAATTATGGATGACGGCCGCGATCGGATGGTTGGAGGGAAGCGAGGAAAGTTCAGCGTGGAGGGAAATGTCGGGGGCGTGGATCCAAGTCTCTGCGCGGGGAGAGTCCGCTATGATCACATCCGCATGGACTTGCGTGACGGGGACGGCGAGCGCGGGACGTCCGTAGACGACGGCGTGTTCGCCAAAGAGGATGATCTTGCCAGGGGCGGAGGCGTGAGGCATGTTGTTGCGCAAATTGGCAATTTGCGCTACGAGAGGTAGAAAATCGCCACGATCGCCAACCCAAACAGCACGATGGCGATTTGCATGGGACGGTCGGTGAGCAGAATTTCTTCGGGCGCGCCCGCGCGGTGCGAGACCTGGATGATGTAAAGATAGCGAAAGATGACGTAGGCCATGAATGGGATGGTCAGCATCATGCTGTGATTTTCGGGCAGATTGGGCGCAGAGAACGTGTAGAGCGAGTAGGCCAGGATGGTGGCCGCGGAGACGATGGTGATGTATTGGTCGAGCAGCGGCAGGGTATAGCCATCGAGAACCTTGCGATGAGAACCCGCTCCTTGCGCGAGGAGCGCGAGCTCGGAGCGGCGCTTGCCAAAACCGAGATAGAGCGCGCCGAGCGTGGTGACCACGTACAGCCACGGCGAGAAGCGTTCCACTTCGATGAGCGTCGTCCCCGCGTGGACGCGCAGGACGAAGCCCGCCGCGATGATCAGCACGTCGAGGATCGGCACGTGCTTGAGCCAGCGCGAGTAAGCCAGGTTGATCAGAAAATATGCCGCGGCCACATACGCAAACGAACGCGATAGGAACCAGCCAAGGGTTAACGAAAGCAGTACCAGCAGAATCCCAGCCGTCCACGCCGCGCCTTGCGAGAGTTGTCCCGAAGGAAGCGGGCGGTGTTTCTTTTCGGGATGCTGGCGGTCGGCTTCGATATCGGCGAGGTCGTTGAAAATGTAGACCGCGCTCGAAATGAGACAGAATAAAAAGAAACCTGCCACCGTGCGCGCGAGCGGCACAAGTTGAAATAGTTGCTTGTCGAACACCAGTGCGAAATACACAAAGCCGTTTTTCGTCCACTGGCGCGGGCGCATGGTTTTGAGGAGGGGGGTGAGCATGGGGCAATGATAATCGAAATTCGATATTCGATACTCGATAGTCGAATATCGAATTATCGAATATCGCTTAAAATATCCACATGACAAAAACTCGCCTCGACATTCTTCTCACCGAACGCGGACTGGCCGAATCACGGACAAAGGCGCAAGCGCTCATCATGGCGGGACAGGTGCGCGTCGACGGTCAGACCGCGCTCAAGGCGGGCGCGTCGGTGGCGGCCGAATCCACGCTGACGGTGGACGCGGGTCCGCGCTTCGTCTCGCGTGGCGGCGAAAAGTTGGACGCGGCCCTCGAGACGCTGGCGCTCGATGTGCGCGATCTCATCTGCGTGGATGTGGGTTCATCCACGGGCGGTTTCACCGATTGCCTGCTCCAGCGTGGCGCGGCCAAAGTCTACGCGATTGACGTGGGCAAGGGAATCCTGCACTGGAAGATTCGCAATCATCCCCGCGTGGTGGTGATGGAGGAGACGAACGCGCGCTTTGTGGCGTCGTTGCCAGAGAGGGTTGATCTCGTCACGATTGACGCGTCGTTTATTTCGTTGAAGACGCTGTTGCCCGTGGTGAAGACGTGGTTTACCCCCACCCCCCTCGCCCCTTTGGGGCACTCCCCCCATTTGCGAAGCAAATGGGGGGAGACGGAGGGGGGTGTGATTGCCCTCATCAAACCCCAATTTGAAGCGGGGAAGAAGGATGTGGCGCGCGGCGAGGGCGTGATTCGCGATCCCGAAATCCACAAGCAGGTGTTGACGGATGTGTTGAATTTCGCGCAGGAGGAAGGCTGGGGCGTGCGTGGGCTCATCCGAAGTCCGCTGTTGGGGCCGAAGGGGAATGTGGAGTTTCTGGCGTGGTTAAATGTCACAGGGACGCGCGATGCATCCCTGGATGAAATGATTGGTGGGTTGTTCTAACTATTTCAGGCTTTCGGCGATCATAATCAGTTCGGTCAATGAAACGGGCGGGATGGTTTCTCCGCCAAGGAAGTGAATGTAAAACGCAAAACCGTCCTTTTGCCATGCGAGGGAGTATGAATCGGTGCGCGGATTCCATATCGGCGTGGTCGTGTTGGGCGAAGCATACTCCCACACGCCTCGAAAATATTCGCCTTCCGTATCGCCCACTGCAACAGGGGTGACATACGCGCTGATGGCGGGATCAGAAGCCATCTCGCCGCGTTCTTGATAAATGTACAGCGCGCCGTTATCGCCTTTTTGCGAAACATATTTCAAGGCGACCTTTTGAGCATGTGGGTCGTAAAGCGCCCCCTCGAAAACATATCCAGCGGGAAGGTACGCGGGTTCGAGAACGTCAAATCCCGCCAATGTCTCTGCTTCGACGACAGTCTGAGTGAACGAATAAAGTTCAGGAGTTGGCTTTACCTCCTCAATGACCTTGTGTGGAGTGGGTTGCCAGACCGCGCCATATTTCAAGCCTCCATTTGTTGTCAGCCGAATTGGATTCGTGGATGGATTGTTTAGCATTTTTTCAATGTCGAAACGATAAAAATCCATGCCCTGCGGGGTTGCAATTGTCGCAATGACACGCTTCCCATCGGTGGACCAACTAACATCGCCTGGCAAGGAGTTGGCATTGGCAATAGGCATGCCCAGTCGGTGAATTTCTGTGCCATCTTCGTTCAAAAGAAAATAAGAAGCGGGTTCTTTGCCAACCCGACAAGCAAGGCTGAAAAAGGAATGCCTTTTATCCGGTGAAATAAAGTGACTGGTCTCTTGCTGGTCTGAGTCATTAGGGAGGACGCATAGTTCAGAGAACTTCCAGGGCAAGTAAGGGATGGGTGCGCCCTGGTAAGCCAGCCAGACTAGGGAATCCTGTTGCAGGGTCACATACGTGTTTTCAAAGATCGCCAAGATGGGTGTCTCGGACGTGACAAGGATGGGATTGGAGCCGTTATAAAGGGCGTTATCTCCATTCACGAAAAATCTTGTAATGTTCCATCGCCCCCACATAGTTTGTTCAGAATTCGTACTAATGGTGACAAACTGGTTTGGCGTTTCCCAATAAACTTGCTGATGCAGTCTGCCTGTGTCGCCCTCGAAAAACGGACCGTCGCTAACGGTGGTTCCGTTGACATTGACAACCACTACGCGGGTATCCTTATTTTGTCCGCTATAGGAATCTTGAAAAACGATGTATTGCCCGTCTGGGGACCATGACAGGAAGTTGTATTTTCCAGATTCGGACGTCAGCGCGATCTTATTACTTCCATCCGCGTTGACAACCATGATTTGATTGACATCAAAAAGCGAGTCTTTGCCAGAAAGATACGCGATCCTCTTGCCATCTGGCGACCAGGTGAAGTGATCGTTGAACGTGGACGAATCGGTCAACTTCCTGACGTTGTTTCCATCTGCGTCCATGAGGTAAATGTCCCTGCCGCCGTCTCGGTCGCTGACGAACGCGATTTGCGCGCCGTCGGGAGACCAGGCGGGGGATTCGTCGGTGGCGGGGTTATTTGTCAGGTTGGTCAGATCGCTTCCGTCTGATTTCATGGTGAAGATTTCGCGATTGCCTGTTTCATCCATCGCGACAAAGGCGATCAGGTTGCCGGTGACTTGTGGGGCGGGGAGGCTGGTTTGTGTCTCATTTGCGGTGATGGAATTTTTCTGCAATTGCGGGACCACAAAACTGATTGCAAACCCCAACACAACGAGCGCGGCAAATCCGCCGAGCGCTTTCAGCCCAAGATTGATTCGGTTCGACATGATGATCCTCCGTGTTTGTGATTGAACGTTTGTTATCACTTTCTTGGAAGGACCGTCCTGGGCATCCCATCGGGAATGGAATTCGCTTTGCAGGCGCGACGTCAGCGTGGAGAAGGATCGGGATTCGACGCGGCACGCTTCACAGTCGCGGAGATGCGTCTCGAGGTCCCGGCGTTGGGATTCGCTGAGGAGTCCGTCCAAGTCCGCGAGAATGTAGCGTTTGGCTTGTTTGTGCGTGATCCCGTTCATTTCATTCTTCCTTCAACAGCGTCCGCAGTTTTTCGCGCGCGTGGTTCAGCCGTGAGTGGACTGTGCCAATGGGGAGGCCGAGCGTTTCGGCGATGTCTGCAATGGGCAGGTCGTGGTAGTAGCGCAGGATGACGGGGAGGCGGTGTTTGTCATCGAGGGCGCGGACGGCCCGCCAGAGCGCGGCGTCGGATTCGCTTTGCATCGCCTCTTTCTCCGGGTGGGCCGACTCCTGCGGGAACAGACTCTGCAGAATCTGTTGCAGTTTCGCGCGACGCTTGAAGCGCTGGAGGCGATTGCGGCACACGTTGATGGCGATGCTGAACAGCCAGGTCTTGACCGAGGCCTGCCCGCGGAACGATTCGAGGGCGCGCAACGCGGAGAGGAAGGCCTCCTGCGTGGCGTCATCGGCTTCGTCGGGGTTGTCGAGGATGGAGAACGCCAATCGGTATACGTCGCGCTGATAAGTCTGCACGAGGCGTTCGATTGCCAGCGAATCACCTTCCCGGCATTGTTCAAGCCATTGGCTGTCCATGACGGTCATTCTACAAGATTAGACAGGGTTCGTGTAAAAAATCTTCATTTCCCCGATTGGCAAAATCTAATCATAATACTCAGGCTGATACGGGGATAAATGCTTTCGCCCCTCTTCGAGAATTTCATCAATTGTCATATCGGCATGGGCCTTGTCCGCGGGGTGGTAGTGGACGTGGACGCGCAGGACGTTGGAGAGCGACTCGCAGATCAATTTTTCCACGTGAGTGGCAATCGCGTCGCCTTCGGTGACGGTGAGGAAGCCGTCTATGCCGATGGTCAGGTTGACGACCACGTGCGGGCCGAAGCGATGCGCCTGGACTTCCTCCAGTTGAGTCACGCCGTCCACGCCATGCAGGAGGGACGCGACCCGCTCGGCGATGTCGCGGCTCGGCACCGCGTCCATGAGTTCGACGGAGGATTCGCGCAGGATGTAGACGCCCGTGCGAAGAATCAAAAGGGCCACTAACGCGCCCGCCAGCGGGTCCAGCCAGGGCAGTCCGCGCTGACCGAAGAAGATGCCCAACGAGGCCGCGCCCGCCGAGAAGATGTCGTTGCGATGATCGTAGGCGAGCGCGTCCACGATCGGGTTGCGCGTCTCACGTCCCAGTTTGCGGACGTAGAAGAAGAGGAAAATCTTGATGATGACCGTCGCAAACGCCACCCAAAACGCGAGGGGATGGGAGCCGAGGGAGGTGATATTGCCGTCGGCCAAGTCCCAAATCTTGTCCACCGAATCCCAAAATACAGCCACTGCCGTTGCCACCACGAACGCGCCGACGGTGAGCGAAGCGATGCTTTCGAGCTGGCGATGTCCGTAGGGATGTTCGGTGTCGGCGGGCTTGTTGGCGAGGCGGACGAAGACGCTGGCGACGATGTAGTAGGCCACGTCGGAGGTGGAGTTGATGCCTTCGGCCAACAGCGCGGGGCTATGGCCCAGCACGCCGAAAGTGGTCTTCACAGCGGAGAGGAGGATGTTGATGTCGAGGCCCAGATTCACGGCCCACAGGCTTTTCGCGTCGCGGGAATGGCTCATGGCTCTGATTGTATTGTCCGCGCCGCGAAGGGGGAAGGGGATGAATATCCTGATTTGGTTGTGAGCGGAAACGAAAAACAGCGTCTCGAAAGAGGCGCTGTTTTCGCCTTCATGGTTCGCGAGCAGTTGTACTGTGAGCCGTCAGCACGATTTGCCAAGCAAATCGAACTGCTGACGAAACACGGAGTTGTTGTGGCGGACTCAAGTCAGCGCTCCGAGGGTTTCAATTCTCCCCAAATGGGAGACCAAGTTTTTGTGCCAATTGGACGTTGCTCGGTTCTACGAGAATGGAACCGTCTGGGAAGACAATCGTCGGAACGCTTCGATTCCCGTTGTTCAATTTTCTGACGATCTCCAGTCCTTCGCGAACCTGTTCGATGTTCACGTTTTCGTAGGCGATCTGTCGTTCGTCCAGAAAACGCTTGGCGCGGCGGCAATCTCCGCACCAGTCTGTAGTGTACATGATGATTTTTTCGGCCATAAGCCCTCCGCACGAAAGACGCGCGAGGATGGGCAAACCTTACCATGCGAACCTGCAGTTAATCCCAATAAAACATGTATCCACAGTCGTATTCTTTTTCCAGAGGGGTGATGATGACGGTCTGTCCGCTATCCTTATCGTTTTGGATGAAGTAACCCTTCAACTCGGGACGGATCTCCTCGAGCAGTTTCATCCTGTTCCAGCGCGAGACGTGATAAGAGCGCCAGTTCGTGTCCGGGGTCGCGTCGGACTGGTAGCGGATGCAAGCCAGGGCCGCGCCCAACGCGTCTCGGACGGTGGCCGGCGTGGAGTCCGCGCGGAACGAGGCGACGAGGGGCGGAAGCGCGTCGGCAGAGAGTTCGGTGAAGTAGTTGATGTCCAACTGGTCGGCGTCGATCGGGTCGGAGGAGCCGCGGCTGGAGTTGTCGGTTCCGAAGTTGCCCTCGATGGCGCGCTGGACGTTTTGACGGACGATGAACGCGTCCACGTTCAGGATGGGGAGCGTGGCGGCAAATCCGATGGAGGCGATGAGCGCGGCCAGGGCAAACATCCGCTCGCGGCGCAAAATCTCGAGGACGACGGTCGCAACGAGGAGCAGCGCGAGCCAGATCATGAAGATGTGGGTGTAGGTGCGGAGTTCGGAAAAGCCGTAGATGGTTTCGTAGAGCACGAGGCGGCGATACGCGGAGACGAGCATCACCAGCACGAGCGTCACGATGCCGATGGAGAGGCCGGAGAAGGCTTTGCGTTGCGGTTCGGTTTCGCGTTTGGAAATCGCGCCGAGGCCGAGGATGAGCAGGAGGCTGAAGAAGGCCACCGCGATCAGTTCGCCAAAACCGCGGCGGGCGTACTCGCTGTAGGTGAAGCCGTCAATGTGGATGTTGGCCTGCCCGCCAAAGAAATATTGGAATTGGATGACGACGAAGAGCGCGAAGAGCAAAGCCACGCTTCCGAGCACGATGGTCGCTTCGATGAAGCCGAGGAACTGTCCGAGCATGGGCTTGCCGTCGTTTAATATTTTTTCGTCTTTGGAGTCGCGCGCGGCGTGCAGAAAGACTCCCGCCAGCAGATACGCGCCGATCAGAATATATGAGAAGCGCAAAATGTACTCGCCCAGATTATCAATGTTGAGGATGTCGAGAAAATCTTGCAGGCGGGCGTCGAAGACCGCGTCGGCGGAGGCCAGAAGCGATGCGAAGATGGCGACAATGGGCAGGGCGATGGCGATGCCGCGGATCACAGGCCACGCGGAACGTTTGGCCGTTTCGCCGCGCTCGGCGCGTTCCTTTCGGACTTCGGCGGAGAACGCAACGGGCTTGACGAGCGCGCCGCCGCCCAGTTTGAAGAAGGTTGCCACGTAATCCCACAGGCCATACCAAACCCAACGTCCGCCCAGGTAGGAGGCGGCGAAGATGCCGAGCAGGAAGAAGGTGAAGAGAAAGGCAAGGAAGGTCGTCATCGGTTCTGCGCGGATGAAGGTGATGGCCGCGAAGAACAGGAGCGGAATCAACAGCCAGAGCGCTTCGCGCGCGGGCTTCACTTTTTCCACGCCGAGCAGGAGGTAGAGTCCGCCTGCGAGGCAGAGGACGACGAAGATGGCAAAGTTGACGCCAGGCGTGTGTTCAAAAAAGAGGAAGTCGAACAGCCAGCCGAGGGCGAGGGCAACCAGCCAGAGACGGTTTGGATTGGATTTCATTTTATTCTCCTCAAAAGATTTTTCTGAGCATGTGTTCGTGGGGGCTTGCGGATTACCAATCCGCACCACGGCACACAAGATAGTCCCGCGTGGCTTGCGGAGTCTCTCAAAGGCTATCAGGATTGGATTTTTACCTGTAAAATACGGCCATGAAAAATAAGCCCTTTTTCATCCTGATTGGTATTGTACTCCTTTCATCCTGTAACTTTCCTGGTGTGATGAGTCCCGAGCAGGCCGCTTCCGCCACCGCCGCTTCATGGACCTTTACTCCTTCCAGCACGGCGACGGCGATTGCCACTTCCACGTTCACGCCCAGCCCCACCTCCACGTTGACGCCGACTCCCACGATCACCGAAACGCCCAGCATCACGCCCACGCCGACCTTCGCCTTCCCCACGGTGACGGTCAACGCACAGGCGCATTGCCGCTACGGGCCGTCCACTGCCTATCTGCACGCCGCGGATTTGTACGCGGGCGATACTGGCTCGGTGCGCGGACGGTTCCAGAACAGCCAGTGGCTTCATGTGAAATTCGATAAGCTGGAATACTTCTGCTGGGTGGCCCCCTCGGTGGTGGACGTGGTCGGCGACGTCAAGACGCTGAACTACGCGCCCGTGAACCTGCCTGGGCCGAGCGTGCTTTACAAGCCTCCACAAAATGTGCGCGCCACGCGCAAGGATGTCTTCGTCACCATCACGTGGGACATGGTCAACATGACCGAGGACGACGACCGCGGCTATTTCCTTGAATTGTACGTCTGCCAGGGCGGACATTACATCTGGTTCACCGCCGCGCTCGCCACGAAGGCGGAGACCTCCTACACGATCAAGGACGAACCTGGCTGCGCACTCCCCTCCAGCGGACAAGTCTACGCGGTGGAGAAACATGCCTATACCAAACCAGTGATAATTGATTGGCCGTAAGAGTTTGCAAATTATTATCTTCCCCCATGCCCGCCGCATCCGTCATTGCGAGCGCTCTTTGCGAAGCAATCTCCTCATGTGGCGAGGAGACTGCTTCGTCGGGAAGATCACCCTCCTCGCAGTGACGGTTGAATCTGTGATTGATTGAATTTGGTGTATTGACATCCGAATTGAATCGTGCGATACTGACCTCATCGTTCGGGGGATGAAAATCAAAGCCATCCTTTAGAAAGGAGGAGGTGATGTCAATGCAAGATAGTATCCAACCCAGCGCTGTGGCATCCCTCCCCAAGTAAGTTGAAGGTTGCCACAGCGCAAACGGAACGCCGCCCATCTTAGGAAGGGCGGCGCTCTGTTTAACGACTGAAGTCGTTGTGTTTTTTTGGTTACGGCATCGCGGTCTTGATGAACTCCGCCAGGTCGCGTTTCATCTTTTCCAGCGAGGGGATGTGGATGTACATCATGTGTCCCGCCTCGTAATACTCCATGCGGATGTTGCCGCGCAGGGACTCGTGCAGGCCGAGGTGGTTGAAGGTGTACTCGGTCGCGGAGTAGGGCGTGCCGAGGTCGTAGTAACCATTGGCCACGAAGACTTTCATGTGCGGGTTGAGCGTCATCGCCTTGCGGAGATTCTCCGATACGCTGACGTGCTGGTTCTCGAACTCGGCATATGACCAAGGGTTGACAAAGGTCCAACCACTGATGACGTATTTCAGATCCGACTCGAACTTCAACTCGGCGCGGACGTAATCGTAGAACGCGGCAGTGTACGGCCCCATGATTTGCGGGAACATGGGGTCAAATTCCGCAAACTCGCGCACGCCCAATTTGTCGCGGCCTGTGAAGCGGCTATCGAGACGTCCCACCGTCAGGCCGCGTTCGCGCAACAGTTCCTTGAAGTAGTGCTGATCCATGATGCGCAGGTCGGAGCGTTCGATGAAGGTCGGCGAGATGCCCGTGTAGTGCGCGAGTTTCTCCACGATGCGGGCGCGCTGATCGGCGGGCAACGCGTCTCCCTTAAGGAGGGCGGACGCGTACTCTCCCAGCGCGAACTCGCCCGCTTCGGCGATAAATTCCTGCAAGGTCTGATGTTTGCCTTTCACCGCGTTGTGATACCAGGCCGTGGCCGCGTAGGCGGGGACGAAAAGAATGTACGGCAGGTCATTGCCCGGGGTGAAGTCGGCCGTCCCAAAGTCGAGGATGGACGAGACGAGCATCACGCCGTTCAGCGCCATGCCATATTGTCCGTAGAGATAGTCCGCCAGGCCGGCGGCGCGCGTCGTCCCGTATGATTCGCCGATGATGAATTTGGGCGAGAGCCAGCGATTGTTGCGCGTGGTGTACAGGCGGATGAAATCGCCCACCGACTCGATGTCTTTCTTGAAGCCGTGCCACTCCGCGGGCTTCTGCCCTTCCACGGGACGGCTGTAGCCCGTGCTCATCGGGTCAATGAAGACGAGGTCGGTTTCGTCGAGCAGGGAAAATTCGTTGTCGGTCAATTCGAACGGGGGGCGGGGCGCGCTGCCGTCGAACTCCAACTTCACGCGGCGCGGACCGAGCACGCCCATGTGCAACCAGACCGAGGCCGAGCCTGGGCCGCCGTTGAACGAAAACGTGAGCGGACGCTTGGACTTGTCGCGCGTCCCGTCTTTGGTGTAGGCGATGAAGAAAATCTGCGCCCGCGGCTTTTCGCCCTCCGCTTCCTTCGACCGATCGGGGGTCTCCTCTTTCAGGACGATCGTCCCTGTGGTGACGGTGTACTTGATCTCCTTGCCGCCGATCTTGATGGTGTGCTTCGTTTCGACGAGGTTGTCTTTGGGGGTGGGCTTTTCGTCTTTCCCTTCGGCTTTGCTCAGGGCAGGCTTTTCTTCGGGCTTGGTTGGTTCGGGCATGGGGGTCTCCTATGGTTATGAATGGGTGGGAGGGATTCTTTCTAACCTTGTTGACAACAATTCATCAATCGTATTCTTATCCTGCTCCAATAAACCATGAATCTCGAACGCTGGATTGATTCCATTTTCCAGCGCAAGATAATATGACTTTTTGTCTTCGGGGAGAAAATGCTCCACCCACCGATATCGTTTGTGTGCGCTCCAGGGGAAATGTTGTAATGCAGGAGTCGTGAAGCCATTTTCAAATATCTTGCCTTTACGAAAACTATCAGGGAGAAAGGCAACAGCAAGGATAAGAGCAACGATTTTTAGAGCGACTTCCTTGAGGAAATTAATTTCTCCATAGACAGGCCAATCCGTAAAAATAATTCCGCCAAGCATTAGACCAATGAAGATGGTGAAAACTATTGTTGCGGCTGACATGCATCCGACTCTGTTGTAGGTGAGGACAAGTTTTCCAGCCTGCTTTTCAAGAATAGGCGTTGAAATGGCATTGGAGAGTTTATAAGCTGCCAAAAAAAACATGGCAAAAACGATATCGCCTGACTTGATCCAAAAAAGATCTAAAAGCACAACTCCGCCGATGAGCGCGGAAACAAAATTTACAGGCCATCTAGGCTGGCTTGAATTATGTCGAATTGTCAGGAATAAATTTAGACCAAAGAGAATTAGAGCCAGAACAACATATACGACAACCATATCATCCTCCTTGTTTTCTCTGATTCACCCTCGCGTACACATCCTTCTTCCCCCACCCGCTCTGCTCGGCGAGTTCCACGGAAATCTCTTTGGCTGATTTGCCGCGCTGTAATTCCGTCTCGATGGCCGCGAGTAATTCTTCTTCTGACCACTGTTCACTGATCACTGATAACTGTCCTCCCACCACTAGCGTGAACTCCCCGCGGATTTCCCGCGCCTTGAATTCCTCCAGCGCGCCGCTCAACGATCCGCGCCAGAATTCCTCGTACATCTTCGTCATCTCGCGCGCTACGCAGATGGGACGGTCGCCGAGGGTCGTGAGCAGGTCTTCGAGCGCGTCGGTCAGGCGGTGCGGGGATTCGAGGAAGATGAGCGTGTAGCGCAAATTGTCAATTTGCGAAAGCAGGTCGCGGCGTTCTTTCGATTTGTGCGGAAGGTAGCCGAGATAGAGGAACGCGTCGGTGGGGAGACCGGAGACGCTCAAGGCCGCGATCGGCGATGATGGACCGGGAATCGGCCGAACGTCGAAGCCGGACGCGAGGGCGGCGCGGACGAGTTCGTAGCCGGGATCGTTCACGGCAGGAGTCCCCGCGTCGGAGACGAGGGCCACGTCCCCGTCCGCGAGCGAGGCGAGGATGCGTTCGAGTTTGGTCAGTTTGTTGTGTTCGAAGTAACTGGTGAGGGGAGTCTGGATGCCAAAGTGGTTGAGCAGTTTGGCGGTGTGACGCGTGTCTTCGGCGGCGATCAGTTTGGACTCGCGCAGAATCCGCACGCCGCGCGGGCTGATGTCTTCGAGATTGCCAATTGGCGTTGCAACGATATACAGCGTTCCCATGCGGATATTTTACCCCTTACTTCACCGTCAGCCACACGCCGAACAGGACGATGCCGATGCCGATCAGTCGCGTCGTGTCGAGCGGACGGACGTCCGCGCCCAGCCAGCCGAAGTGGTCGAGAATCATGCCGACGAGCAGTTGTCCCGACACGATGGTAATGATCGAACCCGCCACGCCGATGCGCGGAATCATGTAACTGATGGCGCTGATGACCACCAGGCCAAAGACGCCCGCCGTCCACGCGTACCACGGCACGCTCCGCCACTGACTCAACTTTCCGCCGCCCCAAAACAAAAGTGGGATCAACGCAACCAGCGCGCCTCCCACGTGGACGATGAACACGCTCTCGAACGTTCCCAGCCGCTGGGTGAGCATGCTCGCCAACGGGCTTTGCAGGCCAACCGCGATGCCGCCCACCAGGCCGATGAGGAGGATGAGGAGGATGGATTCCATGGGTATCCTTTCGGAGAAGCCGCGTCTTTTCGACACGGTATAATAGGTTGCAATAGAATCTATCATAAGTTATCAGTAACCAGTTTTCAGTGTTCAGTATTCAGCGCTGATCACTGGCGACTGAACACTGAATCCCCATGTTCATCACCCTCGAAGGCCCTGAAGGCTCTGGCAAGACCAGCCACATTCCCTACATCGTGGAATATTTTCGCGAGAAGGGATATGCCGTTTTCCCCACGCGCGAACCAGGCGGGACGTCCATTGGCGAGCAGATTCGCGAGATTCTGCATGACCTGAAAAATACCGAGATGCATCCCCGCACCGAGACGTTGCTCTACCAGGCCGCGCGCGCCCAGTTCGTGGAGCAGGTGATCCGTCCGCGGCTGGCGATGGGTGAGATTGTGCTTTCGGATCGCTACTACGATTCGACGATTGCCTATCAGGGCTATGGTCATCAACAGGATTTGGAACAGGTGCGTTCGCTCATCCACTACGCCACGGGCGGACTCGTCCCTGACCTGACGATCCTGCTCGACGTGGACGTGGAGATCGGCCTGAAACGCAAGCAAAAAGCGGACGAGTGGAATCGCCTCGACGCCTACACCGTGGACTTCCACCGCCGCGTCCGCGCGGGATACGTGGAGATGGCCGCGCGTGAACCCGTCCGCTGGCGCGTGGTGGACGCGTCCCGCGCGTGGAAGTCGGTGCAGGAAGAACTGCGAAGCGTGATTTTAGAGAATCTGGAGCAAACAAAATGAACGAAGAATTTCCCAAAAACAAAGCCGAACTCTTTTCCAAAATTGAAGAAGAATGGTCTGCTCTGCTGGACGCGGTCGCGAAACTGACCGCGTCGCAACTGTTCACGCCCGATGCGGGCGGCTGGACTCCCACGGACAACCTCGTGCACCTCACCGAGTGGATGAACATCCTGCTCGGCTATCACATGGACAAGCGTCCCGCACACGAAGTAATCGGCGTTGCGCCCGAAGTCGTCGAAGTCTGGGACTTCGACAAGATCAATGCAATCCTTGTCGAGCGAAACAAGAATCGTTCCGCCGAGGATGTGTTGGGCGAGATGAAAACCGTCTACGCTCGCGTACTGGACAGGTTAAACGCGACGCCGTTCGAGACGTTGCTCCAGCCGCGTCGTCCCGATGACCCGCAGAGTGGTCCGCTTTTGGCCTCTGTCGCGGGGGATACGTACGAGCATTTTGCCGAGCATCGGGAAGCGATTGAGAAGGCGTTTACGGCATAATAATCGTTCCGTTGTTTTCGCGCCTCGCGTGTTATACTGACTTCACTGTCAACAGGGTTGGGTGATTCTCTTTCGAGGTCGTCTAAAGCCTGCTTTTTATCACCCGCAAGCGAGTGATGCTAGGAGAAAAATGGAAGTCAAGTTGTATGTTGGAAATCTGTCGTATTCGACGACGGAAGATAGTTTGCGCACCCTGTTCACGCAGGCGGGGACAGTTTCGTCCGTGGCATTGATCAAGGATCGCGAAACAGGCCAGTCCAAGGGCTTTGCCTTTGTGGAAATGGGCTCGCAGGCCGAGGCGCAGAAAGCCATCACCATGTTCAATGGTTTCATGATGGGCGACCGCGAGTTGAAGGTCAACACTGCCCGTCCGAAAGAAGACCGCGGCGGCTCCTTTGGGAATCGCGGCGGCGGGTTCGGCAACCGTGGCGGCGGTGGACGCAAAGACCGTGGCGGCGGCGGACGACGCTACTAAACGCTTCGCAAATACAGAAAGCCTTCCAGACCAAAATCTGGGAGGCTTTTTTCGTACCTTATTAACATGAGCGCCCTTTGTGAAAAATCAGCCTTCGGATACCGCTCCCTGCATCCGAAGGCTGACCACACGGGTCTCCTACGCCCCGCGTGCCGCATGTTACTTGTCTATTCTACTATTGAATTCCATTTCCATGAGGATTTGCAAGATTCTTGCAAGCGCTTTGAGGGGGATGTAGGTGGTGATCACAGCCAATCCAATAGCAATGAGCGTAGCGGTCACTGCTATTGGAACAACCAGAGACGTCAAAGGAGGAAAACTTTGTATCAAGTATGCTGCCATATTTTTCGAATCTGGAAAATTAAGCAGAGTGGAAATGGCAACAAGGGCAATCGAAGCCACCGCGGCCTGCTCGATGCGTTTTTTGATCAACAGAACATCCAATGGATCGTAGAGTTCAGGTTGAGTTTCCGCTTCAATTATTTTCATTTCCCCTTCTGTAAATCCAAATTCTTTAACGGTATCAACTTCTTCAACATGCTCATGGATCGGCTCATCCTGTTCGGGAATCTCTTCATCGCGTTCGGCCAATATTTCCTGCATAACTTCAAAAGCCGCATCAGACCATTCCACGCGGTCGTTTGCCTGCCAGATCTCCAATAATTCATCTGTCGTTTTCAGGTTCAGGTGTTCCCGAATTTGTTTGTTGAGATTATTGTTCATTGGTCGCCTCCCTCACTTTGTTTGACTCTGTAATTCACATCGGTTTCCACGATCATGTTGAGGCCAAGGGCTACGCTCTTTAATATCAGATAGTAAATCACGCCTCTCATGATCAGACTCAACATGGCGACAACCATGGAGAGCAAATAATAGGGTTGATCCGCCACTAACGACCAAAACTTAAGAGTATCCGTAAATGATGTGAGGACATCTTGCGCCTGCAACATGGACATTCGATATTGAATGGCGGTGACCCAGGCGCGTAGGACGTAGAAAAAAAGCGCCACCCATGCCAGAACGTTTGCCCACATGGCAAAGTTCATCATCAAATTGTGCTTTGGGGAGAAGAATTCATCCTGTGTTTCCATAACCCAGCCTCCAGTTTTTATTTCTTGCTTTCCTTCATCATCTGCCTCGCGGCCTGTAAAATTTCATGCGCGGAGCGGAGAGTCCCTTCGCCGACCTCACCGAGCATTTGCGAGAGTTCGAGCAGGCGCGCGTCGCCGTCCATTTTTTCCACGCGGGTGATGGTGCGGTTCTTGTCCACGAGTTTCTGCACCTGATAATGCTGGTCGCCGAAGACGGCCAATTGCGGAAGGTGCGTCACGCAGAAGACCTGGTGATTGCGCGCCAGATGCCAGAGTTTGAATCCGACCACCAGGCCGACGCGTCCGCCGATGCCCTGGTCAATTTCGTCGAAGATCAGGCTGGGGATCTCGTCGGCGCGGGCGAGCACGTTTTTGAGTCCCAGCATGAGACGCGAGGTCTCGCCGCCCGAGGCGATTCTCGCCAGCGGTTTGAGTCCCTCGCCAGGATTCGGCGCAACCAGAAATTCCACGCGGTCGAAGCCATACGGATCGAAGGCCACGCGCGAACCGTCCGCGAGCGGGATGCCGTTCGGGTCGGGACGCGTCTGAAAGTCCACGCCGAAGCGGGCCGCGGACATCTTCAGGTCGGCCAGCTCGGTCTCGATCCCGCGGCTCATCGTCTCTGCGGCTTGTTTGCGTTTAGCAGACAGCTTCGCGGCCTGCGCGGCGAGTTTTTCGAGCAGTTTCGATTCTTGCGCGGTTAGCGCCTCGATGCGCTCGCTGGCGTTGGAGATGGTCTCCAGTTGCGCCCGCGCCTCCGCTCCAAATTTGTTGACGGCCTCGACGCTCCCGCCATATTTGCGCGTGAGTTGGAAGATCAGATTGAGCCGCTCTTCCACTTCATCGAGTCGCTTCGGGTTGAATTCAATTTCTTCGAGATAGTCGCGCAGGTCGCCCGTCAGGTCGGTGAGATTTTCGAGCAGGAGGTTGGCGCGCTCGGACAAATCCGCTTTCGACGGGTCGGTCTTCGCGAGGGACGCGAGCGCCTGCGCGGCCTGCCCGAGCAGATCGGACGCGGCGGACGTGTCGGGCGTGGACTCGTCGAGGATGACGAGCGCTTCCTGCGCGTGCTGCGCGAGGGACTCGGCGTTGGCGAGTCGGTCGCGCTCTTTGCGCAGTTCCTCGTCTTCGCCCTTCTTCAATTTGGCGGCCTCGATCTCCTCCACCTGGAAGGTCAGCATGTCGGTGCGACGCGTCGCGTCGGCTTGCGCGGCCCGCAGGTCGGTCAGTTCGCGGCGCAGGTCGAGCAGGGCGTGATATGTTTTGCGATAGTCCGCCAGCAGGGGAGTGACGTCCGCGAAGCGATCGAGCAATCCCAGATGGGCGCGCGGGTCGAGGAGCGAGAGATGCTCGCTCTGGCCGTGGATATCCACAAGGGCCGCGCCCACTTCGCGCAGCAGAGACAGGCTCACGGTCCGACCGTTGAGGCGGGCGATGGAACGTCCCTCGCGGCGGACTTCGCGCGTCAACGTCACGTGATTCGGATCGTCATCCAGTTCTTCGCGTTTCAGGATTTCGTTCACCGCCTCTTGCGCGGACCCTTTGAGGGCGTAGGTCCCCTCGACGAATGCCGCGTCTGATTCGGCGCGGATGACGGTCGCGTCGGCGCGACCGCCGATGAGCATGGTCATGGCGTCGAGGATGATGGACTTGCCCGCGCCCGTCTCGCCGGTGAGGATGGTGAGTCCGGGGCCGAGTTTGAGGTCGAGCTTGTCTATGATGGCGAAGTTTTGGATGCGAAGTTCGGTGAGCATGTTATCTTCTAAAAAATAATCCAGAGAATTGCGAATAGGCCGCGGGCGTGGCCATGGCAAGGTAAACGATCTGCCAGAGAAGCGGCCCGAGGGCGAACATGTTGGAGAGGAAGTTACCTCCCGATTGCGCGGACGCGAACATGATGAAGCCTCCGCCCACGCCGAGGACGAGGATGGTGGGCAGCGCGCCCATGATGATGCTCGCGCCGAAGAGCAGGTTGAGCCAGCGCGAGCGCCGTCCCTTCACGAAGCGCCGCGCGATGTTGGCGATGGTCACGCCCGCGAGCGGCGCAAGGGGGATGGCGAGGAACCAGATGAACGATGTGACCGCCACAACCAGCAGAGAGGCGATGCCCGAGAGGATCGCGCCCGTGAAAAATACGATGACGTAATCGGACCACAGCGCGGTTTCGAAGACGCGTTGCTGGCCGCGCACACATTCGTTGCATCGGTAGCCAGTGGGAGTCCGCACCGCGCACGAGACGCAGATGGGACGCTCGCAGTTGTTACAGCGCAGAAGCGTGGGACGGGTGGGGTGGTTGTAGCAGGTTAATTCAGTCATCAGTGTTCAGTGATCAGTTTTCAGTCTCGGAGTCCAAAGTCTCCGACTTTGGTTTGCGCCAGATTCCAAAGTCAGAGACTTTGGAGTCCATCGTCAAATTGAATTTTGATTCATGTGCGCGGTCAGGTTGCGATAGAAATAGCCAGGGTTTCCAAAGCGGACGAACTTGGCCGTGGACTCGCCCGCGCGCACGTCCACGTGATCGTCTTCGGAGAGGATGATGGCCTCCTGCCCGTCCACGCTGAGGACGGTGTTGTCGCTCTGGATGAGGATGCTGACGGACGTTCCCTCGGAAAGCACCACCGCGCGGTCCACCGAGAGATGCGGCGCGATCGGGACGATGAGGATGTTCCGCAGGTCGGGAGGCAGGATTGGCCCGCCCGCCGCGAGCGCGTACGCAGTGGAACCCGTCGGGGTGGCCGCGAGAAGCCCGTCTGCGACGTAGGTGGTGAGAAGGCGACCGTCCACGTCCACCGAGAGGCGCACGGGACGCAACGCCTGACCGCGGCTGATGGCGGCCTCGTTAAGCGCGTGCGAGACGTTCCTGCTCTCGCCCGCGCGGAAGTGTTCCACGCGCAGCATCATGCGATGCTCGATCCAGGCTTTGCCTTTCAGCAATTGTTCGAGATATTTGCGGCAATCCTTGTGTTCGACTTGAATCAAAAACCCCAAACGTCCGAGGTTGATTCCCAGAATTGGCACGTTGGAGGGGGCGCAGAGATGCGCGGCCCGCAACATGGTCCCATCGCCGCCGAGCGCGATCAGCAGGTCGAACTTCCCGTCTTTGACGCGGCGACGCAGGCTCTCATCGTAGAGGGAACCTGTGGGCGCGTCCAAGCCTTTTTCTTTTAAGAAAGCGGCAACGGCGCGGGCTTCCGTGAGCGCCTCGGGCATTTTGGGATGCACCGCCACGACCGGGCGCTGTGGCAGGAACGGGTCGGGCATATAGAACAATTATACTAGTTTAGTTCGGTAGTTGATAGTTTCGTAGTCGGATAGTTTCTTGTTAAAAAAACTCCCCTCTCCCAAAATGGGAGAGGGGTAGGGTTGAGGGCCTCGTGACTTTTACGGCGCGGTATTCCTCGTGCCGCCAGGAGTGGGTTCGTTCATCTCGATCAGCATGTCCGCCGCGGGCAGGTCAGCCACGGACGTATCCAGTTTGGCGTAGTCCAACCAGAGTTTGTCGTTCGCGCAGGACGGGCCGCGATACATGGCGATGCCGACTTTTCCGCTGGCGTAAGCCGTGTCGGTCCCACTCCAAACCAGCGTGTCGTTGATGTAGAAGTAGAGATTCGGTCCGCTGGCTTTAACCTTGAGCGTGTTCCACCCACCCTGGTTGATCGCGCTGGTATACGTCCAATCGCGGAGGGCGGTGTAGGTCCCATAGTAGTCGCGCCAGACCGAGAAGAGTCCGTTGTTGTTGTAATCGAACGTGTATTCCGTGTTCCACCAACCCGCCGCATCAAGCGTGGGGTTGCCGCGGATGGAAAGCACATTGGCGTTGCCCGCACATCCATCGCGCTTCATGCGCGCTTCATAGGTGAACGTGGAAAAATCTCCCGTGTGGCTGATGGACGAGACGCGATCCGCCACGCCCGCGGTCGTGAAGTAGTTGGAATTTTCCAGATACCACAGCCCCTTATGGACAGCCCACCCCAGCGCGTCGGCGGTGAAGGGCGAGTAGAAACCCGTCGGCGGGGTGGACGCGGAGACGGTGAAATACACCCACGGCGAGAAGGCTTGAAGCGTCCCGCCCACAGTGGCGCGCACCCTCCAGTTGTATTTCGCGTTCCCCAGGTCAATCTCGTGGCGGAAGGAACACGTCCCCGAAACGCAAACCGCCGAACCGACAGAGTGATTCAAGACGCGGGTCGTATCCTGGTAGACCTGAAGCTGATACTGGGTCGCGCCCGCCACCTCCGTCCAGATGTAGATGACGCGCTTGATCGGAATCGTTCCCGCGGGGAAAACCTGCGTGGGGACGTTGGCCGCGAGCCGCGTCGATTCAGGACCCGAGGCCGCGTCCGTTGGCAGCGAGGATGCCGCGGTCAACAAAACGATAATGAGGGCCGCAAAGAGGAGTCGAATTAAACGAGTAGAAGCAGACATAACAACCTTCCTTTCCCAGGCATAATCCCTGGAATGTTTGAATTTCACTCTTTTAACGAGGCTTTCCCCGCCAAAGTTCCAGCAAAAAGTCGGTCGGACGGCATCCCGACCGGCGAATTTTTGAATTGCCCTCCCCGCCGTTCTGGATATAATGAACGCTTATGGCCATTGACCGTTTTGGACGCAACATTCACTACCTGCGCATCAGCCTCACCGATCACTGCAATCTGCGCTGTATCTACTGCATGCCCGAAGACCAGACCTTCCGCCCCAACGCGGAATTGATGCAGGACGACGAGATTTACCTGCTCACCAAACTCTTCGCGTCTTTGGGATTCGACAAGATTCGGCTGACGGGCGGCGAGCCGACCGTGCGCGCTAACATCGTGGACATCGTGCGCGGCATCGCCCACACCGAGGGCGTCCGCTCCGTTTCCTTGACGACGAACGGGGTCCTCCTCCACAGGCTGGCGCGCCCGCTCGCGGAGGCGGGCCTCAACCGCGTCAACATTTCGATAGACACGCTCAACCCCGAAAAGTTCAAGCGTCTCACGCGTTGGGGCAAACTCGAAGACGTGTGGGATGGCATCCTGGCCGCGGAACAAGCCGGGCTGACTCCCATCAAACTTAACGCGGTGGTCGTACGCGGCTACAACGAAGAAGACGTGGTGGGGCTTGCCCGCCTGACCGTTGAACATAACTGGCAGATGCGCTTCATCGAGATGATGCCCTTCGCGGGCGTGACGGACGTGCAAACGGGACAGTCGGTCACCGCGCATGAGATCAAGGAACGCATCGAAGATTCCCTCGGCGATCTCGAAGTCGCCAACAACGGCAAACTGGACGGCGAAGCGCGTCTGTTCAAACTCCCCAACGCCAAAGGCGACGTGGGATTCATCTCCTCCGTCACCCAGCCGTTCTGCTCGGCCTGCACACGTGCCCGCCTCACCGCGGACGGACGCCTGCGCCTCTGCCTCCTGCGCGAAAAAGAAGTGGATCTGCTCACCCCCCTGCGCGCGGGCGCCACACTTGACGATCTCCGCCACCTGATTTTGGATGGCGTTTGGGATAAGCCCTGGGGTCATGGCCTGGCCGAGGGCGTCATTCCTCTCAACCGAGCGATGAACGAAATAGGAGGTTGAACGTTAAACGGTTAACGTTCAACGCTAAACATGATCTCACCCAACGGAATCAAATCCATCCTCTTCGACCTCGACGGCACGCTCCGCCTGCACATCCCCTCTGGCGCCGATATTTTCAACAGCCACGCCCTCTCACTCGGCATCCCTCTTCATCCCGAAGACATCTCCCGCGCCGCGCATTGGGAGCATTACTACTTTGCCAACTCGCCAGAGATCAAAGTAGATAAACAAAAATACATCAGCCAAAAATTCGAGCACGACTCGTTCTGGATCAACTTTGGCAAACGACGCCTGATCGTGATGGGATGCTCGCCCGCGCAAGCCGAGGAACTCGCCCCGCAACTATCCGCGCACATGGCCGAAAATTACAAGCCGCAAGTCCACCTGCCGAAAGACGCGCGCGACACGCTGGCGAAACTCAAAGAAGCGGGCTTCTTGCTCGGCATGGTCTCCAACCGCGATAAACCCTTCGACGATGAATTGAAAGAGATGGGACTGCGCGAGTTCTTCCAATTCACGCTGGCGGCTGGCGAAGTGAACTCCTACAAACCCGACCGCGCCATCTTCGACGAAGCCATCAAGCGCGCGGGGACCTCCGCCTCCGCGACGATGTACGTGGGCGACAACTACTTCGCCGACATCGTCGGCTCGCGCCGCGCGGGACTTCGACCCGTGCTCTACGACCCGACCCGCCTCTTCCCCGACGCGAACTGCCCCGTCATCACGACGTTCGATCAGTTGACAAAATTGCTGTAACGCCCTGTGGGTCAGTCGTCCCCAGTTAAAAAGTGCGCTCCTCTCTAACATTACCCGTCAGAGAGGAGCGCACTTTTCATTTTGCGACTGAGACGTTATCCCAAATGCATCGGCATGATGACGTGCAGGAAATCATCGTCGCCGACGGGACGCACCACGCCCGGCGCGTTGGCCGCGGAGGTTTCGAGCGCCACATTGGGACTCTTGATGACCTCCAACGCCTCGCGCAGGAACTTTACGTTGAACGCGATCAGCACGCCGCTTCCGTCCACGGTGGCTTCGACGATGGTCTCGTTCTTGCCGGTCTCTTCGGACGTGGCCGAGATTTCCACTTCGCCGCTTCCGCCGTTGGCCGATTTGATATCGAGCCGCGCCACGTTCGAGCCTTCGCGTGCGAAAATCTCAGCCTGCTTGCACGCCTTGAGCAGAGACGCGGTGGAGACCAGCGTGCGCGACTTGTAGCCGCGCGGGATGATCTGCTGGTAATCGGGGAATGCGCCGTCAATGAGTTGCGTAACGAGTTCCACATCCTTCACGCGGAACACAACCTGACCGCGTCCCTTGGGGGCCACCATGTAGATCATCTCTTCGCCGTCGCCAGCGACGCGCGCCAACTCGCTCAACGCGCGGGCCGGGATGACGGCATTGAATGGATGCGACGCGGGCGAGGAAAGGATGGCTTTGCGAACCGACAAACGGAAACCGTCCGCCGCGGCCATTGTGACCTTGTCCTTTTCCACCAGCATCAACACGCCCATCAAAACGGGACGCGCCTCGTCAGTGGAGGCCGCGAACGCCACCTGGCGGATCATCTCTTTAAAGTCGGCCACGTTCAATTGAATCGCGCCTTCCATATCAGGTACGGGCAGGGGCGGAAATTCCTGCGCGTCAATGCACTTGATGTCATTGTTGGATGATCCCGATTGGACGTGCAGGGTTTGCGTCTGCGCGTTGAAGGTGAGAACAGCCTGATCGCCAGGCAGTGCGTTTACCAGGTCCGAGAACGTGCGCGAGGGAACGGTGGTGGAGCCGTCGGTATCAATGCGCGCGGGGATCCAGCAGGTGATGCCCATTTCCAAATTGGTCGCGGAAAGACGCAGACGTCCCTCGTCGGTGGCGATTAAAATATTGGCAAGCACAGGCAGGGTACTGCGCGGCGAAACCGCGCGGGAGACCAGGGTCAATCCGCGGGCGAGATTTTCTTGAAGAACGGTGACTTTCATGGGCGGCCCTCTTTATCGGGGAAATTTTTCGAAGTATACCGCACTCGGTCTCAAATTGCGCTTTTTTAGAAAGGGTTGCGTCATCCACCCACTGTCAACGAGATGCCGAGGGAGAGCAGGAACAACAATATCTCGAGTCCAAACAGCGCGGCGAACACATACACCACGATCATCCATGGGGAGGTTCCAATGGATGCCTGACGGGCATCCTGGCCCTCGCTTAACTGGCGCAAAGTGAGCGCGGCGCTATCCACAGGTTTGGGGCCGGCGGCCCAAAGGAAACGCGCGTTTTCCACAGGCGATACGATCACATGACCTTCAAACGCGGAGAGGAAACTCCTCAAATTTTCAGGCGGATTGACCGCCACATCCGAGGGCAGGATGACCGCCCGCGCGGCCGCGTTCTCTTTGGAAATTTCCGCGTCGGACGCGAGCACGGTCAGATTCAAACCCGGGGCGTGTTTCTGCGTCGCGAGGCGGACCGCGTCGCCGAAGCCGCTTCCCGCGCGCTCGAAGGCGAGCACGGGGAATTTTTCGTGCCGCTCGATCAGGGCGCGCACGGCTTCGCCTCCATCGGCGCGCAGACAGCGGAGGTGATACGTCAGCACAACAGAAAAGAGGATGAGTAATTGCAGTGAGTCGAGCAGGCCCGTCACGTCCAGCGGATCGTTTCCCAGCGCGGCCTGCAAGAGACGGAAGACGACCGTCACCGCAGAGACCATGCCCCCGATGACCGATCCAAACAGGACGAGGTAGAGATAAATTTTTCGCACCATCGAGCGGCGCGCGAAGCCTCCGCTGGTTCCTTGCGAGAGGGCTTTGGCTTGCATACGCGGCCAGGTGGACATCCACAAGGGAAGGCCAACCGACAGCATGGCGAGGGCGGCGGAAATGCGCGTGCGCAGGTCCTGGCCCCAGAGCTCGCGCCCCACCACAACGTCGAGGATGAACGAAACGACGAGCGCCAATCCCACAAAGGCAGTGACGAGTCCCGCGAAGGAGAGGATGTAGTAGTAGAGTCGTCGGAAGCCGTGGCGACGCGCTTCGTCGGCGTAGGTTTCAATGTCGTGATGCAACCAGTGGCCGTAGTAGGCCCAAACGACTCCCAGCGGCAACCCGATCGAGATGGGATCGCCGATAAGGGAGACGAATGTGGACGCGGTCATCGACTCGCCCAGTCCCCAGCGCAGGAAGACATAGAGGAAGTTTCCGCCCGCGGAGAGAACAGTTGCCACGCCCGCAAATGTGAGGAAGAACAACGCTCCCAGGCGCAGGAGGGAATCGTGTTCGCTTTTTTGCGGGAGCGCGCTCTGGCAGGCTTTCCACGAAAAATACCAGATAGGCGCGCCGACGAGAATGAGCGCGAGGCCGTTGGCAAACAGGTCGCGGTTCATTTCTCCGAGCAGGTTGGATGGAACATGGAGAATGAAGCGGATGACTTGTTGGACGCCGAAGATGGTCATCAATAAACTGTAGAGAAGCCAAAGGTGGCGATAGACGCGGCGGATATCCGCGAAGTTTTCCGCGTCGAGCAGGTTTTTCCAATCGCGCTGGAGAATGTTGATGAAGTAAGCGGCCGCGACTTCGTTGACGAGGATGGCGATGATGTTATCGAGCCAGGTTTGTTCGCCCCCCAGAATGGCGTGAAAGGCGTCCATGTTGAAGATGGACAGGATGCCGCGATCCACGAGGGCGAGCGCGTTTTGCACAATGGGGATGAGTGTGGCAAGGAGAACGCCATACAGGAAGATGGCGCGCACCGCAGAGCCATGCTCCTCCTCGTCGGCCTGGGCGGCGCGTTGCGCCCAATTCCAATGAAGCGCAAAAATGGGGACGCCCACGAGGGTGAGCGCCAGCGTTTGCGCGAGCGCGTCGCTCCCGGCGCCGATGGCGTTGGAGAAGATACTTCGCAGTAATCCGATCAACCCCTGCAGAACGACTTCAAGAGATATGAAGGTAATGAGATAAAAGTAGAGGCGGCGGATGGTTCGCATGGAAATTTCCTCTTATGGAGCCGGGATGGGTTGCGGTGTGGGTTGATACCAGTCCCAACTCCAGAAATTGAAAGGCATCTGTTCGATCTTCCATGTTCCGCCCTGCTTCACCAGCACGGCCCGCTCTTCGTTGCGATATCCCGACGAGAAGGGATCGCTGGAGCCAAATTGGATATATAACGTCACGTAGGCCTGTTCGCCACTGAGTTCGACGCCCCCAACTTCCACGCCGCTATTATCGGGATTGACCATGTTTTGCAGGAAGGAGGCGCGGAACTGCTCAAGCGTGGGTTTATCTTTTTTGTCGGCAAGATAGGAGTAAGCCTTTTCGTAATCGCGCTCAAAGACGGCCACCAAATAATTATGGGTCACGCCTTCGGGCGAATCGTCCGCCACGTAGGTCATGGCGCTGTCTTTGCGGGTGAAGAACAGGGCAAGGGCCGCGATCACCAGCGCGCCGATGCCAATTAATATCCCCATCAGGAAGCGATCTTGTTTCATAAAGGCTACCTTTCGATAATTGGACTGTTTCTGACTTGATTGTATAGTTTTTTGAGGAAAAAGGCAAACTACGATCTGGTCATAAAACATGATGAAATTTGTCACATTGACGGGAAAAAGAATCTCGTGTACCCTTGCCACGTAGCGAGGAAAAAACTGGAATGGATCAGTTTTCGACATAGACATTGCGTAAGCGGGCTCCCGTTCCGGGATGCCCGCTTATATTTTCACCCAACCAAACCCTTTCAAGGAGATCACAATGGCTGAAAAGTTCAACGAATTCGAAATGGCGCAGAAACAGTTCGACGCTGTCGCCAAACAACTCAAACTCGACCCTGGCGTGGCCGAGACCCTGCGCTGGCCGATGCGCGAATATTCGTTCCGCATCCCCGTCCGCATGGACGATGGCTCGCTCAAGGTTTTTCAGGGCTTCCGCGTCCAGCATAACGACGCACGCGGCCCCAACAAGGGCGGCATCCGCTTCCACCAGTCCGAGACCTTCGACATGGTGCGCGCTCTCGCCACGTGGATGACGTGGAAATGCGCCGTGGCCGACATCCCCCTCGGCGGCGGCAAGGGCGGCATCATCGTTGACCCGTCCACGCTTTCGGACCGCGAAAAGGAAGAACTCTGCCGCGGTTGGGTCCGCAACATGTGGAAGAATATCGGCCCGCGCAACGATGTCCCCGCGCCCGATGTTGGCACCACCCCGCAGATGATGGGCTGGATGATGGACGAGTATTCCCGTCTCGTCGGCCAATATACCCCCGGCGTCTTCACCGGCAAGCCCCTCGGCGGCGGCGGTTCGCTTGGCCGCACCGAAGCCACCGGCTACGGCGTGATCTACACCGTGCGCGAAGCCATGAAGCACCTCGGCATTGACCCGAAGAAATCCGTCGCGGCCATGCAGGGCTTCGGCAACGTGACCCAATACGCGGCCATCGGCTTCATCGAAATGCTCGGCGGAACCGTGGCCTGCGTCTCCTGCTGGGACAACAAGGACAAATGCGCCTACACCTACAGCAAGGATGGCGGCATTGACCCGCACTTCCTTTTGACCATCACCGACCAGTACGGCACGATTGACAAGAAAGCCGCCGAAAAGGCCGGTTACAAAGTGGAAGACGGCGACGCCTGGATCACCAAAGAAGCCGACGTACTGATGCCCGGCGCGCTCTCTGGCACGGTCAATGCTGAGAGCATCAAGAAAATGTCGAAGCGCGTCAAGATCGTGGCCGAAGGCGCCAATGGCCCCTGCACGCCCGAAGCCGACGAATACCTCAAAGCCAACAACATCTTCGATATTCCCGATTTCCTCTGCAACGCCGGCGGCGTCACCTGCTCCTATTTTGAACAGGTGCAGAATGATATGAACTTCTACTGGTCGAAGGAAGAAGTGCTCGAAAAACTCGATCAGAAGATGACCGTCGCCTTCCACGGTGTTTTGGATATGGCCAAGGAAAAGAAAGTCTACATGCGCGACGCGGCCTACATGGTCGCCATCACGCGCGTCGTCAAGGCCATGGAACTGCGCGGCTGGTTGACGGGCAGTTTCTAGTTCGTACTGCGTATTGCATATTGCGTAATGAAGTGGACGCGTCCTGGCGGGCGCGTCCACTTTTCGACTCTCCCGCGTCTCCTCCGACCCCGAGGCGGGCGCGTCCTCGCTGGCATTTGATACAATCCCCACAAACCTAATGGCTAATCGCCAATAGCCAATCGCTGACTTCCCCCCGAGGCCCCATGTCCAAATCCCCCTTCAAATGGAACGACCCCCTCCTGCTCAACGATCAACTAACCGACGAGGAGCGCATGATCCGCGACGTGGCGCGAAAATATTGCCAGGAAAAACTCATGCCGCGCATCCTCGAAGCGAATCGAAAAGAAATTTTCCACCGCGAGATTATGACCGAAATGGGCGCGATGGGCTTCCTCGGCGCCACCGTCCCCGAAGAATATGGCGGCGCTGGGCTGAACCACGTGGCATACGGACTCATCGCCCGCGAGGTCGAGCGCGTGGACAGCGGCTACCGCTCCGCCATGAGCGTGCAGAGTTCGCTGGTGATGTATCCCATTCTCACGTATGGCACGGAAGAACAACGCAAAAAATACCTGCCCAAACTTGCCAGCGGCGAATGGGTGGGATGCTTCGGCCTGACCGAACCCAATCACGGCAGCGACCCAGGCTCAATGGAAGCGCGCGCCGCCAAAGTGGACGGCGGCTACATCCTGCGCGGCGCCAAAATGTGGATCACCAACTCGCCCATCGCGGACGTGTTCATCGTCTGGGCGAAACTGGATGGCGAGATTCGCGGCTTCATCCTCGAGAAGGGCATGAAGGGATTGTCCGCGCCGAAGATCGAGGGTAAGTTCAGCCTGCGCGCCAGTTCCACGGGCGAGATCGTGATGGACGAGGTCTTCGTCCCCGCGGAAAACATCTTCCCCGAGGTGCGCGGACTCAAAGGGCCGTTCGGGTGTTTGAACAAGGCGCGCTACGGCATCGCCTGGGGCGCGCTCGGCGCGGCGGAATTTTGCTGGCACGCCGCGCGGCAATACACCCTTGACCGCCCGCAGTTTGGACGTCCGCTCGCGGCGAATCAGATCATCCAACTCAAACTCGCGAACATGATGACCGAGATCACGCTCGGCTTGCAGTCCGTGTTGCGCGTTGGCCGCCTGATTGACGAGGACAAAGCCTCCCCCGAAATGATCTCGCTGATTAAACGTAATTCCTGCGGCAAGGCGCTCGACATCGCCCGCGCCTCCCGCGACATGCACGGCGGCAACGGCATCTCGGACGAGTACCACGTCATCCGCCACGTGATGAATCTCGAAGCCGTCAACACCTACGAAGGGACTCACGACATCCACGCGCTGATTCTAGGAAGAGCGCAAACCGATATCGCGGCGTTTTTGTAGAACACAGCAACAAATGCAAAGGGGCGCGCCAGCAAGGACGCGTCCCTTTTTGATTCAAATCCAACCCCGAAGGGGTGACCTGATTCTAGAACGAGGCATTCGCGGGTTCTAATCCCGAAGGGATGACATAGATTCTTCGTAATCACTCCGCCGCGCCGTCAATCCACGCATCAATTTTCTGGCAACAGCGGCTCTATCTCGCCTGTTTCCAAGTTTAGAATCCAAATTGTGCGCGATGCAAAAAAAGTGATGTGTTTTTCATCGGGTGACCAAGTCAGATAATCGCTCTCGTATGAATTTCCTAGTTTCACGCCTAGAGAAAATGTCTGTTCATCGACAATTCTATATGAAAAGGGATTTGTTTTAAATTCAATTTCGATAACTTTGATTGCATCTTTTTGCGTGATTTTGTCAAATGTTTTATAGGCAATTTTATTACCGCTGGGAGACCAATACAAATCGAGATCAAAACCTTTTATTTCAAGCGAAACTGCCTCCCCCGTCGGGACATAAACAATCGCCATCTCAGAAGTCCCGAAATCATTCGTTTCCTTTTCAACGATAAAGAGAGAGCTGTCTGGCGACCAAGCAAAAGGCCATCCATATACATAGAACTCACTTTTGAAGACCCCCCCCCCGTCTTTTGAGATGACCAGGAGTTCTTTGTCATTCTTCCAACCGCCTGGCCAATCACAAACTCCATTTTGCGTTGGAACCAATTCCACCTCAGAGCCATCTGGCCGAACTTTCTGCGTGAACGCCAAATATTTCTCATTTGGAGATAATGCCACATAAGAGCTGAGCATGGATGGAGTAAGCGTGACTTCTTTTGAGTTGATGTCCAGAGCTGCGTTTCCACAGGAAGAAACTATTCGCCGCCCATCCAATGACCAAAACTGCTCTCTCCAATCACGGAATGTTTTAACTTTTGCCAAAGTCTTTTCGGACATTACATCATAGACCACCAGTGCGCCCTTATACCTATCCCACCAGGAAAGCATACTTCCATCTGGTGACATGATAAGATCAAATTTATCACGACCATAGGTAATACGCTTAAGTTGTCTCGTTTTTAGATCTACAATACATACATCATTAGGTCGAAAGCGCCAAAATGAGTTGCCGTCGTCATCAAAAGAACGCTCATCCCACCCGTCGGTTGGATAGGAAAAACCACAATACAAAGCAATGTAGGTTCCATCAGGAGACCATATAGGGTGAGAATAACCAGTCAGCTTTGCCTCCCCAATGGGGTAAATGGATGAGTATTTACTCAACCAAATCAAGAAACCGCACAAGAAAATACAGATTACAGATAGAGTCAGAATTGCTGTCTTCCGTCCTCGAGAAATTTGCGTCGTTTTCATGGAATAACCTCCTTGCCAGCGTTTGCCGCGGGCGATTGCAAACCTGCCGTGTTATTTTTTCGGATCTATATCATCCCTTCGGGATTTTACCCCTATTGTTGACGCTCGTTACAATCATTTCATCCCTTCGGGATTGGTTGGCGCGACGCTTTCTGTGCGATTCGCCTGCCCGGCGCGGACGCGTCGAAACGGCGACCCGGCGCGAGGTCGGGATGGGACGCGGGAGGTTTTGGTCAAATTGAGGGGTGGGAGTATAATCGGCGGCACGTGGGGAATCAGTTCGTCGGCTTGACCCCTTCCGTCATTGCGATGGGTTGGGAAGTAATAAACCTTCGTCAGCAAGGAGGTGCGCGGAATAAAGAAACGTTCGTTGAATCGTCTGTTTGAAACCAAAATTTCAGAGGAGAAAAGACGTGAAACGTAAACTGTATCTTTTGCTTGTGATCCTCGTGGCGGCAAGCCTGGCGCTTTCTGCCTGTGGCGCTCCCAAGCCCACGTTCAAAGGCACGGTCACAGCCACGTTCGTGCAGGAGCCTGACAACCTTAACCCGATGTACAGTGATATGTACTTCTCGGCCATCCTGCGCGAACTGTACTTGAAGCCCGCCTGGAACTTCGACGAGAATGCCAATCCCGTTCCTGTGCTCGTCAAGGAAATTCCCAGCGCCGCGAACGGCGGCCTGAGCGCGGACGGCAAGACCATCACCCTCAAACTGCGCGAAGATATCAAATGGAGCGACGGCGAGAAACTCACCGCGGCGGACTTTGTCTTCACCTATGACATGATCATGTCCGATAAGAATGTGCCGCTCAGCCGATACCCGTATGAAGATTTTGTGGCGAGCGTGACGGACCCCGATGATTACACCGTGGTCGTCACTTTCACCGAGCCGTTCGCGGCCTGGCTCACGCGCATCTTCACTTACATTCTGCCCGAGCATGTTCTCGCGCCCGTCTTCGAAGCGGACGGGACTCTCGATAACGCCGCCTGGAATCGCAACCCCACCGTCGCGCTTGGCCCATTTGTGTTAGCCGAGTGGGAGACGGGCAGTCACCTGGCCTTCAAGGCCAACGCGGCCTGGATCCAGCCGCCGAAGATCGAACAGTTCTTCGTGCGCGTTGTTCCTGACGACGCCGCGCAGGAAGCCGCCATCATCGCGGGCGACACCGACCTGGGCATCTTCCTCTCGTCTGATCAGATCGAGAAACTCGAAGCGGGCGGGACCGTGAAAGTGGTCGCGGTCGCTTCGGGCTACGACGAGGCCTGGTTCCTCAACATCAATCCCGCGACGGCGCATCCCGCCATGTTGGACGTGAACGTCCGCAAGGCGGTTGCCATGGCGACCGATCGCTTCTCCATCATCAATGACCTGTTGGTGGCGAGCATCAACCCCGTCAGCGTCACCTTCTGGGATACCACCCCGCCCTTCGATAACATCGGCAAACTCGCGCCGTATCCCTACGACCCTGAAGGCGCCAAGAAACTGCTCGACGAAGCCGGCTGGAAAGATTCCGACGGCGACGGCATGCGCGACAAGGAAATTGACGGCAAGAAGGTGGACCTGAAACTGCGTTACATCACCAACCAGCGCGAACTGCGCAAGAACATTCAGGCCGTGGTGGAACAGCAGTGGAAACTCGTGGGCATTGGCGTGGAACTCGTGAACTATTCCAGCGACGTGTTCTGGAACGGCTTCAATGACGACGGCCCGCAAGCCCAGGGTCTCTACGACATTGCTGAATACTCCAGCGTGCCGGGCGGCTTCCCCGATCCCGATTCGGACGGTTGGAAGTGCGACCAGATCGCCAGCGCGGATAATCCCGATGGCGCCAACTGGCAGGGTTATTGCAACCCCAGGATTGACGAACTGATGGATATGCAGGCCGTCACGCTCGATCCTGCCAAGCGCAGTGAGATCTTCAAAGAGATCCAGCAGATCATGTACGACGACGTGATCTACGTCGGCTTCTGGAAGGACCCCGACCTGTGGTCCATCAACAGCCGCGTGCTCAATGTCAAGCTTTCGGGCGTTTACCCGTTCTGGAACGTTCACGAATGGGAAGTGGCCGCGTCCGAGTAGTCTGATTCGTTTTCACGACCTGTCGGTTCTCAATAGAGCCGACAGGTCGGTTTATTTTTTTATACCCTATGACCACATACATCGTTCGGCGGTTGGCGCAGGCCATCCCACTTCTTTTCATTATCAGCATCATCCTCTTCGCGTTGATGCAATCTTTTGGCGATCCCGTTGCCATGCTGGGACGTCGCACCCCGCCGCGCGCCGAAGATAAAGAACGTCTCCGCCGCCAATTGGGGTTGGATCAGCCTCCGCACATCCAATACCTCACTTGGCTGATCGGCAACGACTGGCAAAAAATTGACATGGACGGCGACGGCATCCCCGAGACGCCCGGCGTCCGCAAGGGAGTTTTGCGCGGCGACTGGGGCAACTCGCTGGTCACGCGTCAGCCCGTGATCGAGGTCATTGGCGAACGCCTGCCGAACACGCTCATTTTGATGGGCGTGACCGAAATTGTCATCATTTTTTTCTCGCTCGCGTTGGGGTTGTATTCCGCCCTGCGGCCCTACTCAAAATTCGATAACATTTTCACCGGGCTTTCCTTCGTGGGCTATTCCATGCCGGTCTTCTGGCTGGCGCTTTCGCTCATGTATATTTTCGCGGTCAACTTCCGCCGCTGGGGATTGCCCTACCTGCCCACGGTTGGCATGTTCGAGCCGGCCGCTGGCAAGACGGTCTTGGAAGTGGCGCGGCATATGATTTTGCCGGTCACCACATTGGCGATCATCAGCGTGGCGGGCTACAGCCGTTTCGTGCGCTCCAGCGTGCTCGAAGTGTTGAGCCAGGATTACGTCCGCACGGCGCGCTCCAAAGGCTTGGAATCCATGCGCGTGGTCATGCGTCACGCGCTGCCCAACGCGGCCCTCCCGTTCATCACCTTGATCGGACTCGACATCCCCTTCCTGCTGGCGGGCGCGGTCGTCACCGAGCGCATCTTCGCCTGGCCTGGGATGGGACGCCTCTTCATTGACCATACCGAGCGCGCCGACTTCCCCGTGCTGATGGGCATCCTCATGCTCATCGCCGTCGCGGTGGTCGTCTTCCAGATCATCACCGACGTGGTCTACGCTCTCGTTGATCCTCGCATCCGCCTCAACTAAAGCCGCTAACGCCGCCATGACAACCACAAATTCCACCCCCGCAAACGACGCGCTGGCCGAGGCCGTGCAGATCAAACATTACACCCCCATGCAACTGGCATGGAGACGATTCCGCAAACACCGCATGGCGATGTTTGGACTCTGGCTATTGTTCACGTTGGTTCTTTACATGCTTTTTGGCGGATATTTATTCTCGCGCGGTTACTGCGCGCCCATTAACGAGGAACTTTCGGGCGAAGAGTACGCCAACTGCACCGACACCAGCCTGAAATTACAACCACCCTCCGCCGCGCATCCCTTCGGCACCGACGTGATCGGGCGCGACATCCTGGCCCGCACCATCTACGGCGGACAAATCTCCCTGCTCATCGGCATCTCCGCCGCGATCATGGAAGTGATGCTGGGCGCGTTGATCGGCCTCGTCACCGCCTACTACGGCGGCTGGGTGGACAACGTCCTCATGCGCGTCACCGAGGCCATGCTCATCATTCCCAGTCTCTTCCTGCTTATCATCGGCGCGCATTTCTTCGGCGGCGGCCTGCCCACCATCAACTTCTTTGGCCGCGAATTAAGCGGCGGCGTGGTGGTCATCGTGGTCATCATTGGCCTCACCTCGTGGATGTATCTCGCGCGCATCGTGCGCGCCAACGTGCTATCTCTGCGCGAGATGGATTACGTCTCGGCCTCGCGCGCCATGGGCGCGTCTGACGCGCGCATCATCTTCCTGCACCTTCTGCCCAACACCACCGCGCCGCTCATCGTCAGCGCGACGCTGGGGGTGGCGAGCGCCATCATCTCCGAAGCCTATGTCAGTTTCCTCGGCCTCGGCGTGCAAGGCTCCACCGCCACCTGGGGCAACATGCTCGACGGCGCGTATCGCTACCTCGAGACCGCGCCGTGGCTGTGGTTCTTCCCCGGCACGTTGATTCTGCTCACTGTCCTCGGCATCAACTTCGTCGGCGACGGCCTGCGCGACGCGTTCGATCCTCGCTCCGCGCGGCATCTGTAGCGCAAATTGCCAATTTGCGCTACACCTTCTATGCAATCACCCAAACAAACCCTCTACGCCATCGGCGGGGGCATCAACTGGAAAGCGCCTCGCATATTGGACAACTTCATCGAGCGCGCCGGCGGGACAAAGGCGCGCATCGTGATTCTTCCGCAGGCTTCCAGCGAAGACGACACGGGCGACTTTTACCGCGACCACTTTCGCAAACTGGGCGTGAAGAATCCGCTCGCGCTGGAATTTCGCCTCCGCGCGGACGCTGACCGGCCAGCCCACCTCGAAGCGATTCGTCGGGCCAGCGGAATCTTCATCGGCGGCGGCGCGCAGATGCGCGTGACCGCCCTCGCAGGCGGGACGCGTCTCGAACGCGAACTGCTGGCGGCCTTCAAGCGCGGCGTCATCGTCGGCGGCACGTCCGCGGGCGCGGCGGTTCTCTCGAAGGTGATGATCGCCTACGGGCGGCGCGGCTCCACTCCTCGCGAGCGCAGTGCGACTTTATCGCCTGGCCTCGGCTTCACGGATCGCATCATCTTCGACCAGCATTTCCGCGAACGCAACCGTATTGGACGTTTGCTCTACGCCGTCGCGATGCACCCTGGTCTGCTCGGCGTGGGCGTGGACGAGGACACCGCCGCCATCGTGGAGGACGACGCGTCCATTGTTGTGGCCGGCCCGGGCGGAGTCACGATCGTGGACGGGCGGGAGATGTCCGACACCAACGTGGGAGACGTCATCGGGTCGCGGCCCGTCGCGGTCAGCGGTCTGAAAGTCCACGTGCTCACCGCGGGTTGTTCGTTCGATATCGAATCGGGCCTCGCGAACATCCCGAAAGTTTATTTGCCCGACGATTAATGCGCCTCC
This sequence comes from Chloroflexota bacterium, assembly GCA_016234485.1. GTDB lineage: Bacteria > Chloroflexota > Anaerolineae > Anaerolineales > Villigracilaceae > Denitrolinea. The sequence continues at coordinate 132,966 of JACRBL010000052.1, forward strand.
GCGCTTGACAGGCTTCTCTTGTTTTGGATGCAGTTGGACTGCATCCTGCTCGCACACTGCCCTGGCGGGCTGTGCCAGGGGTACAACTGCTCGCGAACAGGCTTTATTAATTCCCTGGCAGACTTCGATAGGCGCGGAGGCTTGGAATGACGCTGGTCTACAGCAATGCGATGTTACTGCTCCTGCACTGCTGGATCATCTCTGGCGGCCAGATGCTGACCTGGATCTCGCCGATGTGCGCCTTGCGTAAATAATACATGCACAGGCGCGACTGGCCAATGCCGCCGCCGATGGAGAGGGGCAATTCATCGTTCAGCAAACGCTTGTGGAAGAATAAATGTTGGCGAGCCTCCGTCCCGCTCAACTTCAATTGACGGAGCAGGGACTCGCGATCCACGCGGATGCCCATGGATGAGATTTCGTAGGCGCGTTTCAAGACATCGTTCCAGATGACGATATCGCCGTTCAGTCCCTTGTAGCCCGGCTTGGTCTCCACTGTCCAGTCATCGTAATCGGGCGCGCGCCCATCGTGAGGCTTCCCATCTTGCAGAGACGCGCCGATGCCGATGATGAAGACCGCCCCGTGTTTGCGGACGATCTCGGTTTCGCGTTCGCGTGGGGATAGTTTTGGATATTCTTTTTGCAGGTCTTCGGAATGTACGAAGAGAATCTCCTCCGGGAGTTCAGGCTCGATGAAGGGGTAGTTATCGTATACCTGGAACTCGGTGCGCTTCATCACTGAATAGATTCTGCGGACGATGGATTTTAGAAAATCCAGGTTCCTCTCCTCGGCGTGGATTACGCGTTCCCAGTCCCATTGATCCACATAGAGGGAATGGGTGTTGTCCAGTTCCTCGCTCGGACGGATGGCATTCATGTCGGTATACAGCCCATAGCCGCGCGCAATCTCATAATCGGCCAGCATCATCCGTTTCCATTTGGCGAGCGATTGCACTACTTCCGCCGTTTGCCCGGATATATCCGCGACGGGAAATGAAACAGGGGACTCCACGCCGTTCAGGTCATCGTTGACGCCCGTCCCTTTCAGGACGAATAGCGGGGCCGTGACGCGGCTCAACTTTAATTCCGTCGCGAGGCTGGTCTCGAAAAAATCCTTGACCAGTTTGATGGCTTTCTCGGTCTGCCGCACGTCCAATGCAGGCTGATAGCCTTGTGGGATGATTAAAGCGCTCATTTTGTTCTCCTTTTGGTGAATTAAAAAAAATAACGCCCAACTGATGCGTTGGGCGTTTGTTCGACTTCAGGAATGACCTGTTTTACGTCGTCCATCCAGACACGCTGCGCCCAACGCCCATGGGGGCGTTATTGTTATTGTTCAAGCAGGCGAATTGTGTCGCGGACGTCTTCATAAGTTTGGCGGTTTATACTCCTGTGGAATGGGAATGTCAAGCGAATCTCATCACGAGATTCCGCGGCGATGGCCCACAAGTTTAGGCGGCAGTTCGATTTGCTCGGCAAATCGTGCCGCCTGCATCCGCAGTGCAACTGCGGGCGAACGGCGACTTGCGGGTAATCGCCAAAAGATTCCTCATTGACAGACTTCGATTCTTGCATATAATCCGACCCAACAAATACGCAGACGAGGACGAGTACGCGTTGAACGACGGTTCAGAGAGCAGGCCAGTGGTTGTTTAAGACCACTGTGGTGAAAGTCCTGCCCGAGACGACAACGCTGAATGGACCTCCGAGTTGCAGGGCGAAATTAGTCTGATAGTCGGCTAGTTACATAGTCGGAAATCAGATCGAGAGTATCCCGAGCCGGACTGCCCCCGTTACAGGGCTAGAGCATAATCAGTGATCAGTTTTCAGTAAGCAGTGATCAGTGACGTGCTTGAACAAAGTGAGCTGGCATTTCCCGTTGCATCACAACGGGAATTTTTGTTAATGCGGAGTCCAAAGTCTCCAGACTTTGGCTTCGAGAACAACAGCTTAACTTGGGTGGCACCACGGATTTAACGTCCGTCCCTTGATCGGGACGGACGTTTTAATTTAACCGCCCTCACCCCCAGCCCCTCTCCCAATCGCTTCGCGGGGAGATGGGAGCAGACCACAAGGAGAAACCATGAACCCGCAAACCGAACCTACCATCAACCCCATGCAGTCTACCGATGCCTTCCCGCTGGAAGACCGCTCGGCCCCCGCCAGCGAAGTGATCGTGGAGCAACAAGCCCATCTCGCGACCGACAACGTCACGCCGACGTTCATTCCGTAATTGCGCCAAAGGAGAAGAAGCGATGTTTCCAATTACATTCCATCCGCCTTGAAGGAAAAGGATGAATGATGAAGGATGAAGGATGAATTTTCATCCCCATCATTCTTACGCAATACGAAGTACGCAACACGATCTAATTTCTAATTACCAATTACCCCAAAAGGAGTTCCTCATGTCCGACCAGACCCGCTTTATCCTGAACGACACCGACCTGCCGAAGTTTTGGTACAACATCGCCGCCGACAGCCCCGTCCCGCCGACGCCGGTCTTGCATCCCGGTACGCTCGAACCAGTGACGCCCGATTTCCTCTCCGTGCTTTTCCCGATGCAGTTGATCCTGCAAGAGATTTCCACCGAGCGCTACATCCAGATTCCCGATGAGGTGCGCGAGATTTACAAACTCTATCGTCCCACTCCGCTCCTGCGCGCCCGTAGACTCGAAAAAGCGCTCGGCACGCCCGCGCACATCTACTACAAATATGAAGGGGCCTCGCCGGTGGGAAGTCACAAACCGAACACAGCCATCCCGCAGGCCTTCTACAACAAAGCCGAAGGGACAAAAGCCCTCACCACCGAGACGGGCGCGGGTCAATGGGGTTCGGCGCTCGCGATGGCTGGAAGTTTCTTCGATATCGCCATCGAAGTGTACATGGTGAAAATTTCGTACCAACAGAAACCCTATCGCCGCAACCTGATGGAGACCTATGGCGCGCAGGTCTTCGCCAGCCCCACCAACCTGACGAACTACGGACGCTCCCTCCTGGCCGAAGATCCGAACAACCCAGGCTCACTCGGCATCGCCATCTCGGAGGCCGTGGAGGTCGCGGCCATGTCGAATGGCGCGAAGAAATACAGCCTCGGTTCGGTGTTGAACCACGTGCTGACTCACCAGTCTGTGATCGGCGAAGAGGCGCTCAAGCAGATGGACATGGCGGGCGAATATCCCGACGTGGTTATCGGTTGCGCGGGCGGCGGATCAAACTTCGCGGGCATTGCCTACCCGTTCCTGCGCGAAAATCTCAAGAATGGAAAACGCGCCCGCCTGCTGGCCGTCGAGCCGACCGCGACTCCCTCGCTGACAAAAGGCGTCTACACTTTCGATTACGGCGACACGGCCAAAATGGCTCCCGTCGTCAAGATGCACACGCTCGGACATTCCTTCGTCCCGCCATCCATCCACGCGGGCGGGTTGCGTTATCACGGCATGGCCCCGTCCATCTGCGCGCTGTACGACGCCGGTCACATTGACGCAGTGGCGGTTCCCCAGCTCGCGACGTTCGAGGCCGCCGTCCTGTTCGCGCGAAGCGAGGGCTTGGTCCCCGCGCCCGAGTCCGCGCACGCGATCCGCGCCGCCATTGACGAAGCCCTCGACGCGAAGGCCAAGGGTGAGAAGCGCGTCATCCTGTTCAACCTTTCGGGTCACGGCAACTTCGACCTGGCGTCGTACGAAAAATACATGAAGGGCGAGCTTGAAGATTACGAGTATCCCGCCGAGGCCGTGGCCGAAGCGATGACGCATTTGCCGCAGGTCGCGATGCCCGCGTAGATTTAAGATTTGGGATTTCTCTCCTTGGAAGTCGGGGCAGGTTTCAGCGCCTGCCCCGACGCATTTAATAAAGTGGTAAACTCGCCACGCTTGCAAAAACCCCTCGGAGCAACGTATGCGCCTCTCTCGATTCATTCTGGCTTTTCTGTTTTTACTTTCTGCCTGCCAATCCAACGCCTCTGAAAAAATTTCGTTCATGGTCTTCGGCGATCCAGCGGAACTGGCCGCGTATCAAAAACTCGTGGACGCTTTCTCGCAAGCGCATCCCGACGTTCAAGTGGAACTGATCCACATCCCCAGCCAGGGCGACTACCGCAACCGCCTCGCCGCGGACCTCGCGGCGGGCGCGCCCGCCGACGTCGTTCTCATCAACTATCGGCGCTACGCGGCCTTCGCCGACGCGGGCGCGCTCGAACCTTTGGGGGGCTATCTCGAAAAATCATCCGTCATAAAAGAATCCGATTTCTACCCGCAGGCGGTCGAGCCATTCAAGTGGAATGGACAGTTGATGTGCATCCCGCAAAATATCTCCAGCCTGGTGGTCTATTACAACAAAGAACTATTCGACGCCGCGGGCGTGGACTATCCCGCCGAGGGCTGGACGTGGGACGACTTCCTCGCCGCCGCGCAAGCCCTGACGAAAGACCTCGATGGCGACGGCGCGACCGACCAGTTCGGCGTGGGACTCGAACCGTCGCTCATCCGCTTCGCCCCGTTCGTCTGGCAGGCGGGCGGCGAGGTCGTGGACGATCAATTCCATTCCACCTCGCTGGTGATTGACTCCGACGAGGGCTACGCGGCCATGGAATTTTTCGTCGGCTTGCAAACCGTCCATCACGTTGTCCCGAACGCCGAAGAAGAAAAATCAGAGGACAGCGAGAGTCGCTTTGTTAACGGGCGCACGGCCATGTTCTTCAACAGTCGCCGCGGCGTTCCCACCTATCGCGAGTCCGCGCAATTTGATTGGGACGTGGCCGCCCTGCCGCAAAACAAGGAACAGGCTGGCATCCTGCACGCCGACGCGTATTGCCTGCCGAGCGCGTCCAAAAACAAGGACGCCGCCTGGGTCTTCATTGAATATGCCAACTCGGTGGAGGGGCAAACCATCGTGGCCGCGTCTGGACGCACCGTCCCCTCGCTGATCGCGGTCGCCAACTCGTGCGCCTTCCTCGACCCGAACGCCAAGCCCGCCAACAGCCGCGTCTTTTTGGATACCATCCCCTTCATCCACGCCCTGCCCGTGCATCGCTTCTGGGTGGATATCGAAGACACCGCCAGCGCCGAGATCGCCCGCGCCTTCTACGGCGAAACCCCCGTCTACGACGCCCTCTTCCGCGCCATCGAGCGGACGGGGGAGTATTTCAAGTTGAAGTAAGTTGTTCCGTCTCCGCCCCTCCCTTTTCCTTACTCCCTACCTTCTGGGAGCGCTCCTCCTCATTGCGCTTCCGGCGGGCATTTCCATTTACATCGCCTTCACGCGCTACAACGGAATCGCCGCGCCTGTCGTTGTGGGTTGGGAAAATTTTCAACTCTTGCGCCTCGATCCGCTGGCTCGCGTCGCGCTGACCAATTCGCTGATCTTCGTGACCCAGTCCGTTCCCCTGCGCGTGATCGGCGCGCTGGGCCTCGCTTTGTTCTTCAACCAACCGCGCCGTGGGACAGGTTTCTATCGCGCCGCGGTGACCCTGCCCACTGTCATCCCTGAGGCGGCTTATGCCCTGGCCTGGACGTGGATTCTCAATCCGCTGTACGGCCCGTTCAATGCCATCCTGCGAGGTTTGGGATTCGCCCCGCCCGCCTGGTTCGCGGATTCGGATTCGGCCATGCTTGGATTGGTCATTGCTTCGCTCTTTCCTCTCGGCGAGGGATTCATCATCCTCTTGGCGGGGTTGCGCCACATCCCGCGCGAAATCTACGACGCCGCGCGCGTGGACGGAGCCAATCGCTTCCAGATTCTGGCCTCCATCACCCTGCCATTGCTCGCTCCGTGGCTGGCGTTGTTCGCCATCCGCGACGTGGTGATGTCTTTTCAAAACACGTTCACGTTGGCGTTCATCACCACGCGCGGCGGTCCTTATTACGCCACTTTCTTTCCCACCCAATTGATCTACGAATTCGCCTTCAGCCGCATGGACTTTGGCGCCGCCTCGGCGGTCATGTTGCTGGTTTTCCTGGTGACCAGCGCGCTGGTGTTGTTGGTCTACTTCCTGTTCGCGGATGACCCCTTCGATGAAGCCTAGACTTTCGACCCTCATCCGCCACCTCCTCGCGCTGACCATCGCGGCGACTTTCCTCCTGCCTCTCGCGTGGACCCTCGCCGCGTCCCTGCGACCCGCGGGTTTGCCTCCGCCGCGCGGCTTTGAATTTCTGCATTGGCCTCCCTCCTTTGAAAACTACTCACGCATTTTTGAAATTCTGCCTTTTGCGCGTTACGCCTTCAATTCCCTCCTCGTCGCGCTGGCTGGCGTCCTGCTCACGCTCCTCACCGCCTCGTGGGCGGGCTTCGGCATGTCACTGCTGGGCAGGCGCGCCCAAATCCGTTTGCTGATCCTTTCCATCTTCCTGCAAATGATCCCCTTCACCGCGTTGTGGTTGAGCCGCTTCCTGTTCTTCGCCCGCCTCGGCCTCACCAACTCCTACTACGCCATGCTCGCCCCCGCGCTAATGGGAACCAGCCCGCTCTTCATCCTGCTCTTTTATTGGACCTTCCGCCGCATTGACCGCGCCGTTTTTGAATCCGCCTCGCTGGATGGGGCGAATCTTTTCCAGACCTGGATGCGGATCGCCCTTCCTCTAGCGCGTCCTGCGCTGATGGCGGTGGGCCTGTTGGCCTTCCTCTTCTATTGGAACGACTTCATCAGTCCCCTGCTTTATTTGCGCTCGCAGACACTCTACACCCTGCCCGTTGGAATGTTGCAACTCCAGGAAATGGACCGCACCAACTGGCCGCTCCTCATGGCCGCCGCCGTCCTCGTGACTGCGCCCGCCGTCATCGTCTTTGCCGCGCTCCAGCATTCCGTGTTGTGGTGGGAATCGGAGTAGGGGCAGACCTACGTGTCCGCCCCAGTTTTTTCGTGACATTTAGCCAGACCATCAGGGAATTTTTTCATTGTCACCTAATTGATTTGGATTATGATGAGATGGAAGGTTCAAATAACGGAGACGATCATGAAAGACTTAACCAACGAAATCATCGAACTGATTCGCCGCACATCTTCCAACCTGCCCAAGGATGTGGAAGATCGTCTGCGCGCGGCGGTCGAAAAAGAAGCGCCCGGCTCGGCGGCGCGCGGCGCGCTCGAAACCATCATGAAGAACATCGAGCTCTCGCGCAAGAATTCCACGCCGATCTGTCAGGACACAGGCACGCCCATTTTCCGCGTCCACTATCCCGAAGGCTGGAGCGCCCGAAAGTTAAGGGAGCAGATCCGCGGCGCGATGGCCGAAGCGACGAAGAAGAATTTCATGCGCCCAAACGCCGTGGACGCGGTCTACGACAAGAATACCGGCAACAACCTCGGCGGCGACGACTTCCCCTCCATTCATTTTGAGGAAGTGGACGCCGACCAGCCCCTCACCATCGAGTTGATGCTCAAAGGCGGCGGATGCGAAAACGTGGGACGCCAATACTCGCTTCCACACAATGAACTGGGAGCGGGCCGCGACCTCGCGGGCGTCCGCAAGGTCGCGCTGGACGCCGTCCAAAAAGCGCAGGGACAGGGCTGCGCGCCCGGCATCCTCGGCATATCCATCGGCGGCGACCGCGGCACTTCGTACATCAAATCGAAGGAAGTGTTGTACGACAAGATCGGGACGCGCAACGCAGATCCCGAACTCGCGAAACTCGAGGAACGTCTCACCGAAGAATCCAACCAGCTCGGCATCGGCCCGATGGGTTTCGGCGGCCAGACCACCGTCATTGACACGAAGATCACCGGCCTGTCGCGTCTGCCTGCCTCGTACTTTGTCTCGGTCTCATACATGTGCTGGGCCTACCGCCGCAGGAAGATGGTGGTGAGAGGCGAGGAAGTCGAATACGATTAATAGTCACGTAGTCTGATGGTCGGATGGTCGGATAGCCTGACCTGTCTACGTGTGAACCTGTGTACTTGTGTACGTTTGGAGAGAACAATGCGCGAAATAACAATGCCAATCAGTGATGATGTCATCCGCAGTTTGAAAGTGGGCGAACCCGTGCTCTTGACCGGCGTCATGGTCACCGGCCGCGACGCGGCACACAAGTGGATGATCGAGACCTTCATTAAGAAGACGCGTCCGCCGCAGGGCGATGACGAGAAGGTTTACCAGGAATTGAAGAAACTCCTCAATGGAAGCGTGATCTATCACTGCGGCCCAGTCGTGGCGAAGGATGAAAACGGCGAATACAAATTCCTCGCCGCGGGACCCACCACCTCCATCCGCGAGGAACCGTATCAGGCCGACGTGATGAAACACTTCAACGTCAAAGGCGTGATCGGTAAAGGCGGCATGGGCGCGAAGACGTTGAAAGGCTGTCAGGAAACGCCCGGCGTCTATTTCCACGCCATCGGCGGCGCGGCCTCGTTCATTGCCCAATCGGTGAAGAAAGTTCTCGGAGTCTACAAACTGGAATTTGGCACACCCGAAGCGATGTGGGTAATCGAGGTCAAAGACTTCCCCGTAGTGGTGACCATGGACGCGCACGGCGGCAGTCAACACGCGGTGATTGACTCCAGTTCGCAGGAAGTGTTGGATAAACTGCTCAGAGAGCCGTATTGACAAAACGAAGTAGCGCGAGATAGTTCTCGCGCTACTTTTTTCTCCAAATCGAAAGAAGCCGCGCAAAATCTCTCAGCAAACTCTTAGAGTGGGGAAGGCAAGATTCCAGTAAACTGACTCATCATTTGAACATCCCACTTTATTTGATGAGGTCATCATGTTCCGCTCCAATATCCCTTCCTCCGAAATTGCGCCCAAAGAACAATATCTCTCCCGCCGCGATTTTATCAAGGCCGCGGGCTTTCTCGGCGCGGGCGCGTTGCTGGCCGCCTGCGCGCCCAAATCTTTGACGGAAGCCGCGCCTGTCTCCGTGCTTGCCGATGTGCCAAACTCGTTGGAAGACATCACCAACTACAATAATTACTACGAGTTCTCCTACGACAAAGCCGCCGTTGCGAAACTCGCCAAAGACTTTCCCACCCGCCCGTGGAGCGTGGAAGTGACGGGCATGATCAACAAGCCCAAGACGTACGACATCGAAGACTTGCTCAAACAATTCCCGTCCGAAGAACGCATCTATCGTCTGCGTTGCGTGGAAGCCTGGAGCATGGTCATCCCGTGGATGGGATTCCCGCTCGCGCAATTGCTGGCCGCGGCCGAGCCGACCTCCGCCGCGAAATACGTCCGCTTTGTAGCCGTCCATGATCCCGAAAACATGCCCTTGCAAAGCAGCGCTTCCTTCGATTGGCCGTACCAGGAGGGACTTCGCCTCGATGAAGCCATGAACGACCTGACCCTGCTCGCTACAGGTCTTTACGGCGAACCGCTTCCCAACCAGAGCGGCGCGCCCCTGCGCCTTGTCGTCCCGTGGAAATATGGATTCAAATCCATCAAGGGCATTGTCAAGATCGAGTTGACCGATACGAAACCATCCACGTTATGGAATACCGCCTCGCCGCGCGAATATGGCTTTTATTCCAACGTCAACCCAAACGTCTCGCACCCGCGCTGGTCGCAGGCCAGCGAGCGCCGCATCGGCGAACTCGCGCGCCGTCCCACGCTCCTATTCAATGGCTACGAAAAAGAAGTGGCGCATTTATATGATGGGATGGATTTGGCGACGAATTATTAGAAACGCGGGTACACAAGTAGACACGTAAATACGCAACTTGTATCTCGTATCTCGCATCCCCTACCCCGCATCTCGAAATCGAATGACATCCTCCGGCCAACAATACACCCCCCTCCAAATCGCCGTCCACCTCGGCGCGTGGTTTCCGCTTTTAAGATTGATCGTGGAAGCCCTCACCGACGACCTGACGGCTAATCCCATTCAGCACATCGAACAACGCACGGGACGCGCGGCCATCACCCTGCTTTTCCTCTCGCTGGCGGCCACGCCTCTCAACAGTCTCTTCGGCTGGCGCGAACCCATCCAGCGACGGCGCGCCCTCGGCCTCTACGCGTTCATGTACGCGGCCATCCACGTCGTCATCTTCGCGGACCTCGATTATGGCCTCGCCTGGAGTCTCATCGCCCAGACCATCTTCGAGAAGCCCTATCTCATCGTCGGCGCGCTGGCCTTTATTCTCCTCATCCCGCTGGCGGCCACCTCGTTCGATGTGTGGAAGATGCGCCTCAAGAAAAACTGGAAGCGCATCCACAGCCTCGTCTACTTCATCGCGCCGCTGGTCGTGTTGCACTACGCCTGGGGCAAAAAAGGCGACTTCTTCAATTTCAGCGGGGAAGTGGCGCGGCCCTGGGCCTACGCCATCGTCCTCGTGATTTTGATGACGTTACGGATCTCCGCCGTGCGACGCTTCATCGCCTCCATTCGGACCCGCGTCCGCTTCCCGTTTCAGAAGCGGACCGCGACACCCTGACGCTAAAACAACCCGCGCAAGACGAGCAGGAAGCCGATGATCGCCAGCGGAATCCCAACGATCGCGCCGACCACCGTCAGGCTGATGAGGATGCCCGCGATCAACAACGCGAAACCCAGGATCACGGCCACCAGCCGTCCCGTTAACGCGACGATGCCAGCCACCAATTTCCATAGCGCGACGAATGGCCAGGCGTACCACGGAATTTCTTTCTTTGTCTCGGTCATTTTGTTCTCCTTGAATTGAATCTGTAAAAAGATGAACTTGCTGAAAAAATATACGCACATCTGCCCCAAAGGAGGCATGCAAACCTGCATGTTATAATTTTGTCCATGAATGAACCAATTACCCAAACCGAAGAAATCGTGACTTTTAAGAAGAGTCATTTCTACGCGCCGATGGTGGTGTTGGCATTTGCCGTTGGCATCCTGGTCGGCTACGTGGCTTGGGGACGCGATGTCGCGCCTCGCGCTGCCGCGCCCGCCGTCCCCGTCGCGCAGGGCGCGCCCACCGAGCGTGCGGTCCGCCGTTACGACATCCCGACCGAGGGCTTTTACAGTCTCGGCCCCGCGGACGCGCCCATCGTCCTCGTCGAATTCAGCGATTATCAATGTCCTTACTGCAAACGCTGGCACGACGAAGTCTATAAATCGTTGATGGCCGCCTACCCTGGGCAGGTGCGCCTTGTCTATCGCAACCTGCCGCTCACGCAGATTCATCCGCAAGCTATGAACGCCGCCGAAGCCGCCCTGTGCGCGGGCGAACAGGATGCCTACTGGCAATACCACGAGAAATTGTTCGAGAACTCCGCCGCCTTGAGCGATGACCTCTACGCCTCGCTCGCCGCGGACCTCGGGCTGGACGCGTCCGCCTTCGCGTCTTGCATGACCGATCACAAATACCTCGACGATATTCAAGCCGATATGCAATTCGCCGTCAACCTGGGCGTGCAATCCACGCCGACGTTTTTCATCAACGGGCTGGCGGTGGTGGGCGCGCAACCGTTGAGTGTTTTCCAACAAGTGATTGACGAGGAATTGGCGGGGAACATCCCGCAATAATTTCTGCAACAAAAAAAGCCAATTTGCCCACTGGTGCAAATCGGCTTTTTTTTGTTCACAAATTTCAAAAAATCACAGATTCGTGTCGTCATTGCAAGGAGGGCGCTTTCCCCGACGAAGCAATCTCCTGCGCGTGGTGGGGATTGCTCCCTGGCGCCGCCCACCACACTTGCACCGCACTGCGTTTGGCGCAGTGCAGGTGGGGCAGGTGTCGCGAAGAGCGCTCGCAATGACGGGTTGTTATTTGCGCTTGAAGTAATCCGTGATTAACTCAACTTGATTTACAAAAAGGGCGGCTTTGGTAAAAGGTTGGATGTCAATCCAATCCAAATGGAATCAACGGATTGTTCTCCAGAATTTTTTAAGCGCCAGGTGATAGGCCGCGTCGAAGGCTTGGGTGTCGGCCAGGGAAAAATATAATTCGCCCGCAATTTCTGCGAGAGCATCCAAACGATTCCTTTGTTAAGGGATGATGTCCATAACCGTCTGTTCAACTGAAATAGTCATTGAAAAGTAGGTGGGAGAGTGGGCATGAGAGGATTCCTCCTTCGGGCCTATTTTATACCCGATTCGAGGAAGAGCCAATTTCAACGGAATCTTCTGTGCGTGAGACGAAGCCCTTTAGGTTAACATGGCTTTTTTTTAATTTAGCCCAAAATGCTCCGAATTTTCTTCTTGCGCTTTTACTTATTCCATTTATAATCTCAATCTAATCAACCCTTAATCAAGACTGTTGGCATCTAAATAATGGGACGACAGCGCTGGACGTTGTCGTTATGTTTTAGAAACGAGAACCCCATGATTCGATTGCGTCCGGTACAGCCAGATGACATGGAATTTTTGTTGCGCGTTTATGCCAGCGTGCGCGAGGATGAACTCGCGCCTGTTAATTGGACACGCGAGCAAAAAGATGCCTTCGAGCGAATGCAGTTCGAGGCGCAAACGCGTTTTTACGAAGAAAATTATATCGGCGCAAAATTCCAGGTTATTCTCGCGGACGAAGTCCCCGCGGGGCGATTGTACATTCACCCACGCCCCAACGAAGTCCGCATCATGGACATTGCCCTGCTGCCGGAATTTCGCGGCCGCGGCATCGGCTCTGCCTTGTTGAACGAAATTTTGGACGATGCCCGCGCCGCACATCAGAATGTCTCCATTCACGTGGAGCGAATGAACCCAGCCCTCCGGTTATATGAGCGGTTGGGTTTTTGTTTGCAGGAAGACAAGGGCGTTTATCTCCTGTTGGAATGGACGCCGCTAAAAACGGAGGTTGCCGAACGTGTTGGATAAATTGCAGAGTTCCGATTTTCTCCCCAACCTGAACACCACCTTCCGCGTCCATCTGGACGGGCTGGCGGACCCTGTCCCGTTGGAGCTGGCCCAGGTGACGGGAACCGGCCGAACGTTCGGCCCCGAAGCGAGAGAGGCGTTTTCGTTATTGTTCCTCGGCCCGGTCAGTCCGCAACATCTTGTCCAGCATATCTATCGTCTGGAGCACGAACGCATGGGTACGCTCGAAATTTTTCTTGTGCCGATGGGTCCCGAAAATGGACGCATGAGGTATGAGGCGATCTTCAATTAAATAAGGAGAATAGAATGGCTGAACCCTTCCTATCCGAGATACGAATCTTTTCGTTTGTGTTTGCCCCGAAAGGATGGGCGTTGTGCAATGGGCAACTCCTGCCGATCAATCAGAATCAGGGATTGTTTTCGTTGCTCGGCACCACCTTCGGCGGCGATGGCCGGGTGAACTTTGCCTTGCCCGATCTGCGCGCCCGCGCCCCCATTCACGTGGGTAGCGGACACACCCTGGGCGAGCGCGGCGGCGAATCGGCGCACACGCTTTCGATTTCCGAGTTGCCCACGCATACGCATCTCTTGTCGGGTTCGCAAGACAACCCCACCACAAATGTTCCCACCGGGCTGGCTTTTTCAGCTTCGGCCACTCCGCTGTATGCTGCGGCCAGCAACCTGGTGGCGATGAACGCCGGCGCGGTGACGAATGTGGGCGGTTCGCAAGCCCATTTGAATCTGCAACCTTTCCTCACCCTGAGCTTTTGCATCGCGCTTCAGGGAATTTTCCCATCGCCCAATTAGAAGAGAGGTAGAACATGGCACAACCATACGTTGGTGAAATTCGAATGTTCGCGGGAAATTTTGCCCCCGCGGGCTGGATGTTTTGCGATGGGTCGCTTTTGCCCATCTCGGAAAATGAGACCCTCTTCCAGTTGATCGGCACCACTTACGGCGGCGATGGGCAAAGTACCTTTGCCCTGCCCGACCTGCGCGGACGGGTTCCGATCCATCAGGGCAATGGAACCATCCTGGCCGAGACCGGCGGAGCGGAGGAGATCACCCTGACCGTCAACCAAATCCCCGCGCATTCGCATCCGCTGTTGGCTTCGGGCGGCGGCGCGGGGGATAACCGTCCGGCAGGAAGCGTGCTGGCCTCGCCTAGCTCGGATGTGTACATCAATTCCGGCCCGTTTGTGAACATGGCTCCGCAAGCCATCGCGTCCACGGGCGGAAGCCAGCCGCACAACAACCTCCAGCCCTATCTGTGCGTTTCGTACATCATATCCCTGTTCGGCATCTTCCCCTCGCCGACTTAATAAGGAGATTCCCATGGCAGATCCATTTGTCGCTGAAATTCGCATCTTTCCCTTTAACTTTGCGCCGCGCGGTTGGGCCTGGTGCGATGGGCAGTTGTTGCCTCTTTCGCAAAACACGGCGCTCTTTTCCCTGTTGGGAACCACCTATGGCGGGAACGGAAAAAGCAACTTTGCGCTGCCCGACCTGCAAGGCGCGGCTCCTATGTTTTGGGGGCAGGGACCCGGCCTCAGTTTATATGATATCGGCCAGATGGGAGGCTCCGAGACGGTGAGCCTGCTCGAGTCGGAAATTCCCAGCCATCCGCACACGCTCGTCGCATCCACGGGCGCGGCGGATGAAGAAGGGACGCGCTCTCCGGGCGGCAATTACGCAGGCGTTCCGCAGGCGGCCAGCCGCTTCTATGCCCCGTATGCCAACACGGCCAATATGGCTCCCGAAGCCATCGCGCCCGCCGGCGGAGACGCGCCGCACAACAACATGATGCCGTACCTGACTTTCTATTTCTGCATCGCGTTGCAGGGCGTTTTCCCGCCGCGAACATAGCAATCCCGTTTTTGGCGACTAGCCCCACAGGGGCGCTTCGCAAAGGTCGCACCAACATTTGCAAAGCCGACCTCCGTTGGCTGATGTGAAATAGTCCACGCAGGTGGACTTCGCAAGGTTGATGCGATTCCCTGGCACAGCCGGTCAGGGCAGTGTTAATCGCCGAGCCTGAGCAGTTACGATTTCAGTCACTTACATTTTGAGGAGAATCTCATGACTAAAGGCGGAAGAAATAACAAACCGAGGCGATTGTTCGCTTCGTTCATGCGGGCCGTGCCAGTGGTTGCAATGATGCTGGCCGCCTCGCAGGCGCTTTACATGGTTGGCGTTTTGGCCGCGGGCGAGTTCAGCGTGTCGCTGACTGATTCGCTTTTTACCGATGTGAATGGCAACCTGCAAGTCAATATGGGCGATACCGTGCAGTACACAGCCGCCATCACCAACACTAGCGGCTCGGCCCAGACGACCGTTGCATATTCCAACACGATTGACTCAAACACCACCCTCGTGCCTGGCTCGGTGAAGACCACGCCGATCGCGCGGAACGATGGCGGGCATAGCACAGTGGGCAACGTCCAACTTTCCGTGGCGGCCCCAGGCGTGTTGACGAACGATTCCGATCCCGATGGCGGCGCGTTGACCATGAACGGCGTGAACGGCTGTGCCGACGTGACCGCGCCTTTCGTCTGCGCGGCGGCCTCGGCCAACGGCGGCGACGTGACCCTCAACGCTGACGGCAGTTTCACCTTTAACCCCGCGCCGGGCTTCTCTGGAACCGATACCTTCACCTACACCGTGCGCGACGCCGACAGTAATACCGACCCGGCCACCGTCAGCATCACAGTTGGAACGCCCGTGTGGTTCATCAATAGTTCGTCCCCTGGCCCCGGCGACGGGCGTTTTACCTCCCCGTTTAGCAGTGTTGCCAACTACAACACCACCGCGGCAGATGACCCCGGCGACACCATCTTTGTTTACCAGGGCGCGGGCGCTTACACGGGGACCCTCACCCTGTTGAACACCCAGCAATTGATCGGTCATGGCGTCGGGTTGACTGTCGCCCCGAACCTGTCCATTGCTGTAGGCACACGCCCCACCCTCGCCAATATCACGCTCGCCTCGGGCAACACCGTGCGCGGCTTGAATGTGAGCGCCTCCAGCGGTACGGGCATTAGCGGCGGAAGCGTGGGCGCGTTGACGATTAACAACGCATCCGTCACTAACGCAGCCGGCACGGCCGTCAGCCTCACTGGCGGCGCGCTGACCGTCACGTTTGATAGCGTTTCGGCCACCGGCGGCGCGAGCGGAATCATCCTCGCGACCACCACCGGCTCCTTCACCGCGAACGGCGGAACGATCAGCGCTTCCACCTCCGACGGCATCTCGCTGACGAACGTGACCAACATCACCCTGAGCGGGATGACGATCTCTGGCTCTGCGCGGCACGGCATTAACGGCACGCTGGTTAATACCTTGAGCCTCACCAACGTGGCCCTGACCAACGTGGGCGATGCCGACGCGGAAGACGCGCTCTTCTTTGCCACGCCAAACGCCGCCAACCTGACCGGTACGCTCACCATGACCAACGTGGATATTACCAATTTTACCGAGCGCGGGTTGAGCGTCATTAACAACTCTGGCAATCTGAATGCCACCATCAACAATACCAGCAGTTTTACAGACAATCACGACACCTTTGGCTCGAACGCCATTCACGTGGAATCCGCTGGCTCGGCCGGCATCACATTGACCGTCAACGGAACCGCCTTCGATAATATCGAATCCTATTCCGTTAACTTCATCGGTGGCGGAAGCGGCACGAACTTGTTGTCGGTGAGCAACACCAACACCACCAACTCCGGCGGCGGCGATAACTTCCCCTCTGGCGGCCTGGTTCAGCTCTTTTCGCAGAACAACGCCGTGACCCGTTTCACGATCAACGCCAACACCATCACAGACGCCATTGAAGGCGTTGTGATCGCGACGGCTGGCCCCACCCAGGCCGGTAATCTTGACGGCACGATCTCCAACAACATCATCTCCATGGACGCAGTCGCCGGCGTGGGCGATGGCATCCGCCTCGCAGTGGACGGTTTCTCCGCGGCCGATGACGCCACCTTCACCATCGCCGTCACCGGCAACACGATTGACCTTAACAGCGTAGGCGACGACGGCATCCAGGTTCTCCATCGCGACCACCTCGGCGACTTGTACCTGCGCATCGAAAACAATACGATCCGCGAGACCCTTTCTGAGGCCATTCGCTATTTCTCAGATGAAGACCTCGGTGTTTTTGCCGCAGGCTCGCCCAGCGCCCAGATTTTGTTTGCCAACAATGTCCTGACCGCCATTGACGTGGACAATAATGAAAATGAAGTCTACTTTGGCACAGACGATGAAGCCTTCGCCTGCGTTCACATGACGGGCAACTCGTTTGGCAATATCAACTTCAACGTGGCTACCACTTCGCAGACGCAAATCACCCAGGCCAACACGGGTGCGCTTTCGGGGGCGAATGGCGGCTCCACCGTATCCATTTCCGCGGGAGCGCTTTTGTTCAACGGAGGCTGCACCAACCCGCCCATGCCTACGGCCTTTACGATCCCTACCCTGGCGGATGAGCCAACCTTTGTCGCGCCCCAGGCCGCGGCTGGCGTTTCCTCGCAGGCCTCCCTGCCCGCTGTCGGTGACTTCTTCGCCTCGCTCGGTGCGCAGACCTCCCGCTTTATCAACGGCGTGATCGAATCCGCCCGCGTCCAGCCGGCCCACGCCAGCGGCGAAACCGTCAACGTGTCGCTGGGCAACTTTGACATCGGCCAGGCCGTCACCATCACCTACCGCGTCACGGTGGATAACCCCGTCTCGCCGGTGGGCGCCACGCAGATCAGCACGCAGGGCACGCTCAGCGCGGCCTCCATCACCTCCATCCTTTCGGACGATCCCGCCGTGGGCGGCGCGACCGACCCAACCGTCACGCCCCTCGCGGATGAGACCCCGCCCGATACCAGCATCACCGTCGCCCCGCCCGATCCCAGCAACGACGCCACCCCCTCCTTCACCTTCAGCGGTTCCGATAACATCACCCTGCCGGCCAATCTCACCTTCCAATGCCGCATGGACTCGGATCCATTCGCATCCTGCACATCGGTACATACCACGGCCGCGCTCGGCGGAGGTTCACACACCTTTGAAGTGAAGGCCACCGATCAGGCTGGCAACACCGACGCCTCGCCCGCTTCGTACACGTGGACGGTTGACCTGACCGCCCCCGACGTGACCGTTGAAGAGGCCGCCGGACAGGTGGACCCGACCAACCTCAGCCCGGTGGAATTCACCGCCACCTTCACCGAATCCGTCACCGGCTTCGACTCTACCGACGTGACCGTTGGCGGCACGGCCCTGCCCACCACGGCGCTCGTCACTGAGATCGCGCCGAACGATGGCACGACCTACAAAATCGAAGTCAGTGGCATGAGTGTTAAGGGAACTGTCACCGCTTCGATTGACGCCAGCAAGGCCACCGATGCGGCTGGCAACGGCAACGACGCCTCCACCAGCGCCGACAACGAGGTGACCTTCGATGCCTTCCCGTCCGCAGTGACCATCGAGCAGGCCGCCGGACAACTTGACCCGACCGGCTCCAGCCCGATTGAATTTACCGCCACCTTCGACGAACCCGTGAGCGGCTTCGACTCCACCGATGTGACCGTTGGCGGAACGGCCAACCCGACCACGTCCATCGTCACCGAGATCGCGCCGATGGACGGAACGACTTATAAAGTCGAAGTCAGCGGCATGACAAATGATGGAACCGTCACCGCCTCCATTAATGCCAACGCGGCCCAGGATGCTTTGGGCAACCTGAGCGCGGCCTCCACCAGCGGCGACAACCAGGTGACCTTCGACGCCGCCTCGCCCAGCGTGACCGTCGAAGAGGCCGCGGGACAGGCTGACCCGACCGGTTCCAGCCCGATTGAATTCACCGCGGTCTTCACCGAACTTGTGACCGGCTTCGACGGCTCAGACGTGACCGTTGGCGGAACGGCCAACCCCACCACCGCCGTCGTCACCGAGATCGCGCCGATGAACGGAACGACCTATAAAGTCGAAGTCAGCGGCATGGCGAATGACGGAACCGTCACCGCCTCCATTGACGCCAACAAAGTTTTGGATGTGGCCAGCAACGGCAACAACGCCTCCACCAGCGCCGACAACGAGGTCACCTACGACGCCACCGCGCCCGACGTGACGGTTGAACAGGCCGTGACTGACCCGACCAACGTCAGCCCGATCGAATTCACCGCCACCTTCACCGAACCCGTGAGCGGCTTCGACGGCTCAGACGTGACCGTTGGCGGATCGGCCAACCCGACCACGGCAACTGTCACCGAGATCGCGCCGATGGACGGAACCACCTACAAAGTGGAAGTCAGCGGCATGGCGAATGACGGAACCGTCACTGCCTCCATTGACGCCAATAAAGCCGCCGATGCGGCCGGCAATGGCAACGACGCATCCACTAGCGCCGACAACACCGTCACGTATGACGTGACCGCGCCCGACGTCACGGTGGAACAGGCCGCGGGCCAGCTTGACCCGACCAGCGTCAGCCCGATCGAATTCACCGCCACCTTCACCGAACCTGTCACCGGATTTGACGGCGCAGACGTGACCGTTGGCGGATCGGCCAACCCGACCACGGCAACTGTCACCGAGATCGCGCCGAACGATGGCACCACATACAAAGTGGAAGTCAGCGGCATGGCGAATGACGGAACTGTCACTGCCTCCATTGACGCCAACAAAGCCAAGGACGCGGCCGGCAACAGCAACACCGCCTCTACGAGTGGCGATAACCAGGTTCTCTACGACGCCACCCCGCCCGATGTCACGATCGATCAGGCCGCGACCCAACTCGACCCGACTAACTCCAGCACGATTGAGTTCACCGCGGTCTTCACCGAACTCGTGACCGGCTTCGACGGCACAGATGTGACCGTTGGCGGCACGGCCAATCCGACCACCGCCGTCGTCACCGAGATCGCGCCGATGGATGGAACCACCTACAAGGTCGAAGTCAGCGGCATGGCAAATGATGGAACCGTCACCGCCTCCATTGATGCGAACAAAGTCCAGGACGTGGCCGGCAAACCGAATAACGCCTCCACCAGCGGCGACAACCAGGTTCTCTACGACGCCACCGCGCCGGATGTGACCATCGAAGAGGCCGCCGGACAGGCAGACCCGACCAACGTCAGCCCGATCGAATTCACCGTCACCTTCACCGAATCCGTGACGGGCTTCGACGGCTCCGATGTGACTCTCGGCGGCGGGGCCAACCCGACCACCGCCACAGTCACCGAGATCGCGCCGAATAACGGCACAACCTACAAAGTGGAAGTCAGCGGCATGGCGAACGATGGAATCGTCACCGCTTCCCTCCTCGCGGGCGTTGCGCTAGACGATGCCGGCAACGGCAACACCGCCTCCACCAGCGCGGATAACCAGGTCACCTACGATGGCACCGCGCCCCAAACGACCATAGACCCGCCGACGCCAGCCGATCCTACCAACGCCACTTCGGCCACCCTGTTCTTCAGCGCCGCAGACGACGTCTCCGCGCCCGACTTCCTGACCTTCAAGTGCAGTTTCGACGGTAGCGCCTACGCGACCTGTACCAGCCCGCAAAACTTCACCAGCCTTGCGGATGGCCCGCACACCTTCAGCGTGAAGGCCACGGATACCGTCGGCAATGAAGACGCCACCCCCGCCACCCACACCTGGACGGTGGATAACGTCGCGCCGACCGGCGTTATGACCTCCACCGCCACCGATCCGACCAACGTCGCGCCCATCCCGGTCACGGTCCAATTCAGCGAAACGGTGACCGGCTTCGATGCCAGCGACATGGACGTGTTGGTGAACGCCAGCGTCAGCGACTTCGCGATGGTGGATGGCGATACCTACACCTTCAACCTGAACCCGCTCGGACAGGGAACCGTTTCAGCCACCATCAGCGCCGGCCGCTTTGCCGATGTTGGCGGGCTGAACTTCAACGCCGATCCGATCTCATTCACGATCGTGTACGATAGCGCCAACCCCACCGTAACGGTCGAACAGGCCGCGGGACAGGCCGACCCGACCGGTTCTAGCCCGATCAAATTCACTGCCACCTTCAATGAGCCCGTCATCGGCTTCGCCTCCTCAGACGTGACCGTTGGCGGAACCGCCCTGCCCACCACCGCCGTTGTCACCGAGATCGCGCCGAACGATGGCACGACCTACAAGGTAGAAGTCAGCGGCATGACCGCGCTCGGCACAGTGACCGCCAGCATCCCCGCCCTGGCCGCGCAGGATGAGGCTGGAAACAAAAATGACGCATCCACGAGTTTGGACAACACCGTCGAGTTCATTGACGACCAGGCCCCAGAGACCGTCATCAACAGCGGCCCGGTCAACCCCACCAACAGCGGCAACGCTTCGTTCACCTTCTCCGGCACGGATAACTACACCGCGCCGGGCGCGTTGACCTTTGAATGTATGTTGGATGGCGGCGGATTCTCCTCCTGCTCCAGCGCCAAGACCTACAGCGGACTGGCCGATGGCTGGCACATCTTCAAAGTGCGCGCTGTGGACGCCTCTGGCAACAAGGACGCGACACCCGCCACCCACACCTGGAAGATTGACACGGCCCGCCCGAGCGTCACCATCAACCAGGCCGCGAGCCAGTCGGACCCGACCAATGCCACACAGATCAGATTCACGGCGGTCTTTAGCGAACCCGTAAGCGGCTTCACCGGCGCAGACGTGACCATCAGCGGCACGGCGGGCGCCACCACAGCCACTGTTACCGGCGGCCCCGTCACCTACACCGTGAAAGTCAGCGGCATGACCAGTGCAGGATCGGTGGTTGTGACGATCGGCGCCAACAAAGCCACCGACACGGCTGGAAACGACAACACGGCCTCCACCAGTACCGACAACCGGGTCACCTACCATCCAGATGGCATAGCGCCGAACACCGTCATCAACAGCCACCCGGACAACGCGACTACCAGCAAGCAGGCCGTCTTCACCTTCTCTGGCACAGATAACATCACGCCCGCCAACGCCTTGACCTTTGAATGTCAGTTGGATGGCGGCGGCTTCTCCTCCTGCGCCAGCCCGAAGACGTACAACAACCTGGCCCTCGGACTCCACACCTTCAAAGTGCGCGCCAAAGACGCGGCAGGCAACGTGGACGCCACCCCGGCCACCTTCACCTGGGAGATTACCACCAGCGCCGACGTCACCACGATTAACATGGCATGTGGCGCTCCCACGCCCATCACCGGCAAGATCAACTTCAGGCTCCTCGATCCGGAAGGCGACCTGCTCACGATGACCTTCGTATCCAGTTCCAATCAGAATCTTGTGCCGAATGCCAACGTGCACATCAATGGCTTGGGCGAGATACGCACCGTTGTGATCACAGGCGCGCCGGGCGTCAGCGGCGTATCAGTTGTCACCTTCCACCTGAGCGATGGTAGAAGCATTACGCCGCTCGTCATTACCTTCAAGGTCGGAACGAACGGTAACAACACCATCAATGGCACCTCCGGCATTGACATGATCTTCGGCCTGAACGGCGCGGACGTCATCAACGGCGGCGGAGGCGATGACCTGCTCTGCGGCGGCACAGGCGACGACACGCTCAACGGCGACGCCGACAACGATACTCTCTTCGGCGGCGAGGGCGACGACACCCTCAACGGTGGTTTGGGCGACGACACCCTGCGCGGCGCGAACGGCGTAGACGTCCTCACCGGCAACGCTGGCAAAGACCATTTCAGCGGCGGCCCAGGTCTGGACGAGATCGTGGACTACACGCCCTCTGAAGGCGACACCAAAGATTCATCCACCCCGTAACAATCCAAACGAAAGGGGAGCGAGGCCAAAAACCTCGCTCCCCAAACCTGGAGAATGCAATGAACATCAATCGTAGAGACTTTCTCAAACTAAGCGGGGTGGCGGCCGTGGCGCTTGCGGCGCCCGTGGGCATCCTTGGCGGCTATCTCGCCTCCGTCAAAACCGTCCAGGTGGAAGGCAAACTCTTCCGCGCCGTGGACGATGGACGAGTGTACCTCTCGCACGACGACGGCGAAAGCTGGACGCCGCTCGCCAACTTCGGCTCACACCTCGACATCAACAGCCTCACCGCCATTCCCGGCGGACGCATCTACGCCCGCTTTGGCGTAAATGGTCACGGCTTCGAACTCATCTACACCCTCAAAGACAACACCTGGCGAACCGTTTAAACCCGTTCCGTCCAACCTGCATGACCATACTTCTCGCGGACCAGTTCATCGGCCCGCGAGTTTTCTTTTGGACTCAACTCCCCGCCCTCAAACTGGATTCCCAACTCCGCTTCAAATGCGCGGACCATCGCGCGGGCCGCGTCGTCTTGGGCCACCACCTGGCCCAAAGCGGATTCCACCGTCGCGGCGCGCGCCAGCAGGCGCGCCGCCGCGTCAGCGCGCACGGACTCCTCCGCGAAGGCCAGGGCCTGGGTGATGCGCGCCAGGTCGCCGAAAAGGGGAAGCGAGCCATGTTGCAAAACGCCTTCTTTTCTGCGTGCCTGCGCCGAGCCGATTAACTTTTTTCCGTCCACTGTAATTTCATACGTGGAAGGCACCTCAAAACAGACGGGATTGCTCTTGCCGCTTTCGTCTGCTTTGCCTTCTTTCATTTCGACGGACATTCCGAGTTCCTGCACCGTGAGGAGCAAAGCCTTCGCCAATCGGTTGTACGATTCAAGCACACTGCCCGCCAGAATGGGATTATCCGCGGGGCCGATGACCGAGTAGGTCAGTTCGTCGGTGTGAAGGATGGCGCGGCCGCCGGTGATGCGCCGCACCACATCCCAGCCGCGGGCGCGCAGGCGCGCAGAGTCTACGTCCGCGAAGGGTTGGGCCACTCCCAGCGAGAGGCAGGCCGGGGTCCACGCGTACAGCCGCAGGGTCGGGAGCGACGCGCCGCGTCCGATCGATTCGAGAATCGATTCGTCCACGGCCATGTTCCACGCGCCAGAAGCGGGGGGAGTCGAGAGAAGTCGCCAGGATGTTTTCATCGTGCGTCCATTATAATGGCGGGAGCAGAAATCCATTCAGGAGGCATGACATGAACGAAGTGGTTTTGCGCGCGATGAGCGTGGGCGAGTTGTTGGACAAGGCGTTTCGAATCTATCGAAGCAAGTTTCTTTTGCTGATCGCGATTCTGGCGGTGGCGCTTATCCCCGACTCTCTTATCAGGCTTGTTGCTATTTTTTATTTTCCAGGAAGTTTTGGGTCTTTATTGACGTCGTGGGCGCAAATCCTCATTCGACTCATTGCGACTGTTTCCTTGACCGTCTTTATTTCATACACATATCTGGAAAAGCCGATTACCTTTCAAAATGCGTTTTCTTTTGGGTTGAAGCGATATTGGTCTGTGTTTGGCGCTAATTTTCTCGTCGGCATTATGATTGGTATGCCGATTGCATTTGTAGGGGCTTGTATAGTTTTTACGATTGGCAGCGCGGCTGTTGGTTTAATTATTCTCTTTCTTCCGCTTATTGTGTTCTTTTCCGCCAAATGGTCTATGAGTATGCCTGCGATCGTTTTGGAAAATCTTGGCGCTTCTGATGGGTTGAAACGAAGTTGGAATCTGACGGATGAGTATTTCTGGCGTGTGTTGGGAACATCGTTCGCCGCTACTTTGCTGACATGGTTAATCACTCTTCTTCCCTCGTATGCCTTTGCGTACTTATTTACGATGGTCAATCTTGACCCAAAGATCGTTCAGTTTTTCAGCCTTATGATAGAACAAGTTGCTACATTGATTGCGTCTCCCTTCTCCATCGCGGCGACGGTCTTGATCTATTACGACCTGCACATCCGCAAGGAGGGATTTGATTTGCAGGTGTTGGCGGATACATCGAACGAGCCGGTTGTTAGCGCGGAGTAGTGAGTACTGCGTATTGCGTGATACGCAGTACGTTTTACGCAGTACGCAATTCCCTCAATAATTTTTCTTCCTCCTCTTCCCCCATCTCCACCAACGGCGGGCGGACTTTCCAGCGCGGGAGGCCATGCAGTTTGTGGACGAGGGCTTTGAGCGTGGGCGGGAAGGGCGGATATTTTTCGAGGAGGTGTCGTTGATGCGTGACGCGTTCCTGCGCAGCGTGGGAGAAATCCGATTTCTTGGAGAAATCGGATTTCTGGACGAACGCGTCGTAGATTTGACGGAGTTCGGGGGAAAGCAAATTAGCGGGCGCGGTGATGCAACCCGCGGCGTGGTTTTCCAAGGCAAGCGTGAAATCAGAATCGGTTCCCGTGAAGACGGCCAGATCGTCGCCGAATTTTTGTCCGAGGGCGCGGGCGAAATCGGCATCGTGCGAGGAATCTTTGATGCCCGCGAATTGGACGGGGAACGTGTCTTTGAGACGCGCCAATAATTCAAGCGAGAATCCGATTCCCGCCACGGTGGGGAAGTGATAGCCGAAGAGATAGCCGTCCGATGGAACGGCTTTTTGGATGAGTTCGCGAAACCAGTTAAAGAGTCCCTCGTCGGTGGCTTTGCGGAAATAATATGGCGGCAGGACGACGACGCCGTTGTAGCCGAGATCGAAGGCGGCGCGCGTCAGTTCGATGGTTTCGGTGAGGCTGGGAGTCCCTGTCCCTGCGAGGAGACGGAAGTTTGGGAAGTGTTCGCGAACGCGTAAGGCGGTTTGCCAAACCGCCCCACGTTCGGAGGGGGAGAAACTTGGGCCTTCGCCCGTCGTGCCGAAGAGCAGCGCGCCGTGGCAGCCTCGGGACGCGAGAAAGGCCAGATATGGCGCGACCGCCTCAGCGTCGAGATTGGAGGCGTGATCGAGAGGAGTGAGCGCGGCGGCGTAGACTCCAGTCAACAGGTGTCGGGTCATTTGTCCACCTCTTCGATGAATTCTTGCGCGGCCTCGCTGGGCGGCTGGAGGGGCTGGCCTTCCTGTTCGGCGAGGTAATGCTGATGGTCGAGCGTCCACAGGTAGAGATCGCCTTCGGTCTTGCCTGGGAAATCTTTCAGAATTTTGCTGGAGCGAATCACTTTGACGATGGGCAGGTAGACCTTGTCGTACCAGTGCGCCACGGCTTCTTCTTCGCTGATGTCGCGTTGGAAATCGAGACCCATGAAGTAGCGATGGACGGCGATGTGTTCCAACATGCGGTCGAAGCCGTCGGGGATGGTGAGTTTGATGCTTGACTTGGGGCGGATGTGGTCGAGGCGGGTGCGCTCGAGGAAGCGAACTTTTTCGCCGAGGATTTCCAAATCTTCGGTTTTGAGGTCGGGCGTGATGTTGACGCGCGTGGCGCACTCGCGCACTTCGGCTTCGATAAATTCCTGTCCCTGCTCGCGCGCCACCGAGACGCGGTGATGCCCGTCCACCACGAAGTAGACTTCGCCCACTTTGTAAAGAACCACGGGCGGCAGGCTGATCTCTTCGTAGAAGGCGCGGTTCACCCATTGCCAGCGGCTGGCGGTGTCGTCTTGCGTGGGCAGGAAGGCGCGGTCGAAGGCCTGGTAACGGTTGAGACTGCCCGCGACCTGTTCGAGACGGATGGTCTGCACGCCGCGATAGATGGGGCCGCCGACGTGCAGTTTTTCGCGGATTTCGTCATACGAAAGCAGGTGCGTGGGTCGGCCTGAGATGACAGCCCAGGCGCGATTGAGAAAGGCTTTGAGGCGCACGCGGCGATAATCTTCGCGCACGCGGAGGGAAAGTTCATCGGTCATTATGAAATCTCGATCAAATGGTAAGGAAACACATTGATGATGGTCGTCGCTCCGAGCGTGGTGACGGAGGGCGTCAGGTTGCGGCGGTGGAAGTGGACGTGTCCGTGCAGATGATAGCGCGGCTTTGTTTTTTCGATCAACCAGTTGATGGCCGCCAGGCCGCGGTGGGCTTGCGTATCTTCATCGTGGATGCCGAGCGGCGGCGAATGCGTGATGAGGACATCCAGCGCGCCCAGCCGCGGACGATTCCACGCGATGGACGCGGCCAGCCGCCAGGCGCGTCGCGTCATCGCGGACGGGGAGAATTGGTTCACGCCCCGCGGGTGGTAGCGTGGACTCCCCCCCAGCCCGGCCACCGTGAGTCCGCGCACACGGACGACGCGCCCATCTACGTTGTCACAGCCTTCGGCGCGGGTGTTGATCAGACGCGGATTGTATTCGGGATCGTGGTTGCCTGGCACGTAGAGCAACGGCGCTTTGAGCAGGGTGACGAGGCTTTCGAGATAGGGGTAGGGCAGATCTCCGCAGGAGAGAACCAGCCCAACGTCCGCGAAATGACCGTTGGCGGCCAGCGCGTAGAGACGGTCTACGGTTTCGTCGGTCACGGCTAGAATCTTCATCTCTTCCATTGTACCCCCCTCTGTCCCCCCATTTTCGCAACGGGAATATTGTTGGCAGAAAACCCTGTAGCGAAAATGGGGGGATGTCCGAAGGACAGGGGGGTCTGCCCTTGTCAGACAATCCTCCCTCGACTAAAATCCAAGTCCTAACCAGAGGAAGAAGAGAAGCAATGGCGAAACAACGCATTCTGCTCGTAGACGATCACGAAGTCGTGCGGCTGGGACTGAAATCCCTGCTGGAACGACATCCCCAGTTTGACATTATTGGCGAAGCAGGTTCCTCCCGCGAGGCCCTGGAACAAGTGGCAACCCTGCAACCCGACGTGGTGGTGATGGACATCCGCTTGCCGGGCGCCTCGGGCATTGAAGCCTGCGAGGAAATTGTCAATCGTTACCCCAATACCAAAGTCATCATGTTGACCTCCTACGCGGAGGATGAGATGCTCTTCTCAGCCATCAGGGCTGGGGCTTCAGGCTACATCCTCAAGCAGATCGGGAGCGAGGATTTGGTGAAGGCGCTGGAGGCAGTCGGACGCGGCGAGGCCCTGCTCGACCCCGCCGTGACCCAGCGCGTCTTCCAGGAAGTCCGCCGTGCGGTCAAGGAAGAGGAAGCGTCGGCGTTCGCGCATCTCAGCCAGCAGGAAAAGCACGTTCTCCTGCTCGTCTCGGAAGGCAAGACCAACCGTGAGATCGCCAAGAATTTGTTTCTCGGCGAAGGCACGGTGCGAAATTACGTTTCGAGCATCCTTTCGAAACTCGGCGTGAACAATCGCGCCGAAGCCGCCGCCTACGCGGTGGAACACAACCTGCGGGAATATATCGCGATGTAAACCAGAGCCTGCGGAAACGCAGGCTTTTTTATGCCATGTTCGTCCACCCCCTCCTCACCGACAAAGTCATCGCCCTGCGCCGCTTCCAGCCGCGTGACGTGGACGCCTTCCACGCCGCGGTGGACGAATCCCTGCCCGACCTCATCCCGTGGATGACGTGGGCGCATCCCGCCTACGGGAGAGCGGACGCGGCCGAATTCATTCGCGTCGTCACCGAGACGTGGGACGCGGGCCGCTACTACGCCTTCGCCATCACCGACGCTCGCGACGGGACGATGCTGGGCGCGGCAAGTTTGAGTCACATCCACCCAGTCTACAATTTTGGCAATCTCGGCTATTGGATTCGTTCCTCGCGGCGCGGCAATGGATTTGCCCCGCGGGCGGCGCGTCTCGCCGCGCAATATGGCTTCGAGCAGTTGCATCTCTTGCGCGTGGAGATCGTGGCCGCCGTCGAAAACGCGGCCAGCATCAAAGTCGCCGAAAAAAGCGGCGCGCGCCGCGAGGGAATCTTGCGCCAGCGCATGACCGTCCGCGAAAAAGTCCACGACGCGGTCATGTTCTCCTTCATCCGCTCAGACTTCGGTTTGTCGCCGTTATAATGGGGAAGTAAAAAAAACTTTGTACACGGAAAACAGCGTCAAAAAAACCATTCTTAAACACAAAGTACACAAAGGTCACGAAGGAAAAACGTCTATAAAATTTACGCCTTTTCCCCCTTTGTGTACTTCGTGTCCTTTGTGGTTAAAGGTCTTTTTCAATAGACTCATCCGTAAACTCTGTGTTCATCCCTATACCGAATTGGAATAGATGAAAATCCTCCTAGTCAACCAAGCCTTCGTCTCCTTCGATGAACCAGGCTTCACCCGCCACTTTGAAATGGCACAATATATCCGCGAGCGCGGACACGAAATGGTCATCGTCGCCTCCGACGTCAATTACCAGACGGGCGCGCGCATCGTGGACGGCAACGGCTTCATCATCGAGCAGACCATCGAAGGCGTGCGCGTGTTGCGCGGCTTCATGCTCCCCTCGCTACACCGAAATTATTTCTGGCGTATCGTCTCGTTCCTCGGATTCATGTTCAGCGCGGTGGCCGCTTCGTTGCGCGTCAAGGATGCTGATCTTGTTATCGGTTCCTCGCCGCCCATTTTTCAGGCCTTCGCGGCCTGGTTCGCGTCCTTCCTGCTTCGCAAGCCATTTCTCTTTGAAGTGCGCGACCTCTGGCCGCAATTCGCGATTGATATGAAGGTCATCAAAAACCCCGTCATCATTTTTATCACGCACGCGCTCGAAAAATTTCTCTACAATCGCGCCGCGCGCATCCTCGTCAACTCGCCCGCCTACAAACCTTACATTGTCAGTCGCGGCGTTCCCGCCGAAAAGATCACCTTCATCCCCTACGGCGCGGACGTCTCAATCTTCACGCCCGATGCCGACGGTTCATCCGTCCGCCGCGAGCTCGGCCTCGACGACAAGTTCATCGTCCTCTACGCGGGCGCGATGGGACAGGCCAACGACATCTACACCATCCTGCGCGCCGCCGATCGTCTGCGTGACGACGCGAAGATCCATTTTGTCCTCTACGGCGACGGGAAGGAGAACGCCAATCTCCGCGCCGAAGCCGACCGCCTGCGCCTCCCTAACCTGACCTTCGCGGGCGCGGCCCCGAAGACGAAGATGCCCGCTGTGGTGGCCGCGTCCGATCTCTGCCTCGCGATTTTGCAGGACATCCCAGGCTTCCGCATGACCTACCCGAACAAGGTCTTCGATCACATGGCCGCGGGACGCGCCACCGCCCTCGTCATTGACGGCGTGATTCGCGACGTGATCGAAGCCAGCGGCGGCGGAGTCTACATCCCCCCCGCGGACGACGCGCGGCTCGCGCAGGTCATCCGCGAACTCGCGCACGACCCCGCCCGCCTCCGCCAAATGGGACAGCAGGCGCGCGACTACCTCGTCAAAAATTTCGACCGCCGCGATAAACTTGCCGAAACGCTGGAATTGTTTAAATTTGTCGCAAAGGAATCCGAAAACTCTGCTTTCGGAGATAACTCCTGAAGTAGAACTTCAGGAGTCCAAACCATGCTTTTCCCTCTCCTCATCTTCATCGCCCTGACCATCCTCGCCTACCTCGGCGTCGCGTGGATTCGACGCGTTGCCATCCAGCGCGCTATCCTCGACCATCCCAACGAGCGCAGTTCACACTCCATCCCCACACCGCGCGGCGGCGGGCTGGCGATTGTTGTGCTGACGATTCTCATCATCATCGCTTGGAATTTCGCCTACGCCTTCACCCATAAGAGTGTCGCGTTCTGCATCTCGGGCGTATTGCTCGCTTACGTCGGCTGGCGCGATGACGTGCGCTCACTCTCGCCGCGCGTCCGTTTCATGATTCAGTTTGTCGCCATCGCCATTGCCATGCTTGGTATGGGATGGTTTAGGGCAGTCACCATTCCCGTCTTCGGTGTGTGGAATCTCGGCTGGGTCGGCATCCCGATCACCTTCATTTGGATTCTCGGCCTCATCAACGCCTACAACTTCATGGATGGCATAGACGGCATCGCAGGCGGCGTGGCATTCGTCGCGGCGCTCGGTTGGATAGTTCTTACCTCTTCGTTTGGCGGCTCTGGATTTGTCGGACGCGAAAATCCGTTCACATTCTGGCTCGCCCTCTCCGTTGCCGCGACCAGTCTTGGCTTCCTCGGCCACAACTGGCCGCCCGCCCGCATCTTCATGGGCGACGTGGGCAGTACCTTCCTCGGCTTCACATTTGCCGTCCTCCCGCTGACAGCGGGTCATCGCGGCGGCGACGCGCTCATGTTCGGCACCGCCATCATGTGGACATTCATCATGGACGCGGGCCTCACCTTCCTCCGCCGTCTTGCGCGGCGCGAAAACGTCTTCGCCGCGCATCGGACGCATCTATATCAACGCCTCGTCGTCGGCGGAGTCAAAGTCGCGACAGTCAGCGCCCTGTTTGCCCTCCTCACGCTGCTCGGCGCAGGCCTGTCCCTCGCGTGGGGACGCGGCTTTCATTCCGTCGGGTCGCTCATCCTTTTCGGCTTGCCTGTGATCTGGATAATTCTCTCCATCTACACAGCGCGACGATCCTCAACCCCGAAGGGGTAGCATGATTATTATTTGAGCGTTCGCGCATCTCGAAACCCCGAAGGGGTGGCATGTTCTCGGTTATGCCATCCCTTCGGGATTTTCTTTCCAAATGCGGTATCAGTTACAATCATGTCATCCCTTCGGGATTTTTTCATGCTCAACAAATTCCGCGCTCTTTTCTCCCTCTACAAACGCTTTGGCCTTCGCTGGCTTCTCTTCCGCGCGGGATACGCCCTGCGGATGCGCCTCGGGATTCTGCGCGCACAATTCCCCGTCTACGAGTGGGACGACCGTCCGCTGAAAAGTTGGTTCAAGCCCGATGTGCCATCCGATCCCGAACAATATCTTGCATGGCGAAATGAACACGCGCCAAAATTCTTCTTCGATGGGATTCCGTCCCTGCCAAGCGACCCTGCTTGGAATCCACAACTCGCAGTAGACGAAGCCGAAAAAATCCTCGCGGGCGAACTTCGCTACTTCGAACACACGCCCTATCCGATCGGCTTCCCTCCCGACTGGCATCTCGACCCACGCACGAACATCCGCGTGGACGCGACGAAACACTGGTCGCAGATCCCCGACTACGGCGCGTACGACATCAAATTCATCTGGGAAGCCAGCCGCTTCAGCCAGGTCT
The DNA here is from genome assembly GCA_016234485.1 of Chloroflexota bacterium. GTDB lineage: Bacteria > Chloroflexota > Anaerolineae > Anaerolineales > Villigracilaceae > Denitrolinea. The sequence continues at coordinate 164,531 of JACRBL010000052.1, forward strand.
ACACGTTGATGCGCGCCTACGCCTTCAATCGAGACGAGCGCTACCCCCAAGCCTTCTGGACTCTTGTCGAAGACTGGGCGCGGACGAATCCTCCCCAGCGCGGACCCAACTGGAAATGCGGACAGGAGACCTCCCTGCGCCTCCTCGCCTGGACCTTCGGCCTGTACGCGTTCGCCGACGCGCCTTCCTCCACGCCGACGCGTCGCGCGCGCCTGACGCAACTCGTCGCCGCCCAAGCCGAGCGTGTCCACCGCAACATTGACTTTGCCGTGTCCACGCGCGGGAATCATGCCATGAGCGAATCCTTCGGCATCTGGCTGGCAGGGACGCTCTTCCCCGAATTGGAGCACGCCGAAACCTACCGCGCCCTCGGACGCGAGATCCTCGAGCGCGAAGCCGCCACACACATCTTCGCGGACGGCGCGTATTCGATGTATTCGCTCAATTACCACCGCTTCATCCTGCACGTCTACTTCCTCGCGCTGCGTTTGGGCGAACTGAACAACGCTCGTTTCTCCGACGCGCTCTATCAATCCATTTCCCGCTCACTGGATTTCTTCGCGCAACTCATCCAACCCGAAAGCGGCGAGATGCCCGTCTACGGCTCGAACGACGGCGCGTTGGTCTGTCCGCTGGACTCGTGCGACTTCACCGATTATCGTCCCACCCTGCAGATGGGATGGGTGTTGATCCACGGGGAAAGGTTGTTTGACGCGGGCGCGTGGGATGAATCCATCTTTTGGTTGTGGGGCGGGCGAATGAATTCGCCGCAACGCCTGCGAAGCCGACCTTCGTCGCCTGGTCAGTCGGCGAAGGTCGGCTTCGCAGGCGTTGGTGTGCGCGAAGCGTCGAACCGCCCAACCTTCCCCGATGGAGGCCTCCACATCCTCCGCGGACAATCCAGCGCGGCCTTTATCCGTTGTGCGGACTACCGCGAGCGTCCCTCGCACGCCGATCAGCTCCACGTGGATTTGTGGATGCGCGGCCAGAACATCGCCGTCGACGCAGGGACATTCCTCTACAACGGGCAGGGATTGTGGCAGAACGGTCTCGCGCGCACCTCCGTCCACAACACGGTGACGGTGGACAGCGCCGACCAGATGCTGTGGTTCAGCCGCTTCACCTGGGGCGAGTGGGCGCGTGGACGCGTGCTGAAACACGATGAACATTATTGGCAGGGCGAGCACAATGGCTACGCCCGCTTCGGAGTACAACACACCCGCTCCGTGCTTTCATTGGAAGATGATCGCTGGCTGATCTTGGATCATCTCGTCGGCAATCGCCCGCACCGTTTTTCGTTGCAGTGGCTGTTGAACGATCTTCCCCATTCGGTCAGGCCTGAACAGAACCTGATCTCTTTGTCGTCCGAAACAGACAAATTCCAAATCCGCATGGGGCTTCTCGAAGGCCAATCAAAATTCTCCCTCGTGCGCGGCGACGAAGGCTCCACGCGTGGCTGGCGTTCGCGCTACTACGGGCAAAAAGAACCCGCCCTGTCAGCCATGCTGGAAACAGAGCGGGCGGAAGCGGTCTTCTGGACGTTCTTTGGGTTTGAGGGAGATACGGTTACGCTATCTGGCGCGGGCTTGGACTTGGCAATTGGAAGACGAGCGATGAGGATTTCGCTAAATGATCTAACGATCAAGGACGGCTGAAGCCGTCACTACATGGGTCTGCCACGTAGTAACGGCTTCAGCCGTTCTCACCCAATCACAAAATTATCGATCAGGCGGGTTTTGCCCATGAACACGGCCATCGAAAGCAGCGCCTTTCCCGTCACCATCCCCAACTCTTCCAGCGTGTCGTAATCCGCGCACGAAACATACTGTATCTGGGCGCGCGGCTCCGAAGCGAGCGTGTTGGACATAATCTTTCGCAACGCCTCGGCATTTTGCTCGCCGCGCTCGAACGCGTCCTTTGCGGCGGTGAGGGCGCGAAACAGCACCGTGGCGGATTGCCGCTCTTCCGCGCTGAGATAACTATTGCGGCTCGACATCGCCAGCCCATCCGCCTCTCGCACGGTGGGGCAGACGGCGATCTTGATCGGGAAGTTCAGGTCGCGCGCCATCTTGCGGATGACCGCGGCCTGCTGGGCATCCTTCTGGCCGAAGTAGGCGACCTGCGGCTGGACGGCGTTGAACAACTTGGCGACCACCGTTGTCACGCCTCGAAAGTGACCTGGGCGGGCCGCGCCTTCGAGCGGCTTGGTCAGCCCTTCGACCTCCACCCACGTCGAAAAGCCGGGCGGGTAGATCGTCTCGTTGTCGGGCGTCCAGACCAGGTCCACGCCCGTGGATTCGAGCAGGGAGAGGTCGCCTTTCAGGTTGCGGGGATACTTCGAGAGGTCCTCGTTCGCCCCGAACTGCGTGGGGTTGACGAAAATGGTGGCGACCACACGGTCACACTCGGCGCGGGCGCGGCGGGCGAGCGAGAGATGCCCCTCGTGCAGGTATCCCATCGTCGGGACCAGGCCCACCCTCCCGTCCAGAAGGAGGCGGGCGGCGCGTAACTCGTCGAGTGTGGAGGCGATGATCATCTGGTTATCCATGGTCATTTTCCTTGTGAAATGTCGAACAATTAGCTGGAATTAGCCGTTGACGTATAGAAAATCTGTGCTACACTTTAATCAAGCTTATTCAGAAAAGGAGAAAAAATGGCTTACGCTCATACCAATTCCAAAGGCAACACCTACTACCTGCACGCCAAGGGGAAGATGTTCTTCTTCTCCAAGGAAGTCAAGGAAGGCGCGCTGGATGCCGTTCCCGCTGGCTACAAGGTGGCCGAAATGAAGACCGGCCTGCTCGTCTTGAAGAAAGAGGAAGCGGCGGCGCCCGCATCGGAGCCGCAGGCTAACGGGTAGTATAACCCGTTCGCAAAACTACACTGTTCTTTTAGAGAAAAGGAGACTTGAAATGACACACACAATTGCCTCTAAAGGTCCTGAAACGAAAGGTGGCGCCTAATGCCCGCCCTCAACCGCGTTCAATTAATCGGCTATCTCGGAAAAGACCCCGAGAGCAAGTACACGCCCACGGGCAAGAAAGTCTGCCACTTCAGCGTTGGCGTGACCCAGCGCTGGAAATCGGCTGGCGAACTCAAAGAATACACGGAGTGGGTTAACATCGAAATCTGGGGCGCCCTCGGCGAGATCGCACAAGCAAACCTGAAAAAGGGAAGGCTGGTCTTCGTGGAAGGACGCCTGAAAACCGACCGTGTCGGCGAAGGCGAGAACGCCAAGTATTACACCAAGGTCGTCGCGCTTTCGCTCCAGTTCCTCGATCGCAAACCCGCCGACGAGCCTGTCATGTCGGTGGAAGAAGACGCCGCAGGCTACGAAGCGTAGCGCGGGAACATCGTCAAAAGGAAGTCCCTGAGAGAATTTCTCTCAGGGACTTTTTCGTTATACCGATTACGCAGATTTCACGGACGCTTCGCCAGGCTTTTTCATTCGTTCTTTACTCACTCAACAAATACGCCAGCGTCCATTGTGCGGTAGCCACGATCGCGTCGGTGTGGGTGCGCTCGTAGTTGTGCGAAGCGTCCACGCCGGGGCCGATGAGCGCCACGGCTACGTCTCCACCTGCTCGCCAAAAGGCCTCGCCGTCCGAGCCGTAGTAGGGGTAGATGTCGGTCTTGTAGGCGATGCCATTCTCTTCGGCCAGTTTCCGCAGTTTGTTGCTCAAGCCGTGATGATACGGCCCGCCGCTGTCTTTGAGACAGATGGTGACGTGATACTCGTCCGAGGCCTGCCCCGCGCCGACCGCGGCCATATCCACCGTGACCAGTTCATGGACTTCGGGCGGGATTCCTGCCGACGCGCCGTGACCGACCTCCTCATAGTTGCTGAACAAAAAATACGCATCCTGCGCGGGACGTTGGGCGGACGCGGCCATGGACGCGATCGCGGCCACCAACGCGGCCACGCAGGCCTTGTCGTCGAGATGCCGCGAGCGGACGAATCCCGCCGTGACTTCGACGCGCGGGTCGAAGGCCACGAAGTCGCCCACGCGGATGCCCAGTTCCTCGGTCTCTGCGGCGGAGGCGGTGTGCGCGTCGAGGCGGATTTCCATGTTGCTGTCGTCGCGCTTCGTCTCGTTCACCGCGCCGCCGTGGACGTGGCTGGAGGCGGTGTCCAACAAAAGCGAGCCGCGCACCTTGCGGCCGTTTGACGCGAAGACCCAACAACCCTCGCCCTCCACGGTGTTCCACGCGAAGCCGCCGATCTTGGTCAACTGCAGGCGGCCGTTTCCTTTGATCTCCTTCACCATCGCGCCGAGTGTGTCGGCGTGGGCGGTGAGGGCGCGCGGCGCGTCGGAGCGGAGACCAGGCCAGCGGGCCACGAGTCCGCCCTTGCGGGTGCGCGCCAGTTTCAGGTCAGGGAAGGACGCGAGTTCCTTTTCGATCAGGTCAATGGCGGGGTCGGCCAGTCCCGTTGGGGAGGGGACGTTCAGCAGTCGGACGAGGAAGTCCAGCATTTGGGTTGTGTTAATTTCGGGGAGTTTCATTTTACACCGTCAAATTTGGTTGCCGCATCCCGCCAATTTTGCGGAATGGGAATGGATTTGCCTTCGCGATAATCGTATGCCACCATCACCACTTCGCCGATGGCGTAGAGTTCATCGGTCTGTTCGTGGACGACGCACTGTTCCACCGTCATGGATTTGTTGCCGATCTTCAGCGTCCGCACGCCCACTTTGACGGGCGTGCCCCACTCGACAGGTTTCTTGTACGCGATGTGGGCATCCGCGAGAATGACGCCAATGTCCATGAAGGATTGGCCTTTTTCAAAGAGACCAAGGTGACGGATGTATTGAATGCGCGCCTGCTCGAAAAAGGTGACGAACTTAGCGTTGTTAAGATGACCCTGCGGGTCAAGGTCGCCGTAGCGGACTTCGATGGGATGGTAGAAGCGAAAGGTGGACATGCCGGCGATTATAAAGCAAACGATGGTTGAGTAGCCCCGTGCAAGTCGGGGCGTACCGAGACCACCGCTTGCGAGAATATAGTTGTTATTTTCAAACCGTTGGTCTCGATACGGGCGGGACGAACACCCGCCCTACTCGACCAACGGTGTACTTATCTACAAAATCGCTCCAGTGTAGCGCGAGCCAATATCTGGAACTTTCCCTCTTCATCCACCGCGATCAATCCCTGCGACTTGAACGCCACGATGACCTGATTGACTCTCTTCCGCGACGCGCCGACCAGGTCGGCCAGATCGCCCTGCGAGAGTTTGAGTGGGATGAACACGCTACCTTCTGCATCGGGTTGACCGTAGCGCTCGGCGAAATTTAAGAGTTGACGCGCGACGCGGCCGTACACATCCAGCCGCGCCAGCGCCTGAATGTGCTCATCCGCAAAGCGGACGCGCGCTGAAAGAATTCGTACCAAGTTATGCCACAACGGCGGGACTTCGCTCAGACAATCTTGAAACGCCTGCCTGTCCATCCACAGCAATACCGCGTCTTCGATCACCACCACGCTGGCTGAACGACCCGAGTCGTCGAACAGGCTCATCTCGCCGAAGGTGTCGCCGCGTCCCAGAATGGAGAGTGTCACGTCCGTGCCGTCGCGCTGCTCGATGTAGACTTTCACTTTCCCGCTCAGAATAAAATACAACGCCTCGCCAGGTTGCTCGGTGGTGAAGATGTTCGTCCCCTCGGCGAAGGCGCGGCGACGCACACTGCGTCCCACTCGCGCCAATTGCTCGGGCGTCAGCCCCTGAAACAGCCCGATCCCCGCCAGTAGCCTTTGCGTCTCGTCTTGTGTCATCGTCAACATTTTACATCTCTTTCGTACCCTCACGTAGCGCAAGTATATGGACTTGCGTTACACGCGCTTCCGTCAACTCCAGCGTCAATCCCTCGTACGCGGCCTGCGCGTTAACAAATAGTCCGCGCGCTCGCGCCTGCATCTCGTCGATCTTCGCATCGTCATAGGATGGGTCGTGATGGAACAACACGAGTCGTCCCACGCCCGCAGCGGACGCGGCCTCACAGGCCATCTCCACTGTCGAGTGACCAAACCCTTGCGTCGAAGTGCGATAGTGCGCCTCGCTGTACTGAGCGTCGTGGATCAGCACATCTGCGCCGCGGGCGAACGTCGCCAGCCGCCTGTCCCCGCCGATGTACCCCTCCGTGTCCGTGGCATAGACCAGCGACCGTCCGCGCCACTCGACGCGATAGACATAGACCCCGCCTGGGTGCGCGTATGACCGATGGATCCGCACCCGCAACGCGTCCCGCCCGACGCTTGAAGCGGGTGACTGAACCCGAACCCCGTCCTCATCCCAAACGACTTCCTCCGTCTCACGCACCGAGCGGATCACCTTCGCGGCGCCCATCTCGCGCAAGCTGACGGGAAACCGTTGCGCCGACTGGTTGGACTCCAGCACGCGTTCCAGCGACTCCGTATCCGCACCGAGGCCGTAAACATGCAATCGTGTCGAAGGGATGTAGGCGGGCGTGAAGAACGGGAAGCCCTGCGTGTGGTCGCTGTGCAAGTGACTGACCAGCAACAGCGTCTCCAGCGGCTTGCCCCCCGCGCGTCGGACGAGATCCCGCCCGAGCGGGATGACACCCGTCCCCGCGTCGAGGATGATCGTCCGCCCGCCAACGGTCACTTCAACACAGGCCGTATTCCCGCCATAGCGGACTGTCGCGTTCCCTGGTGTGGGATAACTCCCTCGCACGCCCCAAAATCGGATGGTGAATTTATCGTCCATGATATGCCTCCGCGCTCAAGTTACATCCCCATGATACAGGCGAGGCGGGATTGGATACTAGGAAATAGTTCTCAGGGTGAGTGAGAAGTTTGGAAAATTTTATGGGACGCGGGTCGCGAAGCACGCGGAACACGCGGAGAAAAAACCTAACCACGAAGGACACGAAGCGTTACAAAGGTTTACTTGGTTTTCCCTCGTGGTCTTTGTGTCCTTCGTGGTAAAAAATCCTGTATCTTATTTCTTCCCCCACAACCCATACCCCGCGTTGCGCCTCTCCTCGCGTCGACGGTGCTGTTCGTGGATCTCGGCCACGTGACCGACCTTCTCGGCGATTGCGGCCTCCAGCCAGAGACGACCCTTCTCCGCGGTGGCGTGACTGCCCGCGCCGTACGCGCCCGTCTTGCTGTCGTCGTCCCAGGGCGGGTTGGCGATGAGACTGCCGCCCTCGATCCAGTCCATGTAGTAATCGGGCGTGGACACGAAGTCCATCTCGTCCACCACGCGCTCCATGTGACAGAGGTCGGGGCGCAAGTGGAGCAGGTAGGCAGTCTCCAGTTCGCAGGCGTGACCCATCCCGCCGAGGGGCGAGGTGCGATACTTGTCCAACGCGGCGGAACCGATTTTTCCCGCGGTGTGCAGGAAGGCCGTGGCGCAGAAAATGCGACGATGACGCTCGCCCGCGTATTTGACGATGTTGACAAGGAACGACATGTTGCCGCCGTGTCCGCTCATGAAGTAGAAGCGGTCGAAGCCGCGCGCCGAGAGTACGTCAATGACGCCGAGCCAGAAATCTTCGAAGGCGCGTCCGCCCGCGTTCATGGTCGCGGCGAAGGATGGACGGTGCGTGCTGACGCCGTACGGCATGACAGGCAGAGTGTACGCCTGCTCGGGAACTTGGTTTGCTGTCCCTTGCGCGATGGCCTCGATGATGATGGTGTCCACCGAAAGCGGCAAATGGAATCCATGTTGTTCCGTGTGACCAATGGGAATAATGATGACTTTGCCGCGTTCGGGGTCGCGCGGTGAGACTTCCGAAGTCTTGGAAACTTCGGAAGTCTGGCGGAGAGCCGACTCTCCCAACCCCAAATCAATCCCCTGCGGCATCAACGCGTAGACGCGCGTAAACCCATCGTCGCGCAAACTGTCCAGCAGGTTGCGGATATACGCCGCGAGCAACGGCTCCGCGACAGCCAGTCCACTGCCGCGCCAGCCGAAGGGGAAGGATGGGAGAATGCCGAGTCGTTGCGGATGTCCCAGTTGCGCGGCGACGCGCTCGAAGTCATAACCTGAACCTAGCGGGAGAACGAGGGGAATGTCGCGTGGGAGGTCAGCGACCTCAGGCCATGTCAGGTCGTCGTAGTGGAAAAAATCAGTCATTTATCCTCACTTCCATCCATGCCAGGCGCGGATGGCTTCGATCATTTTGGTCAGGTCGGGTTCGTCGTGCGGAGAGGCGTCGTCCACTTCTGCGAAGGGAACTCCCGTCAGCGCGGCGAAGACGGCAGATGCGCCGTTGGCTACGTTGCGCGGACTGTAGCCGCCTTCGAGCACAAAGACAATTTTTCCTTCGCAAACTTCGCGCGCTAGTTCCACGAGATATTTTGAAATTCCATAAAAACCCGCGCTCGAAACGCCGAGCATCGTGATGGGATCGTCCCAGTGTGCGTCGAAACCTGCCGAGACGAGCAACATGTCTGGCTGAAACGACTTCACCATTGGCGCGATCACTTGCGATGAAATTTGCTCGAAACACGCGTCGCCCGCGTGGGCAGGAAGCGGCACGTTGACGATGCGTTCCTTGGCGTGCGGCGCGTCGTTCATGCTTCCCGTGCCAGGATAGATTCCCCATTGATGAGTCGAGAGATAGGCAAGTCGTTCGTCATCCCAAAATGCGGCTTGCGTCCCGTTGCCGTGATGGGCGTCGTAGTCCACCACGAGGACGCGTTCGGCGCCGCGTTCGAGTAAGTCGCGCGCCGCGATGGCGATGTTGTTGAAGAGGCAGAATCCCATGGCGCGATTCGGCTCGGCGTGATGACCAGGCGGACGCACGATCGCGAACGCGTCTGAGGCCGCGCCCGCCCAAACCGCGCGCGCACAGCCCAAAGTCCCGCCTGAGGCGAGCAGGGCGTCCTCAAAGGAGGATGGATTCACAAAGGTCGGGGCGTAGTCAATGATTCCACCGCCGCTCGCGCAGGCCAAGTCCACCGCTTCGATCATGCGCGGCGCGTGGACAAGGGCGATCTCGTCGCGCGTTGCGGGCGTCGCGTCCAGTTTTTCGATCTTGAACTGGCTCAGGCGCGTTTCGAGTTCGGTCAGGCGCTCAGGTCGTTCGGGATGGTCTTCGTATTCGTGTGTAGGGGATGCAACCCAAGTGTAGGCGGTAGTCATGGGCAAATTTTACCCCTCTCCCGAATTGGGGAGAGGGGCTGATGGCAATTTAAAGGTTATGCGGCATATCTTTCGATATGCCGCATAACCTTGAGGGGGAGGGACACCACCAAATCGTCTGCATGGGGGGGACATGCTGGCCTTTTTGGTGGCTGACACCCAAATACCAATAAAGGGGAGGGCTGGTGTCTTGCCGATAATATACACCAAATTACTCTGCTTTACATTAATGCAAGATTAGAATTTGGACGTGATTTGTCTGATTTAGCGTTTATTTTCACGAAACAGACGAAGCCACTCTTCCACTTCCGCGTCGGACATGCCCGCCTCCTGTTTCGACGTTTGGCCGCCCGCGCGTGTGGACGCGTTGACCTGCCCCGCGAACGCGTCCGAAGAGACGATCTCAGCGCCCACTGTGCGCGCTTCGGCCTGCACCGCGCGATCCGAGGTGACCACCGTCCAATTGCGCGCCCCGCGTCCGAGCGATTTGAGGCGAGCGCGGATGGCCGCGTCGGCGGTTGTCCCGAGTCGGACAAAGTGCGCAGTGACCGATCCCATTTTGCGCGTCCCCGCCTGCCCTGCGGGCGCGCCGTCAAAGTAGACGTCCACCTGCCTGCGTTTGGCGCGGCAAAATTCCTGCAAGCGCGCCACGAGTTGAAGTTCGTCGTCCATCGAGCGCAGGCTAAGGCCGAGTTTGGGAATCAGGTTGTGACCGTCTATCAAGTAGGGCATGTTGTATTTTACCCCGCAATCTTTTACCGCGAACAACGTATGTGGATTGGCGTAAAAATGAAAGGTTCTTCCGTAATACGGGAAAGAGCTTAACCACGAAGGACACAAAGTACACAAAATATCTGTGTAAAAACAAATTCCTGGTTTCAAAGTTCGCGAGCAGTTGCACTGCGAGCCGTTCAGCAGTACAACTGCTGAAGAAACTGTGAATTTTACAGACGTTTTTCCTTCGTGACCTTCGTGTCCTTTGTGGTTAAAGTATCTACGCCGTCGCCACTTCGGTCGTCACGATCTCGAACTTGGGCGGATGCTCCAGCGTCTTCTTCACCTTGCACAGATCCGCCGAGCGGATGAGCGCTTCGTGGTATTGCTTGGGGAAGGTGGGCGGCACTTGAATCTCGAGGCCGATCTTTTCCATCATGCCGGTCATCGAGTTGGCGAAGTGACGTTGTACGATGCGAATGCCCTCGGTGGGAATGCCGCGTTGGCGACAAAAGCCGAGGATGTAGATGCCCGCGCAGGTCCCGATCGAGGCGAGGAACACCTCAAAGGGCATGGGCGCGGAATCTTCTCCGCCGCCGCCCGCAGGCTGGTCGGTCAAAATCTCGTGTCCGCGAAAGTGCGCGTCCACGCGCGCGCCGCCGGGAAAGTCTATGATCATTTCCATGTGTTTTACTCCGTTTGTTAGCGTTACAGCATAAGGTTGCCAGCTTCCGTTGGTTTTGGATGCAGTTGAACAGCATCCCGCTCACAGTCCAACTGTTCGCGAACGGGCTTTGCGTTGTTTTCTTTGCGTGCGAAATAGATGACACCCTGTCAACTCAAAAACTTACCACATCATCGTATAATCAACCAAACTCGCTCAAGGAGATTCCAATGACAGAAAAGAAACCCGGCAACATCATGGTCCCCCCGTCTGGCGGCATGTTGCGAGAAACGATCGTGCGTGTCAAACTCATCATGCGATTGATGGGCGATAAGCGCGTCAACTTCCTGCTCAAACTTTTGCCCGTGGCCTCGCTGGGGTATTTATTTTTCCCGGTGGATTTGGTCTCGGTCATCCCCGCCATCAGCGCGCTGGACGATATTGCCATCATGGGCCTCGGCGCGTATCTTTTTGTGGAACTCTGCCCGCCCGAAGTGGTGAATGAACACATGCAGGCGCTGACGAGCAACGTCAGCTCCGCGCCTTCTTCGGATGATGTGGTGGACGCCGAAGCGCGCGATATTTCCGATAAGTAAAAATGCGACATCTCGCGCTCCTGACTATTCTCATCCTGACAGCCTGCGCGCCCGCCCAAACCCTCACTGCTCCCCCCGCCCTCGCAACCGACTCCCCCGCGCCGGCCGCGCCGACCGCGACCGTTTCCCCCACGGACACGGCGACTCCTCCCGCCACGGCAACGCCCACGAGAGATTTCCCCAATCCCGACGCGTACGAATGGAAAGTGGTCGCGTCGGGGTTTTCGCGTCCCGTGGATATTCAAAACGCGGGCGACGGTTCGGGGCGATTGTTCATCGTGGAGCAGGCGGGCGTGATCCGCATCCTGCAAACTGACGCCCTGATCGAGACGCCCTTCCTCGACATCCGCGAACGCGTGGACGACGGCAGAAACGAGCAGGGACTCCTCGGCCTGGCCTTCCATCCCAATTACGAATCGAACGGATTCTTTTACGTCAACTATACCGAGGAAGGCGGAGATACGGTCATCGCCAGATTCCACGCTTCGGGAAATATTGCCGACCCAAACAGCGAAGCGCGTTTACTGGGCGTGGCTCAACCTTTTCCGAATCACAACGGTGGCGCGCTGGCGTTTGGGCCTGACGGGTTTCTCTACATCGGTCTCGGCGATGGCGGCGCAGGCGGAGACCCACTGGGCCATGGACAGAATGTCAACTCCCTGCTCGGAAAGATTCTCCGCATAGATGTGAATAGCGGCGAGCCATACGCCATTCCATCCGATAACCCCTTTGGCAATGAGGTCTTCCATTATGGTCTCCGCAATCCCTGGCGCATCTCGTTCGACTCTGCCACGGGCGATCTGTGGATCGGCGACGTGGGACAGGGCCAATATGAAGAGATTGACTTCTTGCACGCAGACGCCACAGGCGGCGTGAACTTCGGCTGGAATCGCTACGAGGGATTCCACGATTACGCATCGGGGACGAATCTCAATAATCACACGCCGCCCATGTTTGAATATTCGCACAACGAAGGTTGCTCTGTGACGGGCGGATATGTCTATCGCGGCGCGATGCCAGAGTGGCAGGGAGTCTATTTCTTTGCGGATTATTGCTCGGGCAGATTGTGGGGCGCGCTCCACTATCAAAGCGCGGCGGAGGAGAGTTTTGTTTCCACCCTGTTGTATCAGACGGGCGTGCAGATCCTAACCTTCGGCGTGGACGAAGCGGGCGAGCTCTATTTCGGCGGTGAAAACGACGGCACAATCCAACGGCTGGTGCGGAAATAAAGCAATCACCGCAAAGGCCGCGAACGGTTTCAATAAATCACGGCCTAACAGAAACACCACTGGCAACCGTCATTGCGAGCGTTCTTTGCGAAGCAATCCCCTCCTGCGGTGAGGGGACTGCTTCGTCGGGAAAACCGCCCTCCTCGCAGAGACAAGGAAATTTGTAATTAACTGAATTAAAAAATCTTTGCGTACTTTGCGGTTTTCGCGGTTAATGACCTACTCGCGAAATTCTTCCACCTGATAAATCCGCACGTCCAGATGTTTGCGCTTCCACAGGTCTGCGGACGCGCCCATTTTTTGGCACAGGTTGGAGAGGAAATCTTCCGCCCGCGGCAACTTTTCCCAGACTTGCGGCAGGAAGGTGGCGCGGCGACCTCCCTCGCGCAGAATGACTCCGTCCACGTGTGGGCGGAGTTTTGCGATTAAATCTTCGGGACTGGAATATTCGAGCGGGACAGGCGCAGTGAGCCGCGACACTTCCACGTTGATCGCGCCGAGTTCGGCGGTCTGCACGGGCGGGAAGCGGTAATCGTCGCGGGCCGCCGCGATGGCATGTTCGCGCACATCCTCGGCCAGCGGCTGAAAGGCTTCGAGCGCGCCGATACACCCGCGCAGTTCGCCGTCCACCGTCAATGTGACGAAGGACGCGCCGTCCGCACGCAGGGTGGGCGTGAGCGAGTTCCGATCCAACGGGGGAAGTTTCTCGCCGCGCACGCACAATTCAAGCGCCTGGCGGGCGAGGCGGAGCAGGGTTTGTTTTTCTTCGGTTGTCAGTTGATTTGACATGAGGCCCTCCCGAAAAGGATGCTTTTCAAATGAAATTGCCAAGCAATATAGAATTTAGCGAGCAAGCCTTCGCACAAGGAATTACATTAAGGCACACGGATGCCAATATCTCTCAAGCATTCTAGGCCATCTGGCGAAAGGGCTTCAAATTTCATTGTTTTGAAATTTGGGTAGTCACCCTGTTGGGTGTGGTTGAAATAAGGTATAGATAGGCAAACATTGGATATTCGGAGGCGGTATGGCGGAGTTAGCCAAAGCTGGAGACTTTTGTCCAAACCAAGGATGCCCGGACTATGAAAAGCTGCAA
>JACRBL010000006.1 GCA_016234485.1 Chloroflexota bacterium
AAGAATTGGCTTGCGCAAACAAACTGCACGACTCGATGGATGAGGTACTGGCTTCTGCCGAATACATGCTGGCACAACAGAATAAACCAACCAGCACTTTCCATTTGTCGTTTTCTAAACTTCTATGAACGACTACTTAGCAGACCAGCGGACTAGCAGACTACATGACCCTCCAACCCTTCTTCTCCCCTCGCGGCGTCGCCATTGTCGGCGCGTCCGCAGACCCGATGAAACTCGGCTACGGCGTGGCGCGCAACCTGATTCAGAGTCAATACACGGGCGCGGTACATCTTGTGAACCCCAAAGGCGGGACGATCATGGGGCGCGCCGTCTCGCGCTCGCTGGCCGAAGTCCCCGACCCCGTGGATTTGGCCGTGCTGATCGTTCCGTCGAAAGCCATGCCGTCCGCGCTCACAGATTGCGGCGCGCGCGGCATCCGTGCCGCGATCATCATGGCGGGCGGATTCCGCGAGATCGGTCCCGAAGGCGCGGCGCTCGAAGATGAAATCTTGCGCATCGCGCGCGAAAACCAGATCCGCATCCTCGGCCCGAACTGCATTGGCCTGCTCGACACACACTATCCACTCGACACAACCTTTCTACCTCCGCCGCTCCCCGCGCGCGGCGACATCGGATTCCTGTCCCATTCGGGCGCGTTCTGCGCGGCGGTTATAGATTGGTCGCGGCAACAGGGCTTCTCGTTCTCGCGCCTCGTCAGCCTCGGCAACCAGACCGACATCACCGAGACCGACCTACTGGCGCTGATGGCCGCCGACGAGCACACGCGCGTCCTCGCCATGTACATCGAGTCTCTGCCCGACGGCAAACGCTTCATCGAGGAAGCGCGCAAGGTGACAAAACACAAACCCATCGTCGCGCTCAAAGTCGGGCGTTCGGCCAGCGGTCAACGCGCGGCCGCCTCGCACACGGGCGCGTTGGCGGGCGCGGACGCGGCGTACGAATCCGCGTTTGAAAAATCGGGCGTCCTGCGCGCCGTCAGCGCGGAAGAACTCTTCGAATGGTCGCGCGCCCTCGCCTGGCTGCCCCTCCCCACCGGTCGCCGCATGGCCGTGCTCACCAACGCGGGCGGGCCTGGCGTCATGTCTGCTGATTTCATTGAGACGCACGGCATGTCGCTCGCGGAACTCTCCGCGGAAACAAAAGAAAAACTGCGCGCCCTGCTTCCCCCCGCGGCCAGCCTCATCAACCCCGTGGACATGCTATCCAGCGCCTCGCCGCACGAATACGCCACCAGCCTGCAAATCCTGCTCGCCGATCCAAACGTAGACGGCGTACTCCTCGTCCTCCCTCCCCCACCGATGCACTCCACCGAGTCTGTCGCGGATTCGCTCATCCCGCTCATTTCAGTATCGGTCAAACCCGTCACCATCGCGCTGATGGGTAGCAACCTCGTCCGCGAAGCCTGGCGACGTTTCACCGCCGCGCGCATCCCAACCTACGACTTCCCCGAACGCGCCGCTTCGGCCCTCGCCTGCCTCGCGCGCCGCGCCGATTATCTCAAGGATATCGAATCCGACTCCGCGCCTGCGCTGACTCTCGACCACGCCTCCATCGCTTCTTTGCTGGACAGGCAGACCGCATCCTGGCTGGACCCCGAGCGGGCCGACTCGTTGCTGGCCGCCGCGCGCATCCCAACCGCGCCCGTCAAACTGGCGCGCACAGCAGACGAAGCCGCGTCGCTCGCACGCCACTTAGGCTTCCCTCTCGCCCTAAAAATCGCCTCGCCTGACATCCTGCACAAGTCAGACGTGAAAGGTATTTTTCTTAACTTAAATTCCTTCGAAGAGGTAAAGGAGTTTTTCAATCTGGCTACGCGCAATGCAAAATCGGCCAAACCTACCGCGCGGCTCGAGGGCTGTCATCTCCAACGGATGATTGGCGCGGGGCAGGAGGTCATCCTCGGCGCGACGCGCGACCCGCAGTTTGGGCCGCTGATCATGTTCGGCTCGGGCGGGATAGACGTCGAAGGGCTGAAAGACGTCGCCTTTAGCCTCGCCCCGCTCACCGTCCGCGAAGCCGATGCGTTGATTGATCGCACGTGGGCTGGGCGCAAAATCGCCGGCTGGCGATCCATCCCTCCTGCTGACCGCGCCGCCGTCCGGAATGCGTTGATGAATCTTTCGGAGTTAGTTACCCATCATCCCGAAATCGCGGAGATCGAGATTAATCCACTGCGCGTTCTCAACGAAGGCGCAGTGGCCGTGGACGTCAGAATCCGAATTGATTAAGGAAACGAACATGACACTACAACCACAAGATGGCGCGCTCTTTTTTCAACTGATGTGGAAGTTGCAACATCACGTCAACCAGAAATTGGGTTTTCACAAGGGTGTTTCGACTTTCGAGGAATACGCAAGCCTGCCGACAAAAAAGAAACTCCAGGCGCGCGACGCGCTTTGGGAGCATCCCGAGTTGATCGATTCCTTCGTCAACGAAAACCCCAACAATCTCCCCGATGAGGAATTGGAAATTGTCCGCAGGTGGAAGGGATTCGTGAAAGGCTCCTTTTTTATTTTCCGCCACCTTAAGAAAGGCACGATCTTCATCGGTGAAAAAGATGGGGTGTATTCCGTACATGGCATTCTCGACCCGTTGGATGAGTTAATTCCATCCTACGCCCTGCCTCAAATGGCGCAGGCAATTTTGTTGCCATTCAAAGGTCAAATTACTTACGATGGCCTGCTGTCGGGTTACAACGTCCACTTTGGCGGCGGAATCCGCTCGAACCTCAATCACACTTACATGACGGCAAAAACAAGGGATCGCATCATCTCCACGTTGGAACCAGAGTATGAGGAAGCGAAACCCATCAAGCCCAAAAAGAACATTCTCCCGCATTTGCAGGAATTGGCCGCGAGCGCTGAAAAACTAAAAAGCGACTCGGCTCTCCAGAATGCCGCGTTGAATCTGACACGCACGGCCATCGCGCTGGCTATCTGCGACGCGGAAGGCGACGGACTGCAGGGAGACGATCTTTCTGAGAAAACAAAAAAAATTCGGAGGGATTTCAACAAGTTATTAAAAGTTCTTGACTCTTTAGATGCGGATTGGGAATAAGTCAGGAACGATCTGCATGAACATCTCCCGCGCCCTTCGCCTGGATAATTCCCCCACTCTCGCTGGGAGCATCGCCTTCGTCGGCGCGGGCGGGAAGACGACGGCCATGTTCCAGTTGGCGCGGGAATTGGGGACGCGGGTCATCGTCACCGCGACGACGCATCTCGGCGCGTGGCAGATTCCACTGGCAGACCGACACGTCATCGCCGAGTCGCCTGCGGAGGTTGGGGAAATTCCCGATGGCGTCACGCTAGTTACGGGGAAGATTGTTGAAGACAGAACCAGTCCTGTTAATCCAAGCGTTCTATATTGGCTACACGAAGATGTGAAAAATAGCCGAATTCCACTGCTCATCGAAGCGGACGGAGCGCGCCAGAAACCATTGAAAGCGCCAGCCGCGCACGAGCCGCCCATCCCTGATTTTGTGGGAACAGTTGTCGTCGTGGCAGGGTTGAGCGGATTGGGAAAGCCCCTTTCGGAGGCAGTGTTTCGGGAGGAGGAGTTTGGGCGAGTCAGCGAGGCAACGAGGCAGCGAGTCACGGCGGAGATGGTTACGAGGGTGTTGATGCAACGCGAGGGCGGACTGAAAAATATTCCTGAAGGTGCGCGGCGGGTGGCATTGCTCAATCAGGCGGACACGCCCGAGTTGCAGGCGGCCGCGCAGAAGATGGGAAGTGAGTTATTGAAGAAGTTCGACGCGGTAGTGGTGGCAAGTTTGAAAGAAAATAAAGTGTGGGCGACTTACGAAAACATCACGGGGATCATCCTTGCGGCGGGCGAATCGAAGCGATTTGGAAAGCCCAAACAATTATTG
This sequence comes from Chloroflexota bacterium, assembly GCA_016234485.1. Classification (GTDB taxonomy): domain Bacteria; phylum Chloroflexota; class Anaerolineae; order Anaerolineales; family Villigracilaceae; genus Denitrolinea. The sequence goes on from JACRBL010000006.1 coordinate 3,893, forward strand.
GATTGGAACGGGAAGTCGTTTGTCAAACAAGTAGCGGAGACAGCCTTGAGCGCGGGGTTGAGGCCTGTAATCGTTGTCACGGGCGCGAACGCGGAAGAGGTGGAAAACGCGCTGGCCGGGTTGGATGTGAAACTCGTCCGCAACGAGGCGTGGAAGAGTGGGCAGGCGAGTTCGATTGTCGCTGGAGTTAAATCGTTGCCGCAAAATATCGGTGCGTCTTTTTTTCTTTTAGCCGACCAACCGCAGATTGGAGCAGATGTGATTCACGCGCTGAGGGAAGTCCACGCGCAGAGGCTCTCCCCCATCATCGCGCCGCTGGTAATGGAGGAGCGTCGGGCGAATCCTGTGTTGTTTGACCGCGTCACTTTTCCTGACTTGTTGACGTTGACTGGCGACGTGGGCGGGCGGGCGATCTTCGATAAACATAAAGTGGAGTATCTGCCCTGGTACAACAGTGAATTGTTGATGGATGTGGACTCTCCGTCAGATTATGAAAGGCTGATGCGTCAACCATGATCGCCGCCATTATTCTTGCCGCAGGCCAATCGAAACGGATGGGACAGCCGAAGATGCTGTTGCCATGGGGAGCCACAACTATGCTGGGACAGATCGTCGAGACATTGCAAAGCGCCGACATGAAAGAGATTCTCGTTGTCACTGGCGCGGAACGCGAGAGAGTAGAACAGATTGTTGCGCAATACGGGGTTCGTAGTTCGCCCAATCTTGCCAGCGGTGAAATGCTCTCATCAATGCAGGTGGGCTTGCGAGTCTTGCGAGACAACGCGTCGGTGGCCGCGGCGCTGATTTGTCTCGGCGACCAGCCTCAAGTCCAGGATGGAAGCGTGAGAGCGGTGACGGAGGCGTTTGAGGCGCGGAAGTCCAGCCTGGTCGTCCCGAGTTATCGGATGCGGCGAGGGCATCCATGGTTGGTGGCGAGGCCGCTGTGGGAGGAGATCCTGGCGATGAGTCCGACGGAGTCGCCGCGCGAGTTTTTGAATCGTCACGCGGGGGAGATTGAGTATGTAAATGTGGACAACCCTTCCATTCTTGCGGATTTGGATACGTTTGAGGAGTACTTGAAATCGCGGCCTTTGTGATACACTCGCCAAAATCTTTTGGAACGAGGAGACTTTGGCGAGATGAAATATTACATCATCGTGAACCCGACTTCGGGACGCGGCCACGCAGGCAAGGCCATTTCGCAGATCGAGGCGGCGCTTCGCTCGTTCAACCTGGACTATGAGCTGGTTCGCACGGAACGTCCGTGGCACGCGGCCGAGTTGGCCGAAGCCGCGGCGCGCGCGGGCTTTGACGTGGTCGCGACCGCCGGCGGAGACGGAACCGCAAACGAGGCGATCAACGGCCTAATGCGCGCGCGAGAAGCGGGAAACAATCACACGGCCTTCAGCGTCCTGCCCGTCGGCACGGGGAATGACATGCTGTTTGGAGTTGGCAACCATCACGGATTGGAAGACGGCGTGCGAGCGTTGGCAGAAAACCATCGCCGCAAAATTGACGTGGGATTCTCACGCGGCGGCGATTATCCCGAAGGCCGTTATTTTGCCAACGGCGTGGGAATTGGCTTCGACGCGATGGTGGGATTTGAAGCCATCAAAGTTCGTTGGGCCGTCGGACTCATCCCATATTTGATCGGTGTGGTCAAAACCGTCTTTTTATATTTCAAATCCCCGAAGGTTGAAATTACGCTGGACGACAAAACATTTATCCAACCCTCGTTAATGACTTCCATTATGAACGGCCGGCGCATGGGCGGCGGATTTATGATGGCTCCCGATAGCGCCCCCGATGACGGGCAACTCGATCTGTGCATCGCGTCGGAAGCATCGCGCATGAGGCTTTTTCAATTGATTCCCTATTTCTTAAAAGGGACGCAAGCCACGCAACCCGAAGTGAAGATGCACCGCGCCCGCAAAGCGAAGATTCGCGCGCTGGACGGCGGAACGCTCCCCGCGCACGCGGACGGCGAGATGTTGTGCGTGAACGGCAAAGAGTTGGAGATCGAGCTGATCCCGTCGGCGCTGGAATTTGTGACGCTGAAAAAGTAGGGCGAAATTAATTTCGCCACACCTCATATGTTTATTATCCGCTGGTTCGTTTTCCTCGTCGTCAAGATTGGGCTCTCCCTCCTCTGCCGCATCGACGCGCGTGAGTTGCGCCGCGTCCCGGCGCGCGGTCCGATGATCGCCATCTCCAATCACACGGGTCAGCTCGAAGTGCCGATCCTTTTCGCCTGGCTCGCGCCGCGTCCCATTTCGGGATGGGCAAAAAGCGAGACCTGGGACAAGCCCTTCTTCAAATGGCTGTTCAATCTGTGGGGCGCGATCCCCGTCCACCGCGGCGAAGCGGACATGAACGCCTTGCGCGCCGCGCTGGAAAAACTGGACGCGGGCTACATCTTTGGCGTGGCTCCCGAAGGCACACGCAACAAGACGGGTCGGCTTTTGCGGGCGCGCCCAGGCGCGGTGACGTTAGCCGTCCGAAGCGGCGCGCCCATCCTCCCCATCGCGCATTGGGGCGGGGAAAATTTCACGTCAAACCTGAAACGCCTGCGCCGTTCCGATTTCCACCTGCGCGTGGGCAGACCGTTCATCGTCCACAACGGAGGAGGGCGAATCGGACGAGAGGAACGTCAACAGATCGCGGACGAAATGATGTATCAGATCGCCGCGCTTCTGCCCGAGGAATATCGCGGCGAATACAGCGATATGTCGAAGGCTACAACCGAGTATTTGAATTTCGATGTGCCTGAAATTGGGCAACTGAAAGTCGCGCCGACGTTTGCGAAGCCGACCTCTATCGGCTGATGCAAAATCCACACAAAATTAAATAGGCGCTCATTGACCTCCGAATGGTAAAATGGGCGCATGAACACATCTGACCTACAAACCCGCGCGATCAACGCACTTCGATTCCTTTCCGCCGACGGAGTTCAGCAGGCCAATTCGGGTCATCCTGGACTTCCGATGGGCGCGGCCGCCCTGGCCTTTGCCATCTGGACGCGTCACCTGCGCCACAATCCGCGTAACCCCAAGTGGACGGGGCGCGACCGCTTCCTCCTTTCGGGCGGACACGGCTCGATGCTTTTGTACTCGCTTTTGCATCTCACGGGCTACGATCTCTCGCTCGATGAGTTGAAGAATTTCCGCCAGTGGGGAAGCAAAACCCCAGGCCACCCCGAATATGGTCTCACCCCAGGCGTGGAGATGACCACAGGTCCGCTCGGTCAAGGATTCGCCACGGGCGTGGGCATGGCCATTGCCGCCTCCCACCTTTCCGCCGCCTATTCCCCTGAACTATTCGACAATTTCATCTACGCCATCGTCACAGACGGCGACCTGATGGAAGGCGTCGCGTCCGAGGCCGCCTCGCTCGCGGGACATTTGCAGCTGGGGCGTCTCATCTACCTTTACGACGACAATCACATCTCGATTGACGGCTCCACCGACCTGTCCTTCACCGAAGACCGCGCCAAACGCTTCGAGGCGTACGGCTGGCACGTCCAGAAAGTGAACGACGGCAACGACGTGGAAGCCATTGACCGCGCCATCGCGGAAGCCAGAACGGATGCGCGTCCGTCCATCATCATGTGTCGCACGATCATCGGGTTTGGCGCGCCGAAGAAACAGGGCACGGCCAAAGCCCACGGCGAGCCGCTCGGCGACGAAGAGTTGAACGCCGCGAAAGAAAATCTCCGCTGGCCGAAGGAGCCGCGTTTCTACATCCCCGATGATGTGTTGGATTTTTACCGCGAAGCCCTGGAGCGCGGACAGAAAAATGAAGCCGCGTGGAATCAGAAATTCAACGAATACAAAAAATCGAATCCCGAAAAAGGGATGGAACTCGAACGAAGCCTGGCGGGCAGACTTCCCAAAGGTTGGGAAAAAGCCCTGCCCACTTTCCCCGCGGACGCGAAAGGCATGGCCACGCGCGCCGCATCGGGCAAGGTCATCAACGCGCTGGCGCCGATCCTGCCCGAACTCATCGGCGGCTCGGCGGACCTGGCTCCTTCGAACAACACCAAAATTGACAACGTGCCTGCCTTCCAAAAGGAGACTCCGCAGGGACGCAACTTCCACTTTGGCGTGCGCGAACATGCCATGGGCGCGGCGTTAAACGGCATGGCGCTGTTCGGCGGGCTCATTCCCTACGGCGGGACCTTCCTCGTCTTTTCGGATTACAACCGCCCCGCCATCCGCATCGCGGCGCTTTCGCACATCCCGTCCATTTTCGTCTTCACTCACGACTCGATCGGCCTCGGCGAAGACGGCCCGACTCACCAACCCGTGGAACATCTCGCCGCGTTGCGCGCCATTCCGAACCTGACCGTGATCCGCCCCGCGGATGCGAATGAGACCGCGCAGGCCTGGCGAGTGGCGCTCGAAAACCGTCGCGGCCCGACCGTCCTCGCGTTGACGCGGCAGGCTGTCCCGACCTACGCCCCCGCGCAGACTGCGAACACGTCGAAAGGCGCGTACGTGTTGGCGACGCTTGGCAAGAAAATCCCCGATGTGATCCTGATGGCATCTGGCTCGGAAGTGAGCCTTGTGATGGACGCGGCGAAAAAGCTCCACGAGCAGGGAAACAGCGTGCGCGTCGTGTCCGTCCCGAGCTGGGAATTGTTCGAGAAACAGGACGCGGCCTATCGGGAGTCCGTGTTGCCGAAAAAGGTCGCGGCGAGAGTCGCCGTCGAAGCGGGAATCGGCATGGGGTGGGAACGATTCGTCGGCTCGGGTGGAAAAGTCATCTCCATCGAGCGGTATGGCGCCTCGGCTCCGTATAAAGTCATCTATGAAAAATTGGGCTTGACCGTAGAAAACATCATCGCGCAGGCGAAGTCGGTGATGCCGAAGAAAGTTGCAAAGCCGAAGAGCAAGGTCAAGAAGGCCGCGGCAAAAAAGATAACGAAACGGAAATGACATGAGCGAGACAGCGGCTGGATTGATCGTTTCAGTGATCGGCGTCCTTGTTATGGTTGGGTCGGCCATGAACTGGCGAGTGGTAACACATTCGGGCAAGTTGTTTAACATGATCTTTGGCGACAAGATCGCGCGTGGCATTTACTTTTTGGTGGGCGCGTTCCTGTTCGTGTTGGGCATTGGACAGATACTCGGAATGAACTGGCTTGGAGAATGACAATGAAAATCGCCGTCGCATGTGACCATGGAGGCTTCCCGCTGAAGGAGACGATTCTCGCTTCGGTGCGCGCCGCGGGACACGAGCCGCTCGACCTGGGAACGAACAGCGCCGACTCGGTAGACTTCCCCGATTTCACCGAGAAGTTGGGACGCGCCATCCAATCGGGCGAAGCCGAGCGCGGCATCCTCGTCTGCGGATCGGGCGTCGGCGCGTGCGTCGCCGCCAACAAGATGAAAGGCGTGTGGGCGGCAATCTGTCACGACACGTATTCCGCCGCGCAGGGCGTGGAGCACGACAACATGAACGTGCTCTGTCTCGGCGGGCGCGTGATTGGCCCCGAACTGACAAAGGTTGTGGTGGCCGCGTTTTTGGGCGCGCGATATCTGGGAAATGATTCGGGTGGAGAACGTCTCGCGCGGCGAGTGGGGAAGATCGAAAAGTTGGAAAATGAAGGTTAGACCAATCCCTTTCGTGTGGATTGGCGTTTTGATGATGTGTTTGACATCTTGCGGTCAATCTACTCCAGAAACAACATTTACGCCACTGGCAACTCCTCCGTCTCCCTTGCCGTTTGCGTATGTTGCTACTCCGCCCGTTAATCAATTTATTTTGATGGGCATTGGAGATGATGATTGGACGTGCATTGACGGATTGTGCGATTGCACAATGGTGGAGGCTGCAGCGCCGCCTTTTGGTTATTCCGATGGCATACTTCGAATAGATCCGTATTATCTAGATGGTGATCTGGACAGGCCTCTGGTCGGAACCAATCAATGGCCTTCCATAAAAAAAACTAAACTATCCATTGGACTATTTGGTTTCTACGGTGCAAATACGGATATTTATTTAACTTTAATTTCATCTTTTCCTTTTACATTAGATGGGTTTGATCTCGAAATATTAGGGTTTGATTCGCAAGGCTCAATCCAAATAAAAACAAGAGATGACGGGTTTCTCATTCTGCTACCGAACCAGGAATACAACACCGAAAAACCTGAATTGCGGTACGAAGGCTGCAAAATTCTAAACAAACTGACTCTTAAAAATTATGGTTTTTTGGACGATAGCAATGTCATTTTTTCTTTGGACTATGGCTATGGTGACTTTGAAAATCCTCCGTTTCCGCCCTAGTGCTCGAATGTGTAGTACAACAAGGCATTAAAAAATTTACTTAGACCAACTCAGAAGGCAAGATAATATAATATTGGAACAACAATAAGGATGAAACTCCTCCCCGCGCGCTTCACATCCTACAAACAACTGGGGCGTTGGCTAAGTAGTCGTTCATAGAAGTTTAGAAAACGACAAATGGAAAGTGCTGGTTGGTTTATTCTGTTGTGCCAGCATGTATTCGGCAGAAGCCAGTACCTCATCCATCGAGTCGTGCAGTTTGTTTGCGCAAGCCAATTCTT
>JACRBL010000054.1 GCA_016234485.1 Chloroflexota bacterium
CTACTCGATGATCTTGGTGATGACACCCGCGCCGACGGTCAGACCGCCTTCGCGAATGGCGAACTTGGAGCCCGTTTCGAGCGCCACCGGCACGATCAATTCCACCGTCAGGTTCACGTTGTCTCCGGGCATCACCATCTCCACGCCTTCCGGCAGCGTGATGTTGCCCGTCACATCCATCGTGCGGATGTAGAACTGCGGACGATAGCCAGAGAAGAACGCCTTGTGACGCCCGCCCTCTTCCTTCTTCAGCACGTACACTTCCGCCAGGAACTTCTTGTGCGGCGTGATCGAACCCGGCTTCGCCAACACCTGCCCGCGCTCCACGTCCACGCGCTCGATGCCGCGCAACAACAAACCGAGGTTATCGCCCGCCAAACCTTCGTCCAGCGACTTGTGGAACATTTCCACGCCCGTGCAGACTGTCGCACGCGTCTCGCGCAGACCGATGATTTCAATCGGGTCGCCCACTTTCACATGGCCGCGATCCACGCGTCCCGTCACCACCGTGCCGCGTCCCTTGATCGAGAACACGTCTTCCACCGCCATCATGAACGGCTTCTCGGTCTCGCGCTTGGGTTCGGGGATGTATTCATCCACCACGCGCAACAATTCCTTGATGCAGGCGTATTCGGGCGCGTTCGGGTCGGTCGAAGCGCTGTCCAACGCATTCTTGGCCGAGCCGCGCACGATCGGGGTCGTGTCGCCGGGGAAGCCGTAACTGCTGAGCAGTTCGCGCAGTTCCAGTTCCACCAACTCCAAGAGTTCGGGGTCATCCATCATGTCCACTTTGTTCAGGAAGACGACGATGGAGGGTACTTCCACCTGGCGAGCCAGGAGGACGTGTTCGCGCGTCTGCGGCATCGGGCCATCGGGCGCGGCCACCACCAGGATCGCGCCGTCCACCTGCGCAGCGCCGGTAATCATGTTCTTGATGTAGTCGCGGTGTCCCGGCATGTCCACATGGGCATAGTGACGTTTTTCCGTCTGGTATTCCACGTGCGCAATGTTGATCGTAATGCCGCGCGCTTTTTCTTCGGGGGCATTGTCAATCTGGTCGTAGGCTTTGAATTCCGCATTGCCCATGAATCCAGATACTTTCGTGATCGCCGCCGTCAGCGTCGTTTTGCCGTGGTCGATGTGTCCCATCGTACCTACGTTCAGGTGCGGTTTGTTCCGCTCAAATTTCTGCTTCGCCATGATGGATCTCCTTTTTGCAAAAAGAAAGACTAAATTATTTTATGATCTCTTTTGCCACGGCATCAGAAACCGGGGCATAGTGGTCAAATTCCATTGAGAAAACGCCGCGCCCTTGCGTGCCAGAGCGCAACACAGTTGCATAACCAAACATCTCGCCCAGCGGAACCATGGACTTAACCGCCTGCGCGTTGCCGGGGCGAATTTCCATGCCCTGGATCATGCCGCGACGGCTGTTCAACTGGCCGATCACGTCGCCAAGATATTCCTCGGGGATGACAACTTCCACTTTCATGATCGGTTCGAGTAGAACCGGGCCGCCCTTGTGAACGCCTTCCTTGAAGGCCATGGAGGATGCCATTTTGAAGGACATTTCGTTCGAGTCAACTTCGTGGAAGGAACCGTCAATGAGCGTCACCTTCAAGTCCACCACGGGATAGCCCGCCAGAACGCCGCTTTCCGATGTTTCCTTCACGCCTTTTTCAATGGCGGGGATGAACTCTTTGGGGATCGAACCGCCAACGATCTTGTTCTCGAAGACCACGCCACTGCCCCGTTCGCCTGGTTCCATCATAAAGACGACGTGACCATATTGGCCGCGGCCACCAGACTGCTTCGCGTATTTCATTTCAGCCTTGGCAACCTTGCGTGTGATCGACTCGCGATATGCAACGCGTGGGGCGCCGATGTTAGCCTGCACGCGGAACTCACGCAACATGCGATCCACCAGAACATCGAGGTGAAGCTCGCCCATGCCGGCGATGATCGTTTGGCCGGTGGTCTCGTCACTGCGGACGCGGAAAGTGGGATCTTCCTCGGAAAGTTTCTTCAAGGCCTCGCCCATTTTCTCCTGGTCGGCGCTGGACTTCGGTTCGATCGCGACCGAGATGACGGGTTCGGGGAAGGAAATGGTTTCTAGCACGACGCGTTTGTTTTCACACAGCGTTTCACCGGTGAAGGTTTCCTTGAAACCCAACGCGGCGGCAATGTCACCGGAGCGGACTTCGGTGATGTCCTCGCGTCGGTCGGCGTACATGCGGATGAGGCGTCCGACGCGCTCGCGCTTGCCCTTGGTGGAATTTGTCACCATGGTGCCCTGGCTCAAGGTCCCGGAGTAGACGCGGAAGTAGGCCAGTCGTCCCACGTAAGGATCGGTCACGATCTTGAAGACCAAAGCGCTCAAGGGAGCGTCGTCCTCGGCGGGAAGTTGGATCGGTTCCTCGGGGTTGTCGGGGTCTGTGCCAGTCACGGCGGGGATGTCCGCGGGCGAGGGCAGGTAGTCAATTACCGCATCCAACAAAACCTGAATGCCTTTATTGCGCATGGCCGAACCACAAAATGCGGGGGTTGCGCGATTTGTCAAAACTGCCTTGCGGAGAGCGTCTTTAAGTTCCTGTACGCTGATCTCGACCCCCTCCAGATATTTAACAGTAAGAGCATCGTCCAATTCAGCGATTTTTTCCACCATGTAGTGGCGGGCTTCCTCGGCCTGCGTTTTCATATCATCGGGAATGTCAGCCACTCTGATTTCGCGACCCATTTCATCTTCCCAATACATGGCCTTCATATCAAGCAGGTTCACCACGCCGCGAAAGGTGGACTCAAAGCCGATCGGCATTTGCATCGGAATCGGGTCGGCGCCGAGGCGGTCTTTGATGGTTTGGATGGTGCGCTCGTAGGAAGCGCCGACGCGGTCCATTTTATTGACAAAGCAGATGCGCGGCACGCCATAACGGTCAGCCTGGCGCCAGACGGTCTCGGACTGGGGCTCCACGCCTTGCACCGCGTCGAAGAGAACGACGCCGCCGTCCAAGACGCGCAGCGAGCGTTGCACTTCGGCGGTGAAGTCAATGTGTCCTGGCGTGTCAATCAGGTTGATCTGATAGCCATTCCACTCCGCGGAAACAGCCGCAGAGACGATGGTAATACCGCGCTCACGTTCCTGTTCCATCCAGTCGGTGACGGTCGTGCCGTCATCCACCGAACCGATGCGATGGGTCTTGCCGGTGTAAAACAGGATACGTTCTGTCGTGGTTGTTTTACCAGCGTCAATGTGGGCAATGATGCCAATATTTCGATACTTTTCCAGCGGATACTGACGAGCCATTACAAACTGCCTGCCTTCTACTTATTAATATTCAAGGAACTAAAGTCGGTAATGGGAGAAGGCACGGTTGGCCTCTGCCATTTTGTGGGTTTCATCGCGTTTGCGGATCGCGTTGCCCGTGTCATTGGCGGCATCAATCAACTCGCCTGCCAACTTCTCCGGGAAGGATTTGCCCGAGCGGTCGCGCGCCGAATCGAGAATCCAGCGCAGCGCGAGCGTGACGCGGCGATCAGCCGCGACTTCCATCGGGACTTGATAGGTGGCGCCACCCACGCGGCGCGGGCGGACTTCCATCGCCGGGCCGACGTTCTTGAGCGCGGTATCGAACACCTCGATGGGGTTCTTCTGGGTCTTTTCCTTCACCATATCGAGGGTCTGATAGACGAGACGAGTCGCGAGGCTCTTTTTCCCGCGCTGCATGATGTGCAGAATCATCGTCTGCAAATTGACATTGTTATAGCGCAGGTCTGGTTGGACGGTGCGCAGTTCAGGAGATCCACGTCGCATGTTTTCTCTTCCTTATAGATTACTTCGGACGCTTCGCGCCGTACTTGGAGCGGGACTGCTTGCGATTGGCAACGCCGGTCGTGTCGAGCGAGCCGCGCACGATGTGATAGCGCACGCCAGGCAGGTCTTTCACACGGCCGCCGCGCACCAGCACCACGGAGTGCTCCTGCAACTGGTGGCCTTCGCCGGGGATGTACGCCGTGACTTCGATGCCGTTGGTGAGACGCACGCGGGCGATCTTGCGAAGCGCGGAGTTCGGCTTCTTGGGCGTCATCGTGCGGACAACGGTACATACGCCGCGTTTCTGCGGCGCTCCCCCAGCCTGACGCACGCGGCGCTGTTTGTAGGAGTTGAGCGTATACTGCAAAGCGGGGGCCTTGCTTTTAACTTTCTTGGTCTTGCGACCTTTGCGAACCATTTGGTTGATAGTAGGCACTTTGCCTCCGAGCAAAATTATGGCTGATTTTTTTCCAGAAAACGAGGCCATCACAACGAGCCTGATGGCCTCACTGATTTAGATGCCAGCGCAGACGGGATAAAAGCCGTCTAATCGGCAACGGCGGAACATTCTAACATGCGCTTAACTATGCGTCAAGAATTTTTCCCGATTTCTTTGCATGAATATTCTCGCCGAGGCCGAGCAAACCGGTGTCCATCTTGGGCGGATGCGTCTTCTCTTCATCCTTGCCAAACTTCACCATGTCGCCGCCATCACCCACGGCCTCCACAGCCAGGCCGAGACTCTGCAATTCTTTGACGAGCACGCGGAACGAAGCGGGGATGCTCGGTTCTTCGATTGGCTCGCCCTTGACGATGGCCTCATAGGTGTTGACGCGTCCCTGCACGTCGTCCGATTTGACCGTCAACATTTCCTGCAAGGTGTAGGCCGCGCCGTAGGCTTCCAGCGCCCACACTTCCATTTCACCGAAGCGCTGACCGCCGAATTGGGCCTTACCGCCCAAAGGCTGTTGGGTCACGAGGCTGTATGGGCCTGTCGAGCGGGCATGGACCTTGTCTTCCACGAGGTGGTGCAATTTGAGGATGGTCATCACACCCACGGTGACGGGCTGGTCGTACGGCAGGCCTGTTTTTCCATCGCGCAGGGTTTGCTTGCCAAGAATGGGCATCGGGACGCCCGTCTCGCGCATGGTTTCTTCCGCGGCTTCGCGGATTTTTTCGTCGGCCAATTTCTTGCCGCGCCCCAGCGCATCCATCCATAAGCGCAGGCAGACTTTGATGGTGTGTTCGTCCTTTTCAGGATGGCGATGGTGAATGGCTTCAGTCTCTTCGCCAAAGATTTCTTCGGGATCGTAGTCATGGTCGCGCAGCCATTCGCGCGCGGCGGAGAGGCGGGCGTAATCCACTTCGTTAAGTCGACGCGTCTTGTAACCGCGCCCGCCCAACCAGTCCTCGAGATAGATGCGGCGGACTTCGTCGTCGTCCTGGATGGAGTTGGCGTCGTATTCCTGATCCTTCAACCATTCCCAGGCCGCGGCCGCGGATTCTTTCCAGGCTTCGTCCATGATCCAGGCGCGGGCGAGTTCGGCTTCGATCTCCGATTCGGACGCGCCATCGAAAACGGGCGTCACCGCGCGATAGCCGAGACGCTTCGCCGCCCAGCCGAGGTGGACTTCCAACACCTGGCCGATGTTCATACGCCCAGGCACGCCCAACGGGTTCAGGATGATGTCAACGGGGGTGCCGTCTTCAAGGAAGGGCATGTCTTCGACAGGGACGACTTTGGAGACGACGCCCTTGTTACCGTGACGTCCGGCCATTTTGTCGCCCGCGGTGATCTTGCGACGCTGGGCGACTGAGACGCGCACCATCATGTCCACGCCTGCGGAGAGGTCGGAATTTTCTTCGCGGGTGAAGACTTTGACGTCCACAACTTTGCCGCGTTCGCCGTGAGGCATCCGCAGGGAGGTGTCTTTCACGTCGCGCGATTTTTCGCCGAAGATGGCGCGCAGGAGGCGCTCTTCTGGCGTGAGTTCTTTTTCGCCTTTGGGCGTAATCTTGCCGACGAGGATGTCATTCGGCCCGACTTCCGCGCCGATGCGGATGATGCCGTTTTCGTCGAGGTCTTTGATCGCGTCCTCGCCAACGTTCGGGATATCGCGCGTGATCTCTTCGGGGCCGAGCTTGGTGTCGCGCGCTTCGACTTCATATTTCTCAATGTGAACGGAGGTGAAGCGGTCTTCCTGGACGAGGCGTTCGGAGAGCAGGATGGCGTCTTCGAAGTTGCCGCCTTCCCAGGAGATGAAGGCCACGGTCACGTTCTGGCCGAGGGCGAGCTCGCCACTTTCGGTTGAGGAGGAATCGGCGATGATGTCGCCGCGTTTGACGAGTTGTCCCTTCACGACCGCGGGACGCTGGTCAATGCAGGTAGATTGATTGGAGCGTTGATACTTGCGCAGTTGGTAGACGCGCGCCATCTTCTTCTCTTTGATGGTGATCGTGCTTCCCGTAACGGAAACCACCTCCCCATCTTCCACCGCGACGATGACCTGACCCGAATCCAACGCGGCGTTATATTCCATGCCTGTGGAAACCATCGGGATCTCAGGGCGCACCAAAGGAACGGCCTGGGCCATCATGTTCGAACCCATCAGGGCGCGGTTGGCATCATCATGTTCAAGGAAGGGGATTAACGCGGCGCTGATGCCGACGACCTGATGCGGCGCGACGTCCATGTAATCCACGGTTTCAGGATGCTGGAAAACAAAGCCAGAGTGGTAGCGGCAAGAGATGCGCTCGCGCACGAATTCGTTATCGTCGGTGAGCGGCGCGTTAGCCTGCGCGATGACGTATTTATCTTCGGCGTCGGCGGAGAGATAATCCACCTGCGCGGAAATGAACGGGACGACGGGAATATCCTTGCCGGCCTTCGCCAGCGCTTTCGCCATCTTGGCAGTGATGCGCTCGCCATCTTTGGCGATGATGTTGCCTTTGGCATCCGCGAAATCGCCGCGGAGGGCGCGTCCTTCCAGACGTTCGTCATCGTACGCCATGGTTTTGACGACTTTGCGATACGGCGTCTCGATGAAGCCATATTCATTGACACGTGCGAACGAAGCGAGACGACCGATCAAGCCGATGTTCGGGCCTTCAGGAGTCTCGATCGGGCAGATGCGCCCGTAGTGAGAGTGGTGCACGTCGCGGACATCGAAGCCCGCGCGCTCGCGGCGCAGACCGCCAGGGCCGAGCGCGGAGAGCGTACGTTTGTGGCGGAGTTCTGCCAGCGGGTTGGTCTGGTCCATGAACTGGCTCAACTGGCTGGAGCCGAAGAACTCGCGCAGGGATGCGACCACAGGGCGGATGTTGACAAGGATATCGGGCGTGAGTTTTTCCTGATCGCGGATGGACATGCGCTCTTTGATGACGCGCTCCATGCGGCGCAGGCCAATGCGAAGTTTGTTCTGAATCAACTCGCCCACCGTCTTCACTCGGCGGTTGCCAAGGTGGTCAATGTCATCGGGACGCTCGACGCTGTTATTAATGAGGATCATGCGACGAATGAGACGGATCACATCCTTTTTCGTCACGGTGCGATGCGGGATCGGGATTTGCAGATCCAGCTTCTGGTTCAGTTTATAGCGGCCGACGCGCTCCAAGTCATAATGGCGCTGATCGAAGAGTTGCTCCTCGAGGAAGGCCTTGGCGTTATCCAATGTGGCGGGGTCGCCTGGGCGCATCTTCTTGAAGAACTCGATCAACGCGGCTTCGGCCAGAGTCTTGCCGCCGCTCAAATCCCATTCGGGTTCCTGGCGAAAGGTGGACGGGATGAACATGCGATCGGGGTTGTTATCCACATCCTGGAAGAGCGACATGATCTCTTCGTCCGAACCAGTCTTCAAAGGCGAATCGGCTGTGCCATCGCCGACAGCAGCCAGGGCGCGCAGGAAGACCGTGATCGGCACGGTGCGTTTGCGATTGAACTTGAGGATGATGTAATCGGACTTGCGGGTTTCAAATTCCATCCACGCGCCGCGATCGGGGATAAGTTTCGCCATCGCAAGCGGGCGACCCGTCGCGCGGTCGGTGGGGGCTTCGAAGTAGACGCCCGGGGAGCGAATCAACTGCGAGACGACGACGCGCTCCGTTCCGTTGATAATGAACGTGCCCTTGTCGGTCATCTCGGGGAAGTCGCCGAGGAAGATGTCCGACACCACAGGTTCGGGAATGTCGGGGCCGGCCAGGAGCACGTTCACGTGCAGAGGGCTGGCGTAGGTAAGGTCGCGCTCCACGCATTCCTCGATGGAATACTTGGGTTCCTTAAACCAATACTTCAATCCCCACTGCTTGGATTCGGGACTGCGGCTGGGGAAGAAAAGTTTCATCCCCTTGTTGTAGGATTCGATGGGTGAAATTTCGTGGAAGAGATCCCCCAACCCTTCCTTTTTTAGGCGTTCAAAAGAATCGAGTTGTACTTCAATTAGATTGGGGAGCCCAAGATTTACCGGGATGCGCGCATAATTTTTATGGGGCAAAGAGGATGCCATTCGTCTCTCCTGACCATTGACTGACGGCTTAAAAAGATTCAACCTGTCCCAAGGGTTCCCTTAGGACAGCGACAGAACATTATATAGGAATGAGTTGGATTGGTCAAGCGATTTTTCGCTCAAATTCCGATCTCTGGCCTTTTTACAACAACCTCATCCCCATTGGAACGCCCGCATTGTATCACACAGGCTAGCCGTTTCGGAACTCTTATTCCCGCGCAGGGTTTACAATTGCATAATCTAACCCAATCAGGCTCGGAGGCATTTCATGGCGACAGCAACTGCCAAACCACAACCAAACGATCGCAGGGAAATTTTCGGCTGGGGGATGTATGACTGGGCCAACTCGGCCTTTAGCACCACGGTGGGAACGGTCTTTCTTGGACCTTATGTGGCCGCGCTGGCGGCGACAGCGGCCCAGGCCTACCCCGACGGTAACGCGCGCTTCCTGGGTCTTCCCGTCGCGCCTGATTCCTTCCTCCCCTACTGTATTTCTTTCTCCGTGCTATTGCAAGTTTTGTTCCTCCCCATCCTCGGCGCCATTGCGGACTATTCACACCTCCGCAAACGCATGATGCAAATCTTCGCCACCATCGGCGCAGTGGGGACGATCCTGCTTTTCTTCGTGACGGGAAATCTGTGGTGGCTGGGCGGCGTACTTTACATCGTCGCGAACCTCGCGTTCGGCGCGGCCCTCGTCTTCTACAATGCCTACCTGCCTGATATCGCCAGCGAAGACGAACGCGACCGCGTCTCCTCCTACGGCTGGGCGATGGGCTACCTCGGCGGCGGCCTGTTGCTGGCGCTGAACCTCGCGTTCTACATTTTCAGCGAAGACCTCGGCGTACCAGGCGACTTAGCCGTCCGCATCAACCTCGCCTCGGCCGGCATCTGGTGGATCGGCTTTTCCATGCTGACATGGAATCGCCTCCGCCCTCGACACGCGGCGCGCTCCCTGCCCGCCAACGAGACTTACATCAGCATTGGCTTCAAGCAACTCGCGCAGACCTTCCGCGAGATCAAACACTTCCCCGAAACGCTGAAATTCCTGCTGGCCTACTTCCTCTACAACGACGGCATCCAGACCGTGATCGCGGTCTCGGCCACCTTCGCGGCCGCGCCCATCGCCCGCGGCGGCATCGAACTCGAAACGCAGACGCTCACCGCCGTGATCCTGATGATTCAATTCATGGCGTTCTTCGGGGCGTTGTTCTGGGGCAAACTCGCCTCGTGGATCGGATCGAAGCAATCCATCATCGTCAGCCTCGTGATCTGGCTGGGCGTGGTTTTGTTCGCGTATGGCGGTTTGAAAGGCGACACCCGTGTCCTGCAATTCTTCATTCTCGGCGCGTTCATCGCCCTCGTGATGGGCGGATCGCAGGCCATCAGCCGCAGTCTCTACGCGCAGGTCATCCCCATCGGCAAGGAAGCGGAGTTCTACTCCTTCTATGAAGTCTCCGAGCGCGGCACCTCATGGACAGGCCCGCTGATCTTCGGCCTTGTCAACCAAATGTTTGGCGACCTGCGTCTGGGCATTTTGGCGCTCATCTTCTATTTCATCGCAGGTCTCGCGGTACTGCCATTCGTCAATATCCAAAAAGCAATGGCGGACGTAAAGAAATACGACGCCGAAAGAAACAACACCCAATAAAAAATCAGGCCGAGGCAAATGCCTCGGCCTGATTTTTTATTACAATCTCTCAAAGAACCGATGGATCTTTTCCATCGCCCGCTCGATGACTTCCATCGAAGTGGCGTAACACAGACGGATATACCCGTCCCCCGCGGGACCGAAGTCCGTGCCAGCCAAAACGGCCACTCCCTCCTCCTCGAGCAGGCGCGCTTGAATTTCCTTCGACGAGAGTCCAAACGCCTTGACATTCGGAAAAACATAGAACGCGCCCTGCGGTTTCTGCGCGTGGACACGCGGAATCGCGTTCACCAAATCCACCAGGCGGTCACGTCGCCTCTGATATTCAGCCACCATCTCGCGGACGAAATCCTGCGGCCCGGTGATGGCCTCCATCCCCGCGTATTGCGTGAACATGGCCGTGCTTCCCGTGGAATGAGTCACCAACAGCTCAAGCCGCTCCGCCAGCGCGGACGGCGCGACCATGTAGCCGAGACGCCAGCCCGTCATCGCGTAGGCTTTGGAGAAACCGTCCGCGATGATGGTGCGCTCCAGCATCCCGTCAATGGAGGCGATGCTCGGCGCGGACTCCATCCCATCGTAGACGAGACGCGAGTAGATTTCGTCGGCAAGAATCCAGGCGTTGTATTTCTGCGCCTGCGCGGCAATATGTTTCAAGTCATCGAGCGGAATGACTCCACCCGTTGGGTTGGAGGGCGAATTGAGGATGATGAGTTTGGTCTTGTCAGAAATCTTCGAGTCGAAGACATCCAGATCGAACGAGAATTGATTCTCCTCGCGCAAGGTGACGGGGATAGGAACGCCGCCCGCCACGCGGATCATGGCATGGTAGGTGGGGAAGCCAGGATCGGGGTAGATGACCTCGTCGCCAGGCGCGACCAACGCGAGGGTCGGGAAGAAGAGGCCAGGCTTCGAGCCGGGTCCGACCACCACCATGTCGGGGGTGATCGTCACGCCGCGGCGCGCGCCTGCGTCCGCGGCGATAAGTTCGCGGAATTTCATCAAACCCGCGGGAGGGGTATAGCGCGTGAGACCCTCCGCGATGGCGTCCATGCCCGCGCGGGCAACGTGTTCGGGCGTGCAAAAATCGGGCTGGCCGAGTTCGAGATGCAAAATCTCGCGGCCTGACCGTTCCATTTCCAATGCGCGCGCCAGGACGGCATACGCGCCTTCGGCTTCGAGATGGGTGACACGATCGGTGAACATTTTCATGAATCCTTTACAAAGGGTTAAGGCTGAACTGGCTCCAACTTCTTACTTGCGATTATCCCAAATAGGTTTTGGGGATATTTCTGCCAGAGTTGATAGTAGGCATCTCTGGCATCGTTGACCAATCCCATCTGCTCAAAGGAAAGAGCGCGCATATAGAGGAAGTAGGCGGCGTATTCTTCGGGGAAATCAACGCAAAAGTCATCAGCCACGCTGATGCCACATAGCGTAGCAACGTCCGATTCAAAGTTTGAATTCGCCAGAAGGGTATCAACGCGATTAATCACGGAGAGATAATCTTGATCTACGTAAAGAACTTTTTCGATCTGGGACACAACATAATCTATTGAGTTTTGTTCAACAAAACTTTGACTTATATCATTCCAGGAAAAAATTAAGGTTTTTCGCTCGTATCGATTCATAACATCTGCCATAATTTGCACTGGCTGCGTCTGACTAATCACCTTATTTGATTGGACGGAGGGTTGATAAAAATATGCATCAGTGTCAACATGAAAATCTGGTTTTAGGACGGCAATGGAAAAAGAATCATCCGACGGAAACATAAACGCCTTTATCTCATCACTTATTTCGAGCGGAATAATCGTATTTTCCGAACCATTATCTTGAGTTACAGAATAGTCAAAGTATTTCGCGACATAACCATCATCGGTCATAAAAAACGCCCAACCATCAAGGTCTCCCTGATCGCTTGTTTCCAAATAGACCAGACGGTCTTCTACTCCATCTATGTTCAAATCAATGGCAGTATTTTGGTAGATCGGATACGATAACGTCTTGAGCCAGTCGTTAAACGTAACTGCCGATGTAAGATGGTGATTCTTCGCCTCGGCTTGCAACATAAAAAGACTATGACACAAACCAGTGATATCCATCGGGACGAATCCCCAAGCATTCTTCATTGCTTTCAAGGATTTACTGGCATTGGATGGAGAATTTAATGTAAGCGGCGAAGAAATGACTTTAAACAGTTCCTGATATAACGCTTGGTCTACGACATCACAAGCCCGTACTTTGCCTTCGGTCTTTCGTTCCTGCAAATATAGTATTGCCAGGCGAGAAGCATAATCGAATTCTGAGTTATGAGGGCGGGTTGCCGCTTGCTTAATTAAGGAAATGGCTTGATCTTGTTCGCCTCGCAGTTCACGCCAAATACCCAATTTGAGTCTGAAATAGTCGCGGCTGGCGCTTCCCCACCATTCATCCGCCTTCGAAGGCCAATCTTCCAAACTTTGTTCGATAATTGAAATTGCCTGGTCATTTTCCCATCCAGGTTGTTGAAGATTCTGCTCAGCCCATTCAGCCAAGGAGATGGCCGTATCTGCCCATGCAAGTTGGCATTCGGATGTTAAATTGCCGTCAGGGGGAAGAATTTCTGCCTTCCCAAGTATATACCGCTCGCCGTCCCACACAGATGCGCGTTGAACCGTCAGATCAGGGCAACCAAATTGGGTATACCAAACGCTATAGCTTATCAGGCTATTTTGCGAACCATTATTGATAAATTTCCAATCATAGGAACATGGCCCAATGTTTGATTTGGGTTTTGCGCCTATTTCATCCAGCAACATACATTGCTGTGAAATTAACGGGAATCTGGTTCGTTGAAACATTCCGTCAACGCCAGACCATTCAAAATGATCCAGAAAGTCATCTAACGCTACATACATTGATCCTCCACTTTTTTCACTCCTTAACACCGTTAGTTCCGAAAATCCATTCCCGTTAGTATCCCCCACATCAAATACTTGATAGTCTATTTGAGGCCAGTTTGAATAACCCCAATCGCGCATCTTCTCAACCCGATAGTTTTCGCCATCCCGAAAAACCACCCAAATCCCCATCTTGCATTCCCCCTTACAAGTATTTATTCTAAGAATCAGATCATCCTCGCCACTCCCCATCAAATTCTTCATAGATAAAGACTCGTACAAACCTAACTCAGATTTTTCAATTTCAATCTCTAAATCTTCAAGTGGAACGCCGCTTTCCAACATACGAGTGATCATCCAACTCATTACATCTTCCTGGGCGTTTATCCCAGGGACGTGGCGTGTCTCTGGGGCATAAGCGAGGATATTGCCAAGAAGCTTGAATTTATATTCCGACTCTGGGAATTTAAGAAGCGCCTCTTTAAAGAGCGCGGAGCGTAATTCTTCTTCAACAACATAGGTGTTTATTAAGCTAATAAATCCAGATTCACTCATTTCCCGCAAACGAAATGAGGATGCGGTAACTGGGACAGGCGTGGGCGCCTGGAAAGGCGTCTCAGTTACCGACGGAACCGCCGTCACAGGCCCGCAGGACGTCAATACCACCATCAGCGCCAACAAGAGCAACGTTACTTTACGCATATTCCACCTCGTTCAAGAAATTTGAGATTCCAACTTGCACGAGAGAAACCCTCGCGCGACGCTTCGACGGCACGACGATCTTTTTCCTCAAGAGTTTACTCCACTTTGAACAACCCATCCATGTTGACGCCCACAAAGGCGGATTTCAGGATGCGGTCATCCGCGGGGTCGAGGAGGGGTAGCATTTCATCGGTGACGACGCGATAGGTTTTGTAGCGAGCCATATCATCGCCGATGAAGTCGAGGTTCTCGTCGCTGGTCATCCAGTCGAGTTTGTCATAAACAGCGAAGTTGATCGGGGTGCGGTAGCCGAGCATGGTCATTTCCCCTGTCGCGTTGAAGTAGTAGGAAAAGTACGACATGACCAGTTCGCGCAGGGTGCGATAGACGGGATGGCGATAACGCAGGTTGGCAAAATTGGATTGTGCCACCGCTCCCCAATGTCCACGGTATTTAAAGACCGCCAGCAAATGATCGTCATCGTTTGCGTTGGGAATGATCTCGAGGATGAGAGGCGGATATCCGATGCGGCGCAGGGCTACCGCCGCGAAGAGCGCGCCGTCGAAGCAGTGACCGGTGCGCTCCTGCATCACGCGCAAGGGACAGCGATAGAAATGGTCAATGCTGTAAGAAACCGTGTTCAGAAAATTCTGGATTTTGATGGGGCTATCCAGTGTATCGAGCAGATCAAGTTCAGCGGACGTAAGTTTAGATTCGAAACGTTTCAGGGCGTTTTTCATAGCTTCGGCAACACAATGGATTTCTGATTCTGATACTTGCCCTTCTTATCCGCATACGAGACTTCGCACACCTCGTCGGCTTCAAAGAAAAGCACTTGCGCGATGCCCTCGTTGGCATAGATCTTGGCGGGGAGCGGGGTGGTGTTGCTGATTTCGAGCGTCACGTAGCCTCGCCATTCTGGCTCGAAAGGCGTTACGTTCACGATGAGTCCGCAACGCGCATACGTTGATTTTCCGAGACAAACGGTCAGCACGCTTCGGGGAATGCGAAAATATTCCACCGTGCGCGCCAGCGCGAACGAGTTGGGCGGGATGATACACACATCCCCCTTGAACTCAAACATGGATTTTGGATCGAAATTCTTCGGGTCCACAATGGCAGAGTGGACGTTGGTGAAGATCATAAACTCATTCGCCACGCGAATGTCATATCCATAGGAAGACACGCCATACGAGATGACGCGATCACGCACCTGGCCTTCCACGAACGGCTCGATCATTTTATGTTCCAAGGCCATCTTGCGAATCCAGTGGTCGGGCTTGAGTCCCATGTCTTTTCTCCAATTTTGGTTTTTGGTATTTTACACGATAACCCCCGCCAATTAAAAAACGAGGCACAGCCAAAGACTGTGCCTCGTGGGAAACTACGAAATCGAACGTGATTACTTGCGCGTCGCGCTCTTCACGGCAACGGCTCGGCGGGTGGACAGAACCACCCACACGATCAAGGCCAGATTGGACGCGACCAGCGCCCAGATCAGGATGGGCGCGGCGGGGACTCCGCCCGCTTCCAGCGACGTGACGCGGGCCGCCAGGTCCTTCACCTGTCCGCGCAGGGACGCGTTCTCCGAGGCCAGCGCTTCGTTGCGGAGGTTGAGTTCCTGAATGGCCGCGAAGGCCACGCCGTCGGCATCCACGGTGCTGATGTGCTTGTCATCCGTGCCGAGACCGAATGCGGCGTAGAAGTCCTGCGCCATCGGGCCCATGTGAACCGTGCCATTCTCGCCGATGAAATTCCAGGTGGAGATCGGGATGCGGGCGAGGCGATCCAACACGCTGGAGCGATTCACCTTACCGAAGTTTTCCTTGATGTGGCGGTCGGACGAGGGATTGAACGCGGTGGCAGTGACGGAGCCGGTAACCGTCAAATTTCCGTTGGTCGCGAGCGTCATTCTCGTGACGCTGTTGGTGAAAAACAGAATGGGGAAATTATTGATGGTGCCAACGCTTGATGAGGCCGGTCCGCTACCCAATTGCAGGTTCGCCCCGTCGGTGCGGTTGACGGCCATTGTTGGATTGGAGCCGGTTCTCTCAACATCCACAGATGTATCCGGGCTGGCTGTGCCAAAGCCGACATTGCCAGAAGCGGCAATGTCAATGGAGCTGGTCGGCGCGCCGGGGCGGATGCGTAAAGACAGGCGACTGCCGCCCGTCACATCGCGGACGAAGAAGTTAGCTTCGTTGGCGCCAATATCCCACGTTTGAGGCGTGAACCCGCCCGATCCGTTCTGCTCGAGACGGATGCCCGGAGTATCGGATGTGTTTGCATGGAAATCAAGAACAGGAGTAGATGTTTTAACCCCAACATCGCCCGAACTGCTAACGAAAAGTGAATTGGTTGGCGCGCCAGCCGTCACTTTGAAGGGGGTTTTGGAACCCGTAATATCATCGAAAGCCAGAAAACTTGCGCCGCCGGAGGCGCTGTCATTGGCCGTGATCTGCCAATCGTTGGTGGGGAACCCTGCCGACACGCTGGTATCTTCAAATTTGATGCGAAGGTTATTCTCTTTCAAGCGGATGGTATCAAACCCAAAATTCTCATTGTTGACGCAATCGAACCCAACGCACAGGCTTCCTTGCACAATGACATCATCTGGATTTACAACATCGGCCACTGCCTCCGACCCGCCCGAAACAAAGGCTCCGCCCAAAACTGTGAACGCACCCGATTGGATGCGCGCCTGAGCGACAGCCCCTAAACCGCGATTGGCCTCATCGGGAGCCCCATCTCCGCCGCCGGAGGAGGGGACGATTTCATAGTTGTAGACGCCGTCTGCCAATCCCCTGCTGGAGATCGCCGCGCGGCCATTGAAATTCTTGCGGAAATAAAATCCATCCGGCCCGGTCACGGTCAACGTGAGGGGGCCGGCGTTGCCACCCAGCGGAACCCAGGTGATGGACGCCCCGCCTACATTCATGGCGTAATATTCACTCGGCCCGCCCCCCTGCGCGGCAACCAATGAAGGAACGATCAACAACGCCAAGCCTAAAACAATGGCGGCGGTTAGCGTAGCGTTTATGAGATTCTTTCGATTCATGGCATTCTCCTTTGAAATTCAGACAAATCAGGGCTGATATGGATTGTATTGCCTTGAAGTGTGCTTGTCAAGCAACTTGGAGGCGCAACCACATTTTAGCGCTTCATATAAGACAAAACGAGGCACAGTCAAAGACCATGCCTCGTGGAAAACTACAGAAATTTGAACGCGATTATTTGCGCGCTACGCTGGCTCGACGGGTGGAAAGAAGCATCCACACGATAAAGGCCAGATTGGACGCGGCCAGCGCCCACGTCAGGAATGAGGCGGAGGGGGCGTCGCCCGCTTCCAGCGACGTGACGCGGGCCGCGAGCTCCTGCATTTGTTCGCGCAGGGACGTCACTTCGCCGCGCAGGGACGCGTTCTCCGACGCGAGGGCCTCGTTGCGGAGGTTGAGTTCCTGAATGGCCGCGAAGGCTACGCCGTCGGCATCCACGGTGCTGATGTGCTTGTCATCCGTGCCGAGACCGAATGCGGCGTAGAAATCCTGCGCCATCGGGCCCATGTGAACCGTGCCATTATCGCCGATAAAATTCCAGGTGGAGATCGGGATGCGGGCGAGGCGATCCAACACGCTGGAGCGATTCACCTTACCGAAGTTTTCCTTGATGTGGCGGTCGGACGAGGGATTGAACGCGGTGGCAGTGACGGAGCCGGTAACCGTCATATCTCCATTGGTCGCCAGAGTCATTCTCGTGACGCCGTTGGTGAAGAAAAGAATGGGGTGATTAGTGGTGGTGCCAACGCTCGATGAGCCCGGTCCGCTGGCCAATTGCAGTTTTGCGCCATCGGTGCGGGTGACGGCCATTGTTGGATTGGAGCCGGTTCGCTTAACATCCAGGTTAGCTTCCGGGCTGGCTGTGCCAATCCCCACATCGCCATCCGCGGAAATATCAATGGAGCTGGTCGGCGCGCCGGGGCGGATGCGGAAGGACAGGCGACTGCCGCTCGTCACATCGCGGACGAAGAAGTTGGCTTCGTTGGCGCCAATATCCCACGTTTGAGCCGAGTACCCACCCGACCCGTTCTGCTCGAGGCGCATGGCGGGTGTGTTGCCTGTCGTCACATGGAGATCGAGGACAGGCGTACCCGTTCGGAAACCGACGCGTCCGGTACTATCCACAAAAATGGAATTGGTCGCCGCACCTGCTGTGACCTTGAAAGGCGTTTTTGAACCCGTGACATCATTAAAGGCAAGGAAACTGGCTCCGCCATTGGCGGTGTCGTTCACCAGGATTCTCCAGTCGTTAGCCGGAAAGGTTCCCGTGGAAGTATCATCAAAGTGAATACGCAGGTTGTTTTCTTTTAATCGAATCGTATCGGAACCATATGATTCGGTGGTGAGGCAGTCAAACCCAACGCAAATGCTGTTGTGAAACGAAGTGGTGTTTTGAACAATATCGGCGGCATCCGTCGCTTCGACGGCTTGGGTCACAAAGGCTCCGCCCGAAACCGTGAACGCACCCGACTGGAGGCGTGCCTCGCCAGATTGCCCCAGCCCGCGCTCGTTCTCGTTTGCCGCGCCATCTCCCCTTCCAGAAGACAGGACGAGTTCATAATGATACAGACCGTCTGCCAGTCTTCTGCTGGAGATCGCCGCGCGGCCGTTGAAATCCTTGCGGAAATAATATCCATCTGGCCCGGTAATGGTCAACGTCATCGGGCCTTCGCTGCCCGCCAGCGGAACCCAGGTGACGGATGCGCCGCTGATATTCATGGCGTAATATTCGCCTGGCCCACTTCCCTGGGCCGTAACCAATGAAGGAACAACCAGCGCCAATGCAACAATGGCGATCAGGGTTCCTTTTATAACCTTTTCTCGTAACATGGCATTCTCCTTTTTTATTTGGACAACTCAGGGGCTAGGTCATTGTATATTGGCGCTGGACACGCGTCAAGAAAAAACACAAATTCTCGCTCGTCACTTCACAACGAAAATAACCTGCGTCAACCTGCCAGCCGCCACGTCCACCCAGCGTTCATAAAATGACCCGCCAAAATAAAAGGTGATTCGATACCGGCCCTGCCGCGCCTCTCCCAGCGCGGCGTTCTCTTCCATTGATTTAAACCCTTCCTCATAAGTCTTAATATAATAAAAGCGCCCGGCGGTTTGAATCGTCAACTCCGCGTTCTGAAACACCCTCTGCGCGTTCAGGATCGAAATGGACAGCGCCCCCTCGTCCGCGCGCGGCGCGAGCCACAGCTCAGGATTCACTGTCGAGAAATAATCTTCCCCGTCGCCGCGGCGCGCTTCAAAATGCAAATGACTGCCGATGGCCGCGCCCGTCCAACCCACCTCGCCGATTTTCTCTCCCGTCTTCACGGCCTGCCTGGTCTCCACGTCAATTTTCGACAAATGCGCGTAAAGCGTGTAAAGGTCATTCCCATGTTGGATGACGACCACGTTGCCGTAAAATTTTTTCCACGGACTGAAAACCGCCTTGTCGTCCATACCTGCGAAGATGACCTGACCATCCCCCGCGGCGTGGACGGACGTCCCCGACGCGTTGATGAACTCCACCCCATGATGCGCCTCCCGCGTCCCCGCGGCGGTGGAGGCGAATGGATACGTCCTCTCCACCGAATCGTTGGCTGGCGGCAAAATGGGACGTTGCAAAACAAAATGCCCGT
Source organism: Chloroflexota bacterium (assembly GCA_016234485.1). GTDB lineage: Bacteria > Chloroflexota > Anaerolineae > Anaerolineales > Villigracilaceae > Denitrolinea. The sequence goes on from JACRBL010000054.1 coordinate 19,238, forward strand.
CGGTGATGCAAAACTCCGCCGCGAACGGGTCGCACGGGATGGGCGTCTCGGTCGGCGATGATATGGCGGTGGCAGGAATCTCCGTCGCGGTCTGAACCGTCGCGGTCAACGTCTCGGTTTGAGTAGCCTTAACTGGTGGAGTTAAAATCTGCTCAGGCGTGCAAGACATGAGAAAAAGAAGAATTAGGAAAGAGATACGTTTCATGTAGTAAATCCCGAAGGGATGACAGGATTGTAACGAAATACAATCACGAGAAGAAAATCCCGAAGGGATGATATCGTTCAAGAATGCCACCCCTTCGGGGTTTATGGAATACGATCTTCAAGCAATAATCATATTACCCCTTCGGGGTTGGATACATTAAATCCCGCCGCGATCCTTCATCACCTTGCGAATCTCTTCTTCGAGTGTATCGGCCTTCTTCTCCAACTCGGCCAGCTCGGTGAGCATCTTCTCCCCCGCCGACTTGTCTTCGAGCGAGTGGATGTTGATGCGCACGTTGTAGCCCGCGGCCGTCAACGAAGCGCGCGCCATCGCAAAGCCCGACATCGAGTCGCTAATGGCGTTGATGTTGCCGTTGCGCGCGCATTTCAACGCGAGTTCCATCACCTTGACGGCCATCTCTGAAACGTGGAGTGGAATGTGCGCGGCGTTGAGCGTGGCATTGACAATCGCCGCGTCGCGCGTCTGCTTTTGCTCCTCGGTCTCCTTGGGCAATTTGAACGTCGCCATCAACACTTCAAACGACGCCGCGTCATCGCCTACGGCCTGACCAAGTTCCTTGCGCAAACTTTCCGACATCACGCGGATGGCCTGCATCTCGGCTTCCACTTCGGCATATTTCTTCTTGCCGATCGTGAGTCCCGCGACCATGGCCGTCAGCGCCGCGCCCATGGCGCCTGCGAACGCTCCAGCCGAGCCGCCGCCCGGGGTCGGGGTGGGCGCGGCCAGTTCCTCGGTGAACGAGGACGGGCGTCCGTTCGGCGTGGACGAGGCGCTTTGTGCGGAAAAGAGTCGCGATTCGAGTATCTGCGATTTGTCGAATCCATCTAACTGCGTGTACCAGACCGCCGCGTCCACCAGAGCTTCCTGCGGGATCAATCCCACCAGCTCGCTGTGATGGATGCCGACGCCATAACGCTGCGCCTCGCGTCGGATGAACTCCACCACGCGGGCGATGGGCGTCTCGTGAAAGTTGGTGAGATTCATCGAGACCTGCGCGCGGCCGTCCACGAGGAAGCCGTTGCCTTTCACGTAGCGCAGTCCGCCCGAAGAGTGGCGGATGGCCTTGGCGATCTTCTTGGCGATGTCCTGATCGTCGGTGGTGAGATAGACGTTGAACGCCACCAGCGGATTGCGCGCCCCGATGACGGTCGCGCCTGCCTTGCCGACCTTGCTCGGACCGAAGTCGGGCTCGCGCTCGGGTTTGACGCCCATCTCCTCCTTGAGCGCTTCATACTGACCGCGGCGGATATTTTCGAGATTCGTCCGTTCGGGACGCGTCGCCGCGGCTTCATACAAATAGACGGGGATCTGGAGTTCGCTCCCCACGCGTTGACCCAGCCGTTTGGCGATGGCGATGCAATCGTCCATCGTCGCGCCGCTGAGAGGCACGAAGGGAACCACGTCCGTCGCGCCCATGCGTGGATGTTCGCCCGTGTGCGCGTCGAGATCAATGAGTTCCGCCGCCTTTTGGATGGCACGGAAGGCGGCCTCTTCCACGCCCGCGACAGTGCCAGCAAAGGTCAACACCGTGCGGTTGTGGTCGAGATCGGAAGAACGGTCGAGGAGTTTCACATCTGGGACCGATTGGATGGCGGCCACGATCTGGTCAACGACCTCAGGTCGCCGCGCTTCGGAGAAGTTGGGGATGCATTCGATGAGGGTGGTCATATCAACTCGGAATATGTTAGTTGGATGGTTTGGGGAAGGGCTTACGAGCAACAAAAGTAATTATAAAGGATGAACCCTTGCAATACATCATAATCCTCCCAAGGAATCTACATAGCGAGAAAAACTGACACGCATCCTCCGCTCCATTAGCCACTATAACGTTCGCGGAGACATGTCAGGTTTTCGTGTTTCTACTCCAAATACACCGCCCGCAAATGCTCGATCTCATGCTCGCTCAACCCCAGCGCGTTTTGTAGATAGCCTTCAAAGGAACCATGCTCGCGCTCCATCGTATCGAACGCGGCTTGCAGATAGGCGGGTTGCACTTCCATGAAGCCGCGCACCACGTCCGCGTAGAGGCCGCCTTTGAGCAGGCGCAGGCGGAGCAGTTCCCAGGTTTTGGAGGGCAGGTAATATTGATTGGTGAGCAGGTAATCTTCCAAAATTGTTTTCATCGGAACGCCCAAAATTCGCAGGAGCAGGGCCGCCGCGAAACCCGTCCGATCTTTGCCCGCGGCGCAGTGGAATAGAACGGGGTTGCCATGCGCCGCGAAAACTTCGCGCACGAAGCGTTGGACTTCGGGCGTAAAGCGCGTGACGAGTTCCACGTTCGTTTGCGTGAGATAGCGCCCTGGGTTCACATTTTGGATGTTCTTCAAAAACTCATCATGCTCCTCATACCAGATGACCGTGCTGGGGTCATTGATCGGGATATGCACGGCCCGCGTCGCGCCAGACGCGGGGAGGCGGTCTGGCTCCTCGGCGAGTTCGCGCGCCGTGCGGAAGTCAATGACGCGGTCCAGCCCGAGGGCCGAGAGACGCGCCAGGTCGGCGTCGGTCAGGTTGTGCAATTTGTCGGAGCGATACAACATCCCCCAGCGCACCGAGCGGCCATCCGCGGCTTGGTATCCGCCCAGGTCGCGAAAATTTTTCGCGCCCAAAAAAGACAACCGCCGCGCGTGATTTGGTTTTTGCGTTTGCGCGAAATCTCTCCCGATGGAAATTTCATCGTACATGGTTTGGACTCCTGGCAGGGTAAAATCGCAGACGAGCCTGCCCGTTTGAAATTGGATTTCTCTACTGACATCCGTCATTGCGAGGGTGATCTTCCCGAAGCAATCCCCTCCATGTCTCGGGGACTGCTTCGTCGGGAAGAGCGCCCTCCTCGCAGTGACGAAATCTACTCGTATTGGTACGATAGAGAAAGTTGGATTGGAAAATTTTGATCGTGTGATTTCGGTGGCGATGTCCCACCAATTTTGGAACGACAGGCCGCAAGTATACTATCACTTCAAAGATCGGTAGGAAAATCATGGCCGAGATCATTGACCTCTCGCAGGAAATTTACGCAGGCATGCCCGTGTTTTCTGGCTTGCCCGAAGTGAACATCAACGTCCACGTGACGCACGAAGAGTGGGACAAGATCGCCGAAGACGGCGTCCGCTCGCCTGCGGTGAATCGACTCGAGCTGGGCGAACACACTGGCACGCACGTGGACGCGTTCAATCACATGGCGCGTCAGTTTCGCGGACAATCCATCGAGACGATGCCGCTCACGATGTTTTACACCGAGGGGATTTGTTTGGATTGTTCGCGCAAAAAGGTTCGCGAGTTGATCGAAGTGGATGACCTGGAGCGCGCGCTTTCCGCTTCGGGGCTGGACGTTCGGGCGGGCGACACCGTCCTCATCCACACCGACCACTTCCGCCGCGCCTTCGGGACCGAGGACTGGGATCGCGGCCCCGGCCTGAGCGTGGACGCGGCCCGCTGGCTTGGTCAGAAAAGAATCGCCGCCTTCGGCGTGGAGACGATGTCGCCGGGCGTGCGGCATGTGTCCAACAAGCAAGTCCATCTCGTTTGCGGCGAAATGGGATTCACGCATTACGAAAATCTCATAAACCTGCACCTGCTCATCGGCCGCGGACGATTCCGATTCATCGGCCTGCCATTGAAGATTCGCGGCGGCACGGGCTCGCCTGTGCGGGCAATAGCAGTCTTCGAAGATTGATGCCTTTCGTATACAATACCCATCATGCCCCTGATCCTCTTCGATTTTGATGGCGTTCTCGCAGACACGCTCAGCGATATGCTCCTCTTCGCCCAACAGGTCTGTGACAGATTGGGAGTCAATCACATTGTCACTCAAAACGACTTGAACTCGCTCGAGACCATGTCCTTCGCGGAATATGGACGGCAGTGTGAAGTCCCCGAACCGCTGGTGGAGGAGTTTGTCCGCCGTTGCCTGGAGAGATTCAGCGAGAAAGAATCGCCGCCGGCAATTTTCAGCGGATTAGCGCAGGCTATCCACGAGTTATGCCAGGATAATACGCTTGCCATTGTCTCTGGTAACACAGGCAAAAATGTGAAGACATTTCTCATCCAGCACGGGCTGGACAGATGCTTCCAGGCGATCTTTGGCGTGGACTCGCCGGGAGGCAAATCCGAAAAAATCGAGCAGGCGCGCCGCCAATTTGGGAAGCGCGGCGAACCTGTCTTGATGGTAGGCGACTCATTGAGCGACATCCGCGCCGCCAGGGATGCCTCCGTCAAAAGCATTGCCGTGAGTTGGGGACACCAAAGCATAGAAAGGTTGCTGTCCGCGAGTCCCGATTACGCGATCCACAAGCCGATGGAATTGCTGGATATAATCCGCCGCATGAACATCCCCGACCGAATCATCACCCTCGCCGAACTTCGCCGCAACGACGGCGGACGCTATTCCCGCAAGTGGATCGCCTACAACGGCATCGTCTACGACGTGACCGATTGCCCAAAGTGGCGCGGCGATCTGCACGAGAATCTCCACTTCCCCGCGCAAGACCTGACCAGTGAGCTCCCCGACGCCCCGCACAAGGAGGAAGTGTTTTTGCACGAGTGCGTGAAGATCGTTGGGAGGCTCGAAGAAACCGTTGAACGTTAAACGTTCAACGTTCACGAAACCGATTAGAATCCAAGCCATGTCTGATGAAGAAACCGCCAAAGTGGAAGAGAAGAAACCCGCGTCTTTCGTGACGATCTGCGGGCGCGTCTTCCACGCGGACCCCGATTATTTTCCGCAAGCCGAATATCGCGGCCGACGAATTTATCTCTGCACCGATTCCTGTCTCGGCGCGTTCCTGTCCGATCCCGATCGTTTCGTCGCCGCGCACAAGAAGAGTTACAAGAAAGATGGCGAGTAAGAATTTTCACCGCAAAGAGCGCAAAGCTCGCAAAGTTTTTAAAGGTTTCTTTGCGCTCTTCGTGTGCTTCGCGGTTAAATTTAATAGGTGAACCATGCTTGAGCCCCGCAAACCCATTCAATATTTCCAACTCGATTCGGAAGAAAGCAAATCCATCGCGGCCAGCGTCATCGTCGAGACGCCCGTCTCGCTCACCGTCAACGGCGAAGTGTGGGTCTCGATGATGTGCACGCCCATCCTGCTCGAAGAGATGGCGATCGGCTTCCTCTTCAATGAAGGCATCATAGATGCGATGGATGAAATCTCCGACGTCCGCCTCTGCGAACACGGGGACAACGTGGACATCTGGCTGACGCACGCGGCCGACAAACCATCCAAGTGGACGCGCACCTCGGGCTGTTCGGGCGGGATGACCGCCGTCGACTCCATCACTCGACCTCGCGCGGTCTCGGCCCCGAACGGTTACGTCCTGCCCGCGAGCGGAATCGGCCACCTGGTCGAGATGTTGTTCGAGTCGCAAGATTTGTACCGCGAGACGGGCGGAGTCCACACCTCCGCGTTGACCGACGGCGAGCGTATCCTGCTCTCCGCCGAAGACATCGGCCGCCACAACACCCTCGACAAACTCGCGGGGATGTGCCTGCGGCAAAACGTCTGGCCGAGCCGCCGCATCCTGATGACGACGGGACGCATCAGCTCGGAGATGCTCCAAAAAGCGGTGCGACTGGGCGCGGGCATCCTGATCTCGCGCACCTCGCCCTCGTCCCTTTCGATTGAGTTGGCTGAGAAATGGGGAATTACGCTGATTGGATACGCGAGGAGGAATCGGTTTAATTTGTACGCGCATCCTGAGAGGATAATGACTTCCGTTGAACAGACTTCATGAGAAAGGAATTGATTAGACGACGCACTCTCAAGATAGGACGAAAATCACTAACGGGGAATTTCCAGTCAAGAGATAATAGAAGAAACCTTTATTGGTACACGAAATCACACTCGTTCCGTCGTTGCGACGAAGCAATCCCACCCGTGGAGGAGATTGCTCCCTGGCACTGCCCGCCAGGGCAAGTGTCGCAACTTGCGCTCGCAATGACGGGATGAAAACATGAGGTACCATGACTAACAAAAAGATCAAATACCAACCCATCCAACCCGAAGTGTTGGAACTGGCCGCCGAGCACGGGAACAGTCCCGAGGCCGTTCTGGAAGTGTTGAAAGACATCCAGGCGGAGCACGGCGGTCTTTCGCGCCAGTCCATCACCGACACGGCCCGCGCGCTGGGCATCCCCGCGCACCAGGCCTACGGGATGGCAACCTTCTATTCCATGCTCTCGCTCGAGGAGCACCGCGAAGTTCTGCGCGTTTGTGATGGACCCGTCTGCTGGCTCAAGCGCGCCTCGGTGGACGCGTGGAAAAAGAAAATGCCCGCCGACGACTTCACAGTCGAGCGGACATCCTGCCTCGGACTCTGCGACCGCGCGCCCGCCGTCCTTGTGAATGACGAGCAGGCGGGTCCCGTTTTGCCGCGGAACGCCGCCAAAGTCTGCGAGGGGTGGCGCGGAGTGGAAACCGACTATGCAAAGCCGCGAAAAGGCGAACTGCGCGTGATGACCGAACTGATCGGCAAGATTGATCCCGATTCGATTGACGACGCGTTATCGCATGGCGTGTATGGCGGACTGAAGTCCGCGCTCCAAAAATCACCCGAGGAAGTGATCGCCATCGTCGAGGCGAGCGGCTTGCAGGGACGCGGCGGCGCGGGATTCCCCGTGGGTCGAAAATGGAAATTCGTCGCGGCGGAAAAACGGACGCCGCGTTACATCGTCTGCAATGCGGACGAGAGCGAGCCTTTGATTTTCAAAGACCGCGTGTTGATTGAGACCAATCCGCATCAGTTGCTGGAAGGCCTGCTGATCGCGGGATACGCGTGCGGCGCGTCGGAGGCGTGGATTTACATCCGGGGAGAATACGAAGCGCAGGCGCGGCGGCTGGAAAATGCAATCAAGCAAGCCGAAGAAAAAAATCTGTTGGGCGAAAATATTTTGGGGAGCGGGTTCAGTTTTAAGATTCACGTGCATCGCGGCGCGGGCGCGTACATTTGCGGGGAGGAGACCGCGCTGATCGAGTCGCTCGAAGGCAAGCGCGGCGAACCGAGACTGAGGCCGCCGTTCCCGCCCGCGTACGGATTCCGCGGCCAGCCGACCGCGGTCAACAACGTGGAGTCGTTCTGTGCCGTGCCGCACATTTTGAAAAACGGCGCTGACTGGTGGAAGTCGCTAACGGGTTACGCGGTGGGCGGCACGAAGCTTTACATGGTTCTCGGCCACGTCAAAAACCCTGGCTTATTCGAAGCGCCATTCGGGTTGACTCTGCGCGACGTGATTAAGATGGGCGGCGGGATGGCCGAGGGGGCGAAGTTCCAGTTTGCGCTCTGCGGCGGCGCGGCGGGGACAATCGTGGACAAGTCGCTGATGGATGTGCCGCTGGATTACGCCTCGTCACAAAAGGGAATTTCCCTTGGCGCGGGCGCGTTCTTGATCTGCGATCAAACTGTTTCGCCTGTCGCGTTCTTGCGCGAATTGCTTCACTTCTTCGCGGCGGAGAGTTGCGGAAAATGTACGCCCTGCCGCGTCGGGACGTGGCGCTCGCTGGAGATTCTCAATCGTCTGGCGGCCGGTCAAGGTCACGCGGGAGACGTGGAAGAGTTGAAGGCGCTGTCCGCCGTCATGCTCGATTCGTCGTTCTGCGGGCTGGGACAGTCCGTGCCGATCCCGATGAATTCGGCGATGGCGCATTTTGGAAAGAAGTTTGCGGAGGCGGAGACACGATAATTCGAAATACGATACTCGATACTCGAAAATCGAATAACGAATTATCGAATATCGTCCCAAAGGTGAAATATGGTTAACATCACAATCAACGGACAAAAAATCGAAGCCCAAAACGGGCAAACCATCCTCGACGTGGCGCGCTCGCATGGACTCGACATCCCCACCCTCTGCTATCACAAAGACCTGTCCCCCACTGGCAACTGCCGCATGTGCGTGGTCGAGGTCAAGGGCGGACGATTCCTGTCCGCGGCGTGCGTGACTTCAGTGTGGGAGGGGATGGAGATCGAGACCCACAGCGAGAAGGTAGTGAAGGATCGCAAACTGACGCTGGAACTCATGCTCGCGAATCACCCGCAGGATTGCATCACCTGTGACGTGAGCGGCGAGTGCGAGTTGCAGGACTTGGCGTACGAATATCAGGCGTCCGCGCCGAGTTGGGGAAGCAAGGGGACGCTCTATCCCGTGGACAGCGACCCGAATCCCTTCATCCGCGTGGACATGAACCGCTGTATCCTGTGCCGCCGCTGTGTGCTGGCTTGCGGTGAAATCCAAGTCCGTGACGTGTGGGGTGTGGCGAAACGCGGCTTCGAGGAAGTGATTGTCGCGGGCGCGGGGACTTCCATGCTGGAAGCGCGGTGCGAGTCGTGCGGTCAATGCGTAGCGTATTGCCCGACGGGCGCGCTCTCCAACAAGATGAATTACGGGATGGCGCGCGCGCATCAGGTCAAGAAAGTGACGACGACCTGCTCCTATTGCGGAGTCGGCTGTCAGTTTGATTTGCTAGTGAAAAATAATAAAGTAATCGGCGTCCAGTCGAATCCAGACGCGCCCGTCAACGGGATGGCGTTGTGCGTGAAGGGACGATATGGTTACGATTACATCCATCATCCCGATCGGTTGGTGAAGCCGAGAGTTAGAAGGTATTTGCTGGAGGGAAAGAACAAAAGCGATATTCGAGAAGCGATATTCGATAATCGAAAATCGAATAACGAATCATCGAATATCGGCTCTCCGTGGGATTGGGTGGAAACCGATTGGGATACCGCGTTGAACATCACCGCCAGGAAATTGGACGGAACACGCAACACGTTTGGCGCGGACAGCATTGGCGTGCTCACTTCGGCCAAGTGCTTGAACGAAGAAAACTATCTGATGAATAAACTGGCGCGGCAGGTCTTGGGGACGAACAACATAGACCACTGCGCCCGTCTCTGACACTCCAGCACGGTGGCCGGTCTGGCCGCCTCCTTCGGTTCGGGCGCGATGTCCAACAGCATGGACGATGTCGCTCAGCAAGCCAAAGCCTTCTTCATCATCGGTTCCAACACCACCGAGCAACATCCCGTCTTCGGGACGATGCTCCGCCGCGCGGTCAAATTCCGAGGCGCAAAACTGGTGGTTGCCGACCCGCGTCGCATTGACATCACCGAGTTCGCGACGCTTCATCTTCAGCAGAAACCTGGCACGGACATCGCCCTGCTCAACGGGTTGATGTACATCATCCTTGAAAAAGGCTGGGAAGACAAAGCCTTCATCGAGGAGCGTTGCGAGAACTTCGACGAGTTCAAAGCCACGGTGATGAATTATCCGCCCGAGAAAGCCAGCGAGATCACGGGCGTGCCTGTGGAGCGCCTCTACGAGGCCGCGGAGATCATCGCACAGAACAAGCCCACCGCCGTGATGTGGGCGATGGGAATCACGCAACATATTTCGGGTGTCCGCAACGTGATGGACCTCGCCAACTTCCAGATGCTACTCGGCAACATGGGCAAACCTGGCGGCGGCGTCAACCCCTTGCGTGGCCAAAATAACGTGCAAGGCGCCTGCGATATGGGCGGCCTGCCGAACGTCTACCCTGCGTACCAGCCCGTCACCAACGAGGAAGTGCGCGAGAAATTTGTCAAAGCCTGGGGTGCGGCCAGCCCCACCAAGGTCGGCGCGGTCGTCACCGAAATGATGCCTGGCATCCTCGAAGGCCGCACCCACGCGCTCTACATCCTCGGCGAAGACCCTGTCATGTCTGACCCCGACACGCATCACATCCGCAAGGCGCTCGAAGTCATTGACTTCCTCGTCTTGCAGGAGATCTTCCCCTCCGAAACCGCGGCCTATGCGGACGTCCTGCTCCCAGGCGTTTCCTTCGCCGAGAAGACGGGAACGTTCACCAACACCGAACGCCGCGTCCAGATGGTACGGAAAGCCATCCCCACGCAAGGCGACGCGCGTGACGATTGGTGGATCACGGCGGAGATCGCGAAGAGAGTGATCAGTGAGCAGTTATCAGTTATCAGTGAGCAGTCGCGGAAGATTGATATGGACGCGCCGTGGGCGAAGTGGGATTACAAGGATACGTCCGCGATCATGGACGAGATCAACGCGCTGACGCCCTCGTATTCTGGCATCACACACGCACGGCTTGAAAAGGGTGAACGGTTGCAGTGGCCTTGCCCCACGAAAGATCATCCTGGCACGCCCATTTTGCACACCAAGGCCTTCTCGCGCGGCAAGGGCAGGTTCATGCCGATTGACCACGTCCCGCCCGCCGAGGAGCCGACCGAAGATTACCCAATGGTGCTTTCCACGGGACGCGTGCTCTACCACTGGCACGGCGGACAGATGACGCGCCGCGCCGCGGGACTGATGGCAGTCTACGGCGAGGCGCTGGTGGAGTTGAATCCCGAAGACGCCGCGAGGCTCGGTTTGAATGGAAACAAGCGCGTCCGCGTCACCTCCCGCCGCGGACACATCGAGGCCGAGGCGTGGGTCACCGACCGCGTCCCGCCTGGGATGGTGTACGCCAACTTCCACTTCCCCGAGGCTTCCGCCAACGAGCTGACCCTCGCCGCGCTCGATCCCGTCTCGAAGATCCCCGAGTACAAGGTGGCGGCGGTGAAAGTAGAATTAACGAAGTAACGATAACTCGATATTCGATACTCGAACATCGAGTATCGAGTATCGAATATCGCCAAATGGAGAACATATGAACATCAAAAAAGTCCTCGAATATGCCCTGCAACGCGAGTACGAAGGCAAGCGCTTCTTCGAGCAGAACGCGGCGCGACTGCAAAATGCCGCGGCCGTCGGCGCCTTCAAAGCCATCGCCGAGGAGGAACAGCGTCACATCGAATTCATCCAGGCGCAATTGGACGCGCTCTCAGGGACAAACTCCCCCGCGCCCGAACTCCCGTCCGCGGGTTTCTTCGCGGACCGCGCTGACAGCGAATCCATCGCGGACACCGTCGCCGAGTCCATGGTCGCGGATCTACCCGTCCTGCGGATGGCTTACCTCATCGAGCGCGATTTCGCCGAGTTCTACGCGCAAGCCGCGTCCAAGGCGGAGGGCACAGCAAAACAGACCCTGAACATGCTCGCCAACTGGGAAACGGGACATGAGCGTCTATTCAAGCACATGCACGATAAGGCCTTCGAGAATTATTCAGGGATGCCGTGGGGAGGGTGACGGACAGTAGTAGACTCGCGTCCTGAATTTTGCTATACTCTTTTTAGAAACCATGCCAAATGAGGAGAGCGAAAATGACCACCGTTCGTAAACTGCTGGAAGACAAGAAACGCACAGGATATATTTCCCTATCCGCCACCGACACAGTTCTCCAAGCCCTGAAAGTGATGACCGACTCACGCATCGGCGCGGTGTTGGTGACGGATGGTGACAAGATCGTCGGCATCTACACCGAACGCGATTATCTGCGCAAGGGCGAGATCGAAGGCCGAGCCGCGAAGGATACGCTCATCAAGGACGTGATGACGCCGAAAATGGTCACCGTCAAAAATGAAACGTCCGTGGATGAATGCGTGGCGCTAATGAAGCAGTATCAGATCCGTCACCTGCCTGTGGTGAAAAACGGCCAGATCATCGGGATGGTCTCGATGCGCGATGTGATGGTGGCCGCCATCGAAAACCGCGAGAGCGAGATCCGCGGTCTGGAGAATTACATTCTGGGATCGGGCTTCCAGTCGTAGCGCTGAAAGCCAAAAGAGGAAAGAACATCCCCGAGGCGGCGCTTCGGGGATGTTCTTTTAACCGAAATGATATACTGCGATCAATCTAAAAAGTTGACCTGCTACAAGGAGCGACGATGGACAAAACGCCAACCCAAGCCGAGAACGAGGAAGTTTTGCAAAAACACGTCTACATCTGCGACCGATGCGGAAGCGAGATGTACGAGAAGAACTGTAAGATCACCTGTCCCAATTGCGGTAATCGCTTCGATTGCTCCGACCTTAATATCTATTTCGATTAACCCAATCAAAAATTACGTTTTACGTTTTTTTCACATATCCCCATGACCAACATCCCCTTCTCCAACAAAACCGCCCTCATCACTGGCTCGGGACGCGGCATTGGCCGCGCCATCGCGCTGTATTTCGCCCGCCACGGCGCGGACGTGGTCGTCAACTTCTTCCGCAACCGCGCCCCTGCCGAAGAGACCGCCCGCGAGATCGAAGCGCTGGGTCGCAGCGCGCTCGTCGTCAAAGCGGACGTGGGCGAGATCGAGGGCATTGGCAAATTGTTCGACGAAACGGAAAAAGAATTCGGCGGGCTGGATATCTTCGTCCACAACGCCGCGTCGGGCTACAACCGACCTGCGCTGGAGCAAAAACCCAAAGGCTGGGACTGGACGATGAACATCAACGCGCGTTCGCTGTTGTTTGCCGCCCAACTCGCCGTCCCGCTGATGGAAAAACGCAGAGGCGGGAGCATCGTCAGCATCACCAGTTCGGGATCGAGCCGCGTCCTGCCCGACTACGTGGCGGTCGGCGCTTCGAAGGCCGCGCTCGAGTCGTTGACGCGTTATCTCGCCGTGGAGCTCGCGCCGAAGAACATCGTTGTCAACGCGGTTTCGCCAGGCCTCGTGCTGACAGACGCCATCACTCACTTCGACGCCATCCACACCGAAGCAGGCATCATCGAAAAAGCCATCGCGGACACGCCCGCGGGACGGCTCGTCACGCCCGAAGACGTGGCAGACGTGGTCGGATTCCTATGCTCGCCCGCCGCGTCCATGATCCGCGGGCAGGTGATTGTTGTGGATGGGGGGTATTTGTTAGCGGGGAAACAATGAATTAGGCAACTATCCATCAAGATTAACAATTTCATACTTGGAACCAACCTTCTTTAACCTAGGCCATTCGCTAAAAGTAAGCAAAATTACCTCATAAAAATTGATCACAACAACTGGAAGAACACATAGAAAAATAAGAATTGAACAAAACAAAATAAGATAAAGTGGCATATCCACAGTATTGGAATGAGGCAACAAGTTATATGCCAAAATTCCTAAACCAGGCGCAATACCAGAAATAGCTATCGCCAATGGAAGATACTTATTGCCATATTCAGGTCTATCTATTGATCTGTAATTCAACACTTTAGGCGAAATCAATACCAACAAAACCGTGTAAACAACAAGAGCCAACAAAGAGAACATCGCAACTGTCGTCGGTTGGAATATTTTGAACAATATCTGGATTGCAGTCACAAAAAATGATGCGAACACCATAAAAAGAAGAGCGAGTTCATAAATACTTTTGAGAAGTAAAGTTTTGTTAATAGTAAATTTGCTACGAGTTTTTCCACCTTTTAGGCGCTTTAGATTATGGAGGATGATAAGGATTGCGGTTAAATAAATAAGATAACCGAGAATCGAATAATAAATGATCGCTTTCTCAAATTCGGAAATGGAAATTGGGCCAATCAGCAATAACAGTGAAGGAATAAGAATAGCGCTCCAAACTCCCAGTTTTTTACTGTTGTAAACAGAGGCCCTTAATATCCATAATTCTTGGATCTTTTCTTTAGATAATTTCATCTTGTCTTCAATGAAGCTCCTTATTCATCTGATGAAGCATTCTCTCAAAATTCAAGCCGCTCGAACTGAAAACTGATCACTGATCACTGATCACTTCGGGCATCAACTTCCCCAACGCCCGAATCAACACATCCAACTCCTCGCGCGTGTTGTATCCCTGCACTGAGATGCGGACGAACTGCCTATCCTGCCATTGGATGAGCGGGACTTCGATCTTGTACTCGTCGTACAGACGCGTCTTTAACAGAGGCAGGTTGCAGTTGGGGAGCGGCGCGATACCCATCTGCGAGTAGAAATCCGAGTCGATCGGATACAACGCGGGCATCTCGAACATTTCGCAGATCTGTTGGATGGTGGACTGCAAAAGGGCGTGACAGCGCTTTCGGACGGTGTCCCAATCATGGTCGAGCATGAAGCGGATGGCGGCTGGGATGGCGAGATAGGCCGAAGCGTCGCGCGTCCCCGTCCACTGCAACAGGTCAATGAAGCGCGAGCCAGTCGTGTTCTGCTCGGTGGCGTGATAGCCCCAACTCACCACCAGCGGCTCCACAATGGATTGCATCTCCTTGCGGACGTGGAGAAAGCCCGCGCCCTTCGGGGCGAGCATCCACTTATGACAGTTGCCGAAGAGGGCGTCCGCGCCGAGGCGTTGCAAATCCATGGGAATCTGGCCTGGCGAGTGCGCCGCGTCCACCACCGTCAAAATCCCCTGCTGACGCGCCTTCGCGCAGATGCGTTCCACGGGCAGGCGTAGCGCCGTCGGCGAGGTGATGTGGCTGAGATAGATGACCTTCGTGCGCGGGGTGACGCCGCTCCAGAGTCGGTCTACGATCTCGTCTTCAGAATGGGCAGGCAGGGGGATCTGCTGGCGGATGTATCGAAAGCCCGCCCTGCCGCTGGTGAATTCCCAGGCGTAATCGCACGCGCCGTATTCGTGATCGGTGGACAAAACTTCGTCGCCCGCAGAGAGATTTAAACTGCGGGCAACGATATTCGCGCCATGCGTGGCATTGGGGATGAACACCAGGTCAGTCGCGTCGGCGTGGAGATACTCGCCTAAAGCGGCGCGCGCCTCCAGCAGAAGGTCGTCCAATTCCCGCGCGAGAAAAAGCACAGGCTGGCGCTCCATGCGCGTTTGCCAGGCGCGGTACGATTCCATCACGGGTATGGGCGTGGCGCCAAACGAGCCGTGATTGAGGAAGATCACTTCGGGGTCGAGCAGAAAGAGGTCGCGGAGATCCGTCATAAGGTCACGCGCGACGCCCGCCCTTCATTTCCTCCTGCATCTTCTTCAAGCCGGCCATGTCGCCTTTGGCGGCCAGCGCGGCCTGATCAATCCAACCCGCGGCGTCCATCATGTTCAATTTGGCCGCATGGAGAAGCTCATTCACTTTTTCGGGAGTGGCGTGCGCCAAGTCCGCGAACGAATGGATGCCGCCCTCTTTCAAAACTTTCGCCACTTTTGGGCCAATGCCTTCGATGATCTCCAGGTCGTCATCATGCTTTTCTTGTGTGTGTGAATGGGCAGGCGCTTCAGTCGGCTTTTTATTGAGGCTCGCAAGCCAGCCGATCACAACAATGAGGGCGAAAAAAACCAACAGCGCCCACAACAGCCAAACCAACTCGGTATTCGGTCCCTCTTCCGACAACAATTTCATAAACAACATGGCAATCTCCTTGAGAAGTGATATGTGTCTTTTATACGCGGGAAGAAAAGAATTGTCAATAAAGAACAAAAGCCGCCCTCACCCCCGGCCCCTCTCCCAAAATTGGGAGAGGAGAGTAGTTCCTGTTGCTCCCCCTTCTCCCTACCATACTTTTGGGAGGGAGAAGGGGGCAGGGGGGATGAGGAAGGGCCTGAGCCAGATTTGCGCGCACATCTGCCTTGATAACCCTAGCCCAAAAAAATATTTTGTTGTATAGTTGCCCGCATGACGCAAACCTACGAAGAGAAAATCATTGCATCTCGCGCTGAGCGCGAGACCCGCCTCAGAGAAAACGAGCGCAGTTGGCTGGCGCTCACGGGACTGTACTGGCTGGAGGAGGGCAACAACACCTTCGGACGCGACGCATCCAACGACATTCAATTGGACTCGCCCTCCGTCCCTCCGCAGGCGGGCGTGTTCCAGTACAAGAATGACCTCGTCACGCTCAAGGTCAACGAAAGCGTGGAGATGACCTGCAACGGCTCGCCCGTGAAAGCCAAAATTCTTCACAACGACCGGGCCGAGCATCCCGATTTTCTCGAACTGGGAAGTTTAATCATCCTCGTCATCCAGCGCGGCAAAAACTGCCTCATCCGCGTGTGGGACAAGAACACTCCCAATCGAAAAAATTTCACGGGGCTAAAACATTTCCCCATCAATCCAGACTATCGCATCACCGCCCGCTTCGTGCCATACGACCCGCCGCGCCTACTCAAAATCCGCGACGTGATCGGCGAAGAATACGACGCGGAATTTCCCGGCTTCGTGGTCTTCACCCTGGGCGGCAAGGAATGTCGCCTCGAGGCCGAAACGACCGAGGGAGGCTTGTTCTTCAATTACTACGATCCGACCAACGGCAACGGCTCCTACCCTGGCGGGCGCTTCCTCGTCACCGATCCGCCCACAGATCGTGAGGTGGTCATTGACTTCAACATGGCCTACAACCCGCCCTGCGCCTACACCGACTACGCCACCTGTCCCCTGCCTCCCTCGCAGAACAGGCTCCCCGTCCGCATCCCCGTGGGCGAGATGATCTACCGTCATCACCACGAATGAAAAACAAATTCGGAATTCTGAATTTAGAATTCCGAATTTTATTTAAAGCCAGGTTACGCGATCCTCCGCAGGCGGGCGTTCATTTATCTTCGGCTCCCCATCGGGAATCCCCACATAAATAAACGCGATCAAATCCAATTCGGGCGCAAGGCCAAAGAACTCCTTCACCTTCGCATCGCGCGCCCAAACTCCCGTGCGCCAGATGGCGCCAAGGCCGAGTTCGTGCGCGGCCAGCAAAATGTTCTGACAGGCCGCGGCCGCCGCGCAGACGTTCTCAATGGCGACGATGCGCTCCTCCGTGGGCGCGTCCACGCTGACGGCGATGATGACGGGCGCGCGCAGGGGCAACGCGCGGGTCTTGTCTAACTGCTCAGGCGTCGCGGTCGGCTCACGGTCCAGCAACGAAGCGGCCATCGCGTCGCCGAGGCGGGCGCGCGCCTCCCCCGTCAAAACGAAGAATCGCCACGGTCGCACACGATGATGGTTCGGCGCCTGGTTGCCGGCGTCCAGCAGTTTTTCGATCATCTCGCGCGGCAAGGCATCGAGCTTCACTTTCGCGATCGAATGGCGCGAGCGAATTGCGTCAAATGTTTCCATTCTGTCTCCTGTATAATTGTTGCATGAAAATATTTTACTCCGAAACCCATCGCCAGCACGATCCCGCTTTTGAAGTGTTCGACGGCGGACAACGCGTGCCCTATCTCGAATCGCCCGAACGCATGGATCGAATTTTGAACGCGCTCCGCAAAACGGACTGGGCTGACTTCGAAGAGCCGCGCGACTTTGGACTCGACCCGATCCGCGCGGTGCATTCGGACGCGTATCTGACCTTCCTCGCCTCTGCCTGGACCGAGTGGCTGGGCGCGTCGCCTGAGACGTCCGCGGCGTCCGACAAGACCGCCCTGCTCCCCGCCACCTTCGCGGCCAAGCGCGACCAAATGCCCGAAAGCATTTTGGGCAAGGCTGGATTCTTTTTGCTCGATCTCAGCGTCCCCGTCGTGGAAGGAACCTACGCCGCCGCGCTCGCCTCCGCCAACTGCGCCCTCTCCGCCGCGCAAGCCATCGCACCTATCGCTCAATCGCCTAACTCGCATCCCCTATCTCCTATCCCGAATCTCCGCCTTCCGCCTTCTGCCTTCGCCCTCTGCCGCCCCCCCGGCCATCACGCGGGACGCGAAATCGCGGGCGGGTACTGCTTCCTCAACAACGCCGCCATCGCCGCGCAGTGGTTGACTCAATTCGGCAAGATCGCTCTCCTCGATGTGGACTATCACGCGGGCAACGGCACACAAGACATTTTCTACTCGCGTTCCGATGTGCTGACGATTTCCATTCACGCCGATCCATCCTTCGAGTATCCCTACTATGCTGGCTACGCGACAGAGACAGGCGAGGGCGCTGGACTTGGATTCCATCACAACTATCCCCTCCCCACAGGCATAGACGATGCCGCCTACCTGCAAACCCTCGCGCACGCGCTGGGCGTGATCGCGGACTACCGCCCATCGTCCCTAGTCATCTCCCTCGGCGTGGACGCTTACGAACACGACCCGCTGGGAACATTCAAGATCACGCGCAACGGCTTCACGGGGATTGGTCAGCGCATCGCCGCGCTAGGTTTGCCAACCGCCATCATCATGGAAGGCGGCTACAACACCGACGCGCTGGGCGAGAATGTGGCCGCGTTTTTACAGAATTTCCGTTGACGAAAGCGTTGCATTCGACGTTAAAAGTTTGGGAGTATACTTAACGCATGGACGACCCAAAAGATAATTACCGCGTTTACATGCAATACGCGCAGGAGATGCTGGATACCGCAGATGAAAATTTCAGCAATCAGCGTTATCGTAGCGCCTGCAATCGCGCGTATTATGGAATGTTTTATGCCGCAAGCGCGTTGTTGTTTTCAAAGGGACAATCTTATGGCAAGCACAGCGCGGTTCTCGCCGCTTTTCGTAAGGACTTTATCAAGACTGGAGAATTTGACAAGAAGTGGAGCGACGATTACAGGCTTGTCATGGAAAGTCGGCACGCTGCCGATTATGTGTTGTACGAATACCTGGAAATGGATGACGCTGTTGAAATGATCGCAAAGGCGAAAGAGTTTGTTGAGGAAGTGAAGAAATGGCTACAGAAACGAGAACTGCTCTAAATTTATCGCCGCGAGAAAAAAAGGCCGTCCGTGATTTCATCAAGGCAGTCCGCATGGCTTATGGGGATAAAATTCAACGCGCCGCCCTGTTTGGTTCCAAAGTCCGAGGAGATTGGACAAAATATTCCGACATTGACATCCTCCTCATCACAGACGATGATAGTTGGACGTTTCGACGGGACATCATCGGGATCAATTCCGATATTGAATTGAAGTATGATGTCATGCTCGACATCCGCGTAATCAGCGAAACCCGCTGGGAATACATGAAACGCATCCAGGCGGGGCTTTATCAAAACATCACGCGCGACGCGGTTCCAATCCCATTTCGTAAACTCGCGCCTGTCGGCGCATGATTGTCAACGGCCTCGGCATCCAATCCGAGGCCGTTGATTATCAAAACTAGTCGCTCACCCTCTCGCCAAAGGAGATTTGTCCCATGAAAAAATGGATTATTCGCGTTCTACTCGTTATCGTCGCTTTCGTCTTTATTGGAATGCTCGTGATGCCCAAAGCGCCGCAAGTCGCGTATTACCAAAACGCGCCGCAGACAATGGTTATTGCCCACCAGGGCGGAGACGGACTCTGGCCGAGCAACACGCTCTTCGCGTTTGAGCATGCCGCCGAACTCGGCGTGGACGTGCTGGAGATGGACATCCACATGACGAAGGACGGCGCGCTCGTCGTCAGCCACGATGAGACCGTGGATCGTCTGACCGACGGCGAAGGGCTCATTAAGGAGAAGTCCCTCGCGGAGGTCCAGAGTTATGACGCGGCGTACGACTGGAGTCCGCTCGACGATGGCGCGGAATATCCCTATCGCGGACAGGGCATCGTCATCCCGACATTGGAATCAGTCTTCGAGCGTTTCCCCGATTATCGGATGAATATTGAGATCAAGCAGGCCGAACCTTCGATCTCGCAACCGTTCTGCGAGTTGATCCGCAAGCATGGCATGGAAGATAGAGTTCTGGTCGCATCGTTCAACGATGAAGCGCTGGTTGAGTTCCGCGAGACTTGCCCCGAAGTGGCAACGTCGGGCAGTCGCGGACAGATCAAGCCTTTCGTTTATCTGCACCTGGCGTTTCTGGGCAGACTCTACCCGCCGAATTTTTCCGCGGTACAAGTCCCCATCGAGAACAGCGGCATCACCATTCTGAAGAGCCGCTTCGTGAAGGTCGCGCACGCCCGCGGACTATGGGTGGACGCGTGGACGATTGACGATCCCGCCGAGATGCGGATGTTGATCGAGATCGGCGTGGATGGGATCATCACGGATCGTCCCGATCTGTTGATGGAAGTGTTGGGAAGATAGAAAACGAAAACAGCCTCGTGGACATTTTGTCCCGAGGCCGTTTTGTTCATTGCAGAAGCGCCCGCCTCCCTCGGGCGCTTCTGTTATTTCATCAATCTTACTTCTTGCTCTTCGCCTTGACCGTCTTCTTGGCGGCAGGCTTCTTGGCGGCAACCTTCTTCTTGGGGGCGGCCTTCTTCTCCACCTTCGCGGGACGATGCTTGATCGCCACATGCGCCGCGGCGAGACGTGCAATCGGCACGCGGAACGGCGAACAGGAAACGTAGTTATTCCCAATCAAGTGACACCATTCAATGGACTCGGGATCACCGCCATGCTCGCCGCAGATGCCCACTTCGAGATTCGGGCGCGTCTTGCGGCCTTCGTCCACCGCCCATTTCATCAACATGCCCACGCCTTCGCGGTCGAGCGTCTGGAAGGGATTCTTCGGCAGGATGCCTTGTTCCACGTACGTGACGAGGAAGTTTCGCTCGGCGTCGTCACGCGAATAGCCGAAGGTCATCTGTGTCAGATCGTTGGTACCGAACGAGAAGAACTGCGCCAGCTTGGCAACTTCAGCGGCGGTGACCGCGGCGCGCGGGATTTCGATCATCGTCCCGAACTTGTACGCGAACTTGACCTTCTTCTCACCCATCACCGCCGAGGCGATGCGTTCAAGTCGCGGCTGGATCCACTCCAGTTCTTTGACCGTCCCCGTCAGCGGGATCATCACTTCGGGATGAACCTTGATGCCGCGCAGGGTGCAGTCCGCCGCGGCCTCGAAGATGGCGCGCACCTGCATCTCCACGATCTCAGGCATGGCAATGCTCAAACGCACGCCACGCAAGCCCATCATCGGATTCGACTCGTGCATGGACTTGATGGAGGCCAGCAGTTTTTCTTTGGCGGGCAATCCATCCGTGATGCCGCGCACGCGCATCTCGATCACTTCTTCGAGCAGTTTTTCTTCGTCGGGCATGAACTCGTGAAGCGGCGGGTCAATCAGGCGGATGATGACGGGGTAGCCATCCATCGCCTCGAACAACCCATCGAAGTCCTTGCGCTGGTACGGGAGCAATTTATCGAGCGCGGCGGTGCGGCCTTCGCTCGTCTCCGAAAGGATCATGTCCTGCACGATGGGCAGGCGCTCGGGTTCAAAGAACATGTGCTCGGTGCGGCACAGACCGATGCCCACCGCGCCATACGAACGGGCACGGCGCGCGTCTTTCGGATAATCCGCGTTCGCCCAAACTTGCATGCGGGCGATTTTGTCCGCCCAGGTCAGCAGGGTTAGCAGGTCGGTCTGCTCTTCGAGCGAGGGCGCGGTCATCGGGATTTTGCCCATGTAAACTTCGCCCGTCGCGCCGTCCACCGACATCCACTCGCCCTCTTTGATGACGCGCTCGCCGATGTGCATCACGCGATTTTCCATGTCAATCTTCAGCGCCGACGCGCCGACCACCGCGGGGATGCCAAACTGACGCGCCACCACCGCCGCGTGCGACGTCGCGCCGCCCTCGCTGGTCAGGATGCCCTTCGAGGCGATCATCCCATGCACGTCATCGGGCTTGGTGAACGGACGCACCATGATGACATCCTGCTTGGATTCCTTGGCCATTTTCTCGGCGGTATCCGCGTCGAAATAGATCTGACCGACGGCCGCGCCAGGCGACGCGTTCACGCCCTTTGCGATCACCTCGGACGTTTTGCGGGCCGCGTCGTCGAACTGCGGATGTAGCAACGTATCCACGTCGTTCGGCGTGACGCGCTTGACGGCTTCTTCCTTCGAGATCAGTCCCTCGTTCGCCATCGCCACCGCAATCGAGACCGCGGCTTTGGCGGTTCGTTTCGCGTTGCGCGTCTGGAGCATCCACAACTTGCCGCGCTCCACGGTGAACTCCACGTCCTGCACGTCCTTGTAATGTTTCTCAAGGCGGCTGGTAATTTTCATAAATTCATCATAGGCCTTGGGCAGGTGGTCGTACATGTTGGCGATCGGGTCGGCAGTGCGGATGCCCGCCACCACGTCCTCGCCCTGCGCGTTGAGCAGGTACTCGCCCATCATCACCTTGTCGCCCGTAGACGGGTTGCGCGTGAAAGCCACGCCCGTGCCAGAGTCGAAGCCCATGTTGCCAAACACCATGGTCTGAATGTTGACCGCGGTGCCGAGCGTGTCGGGGATGTTGGTGGCCTTGCGGTAGTCAATGGCGCGCTTGCCCATCCAAGATTCAAAGACGGCCTTCGTCGCCAGTTCAAGTTGCTTGTAAACTTCCTGCGGGAAATCGTCGCCAATGGCCTTCTTGTAAACTTCCTTAAAGATGCCAACCAGCGCCTTCCAATCCCCCGCGGTCATTTCGGTATCGAGTTTGTAACCGCGCTCTTCCTTGTAATGCTCCATCGGATGCTCGAACACCTCGTCATCGAGACCGAACACGGTAGTGCCGAACATTTCGATCACGCGGCGGTACGAGTCCCATGCGAAGCGGGGATTGTCCGTCAGTTTCGAAAGGCCTTCCACCACCTCATCGTTCAAACCGATGTTCAGGATCGTGTTCATCATGCCAGGCATCGAGAACTTCGCGCCCGAACGGCACGAAACCAGCAGGGGGTTCGACGGGTCGCCAAACTTCTTGCCCGTCTTCTTCTCCACCTTCTTCATCGCGTCCTGCATCTGCTTCCACTGACCAGATGGGAACTTGCCCGCCTTGCGGAACTCGTTACAGGCTTCGGTTGTCACAGTAAAGCCTGGCGGAACGGGAACGCCCGCACGCGTCATATCAAAGAGGCCAGCGCCTTTACCGCCCAGCAGGGCGCGTACGGCCTCCCATGAGCCACCCACGGCTTTTTCCGCCGCGGCAACTTCGTCAAAAAGATAAACCCATTTCATTTGTGCCTCCGAGATTAGGGGTTTTATTTGTGAAAATAACTACATAAAATTAAGTTTACCACAAGCGTTCAAGAGAAAAAGCGCTCCCCCATTTCCAAATGTACTTTTCATACCATAACAAAAATCACGGAATCAGAAAAAATGTTGGTGTTTAAAATCCACAATTCTGTAATTTCAATTCTTTCATCTGTAAACAGGTTGCAAAGTTTATTCGCCGCGGAATCAATGATAATAGCCGCATGAAAGTTATCACCATAGACGATGATGTTGCCATGACCGAACTGACCGCCATGTTGTTACGTACACATGGCTTTGATGTCATTACCTCCAACCATCCACGCGAAGCGATTCAAGTCGTGCGCGAAAAACAACCGCAGGCTGTGATCCTCGATTTGATGATGCCCGAAATGGACGGACGCCAGGTTTGCCGCGCCATCCGCGAATTTAGCAACGTGCCGATCATCATCCTCTCCGCGCTCAACGATCCCGACACCGTCGCCTCCTCCCTCGACAGTGGGGCGGACGACTACCTCGTGAAGCCCGTGCCATCCGACGTGTTGGCCGCCCACCTCAATCGCCTCGTCAAGCGCACCGGGCGCCTCTTCATGAACCCCGCCAAACTTGCCAACTCGTGGCTCCCTGCCACTTCCGCCACATCCGCAATCCCCACCACCCCATTCAAAAGCGCCTAAAAAAAAAAAGACCGCCGAAAGGCGGTCAATTTTTTTCTATCTATTTCAGACTTTTCAACGCGTCCGCCACCTCACGCGCGGACTCCATCATCGGCATGTGACCGACTCCCGCCAACTCCACCACCCGCGTCCGCGTGACGTTGAGTGGAATCTCCCTCGGGAGCGGAATCAGCCCGTCCGCCCCTCCGTGGACAATTAACACGGGGAACGACGTCCTCTCCAGCATGGACAATTTTTCCGTGCGTTCAGCCATTGCCTTCAACGTGCCAATATAACCAGCGGGCTTTTGCTTCCTCATCAAATCGTGGACGATTTTTTGCACGCGCTCATCCGCCGTCAATTTGACGGTCATCGCCGCGACTGTTTCGCCGATCCCCTCTTCCGCGATCTTGTGCGCCTGCGCGTACCGACCTGCCTTGCGGTCGGGCGCGTCCGCCGCGGCCTGCGATGAGACCAGCGCCAGTCCGCGTGTGCGCTGCGGATACGCGTCTGCGAAGGCCAGCGCCACGTAACCGCCCATCGAATGTCCCGCGAGCGACGCGGCCTCCAGTCCGAGATGATCGAGCAGGGACGCGAGATCGGCCGCCAAGTCGTCCATCGTGTAGGGCGTGTCCACCGCGTCGCTCTCACCAAACCCGCGCAGATCAGGCAGGATCAGATCAAAGTCATCCTGCAACAGAGGGACAACTTCATCCCAGATCGTGTGATCGAGCGGGAAGCCGTGAATCAAAACCAGCGGCTCTCCATGTCCGTGGCGTTCATAGGCCAGAATGTGTTGATTAACAGTAAACTTTTTCATGGTGTTCTCCTTTGTTTATAAACCTGAATGCTTCATCGTTGTGCCAGCAGTAGCGCTGCTGACTTGCGGCAGTACAACTGCCGCACAACGTCCATTTGTCTTGTTGCGCCAGCAGTTACACTTCTGGCGTGCGACGGTAGAGCGTCAAATTATTTCCAATTCACCGCCACCTTCAACTTGCTTCCCAACTTCGAATAATAATGGACAAATCCATTATCGCGCCCAAACTCGTAAACGCGGCGCGTGATGTCCACATCGGCTTTGCAATATTCGGCCACTTTATCGAGTTCGCCCGCGCGGAACCATGCCACGCTTTGCAAGCCATCGGCAGTTTTCATCGCGCCGAGACAAGCCTTCGCCAGCGAATCCAAACTGAGGCGAAAATTCAGCACTCGGAAAATATCGGCCAGCATGTCGGTCGTGCGAAAAGCGCGAAAGTTCTCCGTCGGCGCGTAGGGCTTGAGGACTTCATAATCGAAGTTGACGATATTGAAGCCGATGACGCGGTCGGCGGCCTTGAGTTCCGCCACGAGCGCGGCCGCGTCTTTCTCCCAGTATACAGTGAAATCATTCCGCTCCGTAGACCAGGTGACGCCGCACGCCAACTTCAGCGCGGCCATGTTTCGCTGTCCGCCAACTTCATCAAATGTCTTTTGCGTTTCGAGATCGAAGTAAACGATGTTCATTAAGGCTCCTGCTGTTGAGAGACTTTATTGCTTACTGCGTATTGCGTGTTTCGTATTCCGTTGTGCGTTACGCAATACGCAGTACGTAACACGCAGCACATCCTACCTCACCCCATTCCCCTTCACCGACTGATTCTCCTCCAGCCACTTCCTCCCAAACTCCACCGCATCCTCCCGCGTGGACACCTTCCCTGTGGCCTGCGCTTCGCGAATTGCTTCGAGGACTTCTCCCACGCGTCGGCTCGGTGTGAGATTGAGTTCCCGCATCACGTCGTCGCCGTCCAGCAGTTTTGGCGGCGAGACGATCTCTTCGGGGCGCTCCCAATAATTTTCAAGGAAGATGCGGCAGACATCCAGCGCGGCTGTCCATGTCTCCTGTTTGAGATTGTTGCCATGCGTGGCGCGCAGATCGGCCAGCGCCAGCAAAATAAGATCCAGCCCCGCTTCGCCGCTCTCTTTGAAGAAGCGATAAATAGCGCGGCGCGACGGGTCTTTACCTTCGCCGTCCTTGCGGCTGGTGTGGAAATGAATCCGCATGTGGTGTTTGATGATGGCGGTCATGCGTTCGATCTCGTCCTTGCTGAACGACAAGGCGCGCCCGCGCTCGGCGGCCATCTCGGCGCCTTTTTCGTCGTGCCCCCAAAAACGGATGCGGCCATTCTCGTCCACAGTTTTGGTGTGGGGCTTGGCAACATCGTGATACAGCGCGGTGAAAAACAGCAGACTGCGGACGGAGCGATCGGCATTGAGCAGTTTCGAGAAATGCTCCGCGTATTGCTCTCGGTATCGCCCCAGCCGCATCACAAGCAGACCCGTGAACAGGTCTCCCGTGGACTCGGGGTCGTAGCCAGGCGCCAGCGCGGCCAGAACCTCGTCCAACGCGGCGAGGACTTGCAGAGTGTGCTCCCACACATCGTGGATGTGCGGCTCGGGTTGCGCCACGCCTTTCAGCGCTTTCATCTCGGGCAGGACAACATCCAGAACGCCGAGCATCTCCAGCGCGCGGACGGACGCCGAGGCCTGTTTCCCTTCCAAAATTTTGAACAACTCATCGCGAACGCGTTCGCTCGAAACCTGACCCAAGCCGGGCGCGGCCAACTTCATCATTTTCCGCGTCTCTGGCTCGATCTGGAACCCATACGCGGCGGCCTGACGAATCCCGCGCAGGACGCGAATGGGGTCATCGCTCATGGACGTTTCTTTGCAGGCGCGCAGTTTCTTGGCGCGCAGGTCAGCCGCGCCCGAGAGCGGATCGTGCAGAGACATCGTCCGCAAGTCCACGGCCATGGCGTTGAGGGTGAAGTCGCGGTTGCGGAGGTCGTCATCGAGCGAGTCGCCGCGGGAGGTGGCGAAATCCAATTTCTCGCGTGAACCGTCCGCGAGTGTCACGATGACGCGACCCGTGTCGCGTTCATCGTCGAGGGGGAAGACGTCCGCGCCGAGGGCGTTGGCGAAGCGTCGGGCGAGGAGAATGCCATCGGAGGGCGCGACCAGATCGAGGTCCAGGGAGGCGCGGCCGAGCATGGCATCCCGCACCGTGCCGCCGACGAGGTAAAGTTCCACGTCGGGCAGAGTCTCGCGGAGTCTGTCCAATAGAGGAGAAAAAGTAAAAGGAGTGGTTGACATGTAGAGAATTTCTGGCGCTTCTTTGGGGCGGCTGGCTTGCGCCGCGCGTTTGGCCTGCTCGGGCGTGCCGCCTTGCGCGACGATCTGGCCGCGGACTCGGGCAACCCAGCGTCCCGCATAGTTTTGATTGGAGGTTCCTCCCTGATCGGTCATTGCGTTTACTCGGGTTTGTATTTTTCCAAATCAACGACGCCGATGAACGGCAGGTTGCGATAGAACTCGTCGAGGTCGAGGCCGTAACCGAAGACGAATTTATTGGGGATGGTGAACCCACAGTAGTGCAGGGGAACAACGGCTTCGCGGCGTTCGGCCTTATCGAGCAACGCGCAGACTTTGAGGCTGGCGGGTTGACGCGTCTCAAGCAGTTCCAGCACGGAGGCGATGGTGTGACCGCTGTCTATGATGTCTTCCACGAGCAGGACGTGTTTGTCGTGGATGTTGGTCATCAAGTCCATCGTCACGCGGACGTTGCCCGTGCTTTCGCGCGCGCCCGCGCCATAGGACGAGATCGCCATGAAATCGAGCATGTGTGGGATAGAGATGTGGCGCATCAAATCCACGAGGAATGGCACGCCGCCCCGAAGAATACAAATGAGGAGCAGGTTGCCATTGGAATCCGCGTAGTCGCGGCTGATCTCCTCTCCAAGTTCGCGCACGCGGTTTTGGAGGGCGACGGGATCAATGAGGGTTTCGGCAAGGAAGTCTTGGTAGTTTTGCATGAGGTTATTTTGGTAGTTGGGTAGTTTTTTGGTTTGGGTAGTTTATTTTGATTTTTTTGAAGGGTTTTCAGAATCGGCATAGAATTTCATAAGGCCACAATTTTCGCAGCGATAAGCAGCAATAAGATATTCTTTTGTTCTCTTTACTCTCCATCCATCCCAAAAACTCCATTCGGGTTTGCCTTCCAGCCAATAAGGCCTTGTTCTGACACTGTAATGCCCATGATCAAACACAATCCCTTCCTGAAGCTTTCCGCCGCAATCACTACAAACTAGATTTCTTGCCATAGAACCTCCCAAAACTAACGCGGCACTTCATGGTGACGCCGACACCGCGCCTCATACATCTCCGACGCGCCGACGATGACCACGGGATCGTCATAGCGCGCGGGCTTGCCGTTGACCAGCCTCTGCGTGCGCGAGGCCTCGTCGCCGCAGACCATGCAAATGGCGTGGAGTTTATCCACGCGCTCCGCGAGCGACATGAGCGCGGGCATCGGCCCAAACGGCTCACCGCGGAAATCCTGGTCAAGTCCCGCCACGAGGACGCGGATGCCCTTGTCCGCCAGTTCGCGCGCGATGACGACAACATCCGCGTCCATGAATTGCGCTTCGTCAATGCCGACGACGGTCGAGTCCGCATCCAGTTTCGCGCGGATGTCCGCGGCCTTCTTGACGGGAATCGCGTCGAAATCCGACCCCGCGTGCGAAGTCACCTTTTCGACGGCGTAACGCACGTCAATGGCGGGCTTGAAAACTTGCACCTTCTGTTTGGCAATATTCGCGCGCACCAGACGGCGGATCAATTCATCCGTCTTGCCGCTGAACATCGAACCGCAGATCACTTCCACCGAGCCGTGCGTATGGCGCATTGATTCTCCTCAAACCCCTCCCTGCCTCCCCCATTTTCTCCGAAAATGGGGGAGGTGTCACGAAGTGACGGTGGGGGTGCAAATAATTACGGGCAGACGCTTCCGCATCTGCCCGCAAGTTTACACGAGATTACACTACTAGTGTAGGTTTACCATGTAGTAACGACTCTGTGAAACGCCCTGTAAGGGTCAGTCGTTAAGCGACCTCAGTCGTTGCCGTCTCAGGAACATCAAGCCCCAACGTCTTGAGTTTCTTCTTCGCGTCGATCAGCGGCTTGCGGCCAAATCCTTCAATCGCCAGCATCGCTTCCTCGCCCTCGGCCAGTTTCGCCAAAAATTGCGGGATGTTCTTAATGCCGATCTTAATCAACGCGTTCGTGGCGCGGTCGCTCAACTCCAACTCGGAGATGGGACGCTCCAGCTTCGCGGATTCGCGCGCCTTCTTGGCTTCCACGTGAGTCTGGGCGGCCTTCACCTTCTTATAGAAGCGATCCACCTGACCTTCAATGTCCAGGATGCGCGCCGCCTCGCCCGTGAAATACGGATGGCAGTTCGAGCAGATGTCCACGCGCAATTCCTTGCGGGTCGAGCCTGTCGTCCAGGTCGTGCCGCAGGAAGCGCAGGACACCTTCGCGTCGGTATAGTAAGTGGGGTGAATTTTCTCTCTCATGTCTACTCCGCCGCCTGTGGGACGATATTCACGCGCTTGCGTCCCTGCACAATATCATACATCACCACGCCGTCGGAGGTGGCGAACAAAGTATCGTCCTTGCCAACCATCACATTCAAGCCTGGCTTAATGCGGGTGCCGCGCTGTCGAACCAAAATATTGCCCGAAAGCACAAACTGACCCGCGTAGCGCTTCACGCCCAAACGCTGGGAATTGCTATCTCGTCCGTTGCGGCTGGAACCGCCGCCTTTTTTATGTGCCATTTCTACCTCACTTAACTCTTCTTCGCAGGCTTGGCTGTGGATTTCTTAGCGGCAGGCTTGGCAACGCGTCCACCCACCAACTTCTTCTTCAACGCCTCGAAAGCATCCCAATCGCCCGCGGCCGCCAACTTGGCCTGTTCGATCCAGCCTTCGGGATTCATCATCCGCAAGCCATCCGCCGTCAAAATCTTCTGGATATCATCCGCCTGGGACTCGGCCAACTGCGCGAACGTGACGATGCCCGCCGCCTTCAAGACTTTCGCGACCCTCAAGCCAATCCCCTCGATCTTGACGAGGTCATCCGCTTCATTCTGGACCTCGGCCGTGCGCGTCGCCTTGGATGTTTTCTCCGCCTTCGACATTCTCGCCGTCTCGCCCACCTTGCCAATCGATTCGATCAGCAAACGGGTGTACTCCTGACGATGTCCGCGATGGACGCGAATGCGCTTCTTCGGGCTATAGCGAAAAGCCAGTACCTTGTCGCCGCGGAAATGTTCCGCGACAGAAGCCAGGGCCTCGAACCCGCCCACAAGCGGAGTCCCGACCGAAATCTGGTCGCCGTCCGCCAAAAGCAGGACGCGCTCCAGCGTCAACAATTCGCCAGCGTCAACTGGCAGGCGATCCACAATAATGGTCTCGCCTTCGACGGCTTTATATTGCTTGCCGCCACTTTCTACAATTGCGTATTTCATCTTTTCTCCACGGATTCACTTCGCCTCAGTCCCTGCGGGCAGACTTTCATCCTGCGCCGGGCCGAGGGGAAGCCGGTATAGACACGCATCCGCCCCGGCAAAGCGCCAGCCAGGGCAGAGCGGACGGTATTATAACGGCAGGTCTTTGGAATTGTCAATCAAAGTTGTCGTGAATTCACGTTTCACCTTCCAGCCGCGCCGAGGAGCTGCCATCATTCCCCAATGCCGCGTAACCGACTCGAATATCATCGCTTTTTATTGCAAGCGCCAAAAAGCGGCGTTATACTTTGCGCCGCCATGACCGCCCTCACCCCCCAACTCCTCGATAACTATCCCTTCTCCCATTTTTCCGACTCACAATCCATCGCCCGCGGACGTGAATATCACAAAAACGGCAATGTCTGGCACGTGGAACTCATCGGCGCCAATAAAGCCGTTTGCTCGGTGGAAGGCAACTCAGGCGAATATGAAGTTATCATCCAATTAAACAACAATGGACAACTGCGTTTCTCCTGCGATTGTCCCTATGCCGACGATGGTCACTTTTGTAAGCACATGGTCGCCTCCGCGCTCCAAACCAGCCAATATCTCAAAAATGGAAAACAAGCGGAGAATGACAAGGAAGATTGGGACGATGACGAAGAGGATTGGGATGAAGACTACGAAGATGATGATGATGACGAAGAAAATGTGATAGGGAAAGAAGTTCAAAGAATCCACGAATCCATTGCGTCACCCGCTGGAAAGTCACCACAGTCCTGGCAACGTAAATTAGAAGAGACACTTTCACTTGCTCCACAGCGCCCTTCCTCTTCAAACTTGACCCGTTACGTCGCGGCCGTCTTGCTGACTCGCTCGCAAATGGGCTACTCTGGCTATGGAAGCGCCTATCGTCCCAATTATTATTATTCGCTCGAGCCGCTCATTATCACTTCGGCGGAATGGAATCGCATTTCGGGTGGTGAGAAAAAATCGCCCGAAGAGATCAATCACTTCCTTGAAACAAGCAAGACTTGGCTCAAAGCCAGCGAAAGGATGTTCCGTCAAGTCAATCCCGCAGGTTGCCTGAACATGGACGCAGACTCGGCTTCCTTCATGAACATCCTGTCCGATACCATGCGTTACGGAATGGGCACAAGCAACCTGCCAATGTTCCTGTCCATCCTTGCCAAGCTCAATGCGCCCATCTTCCTCGGCAGTCGCTATCCAGACAAAATCGAACGCCGTGTGTATCTCCTGTCTCAACCCATTGAAGCAAAAAACGACATCCAACGCGACGAGACCAAACTCACTTTACGCGCAGGCTATGAGTTGGATGGGCAATTCCATCACATCAACCAACAGGTGGAGATCATCTCTCTCGTTCACCCCGGTTGGATTCTCATGGATAACCGTCTCGCCCAACTCCGCAACACGCAGGCGCTCTCCATTCTTCCTTCGTTTCCCATCGAAATTCCCAATCAACAAGCAGACGATTTTCGCGAGCGATACTTCGCCAAGATCGCCCAGACGCTCCCCATCAAAAGCGACATCATCCGCTGGAACGATGTACAGGCCGCGCCCGTCCCGCGCCTCTACCTGCACGACGACAACAAAGACAAAACCCTGCGCGCCGACCTGCGCTTTGGCTACGGCGAACATGAAGTAATCGCGTCCAAAGCGGGCGAGGCGCAATCCGTCGAGACCGTCCCCGACTCGTGGGAACTCATCCGCATCCAGCGCCAGCCTGAGCGCGAGGGATATTTCCATCAACTGCTCACCGATCCAAGTTTCCGCCTCAAGCGCGCTGCTTCCACTTTTCCCTTCGGCACACTCGAA
Organism: Chloroflexota bacterium; assembly: GCA_016234485.1. Lineage (GTDB taxonomy): Bacteria > Chloroflexota > Anaerolineae > Anaerolineales > Villigracilaceae > Denitrolinea. Next base: position 50,905 of record JACRBL010000054.1, read on the forward strand.
CTGCGCGCCCGCGCCCATCCCTTCGATTTTCTGCTCCACTCGATTCCGCTCCTCACGCAGGCGGGATTTGAAATTTACGGCGAAGAGAATCTCAAACTCGGCAAGATCAATCGCGCCACGCCCAGCCTGCACGTCAGCATCACATCGGGCATTGACTGGTTCGACCTGAAAACCCTCGTTGAATTTGGCGATCAGCAAATCGCTTTTCACGACGTTCGCAAAGCCCTCAAGCGCGGCGAGCGCTACGTCAAACTCGCCGACGGCTCGGTGGGACAAATCCCCGACGCGTGGCTGGAGAAGTACAAGCACCTCTGGAATTTGGCGGAAGAAACTACGGATGGATTCCGCGTCGCGGACGTTCACCTGTCCCTTTTGGATTCCCTGCTCGAAGACGACGCCTCGATTCAGACTCCCGCGGAGTTGCGCGAACGTCGCGAGCGTTTCCGCGCCTTCGAGCGCATCGAGCCACGCGCCCTCCCCAGCGGATTCGTCGGCGAACTGCGTCCCTACCAGAAACACGGCTTCGACTGGTTGTATTTCCTGCGCGATTACAAATTCGGCGGCATCCTCGCCGACGACATGGGACTGGGCAAAACCGTCCAGGTGTTGACCTATCTCCAGTCATTACAAGAAGCCTGCGCTGAGCGGAGCGACCCGACAGGGGAGCGAAGTCGCATCGTCCCCGAAGGGGGAAGCGCGAGTCTGCTCGTCGTCCCAAAGAGTCTAATTGCCAATTGGCAGAGAGAGTCCGAAAAGTTCACGCCCAGTCTGCGCTTCCTCGAATACATGGGAAACTTCCGCAACAAAGACACGGCTATCTTCAACGACTACGACGTGATTCTCACCACCTACGGCACGATGTTGCGCGACGTGGAATTGTTGCGCGAATACAAATTCAACTACATCATCCTCGATGAATCGCAAGCCATCAAAAATCCGCTGGCAAAGAGCGCCAAAGCCGCGCGCCTGCTCCACGCCGAGCATCGCCTGGTGATGACAGGCACGCCCGTGGAAAACAACACCTTCGAGTTGTGGTCGCAGTTCGCGTTTTTGAATCCTGGCCTGCTCGGCAACATGGACTACTTCAAGAGCGCCTTCGCTAATCCCATCGAAGCGCGCGGCGACGAAGACGCGGCCAAGACCCTCCGCAAACTGGTCTATCCCTTCATCCTGCGCCGCACGAAAGACCAGGTCGCGCCCGAACTGCCGCCGCGCACAGAACGCATCGTCTACACCGACATGGATGCCGCGCAGAAAAAGTTGTATGCGCAGACCCGCGAGAAATACCGCGCCGAACTGCTCGGCCTGATCGAAAGCGAAGGCATGAACGACGCGCGCTTCAAGATTCTCGAAGGCCTCTTGCGCCTGCGCCAGATCGCCATCCATCCCGCGTTGGTGGAGAAAAATTATCGGGGCGACGCGCCCAAGTTTGAAATCCTGCTTGAAACGCTGGAGACCTTGCAAGCCGAAAATCACAAAGCCTTGATCTTCTCGCAATTCGTCGAGACGCTCAAACTGCTCAAACGCGAATTGGATGCACGCAAGATCAAGTACGTCTATCTCGATGGGCAGACTCCCAATCGCCAATCGCGCGTCGACCAATTCCAAAACGACACGTCCTTCCCGTTCTTCCTCATCAGTCTGAAAGCGGGCGGCGTGGGCTTGAACCTAACCGCGGCCGATTACGTCATCCACCTCGACCCGTGGTGGAATCCTGCCGTGGAAATGCAAGCCAGTGACCGCGCTCACCGCATCGGCCAGGACAAACCCGTCTTCGTCTACAAGATCATCGCGCGCGACACGGTGGAAGAAAAGATTCTGCAATTGCAGGAAAAGAAACGCGCGCTCGTGAAAAGTCTCATCTCCACCGAAGCCAGCTTCTTTAAGTCGCTGACACGGGATGATGTAAAAGATCTGTTCAGTTAGGAGGAGCATGCTCGATCGGACTGTGTAAGAACACAACCGTTCATAAAATTAAATTCGGTAGTTAAAGGTGGGTTGAACGCATCACCACCCAAACCCAAATATCAAATCGTTCACATTCGTCCCGCTCGCGCCAGGTTTTAACAAATCACCCAGCGCGTGGAAGTAGGAATACGAATCGTTCTCGTCTAAAAAAGATTCGGGGGGGAGTCCCAGGTCGAGGCCGCGCTGCAGCGTATCTCCCGTCGCAACCGCGCCCGCCGCGTCGGTGGAGCCGTCTTCGCCGTCGGTGGCGAGGGAGATGATCATGAGGTCGCGCGCGCCCGCCAGTTCACGCACCGAAGCGAGCGCCAGTTCCTGGTTGCGTCCGCCACGGCCGTGCCCGCGTAACGTCACGGTGGTTTCGCCGCCCGCGATCAGGCAAAATGGACGCGGCGCCGCGCACGTCTTCAGGATGCGACTCAGCTCGCGCCCGACCTCACGCGCCTCGCCCAGCCAATCGTCTCCCAACATCACCACATGAATTCCCTCGCTTCGCGCCTGACGTTGAGCGGACTCAGCCGCCCGCGCGTTATTCCCCACGATGACGTTTTGAACGCGCTCGAAGAGAGGGTCATCGGGCTTCGGCGTTTCGGGGATCGTTTTCAGCGCATGCACAATCGAAGCGGGGACTTTTTTCAGCAGGTCATATTTTTCCAACACGGATAACGCATCTCCGCGCGTGGACGGGTCGGGGGCAGTGATTCCCGACGCGATGGCTTCGAGCGGGTTGCCCACCACGTCCGAGAGAATCAAACTGACGACGCGCGCAGGCCAAGCGAACCGCGCCAACCCTCCGCCCTTGAGTTGATCGAGATGACGGCGCAGGGTGTTGATCTCGTCCACGCGCGCGCCGCAAGCAAGGAGGGCGGAAGTGAGCGCGCGCAGATCGCCGAGGGAGATGCCCGCGTGCGGGAGGGTCATCAGCGCGGAGCCGCCGCCAGAGATGAGACAGAGGAGCAGGTCGTCTGCGCGCAGATCGCTCGCGAGGGCGAAAGCCTTTTCTCCCGCGTGCAGGCTGTTCTCGTCGGGGACGGGATGCCCGCCAGGCTGGAGGTCGAATCCGCTCGGGGGTTGGACGGGAGTCGCTTTTGGAATGAGCAGGCCACTGGTCGCGTGAAACGGGAGAAGGCCGCCCAAAGGTTGAGACATCGCCGCGCACGCCTTCCCCAGCCCGAGGACGCGGATCCGTTCGATGTCCCCCAAAAAATATTCGCGTTGATTGACCATGATGGAATTTTTTTCGCGGCGAATAAATTGACTCACCGCCGCGCCTGGCTCCACAGCCTGAATCGCGGCGGCCAGAATGCGTCGAACGGATTCGCCGCGCGGGTGATGAGAGAGGGTATGGGTGGAAAACGATTCGGGGCGGGGCATGGCGATGGAATAATACTGCATAATAAATTTTGCAGTATATAATGTGGCCACCCTTGCCCATCGGGAAAACACATGCCCACACCTGCCTCCATTCTCAAAGAAACTTTCGGCTACGACTCGTTTCGTCCGCTTCAACGCGAGGTGATCGAGAACGTGATGACGCGGCGCGACTCGCTGGCGGTGATGCCCACGGGCGGCGGTAAGTCGCTGTGCTATCAAATTCCATCCATGATGTTCGACGGGCTGACGGTGGTGGTCTCGCCGCTGATCGCGCTGATGAAGGATCAGGTGGAGCAGTTGCGCGCGTACGGAGTCCCTGCGGTGTTCCTCAATAGTTCGCTCAGCCCGCAGGAATATCAGGAGAATATGGATTACGTGAAGCGCGGCGAAGTGAAACTGCTTTACGTCGCGCCCGAGACATTGCTGACGCCGCGCATCCTCTCGCTTCTCGCGGGACTGAAAGTGGATTGCCTGACGATTGACGAGGCGCACTGCATCTCAGAGTGGGGTCACGACTTTCGCCCCGAATATCGTCAACTCGTGCAGGTTCGCAAACAATTCCCAAAGGCGGTCTGCCTTGCGCTGACGGCCACCGCCACCGCGCGCGTGCGGCAGGACATCCGCTCCACTTTGCAATTTTCCACCAGCAACGAATTCGTCGCGAGCTTCAACCGCGAGAATCTTTTCATCGAAGTCATGCCCAAGCGCGACCCAACCCAGCAAACGCTGGACTTGCTCAACCGTTACAAAGATCAATCGGGCATCATTTACTGTTTCTCGCGCAAGCAGGTGGATGAACTCGCCTCGTACCTGATCTCGCGCGGCTACGCGGCGCGTCCGTATCACGCGGGGCTGGAGGATATTGACCGCAAGCGCAACCAGGAGGCCTTCATCCGCGACGACGCGCAGATCATCGTCGCGACCATCGCCTTTGGGATGGGCATCAACAAACCCAACGTACGCTTCGTTGTCCACTATGACTTGCCCAAGAGCATCGAAGGCTACTACCAGGAGATCGGCCGCGCGGGACGCGATGGCCTGCCCGCGCACTGTCTCCTGCTTTACAGTTACGCGGACGTTGCCAAACTTAACTACTTCATTGACCAAAAGGAAGGCGATGAGCGCCGCGTTGCCATTCAGCATTTGAACGCCATTGTCGGTTATGCGGAGGACGAACAGACCTGTCGCCGCAAGCCGCTGCTCAGCTACTTCGGCGAAACCTACGCCGCCGACAACTGCTCCAACTGCGATAACTGCAACTCCTCCCCCACCCCGCTGACAGACGTCACCATTCCCGCGCAGAAGTTCCTCTCCTGCGTCAAACGCGCGGACGAGAAATTCGGCGCGGGTCACATCGCCGATATTTTGCTCGGCTCGAAGAACGAAAAGGTTTTACGCTGGGGACACGACAAACTATCCACGTATGGTATCGGGACAGAGTTAACCCAAAAACAGTGGATGCATTTGGCGCGTCAACTTTTGAGCATGGGCTATCTCAAACAGGACGGCGAGTATCGCACGCTCAGTCTCACGCCCAAAGCGTTGGAAGCGCTCAAGAAACGCGCACCCATTTTCGGCGTCCTGCAAGAAGCGGAACGGGTGAAGAAAAAAGACGGGAGGAAAGAGGAGGTCGAATACAACCACGCGCTGTTCGCCCTCCTGCGTCAAAAACGCAAGGAACTGGCCGACGAAGCGGGCGTGCCTCCATATGTCATCTTCTCGGATCGGACGCTGGTGGAGATGGCCGCGTATTATCCGCAATCGCCTTCCAGCCTGTTGACGATGTCGGGGGTGGGACAGGTGAAACTGAATCAATACGGCGACGCATTTTTGGCGATCATAAAAGGCTATGCCGAAAAGCATGGATTGAAGGAAAAGCGCAAGGACGCGCCGCGCGATAAAAGCGACTCGAACCGCCGCTATGTGATCGTGGCGGAGGCGTTCAACAGAGGCGAGGGGGTGGGAGAATTGATGCGGAAATATGGCGTGACGATCGGGACGATTCTCGATCACCTGGCGCGTTACCTTTCCGCGGGGAACGCGCTACGAAAAGACTCGGACTTGCAATCGCTGAGTTCCGCCACGCCCGATCAACAGCAAACCGTCTTCGCCGCGTTCGAGGAACTCAGCCCCTTGTATCAACTCAAGCCCGTTTTCGATAAAATGAACGGCGCGTTGAATTACGATGAATTGAAGATTCTGCGATTGTTGTATTTGATTTCGAATCAGGAATAAACTCCACGCACGCTACAAAACCAAAGGCCTACGGTAAAATCCAGCCAAGGAGTCCCCCATGCCCCCATCCGACTTATTCAGCGCCCAACCATCCAGCCATGCCACGCTCGAAGACCTGTTCGCCGAGATGCGGCAGATGAAGGACGATCCCCTCGCCAACGCGGGGACGAACGTCGTCATCAGCCGCGGCAATCCGCAGGCCAAGTTGCTCATCGTCGGCGAAGCGCCAGGGCCAGAGGAAAACGTCAAGGGCAAGCCGTTCGTTGGCCGCGCGGGACAACTGCTCGATAAGATTCTCGAAGCCGCGGAGTTCAACCCCGAAACGGATGTGTTCATCACCAACTCGGTCTTCCGCCTGCCGCCAGGAGATGACGGCAAATCGTTCCGCAAGCCGACCGACAAGGAGATCGAATATTACCGTCCGTACGTGCTGGAGATCATCCGCCTGGTGGACCCACGCATCATATTGCTGACGGGCAACGTGGCTTGCCAATCCATCCTCGGCAAAACGGGCATCACCTCCCTGCATGGACAGTGGTCGCAGATGCAGGGACGCTGGGTGATGCCGATCTATCATCCATCCTACCTGTTGCGGAATCCATCTCGCGAGCCTGGCTCGCCCAAAGCGCAGATGTGGGATGACATCCGCGAAGTGCGGAAGAAATTTGACGAGTTGAGTTAAACGTCGGAGACGTTCGACTCCGCAAAACCATCCATCGCCGTTTGAATGGGCGATGGATGGTTTTCATTTTTCAGGAAAGTTCGATCACGTGCGCGGGATATTCTTCGACAAGCGTGAGACCAGCCTTGCGCGCCGCCGCAGATGACGCAACGTTACGCGACCAGCAATCCCAACCTACGCGGGTGTAGCCGCGCCTGTGTGCCTCTGCCAGAAAATGCCACGTGGACAGAGTCGCGACACCCTTGCGCTGATGTTTCTCCGCGGTGGCGATGCCGATTTCGCAACGCGTCCCCACGTTGTACTCGGACATGCACCAGCCCGCGACTTCATTCGAGTGAACGGGGATTAGACCAAAACTGCGCTCGAGAAATTCATCCACCGAACTGCGCTCGGAACACATCTCTTCGCGAATCTCATCGAGACCTTCCACATCGCTGGACATAAACTCGGGCGTGATGAGTTGCATCGAAAACCCATCGGGCAAATGTAGTTCGGGTTTGGGAGAGAAATCCGTTATTTCGTAATATTGCCGGGCGCCGTGATATTGCTTGCAATGCGCGAACAACGTGGAAAGCGCGTCGTCCCAGCCCGCGCCAGAAGCGCAGACCAGATACGCATCATTGCCGCGGGCGCGATGCGCGGGGATTAAATCGTCCGCAAAACAGCGCGCCATCTCGGCCAGAAAATCAGCCAGCGACGCGTCGCCCGCGCACAACACGCGGCTGTTGCAGACGATCACGCCCGCGCGCGGAGCGGACGCGTTGTCCACGAAAAGGCGCGCGGTGAGATTGTCTTCAAATAGCGCGGACACCAACGCGTGAGAGCGTTCCAGTTCGCGGAACAGGGGACGGGCAAATTGAGATTGGGGAGGAAAAATTTCAGGCATTGTGAAACCCTACCGTTGGGTTTGAAAATTTAACCTTTGCTCCACTCCCTCGGCGCGGGTTGGAGCAAGCCATACGCGCGGAAGCCATCCTGAATCATCGCGTCCACCGCGGACTGTAATTCGTACTCGCCGCGCGGGGAGGGTTGAATCTGCGCGAGATACTTCCAAATTTCAGGCGGAAGGATGAACAGGATCGACGCGGCATACGGACTTAAAATCTCCTCTCGCTTCGGTTTTTCGACGATGCGGCGGATGCGCCAATCCTGATCCACCTCCACACTGGAGCGGACGGACAATTCCTCGATGGGGCATTCCTTCAAACTCATGGCAATGTCCGCGCCGTGCGTCGCGTACGTCTGCGCCAGCTCGACCAGCACGTTCTCGTCCAAAATGTAATCGGTCGCGACCACCATCACAGACTCGTCGCGTCTCCACTCTTTTGGCACAGACATTAACGCATCGCCGTTGCCGCGCAGTTCGTTTTGATGCGCGAAGGTCGCGGAGAGATTCCATTTTGAACCATCGCCGACAAAATCAAATATTTGCTCGTCCAGATGATTCGTCACGATGCAGACGCGCCTCACCCCCGCCTTCGCGACCGCGCGCAAGACGTAATCCAGCGTGGCGCGTCCATCCACTTCCAACAGCGGCTTGGGCGTGACGTCGGTGTAGGGCCGCTGACGTTTGCCGCGTCCCGCCGCGAGCAGGATGGCGGAGGAAACCATGCCCTACCCCATCGCCAGCGCGATCGCGCCCAACACACCCGCCCGATTTCCCAACGCGGGCGGGACAATGTACTCGTCAATGCGGTTGAGAATCATTTCGTGCGAAATGTAACCGCTCAACAATTCCTGCGTCTTTTGGCGCACCCACGGAAACATGAACCTTTTTTGCATCACGCCGCCGCCGATGATGATACGCTTCGGCGCAAGCGACAGGATGTAGTTGACCAGCGCCTGCGCGATGTAGCCCGCTTCCAGATCCCAGTAGGGATGCTCGTCGGGCAGGGTTTCGCCGCGCTGACCGAAACGCGCTTCCAACGCGGGACCCGCGGCGAGGCCCTCGAAGCAATCTCCGTGGTAGGGACAGGCCCCCCGAAACGGATCCCGCTGCGGGTCACGCGCGAGGCGGATGTGTCCCATCTCGAGGCTGGTCAGCCCGTGGAGCGGTTTGCCGTCCACGATGTAACCGCCGCCGATGCCCGTCCCGATGGTGAGGTAGAGCGAGTGTGAATCGTTTTTGCTCGCGCCCCATTTGGCTTCGCCGAGGCCCGCCACGACCACGTCCATTTCAACCGAGATCGGCAGAGGAAGTTTTGCGCGCAACATGCCGAGCAGGTTGGCGTTGCCCCAATGCGGTTTGGGCGTGGTGGTGATGAAACCGTAGGTCGGCGAGGACGGGTCAACATCGAACGGGCCGAACGAGCCGAGGCCGATGGCTTGCAGTTGCTCCGCGTGTGGCAGGAAAAACTCGATCACCTGCGCGACGGTTTCGGCGGGCGTGGTGGTGGCGAAGCGCGCTTCGGCGATGATGTTTTCGGGGCCATCGCCCACCGCGCAATTAAATTTCGTCCCGCCGCCTTCGATGCCGCCAAAGAGTTGAGATGAAGACATAGTGTGATCCTTTGATTGTCATTGCGAGGGCGTTAGCCCGAAGCAATCTCCTCACGCATGGGGGATTGCTTCGTCGCTACGCTCCTCGCAATGACAGACTATGGGTAGTATGTTTCAAGCAAGTCGTTCCATTTTGGATTCATGCTGCTTATCAAATCAATTTTCTTCTGACGCGAGCCACCTTTGATTTGTTTTTCACGTGCAATAGCTGCTCTCACATCTGTTCCTGATCCGAAATAAACAAGTTTCGTCACATTATATTTCTTCGTAAACGCTCCACCTTTACCTGACCTGTGCTCCATTACTATCCGATACAAATTATTCGTCACGCCAGTATAAAGAACCGTATTGTGAGCGTTCGACATGATGTAGATAAAGTATTGGCGCTCTGTCATATAACACCTTTTATGTCACTGCGAGGAGCGTTCTTTGTGACGAAGCAGTCCCCTGTTGCGAGGAGATTGCTTCGTCGGGAAAAGCGCCCGCCTCGCAATGACAAGTGAATCTACACCCAAAACTGTGGCAAATACTCCTTGAACGTGACCAGGTAATCATCGAGAATATTCTTCGCCATTTGAATATCGGCGATCATCGGGTCGAGCAGGAGACATTGCAGGGCTTTCTCGCGCGAGCCTTCCACAGCCGCGTCAATGCCGAGTTGCGCCACGAAGAGTTCGCGACGACAGAGTTCGGCGATCGGCTCGGGCAACGCACCCACGTGGACGGGGTGGATCCCCGCGCCATCCACGAAGACGGGCGTCTCGACGGGCGCGCCAATCGGCAAATTGGCAATTTGCCCGACATTAGGGAGGTTGGCGGCCAGGTGATAATGATTGCCATCCCCCGCCACGTTCTCGATCATCTCCAGCGCGCCTTCCGAGTCTGTGCCGCGCAGGCTTTCGATGGTGAGATTGCCGCTCGCCATTTCGTTCAAACGGTCGAGGCTGAAATCGCGCAGGCTCGCCATCAAGTCCCAATCGTAGAGGCGGATGTTGTATTTTTCAGACGGCTTCGTAATCGGGTCGCTGACCCACGGCAGGTACTCGCACAGGTGCGTGTCGCCAGGTACGGGGAACAAACCAAACGCGTCAAACACGTCGCGAGTCAGAGGTTCAAATTTGCGGTCGAACGATGAGAAGCGTTCGCGGAAGAGCGGATAAAGATCGGCGCCCGTTCGCTTGTCACGGATGGAGAGGATCCACGAAAAATGATTCGTCCCCGCCGCGCGAATATCCACGAGCGGCAGGGTTTGATGCACCACCTGTTCCCGCATCGGATGCTCCAACACGTCGGCGTGCATGCCCGTGATACCCTCGGGAATTTCGATGCCGAGGTCACTGCCGAGGATCATCCCCACGAAACAATAGCCAATGTAAATTTGATGGCACAACCCGACCGCTTTGATCTTCGTATGGCGGTTGATCAAATCGCAGACGCGCACCATCGGGTTGGTGAAGTTGATGAACCACGCCTCGGGGCAGGCCTGCTCCATGTCACGCGCGATCTCCAACACGGGCTTCACGTTGCGCGCGGCGTGCGCGAACCCGCCTGGGCCGCCGTTCTCGCCGTAGGGCTGGCGCAGTCCGTGCTTGATGGTCAGCTCGTAATCCTGCTTCCACAATTCTTCACGCGGACCGACTTCAATAGCCGAGACGACGAACTGCGCGCCCGCGAGCGCTTCCTTGTGATGCCTGTGCGCGCTGATGGTAAACCCCGCCTCCCACTCGACGTTGAGGCGGGTTGCCAGTCGCTGGACGATATCCAAACTTTGGGCGTTTCTGTCCACGAGGCGCAAAATGGAGCCGCGCAGTTTCTTGGAATTCATAATAGCCGAGAGCGTGTTCTCGCCAAACGAGGCGCTTCCCGCGCCGATGACGGTGATGGTGGTGGGGAGGGTCATGTTTTAGGTTCCAAGCTTCAAGTTTCAGATTGCAAGCAACGTAATCTTACCCCCTCAAACCCGTCAATGCCAATGTTTGATTCAAACAACAATTTCTACGCTTCCCCCCTGGCCTTCTTTTCCTGCGGCAACAACGCGGCATAAATAAAATCGTGCGTGGGCGTGGCGATGCCCAACGCGCGACCCAAGCGCGTCACGTAACCCGTCTGCGTTTCCAACTCGGAAGGACGTCCGTCCGTCATATCTTTCTGCATCGAAGGGATCACGCCAGCCGCGGCCGCGTCAATGTTCGCCAGGATGCGCATCGCCACGTCCGCATCGAGCGGGATACCGCGAGCGCGGCCAAGCGCGGACGTCTCCTCCAGCGCGGCGGAGAGCATGGCGCGCGATTCGGCGATGGAACGATACCCACCGATCGGCTGGCGCGTCACCGATCCCACCCCGCTGACAGCCGCGATGAAAATAAACTTCTCCCACATCGTGACGTGGATATTCGCGGGAACTTCGACGCGCAGATCCGCGAACCGCGCGAACGCCGCCCGCAACGCTTCCACACGTGGACTTTGGGCGGAGTCCAGTTCCCCGAACGCGATACTCGGTGAGACGCCCACGTGACGGATGACTCCCGCCCCGCCAACGAACGAGCTGATGCGACACAACCCGCCGATGACACGTTCACGCCCGAAGGCTTCCACGACCATATCCGTGCCTTCGATCCCGTTTCCCAACCACACCACAGAAGTCCGCGCGCCGACGAGCGGTTTCATTTGCAAAATGGCTTCGGGTAACTGCCAGCCCTTCACGGCCACCAGCACATAATCCACTTCGCCAATGGAGGCGGGATCGTCCGTGGCCTGCGCGGGATGAACCGTGAAATCGCCGTTGATGCTTTCCACGCGCAAGCCGCGCTCGCAAATCGCTTTCAGATGCTCACCCCGCGCAATAAACGTGACGTCATCGCCCGCCTGCGCGAGTTTTCCGCCAAAATATCCGCCCACGCCGCCTGTGCCGAAGACAACAAATTTCATTTCATCAATTCCTTTTTAAATCTTCTCTACCGCACAGATACAAGAGATTTTCGTCATTGCGAGGAGGGCGTTCTTCCCGACGAAGCAATCCCCATGACACGAGAGGAGATTGCTTCGGGAAGAACACCCTCGCAATGACGGATGCACGGTAGCGTTTTTAAATCAAAAAGACACGAAAGCGCTCACTTCGTGTCTTTTATGGGTTTCCTATTTACGAACTTTCCTTCTCCGAAGCCAGCAATGCAATCACCTGCTCCGAAGTCATCACCTGCCCATAGGATTTCAACGCCGCCAAAAACGCCTTGTGGACGTGTTCCGCGGGGATGACCGTCTCGCCAAATATCAGGTCGCGCGTGGCGCAGGCATCTTCCGCGACGATCACTTTGAAACCCAGGTCGCCCGCCGCGCGGGTCGTCGCATCCACGCACATGTGGGTCATCATCCCTGTGATGACCACGCGCTCGACGCCCCAACCTTTGAGCATTTCCAACAAATTCGTCTCGCGGAACGAGTTGGGATAATGCTTGTAGACGATCGGCTCGCCCTCAAAATGCGCCACCGCGTCGTGGATGTCCGATCCGCTATCGCCTTTGACGAAGAACGCCGCGTCGGGCTTGAGCGAAATATGCTGAATGTGGACGTGATGTCCATGATGCTCGCGGAAGCATTGCAACAGGCTGTAAGCCTTCTTCGCAGCCTCAAGCGGATTCACCAGCGGAAATTTGCCGTTGGGGAAATAATCGTTTTGAATGTCAATGAGGAGGAGGGCGGTGTTCATAGATTTTACAATCCAAAATAGTGTTTCGTTACCTGCAAAAATTCCTCCGCCCGCCCAAAGGATTCTTTCTCTTGCTCTTCTGTCACCACTTCCCACATTCTGCCGTAATGACCAACTTCACGAACCACCTGAGCGTCAATAATGTAGCGATGAAATTTTGGGTCAAGGATTTTCGTCTTGGCAAACTCTTTTCCAAACGAGGCGACAACTGCCGAATGGCTGGAATAGGTCAAACCCTTCGACAAAAGTAAAGCCTGGGCAAGATAAAAAATCCTGTAATACGATTGCGCCGCCGCAAAACGGACATGCCCGCCATACCGCAATACTTTGGCGACTTGATGGCTTTCCTCACCCAATTGGAGCAAATGCTGAATCTCTGGCGGGATCATATCGCCACACCTTCTCTCCGCACGTTCACGAAGAGAGGAAACGCGCTCGCGATGTATTCCTCATCCGAAGAAAACTGGCGCGAAATTACCACGTCATATTTCAAAGAGAGGTCAGCGACAAATTCTGATACGAGTTTGTTCATCGCCCAATAATCAAACTCCCCTTTCAACACGACCATCACATCAATATCCGAATCAGGCGGATGCGCGTCGCCGCGCGCGTAGGAACCGAAAAGGATCACGGCCTTCAATTTTTCGCCGTAGATCTTTCGCAATCCCTGTTTTAGTTCTCGCAAAATCTTCTGTATTTCATCTGGCATAATCGTCAACTCTCTCTGCCTTTACTTTCTCCCAAAATCCGCAGGATTCTCCCCCCACGATTTTGTATCCCATTTCACCAAACGGATGGTTTTGAAATTCTTCAAACTTTCCTCGGCGCGGCCGATCAACTGGAACAACATCGCATTGGACGCGCTGCGCGCCAGTTTGGTGTTGCACTTGCGCGCCCGCACCCATGAGACGGCCGTCTCTGAATCGGAGTAGATGACCCAGTCCAGTTTGTTGCGCGCCATCCATTCCAGAGCGCGGACGACGGCCAGGAACTCGCCGATATTGTTCGTCCCGCCAGGGAAGGGTCCCGCGCGGAAGAGTTGTTCGCCCGTCTCGGTGTTCACGCCGCGATATTCGAGCGGGCCAGGCGAGCCAGAGCAGGCCGCGTCCACGCTGATGCTGGGAAGCATGGGTGGATTGGGCGTAAACAACCACTGTCGCACCGATTGGGTCTTGCCCTTGTAATCTTCATAATTTCCCTTGAGGGCAGTCTTGGCGGCATCCTGGCTTTCAAAGGCTTTATATTGCGCGCCTTCGAATCCTTTAACTTGCGCTTCACAGTCTGCCCAAGTGGAATAGATACCCCTCTTATGACCTTTCCAAACGACATAATACTTTTGCTTTCGCATGTCTCTATTTTATCTCTATTTTAAGAATCATTTGACAACAATCTCCATGGAATCCAATGCAAGGATGGAACCGTCCGCGGCGCTCAAATCGGCGACGACGATGCGGACGCGCCCAAGCGGGAAGGCGCTCGCGTCAATCGTGACCTGAAACGTACCCGCCGCCCCGGGCTCTGGCGCGGCGACCGTGATCGGTCCCACGAACAATTCATTACCCTGCTCATTGTAGACGCGCACCGTCAGCGTGTTTTCAAACGGCGAGATGGTGACATTTCCCGAAATGACGATCTCGCCGCTGACCTCCGCCCCATCGAGCGGAGAGTCGATCGTGATGGCGCGTGCGCGTCCATCGTCCAGACGCGTGGCGGCGTGGACAAGTGTGATCGAATCGCCGACGAGTTGGAAGGCGCGCGTCACCTGCATTTCGGGGCAACAGCCAGGGTCATTGGGCGCGTGGACGACTGCGTCGAGGAAGACCATCCCGTCGTGCAGATCGAGCGAGTTGATTTGCGGACGATCGTCTATCAAGTACGAGGCTTTGTGGCGCGGCTGTCCGTTTTCGTTTAACACCACGGCCAGCGAAACGAACACGCCAGTGCCGCCGTAATTTTCCGCAAGCAACACTGTCGCGTCGTCCACGCCATCTTTATTCAAGTCGCCGAAGGAAAAGAAATCGAGCAGGGTCAGGCTGACGAAGGTCGCGCCCGAGCCGCGCTCGTATTTTCCGTCTGTCAGTTTATACGGAAGCGACGCGCCTGTCCCGAATGCCGAGACAATATATTCGGCGTTCTTCAACTGCTCCACCGTCAGCGCGGGGACGGTGGGCGTCTCAGGCGTCGGGTAGACGTAGTTGGTGGGCGTCGGGGTGAGGGAAAAGATCGTTGTGGCCGAGCACGCCAACGTCAAGAAAAGAAGCGGGAGCGCTGTCAGCACGCGGGTCATAGTCATCCTTTTATTGTCATTGCGAGGAGCGTTCGCTGCGACGAAGCAATCCCCGCGCCGTGGAGGAGATTGCTTCGCAAAGAACGCTCGCAATGACGGCGTTACGGAATAATCACAGTCCAACTCGTGCCGCCGTCGGTCGTCTTGTAAAGCGAGGGGTCGGAGGCTTCGTTGACGGTGAGCGCCCAGCCGATGAGCGGACTGGCAAATTGGATGGAGCCGAGCGAAGCGACGAAATCCACGTTAGGCGTGATGGGCGTCCACGTTTGCCCCGCGTCGCGCGTGACGTAGAACTGCGCGCCGCCCCAGGCCACGCCGTCGTTGAAGGAGGAGAAACTCGCGGGGCGTCCTGAGGGAACCGCCGCGCCTGGCGTCCATGTTTCGCCGCCGTCGGCGCTGCGGAAGACGATGGTCACGAAGCCAGGGTCAGCGGGCAGGATGAGGTTGACGACGAGGATGCCATCGGTTGGCGAAAAGAATTGCGGCGCGGCGTTGCCCGTCTGCGCGGACTGATATTCGGCGGGCAGGGCGAGGCTGGCTTCGCTCCAGGTTTCGCCGCCGTCGTGGGTGCGATAGAGGTAGATGAAATTATCAATGGGCGCGTTGCCGCCGATCCAGCCGCGTGAGGCGTCGATAAATGTGATGCCGTATTTTTGCCCGCTGAGGGGAAGCGAGTCGTTGGCGGCAGGGTCGTCGGGCGCGTTGGCGTAGACGCGCGTCCAATTGGCGCCCGCGTCGGAGGTGCGATAGACTGCCACAGGTTGCGAGCCCGCGCCCGCGCCGAGCGAGGCGAGCGCGAATCCGTTTTGAGAATCGATAAATTGCAGGTTGCCATACGCGAAGGGAACCGCGCTGATGTTCCACGTGACGCCGCCGTCGCTGGTGCGGACGAGCGATCCGTTGACGTAATCAGCATCGGGGACGAGCAGCCACGCGTTGCGCGCGTCGAGGAAGAAGGACGGCGCGTACCCAAATTGCGCTGGCACAGCGGGTGTGGCGTTGTGCCAGGTCACTCCCCCATCGTCGGTGCGGACGACCTGCGTTTCGGTCGCGCCCCAGCCGTTCACTTCATCCACAAAATGGAACTGGGTCAACTGCGGCGCGTCCACGAGCGGAAGGGAGATCGGCGCGGCATCCTGTTGCGTCGCGGCAGAAAGAGGCGTGGGAGCCATGCTCGCGCAGGCAGTGAGGATGAGGACGAGGAGGAGGGAGAGTTTTTTCATGGAAAATTCCAAACGTTAAACGTTGAACGTTCAATGCTACCCGATCCACTCGAACACCGTCGCTTCGCCCTGGCCGACGCCGACACACAAGGTCGCGACGCCGTACTTCACGGGCGAGCCGTTCTGCGCGCGCAGGCGCATCTCGTGGACAAGGGTCGTCGCGAGCCGCGCGCCCGAACAGCCGAGCGGATGCCCGATGGCGATGGCGCCGCCGTTCACGTTGACGAGTTCGGGGTCAATGCCCAGGTCTTCGATCACGGCGAGGGATTGCACGGCAAAGGCTTCATTGAGTTCCATCAGGCCGATGTCGTTCATCTTCAAGCCCGCGCGCTCCAGCGCCTTCTTCGTGGCAGGGACAGGTCCAACGCCCATCACGCGCGGCGGCACGCCTGCCGCGCCGGATGCAACCACGCGCGCCAACGGTTTGAGATTCAATGCTTTGGCTTTCTCTTCGCTCATCAACAACAACGCCGACGCGCCATCGTTGAGTCCCGACGCGTTGCCCGCGGTCACCGTGCCATCTTTTCGGAATGCAGGTTTCAGCCTGCCCAGCGATTCCATCGTCGTGTCGCGGCGCGGACGTTCATCCGTCGCGACAAGGACTGGCTCGCCTTTTTTCTGAGGGACAGGCACAGGCAAAATTTCTTCGGCAAAGCGACCCGAGTCGATGGCGGCCACGGCGCGTTGGTGCGAACGCACCGCGAACGCGTCCTGTTTCTCGCGCGTTAAGTGCGGACGCTCCGCGGCGATGTTCTCGGCGGTCTCGCCCATCGAGTCGGTGCCGTACATTTCCTTCATTTTCGGATTCGGATAACGCCAGCCCAGCGCGGTGTCGTAGGCGGTGAGATTGCCGAACGAATAACCAGACTCGGCTTTCGGAAGCGAATACGGCGCGCGGCTCATGGATTCGACTCCGCCCGCGATGTACACGTCCCCCTCCCCCGCGCGGATGGCGCGTGCCGCAAAGTTGACGGCGGCCAACCCCGAAGCGCACAGGCGATTCACGGTCACGCCGCCCACTTCCACGGGCAGGCCAGCCAGCAACGCGGACATGCGCGCCACGTTGCGGTTATCTTCGCCCGCCTGGTTCGCACATCCGAAGAACACTTCCTCCACGAGCGCGGCGTCCAGTTTCGAGCGGGCAACAATTTCCTTGATGACGAGCGCGCCCAAATCGTCGGGGCGAAGCGAAGCGAGAATCCCTCCCAGCGCGCCGATCGGCGTGCGGATTGCGTCAACAATGACAGGTGTGGTCATGGATACTCCAGTTTGCAGTAATCAGTGATCAGTGGTCAGTGAACAGTTTGATTTCTATACCGTACAAACACGAAAGATTCCGTCACTGCGAGGAGGGCGGTCTTCCCGACGAAGCAGTCTCCACGCCACGAGAGGGGATTGCTTCGGGAAGATCATCCTCGCAATGACGGATGCACGGTAGTAGAGTTTGATTGTACTCCGTGAATCGTTTGCGTTGTTATGTGCGGCGTCTGCCCGTTGGCGAGTTCGGCCACGAGCTGCCCCGTGCCTGGGGCGAGCGAGAGTCCGAGCATGGCGTGGCCTGTGGCGAGAATTAAATTTTTGTAGTTCGGCGCGAACCCGATCATCGGGACGCCGCTCGGCGTGACAGGCCGCAAGCCCGCCCAGGTCTCTTTCACGTCCAGCGTTTCGTCGAGTTGCAAATATTCGCGCGCCGAATTTTCGATGCGACGGATCCAGACAGGGTTCGGCTCCATGCTGTAATTTCCAATTTCGAGTCGCCCCGTGAATCGCAGGCGCGCCCCCATCGGCGTCACCGCCACGCGGCGTTCGCCCAGGATCAACGCGTGGCGCGGCATCGCCATCGTCGCCGACATCGTCAGGCTGTACCCACGCGCAGGCTGGATGGGAATGTTGATCTTTAGATCGCGGACGACGAACGGACTCCACGCGCCCGCCGCGAGGATGACCTGCTCCGCTTCAAACTCCCCCGCGCGGGTTCGCACGACCCGAACCTTTCCATCCGCTGACGAGAATCCCGTCACCGACGCGTTCTCCACCAACTCCGCGCCCATCGCACGGACGCGTTCGCGCAACAGCCGCAGAAACGCCGCGGGGTCGAGATGCGCGTCGCCCGTAAAGTGGACGCCGCCGATCACCTCATCCAACGCGGCTGGTTCGATCTCGTGAACCTTCGCCTTATCGTACACGCTGACGGGGATGCCATGCTTCAACATGAACTCTCCCTCGTGCTGTCCATCGTGGAAGGCCTTCTCGGTCTTGTATAAAAAGAGGAGACCCTTCTGCTGATAGGCACAATCGAATTTTTCCTCGGCGATGATGCGCGCGAAATTATCCGCGCTCAACTGGCCGAGTTCATATAGCGGCTTGATACCCCGCTCCACACTACCCTGACTACACGCAGACACAAATTGCCACAGCCAAGCCAGATAACTTGGGGAGAGGCTGACCTTCATCCCAAATGGGCTGTGCGACGGGTCGAGCATCCACTTGAGAGCAGATGTCACCACCCCAGGCGCGGCCAGCGGAATGATGTGACTCGGCACGATATGCCCCGCGTTGCCCGATCCGCTCCCCTTGCCGATCTCATTTGAATCCACAATGGTGACTTTGCGCCCTGATCTCAAAAGATAGTAGGCGCAACTTAATCCAACTGGTCCCCCGCCGATGATGAGAATGTCACGTTTCATTATCATTATCCTTTATCAGCATGAATTGCATGCAAAATGCCAAGGCTCAACGAACAATGGGAATTGTTCATTGTTTTTCCAATCGAGAGCCCAATATTTTTCAGGCGCTATGACACGACCTCCATCCCCAAATCCTTTCAGAATTTCTCCTGATTTGAAGATAATATACTTACCGTCTGGTGACCAAGATATATCTCCATGCTTCACCATCCCCGTTAATTGAAAAGTTGTTTTATCTACAACAGAAATGAAAATGGATTCGCCCTAAACTCAAACACCACTATTTGGAGAAATTCATGGTTTTGAAAGGCTATTGTTTTCCCATCTGGAGACCAAGATACAAAGTCAAAAGGATGCTGAGTTTGAAAACTTGTTATTTCTATTTCAGGGAAGCGCATAAAGACAAAATCATGCCAACCATATTTTCTCAGCCCCAACATTGAACTACTTGGTGACCAAGCAGGGACAGGGGCAATTTTGAAATCACTTTTGAAAAGTACTTGTTCGTTTTCTATTATGGTGAAAAAGAATCCATCGTATGGGTCATCTGCTGTTCCTCCCCCAATATAATCAATCAAATAACGTCCATCGGGGGATAATTCATCATTTTGTTCATATTGTTCAGGGTCGTAAATTAAATTGACATCAAAGACAGTTTCCCCTGTTCGCAAATCGTACACTGCAAGGCCATTCTTTTTATCGTACCAAGAGAGTCGACTCCCATCTGGCAACCAAGAGGGATCTGTTTTATAACGCCCATACGTCAAACGTTCAAAACGATTTGTTTCCAAGTCAAACATACAGATCTCGCCAGTATTAACATCATCGATTCGTTTATAACCTGGCAGATTTATTCCGTCTTTTTGATAATCTGTACGATAGTGATAGCGACATACATAAGCAACGTGTTTGCTATCGGGAGACCACACCAGATCAAGTTGAAGTCCCGTTTTTGGAGTAACAAAATAGTGACCAGCATACAAAAGGAGCAAGGAGAGGATAAATAATGCTCCAAACTTAACCTTGGATTTCCATACGCTATTCATTGTCTGCCCTCCACAGCCTAAATTCCTTTTCCAAACGGATCGCGTTCGTCCACCAAAATCGTCCCCTCGGACATGACCCACGCTTCGCCTGTGATGGTCGGGATGATCTTGTCGCCGTCGAGTTGGATGCTCCCCTCGAAGATACTGCCAACGACGCTTTGCTGTTTCCAGGTTTGCCCGACCTTCAATTTTCCATCGCTGTAAAGACAGGCCAGTTTGGCGCTTGTCCCCGTGCCGCAGGGAGAACGGTCGTAGGCTTTGCCAGGACACAACACGAAACTCTTGCTGTCCGCTTCGGGTGTGGACGCGAACAACTCCACGTGGTCAATCTCCGCGCCGTTCGCGCCAGTGACGCCGTTCGCGGTCAATTGCTCGCGGACTTTCCACGCGAAATCGGTGAGGGCTTCGAGGTTGGTCATGTCCACGTCCAGGCCGTGATCGTGGACGAGAAAGAACCAGTTCCCGCCCCAGGCCACGTCACCGTGGACAGTTTTGCCGCCGACGGTGACGGGGATGTGCGTCAGGTGGCGGTAGGAGGGAATGTTTTTTACCGATACTCGATTCGGATATTGTTCGTCATTGCGAGGGCGGTCTTTGCCCGAAGCAATCTCCTCGTTGGCAGGGAGATTGCTTCGTCGCTCGCTAGCGCTAGCTCCTCGCAATGACAATGGATGTAATGTAGCCTCCACCACGCCAACAGGAGTCTCGACTCGAATCACGCCAGGTTGGACTTTTCCCAGATACGCCAGTGACGCGATCAGGCCGATGGTGCCGTGTCCGCACATGCCGAGGTAGCCGACGTTGTTGAAGTAGATCACGCCGAATTGACAGGTCGCGTCCGCGGGCGGGACGAGGTATGCGCCGACGAGTACGTCCGAGCCACGCGGTTCGAGCAGGACGGTGCGGCGCAGGTCGTCGTGATGGGCTTTCAGCGTGGACAACTTATCCGCAACAGAACCCGCTCCAAGGTCGAAGGGAAGCGAGGGGATGAGGCGAGTGGGTTCGCCGCCAGTGTGGGAGTCGAGGAAGGGGATTTTTAGCATAAGTCGAGAGTCGGAGAGCGATATTCGATATTAGATGATTCGATTATCGAGTATCGAATATCGAATCATCTAATATCGTTAAATCGCCTTGAATATCTTCTCAAATTCCGCGCGGTCTTCGTCGGTGAGCGGCAACAGTGGACGACGAGGATTGCCAACGGGAATGCCAAGCAGTTCGCAACCGACTTTCACTTTTTGCAGATAACTGCCGCTTTCGACACTGCGCAGGAGCGGCATGAGTTTGTCCATGCGGGCGCGGGCGGTGACGAAGTCATTCGCGAGCGCGGCTTCGAGGACGGCGTGATGCTGACTTGGCGCGCAGGAGGCCGCGCCGCCGATCCATGCAGTGGCGCCCCAGAGGAAGTAGTCGAGGGCTTGATCGTCGGAGCCGCAGATGATCTGGTAGCGGTCGCCGTAGCGGGCGCGCATGGCGTAGACGCGCGACATGTCGCTGGAGGCTTCCTTGATGCCGATGACGTGGGCGTACTTGGCGAGGCCATCCATCACATCGAAGCCGACCTCTGTCCCTGCGCGCCAGGGGAAGTTGTAAAGCGCTATGGGAATCTTGACAGCTTCGGCGACGGCAGAGAGATGCGCCAACAACTCGCGCTGATTGGGACGCGAATACGGCGGGACGGCCACCATCAGCGCATCGTAGCCCATCGCTTCCGCGGCGACCGAGTAGCGGATGACGTCGCGCGTCGCGCCAGAGTTCGTCCCTGCGATGAGGGTAACGCGGCCATTGACCTTCTCTTTGACGAACTGGAAAATGTCCAGCCGTTCCTGATCGTTCCAGGCATAGACTTCGCCCGTCGTGCCACCAGGGACGAGTCCCGCGATCTTGTTTTGAATCAGGTATTCGATCAGTTGTTCGAGGACGGGGTAGTTGACGGACTCATCCGCGTGGAAGGGGGTGACGATGGGGGCGTAGATTCCTTTGAGGTGCATGGGGGACTCCAGTTATCAGTATTCAGTTATCAGTGACCAGTAATCAGGTGATGAAAGTTTACTTCCCCCAGTGGAAGTGGGCAAGAGTGTGAATTTAAAGCAAAACAATAGAAATTACTAATCGGAACCCAACATCATAATTGAGCCCCGAAGCACTTCCAACATCGCGATATGAACATCGAGAAAATGCTCCATTACCATTAAAGTATCCCCCACGAAGAATCCGATAACCAGACGCCTTTTCATTTTCACGCCCGTCATTTACTTGGTATGGGTATTGTTCCCTTAAACTATGAGTCCATTCCCAAACATTACCCGCCATATCAGCACAACCATAAGGTGAGTCACCGTGCGGGGAATATAAACCTACTGATGTAGTACTTCCTTTGCCACCTTCATCTGTATTGCATTTGTTTTTATCAAAATCATTACCCCAAGGATACTCGCGCCCGCTTGTGCCACGTGCCGCTTTCTCCCATTCGGCTTCAGTGGGCAAACGGAATGCCAAACCCGAAGGCAATTCACCTTTGAACAGGTTGTTTAGCCATTGGCAATATGACATCGTGTCATTCCATTTGACATAAGTAACAGGGTGATCTTTCTTCTTCTCCCATCCATCTATGGGATGCTTAATTCCTTTGGCTTTGACATAAGTGTTGTATAGCTCGTTCGTTAATGGAAAACGCGCCATCCAGTAATCGTAAGAAATGTCTACTGTATGCTGAGGTTTTTCAACATTATCACCATCATTGCTCCCCATTAAGAACTTGCCCGCAGGCACGCGCATGAATTCCATGCCGTTGGAAAGAGTGATTTTATTTTCCTTTATCCAATGCGCGGGAGGGTGTCCAGATTCCTGTATTGATTTAAGCACTTCAAGAATAGATTTCTTTTGCTGTTTAGGCAATTGTTTCTCAATTTCTAACCCAAGAGAATCAGCACGTCGTTTCAAACTGACCAGAAGGCGTTCTAATCCACGTTCGCGTTGACCTTCAAAATAATCCGCGTATTGCCAGGGACGTAATCGGCGCGGCGGCTCACATTCTTCCAAGCGCACGGGCATGAGATACAGCGTGCCTTCGGGTTTGTAATCGGCATAATCCAGCACGATTCTCAATTCGCGCTGAACGTAGCCTTCTTTGGTAATTGACCCTTTGGAAAGACAAACAACGATCGCGTCGGCGGCTTCGACGGCTTTTTCGATTTCCAGATTCCAATCCTGCCCAGGGTAGAGTTCTTCTTCGTCCAGCCAGGGTTGAATCCACGGCTCGGCGCGCAGTTTTTGATACAACTCGCGGACGGCGGGTTTGTCATTGGAGGAGTGGCAGAGGAAGACGCGAAGAGGGCGGTTGGAGGATGTTGGCATATGAACCCAATGAAGAAGTTTCGAGAATTATAACCCCAGCACAAGAGATTACCGTTCTCGTATACGGTCACGAATAACCGAAGTTTGGGAGCGTTCAATCGTCATCGTGAAAATTCCTAGACGGTTTAGCCAAGCGTTCATCTTTCACTCGAATCACGCACGATTCGCAATTCCGCCAGCATAGATTCGAGTGTTTCACCAGAGTCACGCCATTCCTGCGCGAGTTGATTGGCGATCGCATCTACTCGCGAACGACGAGCGCTCATCACAAAGACGCCATCGCCAAGATCAAACAAATTAAGCGTTTCGCCTTCACGGATTCGGTTTTCAGCGAGAAGTTTCTTTGGCAGTGCAATTGATCCATTTTGATTAACTTGAACCGAAAATGTGTTTTTCATAGTTGCTCTGTTTTCCTTCAATGCGTCTCCGTCACCTTGGTGATCGTGCGGGGACGTTCGGGGTCGAGTCCCTTCACGGAGGTGAGGTGGCAGGCGAAGAGTTGGGCGGGCAGGATGCCGACGATGGGCGTCAGCCATTCGGGGATCGGATGCGGGAGCGGGATGGGCGATTGGGCGAGGGCGAGCGTGGACGCGTCGTCTGAGATGACGACCAGTTCGGCGCTGTGCTCCTTCCGCAATTTGGACAACATCGCCTTCATCGAGTCGTGCACTTTTCCCGTCGGCGCGATGGCGAGGACGGGGAATCCGCCTTCGATCATGGCGATCGGTCCGTGCTGGAAATCGGCGGAGGAATATGGCTCGGCGCTGGTGTAGGTCAACTCTTTGAGTTTGAGCGCCCACTCGAAGGCGGTGGCATAGTTGAAACCGCGTCCGAGCACGACGCACTGACGCATATAACGATAACGCTGTGCCATGCGCGCGATGTCCGCGTCAAGCGTCAGCGTTTGGGACGCGAGGGCGGGGATGGCCGCCAGCTCGTCCCAGCGTGAGGCGGATTCGTCCAACGCGGCGGAGATCATCGCGAGCGCCATCAACTGCGCGGTGTAGGTCTTGGTCGCGGCCACGGCTTTTTCCTCCCCCGCCTGCACGTCGAGCACGAGATCGGCGGCGCGAGCAAGGGGCGAATCGGGATTGTTGACGATGGCAAGCGTCAGGCAATTTTGTTTGCGTCCCTCTTCCAACACGCTCACGATGTCGGGCGATTGTCCCGATTGCGAAATGCCCACGACCAGCGCGTTGCGAAGACGCGGCGGCGCTTGATAATATGTGAAGAGCGACGGCGTGGCGAGCGCGAGCGGAAGTCCGTTGTACGCGCCCCAAAGATAATTGGCGTAGCGTCCCGCGTTGTCCGATGTGCCGCGAGCGGTGAGAAAAACGTATTGGATATCGCGGGCGCGAATCTGGCGGGCGATCTCCTGCACGGCTTGTTTTTGATTCTTCAACAAACCTTCGAGCCGCGCGGGCTGTTCGAGAATTTCAGAATGGAGTGTCATGGCGTCTCGATTGTAATACAATAGATTCCACATCGCGTTTTCTGGAATCCTGAAGTTCTACTTCAGGATGAGCGCTGGCTCCGAAAGTAGAACTTTCGGATTCGTCAGTTCATTGTTTTGGATTTCACCCATGACCAACTCCTTGCACTTCCTCTCCCCTCTCGATGGACGCTACGCCGACGCGACCGCGCCCCTGCGCGATCACTTCTCCGAATTCGCGTTTCTGCGCGACAGACTACGCGTCGAGCTGGACTTTCTGGCGGCTCTTTCCAAAACCGGCCTGGCGCGTCCCTTGAGCGACTCTGAGTCCGCGCAGATCGAATCCATCTCCACAAATTTCTCGGATGCAAATGCAGAATCGATTCTTGCGTTCGAGCGCCAAACCCGTCACGATGTTAAAGCCATCGAGTATTTCATCCAAAGCAAGTTAAAAAGCACATCGTTACAAGACGTGATTCCGTGGATTCACTTCGGGCTGACATCCGAAGACACAAATAGTTTGGGTCAAGCCCTGGCCCTCAAAGAATCGCACGACAAAATCATCCTCCCTGCACTCTACTCGCTACTCTCTGCTCTCTGCTCTTTTTCCCTCCGCCACAAATCCATCCCCATGCTCGCCCGCACGCATGGACAGTTCGCCGTGCCAACAACTTTGGGCAAAGAGTTCGCCGTCTATATCGCGCGCCTGAAAAAGACTCACGACGAGATCGCCGCGCACAAATTTGAAGCCAAGTTAACAGGCGCGGTCGGAAACTTCAATGCATTGCAAGTCGCCGCCCCAAACGTAGACTGGATTTCATTCAGCCAGGAATTTGTCGCCAGTTTTGGTCTGGAGCCGAATCTGCTCACCACCCAAATCCTCCCCTACGATAATTGGATTAGATATTTTGATCTCATCCGTTTAACCAATTCCATCCTGATTGATTTCTCGCAAGACATCTGGCGCTACATCAGCGATGGGGTTCTCAAGCAGGCCGTGGTCGCGGGGGAAGTCGGTTCGTCTACCATGCCGCAAAAAGTGAATCCGATTGACTTTGAAAACGCGGAAGGCAATCTCGGCGTGGCGAATTCGCTCTTCGCACATTACGCCCAAAAGTTGACCGTCTCGCGCCTGCAACGCGACCTCTCGGACTCCACTGTCCGCCGCACGTTTGGCACGGCGTTGGGACACAGCCTGCTGGCCTGGATCAACTTTCAGCGTGGGCTGACGCGCATCGCCCCAGACGAGGAAAAGCTCAAAGGCGAGTTAAACGCCCATTGGGAAGTCGTCGCGGAAGGCGCGCAGACCATCCTGCGCGCGGCGGGAAAATCCGACGCGTACGAATCGTTAAAGGAACAAACGCGCGGACGCGTCTTGACCGAAGCCGATTACAAAACGTGGTGTGACGCTATTGATGTAGATGATAAAACGCGTGAAAAATTGAAAGCGCTTTCCCCCGAATCGTATCTTGGCCTGGCGGTGGAAATAACCGATTCTGTTATCGCATCCACTTGCGGCGCGTCCACACAATCGGCACGATCACGATGAGGACGATGAGGATGCCCATCAGCAGGATGCCGTCGGTGGAGCCAGGGACAGTTTCGCCCTCCTGGAAGAAGGCTAAAAGGGAGAATCCGCTTGGGATAACAGAAAACGGCACAAAGGTCGGGAGGGAAGCAAGGAGGGTCATATCAAACCTGCGGCAAGTATATCACCGCGAACACGGGCGAAAGTCAGAGACTTTCGAGTCCGTTTTTGGCCGCGTGAATTTCATTGTGACGAATCGAGCAATATATATTATAATGCCGCCGAACGTTGAGAAAACTGGTAAAGGTATATAAATACATCCGATCCCAGTTTCTGGGGTTTAATTTATATTGAAACAATCTTACTTATTGGTAGCGCGTCAAAATAAAAGAATTCTGCGAAGTCGCTATATTAAAGTCGCTTCGCCATTCACATCATCTCAGGAGATGCTATGATCCAGAAGGTATTCAAATGGCTCATGTCGCCGCTGGGTCGGGTGGCTCTGGTGATCGCCGCGCTGGCGATCGTCAGCGTCGCGATGTGGGGAATTGCCTACGTCCAAAGCCCACCCGCACAACCGATTGACTTCCCGCATCAGCGTCACGCGGCAAACCAGGTGCAATGCCTGTATTGCCATCCGGGCGCGAATCGCGGCGCGTCGTCTGGCCTGCCCACGCCCAGCAAGTGTTGGGGTTGTCACCAACAACTTTCAATCACCCAAACCAGCAAATTGCTCGGTCCATTGCGCGATGCAATCGCCAACGGAACGCCATTGCAATGGGTTCCCGTGGCCCAGGTTCCCGATTTCGTTCAATACAACCATCGTCCGCATCTCGCGGCGGGGTTGAGTTGCGAAAATTGTCACGGCGATGTGGCTTCGTTGCTCCACGCCTATGAAAATCCGCAAGTGATGAACATGGGCTGGTGCCTCGCTTGTCACCGCGAAAAATCGGCTGGCAACCCCGAGCTCGAGAAGAAACTACTCGACTGCGCCACCTGCCACTATTAGACCGGGCGAAAGGATAAACGTATGACTCAAAAGATTTCCCGGCGCGATTTTCTGAAACTGGCTGGAGTGGGCGCGGCGACCACCGCTGTCCTTACCGGTTGCGGTCCCGCCGCCAAGTTCGTGACGCGCCAGCCGTACTTAAAAATGCCCGAGTACACCTACAACGGCGAAAGTACCTATTACGCCACCACCTGCCGCGAATGCGCCGCGGCCTGCGGTCTCGTTGTCCGCACCATGCAGGGACGCGCCATCAAAGTGGAAGGCAACAAAGCCAACCCCGTCAACCTTGGCAAGACCTGCGCCCGCGGCCAGACCACGTTGCAGGGGCTCTACAACCCTGACCGCGTCACCGCCCCCACCAAACAGGGACGCGCCAAAGACCTCAGCGGCTCCGCGATGAATTGGGATGACGCTGTCGCGACCGTCTCCGATATCCTCAAGAAATACAAAGCATCCGAGATCGCCTTCCTGATGGGAACGGCCCCCGATCATCTCTTCGACCTCGCGACGGACTTGACCGGCGCGATGGGCGCGTCCGCTCCCGTCCGCTATGGCGCGCTCAGCATGTTCGAAGGCCGCGCCACCCTCGCTCAGGCCGCGCAGGAAATGTTCGGCCAGCCCGCCCTGCCCTTCTTCGATCTCGCCAGCGCCGACGTGGTCGTCTCTTTCGGCGCGAACTTCCTCGAGACCTGGGTCTCACCCGTCGCTTATACGCGCGGCTATTCCAAACTCCGCAAGGGACATGATCGCAGACGCGGACTCTTCTTCCAATTTGAAGCGCGCATGTCGCAGACCGGCTCCGTGGCCGACGAGTGGATTGCGCTTCGTCCCGGAACCGAGGGGCTGGTTGCCCTCGCCCTCGGCAAACTCGTGGCGGAAGCGCGCGGCGGCTCGATGCCCAAGGCCTTCGCTTCGGTCAACGTGAACGAAGCGGCGGAAAAAGCAGGCGTGGAACTCGAAGCCCTGCACGTCATTGCCGAAGAATTTGCAAAGGCCAACGCGCCCCTCGCCATCGTGGGCGGACCTGCGCTGGCGCACAGCAACGGCGTGGAAACAACCAAGGCCGTCTACGCATTGAACGCGGCGTTCTCATCCTCGTTCTTCCTCTCCCCGCTCGCCCCCGGCGAAGACGTGTATCACCGTCCCGCCTCGGCGCAGGAGATGAGCGAATTCGTCAAGAAACTCGAATCGGGCGCGGTGAAAGCCCTGTTCATTCACGGCGTCAATCCTGCCTTTGAATTGCCCAAATCGCTCGGCTTTGAAGCGGCGCTCAAAAATGTGGAAACGGTCATTTCATTCGCGACCTTCCCCGATGAGACCGCCCTGCTCTCCGATTACATCTTCCCCGATCACCATGCGCTCGAAAGTTTCGGCTACCAGCGCGCCTACACGGGCGCGAACGCATCCGTCCTCTCGGGCTTGCAACCCGCCGTGACTCCCTTCGTGGACACCAAAGCCACCGCCGACGTTCTGCTCGCGGCCGCGGCGCAGGCTGGTTTCCCCTTCCCCTACGCGGACGAGTTCGCCTTCATTCAGGGCAAACTTCAGCAGTTCGTTCCGATTGCGGGCGGGTCGTTTGCCGCTCCCGAAATCAACGCCTTCACGGCTTTCTTCCAGCAGTTCGGCGGCTGGTGGAAACAGGCTGACCTCGTCGCCCCGACCGCGTCCAACGGCGCGGTGAACGCTCCCGAAGCGGAGTTTGAGGAAGGCGAATTCTTCCTCATCCCGTTCGTCTCCCCGACTTTGGGCGAAGCGGGCGCGAACAAGCCCTGGTTGCAGGAAACCGCCGACCCGACTACCACCGTCATGTGGAACACCTGGGTGGAGATCAACCCCGAAACCGCGCACGAACTCGGCGTGGAAAATGACGACGTGGTGAAGATCGTCAGCGCGGCGGGCGAGGTGGAAGCGTCCGTATATCTGTACCCCGCCATCCGTCCAGATGTGATCGCCATCCCGTTCGGGCAGGGTCACACCGCCTACGGTCAGTTCGCGGCCGGGCGCGGAGTCAATCCTGCCGATCTGTTCGGCGCAAAGTTCAACGCGGCGGGCGACCTGGCTTACGCGGGAGTCAAAGTCCGTGTGGAGAAGACGGGCAAGAAGCAATACCTGTCGCGCCTCGAAAGCAAGATCGGCGTTTATGGCGAAGGCCTTGGCGAAGAGCATTAGGAGTTGAGATATGACAACGATTGACCTGAATATGGTTGGCGCAAAAGGCGCGTTGGTGGAAGCGGCCGAGGGCAAATGGGGCATGGTCATTGATCAGGACCTCTGCACTGGTTGCCAGGCCTGCGTGACCGCCTGCGCCATGGAAAACAACATTGCCTTCGTGGGCGAAGAGGACGCCGGTTACGGACGTTCGATGCACTGGATTCGCATCGAGCGCTTCTGGGAAGGCCACTATCCCCACGTGAAGATGACGCACTACCAGCCCATGCTTTGCCAGCAATGCGGCAAGGCTCCCTGCGAACCCGTCTGCCCTGCGTTTGCCACCGTGCATTCGCAATCGGAACAGGTGAACGTGCAGGTTTATAACCGCTGTGTTGGCACGCGCTATTGCGGCAACAACTGCCCCTACCAGGTGCGCTCATTCAATTGGTTCGACTACAACGATGAACGCATCAACAAAGCCATCGCCACGTTGAAGCATCAATTCAACCCCGATGTGACCGTGCGCCGCCGCGGCATCATGGAAAAATGCTCGTTCTGCATCCAGCGCATCCACAAGGCGCAGGACAAGGCCAAGTCCGAAGGACGTGAAGTGGCCGACGGCGAGTTCACCACCGCTTGTGCGCAAGCCTGTCCCGCGGACGCGATCGTCTTCGGGCGCGTGGACAATCCCGAAAGCCTCGTCTCGCAATTGATGGCAGAGGGACACGGCGTTCAACATCTCTCTGAACTCGGCACGCTCCCGCGCGTGACCTATCTCGTAGGAGGTCAGTGATGAGCGACAAAAAACATCACAATCCTGAAGAACATTTCCGCGAGCAGCACTTGATGCTCGACCCCATGCCGCGCGGCCAGATGAACGACATGGTGATGGAATCGATGCACACCACCTCGTGGAAATTCTGGGTCGTGGCCGCCATCCTCGCCGTCATCTCGTTCATCGGCCTAGGCGTGGATTGGTATCGCCTCATCATGGAAGGCCAGGGTCTGGCGGGCGTTATGCGGCCTGACTACTGGGGTATCTTCCTCGTCAACACCGTGTTCTGGATCGGTATCAGCCATGCAGGCACGTTCATCTCGGCCATCCTGCGCGTGTTCAAAGCCGAGTTCCGCCGCCCGTTCACCCGCGCCGCGGAATTGATGACCACCTTCGGCCTGGTGCAGGCTGGCTTCAGCATCTTCATGCACATGGGACGCGTCTGGCTCTCGTACTGGCTCATGCCGTATCCGAACCAGCGCCAACTCTGGCCGAACTTCCACTCGCCCCTTTCGTGGGACTTGCTGGCCATCACCACCTACCTGCTCTCCTCCACCATGTACCTCTTCCTGCCGCTCATCCCCGATATGGCGATGGCGCGCGACCGATCCACGGGCTGGCGCAAGACCTTCTATAAAGTTCTGGCGCTCGGGTTCCGCGGCACCGAAGGCGAATGGGCGCACCTGCGAACTGCGATGAACATCTTCGCGTTCGCGATCATCCCGGTCATGTTCTCCGTCCACACCATCGTTTCGTGGGACTTCGCCATGGCCACCCGCCCTGGTTGGTCTTCCACCATCTTCGGCCCGTACTTCGTCATCGGCGCGTTGCACTCTGGCATGGGCGCAGTCGTGATGGTGCTGGCCGTCGTGCGCGGCACCATGAAGCACATGAAATACTTCATCCGTCCCGAACACTTCGAAGGCATCGCGCGGCTCATGCTCATCATCTCGATGGCCTGGGCCTACTTCTTCTTCAACGATTACATCGTGCAATGGTACGGCGGCGACAAGTGGACGAAGACTCTGCTCCACTGGCACGAAGCCGGCCCCATGGGCTGGATGTGGTTCGCCATGCTCATCTTCAACATTGCCATCCCCTGGAGCATCCTCTGGAATAAAAAATGGCGCTCCACGCCTTGGTTGCTGTTCATCGTCGGCTTGTTGATCAACGTGGGCATGTGGTTCGAGCGTTACATCATCGTCCCCATCTCCGTCACCATCAACCGTATGCCCTTCACCTGGCGCTTGTACCAGCCGGGCATTGAAGTTCCGATGGGCATTGGCACGGTGGCCTTCTTTATCCTGCTCTACATGCTGGCCTCGCGCCTCGTCCCGCTCATCCCCGTTTGGGAAGTGCAGGAAGGCCAGATGGCCCACTCCCTCACCAAGTTTGGACGCGAGACGGTCATGACCGTCAGCGAACTGGAATAGGAGGCGTACCATGACTATAGAAAAATCCCTCCTGGCGGTCTTTTCGGACCTCGAGCCGGCCGCGGACGCCATTGAGCAACTCCGCCACCTCGGCGTCCACGACGACTGCATGAACGTCATCTCTGGCGTTCCCGTCACCGAAGCCATGCTCGGACGTCCGAATCAGTGGACGAACGTGCCGCGTCTCGCGATGGGCGGCGCGATTCTGGGCTTTATCGCGGGCCTCTTCCTGGCCTTCTCCTCACCCACCTCCTACGAAATCCAGGTGGGCGGACAGGGTTTCGCTCCCGTCCCCGTGGCAATCGTGGTGGTCTTCGAGTTGACCATGCTCGGCATGTTGCTCTCCACTTTCCTGGGCGTGTTCCTCGACTCATACTTCCCCAACTACCGCCCGATGCACTACGTCCCCGAAGTCAGCGATGGCAAGATCGCCGTGCTGATCGAATGTCCCCAGGCGGACGAACAAAAAATCACCGACGCTCTCAAAAAATTGGGCGCCGAATCTGTCCAAATGGCGGAGGCGCAGCACCTATGAGATTAATCAAACAACTCCTGGTAGTCTTTGCCGTCCTGCTCGTATTGGGCGGCGTCCTGATGCTCTTCTCCTACGATGTGATCAAGGTTCAGTGGGTGAGCTTCATGGGCCTGCAACCCTCGTACGGGTATATGGAAGAACCCCTACCCGTCCCGGCACGCTCGATCCCCGTGGAAGGCGCGGCCTACATCCCGGGCTTCATCCCCGAGAACCCCGTCGCGGCAGACGAAGCCTCCATCGCGCGCGGCGCGCAACTCTACGCCATCCATTGCCAGATGTGCCATGGCGTCAAATATGACGGACGCGGCCCCGTCGGCAACCTGTTGCGCCCCTTCTTGCCCGCTGACCTGACCTCCGCGCTCGTCCAATCCAAGAGCGACGGCTCTCTCTTCCTCACCATCACCCTCGGCGTGGAAGGACGCATGCCCGCCCTGAATGAAAACCTGCTGGTGCGCGATCGCTGGGACATTGTCAACTTCCTGCGAACCATCGCCGCACCCGTCACCGCGCCGTAAGGAGAGAACATGAAAGACGATTTCAAGAAACTTACCTTCGGCGTGATCGCGGTTTTTGTGCTCGTCCTGGTGGCCTGCCTGGCCGGCATTTTCGTCACATCCTGCGGCTTTGATTTCAAATGCCCTCAAGCTTCGCCCGTCGGCGGCACGCCCATTCCCACCCTCATCCCTGCCACCATGCCCGCCCCCGTCACGGATGGACAGCCCAACGCCTTCGCCAAATGCCAGGTCAAAGCCATGGACCTGCTCGGGGCCTGGGTGGACGCGGGCGCGCCCGAATCTGACCCCTTCGCCTTCGCGGACGTGAGCGGGAATCCCTGCCAGGGTACGTTCAGCGCGGACATCTGGCCGCTGTTGAACGAGAACAACGTCTGGTATCCCGCGTCGCTGTCCTGCACATCCTGTCACAACACAGCCTTCAAGCCCAACACTGGCGGCCTCGACCTCACCAGCTACGCCGGCATCCTGGCTGGCTCCCAACGCGAATCCGCCGAAGTGGCGACGGGAACCCCCATCCTCGCCAGCAGTTGGACAGCCTCGCTCCTCTACCAGAACCTCAGCCTCGCCGAGAACATCCCCCTCGGCCACGCGACGCTGAAACACCCAGTGGCTGAACTGGTCGTCTACGCCGGCGTCCACGTCCAACCCGAAGCGACGCCTGTTCCGTAAACGCCTCAACGATTGAACACAAAACCCCGTTTTCTTTTTAGAAGGCGGGGTTTTTGATTCACATTGCCGGAAGTTCACATTTATGATAACATCGCCCTATGCGCGTGATTGAGTTTTATCGAACCCGTAATGGTCGTCTCCCTGTTAACGAATTTCTCGATTCGTTGTCGGGCAAGCAGGCTCAAAAAGTGTTATGGGTTCTCAAACTGATTGAGGAATTGGGTATAGTTCCTCGACAGTATTTCAAGAAACTCGAAGGTACAGAAGATATTTGGGAAGTTCGTGTGCAGTTTGGGGGAGATATTTTTCGACTGCTCGGATTCTTTGAACGCGGTAACCTGCTTATTCTCGCAAGCGGTTTTGCCAAAAAGACTCAAAAGACACCCCCACAGGAAATTGCCCTTGCGCTTCAACGCAAGCAGGATCATTTATCGAGAAGGAGACAACCATGAGCGACGTACAAAAATACATCGAAGCGCGCTCGAAACGCGACAAGGAATTTGCAGAGGGGTTCGAGATCGGCTATGCCGATTTCAAAATCGGCGTTTTTCTGCGTCAGGCTCGCGAAGCGGCAGGCATGACCCAGGAACAGGTGGCAAAAAAACTCCGCACACGCAAATCCGCCATTTCGCGCATCGAAAACCATGCCGATGATGTGCGCCTTTCCACCCTGCGGAGATATGCAAAAGCCATCGGCGCGAATCTATCTATTCGACTGGCTTCGTAAAAGGCAAGTCAATAAAACCCAGGTTTCTCCAAACCTGGGTTCCCCGACCCCATCAGGCGCTTCGCGGGAAACTTGGTTTTTGATTCGCGCTTAATTCCATATGTGCGGAGGGGGCGATTTATGCTACATTTGCATCGGAGGAACACCATGAACTTCTTTGACATAGTGAATGCACGACATTCGATCCGCGCTTACCAATCTCAGCCCGTTGAACAAGAAAAACTTCAGCAGATTCTCGAATCCATTAACAGCGCTCCCTCAGCGGGAAATTTGCAGGCGTTCGAGGTCTATCTCGTGGCGGACGCGAATCACAAAGCGGAACTGGGCAAATCTTCCTATGACCAGGAATTCCTGATGCAGGCGCCCATCGTGCTGGTATTCTGCGCGCACGCGGCGCGGTCGGCGGTCAGGTACGAGGAGCGCGGGTCAGACTTGTATTGTGTGCAGGACGCGACGATCGCCTGCTCATTTGCCATGCTGGCCACCACCGCGCTTGAACTCTCCACCGTCTGGGTGGGCGCGTTCGATGAGAAGGCTGTTCAGGAGATCATCGGAGCGCCGCAGGTACACCGTCCCGTGGCGATGCTGCCGATTGGCTACCCCGCCGCGAATCCGCGGAAGAAGTCGAGGCGGAGTTTGGATGATTTGATTCATTACGTCAAATAAAACAGAAATGGAGACCCCGAACCTGCAAAACAAAAAAGCCCCGCTTACGCGAGGCTTTTTCATGGCGGAGAGGGCGGGATTTGAACCCGCGAACCTTGTGGGTTACACGCTTTCCAAGCGTGCGCGCTAAGCCGAACTACGCGACCTCTCCATCTTAAAGCGGGCAGATTATAGCCGATGCGCTTTTATCGTGCAAGGCATTTACAAAATCTTCACAATTCATCCTTGATTTCCCCATCCAGCCAAAACTAGGGCCGAGTACAATCCTGTCCCGATAAAAGGAGACACTGAATGACAAACGGGCAAACCCAATCAACCAATCAAAACAAAGCCAAATGGATTCTCGACGTGCTGATCTTCCTCGGCTTCCTGATCGCCATGGAACCAGGCGGCACGGGCCTCCCCATCCACGAATGGTTCACCCTCGCCGCGCTCGCCACCACCGTCATCCACCTGCTCCTCAATTGGGACTGGCTCACGCAAATCACGCGCCGCCTGCTCGGAAAAATCTCCGGCCGCACCCGCACAAACTATATTTTAAATTGGCTTCTCTTCATTGACGGCATCCTGCTCATGCTCTCGGGCATCCTCATCTCGCGCGTCGCCGTCCCCGCGCTGGGGTTTGAGCTTCCCGAAGCCTTTGCCTGGCGCAGGCTTCACGACATATCGGCCAACTTCGGCCTGATCCTGCTCGGCCTGCACACGGCCCTGCACTGGAGTTGGATCGTCAACGCCTTCAACGCCTACATTGTCCAAGCCATCGCGCGCATCATCTTCAAAAAGGACGTGACTGCATGAAAACCCTCGGACGCATCCTCATCATCCTGGCCGTGACCGCCCTGGTGACGACCGCCCTCTACCTCGCCGTAGACACGGGACGCGCCATCAATTTTTCCGGCGACGACCCGCGCAACGCCTCCCCCGGACCTGACGCGGGGGACGGCCCCAACGAGCAGTTTCGGCCCGCCCACGACGAGGGACGCGAGCGCGGCGGCGACGGCATCTGGGTCACCGGGATGATCATGGGCGGCATCAAGAACACCGTCATAGTCGGCTTCATCGTGGCGATCCTCGTCCTGCCGAAAGCGTTGGCAAAACAAAAACGGATCGCGACGGCAAAGAACGGGAATCAAAATTCTGCCTGAATGAAATAGAATCAAAACGCCGATGACATTTGAAATGTCATCGGCGTTTTGATTCTATCCCGAAGGGATGGCATGATCCGCCGAATTATGCCATCCCTTCGGGTTGGAACAAATTGGCAATTTGTTCTACGGGTTTGTAGCGCAAATTACCAATTTGCGTCTACATTACTGGCAACTCGATCATCACTTCCAATCCCTTCCCCTCCTCGCTTTCCGCGTGGATCGTCCCACCGTGCGCGGCGACGATGGACTTGGCGATGGCCAGTCCCAGCCCTGAGCCGCCCTCGTGACGGACGCGCGATTCGTCGGCGCGGTAGAAGCGGTCGAAGACGCGCGCGAGGTCGGCGGGGGAAAGGCCGGGGCCAGAGTCACGCACAGAGAGGGCAACCCCGCGCGAGGTCCGGTGGGATGCGAGGGTGATCGTCCCGCCTGAGGGGGTGTGGCGTACGGCGTTGTCGAGGATATTCGTCAGCGCTTGCGTCATGCGGCCAGGGTCAACATCGAGGGCGGGGAGGGGCGAGGCGATGTCGAGATCGAGAGTCAGACTTTTGATCTGGGACTGGAGACGATAGAGCGTGGCGACTTCTTCGAGCAGGCGCGCGGGGAAGATTTTCTGCGGCTGGATGGCGAGCTCGCCCGCGTCGGCAAGGGAGAGGGTGCGGAGGTCGTCCACAAGGTGCTCGAGACGGGCGGCCTCTTCGCGGATGATCTCGAAGTTTTCAGGGCTGGGATCGAGCACGCCATCGTGAACAGCTTCGGCGTGGCCGAGGATGAGTGCGAGAGGTGTGCGGAGTTCGTGGGCAATGTCGGCGGTCATTTGTTTGCGGGCGTTGACGGAGCGGGCGAGTTCGGCGCTCATCTTGTTGAAGGCGCGGGTGAGTTCGCCGATCTCGTCGCGCGAGCGGACGGGAACTTGCTGGCCGAGGTTGCCTTCCGACAGGGCGTGGGTGGCGCGGGTGAGTTCGCGGATGGGGTGGGCGATGGTACGCGAGAGCAGGGCGCCGATGAACAGGGCGATGAGCGCCGCGCCGAGGCCGCTATAAAGGAAGAGGATGTTGACGCGCTCGATGAATTCCTCTTCGCGCGGCGTGCCTGGGAAGGGCGAGTTTTCCATGACAAGCGTTCCGACAATTTGGCCGTTCGACTCGATGGGAACGCCAAACCTGAGTTCATGGCGTGGAATGTCGTCGCCCGCGCGGAAGCCGCCGCCATCGAAAAGGGCGTGACCATTTTCGTCCGCGATGGTGAAGGACGGATATCGTTTACCGTCTTTATCTTCTGAAAGCGCTTCTCTTACGCCCTCCCATGAACCGTTGGCTTCATGGTAGTTGGCGAGCGCTGAGATTAATTCTTCGCCGCGATCTTCGGAGATGAAGCGGGTAAATTCGTCGCGGGTGTTTCGGCGCGCCAGGAGGATGATGATGAAGATGCTCACCAGTCCAATGGCGATGAAACTGAGGATGAGTTTGAGGGTGATGGATTTCATGGAAATGCGGTACACAAAAAAACCTTTAACCACGAAGGACACAAAGGAATTAAAGGTTTTCCTTCGTGTTCCTCACCTGCACTGCACCAAACGCAGTGCGGTGCAAGTGTTGTGACCTTTGTGGAAGAAAGAATTACTCCCTCGCGAAGCGATAGCCCACGCCGTAGACGGTTTCGATGTAACGCGGGTTGCGCGGGTCTTCTTCGAGTTTGGCGCGCAGGTTTTTGATGTGGGTGTCTATCGTCCGCTCGTAGCCTTCGTAACGCACGCCCTGGATGATATCGAGCAGGTCGAGGCGGGAGTAGACTCGTCCAGGCGTGGACAGGAGCGCGGCGAGGATGTCGAACTCGGAGGGCGTCAGGTCAATGAAGCCGTCGCGGACTTTGACGAGGCGCGTCTCGCGTTCAAGGCGGATATCCGCAACTTGCAAAACCTGCGCGGCGGGTTCGGTCTCGCGTCCGCCGCGGCGCAACACGGCGCGGACGCGCGCCACCAGTTCGCGCGGGCGAAACGGTTTGGTGATGTAATCGTCGGCGCCGAGTTCGAGGCCAATCACCTTCTCGTCATCGTCTACGCG
The DNA here is from genome assembly GCA_016234485.1 of Chloroflexota bacterium. Classification (GTDB taxonomy): domain Bacteria; phylum Chloroflexota; class Anaerolineae; order Anaerolineales; family Villigracilaceae; genus Denitrolinea. The sequence continues at coordinate 88,614 of JACRBL010000054.1, forward strand.
GGCAGTGAGCAGGACGATGGGCGTGTTCTGCTCGGCACGGTGGGCGCGCATGAATCCGTAGCCGTCCAGTTCGGGCATCATCAAGTCCAGCACGATCAGGTCGGGTTTTTCGCGGCGGGCAACGGCGAGGGCTTCCTTGCCATTGTACGCGGTGACAACGCGGTAGCCCTCGCGGAGGAGATAACTTTCCACGAGGGAGACGAGCCGTTTTTCATCGTCAACAACGAGGATGGTTTGTGTCATAAAAATCAGTATACCAAAGGCGTTGTCAAGAACCCGTTGTGGAATTGTGAGTAAATTATGGGCGCGGACGACCCTCACCCCCGGTCCCTCTCCCAAAATCGGGAGGGGGGGGGAAAGCGTTTGCTTGTCAAGCCTTTGGCATTGGCATATACTCAATGAAAATCAACTGGCGGAAGGGTAATTGCATGTCCAATCTCAACGGAAAATCGCTCGGACGCTACCACATCCTTGAACAATTGGGCGAGGGTGGAATGGCGGTGGTGTATAAGGCGTATGACACGCGTCTTGAAACGGACGTGGCGGTCAAGGTTATCCGCACGGAGCGACTCGCCCCAGAGATTTTGGAACAGTCGCTGAAACGCTTCGAGCGCGAGGCGAAATCGCTCGCCAAATTAACGCATCCGAACATCGTTAAGGTGACGGATTACGGCGAGCATGATGGCCAGCCATATCTGGTGATGCCCTATCTCCCAGGCGGGACTCTCAAAGAGCGTTTGAAGGCAGGGCGGATACAGTGGCAAGAAGCAGTGCAACTTCTGCTCCCCATCGCGGGGGCATTGGAATTCGCGCACGAACAGAATCTTATCCATCGCGACGTCAAACCGTCGAATATCCTTTTAACTGTCAAAGGTCAGCCCATGTTGACCGATTTCGGCATAGCGAAAGTATTCGACTTGGACACAACCGCCGAACTGACTGGCACAGGCATGGCCATCGGGACACCCGAATATATGGCTCCTGAGCAGTGGATGGGAAAGATCTCGCCCCAGACAGATGTCTACGCGCTGGGCATTGTTTTTTACGAAATGGTAACGGGACGCAAGCCCTATCAAGCCGATACGCCCGCGGCGTTGTTGCTCAAGCAGGCGAATGATCCGCTTCCAAGGCCGAGGAGTTTTGCGGCGGATCTGCCCGATGCGGTGGAAAAGGTGCTGTTCAAGGCGCTCGCGAAGAGTCTTGAAGATCGCTATCTGGGGATGGGGGAGTTGGTCAAGGCGTTGGAAGGTTTGTTGGCGGGAAAGCCAGTAAAAGAAGCACGGCCTGCGCGAAGAGTCAAAGAAGAGACACTGACCGCCGTGGAGTTCGAGCCTGACGAGAAAACGCAGGTGGACGAGAAGCCGATCGTGCGAGGAAAGTCCACGCGAAGAGGGTGGGTGTGGGGGGGTGTTGCGGCTGGGATTGTGCTGTTGATACTTGCCATCGCGCTGGCTTCCAAGCCGAGCGCTTTCAATCTTTTTCCAACGGCCACCGCAACAGCATCACTGACGCCATTGCCAACTTTAACGATAACTCCCAGTGGCACACCAGAGCCGACATTGACCCCCACTGAAACCATAACGCCATCCCCAATGCCAACGCCAACTACAATGGTGATGAATGTCCCGCAGACGAACGTCCGAATATCACGAGCTAATCTTAACTCGCTCGAACTACTGGCAGCCTGGGATCTTCCATTTAGACCTCTTAGCGTTGATATTTTAGAAGATAATCAAAAGATAGTCTTTGGAGGTGATGATAATCAAATTAATGGGCTTGTAAATCTTCGAAATATTCAAACTGGTGAAGAAGAAAGTTTGGTGATTTTTCCGAAAAATACGGCTGGATATCCTGGTTCGCAAGTTAGCGCAGTGAAATTTCTTCCAAATGGAAATATAGCAATTTTAACGATGCAACGTGATATCTTATTCATCTATGATCAATCTGGCAATCAAATCAATCAGCTCTCTATTCAGAATTACGGGGACCTTACCAAGGCGCTTGCCGTCAGCCCAGATGGCCGTTTGATCGCTGCTGGCGGGTGCTGCTATATCAGTGTTTGGGATGCCGAGAGCGGAACCCTGGTAATGTCCATTGCAGGCGTATATTCCAACTCCAATTATGTTCTTTCTCAGGTGTTTTCGAAAGATGGAAAAAGTATTATTACAAAGAGTTCTGATGGCTATTTAAGGATTTGGGATGTGCAAAATGGAAATTTGCTAAACGCGATTTGGGGAGAAGGCGACTCGTTTGCATTCGATGTTTCTCCTACGGGAACTTATCTGGCATTTGGAACAAATCGTAGTGAAAATTACCAAGGTCCTGAATACAGTGGTAATTTTAGGGTGTTGCGAATATCTGATGGACAACAAGTATGTGTAAACAGTGACATACTGGATATAGCAAACGGATCGTCGCACGCATTTCACTATGATATTGAATTTTCACCCGATGGGTCCATTATTGCTGCCCTCTGGGATGGGTGGGGAACGGGAGGAATAGCGTTTTTTAATTCCTCGAATTGTGCATTGATTAAAAATGTTGATGGATTATCTCTGTCGATGATGGATCTTGATTTTTCCCCTGATGGAAACTTGGTTGTCATTGCACATCAAGACGGAACGATTCAATTTTATGGCATTTCAAGATAAGAACAGCGAATTTCGGAGTTCCCCTCATGCCCACCCTCCTCCTCTCCATCCCTGGACAACCCGCGCGCGAAATCAACCTCGAGCGCGGACCGTATCGCATTGGCCGCGACATTGACAACGACATCGTTCTCGAAAGTCCCGTCGTCTCGCGCAAGCATGGACTGCTCGAACTGCGCGGCGAAGATTGGGTCTACACCGATCTCGACAGCCGCAATGGCTCGCTCGTGGACGGGCAGAAGATCCAGCAGGTAATTCTCAAAGAGGGAGTCCGCCTGCAACTCGGCAAGGATGCGCGGCTGGGCGTCATCGTCACGCTGAAGAGCAGCGTCACGCCGTTGATGCCGCGCGAGCCCAAAGTCCAGGCCAAGGCCGCGGTGGAGACGTTCGTCGCGGCGCGGGAATCCACCACGGGGTTGATCGAGTTGGCGTCCGTATTGCCGCAGGGACAGAAGCCTCTCACACTCGGGCGCGGCGCCGAATCCGATATCCACCTGGCTGCGCCGTCAGTCTCGCGGCGGCACGCGGTTCTGCATCCCGCGCAACCCGAATGGACGCTGGTGGACTTGAACAGCGCCAACGGCACCTTCGTCAACGGGAAGCGCGTCAGCGGGCCGACGGTGATGAAGCGCGGCGACACGATCCAGATCGGTCCGTTCCGACTCGCGTACGAGGGAGCGGGCGTCGTCAAAGTGTTCGCCGCCACGCGCGGACTTCGGCTGGACGGCCAGGCGTTGAACGTCCTCGTCGGGACGGGCGCGACGCGCAAGACCATTCTCGAAAACGTCAACATCTCGTGCTACCCGCAAGAGTTCATCGGACTCGTCGGCGGGTCGGGCGCGGGAAAAACCACCCTGATGAAAACGATGAGCGGACTGCTCCCGCCCCAGGGTCAGGTGTTGATCGAGGGCGAAGACCTGTATCACAACTACGACGCGTTCCGTTCGCAAATCGGCTACGTCCCGCAGGACGACATCCTGCACAAAGAGTTGACCGTGGAACAGGCGCTGAGGTATTCCGCGCGTCTGCGCCTGCCCGAAGACATCAATGATAGCGAGATAGAAAGCCGCGTGAACAAGGTGTTGGAGCAGGTAGAACTTTCGGGTCAGCGCGGCCAGCCCATCCAAAGTTTGAGCGGCGGCCAGCGCAAGCGCGCCAGCATCGCAGTAGAACTGCTCGCCGACCCTCCGCTCTTCTTCCTCGACGAACCGACTTCGGGCCTCGACCCTGGCCTGGAAAAAAAGATGATGGTGATGCTCGGCAAACTGGCCGACAGCGGCAAGACGATTCTGCTCGTCACGCACGCCACGGCCAACATCACCGAATGCGATCAGGTCGCGTTCATGTCACAGGGCAAAATGGTTTTCTTCGGCCCGCCGAATCAAGCCGACCAATTCTTCGAAGTGGGCGCGAACAACTTCGCTTCGATCTACGACGAGATCAGCGACCCCGACCCACGCAAGGCTAAGTCCCGCGCGGCTTCGTGGGAGGAGAAATTTAAGAATTCGGATTTTTACAAAAAGTACGTGCGCGAGCGCGTGACGACTCTCCCCGCGCCGCGCGGCAAGCGCGAAAACGGCGCATCGCGCGGGATTTCAGGCCGCCGCGCCAACCCGTTGACACAGTTCTTCGTCCTGACGCGCCGCTACTTCGACCTGATCTTGCGCGACAAAATTTTGCTCACCATCCTGCTGGCGATCATGCCCCTACTCGCGGCCTACCTGCTGATGATTGCCGACGCGTGGTGGCTGGTGGGAGACCAATCAAAATTGGAGCAAATCCTTTCAAGCGCGATCAACGCGGGCGCGGAATCAAAAACCGACACCGTCGCAGCGCACGGACAGGCGCTGGTTTTCATGATGGCGCTGGCCTCCGTCCTGCTCGGACTATTTGCCGCCGCGTACGAGATCGTCAAAGAGCGAACCGTCTATGCCCGCGAGCGGATGGTCTTCCTACAACTCGTCCCGTACCTCGCATCGAAAGTTTTTTTGCTGAGTCTCTTCGCGGCGGTGCAGGTATTGCTCTTCCTGATCGTACTCAGTTTCAAAATTGACTTCCCCTCCGTCGGCGTGATCCTGCCCGCGCCGATCGAAATTTACATCACCCTCGTGCTGGGAGCGGTGGCGGCGATCATGTTCGGCCTGCTTATCTCGGCCATCGCGCCGAACGCCAGTTCCGTGTCGTACATCATCCTCGGGGTGATGTTCATCCAGATTTTGTTCGCGGGCGTGTTGTTCAAACTGCCTGGCGTTTCGGGAACCCTATCCAACCTGACATTGAGTCGCTGGACGACCGAAGCGTTGGGAGTCTCGGTCAATCTCGAACAACTCAACGAGGATTACTCGCGGACGCGTTTCAACCTTGGTCCTCGCACCGAAAATGTAACCGTCACCGTAAAGCAACCTGCCGACGACTGGGAATGCGTCACCGTGACGCAGGAAATGCAAAACTTCCCTGGTTGCCGCAACCCCATCCCCGTGCCAGTGGTGAAAGAGAACGAACTGGTGGAAGTGGAAAAGAAACGCACCGAACCAGTGGACATTGATCCGGATCCCGAAACCATCCAAACGCCGCTCCAATTCACGCTCAACTACGAACGCTCGGCGCCGCATCTGCTGTTTGCCTGGGCAATGCTGATTGGCTTGTCCGCAGTTCTCGGCGCGTGTACAATATTCGCATTGAAACGTCAGGACGTGGTTTCGTAAACCCACCCTCCTTTGCCACAGGAAACCTACATGACCAACCTCATCGGAAAATCGCTCGGACGGTATCACATCCTCGAACAACTCGGCGAGGGGGGCATGGCCATTGTTTACAAGGCGTATGACACGCGGCTCGAAACGGATGTGGCCGTCAAAGTCATCCGCACCGAAAATCTCGCGCCGAGCATTTTGGAGAATGCCCTCGTCCGCTTTGAGCGCGAGGCCAAGGCGCTGGCAAAACTGACCCATTCCAACATCGTCAAAGTGCAGGACTACGGGCAATTCGAAGACATGCCCTGGCTCGTCATGCCCTACCTGCCAGGCGGCACGCTGAAGGAAAAACTGCGCGGCCGCGCCATGCCGTATCAGGAGGCCGCGTCCATTTTGACGCCCATCGCACGCGCCCTTGCCTACGCGCACCAGCAAGGCATGGTGCATCGCGACGTCAAGCCGTCCAACATTTTGATCACGCAGGCGGGCGACCTGATGCTCACCGATTTCGGTATCGCCAAGATCATCGACACCGAAGCGACATTTGAACTGACGGGCACAGGCGTCACGATCGGCACTCCTGAATACATGGCTCCCGAACAGGCCACCAGCAAAAAAATAGACCACCGCGCCGACATCTACTCGCTCGGCGTCGTCCTCTTCGAGATGGTGGCGGGATGCAAACCCTACCAGGCCGACACGCCCATGGCCGTGCTCATCAAACACGTCAACGAGCCATTGCCGCGCCCGAAGAAATTCGTCCCCAATTTGCCTGACCAGGTGGAACGCGTCCTGTTGAAGGCGCTGGCGAAAAGTCCCGATGACCGCTACGCGACCATGACGGAATTCGCGTCCGCGCTGGACCGACTGGCGCGCGGCGACGTTTCCTCCCCGACCGCGAGCGGGGTGCGCGCGACCCGTCAGCCTGAATCCACGCTGATGGAGGGTACGCGGACCACTGTCCAGGCGGATGCGCCGCGTTGGGAGCCGCAACCCGCGAAAAAATCCACGAATTGGATGGCGATCGGCATGGGCGGAGTCGGAGTCGTGTTCGCGGGAATCTGCGTGGTGGCGCTTGCCATCATGTGGCTGCTCAACGCGAACAACGCGAATAATCAGCCGCCTGCGATCAATGAGCCGCCCACGTCGCGTCCCGTGGAACCAGAGCCAGCGACGTCGCGCCCCGCGCAGATCCAGCCCACTGACGCGCCGCCGTTGCAGGTCTTCCCCACCGACACGCTCGTCCCCGTCAAGCAACCCACCGCCACGCCATCGTGCCCGCGCGCCAAATATCCCACCCGCCTGCGCGCCGATGCGGAAGCGCGGGTTTGTACCAAGACCGATCGGTTGATCATCCGCAAGACTGCCAGACTGAACGGCGAGGAAAGATTCTCGATCTACACTGGCACATATATTCGCATTGTGGAAGGCCCCGTGTGCGCCGATGATTTTTGGTGGTGGAAGGTGGAGATTTACCCAGGCACGCCATATGGCAAGCAGGGCCGCGGATTCGACCCGATCGGAACAACGACGCAATCGGTGATGGGCTGGGCGCGCGAAGGCTGGGACGATACCGACGCGTATTACATCTGTCAGTAAACTCACTTTATGAAACGATCCTTTACCAATAACGCAAAATATTTGTTGATCGGTTTTCTAGTTGGCGCGCTAATTTTTGTGGTCGTCTTTGTGACGGCGAATCTTTTAGCGGATAAGCACGCGCTCAGCCTGCCAACATCCGCCACTGAAACGGGGACGGCCACGCTCGCGCCCGCGTTCACGTTCACCATCACGCCCGTCTTCGCGGCGACGAATACCGCCACGCCAACGCTGGCGATTACGTCCACGCCCCTGCCGCCCGAGGGAGAGGCGTTTTCGATTGGCAAGTCCATTGAGGGGAAACCGCTGGAAATGTACCGCTTCGGGAGCGGGCCGATCGTGCGCGTCATCATCGGCGCGATCCACGGCGGGTATGAATCGAACACGGCCACGCTGGTTTATCTTTTACGCGATGATCTTAAAAATCACACGATCGTTGTGCCCGAAGAGATCACGCTCTATCTCCTGCCCATCCTCAACCCCGATGGCTATTTCGATTTTCTCAACCAACCCGAAGGACGCGGCAACGCCCGCAGTGTGGACATCAACCGCAACTGGAGCGTTTTGTGGCAACCCGATTGGGATCGAACGGGATGTTTTAGCTACTTGCGTCTCACCGCGGGCGAGCATCCATTTTCCGAACCCGAAGCCATCGCCCTGCGCGACTTTTTGCTCGCCAACAAAGTGGACGCGCTCATCAGTTATCACAGCGCCATGTCGGCCATCTTCGCAGGCGGACAGCCCGACCCCGACCCCGCGTCGGACAGTTTGGCGCGGGCGCTGTCGGCCGCGAGTCTGTATTTGTATCCGCCCACGAACGATCCTGGTTGTCAATACACAGGCCAGCTCATAGACTGGGCCGCCGCGCAAGGCATCGCCGCGGTGGACGTGGAACTGACCGACCACCAAAGCAACGATATCCTGATCAACCGCAAAGCGCTCGAAGCCTTTCTCGCGTGGAGACGATAGGGAAATGATCGAAATTTCCCCGCTGAAAAAATTAGAGCTTGCCGACCTGGAACGCGTCGCAAGCGGCTACACTTCCAACGGCAAATATGAAGTGGCGTATTCCGATTCAGAAAACCAATCTTCGATCCGTTTGCAATTTGTTGAAACCAAAGAGCCATACGTCAAGCAGTACGACCATTACGACCGCGAAACTTTTCAACAATACCAAGAACTCCTTAACAACGGCTTTTCCTTTGGAGCATACGAAGATGATCTGCTTGTGGCGCTCATCCTTGCCGAAGCGCGCGAGTGGAATCGCAGTTTATGGGTTTGGGAATTTCACGTGGCAGAAACGCATCGCAAGCGGGGCATTGGAAAACGATTAATGGAACGCGCGGCGGAGAGCGCCAAACGCATCCATCTCAGAACCATCGTTTGCGAAACGCAAAACACAAACGCCAACGCCATTCACGTATATCGGAAGCTCGGTTTCAGGGTGGAAGGAGTGGATATTTCCTATTACACAAACAATGACCATCCCGATGGCGAAGTGGCCGTCTTCATGAAACGAAGGTTATAAAAAAAGCCGCCTGTTGGCGGCTTTGTAAACCAGTTCTGGGGCAATCACTTCTTTTGCGTCAGCGGGCTAAACCCCCCACCCAAAATTTCCTGCGCGGGCGAAACAATGACCACCGCCTTTGGATCTTCCTTCGCCACCGCCGATTTCAAATTATGCACTTCGGTGATCGTCAGCGCGCACAGCAAGATGGAACGATCCTTGCCCGTGTACATACCCTTGCCCTCCATCGCCGTCACGCCGCGTTTCAGGTCGGTGAGGATGCGGTTCGAGACCGCGTCCGTTTTATCGGTGATGATGAGCGCCAGCAGTTGACGGCGTCGTTGGCGGGGAATCATGCGCGCCAGCAGTCCCTTCGGCTTGCCCTGTTCCGACGGCGCGGCAGTGGCGGTCTCATCGCCGAAGCGCGGCAACACCTCGCCGGTGGCGCGGGTCATATTCACGGTGACAACCGCAAAGATGGCGAGAAAGACATAGAACACAATGGCGGCGCCAAATACAGCCCAGCCCGAAATGTGTCCAACCGCAGCGCGATCCACAAACTCCTGCGTAGACATGGGCGCCTGCGGGAACAGCCACAACTTCGCGACCCACGCCATCGCGATGATCAGGAAAATCCAAAAATAATTTCGGCGCAGGCGGCGGCCAAACGCCTCCGACATCGAAATGGGAAAACTCGGCGTGAGCAAATTCTCGGCCAAATTTTCCGCCCAATCGGGTGAAGGGTGAAACGGCGGCACGAGCATGGCCGCGTAAAAATCTGTCTCCATCAGGCGCACGCGATAACTCCACAACTCATAATAGCGATAACGCCGCGCCTCGATGAACAAAAACCAAAGCACGAGAAAGGTATTCAAAATCACAATGGAATGATGCACATTCGCCTGGCTGAACGCAATGGACAACGTCGCGCCCGTAGACACCACCGCCCAATTCGTGGTCGTATCCAAACGCTGACGCCACACATTCGCCCGCGAAACTTCCGCGCGAAAAAAATGCACCATCGCCGTAACGAACTCGCCCGATTTAAGTTTATACCCGCGATACGTCCAGACCGGCTCTTCGACGGGTTCTTCAGACGGCTTGGATTTTGCCTTCGTGGATTTCACTGCCATTTGATTTTTTTTCTTTCTGGATGACGAACCGCTTCGGACTCAGGGACAGCGGGATTCTGCGTCGAGACGCGTCCGCGTCGGGCTGGCGCCGCGGCGGGGATAAAATCCCCGCGCTGACATACGAAGCCCTCCGGGCTATTTCTTCGGCAATTTATACGCCTCTTTGACAGGCTTGAGCGGGCGCGCCAGCCAATAGGGACGGCGGTTCCCATCGGGGCTAACTTTATCGGCGGGGCGGGTCATCGCCAGCCACTCACGATATTTTTCCATTGATTTATTGGTGTCTACAAACAGATCGCCTGCTTTTTCGCCGGGTTCCGCCTTGCGGATGCTGAATACTTTTTGCAGCCAGCAGTGGACTCCGCTAATAGGGTCGGGGTGGACGGCATGGGCAAGGTTCTGGTTCACGCCAACGTTGCTCCACCAGATGCGGCTGGTGTCGGGGTCGGATGATTCCCACGCCTTGCCACCGTGAATGACGCGCATGAGGAATCCGCCTTTGCCGTCGTCGTGCAGTTCAACAAGGTTTGACGAGCCTTTGCTCACGCCTTTATCTTCATTCAAACGCCAGCGCCCGAGATGATGGCTGATGGCGATGATGCCAGGTTTGATGCCTTCGGTGACCCAGACCGTATCCACGAAGTGACCGATCTCGGTTTCCACTTTGGCGAGGTCGCCTGTTTCGAGACCAAAGCGCTGCGCGTCTTCGGGATTCATCCAAATCGGATTCTTGTGCGAGATCTCATACAGCCATTTGGCATTTGCGCTTCGAGTGTGAATCAATGTTGGCAAGCGGAAGTTGGGAAGCAGAATCATCTCGCCTTTGGAGCGGTCAATGGTATCGGGGTGGACGTGACTCTTCACTGACCACGGAATCACATTTTCTTTTTCACTCCAACCCCAGTTGGCGAGCGTGTCGCTGAAGAACTCAAGTTTCTTGGACGGGGTTTCAAATCCAGGGGTGACCACACCGTCCACCGCCAAACCAACTACATGTCCGTCTTTTGAGGCGCGGTTGAATTCATCCACTTGATAATCGTTTGCCTTGCCAATCTCCTTTGTGAAGGGAACGTAATTTTCCTTCTTCACTTCGAACACGCCATACTTGCGCATGTATGCCAGCGGAGTGAGACCTTCTTTTGCGGCGGCTTCGGGCAGACCTGGCACCGAGTTCTCGAAGATCCATTGATAGTATTCATCCACGGTAATGATCTCGCCAGGGCGATACGGCGATTCGAACCACTGACGAATGCCAAGCGAACCATCGGGATCCATCTTCGCGGAAAGTTGAATCCAGAATTCGTTCTCTTCCCACACTTCGCCAGGGTTGGCTTGATAGGTGAAGTCCACCTTCATGCCTGCACGTTCCATCGCAACGCGGCGCACAGGCTGACGGAACGCGATCCACTGCCCCGCGTGCGTTTCCTGACTCATCAGGTCGTGACGCTCAGGTCCGTGACCTGTGGGCAAAACATAATCGGCGAACCATGCGGTCTCGTTCCATGTGGGCGTGAGCGCCACATAACACTTAATCTTTGAGTCTTCATCCTTAAGCGCCTTGAGCCACATGAAGCCATCAGGGTTGACCCACATCGGGTTGTAGACACGTGTGAAATACACGTCGATATCGCCGCGCCCTTCTTCGAGCATGTGCGGCAAAAGGATGGACATCTCATAATGTGCAAGCGGATACTCGATGGGGTAGTGCAGCTCGTTCCACGTTTCGGGAGCGGGCGCGCCTTTGAATGGCTTGGGCACGAACTTATTCCAGCCCGTCATCGAAGTGCCGCCCTTATTGCCGATACTGCCAGTCAGCACGTTGAGGAAGAGCAAGCAACGCGCCACCTGCCATCCGCCAAGATTGCCAACACTCGCAGAACGCCAAACGTGCGTTGCAAGTTTGCCTTCGCAATTAGCAACGAGCCGCGCCGTTTCTTGAATGCGCTCGATCGGCGCTTCCGATTCCTTTGCAGCGCGTTCGAATGTGTATTCGGCGTAGAGGTCTTTGAGCAGACGGTCGAACAGGTCGAAGTGTTTAACGTTCAACGTTGAACGTTCAACGTTAAACGCCTCTTTTATCTCCGCCGACAACTGTTCACTGTTTACTGATAACTGGTTACTGGCTACTGCACTCAGTGTTTCCTTCCAGTTGACCCATTTCTGCATGAAGTCTTTGTTGTACAAATTATTTTGGATCAGATGATTCGCGATCGAAAGCAGAATCGTATTTTCACTGCCAGGGTAGGTCGGCAGCCAGACATCGCTCATGGAAGCGGTGTTACTCAGGCGTGGGTCAAAGGTGATGAGTTTCGCGCCATCTGTTTTCGCTTCGATGATGCGCTGGGCGTGCGGGTTGAAGTAATGTCCCGTTTCGAGGTGACTGGAGATCAAAAGAATGACTCGTGCATTCGCAAAGTCTGGGCTGGGACGGTCTTGTCCGATCCAGAAGTTGTAGCCAGCGCGAGAAGACGACGAGCAGATGTTGGTGTGACTGTTGTGACCGTCCATGCCCCAGGTCTGCACGACGCGGTTGGTGTATCCGTCTTCTCCTGGGCGACCGACGTGATAGACGATCCCATTCGGGCGGCGCTTCTTGCTCTCGCGCATTTTCTCCGCGATCTCGGTCAACGCCTGCTCCCAAGTGATTTGCTCCCATTTCCCTTCGCCACGCTTACCGACTCGCTTCAACGGATAAAGAATTCTTTCGGGGTCATAAACTTGATTATGAGTCGCGGGTCCCTTGGCGCAGTTACGTCCGCGAGAGCCAGGGTGGACGGGATTGCCTTCGAACTTGCGAATCTCGAAGGTGTCCTTGTCCACGTAGGCGAGAAGTCCGCACGCAGATTCGCAGTTGAAGCAGACGGTCGGCACGAGTGTGTATCTCCGCGCTACTTTGCGAGGCCACTCCTTGCCGTCCCATTCGACCCAGTCATCCCACACATCCGTGGGTGGATACTGGCTGATGCGCCCATCGGGGTGGACGACTTCGGTCAGTTTGACGGGCTTGCGGTCGGGCGCCGCGAATTGCGGGACGGCGGTGCCTGCGGAGGTTTTTGGAATAGATTGGGTCATAGGGTCTCGGTTGAGTTCGATATTAGATATTCGATAATCGAATTTCTAGTATCGAATATCGTTTTTCGCTTTACGAATTCGGAATATACTGCGGCGCCATCACGAAGGCGTATTCGTAGAAGAACAAGCCGACCAGCGTAGCAAGAACAGCAACAGGCAGAGCGGGCGCAAAAATGAGCATCAGCACGAGCGGGATGACGTGTCCCAGCGCAATGCCGCCCAGCCAGTAGTGATTGCGGAAGCGTCCATGGGTCATCTCGCGCGATGCGAGCATGGCAGTATCGGTGGGGAAGGAGTTGAGTTTGCCCGCGAAGGTCAGCAGGAGGTTGACGGCGATGCTGGCGGGGAAGAGGACGGTCAGCAAAGCAGTCAAGTCAGCGGGGAAGGTCACGAAAAGATTCAACACAAAGAACACGCCGCTTGCCACCATCATGGATTGGGCGAAGAGTTGGAAAGGCAGCAGGTTGTTCTGCCACATATCGCGTCCTTCGGCTTGACCGAGTAGGAAGGCGGTGTAGATGACCACACCCAGCGCAAAGGGGAAGACGATCCACGCGGCAAATGGACGGACAGCTATAACGAATTCGCTAACCATCCTACCCCAATGTACTGCGCCAAATTTTGGCTCCGTTCCAAAGTAAGCCACCCCCTCGAGCAGCCACCACAATCCAGCAACCGCCGTAAATGTGACCATGATGTACGCGCCGCGTGCCACCCATGATTTCCATTGCGGGCGGAGCAGGATGTTGAGGAAGCGCTTGGGTTGTGACAAATCCTTGATGAGCAAGATGGTCGTGATGAGCATGAAGATCATCGCGGTGAAACCTGTCGCAAGGAAAGTGGCAGAGTTGAAACTAAAGATATTAAACATCGAGCCGAGACTCAGCAACATGAAGAGTCCGCCTGCGATGTTTTTGGTGACGAGATACGAAGGCAGTTCCCAATGCCAGTTGATCTTGTGCTGTGCGGTGTACGCGGTCTGCACCATGTGCTCAGCGACACGTCCGCCAATTTGAATGGGACCGTTGAGCGGCTCGCCTTGAGTCTGCGGGGTGCGGATGGGCGTGCCCGATTTGGATTTCAGGACAGGCAGGGCGATCGATCCGCGCTCAAAGGCAGTGACGTTTTGCTCGGTGACTTTATCTGCCCACATGTAGGAGTCGTGGGTTTGAGTGGCGGAAGGATGAAGCGACCAATCGTTGCCGTTGATGTAGAAGAGTTTGGGACCCGTCCCCTGCTCGGGCTTGCGAACAGTCACTTGCGAAGTGGACAACTTTCGGCTTATCTCCGAAGCGGGGTCGTTCAAGTCTCCAGCGAGGATGGCGTGCTCGGGGCAGACGACGACGCAGGCGGGTTCGAGTCCCACATCCAAACGATGCGCGCAGAAAGTACATTTCGCCGCGGTGTTCGTTTCGGGATCAAGATAGATCGAGTCATAGGGACAGGCTTGCATACAGGATTTACATCCGATGCAGATAGACGGATCAAACTCGACAATGCCGTCATCGCGCTGATACATGGCAGTGACTGGACAAATGCGCACGCAGGGCGGGTTGGCGCAGTGGTTGCAGCGCGTCACCTGAAAGCGGCGGCGCACATCGGGATATGCGCCCGTTTCAACATATTTGACCCAGGTGCGATTCACACCGAGCGGCACTTGATTCTCGGACTTGCACGCGGTGGAACAGGCGTGACAGCCGATGCATTTTGATTGGTCGATTAGGAAGCCGTAGTTTTGAGTCATTTGATAAGGATGAAAGAAGAAAGAGGAAAGAAGTTTCTTTGGTCTTTCTTCTTTCGTTTGGTTAGGCTGCTTGCGGAGGAGTCACGGCATTCATAATTGCCGTTGTGAAATCAGTGGGTGTTACGCCAGGGGATTGGATGTTGAGGCGGTAGTACGCTTCTTCAATTTTGGATTTGAGATTCTCAGGCGTGGCAGCGACACCACGCAAGGATTGTTCGAGCGCGCCGAGAGCGAAGACGGGCAACAGGGTGAAATCGCCAGAGATGGTGACGTCGTCAATGCGACCTTCGCGCAGGCGGGCGATGATGCGGATCAGACCGCCCTGCGCCTTGAACGCCGCTTCGACAATATGTACATCCTGATGAATTTTCACGCCCTGCTGGTGCAGTTGCCCTTTTTGATAGAGCCACTCATCGGAGGTGAAGCGCGCATCAATCTCTTTCGCCATTGCTTCTTCCTCGGCTGTCCATTCGCCTTCGTAGACTTCCATGCCCAGCGCTTCGGAGACCTTTTTCATATACAAGTCTTTGACCATCGCGCGGTCAGGCGTGGAGCCGAGCTGCTCAGACATGGTGGTCATGTAGGCCTCGAGCGACTCAAAAATTTTGTCGCGCATTTTCTCGGAGGGGACTTTCAACACCTGTGACATGGTCTTCTTGTCAAAGGTGTACATCAAACTACCGACGAGAATTTCCGCAATGCCCATCTGCGCTGCGCCTGTGCCGCCAATCTTCTTGCCGTTGACATGCACATCGTTGATCGGGCGATGGTTGGCAGGGATGCCGAGTTCCTGATAGGTTGCAACCAGCGGGTCAATATAGAGTTTGAAGCGTTCTTCCAACGTGGCGGGCAGGTCTTCCTTGTGGAAGATCCACTGCGTGAAGAGTTGACCGTTGTCCAAAAACACCGCGCCGCCGCCGACTTCACGACGATAGACGGGCAGATTGTGTCTCTCGCAGTAGTCCAAGTCCACTTCTTTTTGTATATCCTGATGGTAGCCGATGGATACATACGGTCCGTTCGGCGAGACCATGATGATGGTGTTTGGCGTACCTTCTTTCATTGCGTACCCGACCGCGTGATAGACGGTCTGCGAGCGCAGCGGGGATACGCCTTCCATGTAGAGCAAACGGATTTTCTTGGACATTGGGGAGACTCCTTTGGTGGGTTGGTAAAAGGGACATAGGTTAGTCAATGCAACGCAGACAATTGACTTTCAACTCTTTGATTCTTTCCTTGTATTTTTCAGCCGCCGCTGCGCCCGTGACGAGATGACCGCGTTCTGCTTCGAGATTGGTCGGTCTCACTTTGACGAACCAGCCAGTGGTATACGGCTCTTTATTCGTAATCAAAATATCTTTTGCGAATCCCGCCTCATTCGTCTCGACGATCTCGCATGAAAACGGGGCAGGGAAAGGTCCCACCCATTTCGCAGACTCAACCGTCGCCAGCGCCTTGCCTTGCGCAACCTTCTTACCAACATCCCGAAAACTGATCGCCGCGATCTTGCCGCAACGCGTCTGCGCGACATCGGTCATGCCCAGAGTCGCGATCTCGCCGTCAAAGCGAATCCACACATCGCGCTCGATGTCGTAGGTCAGGTCTTCGGGAATGTCGCAGGCGTAGAAGATCATTTGGTAAATGGTAATTGGAGATTGGTAATTACCATTTACCAATTACCAATCTCCAATCTCTAGTTATTCGAACGAAATATTCTGTTCTTCCATAAATTTCTGATACGCCGCCACCGCCGCCTCGCCCGTCAACAGCGATGCGCTTTCGCCAGCCCAATCCGTCGGCTTCACTTTCACGAACCAGCCTTCTCCATACGGGTCGGTGTTGATCAGCGACGGTTTGGCTTTCATCGCTTCGTTCACTTCCACGATTTCGCCCGTCACAGGCGAAGTCACGGGTCCCACCCACTTGCCGCTTTCGAGCGTCCCCGCCGATTTGCCTTTTTGCACGGTGCGCCCCGCGTCCTTTGGCGTCGCGTTGACAATGCCCTTCGCCAAATTCTGCGCCACATCGGTGATTCCAATTTTCACTGCGCCATCGTCCATGGGCAGCGCCCACGCGTGTTTCTCCACCCAGTAGTAGCGGTCTTCAGGAATGTTACATCCACGAACTGTTGCCATTTTATTCTCCTAGTTTGTGCTCGCCTTGCATGTGATACAACAACATATCAAACACGACCAAACGAATTTCATGCTCATACTCGTTTACGAAATTTGGATCATTTCTAGCCTTCTTCGTCACCTGCTCGTAACTATCTTTGCAAACAGGGCAAGTCACAATGAAAAACGTATGGCCCGTTAATTCATCCACGCGCACGCCTAGTGTATCACCATGACTCTCCACCAAATGACTGTGGATTTCTGATCTCTTACCGCTAAACTCGCAATACGGACACTTGAACATCGCGTCACACCTGACCCGTAGCAGGCGCGGCCATCTCGGGCGTTTCCGTCACCCCAACCGCTTCCGCCACCAACTGAATGATGTCGCGGACTTCGATCCTGCCTTCGTTGCCTGTGGTCTTGACCGCGTCCGAATACATGATCATGTCCTTCGGGCAGGTGACGATGAAGAGTTGCTTCTTATCGCTTGGATTCTTTTCAAACGTGGTCAAC
>JACRBL010000053.1 GCA_016234485.1 Chloroflexota bacterium
GACCAGTTTTCGGCGATCGGAATTGCTGCAACAAACTAAGACACGCACCTCAACAACGATGGCGCGGATGGGGCGTCCATTTGTGCTGCTTTTGACACCTCCACTCTTCCCTCCTGTTTGATTTTCGGAAGTCCGAATCCGTCGAATCCAGATTTGACAGGAGAGAACGGAGATAGGAAGGAAATGCGTCTTGTCTTAGGCCGCGTCAGCGATGGCCGTAGGCTTAAGTTTACCCACATCTCGGCGCGTCGAAATTCAAATCTAGCGAGCAAAAGTTAGTAAGTCATTGGTCTCCCCTCGCCCCGGTACGCCGGGGAGAGGGGTCGGGGGTGAGGGGGACGGAGGGTGAGCTACGCAACCGGCTCGAGTACAGAATAAGTGCCCAGCGATCGCAGCTATTTACTGAGACGCTCGCGCAGTATCGCGTCGATTTCGTTACACACTTCCATCGTCTCCAATTCAATCCGCTTTCCCGTAATTCGCAAAACTAGAATTCCTTGTTCCATTATCCATCGGTCTCGAATCGCGTCATGTCGTCGACCTTTTTCGGTCAAATGATCTGCTCCGTCGACTTCGACAACCAGTCTTGCTTCGGCGCAATAATAATCGGCTGTGTAAGTCCCGAGAGGATGTTGTCGTCGGAATGTCATTTTGCATCGCTGTCGATTGCGAAGCAGTTTCCAGAGCAATTGTTCGTACGAGTGTGCCGTCTAACGCTGCAATTTTGCAAACGTGATTCTGTCCATCATCAACTTCCTAACGCAATCCTATGAGGTCTTTGACGATCGTTTTCAACATCGAACTAGATTGTTTTGTCCGAACGCAGATTCTGTACTCGAGCCGGTTGCGTAACTCACCCTCCGTCCCCCTCACCCCCGACCCCTAGTATCTAGGAATTGACGAGCCGAGGACGGTTTGCGATCCTCTGCTCACACGAACTTTGTCACCAGTCGGACTGGTGGCGAACGACGGCTTGTAGATCGTCGGCCCCTTGGCGCTAAGGCCGTGGGAGAGCTTGATCGCAAGCCGTTCATTTCAAACCCGAACCGTCGCTTGAGCGGCTCCGGCTAGCTCGTATTCACTAGGATGGGATGTTATGAAAAACGAATCTGAGTCGTTTGCGTTGTTTGTGGGCGTTGATGTATCGAAGTCGCACCTGGATGTTTTTCTTCCGAATTCCAAGACGCGATTCACGATCGAAAACTCAGAGGACGCCATTGTCAGTAACTTGGTCAAAGTGCTCCGCAGGAAGAAGCGTGTGCTCGTCGTTATGGAGGCCACCGGCGGTTACGAATCGACGTTGGTCAAGGTTCTGCGAAATCAGCAGATCGCGGTGGCCGTGGTCAATCCACGACAGGTCCGCGATTTCGCGAAAGGGATCGGCCGAGATGCCAAAACGGATGCGATTGATGCCGAAGTCATCGCCATGTTTGGGCAAGTCGTGAAACCCGCGCCGCTGGCGGCAAAGTCGGAGGCTGAGGAGAAACTCGCGGCTCTGGTCACGCGCCGTCAGCAACTGCTGGACTTGATCAATCAAGAGTCGAACCGTTTCAAGCAGACCAGCGATCATGAGATTCGGGAATTGATCCGGAAATCGCTGGAATCGCTGGAAAAACAGCGAGACGAGATTGATAAGCGAATGGAAAAGTGCGTGGCGGAGGATACGGTGAATGCTCGCAAGGTGGAGATCATGGACTCGGTGAAGGGCATCGGCCCCGTCACCATCGGCACCTGTGTGGCGCGGTTACCGGAACTTGGCAAATTGAATCGAGAGGAGATCTCCAAGTTGGTTGGAGTGGCTCCCATCAACCGAGACTCGGGGCAATGGAAAGGGCAGCGTTTCGTCATGGGTGGACGCGCGGATGTGCGATGCGTGCTGTACATGTCTACCTTGGTCGCAACGCGATGTAACCCGACGATTCGAACCTTTTACCAGCGTCTGCTGGCCAAAGGCAAAGCCAAAAAAGTCGCGCTGGTGGCGTGCATGCGGAAGCTGCTCACGAT
Organism: Chloroflexota bacterium; assembly: GCA_016234485.1. Classification (GTDB taxonomy): domain Bacteria; phylum Chloroflexota; class Anaerolineae; order Anaerolineales; family Villigracilaceae; genus Denitrolinea. The sequence continues at coordinate 2,005 of JACRBL010000053.1, forward strand.
TCTCAACACCCTGATCAAGAACGATGTCCTTTGGAGTGATGAAAAGAGCGTCTCAGGTCAGACCTAAGACGCTCCAGCGTCCTTGACGCACCGTCGACTCGGCTATCCCTTGCCAGGTTGTGTCCCCACAGAGCCTGGCTCCGTTTCGCCGAGCGAACATCAAGTTACAAAACCATGGTCACTCAAACCATACCCTTGAACACCCGAGCCATGCCTAAAAAATCCCGGGGGTTTGGGGGCTGGCCCCCAAGCACTCCTACAAACACAAGGAATTCAAAAATGTTTTTTTGAATCTGCTATTGACCCCGATTAAGACCGTC
>JACRBL010000008.1 GCA_016234485.1 Chloroflexota bacterium
AAGAATTGGCTTGCGCAAACAAACTGCACGACTCGATGGATGAGGTACTGGCTTCTGCCGAATACATGCTGGCACAACAGAATAAACCAACCAGCACTTTCCATTTGTCGTTTTCTAAACTTCTATGAACGACTACTTAGAGTGTCGTTGCTGACTACAGAAATGGGCAATGGCGTTTGCTCTTGCAGGGCGCTTTTTATTGGTTGAGGAAAAGCGGTTTTTGTTGCGGTCGGCGAAGGCCGATTTTCGCTCTTCAAAAGTTCCGTTGCGGTTGGCGAAGGCAAATTCGCCCTTTGGATGTCTGGTGAACAACCTGCTAACACCAAGTTCATTCCCAATATCAAAAAGAGGAAAGAAAAGCGTAAATTCATAGCGATTTTCCTAATCTGCTTAACAAAAAAATACATTTACACAAGTTGACGATACTCTCGATCATGATACACCAACGGCTCCTCCGTCGAGCGGACGTCTGTCGCGGTCACTTCGGCCACGAGGAGCGTGTTCTGTCCCGCTGCGTAGGTGTGGACAACGCGGCAGGTCAGCCAGGCCAGCCCATCGTCGAGCAGGGGCGCGCCGTTTGTCATTGTTATTGTATAACTATTCATCCGTTCTGCGCCGTGCAATTTTCCCGCGAAGTCCTCGGCCAGTTGACGTTGTGAATTGGACAGGATGTTAATACTAAAAATGTGCGACCGATTTACGAGATCAAAAACATGCGTGTCGTTTTTCAAAACCACGGTCACCAGCGGCGGTTCGATCGAAAGGGACGTGAACGAGTTTATGGTCATGCCGTACGATTCGCCCTCGTGCGCGGCAAGGATGATCGCCACGCCCGTCGTCCAGGCTCGCATGGCGCGGCGAAAAGATTCTGAGTCGAAAGTCATGAATGAGTCTCCATTTCAAATTCATCATACCGAGGCAGCGGGGCAAAGTCAAGATAAAAATCCCGCTCGAAAATTCCTTGCCATTTCCCATTCAATTGAGTACCATCGTGACATGGACTCAAAACCGACTCACGCGCGCTCCCGTCACAAACGCCCGACGCGCGCCCATTTATTAGGGCCGACCATTTTGACCGCGCTCTTCCTCGCCACGCTCTTCACCGCATGGACTCCCAACAGTTTTTCGATCGGCAACCTGAACGAACAGTTCGCGTCCCTGCTGACGCCCCGGGCGGCCGCGCCCGACGCGGCCGTGTCCACGCCCCTGCCTCCGCCGCGCATCGGCCTGGTGGCGGGACATCTCGGCAACGACTCGGGCGCGGTCTGCTACGACGCGAACGGCGAACCTGAACTGACCGAGCAGGAAATGAACGAGGAGATCGCCGTGCTGGTGAAGGCCAGCCTGGAAGCCAGGGGGTTTCAAGTGGACGTGTTGCAGGAATACGACTCGCGCCTCGGAGGCTATCGCGCCGCCGCGCTGGTGTCCATTCACAACGACTCGTGCGATTACGTCAACGACGAAGCGACGGGCTTCAAAGTGGCCGCGGCTCGCGATACGCGTGATGTCAACCGCGCCGACCGCCTGACCGCCTGTCTCGTTGACCGTTACGGCCGCGCCACGGGGATGAAGTTCCATCGAGGCTCCATCACCGCCGACATGACCGATTACCACACCTTCTCGGAAATTGACCCGAACACAGTCGCGGCCATCATCGAGACGGGCTTCCTTAATCTCGACCGCGACTTCCTGCTTGAGCACACCGATCTCGTGGTGGACGGAATCGTGCAGGGCATTTTGTGCTTCGTCAACAACGAAAGCGTCGAACCGACTCCCATGCCCTGATGACTGCCATCCCTGCCTCTCGCCGCGGACTTCTTTTCGTCCTGCTCCTTTTGGGAGCGGGATTCTCTGCCGTGCTGTGTTGGACGGTCTTCACCTGGGCAACGCCCGCTTCTGCAGACCTGCCGCCATCCACACCCACCGCCGCGCATTTTGTGATGGCGCTTCTGCCCAAGCCCACGTACACGCCCGTCGCCACATTCACGCCATCGCCAACTGTTCCGCCCTCGCCCACCGCGACGTCGGCGCTGGAAATAACCATCGTCGAGGAACCCGCCCTCCCGTCCCGCGTGAGCGAGGATGTGGCTCCCGCGTATGCAGGCGGAAAGTACATCCTCGTGGATATTTCCGAACAGCACATGTACGTCTACGAGAATGACGCGCTGTTATATAGTTTCATCGCTTCGACGGGGATCAACAACGGTACGCGCACGGGGGTGTTCCACGTCCAAAGCAAAATTCCCAATGCCTACGGCGCGACCTGGAATATTTGGATGCCCAACTGGCTCGGCATTTATTGGGCGGGCGGGCTGGAAAACGGAATCCACTCCCTGCCGATTTTGCCCAACGGCGCCGAGTTGTGGGAAGGCTATCTCGGAAGCCCCATTTCGTATGGATGCGTGGTGCTGAGCGCGTACGATTCCACTGTGCTTTACAACTGGGCGGAAATTGGCGTGCCGGTGGAGATTCAGTGGTGATAAGAATTTAAGGGCTCTTCCGTAATTAACGGGGAAGAACCTAACCACAAAGGGCACGAAGTACACAAAGGAGGAAGAAGGGATGAATTTTACGGGCGTTTTTCCTTCGTGACCTTTGTGTCCTTTGTGGTGAAATTGATTTTCCCGTTACATCGTCCCGATGCCTTTTCGAGCAAAACTGCTTAGTATCACAATTAAAGTTTAGTGGTAAACTTCGCATAGGATAACCCAGACCTACTTTACCAATATGAACCCAGACTCCTCCCAAATCCGCACTCTCATTCAAAATGGACGCGACGCCTTGCGACGGGGCAACATGGCCGAGGCGCGCGGTTGGGCCGAGCAAGTGACCCGCCTCGCTCCTGAACTGGAGGATGGCTGGCTGTTGCTGGCGGCTGTCTCCACCCCAACGGAAAGCCTGCAATACGCGCGCCGCGCGCTGAAAATTAATCCACGCTCCACGCGCGCCGCCAAAGCCATGGATTGGGCGCGCCGCCGCGCTGGCTTGGACGCGATGCCCGAAGAGGAAGAACCCGCGCCGCGCAAAGCATCCAGCGCGAACGATGAGGAAGGCGAATCCGCGCCGCGCAGGCGTTGGCTGATTCCCGCGCTGATCGGCGCGTTGGTGTGTGTGGTTTTGGCATTCGCCGCCTGGTCGGCGCGCAACTCGTCGGTTCTGGCGTCTGTCATCAAGTCGGCCAACGAAGCGCCGCCTTCGCCCACCGCGCAAAGCGAAGAACCCATCTCGGCCCCGCTCGAACTCGACAAACCCACCTACACCCCCGCGTGGACGTTCACCCCCAGCCTCACGCCAACCTTCACGTCCACCTCGACGCCCACCATCACCTTCACGCCTGAATTCACCAGCACGCCTCTCCCCACCGAAACGCCCCTCCCAACCGACACGCCCGGCGTGATGGAAGTGACCATCCTCGTGGATACGCCCACCTCCATCGCTCCCACCGCCGCGCCCTACGTGGCTCCCACACAGCAAGTCAACAACCCGCCCGTCAGCGGAGGCGCGCGCTGGATAGACATCAACCTCTCCACCCAGCAATTGTTCGCGTACGAAGGCGACACGCTCGTAAATTCCTTTATCGTTTCCACGGGCGTTTCCGCCACCCCCACCGTAACAGGCACATTCAAGGTTTACGCCCGCTATCTTTACGCCGACATGCGCGGCCCTGGCTACTTCCTCCCCGATGTGCCATACACGATGTACTTCCATAAAAGTTACGGCATCCACGGAACCTACTGGCACAATAATTTCGGCACGCCCATGAGTCACGGTTGCGTCAATATGAGCATCGCCGACGCGGGTTGGGTTTACAACTGGTCCACGTTCGGCACGACCGTCACAGTGCACTACTAAAATGAACGCCACACACGGCGGACTTTCGCGTCGCGACTTTCTCAAACTAAGTGGACTGGGACTGCTGGGACTCTTCGTCCCGTCCCGTCCGCTTTCGTTCTTTCCTGACCTCGCGCGGGCCGCGCCAACCGAGCCTCTTTCTCAGGGACGCGTCACCACCGACACGTTGTGGGCCTACGACATCCCCTCGCGCAAAGGTAACCGCCTCAAACTCTACTGGCGCGACCTCGTGGTGGACATTGACGCGACCGCCATAGACGAAGACCCCGAAGCCTACAACCGCATTTGGTATCGCCTGCTTGATGGGACGTATTTATATTCGGGCTACGTGCAACCCGTCCGCACGATACTCAACGAGCCGCCCGCCTCGCTTCCCAAAGACGGCGCGCTGGGCGAGATCAGCGTCCCCTTCACCGACGCGTACGAAGCGCCCGACGCCGCGTCGAAGTTCGTCTATCGCCTCTACTACGAGACAACGCATTGGGTGGTGGAGACCGTCAAAAGTCCCGATGGAAGCGTGTGGGCGCGCCTGCTCGATGACAAGTACGAGCGCTTCTATTTCGTCCCTGCGCGGCATATCCGCATCTTTCCCTATTCCGAGTTGGAGCCGATCTCCCCGTCCGTTTCGCCGCGTAACAAACGCATCGAAGTGCGCCTCGGCGCGCAACTGATTTTGGCCTACGAATCGAATCAGGTGGTCTTTGGCGCGCGTGCCGCCACGGGCGCGATCATGCAGGTTGGCACGTACACCACGCCCGTCGGCAGTTTCGAGACCTTTCACAAGCGTCCCAGCCGTCACATGGCCGCGGGCGATCTCACCGCCAGCGGTTTTGACCTGCCCGGCGTGCCGTGGGTGATGTACATTAAAGATAACGGCATCTCGTTGCATGGCACATACTGGCACAACGACTTTGGCCGCCCGCGCTCGCACGGTTGCGTAAACCTTTCGCCCGCCGCCGCCAAATGGCTCTATCGCTGGACGAAACCCAGCGTGTTGCCCGAAAAGCAATTCAAATACGAATTTTTCGCCGCCACGAAAGTGGATGTTGTCGAGTAAAATCCTGTCAAAAGTGTAAGTTGGATTATAATGAAATGGCGCTAAAGTTTTTTTATCTTACAAGTGGAAAGGAGGTGAGGCACATGTTTCGTTTGACCCAGAAAGGTCAAGGTTTGGTTGAGTACGCGCTCATTCTTGTTTTGGTCGCCATCGTTGTCATTGCTGTACTGATGCTGCTCGGCCCGATCATTGGCGACGTATTTAGCACGCTCAACGAAAGTCTTTCCGGTTTGTAAGAAAAAAACTTCCCGCCACACGGCGGGAGGTTTCATTGAAGGGCGTCCAACAATCCATCGGGGTATAAGGGCGCATTGGCTCCAAATTCGTCCAAATTTTTCCACAGCGCTTTGAAGGGAAAGTTTTGCGTCCCGTCGGTCTCTGTGCCGGCGATGGTTTTCTGCGCGTACAAAGCCGCGTCTGTGAAGCGCGCGTCGAAGACCATCACGATCTCGTGACCCATCTCGCCATTGAAGGTGAAGATATTCTCCAGCGTGAGCAAGTAGACGGGCGACTCGATCTCGGCCCCGATCTCTTCGCGGACCTCGCGGCGGAGCGCCTCTTCGGCGCGTTCGCCAAACTCGATCCCGCCTCCAAGCGGACGGTAGAACGTTTCGCGCTTTACTGGGTCATATCCCTCGCCGACGAGGATTCGATTCCCGTCACGAAAGATGCAAATGGCAAGCGGACGGATTTGGTTGGACACATTCCCTCCAAGTTGCGCAAATTGGCAATTTGCGCTACAACAAAATCAATTCGGGTCGACGTTCGAGCGCGGCCTGCATGGACCACGGCCCCGTCCACGTCACTGTGACCGATTCGATTCGGCCGCGTAAATCTTCCTCGGACTCAACGAAGACGAGTTTATTGGTGGGGGTGCGGCCGCGCCAGCGTCCCTTCACTTTTTCCTCGAATAACACGTCCACTTTTTCGCCGAGATATTTCTGGTTGATCTCGCCGACGATTTTTTCCTGCAACTCTTCCAGCAGGCGGAAGCGGCGCATTTTTTCATCGTCGGACAAGTCATCGTTCATCGAGCGCGTGGCGACGGTCCCCTCGCGGGAGGAATAACGCGCGAGGTGGGCCACGTCCAGCCGAAGGTCAGAGAGGACGCGGAATGTCTCCATAAACTGGGCATCTGTCTCGCCGGGGAATCCGACGATGATATCGGTGGCGATGGAGCAGTCGGGAATCCGTGCGCGGATTTTTTCCACGAGGTCGCGGTAATTTTGCTGGGTGTAGCCGCGGCGCATGTTTTTTAACACTTCGTCGTCGCCCGCCTGGATGGGGACTTCGATGTGCGGCATCACTTTGGGGAGCGCGGCGACGGCGTCCATTAAATCTTCGGTGAAGTAGTTGGGATGCGAGGTGAGGAAGCGGATGCGTTCGATGCCGTCCACTTCATGGACGAGGCGCAGGAGCGCGGCCAGGTTGGGGCCATCGGGAACGTCTTTGCCGTAGCGATCCACGATCTGGCCGAGCAGGGTCACTTCTTTGACGCCTTGTTTGGCGAGCGAACGAATCTCGCCGATGATGTCGCCCACGGGACGGCTTCGCTCGATGCCGCGCTGGTAGGGGATGATGCAGAAGGTGCAGGCGTGCGAGCAACCATAAACGATCGGCACATGCGCGCTGACGAGTTGTCCGCGTTCGTGGTCAGGGAGGATGAGACTTGTCCTGAGCGAAGTCGAAGGATCGCCGTCCATGAAGCCGAAGCGACGCGCGGTCTCGTCCGCTTCGATGGCGCGGACTTCGCCCTGGCTGAGGAAGGAGATCAGCGGACCGGGGTCGGAGGGAGGCGAGAAGACGTCCACGAAGGGAAGTTTGGCGCGCAGTTTTTCGGCGCCGCGCACGCCGACCATGCACCCCATCAGGTTGATGACGAGATTGGGATTCTTCGTTTTGAGAGGGCGAAGCGAGGTCAGGCGTCCGAAGGCTTTGTCTTCGGCGGACTGGCGAACGACGCAGGTGTTTAAAACGATCACGTCCGCTTCTTCGGCTTTATCGGTAAAGGCATAACCGAGATGCTCCAGCGACGAGCCGACGCGTTGCGAGTCGGCCACGTTCATCTGACAGCCTTCGGTCCATAGATGGTATTTTTTCATTCTGTTCTCCGTAGGGGGCGAATTATACCAAGCGAGTCCGTAATGCGAATTGCTTCCACAGGATGCTTGGCGATATTGCGTTTCGCGTGGTGACAATCGTCACTTTGGCATTTCAGCCCGAATGTTATAATCCCGCTCACAAATTTCGCAAGGAGATAGAAAGATGGCATATCAAAATGTTAAAGTCCCCGCAGATGGGGCGAAGATTTCGATCAAGGACGGTAAGTTACAGGTTCCTAATAACCCGATCATCCCGTTCGTGGAAGGCGACGGAACGGGCCGCGACATTTGGCGGGCCTCTGTGCGTGTGTTCGACGCGGCCGTGGAAAAAGCCTACGGCGGCAAGCGCAAGATCCATTGGATGGAAGTGTACGCGGGCGAGAAGCCCTTCAAAATGTGGCAGACCTGGCTTCCCGATGAGACGACCGATGCTTTCCGCGAATTTTTGGTGGGCATCAAAGGCCCGCTTACCACTCCGATCGGCGGCGGCATCCGTTCGTTGAACGTCGCGCTCCGCAAACTGCTGGACCTGTATGTGTGTCAGCGCCCCGTGCGTTGGTACAAGGGCGTGCCGTCCCCGGTGTTGCATCCCGAATATGTGGACATGGTCATCTTCCGCGAGAACACCGAGGATATTTACACGGGTATCGAATTCCAATACGGAACCGAAGACAACAAAAAATTCAAGGAACTGTTCAAGGAAGCCTTCCCGAAGGAATACGCCAAGATGCGCTTCCCCGATACGGCGGGCATCGGCCTGAAACCTGTTTCGGTCGAAGGCACCGAGCGCCTGATCCGCGCCGCCATTCAGTGGTCGTTGGACAACAAACGCAAGAGCGTGAACTTTGTCCACAAGGGCAACATCATGAAGTTCACCGAAGGCGCGTTCAAGGATTGGGGCTACACCCTCGCCAAGCGTGAGTTCCGCGGAAGCATCGTCACCGAACGCGAGACCTGGATCCTCGGCAACAAGGAAGCCAACGCGAACCTTTCGGTGGAAGACAACGCCAAGATGATTGACCCTGGCTTCGACATGATGTCCCCGGCCCAGCAGGGCGATATCAAGGCCGAAGTGGAAGAGGCCCTCAAGTTGTGGCCGACGCACGGCGAAGGCAAGTGGAAGAAGATGCTGCTCATCAAAGATTCCATCGCCGATGTTTCGCTTCAATTCACCCTGATCCGCGCCCGCGACTACGACGTGATCGCCACCATGAACCTGAACGGCGACTATCTCTCCGACGCGCTGGCCGCGCAGGTGGGCGGGATCGGCATCGCGCCGGGCGCGAATATCAACTACGAGACCGGTCACGCCATCTTCGAGGCCACGCACGGAACCGCCCCGAAATACGCCGACCTCGACAAGGTCAACCCTGGCTCGGTCATCCTCTCCGGCGAGATGATGCTACGCTACATGGGCTGGACCGAAGCCGCCGACCTGATCGTCAAGGGCATGGAAGGCGCGGTCGCGGCCAAGACCGTCACGTATGACTTCGCCCGTCTGATGGACGGCGCGAAAGAGGTCAAATGCTCCGAGTTTGGCGACGCGGTGATTGAGCATATGTAGGAAGTAGACAGGTACACAGGTAAACAAAAGTCGGGACTCAATAGTCCCGACTTTTTGATTCTGGTCGAGAACTGTTCCCCCCTCTCCCGATTTTTGGGAACCCCACAGGGGTGCTTAGCGAAGGGGCCGGGGGTGAGGGCCATGTGCTACGCAACCTTTGCTTGTACACGAAAATGTTTTAGGTCTCTCGTAATTAACGGGAAGACCATCAGATCCGCCACAGATTACACAGATTCCCACAGAAAAATCTGTGTAACGCCTGCACTGCACCACATCTGCCCTGGCGGGCGATGCCAGGGAACGCAGTGCGGTGCAAGTGTCTGTGGCAAAAGAATCTTGTTTTGCAAGGCATCCCGTCAGAAACGGGAGAGCCAATGTTTTAACGGTTGTAATAAGACATTGTTTGTCCTATAATCAAGGCGATGGAATTTTATTGTTGTCGTCTCGAGAAAAGGAAATTTTTATGGATCAACCGAGTTGGATAGACCGCACGCTGAATAACCGATACACCATCCAGGGGCTTCTGGGGCAAGGGGGCATGTCCGCTGTTTACAAAGCGAACGATCCCAATTTAAAACGCGTGGTGGCAGTGAAACTGATTCACAGTCATCTCGCTACCGACCCCAGTTTCATTACCCGCTTCGAGGAGGAGGCCACCGCGGTCGCGCGCTTACGTCACCCCAACATTGTGCAGGTCTTCGATTTCAACTCGGATGGCGGCGTCTATTACATGGTGTTGGAATTTATCCCTGGCGAAACTTTGCAGGAGCATCTCAAGCGCTTGAACGCGTCGGGCAGGAAAATGCCCATTGATGACGCGATCCGCTACACGGTCAACATTTGCGACGCGATGGGGTACGCCCACAAGCAGGGCATCATCCACCGCGATATCAAGCCCGCCAACATCATGTTGGACGTCCACGGTCAGGCGATTTTGATGGACTTCGGTATCGTCAAGATTCTCGGCGGCGATAGCCACACGGCCACGGGCGCGGTGGTCGGCACGGCGCGTTACATGTCGCCCGAAGTGATCCGTGCCGAAGTTCCCGATCAACGCTCGGACGTGTACTCGCTCGGCATCGCGCTCTACGAAATGTTGAGCGGCGAGACGCCCTTCAATTCTGACTCGGCCATGTCGTTGATGATGATGCACATGAAAGAGCCAGTGCCAGACCTGCGCCGCGTCCGGGCCGAGATCCCCGCGGCGTTGGTGAACGTTGTCAAAAAATCGCTGGAGAAAGACGCCAAAGATCGCTACGCCTCCGCCGCCGAAATGGCCGCGGACTTGAAACGCGTCCTCGCGGAACTGGGCAGGGAACCCGCGCCAAAGCCCGCGGGGATGGAAACGGTCGCGTCGCCAAGCGCGCCAGACATGACCCTCGCCCAGCAACCCTCGAAGCCCGCCGGCAAAATGGACACGGTGGCCGTCAGCGCGCCGAAAGCGCCCACAACGCAGACATCCACCTCGATCAGTTCCCCGCGTCAGACTCCGCCCCGGCCGGCCGCGAACAACACGAGGCTTTTCCTCCTGCTGGGCGCGGGCGGCGTGGGCATCTTCCTGCTCGTCGCGGTTGTGGCGGGATTCTTCCTGTTGAAAAATCTCTTTGGTTCTGGCGCGATCGTCGCGGCGCAGACCAACACTCCCGAATCGAACGCTCCTGCCGCCGCCACCAATACCTTTGCTGTCGTTGTTGCCCCGCCGCAACAAGAGACGCCCACCCTCACGCCCGAACCAATCATCGTCCCCACAGACACGATTGTCCCGACCAACACCTTCCCCGCGCTCTTTGTGCAGATCACCAACATCACGCTCAATGGGAATCAATACGTGGTGGAATACGAGACGTATGGCTTCACCGAGCAGTTGCCCGGCATGCACATCCACTTTTTCTTCAACACGGTGACGCCCGAACAGGCCGGCAGCCCCGGTAGCGGCCCGTGGATTCTTTACGGCGGCCCGCGTCCATTTACGAAATACGACGTGGGTAATAAACCCTCCGCCGCCACGCAAATGTGCGCGCTAGTTGCGAACGCGAACCATTCCATCATTCTTGAGAGCGGGAACTGCGTTTACCTGCCGTGATGCGCCTCTTTACGAATAAAAAAGTCGGGACACGAAGTCCCGACTTTTTTATCTATTGCGTTACGGTGATTGCGAGAACCATTCCAGAGTCATAATGGCGCTGAATGAGACAGGAAAATTCCAGCGTCCCTCCCACCGCGGAGGCGGGGAAAGTAAAGTCTACGCGATGCGTTTCGCCTGGTTCAATATCTTCCTTGTTCACCACCAGCAACGCCTGCGCGAGCGCCGCATCCAAACTGCCAGCCACAGAGATCGGCGGGTTGATATTGAAATTGTGCAGGCGGTTTCCGTTATTGGTGATGACGAAGGTGTACGTCACGCCGGCCTGGAACGAGGTCTGAGACGCTTCGATGGTGTTATCGGCCAGCGTGATGACGACTTCGTTCCCGCCGACGGTCGCGAGGGGCGCGTCGGTCGCGGCGGGTTCGACGGGAGGCTGGGTCGCGGTGGGCGGCTCGGTTGGGGGAGGTCCTTCCACGAGGGCAGGTTCAGTGGCCGCGGGCGCGGGGCTTCCGCAGGCAGTCAATGCGAGGGAGGTAACGATCAAAAGGGCAAACACGATTCGTTTCATGGTCTCTTCTCCTTAAGGTTGATTGCAGACAAAGACGAATCGGCGCATTTGAACTTTACCCCTTCAAAATGTTCTAACCCTACGCTAAGAATGACTGCTTACTTCACGTCCACCAACTCCACGTCGAAGACCAGGGTCGCGTTCGGGGGGATGACTCCGCCCGCGCCGCGTTCGCCGTAGGCCAGATTCGGCGGGATGACCAGTTGCGCCTTGCCGCCGACCTTCATCAGCGCGATGCCTTCGTCCCAGCCTTTGATGACGCGTCCCGCGCCCAGTTGGAAGGTGATCGGTTCGCCGCGCGGGATGGACGTGTCGAAGACGTTTCCATCCTGAAACTTGCCCGTGTAATGCACGCTGACGGTTTTGCCGGCCATGGCTTGCGCTCCAGCGCCTGCTTCCACTTCGATGTATTCGAGTCCGCTTGAGGTTTTCATAGGTTCTCCTGAAATGATTGGGGGATGGCGTATTGTAATCGTTATCGCATTATAAAAAGAAGGCCGCCGACTGGCGACCTTCTTCCATTCTTGGCCTTCAACTTTACTACGGCGTCGGCGTGACGGCGGGCGTGGGCTGGACGTAGAGCGCGGCGGCGTCCATGGCGGTGCGCGGCATGCCGGCCATGATCCAGCGAATGAAAACGTCAATCACGTTGGGTTTGAGCGTGGACTTGGGTGGCATGACGCCGATGATGACCTCGCCCTTTGCATCCTTGATTTCATGTCCCTGAATGACCTGCAACAAATAGGAGTTCGGGTCGCCTGCCACGATGTTCGGCGCGTTATCGCCCATGTTGATGATGTTGTCGTAACTGTCCATCCAGTAGTTGTTGCTTTCCTTGCCCTCGCGGTGACAGGAGACGCAGTAGCGTTTGACGATCGGCGCGATGTGGACATCGTACGAGGGGACTTCTCCCTCGAACAGCGGCGGGAAGAGCGGCTTGAGCGCCTCGGCTGGGATTTCAAAGCGGTCGTCCCACATGTAGCGCATGAAGGTGACGATGTAATCTATCTCGCCCTTGCTCAGACCTTCGGGGTTGTACATCCTCCCGAACGGATTCATGCCCGAGTCGGGACGTCCGTAGGCGATGATCTCGGCCATCGAAGCGTCGTTGACGGTGTATAGCACGTCGCGACTGTTGATCGGCGAGATGGCTTTGCCTTCGAGTCCTTCCACGCCCTCGATGACTGTTACCTTGCCGTCGTCGCCGTGACATTCGACGCAGTGAAGCGAGTACAAGTCTTGCCCTGCGAAGATCTGTTCGGCGAGGGTGGAGGCGAGTTCGGTTTCGGTGGATTCGAGTTTGGGCGCGAAGGTGAGGATGGCGATTGTCAGGCCAATCATCAGGAAGGAGCCGATGCCTGTGAGCCAGGTCATGGATTTCCACGAAATATCCTTGTAGACGCGCGGCAGGAAAAATAGAAGGGCCATGACAACGCCCGGGATGACGAGTCCCGCATAGGGTTGGAGAGAGGCGGAAAGTTTGACGAAAAGGGTCGCGTCGTCGGCCGCGACGGTTGGGACGTCGGAGATCAAGGTCAGGATGACAATATCCACGACCATGGTGAACATGATGCCCAGAGGCAGGGCGCGTTTGGCGTAGAAGCGATCCTGCTTTTTGTCAACGAACGGGATGAAGAGGAGCAGGCCGATGGCGATGCTGGGGACGAGGACGGTGGCCAGCCACTCGATCTTGCCGACGACGGGGATCTGTCCGTAGAGCGCGAGGAATTTGAAGAGGAACAGGAAATACCACTCGGGCCGCGGCAGGTAAGACGTGTCGCTGGGATCGGCTTTGGGTTCGCCCGCCACGCCGACGAAGGTGGCGAGCAGGATAAGCAGGATGAAAATGCCGAGCGAGACGACCGCATCTTTGAAGATGCTATCGGGCCAGAAAAATTCGCCCTTGTTCAATTCGCGTTCGTAGCGTGCGTTGATTTGTTTTTTGGTTTCTTCGTTCATATCGGCTCCTCGTCATTGCGAGGAGGGTGTTCTTCCCGACGAAGCAATCTCCGCGCTCGCTAAGGAGGGGATTGCTTCGGGCAAAGAACGCCCTCGCAATGACGGTAATAATTAATCTTCCTTCTTCGGCCAGTGCGATTCGCCGTGGCGGATGATGAGGAACAGGTGGACGCCGATCAATCCCACGAGGACGGCGGGGAGCATCCAGATGTGTCCCGCGAAGAAACGTTGCAGGGTCAGCGCCGAAAGGTCGGGGCCGCCGCGCAGGGCTTTGAGGATGAACTCGCCGACGAAGGGGACCGTCCCCGCGATCTGCGTGCCGACAGTGGTGGCCCAAAACGCGCGCTGATTCCACGGCAACAGGTAGCCTGTGAAGCCCATACCGAGGGTGGCGATCAGCAGACCGACGCCGATGAGCCAGGTTAATTCACGGGGATATTTATAAGAAGCGGTGACGAAGACTCTCAGCATGTGGACGAAGACCACGATCACCATCAGCGTCGCGCCCCAGTGATGGATGCCGCGGATCAGCCAGCCGAAGGCCACGTCGTTCATGATGTAGTTCACGCTGTCGTAGGCGTGGTCGGGCGAGGGGGTGTAGTAGACGGTGAGGAAGATGCCCGTCAACCCTTGCAGGATGAAGAGGAACAGACTGGCCGAGCCAAGCGTGTTCCACCAATTGCCTTTGGGTTCGGGGCGTTCGAGCAGGGATTTTTGCAGGTCGTTCAGACCGAGGCGTTCATTCAGCCAGTCGAAGATATTTTTCCACATGGCTTAGCCCTCCTTATAAAAAATTTCGAGGATGCCGTCCTCGGTGACGCGGAATTCCGCATAACGGTCGAGGGGACGAGGCGGGGGGCCGTCCAGCACCGCGCCTTCCGCGTCGAAACTCGCGTCGTGACAGGGGCAGAGGAAGACGCGCTCCTCCTCCTTCCAGTTGACGGTGCAGGCCAGATGCGTGCATCGGCTGTTGAGGATGACGAGGTCGTCGGGCGCGTCCGATTTGCGGATGACGAATCCGCCGTGACTGGTGGCGGTGCGCTCCCATCCGTTGACCTGGACGCGGGTGAACGAGAACGGATAGGGTTTGCCAACCTCGGGCATATCCGCCAGTTTGCCGAGGGGAATCCACGCCTCTTTGGCGACGCCTCCCAGCGCGGGGTCAATTAAATAACCGACGGCAGGGAGTCCCACGGTCGCGCCCACAATTCCCCCCACGAAATAAACGCTGACTTTCATGAAGTCCCTGCGGCTTAAAGATTCGGGCATGCTACCTCCATAACAGGATGCGATTGCGAGATTCTCGCAACCGCTAAAACTTTCGAGTAGAATAAGGCCGCTCTATTTTACTTTGTGGATTATACGGGTCAAGCCTCTCTTTTTTGAAGGATTTCTGAAACGAATAACCCATGAGTATTGTCACTATTAAATAAGGAAAGTCAGGTGAGATAATCGGGAGAAACGGAGAAATCTGGTTTTTCAACTGGTTTTTGACACCCTTACTCCACTCGCAAGGAGGCCTCGATGGGCCTGAAACGGAACGTCAGTCTGGCAAAAGGTTTGAGATACAAGGGGCAGGGTCCCATGCTCACCTTCGTCCTGCACCGCCTGGGCGGGTTGGCGATGGGCATCTTTGTCACCACGCACATCCTTTCCTCGTTCGTGGGCGGCGACGTGGGGAAATTCTTCAACGACATGTACACAAACTGGCTGTTTCAGGTTGTGATGTTCTTCCTCATCCTGTTCCACGCCGTCAACGGACTCCGCATCACCATCCTGGACCTCTGGCCGGGTTTGCTCGACCACACGCGCGAGGCCATTTGGATTGAGTGGGCGGTCTTCATCCCTGTCTACGGGCTGGCGCTCTTCGCCATCGTGACCAGCGCGCTGGGAGGCTAACATGGCATCCAAACCCCGAACCCTACCCCTCAATAAACGCGGCATGAACTTTGAAATGTTCATGTGGATCATCACGCGCCTGACCGCCTTGGCGATGTATGGCTTGATCCTGATCGCGATCATCGGCGCGTTGATCATGGGCGCGCGCAACCAGATGAACATCGCGGACGTGTTGCGCTGGGGCTTCATGCCCAACGCGGGACACGTGCAAAGCGTGCCGCTCGAGAATGCGGAGGCGTGGGCGACTCCGTTCTGGCGATGGGTCGGTTCCGCGCTCCTGCTCGTGGCGGTCGGACACGGCGTCCACGGCCTCGTCGTCATCGCGGACGATTACATCGTCTCCGAGCGCGGACGCGGCGTTGTCCGCTTTATTAGTATTGTGATGATGATCGGCATGTCCATCATCGGGTTGTATGTATTGTGGACGGCGTAAATTGATTAACCGCGAAGAGCGCGAAGGTCGCAAAGAAAATTAATTAAACTTTGCGTTCTTCGCGTGCTTCGCGGTAAAAAGGTTTAGGAGCATTCATTCATGAATAATGTTCATCAATTCGATGTAGTCGTTGTTGGCGCGGGAGGGGCGGGGCTGATGGCTGGACTCTACGCCTCGCGCGGCGCGAAGACGGCCGTCATCAGCAAACTCTATCCCACGCGTTCGCACACGGGCGCGGCGCAGGGCGGCATCAGCGCGGCGCTCGGCAACTATGAAGAAGACAAACCCGAGTGGCATTCCTACGACACGGTCAAGGGCTCCGATTATCTCGGCGACCAGGATGCCATCGAGTTCATGTGCAACGAGGCCATTGACGCGGTGCTGGAACTCGAACACATGGGATTGCCCTTCGACCGCACGCCACAGGGCAAGATTTCCCAGCGTCCGTTCGGCGGACACACCAACAACGAGACGGGCAAACCCGTCCGCCGCGCGGCCCATGCCGCCGACCGCACGGGTCACATGATCTTGCAGACGTTGTATCAGCAGTGCTTGAAAAATAAAGTCAATTTCTTCGATGAGTATCAAGTCCTTGATTTTCTCATCGTCAACGGCAAGACCGCGGGCGTCATCGCGGTGGAACTCGCCACGGGCGAACTGCACACCTTCCACGCCAAGTCGGTCGTCTTCGCCACGGGCGGACATGGCCGCATCTTTGAGGTGACGTCCAACGCGTACGCCTACACGGGCGACGGCGCGGCGGTACTTCTGCGCCGCGGCATTCCGCTCGAAGACATGGAGTTCTTCCAATTCCATCCCACGGGCATTTACAAGCTCGGCATCCTCATCACCGAGGGCGTGCGCGGCGAGGGCGGCATCCTGATCAACGGGTTGGGCGAACGCTTCATGCCCAAGTACGCGCCGACCGTGAAAGACCTGGCCTCGCGCGACGTGGTCAGCCGCGCCATCTACACCGAGATCCGCGAGGGACGCGGCGTGAACGGGCAGAACTACGTCTACCTCGACGTGCGCCCCGAATCGGTCATCAAGTACGCGGCAATGGACGGGCGCACGAATCTCGACGGGACGCCGTACACGATCACGGGCGAGCAGGTGCTGGCGAAACTGCCCGACATCATTGACTTCTGCCGCGTCTACCTCGGCGTGGACCCGATCACGCAGATGATGCCCATCCAGCCGACGGCGCATTACACGATGGGCGGCATCCCGACGAATAAATTTGGCGAAGTGGTCATTGACGAAAACAACACGGTCTTTCCTGGACTTTACGCGGCGGGCGAGTGCGCGTGCGTTTCTGTCCACGGGGCGAATCGACTTGGCACGAATTCCCTGCTCGACCTGGTGGTGTTCGGCAAGTACGCGGGACTCAAAGCCGCCGAGTACGCGAACCAGGCCGAATTTGAGACTCTGCCCAGCGACGTGGAGTCCGCCGCGAGGTCGCAGTTCGACGCGCTCCGCAACGGGTCGGGCAAAGAGAACGCGTTCGATCTGTCCACCGAGATGAAGAAAGTCATGTTTGAAGAGGTCGGCATTTATCGAAGCGAAAAAGGCATGAAGGCGGCCATCCAAAAAATTCAGGAATGGAAGGCGCGCTATCAGCAGGTGAAAGTGTCGGACGCGGGGCGCATCTTCAACACCGAATTGTTGAACGCCTGGGAACTCGGCAACATGCTCGACATTGCCGAGGTGGTGGCCGAGTGCGCGCTCAATCGAAAAGAATCGCGCGGCGGACATTCGCGCGAAGATTTCCCGAACCGCGACGACCATAACTGGCTCAAGCATACGCTGGCATGGAAGAAGAACGGCAAGGTTGAGATCGGTTACAAGCCAGTGGTAATCACGAAGCACAAGCCGAAAGAAAGAGTCTACTAAACGGAATACGCTACAGGCGACATGGCGCGCTTTTCGTGTTGCGTGTTCCGTGTTGCGTATCGAGATGATTTGTTTTGTTCAAATTCAGTAATTATGGTTTGCTAAAACCCCACTAGTTAATTCGTCATTGCGAGCGTTCTTTGCGAAGCAATCCCCGCGTCCGACCAGGAGATTGCTTCGTCGGGAAAAACACCCTCCTCGCAATGACGGAAATGATGAGGATGTTATGCAGGTAACACTTAAAATATTTCGCTACAACCCCGAAGTGGACACGACCTTCCACTATGAATCTTACGTGATCGAGAACGCGCAGGAGACCGACCGCGTGCTCGACCTGCTCGAACACGTGAAGGGCTACAACGACGGGACGCTTTCCTTCCGACGTTCATGCGCGCACGGCGTCTGCGGCTCGGACGCGCTCCGCATCAACGGGCGCAACATGCTGGCCTGCAAAGCCCTCGTGCGCGACGTGGGCGAGAAGATCACGATCGAGCCTCTGCTCGGATTGAAAGTGGTCAAAGATTTGATCGTGGACATGGAGCCGTTCTTCGACAATTACAAGAAGGTCCTGCCCTGGTTCATCAACGACTCCCCGCTTCCCGCGGACGGGAGGGAGCGTCTGCAAAGCCCCGAGCAACGCGCCCGCTTCGACGACACCACGAAGTGCATCATGTGCGCGGCTTGCACCACCTCCTGCCCGTCGTTCTGGGCCAGCGACGATTATCTCGGCCCCGCCGCGTTGGTGGCCGCGCATCGCTTCGTCTTCGATAGCCGCGACGAGGCCGCCGCGGAGCGCATGGAGATCGTCAGCGAGACGAGCGGGCTGGCGCGCTGTCATACCGCGTTCAACTGCACGATGGCCTGCCCGCGTGAGATTCAGATCACGAAGGCGATTGGTGAGTTGAAGATGGCGACGATTACGGGGAGAGTTGAGTGACCAGTTTTCAGTGATCAGTCATCAGTGATCAGTCAGGCCGCGTTTCAAGGACGCGGCCTTTTTATTTCGGTTGTATAATCGGAGAAACTTTGTCCGCATTTCAAGGAGGCCGCGCATGGCGTTCAATCTGGTTTACTACTCTCAGCAAGACCCGCAGTGGAAGGAAGACCAACTCGGATTTGGCACAGGTTCGCAGGATACCATCGGCTATGTTGGCTGTGCGCTCACCAGCGTGGCCATGCTCCTGAGCGGGTTTGGATTCACCGTCACGCCGCGGGGACTGAACGAGAACATGAAAGCGGTGGAGGGATTCATCGGCGATCTCATCCGCTGGGAGTATGTCAACAAAGTGCTTCCGCAGGTGAAAGTCAAGACGAATATCAAGTGCGAGACGAGCGACGCGCCCCTAGGTACGATCGACGCGGCCCTCGCGGCGGGCACTCCCGTCGTCGTGCGCGTGGACGGGTCTGCTTCGCCGGGCCTGCAATGGCATTACGTGATGGTCTACGCCAAAAAAGGCGCCGACTATCTCATCCTTGACCCGTGGCCGTATCAGCCTGGGACCGAGAAGGAGGACCTCCTGATGGCGCGTTATGGCCGCGGGAATCCGCTCCAGCGCGCCATTCAGCATGTGCTGATCTTCGAAGTCGAAGGCGCGGGGACGGGACCGATCGCCACCCCCGCCATCAGCGCCACGCCCGCGGCCGCGGCCTCGAGCGGATTCCAGATTCTCGTCAAAAACATCGTCGGCAAACAGGGCGCCAAACTTCATTCCGAAGCCTCCCGCCATTCACGCCCCGTGGGGACGGTAAAGGCCAAGGAAATGTTGAACGTTTTGGAAGATAAGGGGACCGCCAAGGACAAAGTTGGCGAAGGCGGCAAGATGATCCACGTCCGCTCCGCCTCAGGCTTGGAGGGATATGTGGACGGCGCGTATGTGAAGATAGACTCGTCCAGTCCAAAAGTCAGAATGGAATAAACAGCAGGCCGCATCGAGGTGATGCGGCCTGATTTTTTTTATCGTATAATGGCGTTTATAACCCTTTGTTGGGTTGCTTCTCAAAATATTCATATAATGGGTATGGCAAAATTATGACTGAGAACAAAAAAATTCCATCCAAAATTTGGTTGTATGTGTTTGCGGGTTGTGCAGGCATTGTTGTTGCAGTTTTGTGCGTAGGCGCTTTGTTGATTTCAGTGTCACGACAATGGTTCATATTTATCGAGCCTGATGAAAGGGGGGTGGTTCTTTCGCTAAACCAGCCGACAGGCGAAGTTTTAGAACCTGGTTATCATTTTGTTTCTCCGGACAAACAAGTTATTATTTATAAAATTAGCCACCAGACTTACGTCATGAGCGCTAACCCTAATGGAGAAGCCGATTTCATAGAAAGCATAACGAAGGATGGTCAGAAAATCCAAATCGATATTTCCGTGATTTATGCTGTTGACCCTGAGCGATTACCTGAACTTTTTAAAACATGGGGAGAAACTTACAGGGATAATGTTGTAAGACCGATGAGTCGTAGTGTCACACGTAACACATTGAGAGACTTTACTTACGATGAAGTCATCAAGAAACATGATGAGATTGAGAAAAACATCTCTAATGAACTTGAAAAATCCCTGTCCGAAACCTTCTTGATTTTAGTAAAATTTGAGTTGCTCGATATTCGTCTTGCGCCTTAATACCGTGCACAACAAAGTAAGTGTTCTACGCTGTGGATTCTGCGACTTTTTTAATAGTTTTTGGCTTTGAGTTTTTCCTGCTCTCAAGCAGAGTCTATACTTGGCTGTCGAGACACGCCCACGAATATCAATGGAAATATTAGGCAGGTCACATTCTTTTGGCATGACCCGTTAGAAATAAAAAAATAAAGGAGAAAATATGCAATTCCTCAAAGACTTTCTACGCAATCTTCTATTTCTCCTCCTTCTCGGAGTGATCCTCTACTTCATGTTCCCCGACATGATGCGCCAAATCTTTGAACTCTACGGCCTGTTGTTTGGACCGTTAGCGTTGGTGGCGCTTTTGGTGATCGCGTTGCCGCGCCGAAAGAAAAAGAAAACAGAGAGGGAATAGACCTCCTCATGCAACCCTGGAAAACCCAATCCCGCAAGATCATCCTCGAACAACGTCCCTGGCTGGTGGTGGAACATCACACCGTCGAACTGCCGAACGGTCGCGTCATCCCCGAATGGCCGTGGATCATCACCCCCGATTACGTCAACGTGGTGGCGGTGACGGAGGACGGGCGCTTCCTCTGCTTTCGTCAGGTCAAGTATGGATTGCAGGGCGAGACCCTCAGCATCGTGGGCGGATTCGTCGAAGCGGGCGAAGACCCGTCCGCGGCGGCGCGACGCGAACTACTCGAAGAGACGGGCTACGCCTCCGACGACTGGGTCTCCCTCGGTCACTTCAACGTGGATCCGAACCGAGGCATCGCCACGGGGCATCTCTACCTGGCGCGGGCGGCGCGCTACGTTCAGCCCCGAAACGCAGATGATCTCGAAGAGCAGAAGATGATCCAGTTGACGCGCGCCGAAATCGAGTCCGCGCTCGCGAACGGGGAAATCAAAGTCCTGGCCTGGGCCGCCTCCATCACGTTTGCCCTGCGCCATCTATGAACCCCCACCCGTCCTCCCCTCGTGAAGCATCCTGTAAGGGCATTCGAAAGAACACGAATGGGGGATGAGAACAGTATTCAACAAGCAAATAAAAGCACGCGTCTGTTGCCTCAACTCCCTCCCCCAAATTCCGTGCAGTTCGGAATTTGGGGGAGGGCCGGGGTAGGGGTCAGGGTCTTGTCATCTTTTCAGATTATTTTCATCCTCATTCCGTATAATTCTACAAAATCTACATTGACCCCACCCTCCGCCTCCATACAATCGGGCATGTTTGCATTTTTCAACAAGATAATCTGTGCAAAGTCCAAAGTTTTAAGGTGTTCTTGAATTTCCTTTGTGTACTTTGTGTCCTTCGTGGTTAAGGTATTTTTCCAACAATCCGTGTCCAAAAAATGAATCTCAAACGCCTCCAACTCGGCCTCCTCCACACCGCCGTCGCCATGACCCTCGTCCCGATCAACAGCGCGCTCAACCGCGTCATGATCCATGAACTCGGCCTCGCCAAAACCCTCGTCACATTGCTCGCCATCGCGCCCTACCTGCTCTCGCCCATCCAGGTTTTCATCGGCGCGTTCTCCGACCGTCATCCCATCCTCGGCTTTCGACGCACGCCCTACATCCTGCTCGGCCTGCTCCTCTGCGTGGTGGGCGTGGCAGTCTCGCCGCAGGTGGCCATCCTCATCAGCAAAAACTTCGGGCTTGGCCTGCTCGTGGCCTTCCTCGCCTTTGGCGCGTGGGGCATGGGCTACAACCTCTCCGCCGTCTCCTACCTCTCCCTCGCCTCCGAACTCTCCGACGAAAAGGGACGCGGCCGCACCATCGCCGTCATGTTCACGATGATGATCCTCGGCATGATCGCCACAGGACTCGCCCTCAGCGCGCTCATCCCGACGTACTCGCCAGAGACTCTCACCCGCGCCTTCGGACTCATCGCCGCCACAGCCCTGACCTTGGGCGGGCTCGGCCTCCTCGGGCTGGAACCACGCTCGCGCGTTTCCTCCTCTCCCCGCTCCGAAAATTACACCATCCAACAAATGACCGCGGCCATCACGTCCAACCCCGTGGCGCGCGTCTTCTTCGTTTATCTGCTCCTGCTCCTCGCCGCGCTCCTCGGTCAGGACGTGTTACTCGAACCCTTCGGCGCGCAGGCCTTTGGCATGACCATCGAACAGACCTCGCGCTTCGTCTCCATCATGGGGACCTTCACCCTGCTGGCCTTCGTCCTCGCGGCCGCGCTTGAAAAACGCTTCCCCAAGCGCCTCCTCGCACAGACGGGCAACCTCACCGCGCTGGCAGGCTTCGTCACCATCCTCGTCAGCGGGTTGATGCACTCCAGCGGAATTTTCTATCTCGGCCTCGTCCTGCTGGGTTTTGGCACAGGCCTCTCCACTGTCACCAACCTGTCGTTGATGTTCGACCTCACCGTCCCTGAGCAGGTCGGACTCTACATCGGCGCCTGGGGATTCTCGAACGGCCTCTCGCGCCTCGTGGGACTCTTCCTCGCGGGCATCGTCGCCGATTTGGGCGCGCGCGCTACCGGGTCCGCGCTGAACGGGTACTTGATCGTCTTCGGCATCGAAGCCTTCATGCTGCTCGTCGCCGCCGTCCTGCTCGCGCGCATAGACGTCTCCGCCTTCCACAAACGCGCCTCCGAACCCTCCTTCTCCGAAAAACTCGCCCTCGCCTCCGACTAACCGACCACCCGACTACGCGACCATTCGACTACATGACCAACCTCATCTCCCTCAAAGAAGCCGCCGAGATCATCGGCATGCACCCAAGCACCGTTCGCTTGTGGACCGATAAGGGCATCATCCCCGCGCATCGCACCGCGGGCGGACACCGCCGCTACCGCCGCGCCGACGTGGACCTGTGGGCCGAGCACGCCCGCCGCGGCGGAGTGGACCCCGAGAACGTGATGCAGTCCGCCGTCCGCAATGTGCGCGTCCGCATCGCGGAGGGACAGTTGGAGGCTGAAGCCTGGTACCAAAAATTGGACGACGAGGCTCGCGCCCTATACCGTCAGAGCGCGCATTCCCTCTTTCAGGGATTGATGCTTTTCCTCTCCACCCAGGGCGAAGACACCAGCTCCGAAGCCCACGCCATCGGATTCGAATATGCCTCGCGCGCCCGTCGGTATCAACTCAGTTACGCCGAAGCCGCGCAGGCATTTTTATTTTTTCGCAATACGCTGATCGAGTCGGTCGTCCATGCCTACCGCGAAGCCAACATCCCCTTCGATGAAACGCTTCATCGTATGCATTTCTTCACCGATAAGATCCTCGTCAGCCTTTTGCAAACTTATCAAACCCTGGAGAACAATCATGGGTAAACCGCGTCAATATCCACCCCTGTATGAAAAGATCGTTCCATTCGCGTTGGGAACGCTCGCGCTGATCGTGATCGTCCTCGTCATGGTCACAGTCGCCGTCGCGCTCGGAGTCATTCCCACTCCTGTGTGACAATTCGTCCGTCATTGCGAGCGCTCTTTGCGAAGCAATCCCCTCCCACGGCGCGGAGATTGCTTCGTCGGGGAAAGCGCCCTCCTCGCAATGACGATATGAATCTGTGAGTTACTTTACCCCCCCCCTCTTTCGGAGAATCAATGAACACCATCCTGCCCCTGCTTTCCAGCCTCATCAGTTTTGCGCTGGCCGTTTTCGTACTGAACCGTTACCGCGCCGGCAAAAGACCTCATTCCCTTCTCTGGGGAATCGGCTCCATCTTTTACGGCATCGGCGGCTTCTGCGAATTTTACAATGGCGCCTTCGGTTGGAACCCGCTCGTCTTTCGCCTGTGGTATTTATTCGGCGCGATCCTCGTCGCCGCCTGGCTGGGACAAGGCACGGTCTACCTTTTGGCGAAGCCGCGCCTCGCCAACAGCTTGATGATCGTCCTGCTGCTCGGTTCGCTCTTCGCGTTTTTCAAAGTCTTCACTGCGCAACTCGATCCCTCGCTCATGGCGGGCGGCGGACACACGGGCAGTGAACTTAGCGGCAAGGCCATCCTCACCGACGGCGTGCGCGTCCTCACTCCCTTCTTCAATCTTTACGGCACGATCACCCTCGTGGGCGGCGCGGGCTACTCGGCCTACATTTTCTGGCGCAAGCGCATCCTCCTGCATCGCACCGTTGGCAACATCCTCATCGCGGTCGGCGCCACGCTCCCAGCCTTTGGCGGATTCTTCAGCCGCCTGCAAGTCCCTGGCGCGCTCTACCTCGGCGAATTCCTCGGCATCATTCTGCTCTTCCTCGGCTTCTTGCGCGCCACCACCGAAATGCCCGAAACCGCGCCCGCTTAACCCCCACCCTCGGCCCTCCCCCAAATGCGCCGAACTTCAGGCGCATTTGGGGGAGGGCGCCCGACAGGGCGGGAGGGGGTCAGGTATAATCCCTCCATGCTCCTCAACCTCCCCCTCATTCTCGAAACCCGACGAAACCACGCGCTCGAACACGCCACGCTCCACGTGATGGCGCAGACGCATCCCATCTCCATGGCGGGACATTCCAATCCCACGGGCTTCTTCATCCTCGCCGACATCTCCACCGAAGACCTCGCCGCCGCCGCCACCCAGGCGTGGACTCGACTCACCGCGGGCGAACGTGACCTCGCGATTCATCCTGGCTGTGGGACGAACTTCGCCACCACCGTCGGTCTCGCGTCGACCTTTGCCTGGCTCCCGCTTCGAGGGCGAAAGTCCACGCTGACGCGTCTCGCGCTTGTCCCGTTCGCGTTGCTCTTCGCCGCGCTGGGATTCGCCGCCGCGCGTCAACTCGGCCCCGCGCTCCAACAACATATCACCACCGAAGCGAATTTGGGCGAGATGAAGATCGCCGAAATTCGTTTCATCCGCAAGGGCGTGCATCGCGTGATAACGAAGTGAAGTACACAGGTAGACAGGTACACACGTAAACACGTACACGCGGAACACTGATAACTGATCACTGAACACTGATCCCCATGCCCACCATCCTCCTCTTCGGTACTGACGAATTCGCCATCTCCCGTCGCCTTGCGGACATCGCCGCCAAGACTGACAAAGATGGCATGAATACCTCGCGCTTCGAAGCGCGCACCACCAGCGACGAAGCCCTGAACAACGCCGTCAACTCGATGCCCTTTTTATCGGACAAGCGACTCGTCATCCTTGCCAACCCGTCCCAGAAATATGGGGCGGGCGAGCCGCGCAAGAAGTTTATGGAATTTCTCGGCAAGGTTCCCGCCACCACTTTGCTGGTGTTGACCGAGACTATTGAAAAGGAAGCCGAAAAACACTGGCTTGTGAAATGGACGGCGAAAAGCGCCGACGCGAAATCCGAAGCGCTGATGGCTCCCAAAGCCCGCGACATGCAAGGTTGGATCATCAACGAGATGAAGACCCAGGGCGGAAAGATCCTCCCTGATGCCGCGAGCAAACTCAGCGAGTTGGTCGGCGCGGACACGCGACAGGCCGCGCAGGAGATCGCCAAGGTGTTGGCCTACGTCAACTGGGCGCGGCCCGTCGAGGTCCAGGATGTGGTTGCGGTGTGCGTCTCGACTGCGGAGGTGGATATCTTCGCGTTCGTGGATAGTCTCGCGGCGGGCGATGGAAAGCAATCCCAATCCATGTTGCGGAAGATGCTCGAAGACCAGGACGCCGCCGCCATCTTCCCGATGATCATCCGACAGTTCCGCCTACTGATTCAGGCGCGCGAGATCGTGGAGGCACGCGGCATGGTGCAGGACGTGCAAGAAGCGCTGGGCGTGCATCCATTTGTGGCGGGGAAAATTTTTCAACAGGCGGGACGATTTACGATGCGAAGTCTCGAAGCCGTTTACCGCCGCCTGCTCAAAATGGACGAGGCCGCAAAAACAAGCGCCATGCCTCTCGACATGGCGCTGGAAATGTTTGTGGTGGAGTTGGCGGGGAAGTGATAAGGATTTGTAGAACTATCTTCGCGTTGCAGTGTGCAAAATTCTATACACCTTGATCTTTTTCATCATCCCACCAGGGGCTTTCTAGTTTTGTTTCCAAAGGTCGATCGCACCAACACCGCACCTGTTTTGTTATTTTTCCATTTTTATCCCAGTAAGTCCATACTCCCTCAGCAATTCCGTCAACAACAATTCCTCGTTGTGCCATTACATTTCCTCCAGGCCAATAGGTTATGTACCATCCATGATGCCATCCATTTTCCTTTTCCGTCCATTTTTGCAGAAAACCAGTTTTACCAATAAAATCTTTTTGCACCAAAGCCCGTCTTTTTCTTTCTTTGATAGCCAGCAGTTCATCAGCAACTTTCTGTGATTGTTCTTCGGTGTGCCATCTTCTCGTAATTTCCATAAGAACAAGAACAACAATATCTTTTTCAGGGATAGTCTCAAGAACCGCTGAGTCTATAGCCATTCCTGCCACTTCTTCCCAATCGTGGTACATCAGGCCATATCCTTGCTCTTGTTCTAGCCTATCTTGCAAATGCTTGTGAGCAACCTCTGGAAAAGCATCCCTTACAAGCGTTCCATCTTTTCCATAAATGTCATACCAACTTCCGCCAGTCGGGTATTTATTTTCCTCAATGATGATTCTCATTTTTGTCTGACGCGGGACGGTTGTGGAAAACTTTTGATAAGCCTCTTGATATTCGATAATCTCTCTTTTGTGATCGGGGCATAACAGGATTAATACTGGTTGAATTTCTTCCCAGTAATATTTACGGATTAAATCATTGCATGTAATTTTCATATTTGGTAAATTGAGACGATTTTTAATCGCGTGTCTTGCTATGCTGTTAATAATAAATTTTGCTCCTTTATAGCGTTTGGACAAAATTCTCTCACATTCTCCTCGATCCGCCTCAAATGCTCATCCACCACATCAGCAGAGACACCCGCGGGCGCGTAGGCCACATAAAGGACATGAGTCGTGGATGGCGTGATCGGCGAGACGTTATCCTGTCCGTAAATGATGGAGCAAACCACGCCCGTCGCATCGCGCATCACCATGTCGCCCGCGTCCATCAGTTTGGGTTCTCCGTTCATGCGGATGAGGGTGTCGCCGCTTTTGGATACATCCATGATGATGGGCGGAATCAGTTTGGCAACATCGTGTCCTGCCGTCAGGATAAGCGTATCCATCTCGGCGATGAAATTGGAATCGACCAGCGGTGAAACATCGGGCAGATTCTTTCCCTTCAACACAATCGACTCGAGTTGCTGTAAAACGTGATAAGTCTTGGTGAAACGCTTGTAATATTTTTGGTAAGCCGCCATGATGGGGAGCGTGACGAAATCCTGCCGTGCGAAGCCTGCAAAACGTTCACGCAGACGCGCTTCTGTTTCGCGTTTGCGTGCGTCCAATTCAGGAGATGGACGTGTATTGTCCACGCCTGAAAGTTCGAGGATGCCGATTACAGCTCCTGGATGATATGTCTTCCATTCATTAGTTGCTGAGATTGAAAGCATAGGAGTTCCCAAAAATTAACTCAACTCTTACAGTATAGCGCTCTTGCCCCTCTCCCAAACGCGATAAAATACCCCCCATGCTTTCCCGACGCGAATTTCTCAAACTGAGCGGCGCGGGGTTTCTAGCCCTCGTGCTGGCCGAATTGCGCCTCGACAAAGTGCTGGCCGAAGCGCCCGTCACGTTTCAGGGACGCGCCGCCATCAGCGGCGTGCCGGTCTACGAAGCCGCGTCGTTCAAGTCGAAGCAGATCAAATTGCTCGGTAAGGACAAGGTCATTGACCTGCTCGCGCAATTGACGGGCGAGGGCGATTACAACCGCATCTGGTATCGCTACGCCGAGGGCTTCGTCCACTCGGCCGATATCCAACCCGTCCACACCCAACTGCAAACGCCCATCACCAAACTCGAACGCAAGCAGGTTCTCGGCGAAGTCACCGTCCCGTATTCGGACACGCGTCGCGGCTACAACATCTACGCCGACAATGCCTACCGCGTCTTCTACGGCTCCACCCATTGGGTGACTGCGATCAACGTCAACAAAACGGATGGGAGCGTCTGGTATCAAATCTACGACGATCATCTGCATCAAAATTTCCATCTCGACGGGCGCCACGTCCGTCTCATTCCTGACGAGGAGCTGGCTCCGCTTTCGAGCGACGTTCCCGACGCCCTGAAAACCATCTACGTGGATCTCGAGACTCAATATGTGCTGGCCTTCGAGGACGAACGCCTCGTCATGCGGACGCGTTGCGCTACTGGCGCGGGTCGCACGAAAACACCCAAGGGGAAATACTCCACCTATCACAAAGGCCCGTCCGTCCACATGACCAACCAGGGCGACGCGAAGATCGGCATCTACGACCTGCCTGGCGTTCCCTGGTGCAGTTTCTTCACCAGCACAGGCATCGCCTTCCACGGTGTGTATTGGCACAATGACTTTGGCCAGCCGCGCAGTCACGGATGCGTGAACCTGCCCACCAGCGCCGCGAAATTCCTCTATCGCTGGACCACTCCCATCGTCCCGCCCGAGAAAAATTATCTCCACAAACCAGGCGCGGGGACGGTGGTACACGTGTCTTAGGTTGTGGAGTCTTTTGATGTTGCGAGATAGGAGTTAGGAGATAGGGCATGGATGAGAAATTTGTGAAGTTTGAGGATTGGGAGAAAACGGTTCCTGGTTACGTGAAGAAAGATCCATTATGGGAATCGCTATACTATCGCGTTGCCCTGTTTCTCTCTGATCTTGTTTGGGATGATTGCGACATCTTGCAAAAGGATTACCGAGCCAGGAACAACATTACTCAAATCATGCACAGTTCGGGCAGCGTGAGCGCCAACATGGAAGAGGCATATGGACGCGGCGTCGGAACGCCTGATTATGTGCGTATAATTCGGATCAGCCTCGGCGAAGTCCGTGAAACAAGAGGCTGGTACTACCGTTCCCGCCGCGCCCTGCCCACCGATTTACTCGAACATCGCTACATGGTGATTGATCACCTCATCTCACTTATCATCAACCTCCTCAACTCTCACAAAAGCAACCTCAGAAAAAAGTAACCATCCTCCTCAGCCTATCCCCTATCTCGCATTCCCTATCCCACATATTCCAAGGAGTCCCCATGTTAATGGCATTTCAACACAACAACTATCTTCTCCGTCGTCAGGTCTTCGCCCTCGCGGGAAAGTTTCGCGTGTACGATCCTTCTGAAAATCTTGTGCTCTTCAGCGAGCAGAAAATGTTCCGCCTGCGCGAGGACATTCGCATCTATTCCGACGAATCGAAAACGCAGGAAGTGTTGACCATCAAAGCCCGCCAGATCATTGACTTTTCCGCCGCCTACGATGTGATGGATTCGACCACGGGCGAAAAGGTCGGCGCTTTGCGCCGCAAAGGCTGGCGCTCCATGTTGCGCGATGAATGGGAAGTCCTCGACGCGAACGACCAACCGCGCGGGATGCTCTTTGAAGACTCGATGCAACTCGCCCTCCTGCGCCGCCTCCTGCTCGGCTCGCTCCTGCCGCAAAATTATGACCTGACCCTCGGCGAGACCCGCGTCGCAGACCTGCGTCAGCGCTTCAATCTCTTCCGCTATGAACTTGATCTCGATTTCAGCATGGATCCCACTCGAACGCTGGATCGCCGCCTCGGCATCGCGGCAGGTATTTTGCTCGCGACGGTGGAAGGAAAGCAAAGCAATTAGTGGGCGATTTAAATCGCCGCAACACTTGCAAAGTCCACCTCACCTGCACTGCACCGAACGCATTGCGGTGCAAGTGTCGTGGGCTGACCCAGCCGACGAAGGTCGGTTTTGCAAAGGTTGATGCGACTTGAGTCGCCCCCAAGGTGAAAATGAAAAAGCAACTCTTCACTGGTTTGGTCTTCGATGAAACAGGCCGCCCCGCCGAATCCGCTTACGTAGGCGATGAGCCCTGCTACGTGGTGGACGACGCGGGCTTCCGCCGTCACATCCCCTCCGAGCAGGTGGATCGCGCCGTGCTTGCCAACATGCAGGAACTCATCAAAGGCAGCGAGGACCTGGTCGGCGAGCAGGCCGCGAAAATGATCGGGCAGGAAGATCCGTTTAGCGTCGCGGCCATCGCCCACCAGATCAAAAACATGGACAAGCAATTCGACGCCATGATGGAAACAGGCCTGCCCGAAGATGCCCGCGCCTACCTCGGCATGATGGGCTTCAAGATCGTCATCAACTATCACGGCGAAGTCGTCAGCGTGGAACAGCCAGGCATCGCCAGCGATGACGATGACGGCGGCGAGTAACATCGAAGGATCACAAACGTTCAACGTTAAACGTTGAACGTTTTTTTATGAGGCAAAATGAGCGCATCCGAAAAAATCAAAAAACTCCCTCGCAACGTCTGGGTCGTCACCGCCACCTCGCTCCTCACCGACATCTCCTCCGAGATGATCGTCTACCTTGTGCCGCTCTTCCTCTCCAACGTGCTCGGCGTCCGCACCGCCATCATTGGCCTGATTGACGGCGTCGCCGAAACCACCGCGTCCCTGCTCAAGATTTATTCGGGCGCGCTCAGCGACAAACTCGGCAAGCGCAAATGGCTCACAGTCTTGGGCTACTCGCTCTCCACCATCGCCAAACCCTTTCTCTACATCGCCAACGCCTGGGGCTGGATTCTCGGTGTCCGTTTTGCAGACCGCGTCGGCAAGGGGATTCGCACCGCGCCGCGCGATGCCCTCGTTGCTGACTCAATTGACTCGACCCAGCGCGGACTCGCTTTCGGCATCCACCGCGCCGGCGACACGCTCGGAGCCTTTCTTGGACTTGGGCTGGCCGCGGCCATCGTGGGCATTCTCCAACCCCAAGCGGACACGCTGACGCGCTCCACGTTCCAGCTGGTCATCCTCGTCAGCATCATCCCCGCCGTGCTGGCGGTGATCGTCCTCGCCCTCGGCGCGCGCGACGTGGCAAAGGCAAACCCGTCGGCGCGGCCAACCCTCTCCCTCGCGGGGTTCGACTCTCGCTTCAAAACCTTCCTGGTCATCGTCGTGCTCTTCACCCTCGGAAACTCGTCTGACTCGTTTATCGTCCTGCGCGGCCAGGAGCGCGGACTGAACGTGTTGCAGGTGATGTTGATGGTGATGACGTTCAACTTCATCTACGCGATCCTCGCGGGACCTCTCGGCGCGCTCTCCGACCGAATCGGCCGCCGCCGACTCATCCTGTTCGGGTGGCTGGCCTACGGACTGGTCTACCTCGGTTTCGCGTTCTCACAGACGGGCTGGCAGGTGTGGGCGTTGTTCGGTCTCTATGGCATTTACTACGCCGCCACGGAAGGCGTCGCAAAAGCCCTGATCGCGGACCTCGTTCCCGAATCCCAGCGTGGGACGGCCTACGGTCTTTTCGCCGCGGCGGTGGGACTCACTGCGCTGCCCGCCTCGCTCATCGCGGGCGTGTTGTGGCAAGGGCTGGGATCCTGGCCCGGGTTTGGCGCGCCCGCCCCGTTCGTGTTTGGCGCGGCCATGTCCCTGCTGGCGGGGATTCTGTTCTGGCGGCTGGTCAAGGCCTGAGCGGGAGGCAAATCCGTGGGGTACAATGTCGGCTTAAAATTGGAGAGAATCATGAATAAGAAAAAGATCGTATTCGTT
The DNA here is from genome assembly GCA_016234485.1 of Chloroflexota bacterium. Classification (GTDB taxonomy): domain Bacteria; phylum Chloroflexota; class Anaerolineae; order Anaerolineales; family Villigracilaceae; genus Denitrolinea. Next base: position 31,544 of record JACRBL010000008.1, read on the forward strand.
GGAGCCGGGATGATGGCAGAAGCCATGATCGCGGGCCTCGTCAAAAATAAACTCGCGCGGCCCGAAGACATCACAGGGACGGGGCCGCGTGAGGAGCGCGGCGCGGAGTTGCGCAAGAAATATGGAATCAAAACCAGCGCCGACAACAACTCTGCCATCCACGAAGCGGACGTGGTGGCGCTGTCCGTCAAACCGCAGAGGCTGACCGAAGTGATGAAAGGCCTCAAGGGAGTCCGAAGCGACGCGCTGGTGTTGTCGGTCATCGCGGGCGCGAACATCAAGAAGATCAGCGCTGGGCTGAAACACAAGGCGGTCGTCCGCTCAATGCCGAATACGCCCGGGCAGATTGGCGAGGGGATCACGGTTTGGACAGCCTCGAAAGAAACGACCGACGAACAGCGCGAGACCGCGCGGGCCATTCTTGGCGCGCTGGGCGAAGAGGTTTTTGTGGAGGACGAGAATTATCTCGACATGGCGACCGCGCTCTCGGGCAACGGCCCCGCGTACGTGTTCCTCTTCACCGAAGCGCTGATCGACGCGGGCGTGCACATGGGTTTCCCGCGTCGCATTGCCGAACAACTTGTCTTGCAGACCATCAAAGGCTCAGCGTCGTTTTACGAACAGGCGCAAAAACATCCTGCCGCGTTGCGCAATCAGGTCACGTCTCCAGGCGGGACGTCTGCTGAGGCGTTGTACTATCTTGAAAAGGCAGGCTTCCGCACGGCCATCTCGCGCGCCGTGTGGGCGGCCTATCAACGCTCGGTGGAACTGGGGAAAGAGAAGCCTGGGCATATTGAGGTGAATCAGCAGGAAGAAGATTAATATTGTGTCGTTGCGAGGAGGGCGCTTTTCCCGACGAAGCAACCCCCACACCAACTTGGAGACTGCTTCGGCGGACGAGCATCGCCTCGCAGAAACAAACACAGGAGTTTACCGTTATGCACCCCAACGCCCAATTGATCGAAAAATTTTACGCCTCCTTCCAATCCCACAACGCGGATGGAATGGCCGCCTGCTACCATCCCGACGTCACCTTCACCGATCCCGCCTTCGGGACACTGCGCGGCGCGCAAGCCATGTCCATGTGGCGGATGCTGGTCGGGCGCAGCAAGGATCTACAAGTGACGTTCAGCAATGTAAACGCAGATGACAGTCGCGGCTCGGCGCACTGGGAGGCCAAATACAGTTTCGGCCCCAAACGCCGTCCCGTGCACAACATCACCGAAGCGGAATTTGTTTTCAAAGACGGCCTCATCTTCCAGCATACCGACCGCTTCAATTTCTGGAGATGGTCGCGCATGGCGCTGGGCATGACGGGGACATTGCTCGGCTGGACGCCGTTTATCCAGTCCGCGGTGAGGAAGAGCGCGCTGGGAGGGTTGGAAGAGTTTATGGAGAAATCCTAGCTCCCTCCTGCCTCCCCCAAATGCGACGAACTTCAGTCGCATTTGGGGGAGGTGCCCAAAGGGCGGAGGGGGTTACACGTATAATCACCTTATGTACCCTCCACAAGAATTCACCACCGACCGTCTCCATCTCCGCCTTCCCCGCCATGACGACGCGACCGCCATCTTCGCCGCCTACACCCAAGACCCCGAAGTGACGCGCTACCTCACCTGGCGTCCGCACAAAAGCGTGGACGAGTCTTACGCCATCCTCGACCTGATCCTCAAACTCTGGCGCGACGGCGAAGTCTTCACCTATGTTCTCACCTTGAAAGACTCAGACCATCCCATCGGCATGATCGCCATCCATCCCGATGGATTCAAACCCAGCATCGGCTACGTATTGGCGCGTTCGCACTGGGGCAAAGGCTACATGACCGAAGCCGTCCGCGGCGTGACGGACTGGCTCCTCCGTCAACCCGACATCTACCGCGTCTTCGCCACCTGCGACGTGGACAATCCCGCCTCGGCCAGGGTGATGGAAAAGGCAGGGATGAAATATGAGGGTCTGTTGCGGAGGTATATGATCCATCCCAACATCAGTGAGGAGCCGAGGGATTGTTTGATGTATGCGGCGACGCGGTAACCCCATCCCAACCCCCTCCGCCTGCTGGCGCAGGCACCTCCCCCAAATGCGACAAGAGTTTGATAGGTTGTCATGCGAAATATTCATGTCGCATTTGGGGGAGGACGGGTGGGGGTTCTGACGAGGCAAATCGGATTCATCTCTACATCGAATCCAATCCCGTCAATTGGGCGATGGATGATGAAAACAAATAAATCGTCCGCGTGTTATATAATTCGGGGCGACTACGCACTACTGATCACTGAACACCGAAAACTGATAACTGAATGTCCCTCATCACCGCCACCTCCCTCTCCAAATCCTTCGGCGCGGAAGATATTTTCCGCGGCGTTACGTTTTCCGTGCCAAAGGGCGCGCGGCTCGCCATCGTCGGTCCCAACGGCTGTGGCAAGACTACCCTGCTCCGTATTCTCATCGGGGACGAAGAAGCCTCTTCGGGAACAGTGACCCGCGCGAGGTCCGCGCGAATCGGGTACCTCTCGCAGGAGGCCGACTTCCAGATGGAGGGAACGCTCTGGGAGGCGTGCCTGTCCCCGTTCGCGAGTCTCATTCAACAGCAGGACGAACTCCACCGACTCGAATCGCAAATGGTGAACGCCAGCTCCGACCTGCTCGAACGCTACGGCAAACTGCAACACGACTTTGAACGGCGCGGCGGATACACGTACGTGACGCGCATCAAGCAGGTGTTGACGGGGCTGGGCTTCGACGCGTCGGACTACGACATGCGGCTGGATCACCTCTCGGGCGGACAGCGCACCCGCGCCTTCCTCTCCCGCCTCCTGCTCTCAGACCCCGACCTGCTCCTGCTCGACGAGCCGACCAACCACCTCGACATCCGCGCCGTGGAGTGGCTGGAAAGTTATCTCGCGCAATGGGATGGCGCGGCGGTGATCGTCTCGCATGACCGCTACTTCTTGGATCGCGCCGCCAACGTGATTTTGGAAATGCGTCCCGACGGCGCGGAAGTTTATCGCGGCAACTACACTCACTATTTGCAGCAGCGCGAGGAACGTTGGAATCGCCGCGAGGAAATTTTCAACAGCGAAAAAGAAAAACTAATCAAAGAAGTGGAGTACATCAAGAAGAATATTTCGGGGCAGAACACGTTGCAGGCCAAGGGCAAACTCAAACGGCTGACGCGCGTCGTGCAGGCCATCGAACAATTGGGCATGGACGCGGTCGTCAACTCCAATTGGAGTCAGCTGGGCGTGGAGACAACCACCTCGCCTTTTGGCGTGGAAGAGGCCGAGCGACACGTGCGCGCCCTGCGTCTGCCCGACAACCGCCCGCCGAAATTCCATCTGCGACTGAAGACCGCCTCGCGTTCGGGCGAATTGGTCTTGCGGACAAAAAACCTGAAGGTCGGCTATCCCCCCGACAAAGAGCGTGGCGACGCGGGCAAGTTCCTGTTTGCCGCTGAAGACATCACCTTGCGCCGACAGGACTGCGCGGCCTTGATCGGTCCCAACGGCGCGGGCAAGACCACCTTCCTGAAAACCGCGTTGGAAAATTTGGCTCCGCTGGGCGGCGAGGTCATCATGGGCGCGTCGCTCCACATCGGATACTTCGCCCAAGCCCACGAGGGACTCGACCCGCGCAAGACGCTCATGCAGGAAATCCAGTCGGTGCGGCCTGAGTTTTTGATTCACGAGGTGCGCGACCTGCTGGGCAAGTTCCTGTTTTCGGGCGACGACGCTTTCAAACTCGTGGACATGCTTAGCGGCGGCGAGCGTGGACGTCTCGCACTCGCCAAACTCGCGCTCCAACAAACCAACTTCCTCCTGCTCGATGAACCCACCAATCACCTCGACATCCCCGCGCAGGAAGTGTTGCAGTCCGTGCTGGATAACTACGAAGGGACGATTCTGCTCGTCAGCCACGACCGCTATTTGATAGATGCGCTCGCGACGCAAATTTGGGAGATTCAGCAGACCTCACAGGTCTCTGAGGCCTGTGAGGTCTCTCAACTGGTGGTCTACAACGGCACATACTCGCAGATGAAGGAAGAGCGGGAAAAACAGGCCGCGCGACTTGCAGAGCAAAACGATATTCGATACTCGAAAGTCGATGATCGAATATCGAATATCGAATATCGAAAATCAAAATCCGCCAAATCAAAAGAAGAACGCCGCCGCGTCGCCCAGTTGCAGGAACTCGAAAACGCCATCGCCGCCCTCGAAGCCGACTTGGCGAATCTGGGCGCGCAGTTGGAGAGTCCGTTCGTGAACCCGAAAGAGGTGGCGGTGATCGGGAAGGAGTACGAGCGCGTCCAGAAGGAGATGGATGAGAAGTTGAGGGAGTGGGAGAGGTTGCAGGGATGACTAAGATCAGCCAATCAATAACTGCAAAACGTTGTGTTTATTGTGGCAGTGCCGAAAATGTTACTGATGATCACATCCCGCCCAAAAATATCTTCCCAAAGCCACGACCGACTAACATCAACTTAATCACTGTTCCTGCCTGTAAAAAATGCAATTCATCTTTTTCAAATGACGATGAGTATTTTCGTCTCAAACTCTGTATAAGCGAGCATGTTGGAAATCATCCTGATGCTTTAGCTAATCAGAATGTTATTTTTCGGTCATTGAGAAAGCCAGAAGCAAAGGGGTTGAGAAAGTCGTTCATGGGGGACTTGCAAAGAGTTCAACTTAGGACTCGCGGAGGAATTTATCTTGGACAAACTTACATATTCGATGTCGATTTAAAGAGAATCTTTAGTGTCATTGAAAGAATAGTTAGAGGTCTTTATTACGTCGAAACAAGCACGATATTGAGCCAAGAATATGAGGTTGATGTTCATTCTGATGATACATTGAAAGATGAATCTCCAGAACTAATTGAGGAGTTGCGCCAGAAGATTTTGACTCCCTTGTCGGAGATACCGCCCAAAATAATTGGAAACAAAACTTTCATGTACCGCTTCCATATCACAGAAGAAGAACCGATCTTTTCAGTATGGGCTCTTACATTTTACGGACAAGCAAATTTTCTGAGTTTAACAGGACCGCGAAGAGAAATAGGATAGATGGTGCTATACTATTCTCATTCGGGGGACTCCCTCTTCCCAAAAGGAGTGACACATGTCCTGGCAAACCCAATTGCACGGGGACTCGGTTTCGTCTTGAAAACAAAGAAGGCTGGAACATAATTTCCAGCCTTCTTTTCGTTCCAATCGCCCTGTCATATTCCCATAAACCACCAAGGGAATTCGTTTTTTAGCCTCTTAAATAACATTTTCTCGGCGAGATCTTAAATTATCTCGCCGAGATATTTGGAATTTCAGTAAGGAACCCAGGGATTTGACAGTTGGAAGTGGAAAAAGCACGGTGGGAAAGGATATTTTTATACACGGAGGGATTTCCTGCTTCCCCCAAAAGCCCTGCCCGGAGACTTTGCGCTTTTGCAACAAAAAAGGCCGCACCTTTCGATGCGACCTCTTTTTTCGCAATACGCAACAGCCTACTGCAATCCCATCTCTGTGAGCGCGGCTTCGATCTCGGCTTGGAACTGGGCGAAGGGTTGCGCGCCTTCGATCAGGCGGGTCTTTGTCTCGCCGTTGACTTCGTATGTGAGGACGAACGAAGGCGTGGCCTGGATGCCCGCCGCGACGCCATCCTGACCGTCCTTAACCACTTGGTCGCCATACTTGCCGCTGGAGAGGCAGGACGTGAAGGCGTTCATATCGAGCCCGAGCGATTCGGCCATGGCTTCCAATTTGCGGGTGGCATAATCGCCCACGTTTTCGCCCGTGTGATTGGCAAACAGGAAATCGTGGAACTCCCAAAACTGACCCTGATCGCCGGCGCAGTAGGCGGCTTCGGCGGCCGCGCCCGATTCAGGTCCGATGAATGAACCGAATGAGCGATACACAAAACGGGCCTTGCCGGTGGCGACGTAGGCGTCAATCAACTGCCGCTCGGTCTGGTCGGCGAAGCGCTTGCAGTACGGGCATTGGAAGTCGGAATATTCGGTGATGGTGATGGGAGCGTCCGGGTCGCCGGTGGAATTGAAATCAACCTGCGGACGTTCAAATGGCTCAATGGTCGCCAGGTCAATCGGCTTGAGCATGGGATAGACTACCAGCGCAACGATAAAAATCGCGACGATCGCGATTCCCCCAATCATTAACAATCGTCCGCGTTGTTGTTCGCGGGCGCGCTTATCGCGCAATTGCTGGCGCTTGCTTACTACCTGTTCGTTCGGCATGATCGTTTAACTTCTCCTTCTTTCGTAAAGTGGCGGAATTTTGCCATGTTCAACTTGATTTGTCCAGCAATTCTCATTTTGTTTTTGCGAGGGTGTTCTCCCTGGCGCCGCCCGCCAGGGCAGGTGTCCCGAAGCAATCCCCTCTGCCGGACGGGAGACTGCTTCGTTCCTCGCAGAAACACATAATAGCGTCGGCCAAACCTACTGCGAAAGGGCCGCTTCGATCATGTCGGCGATGTTCTCGTAGGTGGGGACGAGGTTGGGGCCGTTGGGATTCGTCACGAGGAGGCCGTTGACAAAGGTGGTGGGCGTGCTGGCGATGCCCAGCGCCACGCCGTCGTTGTAACTTTGGTCCACCTGCGCCTTGTATTTGTTGGATTGGAAGCACGCGCTGAATTGTTCCATGTTCAAGCCCAGCGCCTCGGCAAAAGCGGTTAACCTGGAATCGCTATACGCGCCCTGGTTTTCTCCGTTCCAATTGAAAAAGGCGATCTCCTTGTATTGCCAAAACTGTCCCTGCTCGCCGGCGCACATGCTGGCGCTCGCGGCCTGGTCTGATTCCTTCGATGCGGAATTATTATCCAGGAAGGGGAAGTGATGGAAGGTGTAGTAAACCTTGCCGGTTTTGATGTAGTTCTCGACCAGCAACGGCTCGATATTTTCGCTAAACCGCAGGCAGGCCGGACATTGCAAATCCTCCCACACGTCCACTTTGACGGGCGCGCTGGGGTCGCCCATCGTGTTCATGTCCGCCTGTGGATAGGAGCGCGGCGTGACCGCCGCGACTTCGCCCGTCGGCGTTGGCGGAGCGCTTTTGGTGATCACGAATCCCACCACGAGTACGGCGAGTACAACGATCCCCGCGATGATCATCAGGCGGCTTCGTTGTGCTTCGCGGGCGCGTTTCTCGCGCATCTGCTCGCGCTTGCTTGTTCTTTGTTCTTTCGGCATGGCGTTGATAACTCTCTTTCTTTGAATGGTTTATCGGAACGAATCTGCCAGGCGCTTCCACCACGCGTCCTTCTCGCCGGGGACGAAGGGCGTGTAAAGCGTCAGCCGATCGGCGAGACCTTCATAGCGCGCCTTCAAGTCCGCGGCCAGATTCGCTTCCGTTGTGTGCAGGCAAAACTCGCTGAGCATCTCGTCGGTGATGAGCATGGGCATCTCGGCCCAATCGCCTTTGGCGGCAAACCCCGACAACCTTTCGGCGGTGTTGCCCCACCCGTGCAAATCCATCACCGCGCGATAAGATGGCGTGGACGCATAAAACGCGATCTGCATCCGCGCGAAGGCTTCCTCTTCGGGCGAGGTGGCGACAAAGGCTGTGACGGAGACGCTGACATCCTGCCGCGTCCTTCCCTCCTTTTGCGCGCCTTCCTCGACCGCGGGCAAAATCACCTCCCGCAAATAGCGCGGACTGTGGAACGGGTGCGCGTGGAATCCATTGCACAACTCGCCCGCCAGTTTGGCGAGATGCGTGTTGACGCCCGCGATGTAAATGGGGATATTCGGGTTTTCGATGGAACCAGGGTTGAAGAACGGCGACATCAACGTGATTTTGTAATGCTCGCCGCGGAAATTCAATTTCGTTCCGTTCTGCCAATTATCCCAAAAAGCGCGGATGACTTGAATTTGCTCGCGCAATTTCCCCGTCACAGACTCAGGCCAGGGCATGCCGAACCTGCGTTCGATGTGCGCCTTCACCTGCGTGCCGAGGCCGAGGATGAACCGTCCGCCTGATTGCGCGGCCAGGTCCCAGGCGGTGTAGGCCAGGGTGGCAGGCGAGCGCGCAAACGAGACGGCGATGGCCGTCCCGAAGTGGAGCCGTTCGGTGTGTTCGGCGATCAACGTGCAGGGCAGGAAGGGATCGTGCTGTGTCTCCTGCGTCCACAGCGCGTCGAAGCCGATCTCCTGCGCGGCTTTGGCAATGGCGGCAACGTCCTTCAATGGGACAAGGGGCAGGCCGGCGTCGAATTTCATGTTGAGTCCTTTCCTGTTTGGCTCATGTTCAAAAAGAGTGGAAGTTTGTTTCTGCGAGGAGGGTGGTCTCCCTGGCACCGCCCGCCAGGGCAGGTGTCCCGACGAAGCAGTCCCCATCTCTTGGTGGGGGTTGCTTCGGGCGGAAGTTCACCGCCCTCGCAACGACAATCACACTTTTTATGGGTGAGAATCCTTTTTACCGCGTCACTTTGACGCGCATCACCAATCTGTCGCGGCCGCCGAAGCGGTATTTATATTCCTCGTTGCCGCGCATGAAATCGAATTCGCTCCGTCCGTGTTCGCAGGCCCATTGCAGGGTGTGACCGAGCAGAACCCAGCCCGGCGACAATTCAATGAATTCGCGGTTGACGCCCGAATTGTAGCCCCACAAACGATTGCCGTAATCGAAGTTAAACGCGCCCGCGGCTTTCCTTCCGCCCACTTCGAGGAAGGCCAGCCAGAGCCAGCCGCCGCGCAGGGCCGTGTGCGCGGTGGCGAGCATTTGAGCGCGCATCGCCTCGGTCAGGAATTTTTCCTTGGCGGGGTCCTGCTTCATCAACTCGAAGAAGCCGTCCATTTCCGCATCGAGCGTGGACTCATCGTCCACGAGGCGCATGCGCACGGGAATCTCATGCTCAGATGCGCGGCGCATCTTGCGGCGAATCTCGTGACGTTGCTTCTTATCTATCGAAGCGAGGTAGGTTTCAAAATCAGCGGGGAGGGGGATGTAGGGCGCGGGCTGGTACGTCTCGCGGACGAATGTCCAGCCGCGGCGCGCGGATTCGGATTCGAGCGCGGGGAGAGTGGGAGAGGCCTCGGGCAGGTTAACCCAATCGAGGACGCGCCAGCCGTCGGGCAAGGATGATGCGAGAAAGTCCAGCAGGCCGTTGAGGAAGCGCGTCAAATCTGTGGGGCGGACGATCAAATCCAGATAGTCGGAAATTTCAATCGAACCGAGGAGCATCAGCGCGGGTTCGCCCTCGCGGTTGGGCGTTTGAAAAAGCGGAGCGACGCCAACGAGACGACCATCTTCGTGCGCGGTGACGGCGGCCAGCAAGGCCTGGGGCCATTCGCCGCCGCCGAGGGTTTGATGCCAGTCGCGCAAATATTGGAAGCGCAAAAACGGAGCGTCGGTGATCGTTTCGTGCAACAGGTCGTCCCACTCGCGGGCGAGGGGCGCAAGGGTTTCAAAGGAGGTGTGAAGGGTGAATTCCATGAGGTGTGAAGCACAGATGAAAGGGATGTAATGATTCTTACGTATCCCTTCCATCGGAAAACCATTTTTAACCACAAAGGACACCAAGTATACAAAGAAAGGAAAAGGCGTGAATTTTACAAAGGGTTTCCTTCGTGACCTCACCAGCACTGCACCGAACGCAGTGCGGTGCAAGTGTTGTGTCCTTTGTGGTTAAGCTCTTTCTATTTATACACAACAACAAAGTCGGCGGGCAAATTTTACCAGTATAATCAAAACAACAAACCGACAATCACAACAACATGCCAATGGACCTGAATCTTCTCAGCCTTTATCGTGCCAACGGACAAGAGCAAGTTGCCCAGCCCGGCCTGATGGCCTACGCCCCGCCGCGCAAAGCCGCACGCGGGCGCGAACGCGAGTGGCTGTTGATCTCGCTCCTGCTCAACGGCAACCGTCCCTTTGAAGCCGAAGAATACGAAGCGCTCACCAACGCGGCCGCGTTCGCCTTCCACAACATGCATGGCGCGCTCACTGCCGCCTTGCGCGCCGCCGCCGACTCGATCAACAACACCCTGCTCGAGCGCAACCTCTCCACCACCGGGCGCGGACAATATGCCATCGGCTGGGTCACGCTGGCGGCCCTGCGCGATTCGCAACTCACCATTTTGCAATGCGGCCCCACGCACGTGCTGGCGCTGAACGCTGGCGCGCCGCGTCACATTCACGACCCCGCGCTGGCGGGCAAAGGGCTCGGATTAAGCCAGGGCATCAACCGCTTTTTTTCGCAACTCCAATTGCAACCTGGCGACAGACTGCTCCTCTGTCCCAAACTTCCGCCCGCTTGGGCCGACGCGCTCACCTCCGATCGCGGCCTGCCCGCGCCCGAGTCCACGCGCAAGCGCTTGCTGGCCGTGGCCGATGGCGACGTGAACGGCGCGCTGATTCAGGTGACGGACGGAACGGGCGGGATTCACTTCCTCTTGCCCGACGCTCCGCATCCTTCCAACCCCGAAGCGGACGCGACACCTCAAGCGTTTCAGCCAGCCCCGGCCGCTCTGCCACCCGCGCCCGTGGAGTTTTTCCCCGAACCTGAACCAATCCCGTCCTTCACTCCTCCCGCCGCACATGTAGTAGGACGTCCGCCCGAAGACGCGCCCTCTGCCTACGCCATCCCTCCGCAATCCGTAGACGCGGACGAGGAGCTGGTGGAACGCCTGGCCGAGATGGCGCTGGCGAGACAATTCCCCTCGTCCATTCCGCGCGCGGGCGAAGAGGCCGACTACGACGCGCCCCCCGCCGAAGGTCAGGAAGAAGAAGCGGAAATCGAAACGGTGGACGTCACGTCCACGCCGCGTCCATCCGCAGAGGAGATCGCCCAACGCCGCGCCGAATCGCAGCGCCAGATGGCGCGCGCCGCGGTCGGCGGAATTAACGCCTGGCGCAATTTCACCGGGCAGGCTGGAGCGCGCCTCCGCAAGTTTTTGCCCAACCTTTTGCCCGGCGGCGAATCGGACATTTCTCTGCCCGTTCCCGCCATGGCTTTTATTTCCATCCTCGTGCCACTGTTGATCGTGACAATCGCCGTGGTGGTGTACATGCGCTTTGGCCGCAGTTCGCAATACGAAACGTCTCTCGCACAGGCCATCGAATTGCGCGCCAGCGCCGTGGAACAGACCGATCCCCTGCGGCAATACGAAACCTGGAACGCCGTTTTGCAATACGCCACGAAGGCCGAAGAATATAATCCGACGAACGACGCCGCCTCCATCAAGCAGGAGGCGCAGACTCAATTGGACGCGTTGCTCGGCGTGACGCGCCTGCGTTTCTCGCCCATTTTCAACGCCCCGCTCGACGCGCAGATCAGCCGCATGGCCGTCAGCGACAGCGACCTGTTCATGCTCGATGCCTCCAGCGGAAAAATCCTGCGCGCGGCCGTGAACGGGCGCGGCCACATGCTGGACGAGAACTTCGATTGCAAACCCGGCCTTTACGGCGATAAGTCGGTCGGCTCGCTGATTGATTTGCAGGCGCTTCCCAAAGAGAACACGCTCAATTCGTCAGTTCTCGGCGTGGACGCGGCCGGCAACCTTTTATATTGCGCGCAAGGGCAGGTCTCGCGTCCCATGTCGCTCACGCCGCCCTCCACCAATTGGGGACGCGTCACCGCCATCGCGCTGGACAGCGGACGGCTGTACGTGCTGGACGCGCCCGCCCGCGCTGTGTGGGTGTACGCCAACGACAAGGAAGGCGTCTTCACCGACGCGCCGCTCTTTTTCTTCGGCAACCAGATTCCAGAAATTCAAGACGCGATAGACATCGCCGTTTCCAGCGACGGCCTTTTCCTGCTCCACGCCGATGGGCGCGTCACCTTCTGCACCAACATCGAAGGCTCGCCCGCCCGTTGCGAATCGCCTGTGCAATTGATCAACCGCTTCCCCGCCTATGGAAGCAGGAACGTGTTCACCGAAGCGCATTACACGCAGATGATCCTCACCGGTCCGCCCGATTCCACCCTGCTACTTTTGGACGCGGAAGGCCAATCCATTCACCGACTCGGCTCGCACGGATTCGAGTTGATGGGCATCCTCGGCGCCTCTGCTGGCACGATCCCCGCCGGACCTTTGGGCGCGCTGGCAACCGCCCCCAATCACATCCTCTACCTGGCCCTCGGCGGACAGGTCTACGTCACAGCCGATGCGCCGTAACAGGCGGGATGCCACATCGTACCCGTAGCGGTATCCCGCCCCACGTGTCAAAAAGGAGTGAGCATGAGTAAATCATCTGGCAATTTCTTTTCATCCCTCCTCAACTTCATCCTCTCGCTCTTCAAGGCGAAACCCGCGCCTGAACCTCCCGCGCCCACTGTCTCGCCTGATAGCGTGGACGAGCCTGCCGTCCCCACTGTGAGTAAGGTGGCGTTGATCGTCTACGACCCGATCATGGAAGACGGGCAGACACTCTCGCAGAAGATGAACTGGTATCGCGCCGAAGAACTCGTCACTGCTTTTGTGGGCGACATACAGCAAACCAGTCACGGCATGGCGCGCTACGACATTGTCCAACGCTTTCAGGTGGACGAATTCCCCGTCAAAGCGGACGGCTTTCGCTACACGCCGCAAACCTACCTCGACGTTTTGCGGGGCGCCGCCCAACCGCATCAGCCGCAGGACGTGGATTACGCGGCCATCCTCTCCCGCTTTGACATCCTCAACAAAATCACACGCGGCGAAATAGACGAGGTGTGGGTCTTCGCCTTCCCCTACGCGGGGTTTTACGAATCCACTATGGGTGGCGCGGGCGCTTTCTGGTGCAACGCGCCTCCGTTGAAGAACACATCCCAATGTCCGCGCCGCTTCGTGGTGATGGGATTCAGTTACGAACGCTTCGTGGGCGAGATGCTCGAATCGTTCGGTCATCGCACAGAATCGATCCTTGCCAAAACCTTCGAGAAGATCACAGGCGAGGCGAACCTGTGGACGCGCTTCATCCGCTACGAAAAGTCCGCGCCGGGAAAGGCTGCCTGCGGCAACATCCACTTTGCGCCCAACAGCGAGCGAGACTATGATTGGAATAACCCGCGTCCCGTTTCGAGCGAATGTTACGACTGGCTGAACAATTTCCCCAACTTCAAAGGCGATGTGCGCGTGGTCACTGCGGCGGAATGGGGCAGCGGCGACATTCGCCTGCACCATCAATGGTGGTTGAGGCGTATCCCGCACGTGGCGGGAAGAAAGAACGGCGTTCATCACAACTGGTGGCAATATTTCATTGACCCGAATAAAGTTGATGTTTAGTCCGTTGCGACGGCCCCTGATGTTTGCAATCTTGAAAGCAAATATCGTCTTGTCTGCAAACTGCAATGATTGTCCCTGGGACTGAGCATAAGATTATGGAAGAGGATTCGCCATGCCTCAACTTACGACCGCATCATCCGCAGTTCTGATACCAACCACGCTATTTCTGATTGCCCTGATCTATGGCATATTGGGATTGTATGGCTGGAGGCATCGCGACCTGATGCTTGCGCGAATCTTTACATGGATCATGTTGGCGATGGGGTTATGGACGCTGTTGTATGGGTTTGAAATATCCTCGCGCTCCCTTCCCTGGAGCATATTTTGGGCAAAAACCGAATATCTAGGTATCGTTTTTATACCGGTCTATTGGCTGGCTTTTTCGCTAGTCTATACGGGGAGGGCAAATTTACTGACCACCCGCAATTGGATTTTGCTTTTCATCATTCCCATACTAACCCTCCTTCTGGTTTGGACAAACGAGATGCATCGCCTGATCTGGGTAACCACGGGGACCATGAACAAAGGGGGGCTGATCCTGCTCGACGTGGTTTATGGGCCGATGTTTTACTTTGCATTTGTTTATTTTTACATTCTTCTGGTCGGCGGAAGCGGCATGACCATCATCAGCGCCATGCGTTTACCGCCGCTTTACCGCGGCCAGGCAATTACGACCATCGTCGCGATGAGTTTTCCAATGGCAGGAAATATTTTTTATGTGGCCGTTGGCTCAGATATTGATCTGACCACCTTCTTTTTCCTTCCCACAGGCATCGCGCTGGCTTGGGCGATCGGGCGCTACCGCTTGTTGGACGTCATCCCCCCCGCGCAGAACATCATTTTACAAAATTTGCACGATGGCATCCTCCTGTTGGATCGCCGACGACGCGTCATCTATTTGAACAGCGCGGCGGAAACCATCTTTTCTCGAAAATCGCGCGAGAGTGTGGGATATTCCTTCGAGGAGGTAAACACCGAGTGCAACGCCGCCGTTGTCCCGTTGTTGGCCGCGGATGCGAAGGCCACGGAGATCACGCTTGCGACGATGGGGAGTCTCCGCCAATTTGAGATACGAGTCCTGCCAATGGAGACCGGCTCGAAGTCCATGCACGAGGCGGCCTCGCACCTGGTCATTCTCCATGATGTGACCGAACGTCGCATCGCGGATACTTCGCTAAAGCGCCGCGATGCGATTCTGCGTGTGGTGAATCTGGTGGCAGGTGAATTTCTGCGTTCGCCAAATTGGGAGAAGAATGTTCCCACAGTGCTGGAACAATTGGGAACCGCCGCCCTGGCCAGCCGCGCTTATATTTTTGAACGGCATATTTCAGAAAATGGGGTTCCATTAGTGAGCCAGCGCTATGAATGGGTAGCTGAAGATATCCAATCGCATTTTGATGATCCTGGCCTGCAAAACCTGGCCTGGGTGGATGCTGGTTTCGCACGCTGGGAGGAGTATTTTGAACAGGGGAAAATCATCGCCGGGAAAGTGAAAGACCTGCCCGTCGCCGAACAGGAACTCCTTGTCTCGCAGAATATTCTTTCGATCGTGGCTGTGCCGATTATCCTGGATGAAAATCTATGGGGTTTCGTTGGCTTCGACGATTGCCTGCGCGAACGCGAGTGGACTGACGCCGAACTGGGAGCCTTGCGTGCCGCGGCCGATATTTTTGGGGCAGCCTTGATGCGCCGCGAGATCGAATTGCGCCTGTTGCAGAGGCAACATTCGCAGGAATTATTGCAGGAGATTATCAGCGCCACGCTCGGTAAACGAGACCTGGTCGAGGTTTCGCAATTCCTTGTGGACCATTTGAGCGCCCTCATCAGAGCCGAAAAGTGTTTTCTCACGCTATGGGACGAGGCGACTCAACGCGTCCTGCCGATGGCCTCTTATGGCTCCCTGAGCGACGATTATCGCCAATTGGTCATCCAGCCCATTCAAAAATCGTTAACCGCCTCCGCCCTCGACGTTGGACACATACTAGTGGTGGATGACGCCCAACACTCGATCTATGTGGACCCCGAACTGGCGAAACAATTTGGCGTTCATTCCGTCCTTGTCATCCCGATGACCTCCAATGAAGCGAGACTCGGAGCCATCCTGCTAGGGTTTTCATATTTCCATCGCTTCACGCCCGATGAGATCATCCTAAGCGAAGAGGCCGCCAACCTGGCCGCGCTGGCGATCGCCAAATTCCGCGCGGTGGAAGAGGCGCAGAAGCGCGTCGACGAGGCCGAGTCTCTGCAACGCGCCGTAACCACCGTTGCTGAATCGCTCAACTTACAGGAAGCCACTTCGCGTTTGCTGGAGCAACTGGCCTACGTGCTCCCACACGATAGCGCCTCGGTTCAACTTCTGCGCGAGGGCGAACTGGAGATCATCAACGGCGAAGGCTGGACAAACGCATCCTCCGTCATCGGCCTGCGCTTTCCTGTCCCTGGCGATAATCCCAATACCAAAGTGATCGAAAGCGGCGAGCCTGTCTTACTCAGGGATACCTACGAAGAATATCCCATCTTTCGCACGCTTGACCATGCCTCTCATATTCGCTCGTGGCTGGGCGTTCCACTCATCGTCCGCAGTCGCGTCATTGGCCTGCTGGCCATAGATAGCCGCGAGACCAATCACTTTACGCACGACAATATTCAACTGGTGAGCGCCTTCGCCAGCCAGGTGGCGATTGCCATCGAGAATGCGCGCCTCTTCGACGAGGTGCAACAAATGGCGATCACCGATGGGTTGACGGGTTTATACAACCGCCGTCACTTCATGGAGCTTGCCCAGATCGAGTTTGAGCGCGCCCGCCGCTACAAACGTCACCTCTCGGCCATCATGTTCGACATAGATCATTTCAAGAAAGTCAACGATACCTACGGTCACCCCTTCGGCGACCTGGTTTTGCAAAACCTGGCCGCGCTATGCAAAGTGAAACTCCGCGAAGTCGACCCCATCGCCCGCTATGGCGGTGAAGAATTTGTGGCGCTCGTGGTGGAGGCCAACATTAAACATGCCGAATTGGTGGGTGAACGCCTGCGCCGCGAAGTGGAAAAAATGGTCACGCATCACGGCACGACCGAAACGCACATCACCGTCAGCATAGGCATCGCCGAGCAGGACGAGAACACCGCCACGCTCGAAGACTTGATCGCCCGCGCCGATCAGGCTCTCTACTACTCCAAACATCACGGACGCAACCGCGTCACTCTTGCACGCTGAAGACCAGACTGCAACACGTCACTCCCCCCTCTGCTTTCGACAATTCATCCGCATCCACCGTGACGAGAGGCCGCGCTGCCGCTTCGAGACGCGTTCGCGTCGCCTCGAACGCGGACGGGTAGACGAGCGCGTCTCCGATCAGCAGGGCATTGGCCGCGAACGGCTCGGACGGGTCCGTCTCGATGAATTCGAAGCCGCAGAAATATTTCTTCTCCACCCAGACGGGATTGATGAGCAGGAGATTCTCCGCCACGCGCGTTACACCCGATTTCAAATGCAGACACTCTGTGACGGGGACTCCGATCACCTCGTAATCGAACGGTTTGAGCAGGTTCGCCATCTGTTCCAGCGCCGACGCGTTCGTGCGGAGCGTTTGCCCCACGAAGATCTTTCGTCCAGCCACCAGCACGTCGCCGCCATCCAGCGTGGCGGGCGCTTCCACGCGCAACAGCGGACGATACGCCTCCAGCGTCCGCGCGATGGAGTCCACTTCGGGCTTGCGCGAATCGGCGCCTGGGCGCGTCAGCAGGGCAACCTCGTCCAACACGATGGCCGCGTCCTCCACGAAGACGGAATCGGGCAGAGTTGGTTGCTCGGGCAGGGACACGACCTCCAGTCCAAGCGAGCGAAGCGCATCGCGATATTGTTCATGCTGCGCGCGGGCGCGGGTCACGTCGATGGGCGAGCGCGCCAGGTGAGTCAACTCGCAGTGGATGACGGAGCGGGAAACTTCGCGGGTGATGGCAATGAGCATGGTGGGGACTCTTTTCTCTTGTCGCGGATGACGCGGATTTTACGGACGCTTCGCGCACGGATTTTTCTTTTAATTCTCTACCGTACATCCGTCATTGCGAGCGTTTGTTGCGAAGCAATCTCCTCTCGTTGCACGGAGACTGCTTCGTCGGGACACCTGCCCTGGCGGGCGGCGCCAGGGAGAGCGCCCTCCTCGCAGAGACGGAATTCACTACAAGTTTTGTAACAAATTCTCCAACTTCGCGATCTTTTGTTTTTTGATGTCACATTCCCAGATGCGCACGACCTTCCAGCCTGTTTGCGTGAGGGACGTTGTGACGGCCTTGTCTCGTTTTTTGTTGCGAGCAATTTTCTTTTGCCAATAATCGGAATGGTCGCGCGGGGTGATATTGCGGCAGTTGTGTCCGTGCCAGAAACATCCGTCCGCGAAGAGCGCCACGCGCTGTTTGGGAAACACAAAATCGGGATGCCCAAAAAGCGGATAGCCGCGCCGCCAGCCCGTGATCTTGCGCTCCTTGAAAATTTGGATCAACCGCATTTCGGTGGATCGGTTCCCGCGCGATTTGACGGCGCGCATGATATTGGAACGATCCTGGTCGGAAAAGGTGTCGGGCATTTTATTGCTCTTTGCTCGAAAGGAGAATGTGCAACACAGACTCCATCACCGCGTTGACAAGATTCACAGGGACAGCGTTACCCGCCTGCCTGCGCGTCTGATGCTCGGAGACGGCGATCTTGAAACGATCGGGGAAGCCTTGAAGCCTAAGCATCTCGCGGGGGGTCAGACGTCGCTCGCCGTCCACGAGCAGGTAGTTGTACGAAGCGCCCGCTCGCAACGCGCACGAATACGGGTAGGACGAGATGTGTCCCGCTTTGTTTTCGTGCCAGATCGAAGGCGTGACCTCTGGCATATGGCTGACCTTGCGCTTCTTTTGGATCGCGTCCGAGGCATAATATTTTTCGTGGACGTTCTTCTCCAAAATTTTCGAGAGTGGCGTGAACTTGTCTTGTTTGGGCGGCCACTGAAAGTCAACGGGCTGGTGGAAGCCGACGATGAAGACGCGTTCGCGTTTTTGCGGCAGGCCATAATGAAGCGCGTTGAGGACTTGATAGTGGACATCGTAGCCCAGGTCGCACAACACGGACAAAATCCGTTTCAGCGTCCGTCCCTGGTCGTGGCCTGTCAACTGCTTGACATTTTCCAGCACGAAGGCGCGCGGTCGTTTGGCTTTTAAGATTCGGGCAATGTCGAAGAAGAGTGTGCCGCGCGTATCGTCGAATCCCTTTTTACTGCCGATGATGCTGAACGGCTGGCAGGGAAAGCCCGCGAAAAGAAGATCGTGGTCGGGGATGTCGTTCTCGTTCACTTTGGTGATGTCGCCTTGTGGACGTTCGCCAAAGTTGGCGAAGTAGGCCTCGCGGGCGTATGGGTCAATGTCGCTGGAGAAGACACACTCCGAAGCGATGCCGAATTTTTGGAAGGCCTGCGTGGCGCCGAAACGGAATCCGCCGATGCCGCAGAAGAGGTCAATGTAGCGGAGGGGCGCGGTCACGGCTTTGCCATCCAGGTTTGATACAGCCCCAGATTGCCGCCCTCGCCATCCGAATAAAATGAATCTACAACAGAGAATCCTGTCTGCGCGGCCAACTCGGATAGTTCGTCCTCGCTGAATTGGTGGGCGTAGCGCAGACCTTCGCCGCCGCGCCGCCAATCGAGGAGATAGTCGCCTTCGTCCACGTCACGGTCGGAGAGCCCGATCTGCTCCCAGGATTGGATGCGAGCGCGCAGTTTGGCGCTGTTGAGGAATTGCCAGTTGGAGAGGATGAACTTTCCATCAGGAGCGAGGAGGGTTGAAACCGTTTTTAGCAAGTTCAAGCGCAGTTCAGTGGAAGGGATGTGGTGTAAGGTCGCAAAGGCAGTAATCAGTGTCCAGTGTTCAGTGTTCAGCGCCTGATGACTGATAACTGATAACTGTTCACTGATCACTGATAACTTCGTCAAATCAAACTCCACGAACTTCGCGTCGAATCCCTCGGGCAGGGCGGACGCGTCCGCAAGCAGGGGCACGCTAAAGTCCAGGCCGAGATACGAGCCGCGGTGGCCGTTTCGGGCGAGGACGCGCGCGAATTCGCCATTGCCGCATCCCAGGTCAAGGATGGACGCGTCCCGCGCGAGGGTCGGGAGCAGGCGCGTGACGCCAGGTTGGAGTTGCTGGCGCGTGGCGGAAAAGTCCGCGCCGAAGCGGTCGTAAAAGTCACGATTGAGTTGAATGAGGCGCGCGGCCACGTCTAAATTCATGCCGCGATTATAACGGTTATAATCTCGCCCATGTCTTTTGCAGACCAGATTCGGCAAAAAGCCGAGGAGTTTGAAACCAAATCCCCGCAGGAAATTTTGGAATGGGCGATCCGAGAATACGGCGACGATATCGCGATGAGTTCGTCGTTCCAAACGCAGTCCATGCCGCTGTTGCACATGGCGACGCGCATCAAGCCCGACATCCGCATTTTCTTTATCGAGACGGGTTACCATTTTTGGGAGACGCTGATCTTTTGCGTGCGCGTCGCTTCGGAATGGAACCTGAACGTGATTGACCTACGCCGCGATCCGCGCTGGGACGCGTTCATGGGACAGAACCTGCGCACCCTGCCCGCCGAAGATCCGAACCTGTGTTGTTACATCCACAAAGTGCAACCGATGCAGAAAGCGGTCAACAGCGTGTGGGCGTGGATTTCGGGTATCCGCCGCGACCAGACTGAGGAGCGCGCCTACGCCAGAATCGTGGAGTTGCAGGATGACGGGCTGATCAAGATCAACCCGATGCTCAATTGGACAACTGCCGACGTGAACCGCTACATCGAGGAACACAACCTGCCGACGCATCCCCTGCTGGAAAAAGGATATCGCTCGATCGGATGCGCGCCCTGCACCGTGGCCATCGGCGCGGACGACTCGGATCGCGCGGGACGTTGGGCGGGCCGCGGCAAAACCGAATGCGGACTGCATACGAAGATGTTCAAACAGAAAGATTATGTAGTTCCGTAGTTTGGTGGTCGCGTAGTCTGATAGTCGTGTGGTCATACTGCGTGTTGCATGTTCCATTGACCTGTGTACGTGTGTACTTGTTTACCTGTTTACTTTCCAATGACCAAAGAATCCTGGCTTGCCGCCAACACCCTCACCCCCGAAAAGATCGCCATCGCCCGCCGCGTGGTGGACGAAGTGAATCGCGGACGCGACATCGGCGATAGTTTGCGCGCGCACGCGTTGAAACCTGGCGGCGTGTTGGGCAAATCGTTCCTCGTGGCGGCCTACAACGAAATGGTGGCGGATGGGACTCTCGCGGCAGACACGTCCCTGTTCGATAAACTCCGCATGAAACCCGTGCGGACTCTTTCAGGCGTGACGACCGTGACGGTTCTCACCAAGCCGTATCCCTGCCCGGGGAAGTGCATCTTCTGTCCCACGGATGTGCGGATGCCGAAGAGTTACCTGCCCGATGAGCCTGGCGCGATGCGCGGCTTGGAGCACAACTTCGACCCGTACGCGCAAGTCCGCTCGCGCTTGACGCAACTGGAAAACCTCGGCCATCCCACCGATAAAATTGAATTGTTGATTCTTGGCGGGACGTGGAGTTCGTATCGGCGCGATTATCAGGAATGGTTCGTGGCACGATGTTTTGAAGCGCTTAATTCACCTAACCCCCCCGTCCCCCCTTACCTTTAAGGGAAGGGGGGTGAAGGGGGGTTAGGTGAATCCCACTCCGCCAACGAATCCGCGTCTCATCGTAACGTGGGACTCGTGATCGAGACTCGTCCCGATGAAATCACGCCCGATGAGTTGCGCTGGCTCCGTCATCTCGGCGTGACGAAGGTGCAACTCGGCGCGCAGAGTTTGGACGATCACATCCTGGAAATCAACAAGCGCGGACACGACGTCGCGTCCACGCATCGCGCCGTCTCGCTCTTGCGCGCGGCGGGATTCAAAGTTGTGCTCCATTGGATGCCCAACCTGCTGGGCGCGACTCCCGAAAGCGACCGCGCCGACTTCGCCAAACTGTGGACGGGTCTCTGCCCCGATGAGATCAAAATTTACCCCAATCAATTGCTCGCCAACGCCGAACTCTACGAATACTGGCAGCGCGGCGAATTTCATCCCTACACCACCCAGCAACTCATTGACCTGATCGTTGGCATCAAGCCGACCATCCCACGCTATTGCCGCGTCAACCGCGTCATCCGCGACATCCCGTCCACGCATGTGGTGGAGGGAAATCGGCGCACGTCCCTGCGGCAGGACATCCAGATCGAGATGAAGAAACGCGGCGTCCATTGCGAGTGCGTCCGTTGCCGCGAAGTGCGCGCGAAAAATATCAACCCCGAATCCCTGCGGCTGGACGATCTCGCCTACCAGACCGATTCCGCCGAGGAGCATTTCATTTCGTTCGTCACGCCCGATGATAAAATAGCGGGCTTCGTGCGACTGTCGCTTCCGAACGAGACCTCCCCCGCGACGGGACTCTCCGACCTGGACGGCGCGGCGCTGATCCGCGAAGTCCACGTCTATGGGCAGTCGCTTCCCGTCGGCGCGGACAGGGCGGGGGCCGCGCAACACGTCGGGCTGGGCAGCCGCCTGCTCGTCGAAGCGGACGCGATCGCGCGGGCGCACGGCTTCCGTCGCATGGCGGTCATCTCCGCGGTGGGGACGCGCGGTTATTACCTCGATCGCGGTTTTACGCGCGGCGAATATTATTTGGTGAAAGAGTTACATAACGGACGTTAGGACTCGTGCAAAGAACGAGTTCTGTGTTTCTCAGCAGTTGAACTGCTGAACGGCTCGCAGTCCAACTGCTCGCGAACTTCGAAAGCATAACTACGCAACACGCAATACGGACTACGCGACCATCCGACTATCAGACTAAACGACTAATGAACCTCTACCTCGATCTCTTCCTGACCTTCCTCAAGGTCAACCTGCTCAGCACCTCTGGTCCCGCTTCGGTGGGATTGTTGTACAACGAGGCCGTGGGCAAATTTGTCACCGAAGGCGAGTTCGTGCAGGCCGTCGGTTTTTCGTCTGTGCTCCCTGGCTCGGACGCGTTGCAACTGGCGATGTACATCGGCTACGCCGCGGGCGGAATCCCTGGCGGGTTGGTGGCGTTGCTTGGCTCCATATTACCGCCGACAATTCTGATCCTCGGCGTGGTGATGGTCTTGCATCGCATCCGACGCGAGGCCTGGGTGCAGAGTTTCGTGGAAGGACTCACACCTGCCATCTCGATGGTCATCCTGTTCGCGGCCTGGAAAATTTTTCAAAAAGGCGGCGAGACGGGCTGGCAGGGTTGGTTGATCGGCGCGGCGAGTCTTGTGGCGCTGTTTTTGAACGCGCCGGCGCGCATCGTCGTTTTGGTCGCGGCCGTATTGGGAGTGTTTTGGTTTTCATGAATCAACCGTCCAAATTTGCCGTCTGGTGGAAACTGCTGTGGATGTTTCTCAAGGTGAATCTGCTTTCGCCTTCAGGACCCGCCTCCATTGGCCTGCTATACAAGGAAGCCGTCGGGACGGTCATGTCGGAGGAGCGTTTCGTGGAAGCGGTGGGTTTTTCCAACGTGTTGCCCGGCAGCGAGGCGCTGAAACTTGCCATGTTCGTGGGCTACGCCGCGGGCGGAATCCCTGGCGTGTTAACCGCCCTGCTTGGCGCGGTGTTGCCTCCCACGGTGATGATGCTGGTGGTGGCGTTTGTTTTGCAACAATTCCAAAGTGAAAACTGGTTGAACGGTTTCGTGGCAGGGATGAGCCCCGCGGTGGCCGCGTTGATGGTGACCGTGGCGTGGGAGCTCTCGCGCGCCACCAAAGCCAAGAAGATCACCCGTCGCTTTTTGCTCATCGCCGCGCTGAGCGCCGTCGCGCTCGCGTTTGACGTGCCATCGCCCCTCGTCCTGCTCGGCGCGGGCGTGTTGGGCGTTTTTCTCTATCGTTAATGATCCTCGCGGACTCCAACGTCTCTGACGTTGGAATTCGCCACTACCCGAAGTCTGGAGACTTCGGAGTCCGAAAAAAATAGACAGGCCGTTTTATGACATCTGAAATCATGATCTTCACCAACGGACGACCCTCGACTTTTCCCGCCATTGAATACGGAGCCTGGCTGGGCGCGTCGCTCGGGACCCCCGTCCTGCTCGTCGGCCTCGACGAGGATCCCTCGCCCTCCCAAATTGACGAGGAGACGCATCCGCTCGAGGCGGTCTTTGCGCAGGCGGTGGAGGCGTTCAAGCAGGCAGGGGTGAAGTATTCGCTCGAAGTGTTGCAGGGACACGCCGAAGAGGTGATTCCCGCCCGCGTCAAAGGCAGGGACGCGCTGGTGACGCTGAGTCCGCTTGGCCGTCCGCCGTTGAAGCGTCTGATGTCGGGGCGGTCGTTTCGTCACATCATGGAGCATGTCGTCGCGCCCATCGTCTATGTGCCGCAGGCAAAACTCCCGCTGAAGAAGGTCCTGGTCTGCATGGGCGGTTTGGGTTATGAAATCGCGGCGGAAACTCTTGCCATGCGCATGTCCCAGCCCTCGCACGCCGACGTGACGTTGCTGACGGTGGTGCC
Organism: Chloroflexota bacterium; assembly: GCA_016234485.1. Taxonomy (GTDB): domain Bacteria; phylum Chloroflexota; class Anaerolineae; order Anaerolineales; family Villigracilaceae; genus Denitrolinea. The sequence continues at coordinate 55,323 of JACRBL010000008.1, forward strand.
GCCCATTGACCTCGATTATCCCGAAGCGCGGCAGATGCGCGAAAATTGGCAGCGCCTCGCCGAGACCGAAACCGTGGCGGGCAAGAGCCTGCGCCGCGGACTGGAATCGGCGCGCGCCGCGGGCTTGAACGCGACGGTAAAAGTTCGTAATGGAAATGTGGTGGAAGAAATTTTGGCCGAAATCAAAGAGGGAAATTACGACCTGTTGTGCATGGGTTCGCCATTAAGCTCGAACGCCCTGCGCCAACTCTATACCCGCAACGTTACGGCTGAGATCGCAGAGACGGACCTCGTGCCTGTGTTGTCCGCGCGATTTGTGAGGGGATAAGCGCCTACAACCCCGGCGTATACTTCTTCTCCCACGCGCGGATCGCGGCTTGAATGACGGCCTTCACTTCGGGGTCGGTCACTTCGCCCACGCCCGCGAATTTTGTCAACCCCACCCAAACCACCACGCCGCCTTCGGGCGATTCAGTTAATCGAATGCCTCGCTTGGCAAGAGTGGTCAGCGCGAGCATGCCCTGAAGGATCTCGTCAATCTGCCCCACGATGGTCGTAGGCGCGGCGGGCTTTTCATCTTTCTTGACAGCGACAACGGGCGCCGCGGGCTGCTCTGGCGCGGGCGGGGGAGGCGTCATCTGGAGGGGCATCAAGCGCGGCTCTGGCGCGGACGGGGAAGCGGACGCCGCGGGCGCGGGCGCGACAGGCGCGGCGGCCTTTCCCTCGATCCACGGGCGCATCATGTTCAGCAAAACCAGCAAGCGTTTCCGACTCAGTTCCGCCAGCGGGGCCACTTCCACGCGGCGGTTGTCGAGATCGAGTTGCGGATTGGCGTTCACATCCAGCCACAGACGGAGGAGCGTGCTTCCCGGCAGGGATGGTTTTGCCTCGGCCGCCGCGCGCGCGGCTTGTGCGGTATTAATAGCGCGTTCGGCGTCGCCTTTGGCCTGGGCAACGGCGATCTCGGCTTTTTGCTCGGCCTGCGCGATCTTTTTCGCGGCGCGGTTATTCGAATCAAAATAGCCGATAGCCATTCCAATAATGAGGGCGATCACGCCAACAATCACGGGAAGGAATTTGCTCCAATCAATAACGGCCTGCATAACTACCTCTGTCTCTGGCATTTCGGGCAAACGTGGGTGCCGCGCTGCCCAACGCTCAATTTAATGATTTCCGCCCCGCAAACGGGACATGGCTTTCCATCACGATCATACACACGAAAATAATTTTGGAATTCGCCGCCGCGATACACCCAATCAATGGACGCGCCGTTGCGACGGATGCCCTCGCTCAAGGTGGCGCGAATCGCGTCATGCAGACGTTTGGCCTGGGCGCGTGTGACCGAATCGGACGCGGCCTGCGGGTGGAGCCGCGCGGCGTGCAAGGCCTCGTCGGTGTAGATGTTGCCGAGGCCCGCCAGGAATCTTTGGTCGAGCAACAGCGGCTTCAATTGGCGATGGCGCTGGCGCAGGTTTTCGTACAACCAGTCGGGCGTGAACGCGTCCGAAAGCGGCTCCGGGCCGAGGTCCCCGACCACCGAGTCGGGATCGTTCGTCAACCAGACGCGGCCAAACTTGCGCGTGTCGTTGAATGCCAAAATTTTATCGTCCGAAAGTAGCAGGCGCAAGCGGTCATGCTTTTCGGGTAACGCGTTTCCTTCTTTTACAAACAAATCGCCGCTCATCCGCAAGTGGATGAATAGATGGAAATCGGAAAGCTGAATATCCACGAATTTTGCGCGTCGCCCCACATTGAGAATCTTCTGCCCGCGAATTTGCTCGCGAAACTTGCGCGCCGATGGATGCGCCACCGTCCGCGCCCAGCGAATCTCCGCGTTAAGAATCTCCATGCCAATGATGGCAGGTTGAATCGCGCGCGCAATCGTGTCAACCTCGGGGAGTTCGGGCATGGCGTTTCGTTTTTAGCGGTTAGCGTTTGGCTTTTAGTGATTGGCTAATCGCTAACTGCTAACCACTACTCATTAAACATCTCTCCCACCGAGCGCCCTTCATGCGCGCGGCGGATGACCTCGCCGACCAGTTCGGCTACGGTGAGGACGGTGATCTTCCCTTGCAAAATTTTCATCTTGACTTCGGGAATCGAAACGGTATCGGTGGTGATGATCTGTTTGATGGGCAGTGACGCCAGTCTTTGCGCGCCCTCGCTGGAGAGGATGGGATGGATAAACGAAAGATATACATCTCGCGCTCCGCTCTTCTTGACAAGGTTCACCGCCTGCCCGATCGAGCCGCCCGTGTCCACCTCGTCGTCCACGATGATCACATCGCGGTCCTTCACGTCGCCAATGAGGGTCAGCGCTTCGGCGTTGGCGTCGTTACCCGTGCGGCGTTTTTCAATGAAGGCAATGGGGGTGTCCAGGTCGGCGGCGTAGTTGCGTCCCTTTTTGGCAAAGCCCAGGTCCACCGCGACCACTACAGGGTCCTTGAGGTGCGGACGGATATTCTTGTTGATGTAGTCGGTCAATAACGAGGAGGCCGTCAACACGTCGCCAGGGATTGAGAAGAAACCCTGCACCTGTCCCGCGTGCGGGTCGAGCGTCATGTAGCGGTCGGCGCCCGCGGCTTCGATCATGTCTGCCACCAGACGGGCGGTGATCGGTACGCGCGGCTGATCTTTTTTATCCGAGCGGCCGTAGCAAAGGTAGGGAACCACCGCCGTGATGCGCGCGGCCGAGTCCAACCGCAGGGTCTGGATCATAATGAGCAGTTCCATTAAATTACGATGTACTGGCGACGCGGTGGATTGGATCACATACACATCCTGCCCTCGCACGCTGGTCTTCAACTTGATGAAAAGATTCTCGTTTGGAAACTCGATCACCTCGCTCTCGCGCAAGGGGCTGTTGAGATAATCGGATATCTTTTGGGCAAGATCGGGCGAGCCTGTCCCCGCGTAAAGTTTGATGTCGCCGTAGACCTTCATGTTGTGGGTATGATGCATCACTTCTCCTTTTTAAGCGCGTCCCATTCGCGCCGTAACATGCTCATCATGTGAACGTCTAAAAAAAATCCTTTTTTAAAAGCCGCTTCACGCATGGTCCCCTCCAATTTAAACCCGGCCTTTTCATAAGCGCGCACCGCACGCGGGTTTGCCACATACACGCGCAGGAAAACGCGATTCAAATTCAACGTCTCAAATCCATGCCGTAAAAGCAGGCGCATCGTCTCTGTGCCAAAGCCCTGATTCCAGACGCTCTTCTCGCCGATCATAATTCCCACCTCGGCGCAATGCGCTACCGAATCAAAATCAAAAAATCCGCTATTGCCAATTAATTTCCAGCCATCGCCCGCGCGCATTTCAATCGCCAGCGGTTTCTCATTTGGCGTGCGATTTGCCAGTCCCTCAAACCACTTCTCCTCGTCCGTTATGGACATCGGCAAATACATCGAAAGGCCGAAGGTCACTTCGGGGTCGTTCAGCCACTCCACAAACGTTTTCACATCCTCGCGCTCCACCGCCCGCAGGCGGATGCGCTCGCCATAAATTCGGCTCATTTCTGCCTCCCGTTCAACAACAACTTCACAGCCTCCCAGGGCGAAAGACTGCGCTCGTAGACATTCTTCAGCGTGGACTCAAACTTCCCGTTCGGGACTTCCGCGCGGAACCGCGCCATCAACGCCTCCCGCAACAACGCCTCCATCTCGGACCCGAGGCGGGCGCGCTCGCGGGCGGCCCAATCTCCACTGGCGCGTAAATGCTCCGCGTGCTCGGCGATGTGCGCGGCCAATTCGGCGATGCCCTGTCCCTCCACTGCCACTGTCCGTTGGATGGGAGGAAGCCACATTTTCCCGGACTCCAATGTCTCTGACATTGGATGCAAAGTCGGAGACTTTGCGCTCCGAGCGAACGCGCCATTTGTCTCTACGCGTCCATGATGGAGGAAAACATGCCGCGTCGGATGCGCCAACTCCAGCATGGATTTGAGCGCCTTCTCGGTATTCTCCACGCCCGGGCGGTCGGCCTTGTTGATTACCAACACGTCCGCGATCTCGAGGATGCCCGCCTTAATGGCTTGAATATCGTCGCCGAGACCGGGCGCTTCCACCACCAGCGTAGTGGAAGCGAGGCGGGCAATGTCCACTTCGCTTTGGCCCGCGCCCACCGTTTCGATCAACGTCACGTCGAAGCCCGCCGCGTCGAAGACCTGCGTCATCGCTGCGGTGGCCTGGGCCAATCCACCCAGCGAGCCGCGCGTCGCCATCGAGCGGATGAACACGCCCGCGTCGCCCGCCAGGTCGCGCATCCGCACGCGGTCGCCCAGCACCGCGCCCCCCGTGAACGGGCTGGACGGGTCCACCGCCAAAATCGCCACGCGCTTTCCCTCGCGTCGAAAATGTAAAGCCAGTTGGTTCACGAGCGACGATTTCCCCGTGCCAGGCGCGCCCGTCACGCCGATGAGATGCGTCTTCCCCGTGTGCGGAAAAAGCTCCGCCAGCGCGGCGCGTCCCTCGGCAGAATCATTTTCCACCTGCGTCAGCAAGCGCGCCAACGCGAGACGATCCCCTTGAAGAACGGATTGGGAGAGGGTCATAGATCAACCGTTACGAAGTACGAAATACGCAGTAAGTAGTACCTGTTGCGTACTGCGTATTCATCCCTTCACAGATTCCCGAACTTCCCGAATAATATCTTCCGTCGAAGCGCCGGGGCCGTAGATGCCGGTCACGCCCATCTGCTTCAAGGCTGGCACATCCTCATCGGGGACAATGCCGCCGAGAAAAACCTTCACGCGCTCTTGTCCATTTGCCTTGAGCAATTCCAAAACGCGGGGGGCCAGCGCCATGTGCGCGCCCGAAAGGATGGAAAGCCCCACCACGTCCACATCCTCCTGCAACGCGGCCTCCGCGATCATTTCGGGAGTCTGGCGCAAGCCGGTGTAGATCACTTCCATGCCGGCGTCGCGCAGGGCGCGCGCCACCACTTTGGCGCCGCGGTCATGTCCATCCAGGCCAGGCTTGGCAACCAATACGCGAATTTTCTTTTCTGTCATTGTGCCTCCGGGAATGATTTCGACGTCATTATACTATGAGACATTTTGGGGATTTTTACCTACTCGCAACGACATTGTAATTTTTTGGCGCGCTCCGCGACCCTCTTATAAATGAAGTGTGCTATACTTTTATCATGTTAGCGACACGACCTCATTGGTCTCAATGGGCCAATCAATTACGCCGACTCAACCTTCAATTTTTAACCGCCTGGTTTCTCGAGGCGGGCGCGCCTGTCGCCCTGCTTGGAGCCCAGGCGCTTTTTGTAGCCCGTCCGTTTTTGGGCGCGCAAAGCGAAACGATCGCCCTCATGCTCGAAGACGAGCATGAAGCGCGCGCCTTTGCCGCGTTTTTACGCGAGGAGACACGCGCATGAATCAGATCGTTGCCCTGGCGCTGGTTTTGTTCGCGGCCCTGCTTTTGCTCGCGTTGACCCTCCGCAAGCGCAAATCCCCCGCGGTATTTCGCGAGATCGCGGCTTTCGCGCGATTGCGTCGGGCCGCGGGCTTGGCCGTCGAGGACGGATCCCGCCTCCACGTCTCGATTGGACGCGGGTCCCTGCTTTCGCCGCGCGGCGCGGCCTCCCTGTCCGCGCTGGCGTTATTGCGTCAGATCGGCGAGCAGACCTCCACCAGCGACCGTCCGCCCGTTGTCACCAGCGGCGACCCGGCCGTAGCCGCGCTCTCGCAGGATACGTTGCAGGCCGCCTACCAGTCCGCGGGCGTGACGGAACTCTTCCAACCCAACAGCGGAAGATTGGCCGGCCTCACGCCGTTTTCCTACGCGGCCAGCGCGATGGACGTGGCCCGCCAGGATTACGTTTCCACCAACGTGCTGGTCGGCGACTTCGGCCCCGAAGTGGGCCTGCTGACCGAGGCCTCGGAACGCGAGAGCGCCACGATCATCGCCGCCGCCACCGACTCCGCCGCGCAGGCCATTTTGTTCGCGTCTGCCGCGGAACCGTTGGTGGGCGAGGAGCTCTTTGCCGCCCCGGCCTACGTGGGCGCTGACCCCGCGCACCGCGCCAGCTTGCAAGCGCAAGATGTGATGCGCTGGTTGTTGATTCTTGGCCTGTTCGTCATGGCCGCTTTAAAAATGGCGGGGTTGCCATGAAAGGGAAACTCGTCGCCACGGTCATCGCCATTTCGGTGGGGCTTTTCATTCTGGTCGGAACGCTTTTGCCGTTCCCCATCCTCGTCCCCATGCGCTTGGAATTACTGCGCTGGGCGGTCATCATTTCCAGCGCGGCGGTGATGGTGGGTATCGCAAATTTAATCAGCGTCCACTTTCAAAAGGTGCGCCGCCGCGAGAAAAATTCCATTTACAGCGCCGTCCTGATTCTTTCCATGAGTTTCACGCTGGCGCTGGGCGTTGTCTTCGGTCCGAACGGCGAGTGGACGCAGGCGCTCTTTGAAGGCATCATCTTCCCCGTCGAAGCATCGCTCATGGCCCTGCTGGCGGTCACGCTCATTTACGCCAGCGTCCGCCTCCTGCGCCGCCGCGCCGACCTCATGTCCATCGTCTTTGTCGTGACGGCCGCGTTGACGATCTTCGCCTCCATCTCCCTGCCCTTCTTCGGCGAGATTCCGTTGCTGGGTGACGTAATCGGCCCGTGGCTGACCTCTACCCTCGCGGCGGGCGGCGCGCGTGGACTTTTGCTGGGCGTGGCCCTGGGCGCGTTAACCACGGGCTTGCGCGCCCTCTTCGCCTTTGACCGTCCGTTCGGGGGGAAATAACATGGCTGACCTTCTCTGTCCACATTGCGGAATGCCCAACGCCTCCGAGCAAAGCGTCTGCTCGTTCTGCCTTAAACCCTTATCGGGCAAGGGCGCTGAAGTGTTCCGCCCGGGCGATGCGCCCACCAAGAAAAGCACCGCCGAGTTGGAACCTGTCCTGCCCGAGTGGTTGCGCGACGCGCGCGAAAAAGCCCGCCACGCCGACGCGGAAAAGACCGCCGAAGACGCGCAGGCCGCCGCCGAACGCCCCACCCCGAAAAAAGAAGAACCGCCCGATTTCCTGGCGGGTCTCGCCTCGGTGGGCGGCGACGATCAGACCGATGAAATCCCCGATTGGATGAGGAGCCCGCCGCCCGTTTCGGCCCCCTCCATCGAAAAAGAAAAGACATTCCCCCGCCGCCAGGAAATTCGTTGGGAAGGCGATGGCGTCACCGACGAGTTGGGCGGCCTGCCAACCACGCCCGCGTCCGCCGCGCCCGAACAAGACGCCCCCCTTCTCCCGTGGATGCAAGGCTCCGACGCGGCTTCAACAGAAAATGAAGAAGTCTCGAATTGGCTGAGCAAGGCCGCTCCGCAAGAGGAGGCGCGCCCCATCTCGCCGTTTGCGATGGGTTCGTTCAAACCGCCCTCCACCGGCGAGTTGACTGATTGGCTCGACAATGCCTCCTCCGATGCGAACATCACGCCCGCCGCCAAAGACGGGGCCATGGACGACTGGCTGGCAAACCTGCCGCGCGGCGAAGCTCCGGCCCCTTCTGAAGAATCCAACGAACCGTTCGATGGCGCGATGGGCCTGCCCGCTTGGATGCAACGCGAGGAACCCGCCGCCCAGCCCAAAGAGGAAGCCTCCGCGCCCGATTGGATGACGCGCGAAGTCCCCTTCGCGGAACCGAAACCCGAATTAGATCTGCCCGCCTGGGTTGGGCCGTTTGGCGAGAGCGCCGAACCAAAAAGCGAACCTGCCACGCCGGAGTGGCTTCCGCATACGCCCTTTTCTGAATCGAATGAAGAATCGGAAATGCCATCGTGGATGGCAAAAAGCGAGTCGCCCGCGCCCGATTGGATGACGCGCGAAGTTCCCTTCGCGGAATCCGAAGCAAAGAGCGAAGCGGAAGCGCCATCGTGGATGAGCGCGTTCGCCCCATCCGCCGAGCCGGCCGAGGAGACGGGCGAAGCCGCTCCGACACAATCGTTTGAACTTACCGGCGAATCAGACCTGCCCTCCTGGTTGGGGTCTTTGGAGACTACCGAACCCGCGCAGGGAAGCATCGAACCGCCGCCTGCCGATTGGCCGCCCGCCGATGCTAAATCCGAATCGCCCGATTGGATGGATATCTTCCGCGACGGCGCGTCGGCCGCCGAAACGCCGCCCAGCCCAGAGGTCCCGCGCGCCGCGGCCTTTGTCTCCACTAGCGCCGACGCGCCGCAAACCGGTCAGGCCGACGATCTGTTCGCGTCGGAAATGCCCGATTGGCTTTCCAACATTGCGCCCGCGGAATCGAAACCCGCCGAAGCAAAAGAACCCACGCAGGAAAACATTGCCCCGGCCGAGTTGCCCTCGTGGGTGCAGGCCATGCGCCCCGTGGAAACCGCCCTGCCGAGCGAACCCGCCGTCACCGTGGAAGGCCCGCTCGAAGACCGCGGCCCACTGGCGGGATTGCGCGGCGTGTTGCCGTTGGCGAGCATCATTCAGCCCGGCAAGCCCAAGCCGCAATCCATCCGCATGCAAGCGGACGAGTCGCAACAAGCCAGCGCGGCCCTGCTCGAGCAAATGCTTTCTGCCGAGAGCGAGGCCAAACCCCTGCGCGGCGAAGGGACGCTGGCCTCTCAGCGCGCGTTGCGTTGGGCAATTGCGGCCATTCTCTTTTTGATCGTCACCCTCTCATTGATGACCGGTTTGCAAACTGCGCCCCTGCCCAGTTCCCTGCCCGCCGAAACCGCTTCGATTTTGCCCGCGCTCGACCTTTTGCCGAACGGCGCGCCGGTCTTGATGATTTTCGACTATGACCCCGCGCTGGCCGGCGAAATCGAGTCGGTGGCGGTTCCGCTTCTGGACCGTTTGCTGGCATCGCGCCGCCCACGCGTCTTGGCCCTTTCGACCTCGCCCACCGGCGCGGCGCTCGCGGATAAACTTTTTGCCCACGGGTTGAAGCGCCACGGATACCAGCCCGATTCAGAATATTTGAACCTGGGCTACCTGCCCGGCGAAAGCGCGGGCATACTCTATTTTGCCGAATATCCAAACACGGCCATCTCGCCCGCGGACTGGCATCTGCCCGCCGCGCAAGACGTGACTCGCCTCGGCGATTTCGCGGCCATCCTCCTCTTCACCGACCAAGGCGAAACCGCCCGCGCCTGGATCGAGCAAACCTCCCTGCAACGCGCCGGACGCCCGATGATCGTCATCGCGAGCGCGCAAGCCGCGCCGATGATTTTGCCCTACGCCCAATCGGGACAGATCGCCGGCCTGGCAAGCGGATTGCGCGGCGGCGCGGTCTTCACCTCCAGCGCGGCGGACTCGCCCGCGCGCAAATATTGGGACGCGTATCAATTCGCGGCCCTGTTCGCGGCGGCCATGATCGCGCTGGGCGGCTTGTGGAATTTCTTCGCTGGCCTGCGCGCCCGCCGCCAGGGAATGGAATAAGCATGAGCGATTTCATTGTCGGTATTGTCAGTTTTCTTTTCACGATCATGATCCTGAGTTATCTCATCGGAGATAATGTCCTGTTCCGTTTGGCCGTGCATATCTTCGTCGGCGCTTCGGCAGGATACGTAGCCGCGGTGGCGATTCACCAGGTCATCTGGCCGTATCTGTTCGTGCCGCTGTTCGAAGGTTCCATGCTCGAGCGCGGCCTGACGATGATCCCGTTGATCTTCTTCGTTTTGATGTTGATGAAGATGTCGCCGCGGCTCAGTTCGCTGGGCGGACCCGCCGTCGGATATTTGGTGGGCGCGGGCGCGGCGGTGGCGATCAGCGGCGCGGTCTTGGGGACGATCCTCCCGCAAGTGGACGCGGCCGCGCAACCGTTCGATTGGTTGCAAAACCCAAATCCGCTGGGGACGCTGTTCAACGGCATCGTCATGTTGATCGGCACAGTCGCCACTTTGATCTATTTCCAATTCGGCGCGCGTCGCGCGGATGATGGCTCGGTGAAGCGCAACGTCATTATCGAAGCGCTGGCCTGGGTGGGCAGGTTGTTCGTGGCGCTCACGCTCGGCGTTTTGTTCGCGGGCGTCTTTTCCGCCGCGCTCACGGCGCTGATCGAACGCATTTATTCCCTGCTGGCTTTGTTTGGTTTCTAAGGAGTTGTAAAAAGAGTTCGAGATTTCAGAGTTCGCGAGCAGTTGTACTGCGGGCCGTCAGCACGATTTGCCAAGCAAATCGAACTGCTGACGAAACACGAAACTAGTTTTACACGAGTACTAATATGCCGACTTCGTTACTTGAAGGCAATTCCCTTTTGGTTGTGGACGTGGGCGCGACGACAACGCGCGCCGCGTACTTCGACGTGGTCGAAGGCGTCTACCGCTTTATCGCGGCCGGACAGGCTCCCAGCACGGCTGAGTCGCCGTATCGCGATATCGGGCTGGGCGTGCGCGAGGCCATCGAAAGCGTGCAGGCCGTGACGGGCAAGTCTTTCATTGACGCCGACCGCCGCCTCGTGATGCCCTCGCAACCCGACGGCTCCGGCGTGGACTCGTTCGCGGCCACACTCTCCGCGGGGCCGTCCATTCGCACGGCCATCGTCGGCCTGCTGAGCGACGTCTCGATGGAGTCGGCGCGTCGGTTGGCCGAGTCCACCTACAGTCGAATCGTGGAGCGGGTGGACCTGTCGGACCGTCGCCGCGCCGACGAGCAGATAGACGCCCTCCTGCGCGCCCGTCCCGACATCGTCATCCTCTCGGGCGGCACAGACGGCGGCGCGGCGCGCTCCGCGCTGAAGATGCTTGATACCATTGGCCTGGCCTGCTTCCTGATGCCCGCCGAGAAACGTCCCGCCTTTTTGTTCGCGGGTAACGCCAGCCTGAGCGACGACGTGAAAGGCTTGATGGAAGGCCTGACGACCAGCCTGCACCTCAGCCATAACGTGCGCCCCTCGCTCGAAGTGGAAGACCTCGACCCCGCTATGAAAGATTTGGCGGAGGCTAACATCGCCATTCGCAGAAAACAGATCAACGGCGTGGAGGAACTCGAAGGCTGGTCGCACGGACATATTTTGCCGACCTCGTTCGCGGCCGCGCGCATGATCCGCTTCCTCGGCTCGGGCGCGATGGGCGGCGCGCTAGGCGTGAACCTGGGCGGGGCGTCCGCTTCGATCGCGGCCGGATTCGCCAGCGGCGGCCTCAGCCTGAAAACATATCCGCAATTTGGGTTGGGGGAAAACCTGGCCGCGTTGTTGCAAAATTCAAAGTTGGAAGATTTTACGCGCTGGCTCTCGCTCGATATTCACGAGGGAGCCTTGCGCGATGCCATCTATCAAAAATCGCTGTACCCGACTACCATCCCTGCCACGCCCGAAGACCGCGTGATCGCGCAGGCCATTGCGCGGCAGGCTTTACATCTGGCCGTGCGCGCCGCCCGCAAGGATTTCCCTGCATCAGCCCGCGCCCCGCGCCACGACCTGATGCCTTATTTTGAAATGATCATCGCCAGCGGCGCGGCCCTCAGCGACGGCGGCACGCCCGGCCAAAACCTGCTCTTATTGCTCGATGCCATTCAACCGGTGGGCATCGCCCAGATCATGCTCGACCGCAACAACCTTCTGCCCATGCTGGGCGTGGCGGCGGAGATCAACAACTTGCTTCCTGTGCAGGCGCTAGAATCAGGCGCGTTCCAAAATTTGGGGACGACCGTCTCGGTGGTCAGCGGCGCATCCTATGGGACGCCCATCTTGCAGGCGCGCTTGAAATATGGCGACCGCAACGAAACCCGCCTCGAAGTGAAACAGGGCGCGCTCGAAGCCATCCCGCTGGGCGTGGGGCAGGCCGCCCAACTCTCCCTGCAACCTTTGCATCGCGCCGACATCGGCTTTGGCCCCGGACGCTCGCACACCACATCCATCCACGGCGGCGCGCTGGGCGTGGTGATCGATGCGCGCGGACGCTCGTTGCAACTCCCGTCCGACGCGGTGCGACGCCGCGAACTCTTCAAAAAATGGCTTTGGACGCTGGGAGGTTAACCATGCTTGCGCCTGTGACTCACATCCTCCCGCTTACCACCATCCTGCGCGAACGCGTTTTGCCTCTTTCGGGGACCGTGAACGTGCGCCTCAATCAGCGCGTGAACGCCAGCGACGTGGTGGCCTCGGCGCGCTGGGCGCGCGAACACGTGGTACTCGACGTGGCGCGCAAACTGGGTTTATCCACCGCCGCGGCCGACCGCATTATCCGATGCAAGGAAGGCGACGAACTCGCGCCCGGCGCGTTGGTGGCGAGCGCGGGCGGACTCTTCCCGCGCGAGGTGCGCGCCCCGCGTGACGGACGCGTGGTCGTCGTGGGCGGCGGACGCGTCCTGCTCGAAGTGGGCGAAGCGACGCTCGACCTGCGCGCCGGCCTGCCCGGCACAGTCGTTCAAGTCGTCCCCGAACGCGGCGTGGTCATCAAAACCGCCGGCGCGCTCATTCAAGGCGTGTGGGGCAACGGACGGATCGAGACCGGCCTGATGTTCAACATGATGGAACAACCCGATTCGATCCTCGACGCCGGGCGGCTGGATGTGAGCCTGCGCGGCCACGTCCTTTTGGCGGGCATGGTGCGTGACGCCGACACCCTGCGCGCCGCGGCCGAACTGCCCGTGCGCGGCCTCATCATCTCCAGCCTGAACCCGTCCCTGGCCGCGCTCGCGCTCCAGATGCGTTATCCGATTTTGGTGATGGAGGGCTTCAGCCGCCAGCCCATGAACAGCGCGGCGTACCGCCTATTGACCACGAACGCCAAACGCGAGACCGCCGTGAACGCCGAAATCTTCGACCGTTACAGCGGCGCGCGACCCGAGGCGATCATCCCCCTGCCTGTGGCGGCGGAACCCGCGCCCCCCAACGAGACCGAGACCTTCGCCCCCAACCAGACCGTGCGACTGCGCGCCGCTCCCTACTTCGGGACGGTGGCCACGCTCGCCCGCATCCGCCCCGGGCTGACGACCCTGCCCAGCGGCTTGCGCGCCCCCGCCGCGGACGTCCGACTCGAAGCGGGCGAGGAGATTCTCGTCCCTCTGGCGAATCTCGAAGTTGTGGGGTAATATCCCATCCATCATTGGACTGTGTTTTTGAGGAGTGTGACCCATGTATGATGAAGGCGATAACCTGGAACCATTGGAAGAAACAGAAGATGCTCTCCCCGAAGAAGCCGGGAACAACAATTTCAAAATCATCGGCGGCATTCTGGTATTAGCAATTCTCCTGTCTATAGGCTGTATTGCCTATTATGGGTTCGTGATAATCCCCAAGCAAAAAGAAGCTCTCGTGGCTTCGCAACAAACGCAGGTTGCCGAACAAGTGGCGATAGGCGATGGATTGACGGCCTCTGCCATCGCGGCCATTCCCAACGCTACAGCGACCTTCGTCCCGACCGCGACGCCTCCCTTCGCCCAGGAGACCGCCACCGCGTCAGAGGCAGTGGAGCCGTTGACGGCTACTGTGGTGGCGGCCAACACCCAAGTGGCGCAGGCACAGATGACGATCACCTCCCTGCCTACGTCCACGCTTTTGCCCGACACCGGCTTCTTTGACGACGCCGGCGCGCCCGGCTTGTTTGTGATGGCTTTGGCGCTGGTGGTGGTCATCTTGCTGGCGCGCAGATTGCGCGTTTCGCCTGCGAAGTAAAACGACGCGATTAAAAAATTTTGGGACGACAGGTGACTGCCGTCCCTTTTTTTGTTGTTTGTGGGCAGACACACAGGTCTGCCCCTACATCATGACGATTTCCAATGAATCAAAAAACTTGCGGTCGGGCAGGTGGCCGCTTCGCACAGCCATCCGCTGACCACGTTTTTGTCCTCACTCCGCCAGCCTTGCGTCGTGATTTCAGCCGATCAGACCAAGCTTTTTAGCCACAATTCCGTTTCTTTCCTCGAACAGAATCTGTAAACATCCACTCCCCTTAACTCGCTCAACCAGCGTGGATGCGTTTCCTGTTTGACCGCATAGCTTCGCAGGGCGTGATGAATCCCTGAAACCGCCCGCGGAAGAGTCATCTGGTTGCCAGACCAGACGGTCTGACGGGTGAGCGTCCAGCGCAGGTTGCGCGCGATGACTTGTTTGAGGATCGTCGGCAGTGAATAATCCAGCCAGATGATGCGATCGGCCTGCTTCCAGACAAATTCATGCTCGTTGTCGAAATTGCCATCGAGGATCCACTTGTCATGCGAGAGCGCGTCCATCAGCCGCTGGCGGACTTTCTCTGGCGAAGCCAGCCGCCATTCATCTTCCCAATAAAAGCCATCGGACGGGAAGAAGGGCAGGTTGAGAATGGCCGATAATCGATTCGCCACCGTGGATTTTCCCGCGCCGGAAACGCCGATGACGAGAAGCTTGTTCATTTTGCGGGCGCAGTTTCGGCCATATTCTTTTCAAAGGCTTTTTTCATCAATTTCGAGATGGGGAAGAGAATGAGCCACCCCAACGCGTTCTTTGGAACCATGCTCATGCTCCTCGTTACCATTGTCCCCTCTGCGGAGGGATGGAATTCCCACGTTTCGATGAAGTGACTGGCAACGCTTTGCAGGGGTGGGCTGAAATCCTGAAATTTCATGGCAATGCCGCGGGCTGTATCCCACCTGATGATCTCCTCCACGTGGGACGAGCCGTCCGTGTTTTGGACTTTTATGCGCGACCCCAAAATGGCGGGCGTCCTGTTCTCAAAAGCGGCGCTTTCAATCCCCGGCAGGATGGAATATCCCTTGAAATCGGACCACCGCTCGAGGTCCAGGAATTGAGCGCAAATGTCCTGCGGCGTTTTGTGGATCGTACCGACAATTTTTATTTCGATAGGTTTCATGCGTTCTCCAAATTGTTTCGTTGAATCAAATCCCAAAGGTTTCCATATAAATCTTCAAAGACGGCGACCGTTCCGTAGGATTCTTGTTTCGGCTCGCGAATAAATTTGACGCCTTGCGACTTCATATCGTTGTAGTCGCGCCAGAAATCGTCTGTTTGAAGAAATAGAAAGACCCTCCCGCCGGTTTGATTTCCGATGAAGGGAGTTTGTTCGGATTTGGAGGCTCTGGCAAGAAGCAGGGATGTCCCGCCGTTCGAGCCGGGAGGCGCGACCACGACCCAGCGTTTATCCTGCTCGGGCTGGTAGGTATCTTCGACCAGGGTGAAGTGAAGTTTTTCGGTGTAGAACGCGATGGCTTCGTCATAGTCTCGTACGACGAGCGCGATGTGGAAGATGGATTGTTTCATGGTTACTTTGGAGTGGAACGGGCGGCGGACTAAACGGATTGACACCAATCAATATAATCACTCAGTTTATTCTTCAAAGCGCCTTCATCAACGCCAAGCTCCGAAAGGGTGCGATTGACAGTGTAGTGTTTCCGTTCTCGCGGCGAGTGGTTCGTAGGGATGTGCGGTGGCAGTTCGTCCGAATTAAAATAATCCTTGTAAATTCGTTTCATGGAAGATTCAAGATCATCTACAAATTCGGTGAACCTGATTACAGATCGGTGACCGTTCGTTTCCTGCGTAAACCATTTCTGCTCAACCTTGCCATAAAATACTTCTGTGTGGATTAATGTGTCTGTAAGCCAAGACCAGGGAACAGGACCCAAAACTGGATCAGGAGGATTGACGCGCATGTAATTGATGCCGCTCCTTATTCGGGATACGGGTTCGCGGATAACGGTTAGAAAATATGCATCTTGATAGCGCTCACACAGAGATTGTGCCGCAAACAGAAAATGACCCTTCAAGTAAAAACGCCGAGACTCCCATTCAGCGGGCGCTCCAGAAAAATAGATTGCTTTTCGAGCCAATCTGTCAACAAGTCGGACAAAATCGTTCTTTTTGATTTGCTCATCGTAAGGCGCGATGTTTGCCATATTGAAATCTTCTTTGGCAACTTCGGGTCCAAGATACAGTGAAAAACGATGAAAATGGAAACTTAAAAACGCGCCATCGAAGGTATCTGCTTTGAATGGGTCCAGTTCGTGCCGCTCCCACAACTCAGCAGGCATGGCAGATTTAATCATTTCCCTTACCTTTTCAGGGTTTATGATCCGTCCTATTGTGTTTGAAACCAAGCGCCACAGCCAAAGATAGGGGAACATACATTGAAGTATGGTTGGCGCAACCAGTCTTTGGTCTTCTTCGATGTAGCGTGTGATTTGCGTGCTTCCACTCCGCCCTGCGCTGATTACGAAGAAGGGTTTATGTATTGATATTTTGTTCAAGAGGCGGCCATACAACAATTCATCCAACAGCCAGGCAATTCCACGGATCGGAGAACCTATATAAAAATGGAATAGAGACAAGGACAACCATACTCGACCAAAGAATGGAAGAATGGGGTTTTCTGGCGAGACGGTCCATGTATGTTTCAAATAGCGTAGCAGTTGCTGTAAGTATGGAACGTTCGGGGGGCGAACCCACACCAAACACCCCAACCAGTAAATCGGCAATAGCGGTAAAACGATAATGACGGTGACCGCAAGAAATATCAATTTCGGAATCATCCGAAGGATAAATTGAAAGATGGAAGGTTTATCAATTTCGTTCTTGAATATGTTTTTCTTTTCCATTTGTCTCCGAGTATTCATGATCTTTGCCACCCAAAGGCTTGCGTTGCCTGCGCTGTGGAGCATGGACTCTTTCTGTGAGTAGAAAAAACTCGAAGCCAGAAAAATACTCGACGCAAAGCGTGGCGCAGAATCCCCAGCATCTAGTGCATCGCGATCCCGATGCTCTTTCAGGACACTTTGTTGGGCGGCTCTGTGAATGCAAGATTCGCTGACACAAAAACGGATGACATTACTTATCTAAATGAAAGCCGCATTTTACGCAATATAAATCTTTAGGTTGAACAATGTGACCGCATTTTTTGCAATGAATGTCCAAATTTATTGGACTGCCGCATTTTCGACAAAACCTATCCTCAGGCAACCCTACATTCCCACAATTTGAACAAATGATTTCAGGCGGAGGATTAACAACCTGCTCTATCTTTGGCGTCTCTTCTTTTATAGCAGTTGCAACTGTTGGTTCAGGTTCTCGTTTTTGGCTATCTATTGGCTCAACTTTTCGCCGAAATGAAATGATGACCATACCAAGAATCGCTCCAAGTCCACCGCCAATTGCTCCGCCAATGGCGCCTCCTGGGACAACCCCAGTGGTAAAGTTCAAAATGAAAAATACGACAGCGCCAGCGACCCCACAACCACTGATAATCTTCCACTCCATATCTGCCTGTTCCTTCGCGCGCTGTTCCTGTAGAGTAGCCGCCTTCATTGCACTTACTTTTTCTTCTTTTGATTGAGGCTCGCTTTCTTGACTTTTCATCTCTCCCGCTGACTTGAGACTTTTATAGAATGCCAAGAACTGTTCTCCACCAATGACTTCGACTCCTTTGTATCTATCTTGAAATACTGTACTTTCAATTGTTCCTAAAGTTATAATCACGCCTCTATCAGCCTTCTTCTTAAGCATCGTACCGTAGAACTCTCCAAGAATATCTTCTGATACGACATCTTTATTTGGTATACACCTAACAAGCCATTTATCTTTATCCTCTGAGATTGTAATAATATCCACCTGATTATTTTCTCGATTTTCCTCTCCTACGAAAGTGTGATTGAGCTGCCCATAATAAGTTTTTACCATTTCGACAAACCATTTATAGCCTGTCTCAGATTTACCATTTGTGCCGATGTTTAGTATTTGCGTTTTATCCTTTGTGGATTTCCACGCTTGAAATACAACAAAAGCCAACACACCAAATATGCTATAGCATGAACAACCAAAAATAGCCGAATCCACCTGTCCACTTAAAGTAAGAATCCCTCCAATTACAGGCGCTATCACGAGCAAAAGCCCACCGATTTTTGCTGAATTACCTTCCAATACATATTTCTTACTTAACTGAAGTCGTCCTTTTATGAGTGCATAGACTCCGAAAGACAGCGTAAGAACACCGAAAATCAAGTCCATTGTTACTCCTATCTTTCAACGAGCCGCCCAACGGCGCGCGTTACTAGGCTTGTGGGCGGGACGCTGACTTACCCGACGGGCAGAAAAAACTTCGGGATGCTGAAAATGCCCGAAAAGCCGCACTCTCCCCACAAGCCCAATGCACGGTTGGGCAGTTTTTATTTGGGGCCGGTTACTTCCCAAACATTATAAATGATCAAGCCTTCCACTGCGCCTCGTATTTTGGGGAACGCTGAACTCTCATAGGTCTTGGATGTGGAAGGGTCGGTAAGCGTGAAGTGGATGGGGTCAAGCGTGACATTAGCGAGGTCAAAAACGCCGTCTGCCAGCTTCCCTGAAAACTTTCGTCCAGCTTGCTCCCCGTTTACCTGCCAGTTCCCGAGCGGCTCATCCTTCCCATCTGCTCCCAGACGATAAAAGATAAACCTTATAAACGGACCATTTTTATTAATGGCGAAGGCGCTTTGGGGATATGCAATGTAATCGTTGTCAATGTAGAAAAAGCCCAGACCTGTTCCATCAACAGAAACCGTGAGGCCAATCTTATTATCAGAGGAAACCTGAACGCCAACAGCCAATTTACTCTTAAGGCGCTCGTCCACGGAAGAAAGATCGAATTTGGAGTTTCTCAAATCTGCCGAAATCCCCAAGGCAGCTTTTCCTTCCGATGTAAAGGCTGTGATCATGAAAGGTTCGCCGCTGGCTAGTTCAAGTTTTTCCCCTTCGCTGACAAATTTCAAAATTCGTGCATCTGTCGGGAAGGGCGGGAATGTAGGGGTTGGGGAAGCGGAAGGAATGGGACTGATCGCGCAGGCCGATAGAACAAGGCTCATCATCGCCAATAATACTGGCGGGGCAATTCGTATTTTCTTTTTTTTCTCCTGCGCCCTCACAGGCGCACCCGACGACCAATGGCGTACTTTACGGCCTCTTTAGGAACACGACTAGGGATTATCAACTAACACCCAGGAACCGCCATCTCGCGCCAGAGTGGAGCCTTTAGGAACGATGACGCCGCCAAGATCAGTGTCCGCCTCTACCTGGATGATGAATTCTTCGTAATTAAGGATGGAAATATCCGTTCCGTCCGCCTGCCCTCTTATTTTAAGATAGCTTGGAGAAACGGGATTAAGGGTTGGAGCGCCGCCTTCCAAGACAGCAAAGGGCAGGTTGGGTCCAGTGGTCTCCATCTCGACATAGCCTGAACTTATCCCTTTCATTTGACTCATCATTCTGAGAGACTTGGCTGTGAATGAATTGGGTGTGCAATATTGATTTTGGATGGCCGCATCGAGAGCCTTCGCTACATTGTCAGGTAGAGGCCCTACACCCAGAGTCTGAGGAGCAGGAGCGCACCCGCTCAACAAAATCATTAGAAACACAAACGCAAGGAGAAAGGGCAGAATTGGTTTTTTCATGGCATTGTCTCCTTCTGAAAAACTAATTTTGTTCTGCTTTTGCTTTCAGCGCCTTATCCATCGCTTCAAAACCCTGCTTTGAATTGGTGTCAATATCGTTTGCTTGCGATGAAACAAGCAAGCCATTGAATATTTCTCGGTCAATGAAGCGAACCTTATTGCTTTCAACTTGTTCAATGATAAAACTATGCTCACCGCTGAATAGAATAGGCAAAGCTACGTGATATTTCCAGCGTAATTCTTTGTTGGGCTCTACCTTGACGACAGTGCAATGCAGTGTCATCTCTTTTGACCCCGATTTGAAGGTGATGTCCACTTTTTCGTCCACCTTTACTTTTCCAATCGCATGGTGGATAAATGGATTCCACTCTGGATATTTGTCGAGACTCGTTAAGACTTGCCATATTTTATCTGGCGTCGCATGAATCTCGATTTCGGTGCGAAGTTCTTTCATATCTACTCCTCTTCCGAAACATGACAACGTTCTACTTCTATATTGCTAAGGCAATTTGACTCCGAGTTGCGCCAAAATCCCTGCCAATCCGCCTCCCGGCGCTTCTTCTTCACCGTAGAAGGTAACCTTATCCCCTGCCACACGAAATGAGTAAATGCTTTTCGGTAATTTGTAAGATTTACCCGTCGCGGGTAAGGATAGAGGTATTCCAAAAGGATTCAGGTCTAGAATGCCTTGATGAACGCCTGTTTCTTGACCAGTGCAATTAACCAAATCCCCTTTTTCTTCAAAATCAGCAAAGCCAAAACTGTGATCTGGAAATGCCGTGAAAAATATTTGAAGATAACCAATGGCCTGTTGTTTGGTGAGTTCTCGCGTCCCGCCTTTTGCTTGGAAATCATCCGCCAACAATGCTTGCAATCCTTTCACGTCTCCAGCTTCAAGCAAATCGGCAAATCTTTTAGCGACTTCAAGATTGCTCATTTCATTCTCCTTTCAAGGTACACAAAAAGAATACAACTTTTTTCTTAATAAATCAAGTAGTTATGGTGAAAACGTGTCGCCGAACGATTTGCGTGCGCGGATTTTGGGCGGGCGTGGACAATGCTTGGGAGCAGAGAAAAACTCAAAACCGCTCTTCACGAACGGTTCGACAAGATAAGCGCGAGGGAGGGCACGACGAATCAATCCTTGGATTTCGGATTCCGACCGAAGTAGAAACCCAATACCATGGAGACGATGGCAAGGAACTCTTTGCTAATCCAGTCTTCAGGGGGAATATTATTCAACGCCGCATGGATGATCAGGAAAGTGAACCCACCTATGACGGCGAAAGCAATGAACGCCCCGATCATATCGTTGAAATTTAATTCACTGAACCTCTGCCACACGGTCCTCTTGCGATCAAGGAGAGCCTGGAAATAAAGCACGAGTTCCTCTCCATTATCCAGAAGCTTGGTATCGCCATTTGGAAAGACGATCACATAGCAGAAATCTTCCTGCATCCTGCCTCTTTTGGCGTCGGCAGGATTGTCGGAAAGTCTTTTAAACTCGGCGTACATTGATACGCCTTCTGCCATTTTGATGCCGATATCTGCCAATACAAAATCCGTGGAACCAGGGAATCCCTTTTGAATGGCATCCACTACGGCTTTCTCAAGTTGCGATTTGGATAGCTCAGGCATTTTGCATCTCCTTATGTGAACACAGACAGACAGGTTGCATCATCGCGCCCACCGAGTGGGTTCTCTCTAACATTAAACCACTTAATACCAGCCGCGACATGCTCACTTTCTTGCAAACCATTTGTAAAGCCAAAACCGCCCCTTAAATCTTGAAAACAACGCCATCCTCATCTATACTTTGCCCATGCCGAGCGGGGAAGCATCCCCCAGGCGGGCAGTTTACAGGTACACAAGGCAAGAGTCGGGTCATGTAAGTCTTCTGCAAGCCAACGCTATCCAACCAACAATTGAGGCAAGTCCACAGGAGGTGAGTATGGTCGTTTAAACGCTATAGGCAAAATCTGTCCAAGCCTTACGGATGGTTCAACGCGTCGAAGGAACCTTTGGTCGGCCGGAAGGAAGGTCGGAGCGGCTGGAAGGAAGGTCGGAGCGGCTGGAAGGGAGGTCGGAACGGCCGGAAGGAAGGTCGGAGCGACTAGAAGGGAGGTCGGAATGGCTGGAAGGAAGGTCGGAACGGCCGGAAGGAAGGTCGGAGCGACTGGAAGGGAGGTCGGAATGGCTGGAAGGAAGGTCGGAACGGCTGGAAGGAAGGTCGGAGCGGCTGGAAGGACGGTCGGAGCGGCTGGAAGGGAGGTCGGAGCGACTGGAAGGGAGGTCGGAACGGCTGGAAGGAAGGTCGGAGCGGCTCGAAGGAACGCCTGGTCGGCTGGAAGGAAGGTCGGAGCGGCTGGAAGGAAGGTCGGAGCGACTGGAAGGGAGGTCAGAACGGCTGGAAGGAAGGTCGGAGCGACTGGAAGGGAGGTCGGAGCGACTGGAAGGAAGGTCGGAACGGCTGGAAGGACGGTCGGAGCGGCTGGAAGGGAAGTCGGAGCGACTGGAAGGAAAGTCGGAGCGGCTGGAAGGAACCATCCAATCGTTGTAAGGGGAAAAATCCCCCGATTCAACGCCGAAACTATTCAAAATCAGCAATTGGAGGAAAAATGGCTACGAAACCCAAACAAACCATCGCCCAGCAGTTAACCGCGGGGCATTTGCTCATCAAAAATTCCATCGCCGATGCCGAGATCGCCACGCTCGTGGCGGCCTTTGGGTACACCGTCGAAAAGCTGAACGCTGGCCTGTCTTTGCATGAAACGGCGGTGGAGGCTGTGGAAGCCCAGCAGAACAAAGCGGGCGCACAGCGAACCGCCACTCAGGCTTATGACGAGGCCGAGAAAACCGCTCACGATGCCTATCAGGCGCTGGCCAAAGTGGCGCGGGCGGTCTACAAGCAAGACCCTGCCACCCTGACCACGCTCGGCCTGACGGGGGCCATGCCCAAGGATACGGCGGGATTCCTGGCGGCGGCCTACACCCTGTTCGATAATGCTGCCCCTTTGGAGACGCTATCGCAATATGGCTACGACGAGTTGCGTCTCCCTGTGGAACGCGCCAAGATCGCCGCGTACGATACGGCCAACCAGAATCAGGAACTGGCGAAGGGCGCGGCGCAACAGGCCACCGTCGAACAAGATGCCGCCCTCGAAGCTCTTAATGAATGGACGGCGCAATACCGCAAGATCGCCAAGGTCGCCCTGCGCGGCAAGAAACAACTGCTGGAGAAGATCGGCATCGCGGCACGCACCAGCCCCACCAAGGCGCAGATCGAGGGCAAAGCAAAGGCCGCGCTCACGCGCGCGAATAAGAAGGCAGGCAACGGGTAGGAATCAGAACCCCCTCCCGTCCTTGTGGGGCGGGATGGGGAACATAACTGCAAGATTGCATGGTGACCTTGTTTTTGGAAACGCTTTGTTGATGGTGCGGTAAAAAAAACAGCTCCGAATACTCTCCACTCGAAACCGTTTTTTCCATTTCTGATTGATTTTCAGCCTGCTTGCCTTTTCCCCTTGACACTGCTGTTTATCGGTGGGTAGCATTTGAGTTTTCCAGAGTTGCCTTACTTCTCTTAAGAACGATATTAGGACTCATTGCAATATCGTGCGCAAATCCAGAAACAAAGGTCAACGGAAGAACTGCTACTTCCATGCCAAGACAAGTTAGCATAATTGATAAAACTGCATCTGGATCGTTCACGGCGGGTACAAATCCCATGACGCCAATTTCGAGAACAAAGACAAGCAGTGCTGAACTGATAATCAGAGACCAAAGCCACAACTTGCCAAGCGGCTCCTGAATCTTGCGCGGTAGAATCTTTCGCCACCAAGCCAGCGGTTTATTGATACGAGTTGAAACCAGCCAGATCCAAGGGAAGAATAATATTTGTGCCACGCCTCCCCCAACCAGAAGAAGCAAAATGAAGAGAAGGATGAAAACAACTGGTCCATTCTGCTTGTGAACGAAACCGAGCGACCATATAATGATGGCCAGGCCTACGATCATTGCTGCAATACCAGTTATCAAGAAGTTGGGGATAAGCGTAAAAGCCAGCTCGTTCCCATGAGGCCACATCTTCTGAGCTGCTCCGATAGCTGAGATAAATAAGCCACCCGTGGGAATATTCCCTTGAAGTATCTCAAAGAATCCATGATTCATCCCGGAGATTCCAAAGATTGTTCCAAGTGTTGCCACGGTTATTCTGATTGCTTTATTCATTTTCTTTCGTCCTCCTCCTTTTCGATGAGTTGTTGCCTAACGGCTTGCGTTAGTGGTTGGCGGGCGGGCGTGGACAATGCTTGGGAGCAGAAAAAACTCGAAGCCAGAAAAATGCCGCAGAATCCCACGCGTCAGGTACAGGCTTTGTTAGGTGTGGTAGAACTTGAAGACTCTTTGGCTAGAAAAATCACCTCACCACTATTACCTTAAAATCATAGTTGAAATCATATTCACTTACAACTTTCACTTTCCAATCATAATCAAAGTCGTATTCACCTACAACGATGACTTTTAAATCATAACTAAAGTCGTATGGACTTACAATCCTCACCTTTTTATCATAGTTGAAGTCATATTCACTCACAATTTTTACTTTTTTGATTTTTTCGTTAGAGCCAAACATATTTAACACTCCTGTTTCGTAAGTTTAGACTTTGATGCTATTTGATTCTGTTTACAATATCGTCATAGCCATAACCACTCATGAGACTCATTAACAACGCTGCGCGCGATGCGGGTACTAAAGGTGCAGAATAAATTTTAGTATCTGATTCATACCAACCATGTCGAATTAATGGCAAGCAGGCTTGTGGAGTAAAAGAAATCCCTTCAATCCGAGTATGTTCGCCCTCTGACGCTCTTTCTTTTACTCTTTCAAGTTTGACATTTAACTGCACAAGTACAATCAAATTCGCATATAAGAATTGCCATTCCGTGGCAATTCCTAGTATTTGCATGTTCGCGCCATTGATGTCGGACGATGACAAATTAAGTTCATCATATTCTCCTAGACAACGGCGGGTGGCTTCAATAGGGTTAGGTACTCGATTAATATCTAAATCAAGGCTTGGGTCAAGACTTTCTCCAACAGACGCCATCCAAAATCCTTTAGCATTATCAACTTGTTCGCTACGCCTTGCTAATACTAATTGCTTGTCTGAAGTTACAACAACTAAAACAAGATCCATGCGACGTGCTAACTGCCGTAACTGGATTTTGCCTGTTAGAAGTTCTTGTTGTAATCTGGGTAAAGACTCCAGAACCGCTACTGTTGTCCAATAATCGTATTTTCCATCAGATGTTTTCGAATCTAAATGCCCAATTTGCATTGAAACGACATCTCCTAAATCAATAATTGGTGCCTTCCAGTTTTCTAGATAAGCCTTCCATTTATTCAAAGATGGGCGCGGAATTTTATTTCGTGCTTCGTATACATAATCTGGCAAGTTAGGGGAGTCTGTAGATGCCGCTTTAATTGACAGTTGATTAGATGCGATTCCCCGAAAGCCTGCAAACTCTCCGTCAACAATTACATCGTCAATTGCAAATTTCGCACCTAATTTATCAAGAACCCCTTCCTTTTGTAAGTCTTTATGTAAAGGAATCCCAAAAGACAGAAGTCTCTTTTGGAGTAACGGGTATTCTATCGTGGCGTTTTGAGCGAAGTGAGCGGGCTCTACCTTTTCCAATAAAGCCTTTAATAATTTCTTGTATTCATCTTTTGAATAGGGTGTTGACGATAAATCAATATAGTATTTTCCCAATAACCAAGTAGGTGCGGACTCTTTCCAAGAAGCCCCTCTTAATATTGGAATAAATTTTCTTTGATTGTGTGAACTAAGCACTTCAGCAGTCATCACATCGCCTTCGTAGCCTACGCCTCCACTACGAGAGTCAGACCGCTCTTTATATTTTTGAGTGCATACTATTAATACAAAATCACTTTCTCGGACAGCGCGTTCCATAAATTCTGGAATCTGGTCGCCAGGCACTAAATGCCATTGGTCAAGTGTTACATCAACTCCACGGTTTTTCAAGCGAGTAGATAAATTACGAACCCAAGTTTTGTGTTCTTTACTATCCCACGCGTATGAGATAAAGACCTTTGTCATATCTTGTAGCCTCCATGACTAGCAACGACCGCTTGTGGCAATTGAATATGAATTGAAAGTGTTCACTTCTAATTTTTCTGACGGAAAGCCTTTTTTAAAACAAAAAATAGAAAACTAAATAACGGAAAGGCTATCATTGCGGCAGGGAAATAGAATACCCAAACTAATGCTACGCCTATAAAACTGCCAAGCGGGTCGCCAGATTTAGACATCTGCTCGCTTGCATAGGTTACGAAACTAAAGGCTTTCTTAAATGCCGACTCTGGTGACCAATTTTCTTCTTCCATAGTTTTGTCATCCTTGAAGTGACTTATAGTTTCTATAAAAGTATCATAATTTATGAACAAAGCACCTAACGGTTTGCGTTGACCTGCGTGTGGGCGGGCGTGGACAATGCTTGGGAGCAGGAAAAACTCGAAGCCCGTGTCTCGACAAGCTCGACAACCAAAAAATGCTTTTTTTATTATAGCGCTCCCATTAATTCATTGTTTTCTCCACCACCCAAAAATGGGACAGACCCAACGCGCGCAAGGGCGTCTGCTCCAAAAACTGCAGGAGGCCGCGCAGGACTTTGCCGAGCGGGCCGAAGCGCGCGATGATGTTGTCGTACGCGCCGAAGACGATCTTCCGCTCGATGAAACGGACAGGCAGTCCCTCGAACAGTATTTCGAGATCGCGGCGCGAGTAAACGCGCACGTGCGGGGCGAGTTTATCCCGCCAGCGGCGCGGCAGGTAGTTGACGAACAACTTGTTGCCGAAGTAATATTTCCCCTTCCAGTAAACGCCGTGCGTTTCCACGGGATAGCCGCGGTTCGGGCAGAACAGCGCGATGCGTCCACCCGTTTTAAGAACGCGCACCATCTCGCGGATGGCGGCGCGGTCATCTTGCACGTGCTCGATCACTTCGTGACTCAGAATCAAATCGAATGTTTCCGATGGCAGTGGCACAAATTCCCCCGCCGCGTTGACGATGTGCGGCGAACGCGCGTGCGCTTCCGCGGCGCGCTCGCGGTCATATTCGAGGCCGATCACCGTCCCGCCGTGGGCCGCCAGGTTTTCCACGTACATGCCCACGCCGCACCCGTTTTCGAGCGCTCGCCCTTTCACGCGCTCGCCCGCCGCGCGCAAGATCATTTCCAGGCGGCGTACTTGTCCCGCGCGCCAAACGTACGATGGTTCGCCGCGCAGGGCGGCCTTGTCGAGGTCTCGTTGAGTCATGGCACGTAGTTTACACGATTTTTGTTATGTAGGATAATGCGGGGCGTTGTCATTTCAAAACTTGGAGCAAGCATGAAAATAGCAATCATCGGCGCGGGATATGGCGGCATGGCCGCCGCCTACGACCTGCGTAAAGCGGGACACGAAGTCGTCATTTTTGAGTCTGCGGAATTTGTCGGCGGGCTGGCGAGCGGATTCAAAGAGCCGCATTGGGACTGGTCGGTGGAGAAGTTTTACCATCACTGGTTCCAGTCCGACTCGGCCATGCTCGGCCTCATTCGCGAACTAGGCTGGGAGGACAAAGTCCGCTTCCCGCGACCGCTCACCGTGATGTACCACGACGGGCGTTTCTACCCCTTCGACTCGATCCTCAAAGCCCTGCTCTTCCCAGGCCTCGGCTTCGGCTTGGACAAAATCCGCTTCGGTTTCGTGGGACTCTTCCTGCGCCTCACCAACAACTGGCGCGCGCTCGAACAGGTCACCGCCGACGCGTGGATGATGAAGTGGGCCGGACGCCGCGTCTACGAGAAGATGTGGAAGCCCCTGCTGGTGGGCAAATTCGGCCCGTTCTATCGCGACGTCAACATGGCGTGGATGTGGGCGCGCATCAAAGCCCGCTCCACTCGCCTCGGGACCTTCGAGGGCGGCTTCCAACGATTCGCCGATCTCTTCGCTGACAGGCTGCGCGCCATGGGCGTGGAGATTCGGCTTGGGGCGGCTGTCAAGTCCATCAAACGGGACGCGGCCAAAGGTCTGGTGGTGGACGCGGAGGCGTTCGACAAGGTCCTCGTCACCACGTCGCCGAGTCTGATGGCGAAGATGTGTCCCGACCTGCCCGAGGAATATCTGCAAGGCCTGCTCGAACTTAAGTCCATGGGCGCGGTGGTGATGACGCTCTCGCTCACGCGGCAGTTATCGTCCGAGGGGTATTACTGGTTCAACCTGCCCAAGGAATCGGGCTTCCCGTTTTTGGCGCTGGTGGAGCATACCAACTTTGTGCCGCCCGAAAACTTTGGCGGCGACCGCATTGTGTACGCGGGCGATTACCTGGAACACGGACACGAATATTTTTCATTGAGCGACGAAGAGTTGCTCGAAAAGTTTTTGCCCGCCTTCAAAAAGATCAATCCTGAGTTCGAGCGCGATTGGGTGAAGAAGATGTGGGTCTACAAAACGAACTACGCCCAGCCCGTGCCGTTGCTCGGACATTCGAAGAACATCCCCGCCATCCAAACCCCCGTGGACGGATTGTACTTCGCCTCGATGAGTCAGGTCTACCCGTGGGACCGCGGCACAAACTTCGCGGTGGAGATCGGGAGGCGGGCGGCGAGGATGATGAAGTAAAAGAACAGGCGACCTTGATAGGTCGCCTGTTGATTTTCATTTGCTATTTCTTCCCAAACCACATTCGCGCCAGCAAATTATCCTTGCGAATGAATTGATGATACAACGCCGCTCCCACGTGCAGCGCCACCAACGCCATCATCAGGTTGCTCAAAATTCCGTGTGCGAAACGCTGGGGATAGACGAACAAGTCGGCGGGCATCGCGCCCTTCCCGGCCAGAATGTCGGGCAGACCGTAGGCCCTGCTCAGGCTCGCGCCGCTGAACAGCAAGACGAAGACTCCCACATAGAGCAAAACGTGGACGGCGCGCCCGGCCAAATTCAAGAGCGGATGCCCCGCGTCCGCTGGCGCGGGACGCTTGAAAAAGAAGCGCGTCGCCAGGCGGATGAGGATCAGAACCGCCAGGATCGGTCCCAGCATCGAGTGTATTCCCAGCGGGATCAGTTCCTGGTCGTTGGGCATGGGACTCATCACAAACGATCCCATTACAAGAAAGCTAATGACGAACAAGGCGATGACCCAATGTAACGCAACGTGGACAGGATGATATTGTTTCGGGGTTTCAGCAGACATGATGACTCCTCTTTTCCTTTAAGACTTTGGTTATCGGTTTGACAACTTCGAAGGTGGGAAACTTACATTTAGAAGGGGGCGCGATTGTTATGAAAGTACCATCTTTGGAGAGGGTAATTGCGTGTAAAATTTCCATATTATCTTTGTAGGAAAACCCAAACTGTCATGTTTGAATCCCCTCGTCTAAACGCCGCGTTAAACAAAGCTCTCCAGGCTGTGGTCACGGTTTATCAAATCGTCGCCGGCCTGGCGTTTGTCTTTGCGCTGATCCTCTCCAGTCGGTGGGTAAAGTTGCCTTTCTTGGGCGCGTTCTTCGAGCAGACCATGGTTCTCACCGCGGCCAGTCCCGCACAGCCATCGGACGCGTGGAACTTGTATGGGCAATTGAAAGTAGGGGATCAGCTCATCTCCGTCAACGGCGTGGCGGTGCGGAGTTCCAACGACGTGCGCGAGGCCCTCACTGGCGTGAAGGTAGGCGTCATCCCGACCACGGTGGGCTTCTCTGCTGGCGAGACCATTCCCGTCACCATCAAAAGAGGCGCGGACGAAACGGAAGAGACCTTCGACGTGACGTTGAGCGTCTTTCCTCCCGAAGACCGCCTGAAATATATTTTCATCCCGCGCGGCATCAGTTTTGTCTTCTTGCTGATTAGTTTGTGGATCTTCGGGATGCGCCGCGGAGAATCTTCGGGGCGGGCGTTTTCGCTTTTTGCCTCGTCGCTTGCCATCATTGTGGGGACTTTGTTCGACCTGTTCACGACTCATACCCTCACCTATCTTTGGACGCTGGCGCTCGGCGTTTTGGGCGGCTCGATGTTTGATATGGCCATGACCTTTCCGCAGGAATTTGGCCCGGCCATCAAACGCCCCTACATCCGTTGGATCGGATATGTGATCGGCTTCGCGCTCGCGATCAGAGCGTTCACGGTCCTGTTCAACTTCCAGACCCCGATGGCGTATATCGGCGCCTGGCAGACGCTTTATGCCTTTGTCTTGCTTGCCTCGCTGACGTATTTCGGCTTTATGATCTATAACTGGAAGTGGTCCGCGTCGCCTGTGGTCAAATTGCAGGCGGGGACGATCCTCTTCGGCGCGGTGATGGGATTTAGTTTCATACTCGCCTGGCTGGTCAATAATATTTTCGGGAACCCGTTTGGGTTCGGGTTTTCCACCTGGTTGTTTACGCCGCTAATCGTCTTCCCATTGGCGATCGGTTACACCATTCTTCGCTTCCGCATTCTGCAAACCGATGGGTGGATTCGGCAGGGACTCTTCTACGGCTTTTTCACCCTGATCGTCTTTGGGATGTTCGCGCTTTTGATCGCGGGGCTGACGTTGATCTTTACCGACATCGAACCGTTGCGGAATCCATACATCGCCACCGCCGTCGCTCTCCTGCTCGTCATCACCATCAACCCGCTCCGCAACCAAATCCAGACGATGGTGGATCGCTCCTTCTCGCGCGGGCGGCGTGCCTACTTGCTAAGCCAACAGGAATTCACGCACAAACTCGCGGTCACCGTGAGTCTGGACGGAATCAGCCAGGCCCTGCGCGAAAACATCATGTCCACGCTGGCGCCCGAACGCGCCCACATCTACATTTACGAAAGACTCAACGACCAATACGCGGCCATGCCCGGCGACGACGGACGCCTCACCAGCGAAATTCGTTTCGCGGCGCTCAGCCCGTTGGCGCAATACTTCCAGAAGGAAAAACTTCCCCTTTATCTGGATGGAACCAACGTCCCCGCCGCGTTAAAAGTGGACGAAACGCGCCTGAACCTTTTGGGGGCGCGTCTCTTCATCCGCCTGCCCGGCAAGGAACGGCCTCTCGGCTGGGTGGCGCTCGGCGCGCGTCTTTCGGGGCAACCCTACTCGCCGCAAGACCTGACCTTTGCCGAGGCCCTGTGCGAACAGGCCGCGCTCTCCATCGAACGCGCCCAAACCGTTTCAGACCTGGAACGGCGCGTGCAGGAAATGAACGCGCTGGCGCGCGTTTCGCAGGGCGTGAACATCACCCTCGACTTCGACGACGTGCTGGAACTGATCTACGCCCAGACCGCGCAGATCATCCCCGCCGCGAATTTCCACATCACCCTGAATAACAAGGCCGCCAATTATCTCTACTACGGCTTCTGCGTGGAAAACCGCGAGCGCATCGAGACCAAGGAAAATTCGCCGCTTCCGCCCAACACGGGACTGGACCGCGACATCATCCTGCGCGGTCGCCCGCTCATCACGCAGGATTACCCGCGCGAGTGCCAGGCGCGCAACCTGTTGCCCGCCGAGCAAAACGTCTACGCGTGGATGGGCGTGCCGCTCAACGCGGGCGCGGAGACCATTGGCGCGCTCAGCATCGCCAGCCGCGACGCCATCATCAACTACACGCGCGGGCAGTTGGAACTTTTGCAAAATATCGCCGACCACACCGCCGGCGCCATCGTCAAATCACGCCTCCTGCAAGAGACCGAACGGCGCGCCCGCCAACTTTCCACGCTGAACGAAATTACGCGGCAACTCACGTCCACGCTCGAATCGGAACCCCTGCTCAACAACATCCTCGAGAACGCCGTTTCCATCTTGAACTGCGAAGCGGGCAGTCTCTTCCTCGTGGACGACCAGACCGACGAACTGATCTTCAAGGTGACGGTCGGCCCCGTGGCGAGCAACCTGCTCGGGCAGCGCCTCCCGGCCGGAAGTGGAATCGTCGGCCGCGCCGTGCAAACCCGCCTCCCCGTCATAGATAATGACGCGCAGCGCTCGGGGTCGCGTCACGCTGAAACGGACGAGAAGACCGGCTTCCATTCCCGCTCGTTGCTGGCCGTCCCGCTTCAGGTGAAGGATCGCGTCATCGGCGTGGTGGAAGTCATCAACCGCCGCGACGGTCTGCCCTTCGGCGATGACGATCAAAACCTGCTCACGGCCTTCGCGGGGCAAGCCGCCGTCGCCATCGAAAACTCACGCCTCTACACCCTGACCGACCAGGAACTCGCGGCCCGCGTGGAGGAACTCTCGGTGATGCAACGCATTGACCGCGAACTCAACGCCAGCCTCGAAATGGATCGCGCCATGCGCATCACGCTCGAATGGGCCATGCGCCAATCGGGTTCGCAGGCCGGGCTGATCGGCATGTTGGAAGGCGCCGACAACCTCAAGATCATGGCACAGCAGGGATACGGCCAGCATTTGAGCAATTACGCCGAGACGCTCCTGCCGCTCGACCTGCCGGTGTTGCGACAAGCCCTCGCAACCGGACAACCGCAACGCGTCACGCTCGACCCCGCGCAGGGCGCGAGCCTTCTGCCCGAGGCGCACGATCAGATCGTCATCCCGATCCGACGCGAGGCGCAGGTGATCGGCCTGCTGATGCTCGAAAGCGCGACGCCCGCCGGAGAAGACATCTCGTTCCTCAGCCGCCTCAGCGACCATGCCGCCATCGCCATCGCCAACGCGCAACTATTCAACGCGGTGCAGGCCGCCAACATTGCCAAGAGCGATTTTGTCTCGTTTGTGGCGCACGAACTCAAGAACCCGATGACTTCGATCAAAGGCTATTCCGAGTTGCTGGCGGGTGGCAAAGTGGGCGCGATCAACGATATGCAGTCCAACTTCCTCGGCACCATCCGCTCGAACGTGGAGCGCATGTCCACCCTGGTTTCCGACTTGAACGACAACTCGAAGATCGAAGCGGGCCGCCTGCGCCTGGACTTTATAGCGATGAGCGTCGCTGAAGTGGTGGATGAAGTCATCCGTTCCACCCGCCGCCAGATTGACGACAAGAAGCAGACCGTGGAAGTGGTCATGCCCGACTCGCTGCCCTCGGTTTGGGCCGACCGTATCCGTGTGGGACAAGTGTTGACCAACCTGGTGAGCAACGCGCACAAGTACACGCCCGAAGAGGGCGCCATGACCGTGGGCGCAGAAGCCACCGCCAACCAATGGGACCCCGAAGGCGCGGCGCGCGTCGTCCACTTGTGGGTGCGCGATACGGGCATCGGCATCAGCGCCGAAGACCAGCAAAAAGTCTTCCAGAAATTCTTCCGCTCCGAAGACCAGAAAGCGCGCGAAGCCCCCGGCACCGGCCTGGGACTCAACATCACCAAAAGCCTCGTGGAGATGCAAGGCGGGCGCATCTGGTTCGAGAGCGAATTTCGCAAGGGAACCACCTTCCACTTCACCATCCCGGTGGCGGAAGGATAAAGCCACCCCACCCTGCCCTCCCCAAATGTACCCATTTGGGGAGGGAGAAATATGTAGACCATGACTTTAATTTCAGCAGTTGGACAAGCCCAGGCGCTCGATGGACGTGAAGCCGGTTTACAGGCCGTGCATCACGCGCTCAATCGTCTCGGCTCGGCCACGCCCAGTTTTGGAATCGTGATCGCCTCGCACCAATACCAGCCGCGCGAGGTGGCCGCGGGCGTCACCAGCCTCACGGGCGAAATGCCCATGATCGGCTTCAGCGCGCCGGCCGGGTTGACGAACGAGGGCATCCACCCCCATTCGGTGGTGGTGGCATTGCTCAGCGGCGACCTCCGCGCCGACGTCCACTGGCTGCCGGGCTACGCCCAAAGCGGCCGCGAAACCGCCAACCGCATCGTCCAACTCGCGTCGAACGATCCCGCCAATCACTCTCTGCTATTTTTCGCCGACGGCTTCAACGGCGACGCCGAGCAACTCTGCAACACGCTTCCGAGCAAATCGCTGATGATGGGGGGACTCTCCAGCGGCGACCTCAACACGGGGATCAACTACCAGATCGCCGGTTCACAAGCCGGGACGGGTGGGCTGGCCGCGGCTTTCTTACGCGGCCCCGCCAAAATCGGCGTTGGCTACGCTCACGGATGGGACCCGATCGGCACACAGTTCCGCGTGACGCGTTCGCGCGGCTTCTGGCTCCGCACGTTGGATGGACGTCCCGCCTCCGAGACGTACGCGCAAGTCTTCGGCTACCCCGCGCGCGATTGGGCCTTCCCCCCGCTGAACTACCTGGCGCGGCTCTACCCCATCGGCGTGGAACAGGGCGAGCAGTTGATCGTCCGTTCGCCCCTGCGCGTGGAAGCGGACGGGAGTTTCCGCCTGAACGCGACTGTGCGCGACGGGTTGGACGCGTTTCTGCTGGTGGGCAGTCGCACCGGCTGTCAGAACGCCGCGCAAAAAGCGACGCAGCAGGCCCTGCTCCAACTCGGCGACGCCAAACCCGCCTTCGCCCTCGTCCTTGTGGACCTGGCCTGGCAGATGCTGTTGAAGTCTACGCCCGGCGCGGAGATCGCCGACGTGCAAGACATCCTCGGCCCCGACGTCCCCATTGCGGGCGGCTACACCCTCGGCCAGATCGCGCCGTCCAAGATCAACCCGCACTTTTTGAACCAGCACATGATGGTGGTGGTGTTTGGGGAGTAAGCGTATTGCGTGTTGCGTATTGCGTAATGAAATGTGAAAGGCGTACCGCGGAGATGCGATACGCCTTTTTGATTCATGCAAAACAATGACGATCAATTCATTCTTTGTGTTTATCAGTTTTAAGCCACCACCATCGCCCCCATTTGGCCGTGAACCACAGTTCGTTCATGTAAATCAGGGGAGCTGCGATAGAGATAAAAAGCAATATGGAAATAAACGAATAATCTGGGAAGAGTATTCTTCCACCAAAAGTCCAAACAATTGTAGAAATAATTATTAACCAAGGACTGCTTCGGATTATCCCTTTTTTATCCAAGAAATATCCAAACAATAAACCAGGAATCGAACACAAGAATCCAAAGAACAGGCCAGTTAGAATAAACCAGAAGATTTCCATAAGGTTTTAATCACAGGGTAGTTTCGTTGTTAACTCAAATCATACCATCACATCCACCGCCTTCACCTCATAATCAGGGAAGACCAGATCGGTGGCGGGGTTGTTCAGGCGCTTCGCCAGAATCTCGGACAGCACATCGCGATAATCGGTGGTGACGGCCAGATCGCCAGGCTCGATGAGTTGACCTTCGCCCAGCCCAGGCCACGCCCCGTGGACTTGGCCGCCGCGCACGTTTCCACCGAGAACCATCATCATGCTCCCGTGGCCGTGATCGGTGCCGAGCGAGCCGTTCTCGTAGGCGCGCCGTCCAAACTCGGACATGGTGACGGCGGTGAGCCTGTCCATATGGTCGCGCATATCGGCGTGGAAGGCCGCGAGACCCTCGGCGAGGTCTTTCATCAGGTTGGGCATCAGCCCCGACGCGACGCCCTGCGTGAAGTGCGTGTCCCAGCCGCCGAGGTCAATCGCGGAGACTTCCAGTCCCACTTCGGCTTTGATGAGCATGGCAGTTTGTTTGAGGGCGAGGCCGAAGTCGGAGGCGGGGTAGGCGGTAGATTGGGGATTGGCAGATTGGTAATTGAGCGGGTCGAGTTTGGCGAGCGTATCCATGATGCGGAGGGTTTCCTGTCCCATCGCGTCGGATTGATAGACCAATTCCAGCGCGGCGCGCATCTGTTGGACGGCGAGCGGATTGCCACCAAGATGAAAATCCGCGATGGAGCGCAAGGCCGAAACGGGGACCGACCCGCTCAGGCTCCGTTGCGGACGCGTCCCCATCCCGACCGCGCGCAGGGGCGAGACGTTGCCCGTATCGAGCGAGGCGAGGTGGCGTCCGATCCAGCCCGAGGCGGGGCCGCGTTCGTCGTTGACGCCGCGCTCCATCAACTCCATGGATTTGAAGTGGCTGTGCGACTCGTCGGGCGCGCCGCAGGCGTGGATAATGGCAAGTTGTTTTTCGCGCCAGGCGTCCATCAACGGGGAAAGGCTGGGATGAAAGCCGAAGAAGCCGTCAAGGTCAACCACTTTTTCATCCTTCTTCTTTTTTGAGTCATCGGGACGCGGTACGCCAAGCGTTGGCCGCAACTGATAATAATTTTCTTCGCCGTGCGGCACGACCATGTTCAACACGTCCGCCGCGCCGCGCAGGAAGATGACGACGAGGGTGTCGCCGCGAGGAGCGGTGTTGAGGGGGGCGAAAGAGAGGCGGGGGAGCCAGGTGGGTTGGGAGTTGGATAGTTTCATAGTGGTAATTGGTAATTGGGACTTTCCGTGTTTTGTCAGCAGTTGCACTGCTGACTGGCTCGCAGTGCAACTGCTCGCAAACGGTAAATTTGCAGTAGGTCGGATTGGCAACACCGCACTTGCGTTCGGTGCAAGTGTCCGACCTACCTCCACTGAAACGCGGGGGAGGCGATGATGCTAGCGGCGAAGACTTGCAGAGTCTCCTCGGCGGACGCGCCCGCGTCGGTGACCGCGGCCAGCAGATCGTCACGCGTGGAGCGAGGGAGGGCCGCGCCCAGGAGCAGGGAGGCCAGCGCGTCGGCGTCATCTTCGAGGCGGCCTGTCGAAACCTTGTCGAGCAGGCGGAACAGGTTGAGGCGCGTGTTCTTCATTTCCACGCGCGCCAGTTCCAGCGCGAACTGCCAGCGCGGCATCAGGTTGCCCATCCAGGCGTCGCTGTGGTCGGGGTAGCCATCGGGCGTAGGCCACGAAAACGGGAGTTGCCCCATGCGCGCCAGCGGCTGGTAAAACGCTTCGCCGTCGGTCTCCACGTTGAGGGCGCGTGCCGCAGACAGCACAAAGTTGAGCGGGCGTTTGAATTTCGGTTGCGCGAGCGGGAGCCCATCGAGCAGGATGACGCGCAACACCGATTTGATATCGCCCTGCGTTTGGATAAAAACCTGCGCGGCCTTCTCGACGATCTCACGCGGCGGATCGTCGGCGAGGAAGCGACGCGCCAACTTGGCCGCGATGAAGCGCGCCGTGGACGGATGCGTGGCCAGGCGCTCGATCACCTGCTCCGCTTCACCCTGACCTGCTTCGGGGATCGCGAGACCCAGGACATTTTTCGCGCCTGACTCGTGTTCCTGCGCGCGGAAGGTGAACTCGCCCAGCCAGAAATGTTCCTTCACCGACCAGCCGGTGAGACAGCGCGCCAGTTCCATCACGTCGTTTTGGGTGTAGCCGCCGTCCACGCCGAGGGTGTGGAGTTCCATCAGCTCGCGGGCGTAATTCTCGTTCGGCGTGCCTTTGACATTGGCCTGATTATCGAGATAGACCAGCATGGCAGGCGAATGAGCGGAGGCCCAGACGAGATCGCGGAACGAACCGAGCGCGTGCTTGCGAATCACTTCGCGGTCGTCCACGGTTTTGAGAATGAAGCAGGCTTCCTTTTCCACGAAGATGTTAAAGTGGTCGTTCCAAAATTCGACCATCACTTCGTAGAGTTGACGTTTGCTATACAGTTGACGGAGGAAGGTGGCCTGACGCAACTCGTTGGGGACGGTCTCGCGGTCGTAGTTCTCGAAGAGTTCGTTGCTGATGGCTTCGAGTTCGTTGGCGTCCATGCGGAGAGTTTTGAAGGTCGAAAGTCGAAGGTCACAGGCGAAATCGTCGATCGAGTCAAAGTCAAGTTGCTCCTCGATGTAGTTTTGCAAACCGATCTCCGCGAAATGGGCGCGCTCTTCCATGCGCGGTCCGAAGGTGAGACGGTTGAGGGCGAGGAAGTCGGCCGCGTCCATTTCCGTCCACGCGGTGACGGGGAGTCCGCCTGCCAGCCGTTGATAGATGGGAGCGCATGAGGACAATGCTGCGCTGGCGGCAAAGAAGGTGGAGAGTTTGAGGAAGTCGCGTCTTGAGAGGGACATGGGGATGCGGGATAGGGGATGCGAGATAGGAGATAGGAGGTGGGGCGTGTTGCGTGTTCCGTGTGTACGTGTGTACTTGTGTACCTGTTACGCCGCTGGAACAGACTCAGCCGCTTGCGCCGTCTTCGCGCGCGGAGACCAGTTGAGCAACGCGAACGCCGTCGCGCCGAGGGCGAGGAGCAGGGACGGGATCCAGACAAAGAGCCAGCCGATGATGGGGAGGAAGGCCGCGAGTTCGAGGATGATCACGCCGCGCACGAAACTTCCCAGCTCGGAGAAGGCGCCATGCGGTTGGAGGCGCGCGCCGATCAACGCCGCGAGTCCCGCGGAGCCGATGGAGGAGAGCGCGAGCGCGCCGCCGATCAGAATCCAGCCGAGGAATTTGGCGGGACCGAACGGCAACGACAGCAAAATGAGGACGGGGATGAACAACGCGAGGAAGACGGCGACGCCCAGCCAGAAGGTTTTCCAGGGCGTGGCTTCGAGACGCGTCTGCGCGCGGCGGACGAGGTTGGGGAAGAGCAGCCACCAGCCCACAAATGTGGCAGGGACGGCGGTTCCGAGGATGAGCAGGACGAAGAAGATGGCGGTCATATCGGCCATGGGGAAGTTCCTTTCGATTTGGTTGATGTAGGGGATACAGGGGTGGAGGGGGAAAAGTTGCAGGAAGATCGGTACACGGATTACGCGGATTTGACGGATGGCACGGATTTTTTTAAACAAAAAAGACGCGGGATGGGCACGCGTCATTCAAAAATATTTTCCGTCATTGCGAGCGTTCGTTGCGAAGCAATCCCCTCCACGACCAGGAGATTGCTTCGTCGGGTCTCGATACGAGCGAGAAGAACACTCGCTCTACTCGACCCTCCTCGCAATGACGGAATCGAACGGCTACTTATTTCTCTGATAATACGTCAACAAGACCGCGCCGAAGCCTGTGAGGGCGGCGAAGGGGAAGAGCAGGAACCAGCCGAGGATGGGAATTGTGCATCCCACGCCGAGCAGGAGCGCCGCGAAGAAACTGCGTTTCCAGGCGGCGGCTTCGGGGAAGAGACGTTCGCCGATCACTGCGCTGATGGAGGCGAGTCCAAGGCTGAGGAAGGCGAAGATGGCGATGGCGATCGTGGCGGCGGGAATAAGGAGTACCGCGCCGAAGAATGTTCTCCGCACGCCTTCGGAAAGCGCGAAGAGCAATAGCACGA
Organism: Chloroflexota bacterium; assembly: GCA_016234485.1. GTDB lineage: Bacteria > Chloroflexota > Anaerolineae > Anaerolineales > Villigracilaceae > Denitrolinea. The sequence goes on from JACRBL010000008.1 coordinate 93,754, forward strand.
TGGCGCCGAAGAACAGGAAGTTGACCAGCCCGATCCAGAAGGAACGCCAGAGCGCTGCGCGCAGGTGTTCGGCGGATTTGTCCACGCGGGCGGGGAAGAGCGCGCCGAAGACGAGCAGGTAGCAGGCGAGGAGCAGGGTGAGAAGGAGGAAGATCGGGATGGCGGAGAGGATGTTGTTCATGGGAGTTCCTTGTTAGTTGGGTAGTCGCGTAGTCGGTTGGTCGGGTAGTTGCGTGGTCGGCGTGTAGGGCAAATTGCGTTACAGGCGGTTTCTCAACAGCGCTCGATTGCCGAAGAGCCATAAGACAAAGGCGCAGGCCATCACCAGCGAAGCGGATAGGCTGGAGATTCCCAACGCGGGGATTTCGGGCATCGTCGGCGCTTGGATGGCGGCGAGGGCGTCAATCCACGTGAGCCATTGGATTTGGATCTGCGCGAGGGTGTCTGTCCACGTGGGGGCTTGGACGGTGGGCAGGTAATCGAGTACGAGGGGCGCGGCCACGATGATGGCAACCACGGCCGCGGCGGTTTGCAGGAGGGACGTCAGCGTGAGCCAGCGCGGCAGGCGGGGAGTCCGCTCGAGGTTGAGGAGGACGCGAGCGGCGAGGGGCGTGGTCAGCGCGAGGTCGGGCAGGGAGTCCAGTTCGGCGAAGAGGGTCTGAAGCGTGGCGAGGCGCGCCGCGCAGTCGTCGCACGAGTCGAGATGCGTTTGGATGCGGGCGCGGTCGTCGGTTTGGCCGTCGAGGTATTCGTTGAGTTGGTCGTTAGTCAGGTGCATGGAGTTTCTCCGCGAGGAGTTTGCGGGCGCGGAAGAGGTGGCTCTTCACGTCGCTGATGGGGAGGCCGAGTTCGCGGCCGATCTCTTCGTAGGACAGTTCCTGGTAGTGACGCAGTTCGATGACGGCGCGCCAACGCGGCGGCAGGGACGCGAGCGCGGCGCGGATCTGTTCGCTTCGTTCGCGGACTTCGAGCGCGGCCTCGGGACTTTGGGCGGGGTCGGCGTCCCGTTCGTCGTCCAACTCGCCGACGGGTTTTTGCGCTTCGAGACGGTTGAGACAGAGGTTGGCCGCGGCGCGCCGCACCCAGGGGCCGAACTCGCGCTGCACGTCGAACGAATCGAGCCGCGCGTGGACGCGCACGAAGGTATCTTGCGCGAGGTCTTCGGCTTCGCGGCGCTCGCGCGTCATGCGATAGCAGACGTTGAACACGCCCGCCTGGTAGCGCGTGACGAGTTCGCCATACGCTTCGGCAGAGCCGCGACGGGCGTTCAGGATGAGCTCGCGGTCGGTGGGCGCGTCCATGTTCGTAGTGTAATACAGGTTGGGGGTGGGAAAAGTTGCAGGGAGGAGGGAAACCTTTAGGACGCGGATTACGCGGATGGACGCGGATTTTTTTAAATACGCGCGATGAATTACGGTAATTTCAAGAGCGTCGAAGTTGCAGGGATGATTCGGGGTGTTTTTGGGGCACACGATTGGCAAGAATATCGGTAAAATGTGATTAGATTTCGGCGTTTTCCATTAATCTTTTGGTCGCCTAAACACCCTTTGAATGTGATAGAACCACAATATAATAACTATTATGCGGCGGCTGTATACCCATATAAACCCATTTCTTGCAAAATAAATCCATCAAAGGATACATCATGTCTGATATTGTCCAAGCCTTGATAAAACGCTCATCGGTTTTCATAATAATTACTGGCGTCATTCTTCTTGTCATTGGTGCATCCAACGGAATTAATTTTGGTACATTTTCATTCCAATTATCAAATCAGATAACACAATGGGTAATTATTGCGACAAGTCTACTTCTTATTTTTGTTGGTATCTACTGGGAAACAAAAAGCAATAAATTCAGTTTCGGTTCAAGTAAAAGCTTTGGTCTTTTCACATCAGACACAGACACCTTCGCTAATTTGAAAATTGACGCCCAAATTGCGACTGCAAAATCAATAGAATTACTCGGCTACAATTTAAAATCTTTGCTGCAAGAATTAAGAGAGCCTTTGGCAAAGGCTGTAGTTCGAGGCGCATCTGTCAGAATCATACTTGTTGACATTGAAAGCAATGTGACACAGGAGATGTTTAAACAACATTCAAATCGCCCCCATTTAATGCTTCCTGAGTGGGTCACGGCTCTTGAGCATATTGGCGATATTCAAAAAATGTTACAAGTTGCGACAAAACTTAATGGAAAACTTGAAGTTAAAGTCACAGATTGGATTCCGAGCTGTAATCTCATCATATTTAATTCGGATGAAGATAATGGTTTGATAAAAGTTGGAATTCATACCGTAACCATCCGACAACCACTAACAGGTAGGTTGAGTCTCATCCTTTCAAAAAAGGAAAATCAAAATGCCTTTGAATATTTCGCAAAGGGTTTTAATATGTTATGGGAAAAAGATTCGAGAGAATGGAATGGAGTCGTCCCGCCCCTTGAACCAGGTAAGTGAATTCTAAAAAATGTTCCACCAATAAGCAGCAGTGCCAAGGATAAGACGCCTGCGAGTTGACAACTGACTGTTCATCAAAAAATTGGCTTTAAGTTTTTCTCTACTCCCAAGCCGAGACCAAGTCCCGCCCGCGAGCGACAGGTTAATGCAAGGTGTTAGCTGGTTAACTCCATGAAACAACGGAAGAAAGAATACTATGAAAATAGATAAACTCATTGAAACAAGATTTCGTACACTGTTTGAGCAAATTCCCTACGTACTGGGCGAAGAGAATAATGAGGAATTTGTTAAAATTCGGGAGTTTACTAGTTGGGGTATGAGTGCTTTGAGCTTAATAGGTCGTGTCTTTGGAGAAGATAGCCTACAATATTCGCGTTTTAATGATGAGTACCAAAACGCCATCGATGGTGAGTTTATTAGCTCCCAGATATGTATAGGAATTCTGGAATCAGCGCATAATGATTACACAAGTGGTTACCTGTTCAATGTAAGAACGTTGGTAAAAGCAGAACTAGGAGACGATGTTTTAGGACAAGCATTGTCACTGCTCGAATCGGGACAAAAAGACATTGCTTGTTTCCTCGTTGGAGTTGCTCTTGAACTAGCAATAAAAGATCTTTGTGATCGGAAAGGCATAACTTATAACGATAAATCCAAGGCAGACCAGCTAAATATTGAATTGAGAAAAGCAGATGTATATAACGAGTCATTAAGAAAACAAATCACTGCTTGGCTTGCTCTTAGAAATCACGCAGCTCATGGTGAATGGGATCAATACAGTTTTGCAGATGTAGAGAGCCTGAAACTCGGTGTACAAAGGTTCATCGGAGAGTATCTCAGCTAAACAGAAGCCAGCCAACAACCCACAACTTGGCCTCCGTGTATTTTGCATCAATCCCAAGCCGAGACCAAGTCCCGCACACGAGCGGCAGGTCAATGCAAGGGGTTGGGCACTTGCTCAGGAAGAAATAGGACAATTACCATGCTATCAAGTATTGCAGGATTAGTCATAGCAATCACAGGGGTTGTCGCGGGGATTCTAGCCCTATTATCCGACGAGCTTAAGAAAAATAAAAACCTCAAATATATACTTGTCGGAGTATTAATTGCATTATCAGTGTATGCAATGTTAGGCAGTTTGTTTTCTTTATCAAATACACCAAATTCAAAATCAGAGTTAGAGTTAGAAAAACAAAGATTAGATATTCCAATAGCAATAGATTCAACGAAAGATTGGCAAAAAACTTGGATTAGTGTAAACAAAGGAGATACGATCTCAATTCAAGTTGTTAGCGGAAAATGGACTACAGGTCGTTCTACATTGTCGGTCGATGAAAAAGAATATTTACCACTCACTTTAAAGAATCTAGAGATATTTAAAAACTTTCAGTATGAACAGAATGGGCAAGGCTACGATCGAACTTGTAATAAAGATAATGTTAATAACTGCCCTGTTCCCGATGCGTTCTGGGGGGCATTGGTAGCAAGAATAAACTATGGCATACCTTTTCTGGTTGGTAACAGGAATGTTGTTGTTGCGCCTAGCGATGGGGTCATTTATTTAGGAATCAATGACGACCCTAACACCCTAAGTGAAAATTTTGGTATTCTTGCTGTTGTTATTGATGTAATAAAATAAATATGCCCAATCGGGTATGCCGAATAAATGCTGGCACTTGCATCCCGAATTACTCGCTTGCCGATAATGCCTGCCGTCAGCTGGTTAATCATGGAGTAAATAAATGAATGTAAACGAGAAAATTATTAATCGCCTTGATGAACTATTGAAAATGGGAGAAGAGATTCTAGCCACTAGACAAAAATCAGGTGCAATCGGTGGAGATGACTTAATTAACTCCCAATTAGGCCATCAATGGGTTACAAGTGTTCAAAATTTGCTAGCCCGTGTTTTTGGGACAAATGGAGAACATTATAAAAATTTCTCAAAGCGAGTTGAAAATCGTCTCTCTTATTCTCCAGTTTTTTCTGCAATAGGTATTTTGAAGGCGGCAAAAGACGATTTTGAAAAGGAGCAATTATTTAATGTTCGTTAATTGATTGAAGCAGAACTGTTTGACAATTTTCTTGAGCAGGCAGAACATCTACTTGTGTCGGGTTATTACCAATCAGCGGCAGTTGTAATCGGTTGTGTTCTTGAAGATGGGTTAAGGAAACTTTGCAAAAGCAAAAATATCGAAATTCCCGATAAGCCAAGACTTGACACTCTTAATGCATATTTAGCAAAAGATGGTATGTATTCCAAGTTGGTTCAGAAACGGATCACTGCAATTGCAGATTTGCGGAATAAAGCGGCTCACGGACAATGGGATGAATTCACAAAAGAAGATGTAGAAGAGATGATTTTTTCTGTACGAAGAATAATGGAAGAACATTTTTCCTAAGCGACCATTGTCCATATCTACCACTCTTCTTAACCACCCCCTCCCGCCGATAAGGACGGGAGGGGATTTGTTTATCTGTGGTCAGCGGATGCCTTCGGCAAGCGGATAAGCGGATGGAAGACTCTCCGATGATGAGTCGCCCTATCCGTTTATCCGCTTAATATCCGCTGACCATTTCTTTGGGCGCTACCAGCCGTTCCATGATTGCTGCCGGCCGCTCCATGACTGCTACCAGTCACTCCAAGGGCGCGCTACCAGTCGCTCTATGATTGCTACCAGTCACTCCAAAAGCGCTATCAGCCGTTCTATGACTGCTACCAGTCACTCCATCCTTGCTTGAAGCCGATCTATGGGTGCTTGAAGTCGCTCTGACCTTCCTTCCAACCGTTCTGACTTTCCTTCCAGCCGCTCCGACCTTCCTTCCAGTCGCTCTGACCTTCCTTCCAGCCATTCTGACCTTCCTTCCAGCCGCTCCGACCTTCCTTCCAGCCGCTCCGACCTTCCTTCCAGCCGTTCTGACCTTCCTTCCAGCCGTTCTGACCTTCCTTCCAGCCGCTCCGACCTTCCTTCCAGCCGCTCCGACCTTCCTTCCAGTCGCTCCGACGTTCCTTCCAGCCGACCAAAGGCTACTTGACGATGACCGAAGGCTCCTTGCCCGTCTTGTGGAAACTTCTCCGCTTGTAATGTATGGGAAATATCTGTACAATCAGCCGTAAGCATTGTCCCGATCCTTGACGCCAAAGTTTTTATTTCTTGCTCTTGGAGGACTATGAACGCGACTCTTTTATCCAACGAAGACCCGCAAGAACTGGAGCAGTTGTTCCAAACGTATAAAACGCGTCACGTCAGTCTGTATGCGTGGGGATTCCTGGATTGGCTGACCTCCCTGCCCGCCCGCCAGCCCTGAGACGCCGCAGTCGCCTTAGGGTAAAGCGAAGTCAATGCCATTTAGGCAAGCCATTCACAAATTTATTGTCACAAAGGAATCAAATCGCATGAGTACAACTCCCCATCCTCCTGTTGGTACATTGGTAAACATTGGCAGTCATCGGTTACATCTCTACGCTACGGGCGAAGGAGGGCCGTCGGTCGTATTCGAATCGGGCGGGGCAAGTTGGTCTCTGGATTGGTTTTTGGTTCAATCCGAAGTAGCGAAGTTCGCCCAGGCATGTTCCTACGACCGCGCCGGCTTTGGCTGGAGCGACCCTGGCCCCAAGCCCCGTTCCAGCGAACAGATCGTTTCCGAATTGCACGCCTTGTTGACGAAGGCCGGGATCAAGAAGCCAACTATCCTGGTGGGCGCGTCCTTCGGCGGGCATACCGTCCGCCTCTTTGCGAAAAAATATCCCGATGAAGTGGCTGGCATTATCTTGCTCGACGCGCGGCACGAAGCCCTCGATGCAAAGATGCCCCCCGCCTGGAAAAAACTGGAAACCTCGGGCAAAGGCATGTATCAGTTCATGCTGTTGGCGTCCAAAATTGGCCTCTTGAAATTGTTGGGCAAGGCCATGGGAGAAAAAGCCCTGCCGCCCATCGTTTCAAAATTACCGTCCGAATTGCGCCCCGTCTATCTTGAAGTTGGGTTTCAGCCCAACTATTTTCAAAGCAATCTGGATGAGTTGGCCGCGATCGCAGAGAGCGACAAACAACTCAGCCTCGCCGGCTCATTGGGGAGCATTCCGCTGACGGTCATACGGCATGGCATCCCGAATCTATTTTCCAGCATGCCCGCCGAACAGGCAAAACAAGCGGAACAGGTCTGGCAGGAACTGCAAACCAGGCTGGCGGGCTTATCGTCTCACAGCCAACTGCTGGTGGCAGAGAAGAGCGGTCATGGCATCCAAATAGATCAGCCCGAGTTGGTGGTGGATGCAATTCGGCACATGGTTGATTCGATTCGGAAAGACTCGTCTTCTGCATGAGACCACGCCGCTCCCACCCAAACTGACCTTGGTCTAGGAACGATGGAAACGCAACGAGACTTTATCCGTCCGCTTCGAGGCTGGGACAGGACCGCCTCCGCCCTCGACGACGCGGGGGCCGTGTTTCAACGGGCCGTTTACGACGCTGACAAAAATTTCCGCCGCAAGGAAATCGTGACGCTCGATTTTTCGCGGGTGGATGTCTCGCCGCACATTCGGCTGTGTCTGAGCGCGTATATCGTGATGGGGAAATTATCGCCCGCGGACGCGCAATCGCTGATAGAGGAATATGAAATGGCGTCCGGTGTCGCCGTCGCATCGTTCCGCGATTTCCTGGCGCGGCTGGACGGGGGATTGCCCAACGCGTTCGATGACCCCATGCAGGGCATCTTCACCCGTCCATTTCACGAGGGCTTGTTTGGCGCGCACACCTTGCTGGACGCGTTGGACTTGATGAATGGCGCGCAGGATGAACCCTTGCGGCTATATTTTGAGACGTACACGAAATGCCGTCAGCGCCTGCTCGATATGGCCTTTAGCATGGCGCGGACGACCCCCTCGTTGCGCGAGGACGAGATCCATTCGGGGGAGGATTTCTTTGTCTGGTGGCGGCGCCGATGGACGAGGGAGATTCGCATCGCGTTGCCAGACCAGAGCGCGGCGACCCTGTCCATGCCGCCTGCGCCAGAGAAGACCCTCGCCACGCTGACGAGGATCATCCAGGAGGCGACCGACGACTACGCCAGGCTGGCGCGTCTGCTGGTGCGCCCCGCCGAGGCGGTGACGAAGTTCGTCCACGCCTTCGTGACCGAGTTGAACGAGGGGATGGTGAACCTGCCGCTCAATCAATTGGGTCAACAACAATGCCCGGCGGCAAAAGACCTGGAGACGAACGTCAAACCTTCGGCGGGATATCCAACCACCGCGCCCTTCGTGAAAGAGGTGACGGCGCGCGGGCGCGTGGTGGAGGACGCCTTCAAACGCTTTTTTGCGGCGAAGCAAAAAAAATTCCTCCTGCCGCGCACGCAAAAGCAAATCTGCGTTTCGCAACTGGGAGGATGTCCGTTCCCTGATTATGGTTTTGTGGACAGGGAAAACGCTTACACGGGCGGATAGGGAAAGGCGCGACGATCGGCGGGAGGAGCGGGGAAGATGCGCGTCCGCATTAGACTTTGGGCGCGGGACGCGAGCGCGGCGATTTCTTCGGGGCTGAGGTAACGCGTCAGGTCGGCGCGGCCCGCCAAAGGTCGGGCGAGTAGCGAGAGCAGGGAGTCGGGAATCGGCTGGTTGGCAAAGTCCCAGATGACGGTCCGCAATTTGTCTTCGGTGTGGAAGCAGAGACCGTGGTCTATGGCCCACAGTTTGTGGTCGGCGTCGAAGAGGACGTGACTGCCCTTGCGGTCGGCGTTGTTGCAGAGCAGGTCGAAGAGGGCCACGGGTTGGAGCGCTTCTTTTTCGTCGTCGGTGAAGTTGAAGTAGTGATGGTTGGGGTCGAATTCGATGTAGCGTTGGAGCGAGCCTGGGCCGTAGGGGCCGTCTTCGCGGAAGGCGGTGTAGGGGACGAGGCCGAAGCCCAGCGCCTCGCTGACGATGTACGCGGCGACCTCGCGCAGGGCGAGGGTGTTCTCTTCAAAATCCCAGAGCGGGCGCTCGCCACGGCTGGGCTTGTAGACGGCGGGGATCGTTTCGCCCGCGTGGGTCACGTCCACGAGGAAGGTGTAGTTGGAGCCGAGCATGAACTGGCCTTGGAGTTCGATCTTGCCGTGGGCGAAGGTTTCGGGGAGGGAGGGCATGGGGCGATTATAAGACAGCGATATATATCTGGCGTGAAGAATTTGACTTGAGTAAGAGCAAATTGAAAGATTGCCAATTTATTGATTTGCCCAAACTTCCAGTGGAGTTTCAATGCAACCAATGGATTGTTCCTTAAAAGTCTCGTAAAATTCATCTCCCGATAAGGATGTAGCTTCGGCAACAGATTTGTAATCGCCGAAATAATAAGGTTCCGTCCATTTTTTAAATCCATCCTTGTTGTCTGGAGACCAAACTATGATGTCAACAAAAGACTTTGCTGGACATCCTACATACTTATCGTCTACTATCACTCGTTTCATATCGTATTTCAAGTAGAAACCTTGATCGGGATAAAAAAGTACCAGATATAAAGAGTTAAAGGATACATCAGGGTGTTGAGGATCATCGGGAATAGTCTTCACAAAAATCTGGAAAGGTCTGCCATAAGATGTCAATATTTGTGGAAGTAGATAATAAGCCATTAAATCGGTATAACTGGAATTCCAAGTCAGTATCCAAGAATCATCGGAATGTAGTTGGGAAAAGGTTTCCATCCCAATCCCTTCAATTTGATCTTCCTCGTATCGTGCTGTAACACCTAGCGTGAGATAAGTGTTAGTTGAATAAGGAAAGAAAAAGTGCGCCCAACTTACTCTATCTGTATAAGAATCGCCACGCAATATTCTCATTTCATCCGTATCTAAAAGTCCGAATTGGCTGAAGAAATTCTGTATCTCCTGTTTCGTTGTACGTTCAGGTGTATTCCCCAACAGGCAAGGTAGTTGACAGCCTCCGTTATTTTTTAACAACGAAAATAGTTTTGCTTTGATCTCGTCTGATTGCTGTAAGACAAGAGGCGAGGCTAGTGTTGGATGGATGGTTATATCTGGCGTCATCGTAATCGCTGGCTGAGACGTTGCCGTAGCGGTGACAGAGTCCACAGTCAACTGCGGCGAGCAATTGACGATCAAGAAAGTTGCCAGAATCAGGATGATGGGTGTTGTTCTTTTCATTTTTTGCATCTCAATGGAATTACGGCCACAAATTAACGGGAGTTTCCAAACAGGCTTTTGATGCAGGGTCAATAAATGTATTGTAAAAAGACTCGGTTGTCATGTTTGTAGCATCTTCCAGCCTGCTTATTGTTTCGGGTCCCCAAGTATTGTCCACATATGCTCCAATCACCTCTATCATAGGCGCTGCCCAATGATTTTCCCTCGCGGGATCAAACAATTCCAATCTTCCACCAACAGTTCTATAAAGTTCATACACAGATGTGGTTTTGTCAAAATCTTGCGGGCAAATTGATATATTCTCTCCGGACCGTGCGGGTAAGTATCCATAAGAGGCCCAAACGCCAATTTGGGTGTAATCCAGAACGAGTATTGCTGGTGGAAATTCTGTTTCAAAATCTCCACCTGTAGATCTCGCACTAATATAGACCTGCTCAGGAGTCCCCAATAATGCTAATACTTGATGGAGTTGATAGGTGTAAAAGGTCTCTGGTTGGTATGTACTAATCCAATCGACTCTATCGTTACCTGAAACATCGAACATCAATCGTTCCTGTTCCGAAGCATTCTCAATTTCGTAATACACCTCTTTGTTTCCTCCCAATTCCTTCATTTCAATCATTATTGGGGTCAGAAAATGCAATGCTTCAGCCCAAGTAGTTTTGCCTGGGATAATCCCCCACCAACAAGGCAATTGACAACCGCCGTTGGTTTCCAGCAATTCTTGTATCTTTGCTTGTTTTTCTTGTGCCGAAAAAGTTGGCAATGGCGTCCAAGTAATAATGGGTGAAATTGTGGGCGCGTTTGTGGGAGTAACTGTTGGCGTCGCTGTCTCAGAAGGTTTGACATCAGGCGTCCTCGTAACCGCTGGCTGAGACGTTGCCGTAGCGGTGACAGAGTCCACTGTCAACTGCGGCGAGCAATTGACGATCAAGAAAGTTGCCAGAACCAGAATGATGAGTGTTGTTCTTTTCATTTCTCACTTCGGACAGAGATTTTTGTAAATATCTCTACCTAACACAACATCGGTTTCTAGAACATAGATGCCGCCTCCACTCAAAAATGCGATCCTCTTTCCATCGGGAGACCATGTTGGAGACCAAGCTCTATCCAGGTTCGGTATTTCAATCATACATTTTCCATCTGAACTAATCAAATGCAAGTAAGTTCCAATTTTATCCGGGGATTTCCGCTCAAATGCGATGACATTTCCCCTGGGAGACCATCTTGGCCGTACACTATCAAAACCTTGCGTTATTTGGCTGATCCGTCGTGTTTTAAGGTCTAGAATAAAAAGATTGCTATCGCCATGTTGGCTTACAGAGAAAACCACATATTGATTATCTGGCGACCAAGAAATACCTGAACCGAAGTCTACATTTTCGTACAAAGCAATTGATTCTTCAACGTTTGTATAACTATCAATTAAATGTAACTCAAGGCGCGTAGGATCATTCGGTTGAATCCTCCTAAGCGCTACGATTTTGCTTCCATCCGGCGACCAGGCAACTTCATCGAACGGATCTAAAAGACGTTCCACCGATTTATTATTTACGTCTATTGACCACCATCCAGATGGCTCGAATCCTGTTGTGTCATAAACCAACAATAAAATCTTTTCGCCATCAGGCATCCATTCAACGTCAACAAACTGGGCATTTCTTAGTGGCTCTATCAGAAATTTTTTTTCTTGCGTTCGAATATCAAGGACATAAATCTCAGACGGAATTATTGGTGTCTCATTTGCCAGTATTAGCAAATTATTCTCATCGGATGGCGACCAAATAATTTTTTGGATTGGGGGGCGACTCCCGCGTGGAGCAATAAACACAATCCCGTTATTTGTCTCGGTAGCGATGACAGAGCCATCAGTCCACTGCGGCGAGCAATTGACGATCAAGAAGGCTGCTAGAAGCAGGATGATGAGAGTTGTTCTTTTCATTTTTCACCTCTTCGCCCATTCTAGCCCGCGCGCCAAACGCCTGTCAACCGACAAATACCCAACGCCTGCCTCCAAAATTAGCGGGTAAAATCAGCCCACTTACAGGTCAATCATGCCAAAGAAATCCTCCTCTCCCAACTGGACTCAAGTTGCCCGTCTCCTGCTCACCTCGCGTCTGCTCGACGAACTCGAGGAGCGCGAACTCGCGCCCGCGGGCAAAGTGCCGTATCAATTTTCCGCCAAGGGACACGAACTCTCGCAAATTTTGCTCGCCCTGCAATTGACTCATCCGCACGACGCGGCCACGGTCTACTATCGCTCGCGTCCCTTCATGCTCGCGGCGGGACTCACCGTCAAAGAAGCCATCGCGGCGGGCATGGCGAAGAGCGGCTCTCCGTCCGAGGGGCGGGATGTGGGTGTGGTGTTCTCGATGCGGTCGAAACCTAACCCCCCCGGCCCCCCTTCCCTGAAAGGGAAGGGGGGAGTAAGCGTCCTCCCATCCTCGGGCGACGTGGGCGCGCAGTACACGCCCGCGGCGGGATGGGCGCAGGCGGTGCAATATCATCGCGACGCGATGGGTGAAAAAGAGTGGGACAAGGCCATCGCGGTGGCGCATGGCGGCGAAGGCTCGATTGCCGCCAACGGATTTTGGGCCGCGCTCAACATCGCCTCCACGCGCAAAATTCCGATGCTCTTCTTCATCGAAGACAACGCCTTCGCCATCTCGGTGCGCTCGCATTTGCAGACGCCGGGCGCCGACCTCTCCTCGAACCTGCGCGGCTTCAAACATCTCTGCATCATTGACGGCGACGGCGCCGATCCCGAGGACGCGCCGCAGAAGATCGCCGAGGCGGTGGCGCACGTGCGCGCGGGCAAGGGGCCGTGTCTGCTTCACTTGCGCGTGCCGCGCATCATGGGTCACACCTTCATTGACGATCAGTCATATAAAACGGAAAACGAAAAACGTAATGAAGCCAAGCGCGATCCGTTGACGCGCCTGCAAAAATTTTTACCCGACCTGGATTGGACTTCCCTCGAGCGTGACGTGGCCGCCGAAGTCCGCGCCGCGCTGGACGAGGTCGCGTCGTGGCCGGACCCCGAGCCGCGTTCTGTCACCGACAATTTGTTCGCGGCTGTTGTAGGGGCGGACGGCCGTCCGCCCCTACCTGAAACATCGGGCACGCGCATCAACCTGATTGACGCCGTGCGCCGCACGCTCGAAGCCGAGATGACGCGCGACCCGCGCCTCGTGGTCTTCGGCGAGGACGTGGGCGCGAAGGGCGGCGTCCACGGGGCGACGGCGCACATGCAGGAGAAATTCGGCGACGCGCGCGTCTTCGACACGTCGCTTTCGGAGGAGGGCATCATCGGCAGCGCGGTCGGGATGTCGCTGGCGGGATTGCGTCCCGTGCCGGAGATTCAATTTCGCAAATATGCCGATCCCGCCACGGAGCAGATCAACGACGCTGGCACAATCCGCTGGCGCACCGCGGGAAAATTCTGCGCGCCGATGGTGGTGCGAATCCCCGTCGGCTTCGGGAAGAAGATCGGCGACCCGTGGCATTCTGTGACGGGCGAGGCGATTTACGCGCACACGCTTGGCTGGCGGCTGGCGTTCCCGTCCAACGCGGCAGACGCGGTGGGACTTTTGCGCGAAGCATTGCGCGGCGAAGACCCGACCATCTTCTTCGAGCATCGCGCCTTGCTGGATACCGCCATTGCGCGCCGTCCCTACCCTGGCGACGAGTACGTTTTACGTTTTGGAGAAGCCGCGACTCTCGCGGAGGGCGACGCGCTGACGGTCGTCACTTGGGGGGCGATGACGCATCGGGTGGCCGAGGCCGCTCAAACGTCCGCGGGACGCGTGGAGATTTTGGATCTGCGGACGATCGTCCCGTGGGACAAATCCCGCGTGTTGGAGTCCGTCCGCAAAACGGGAAAGTGTCTCATCGTCCACGAGGACGCGTTGACAGGCGGATTCGGCGCGGAGATCGCGGCGGTCATCGCGGAGGAGGCCTTCACCGATCTTGACGCGCCGCTGGCGAGAATGGCCGTGCCAGACGTGCCGATACCTTATAATATGGGCTTGATGAACGCGGCGCTCCCACAGGTTGCGGACATTGAGCGAAAAATCCAATCTTTGCTTGCATTTTGAAAAAGGAGTTCCGCATGAGTGAGAACGAGAAAGAGATGAATTTCCACAGCGAGATGACAGTGTTGCAGATCGCGCGTTGGAGCAAGATCGTTTCGTGGGCGATGCTCACGGTGTACCTGATCCGTTTTGTTTCGGATTTGATTTCGGTTTTCGGCGGGGGCGGCTATGAGTTCCCCACCCTGCCGATGGATATTTTGCTGTTCGTGGCGAGCCTGCTTTCCACGCCGTTCTTCGGCGCTTTCTACTTCCTGGTTTTGCAGGGCGTGGCGCAGGGGCTTTACCTGGGACTCGACCTTTTCCTTAAGGATGAAGCGGACGAGGAATAGCAATGCTCGAGTTGGATAATCTCGAACGAATCGCGCAACTTGACGCGCAAAATATGCTGGCTGAGATCGAAGGCCTGCCCGATCAGTTGGCGCGCGCGTATGCCCTGCTTCAGAACTCGGAGGTCTTCAAGACCTCCGAGTTCTGGACTTCGGAAGTCTCCGTCAAACACGTCATCATCGCGGGGTTGGGCGGCTCGGCCATCGGCGGGGACCTGCTCTCCGCGTACGTGGCGGATGCCTGCCCCGTCCCCGTCATCGTCCATCGCGATTACGGCCTGCCCGCTTTCGCCCGCGGCGAGGGGACGCTGGTGATCTGCTCCTCACATTCGGGCAATACCGAAGAGACGCTCGACTCGTTCGAGGCCGCGCACAAAACAGGTTGCCGCGTCATCTGCGTCAGCACAGGCGGAGAGTTGGCCGACCGCGCCAAAAAGGCGAACCTGCCGCTGGTGACGTTCGCTCACAACGGTCAGCCGCGCGCCGCGGTGGGATTCTCGTTTGGCATTTTGCTGGCAATCTTCGTTAAACTTGGCCTCATCCCCGATCAGGCGGACGAGGTCGCGTCGGCGGTGAAGGCTATGAAGGCATCGCAGGCGCATCTGACTCCCTCGATGCAGACGACTCAGAATCCCGCCAAGCGCTACGCGGGACAGTTGATGGGTCGCTGGGTGACGGTCTTCGGCGCGGGACGATTGACTCCTGTGGCGCGGCGCTTCAAGGGACAGATCAACGAGATCGCGAAGGCCGTGGCGAATTTTGAGTTCATCCCCGAAGCCGATCACAATGCGCTGGCCGGGACTCTCAATCCGCAGGAGGTGATCCAGCCGCACACGATGAACCTCTTCCTGCGCTCCCCGTCGGATCATCCGCGCAACCGCATTCGCATTGACCTGACGAAGCAGATCTACATGCTCGAAGGTCCCAACACCGATTTCCTCGACGCGCGCGGCGACACACCCCTCGCCCACATGTGGACGCTGATCCTGTTCGGCGACTACATGGCGTTCTATCTCGCCATCTGCTACGGCGTTGACCCCACTCCCGTGGACGCGCTGGTCAGTTTCAAGAACGCGCTGAAGGAAAGAAATTAACCACGAAGGACACGAAGGGCACGAAGGTTTCTTTTAACAGAATTAACCTTTGTGAACTTTGTGTCCTTTGTGTTTAAAGGTTTTTCAATGAAAAATATCCATCGTCTCGCCTCACGCGATTGGATCGGACTGACGATCGTCCTTGTGGGATTCGGCCTGCGTCTGCGGCAATATCTCGTCAACCGCTCGCTCTGGCTGGACGAGGCGATGCTGACGAACAACATTCTCGCCCGCGATTTCGCGGGTCTTTTTCATCCACTCGATAACGATCAGGGGGCGCCCGTTGGGTTTCTGCTCGTCCAAAAACTGGTCACGCTCGCGCTGGGGGATTCGGAATACGCGCTGAGACTCGTCCCCTTCCTGGCGGGCGTTCTCGCGCTGGCGCTGATGTTCCTGCTGGCGCGGAAAATTTCCAATGCGTTCGCGGGCAATCTCGCCCTCGCGCTCTTCGCCATTTCCCCCGCTCTTATTTATTACGCTTCCGAAGTCAAACAATATTCCTCCGATGTCGCCATCGCGCTGGCGCTGATCCTTTTGTTTCTTAAAACACATACCGTCACTGCGAGCCCGAAGGGCGAAGCAGCCTCCTTGCCAGATCAGGGATTGCTTCGGGCGACATCCTTCGACTACGCTTCGCTCCGCTCAGGAAGTCGCCCTCGCAATGACGAAGCCATCTTCGCCTTCTTAGGCGCGCTTGTCATCTGGTTCTCGCATCCCGCGCTGTTCGTCATCGCCGCGCTGGGGTTGACCTTGTTCGCGCAAGCCGTCCGTGAAAAAGACAAACGTCAGATCGCCGCGCTGCTCCTCGTCGCGCTCGCCTGGGCGCTGAGCCTCGCGGCGCTGTACTTCGTCAACCTGCGGCAACTGTCCACGCATCAATTTTTTCTCGATTACTGGCGCGCAGGCTTCGTCCCGCGCGACGCGTCCGCGTTCGCGTGGCTGGTCAACTCCCTGCGCACGCCGTTCGCAGACCTGCTCGGCCTGCAACTTCCCTACCTCGTTAGCGGGCTATTATTTTTATTGGGGATGATCGGTCTCACGCGCCGACTCCCGCGCTTTGGCCTTTTTCTGCTCCTCATCTTTTTCCTCGCCCTCTTCGCTTCCTTCCTGACCTTCTATCCGTTCGCGGGGCGGATGATCCTTTTCCTCGTCCCGATCTTTTGTCTGTTCCTCGCGGAGGGTGTAGATTTCCTCCCAGACCTGACAGGTTCTTGGAAACCTGTCAGGTCTCTCGTATTCCTCGCGCTTTCCGCGGCTCTCCTCTTCTCACCCCTCTCGCTCGCCTACGAAAACGTCACCGCGCCGAAGATGCGCGAACACATCCGCCCGACGATGGAAACTCTGCGTGAAAATCTCCGGGACGGGGACGCGGTCTACGTGTATTACTGGGCGGAACACGCCGTCCGCTTTTACGCGCCGAAATACGAGATGGACATCTCCACCTTCCTCATCGGCGCGGACCATCACGACCAGCCCACGCTTTATCGCCTCGAATTGGACGCTTTACGCGGCCGCGGCCGAGTCTGGTTCCTGTTCTCGCATATCTATGAAGAAGGCGGTTTCAATGAACGCGACTATATTTTGGACTACCTCAATTCCATCGGGGAATTAAAACGCGAATATCGCCAGCCTGGGACGTCCGTCTTTCTATATTTATACGACCTGAAATAATCTCATAGCGCTTGAAAGGGGCGGGGTTATAATCATCTTGAAATCATAAATCGTAAATCCAAAATCGGAAATCGGAAATCAACATGCACATCCTCGTAACCAATGACGACGGCGTGACTGCGCCCGGCCTGCTGGCGCTCACGCAGGAAATGAAAAAACTCGGCAAGGTGACGGTCTTCGCGCCCGACCGCAACTGGTCTGCTTCGGGGCACGTGAAGACGATGGAGCGTCCCCTGCGCGTCCGCGAGACGATCCTCGCGGATGGCTCGCCCGCCTTCACGTCCGACGGCGCGCCGTCCGATTGCGTGGCGCTGCCCCTGCTAGGTCTGCTCGAAGAAAAAGTGGACATGGTGGTGTCGGGCATCAATCCCAACGCCAATCTCGGCCACGACGTGACCTACTCGGGAACCGTCACCGCCGCGATGGAAGCGGTGATTGACGGCCTGCCTGGCATCGCCGTCTCGCTGGATTCGCCTGAGAATCACGGCGGCAAATTGGATTACGCCACGGCCGCATCGGTTGCGCGCCGCGTGGTGGAGCAGGTGATCGCAGAAGGATTGCCCAAGGGCGTGGTGCTGAACGTCAACGTGCCGTATTTGAAGGAGAGCGAACTCAAAGGCTTCATGGTGACGCGGCAAGGTTTGCGCGTCTACCGTGACGAACTCGACCGCCGTCTCGACCCGCGCGGCCGTCCCTATTACTGGATCGGCGGACAGGCTCCCACGGGCGTGGACGAACCAGGCACGGACTTCGGCGCGCTGCGCGCGGGCTACGTCTCCATCACGCCGTTGCAGTTGGATTTGACCCATCACAAGATGATGGATACGTTGAAGAAGTGGAAGTTTTAATCGACAGCGGACGATAGACCACGGACCATGAAAATCGTCCATCGTCTATGGTCCACGGTCAAAAGGAAACCCCATGCCCTACCTCGCCTCTGACTCTCGCTACGCCTCCATGCTCTACAACCGCACTGGCCGCAGTGGACTCAAACTTCCCGCCATCTCGCTGGGCTGGTGGTACAACTTCGGCGGGCGCGACGTTCTCGAGAACGGCCGCGCCATCGCCCGCCGCGCCTTCGACATGGGCGTGACGCATTTCGACCTCGCCAACAACTACGGCCCTCCGCCTGGAAGCGCCGAGGAAACCTTCGGTCTGCTCCTCAAGCAGGACTTCCATCCCTACCGCGACGAACTCATCATCTCCACCAAGGCGGGCTACGATATGTGGCCTGGTCCGTATGGCGAGTGGGGCTCGCGCAAATATCTGCTTGCCAGCCTCGACCAGTCCCTCAAGCGCATGGGTCTCGATTACGTGGACATTTTCTACAGCCACCGTCCCGACCCCGAGACGCCGCTCGAAGAGACGATGGGCGCGCTCGACTCCGCCGTCCGCCAGGGAAAGGCGCTTTATGTCGGCATCTCCAACTACGGTCCAGAAAAGACCGAGGAGGCGGCGCGCATCCTGCGAGAGTTGGGGACTCCCTGTCTCATCCACCAGCCGCGCTACAGCATGTTCGACCGTTGGATCGAGGACGGCCTGCTCGACGTCCTGACCGAAGAGGGGATCGGCTGCATTGTCTTCTCGCCTCTCGCGCAGGGACAGCTGACCGACCGTTACCTGGGCGGAATCCCCACTGGGGCGCGCGCCACAAAAACAGAGCGCGTCTGGCTCACGCCCGATGATGTGAAGAAGAATCTCCCCAAAGCCAAGAAACTCAACGAACTCGCCAAACAGCGCGGACAGTCGCTCGCGCAGATGGCTCTCGCCTGGGTGTTGCGGAAACCCGCCGTCACGTCCGCGTTGATCGGCGCCAGCAGTGTCCAGCAGTTGGACGATAACCTGGCCGCGTTGAACAACCTGCAATTCAGCGATGACGAGTTGCAGGCCATCGAGAAGATCCTGAAAAGTTGAGCGTCTCGTTTGAGGAGGATTGCATGGGCTTTTTCAAAAAACTGTTTTCGAGCAAACCCGCGCAAACCGCGAACAACCTTATGCGCGTGCAAGTTAAATGCAAGCGCTGTGGCGAAATCATCGAGGGACACGTCAACCTGGCGAACGACCTCAGCCTGAACGACAGCGGAGACGGCTACTTCGTCCGCAAAGTTTTGATGGGGAACGGCCGTTGCTTCCAGCAAGTGGAGGTGACGCTGGCATTCGACCTGGCTCGCAAGTTGTTGGATAAACAAGCCGTCGGCGGCGCGTTCGTGGAATAAGCGATTCGTTTCATCAACAAAAAAACTTCCGATCTGGTCTCGGAAGTTTTTTTGATTCTTACCTTTACGCCTGCGTTATCGTTTTTCGCGCGGGATGAAATTTCTTCCGCCCACCCATGCGCCGACCGCTGTTCCCAAAACCGAGAGCAGGAAGGAAAACAGCACGGCTGTCTCAAATCCTGTCGCGGTGAGCGCGTCGAGCATGGGCGATTGTTGCGTGTTGGCGCTCATCCGCACGGATTCGGGGATCAGCGCGCCGATAATTAATCCCAACGCTGCGCCGAGTCCCATGCCCGTGTACGCGCCGATGCTCACGCCGCCCGTCGTCCCCGCGGTGCGGACGGTGAGCGCGGCGGTGAGCGAGCCTGTCAAAATGCCGAGGAGTAATCCCACTCCCGCGCCGATCTGGATCCCGCTGAGCGTTTCGGTGATGGCGCCAATGACCGCGCCGAGCAAAGTCCCGCCGACCGCGCCGAGGAAACCGCCGAAGAGGATGCTTTTGGGTTTGATATTTTCGTCCATGCTGTATCTTTATTTTCCTTTGACTTCGATGGTCTCTTTCACTTCTGCACGCTCGACCATTTTTAAGTAAAACTGTTGCCGCGACATTCCCGCCGCGTCGCGTTGTTCGAGCATTTCCTGTCTTGTCATTTGTGAAGGCATGGACGGCATCGTGAATTCCTGCAATACCGCCACGCCCGTCACGCCCGAAAGCGCGTCTTCGATGCGCCGTTTGTGTCCTGCCGAAAGCGGACTGGGAAGATCGTCGGGGCGGAACCACTCGACCGCAATGGTCTCGCCTGGCTGACATTTTATCTCACCACCGATGGGTCTGGCCGCGAACAGGACGGCGTACCCAGCAGGCATATTGCTGATGCGGGAATAGACGCCCACCAGCCTCGTCAATTCCACGTCAATACCCGTTTCTTCCTTCGTTTCGCGGAGCGCGGCCTGCCCGATGCTTTCGCCCTCTTCGACCCCGCCGCTTGGCAGGACCCACGTCTCAAAATCCTCGCGCTGGGTAAGGAGAATCTTTCCTTCGTGGATGACTGCTACGTTGACTGCCAGTTTTGACATGGGATTCCTTTAATCGAAATAACCGATTCGTTCAAGCCTCGAGATTGCACCGCCAAATACAAACAATAATCCAATACATGAAACTCCTCCAAAAATAACCGTGAAAAATATATTCGATATGTCCCGCCCATACATGAAGTATAGTAATCCTTTTGTCCCGTATCTTCCTCCAAACAATATACCCAATATCATGATAGGAATAATGAGAAACCATATTCTATTGATGACGTAATCGTGCGTTTTTGAGACTATGCGAGGAAACAACAAAATGAAAGCCGTGCTAATCCCTTGCATAATGAGAATCGACAGGAAATAATTTGGGAAATAGGCTTGGACGGATGTTTTTAGGAAGATCGAACCAAGTAAAAGGATAAATGACAGAATAACAGATTCAATAAAAAGAATCCTGCTAAGGAAAATTAATCTGGTTCGAGCTTTGTAAAAGAGCATCGAAAAAATCATAACAGGAAGAATTCCTATCGCCAGCCCAATAAGATATGGGTTGGACGACGCTAATCCTGAATAAATACAAAACGCAGGCAGTAAAATCAAAACAGCCCATCCTAAAAGTTGCGTAGTTTTATATTTATTTGAAATTCTCGACGATTCACGGAATACAGATTGAACTGCCATCTCTTGAAATAGGATCTTGGGGTTCTTGAATCGGTTGTATGCCTGCTCGCCATGTTTTGTCACTGCCCAAAAGCCCGCTCGTTTTACCCACTCCGCACCTACGCTCATAGATGTAATTGCCTCAATCATGCGAAGATATTCATCGCTTGATAGTCCCATCCCTAAAACGGGATACTTATCTGAAAAGTAAGCGCGAACATCTTCTCGTTTGGCCTTTCCTTTTTGACCCAACAAGAAAGATAAAAGCTCTAACAATAGACGGCCTTTTTGTTCGGCGGTTGTTTTCATTGTCATTTCATCATTGGCTTTGGGATAAAAACTTCTTCGTCGCTTCGATCTTGTCCTTTTCCACTGTTCCGTTCGCTTCCCAATAATCGAGCATCTCGTTGATGGTCAACACCGCGTGCATGGAATATCCCGCCTGCGCCTGCGTTTTGGATGACAGCTTTGAAGGTGAATTCTTTGAGGAAGTATTCCGCCAGTCTGCTTCCCGCGCAGATATCATGGTATTGATATTCGCGAGGGAGAGGGTAGTTGTAAGATTTTAGGAGTTGAAGGTGGGTTTTCATCTGATGAATTTAGAATCTCTGTAACTGCTTGCACTAATCCGGAAAATATTGAATATAAAAAAATATAAGTGCCCACTTAATTGGTGTCACGACAACGAGCAGTCCATTGATCGCTATTGCCGAAAAATAAATTGCTCCACTGATACCTTTCAAAATCATCACTCCCATTCGTCTGGCCGCACCAAGAGTAAGAATAAATCCAAATAGCCCTAATAGAAACTCCAGCCCAAAGTCATAATACAAAAGCAAAATCCATCCAACGATACCCGAAAATAATCCGATTGCAAGAATCAAATGCGGATCAATGGGCTTCGCTCTATCTCTAGATTCCATGATCAAACGCTTCCTTCAAGAAATTTCATTGTTTCCTCAATCTTATCCTTCTCCACCTTTCCTGTGGACTCCCAATAATCCAGCATCTCGTTGATGGTCAGCACCGCGTGCATGGAATAGCCCGCCTGCGCCAGTGATTCCTTCGCTCCCGATTGGCGATCCACAAGCACAACCACATCCTTCACGACCAGGCCAACACCTGTCAATTTTTCGATGGCTTCGAACTTGCTTCCGCCCGTGGTGGCGAGATCGTCAATGACCACGACCGTCTCGCCCGCGTGATACTCGCCTTCGATCTCGGCCTTCGTGCCGTAGGTCTTCACTTCCTTGCGCGGGTAGATCATCGGATAGTTTCCCGCCAGCGAGATGGCGGTCGCGATGGGAATGGCCGCGTAGGGCAGACCCGCGAGACGGTCAAATGACAAACGAGAAATGATGGGCAGATAGGCTTGACTGACGTCCACGAGAAGTTTCGGATGGGAGATGATCTGCCGCAGGTCAATGTAGATGGGAGACTTGAGTCCCGACTTGAGGGTGAATTCACCGAATTTGATACAGCCTGCCGACAGCAAGCCGTCAGCGATATTCGATAATTTGGCGTTCGATATTCGTTGTTCACTATCCATGTTACAGAGTCTCCATTTCGACTAACGTTTACCGAGTATCGAAGATCGAATCTCGAGTATCGAATCCCGTATCTCCGCCGCGGCGAGGCCAGGGTTGGCCGCCCGTGAGATGGCGCGCGAGATGGGGATCAACAATCCCTTGCCGTCGCTTCGCAAACCGGACTTGAGAGTGGCTTCCAGTTCCCCGCCCTGAGTCCCCACCCCGGGCGCGAGGAACCACAGGTCCGGTGCAGCGGCGCGGATGTTGGACATGATCTGCGGATGAGTTGCGCCGACCACGATGCCGATGTTGTTCTTCTCGTTCCATTGAGCGGCGAGATGTGCCACGTAAATATAGAGAGGTCCAGGATTATCCGCGGCAGGAGGCAGGACAAGTAGGTTCTGCAAATCCATTGATCCCGCGTTGGATGTTTTGCACAGCAGGAACACGCCCTTCTCCGAATTCTGAATGAATGGCTCAATCGAGTCGTGTCCGAGATATGGACTGAGCGTGATGCAGTCCGCGCCAAGCGTCTCGAACGCGGACTTTGCGTAGGCCTCCGCGGTGGACGCGATATCGCCCCGCTTCGCGTCGAGGATGATCGGAATCATTGAGCCGCGTCGCGCCGACTCTTCTTTGATGGCTTCGATGACCTGCTTGAGCGCCACCCATCCGTCCGCGCCGAAGACTTCGAAGAAGGCCGCGTTGGGTTTAAACGCCGCGGCGTAGGAAGCGGTCTGCTTGACGAGATTCAGGCAAAAGTCACGCGCGGAGTCGGCGGTGGGAGATGCGAGGTCGGAGACGTGCGGGTCGAGTCCCACGCAGAGGAGCGAGGAGCAATCGTCCACGCGTCGTTCGAGGAAAGAGAAAAATGATTCCATATGTTTCCAGTTTGAAAGTTTGAAAGTTGGTAGGTTTGAAAGTTAACGTTTCAACGTTCAAACCTGCCAACGTATAAACGTTTTAGGCTTTGCCCAAGACCATCGCGAGCAAGGCCATTCTAACGTAAAGACCGTATTCCATCTGGCGGAAATACGCGGCGCGGGGATCGTCGTCGAAGTCCACGCTGATCTCGCCGACGCGCGGGAGCGGGTGCATGACGGCCATTTCTTTTTTGGCGGCCTTCATCACTTCGGGGTCAATCACGTACGCGCCTTTGACCTTTTCGTAATCGGCGGGGTCTTCGAAGCGTTCCTTTTGGACGCGGGTCACGTACAACACATCGGTTTCGGGCAACACTTTTTCGAGCGAGGAGAATTCGGCTTGCGGCACTTTCTTCTCCGTGACCTCATCCATCACTTCGCGCGGCATTTTTAAAATATCAGGCGAAACGTAGTTGAGTTTGATGCCGCTGAACTGCGAGAGCAGGCGCGCCAGCGAGTGGACGGTGCGCCCGTATTTCAAGTCGCCGAGCATGGTGACGGTGAGATTGTCGAGGCGGCCGATCTCCTCCATGATGGTGAAGGTGTCAAGCAAGGCCTGCGTGGGATGCTCGCCGACCCCGTCACCCGCGTTGATGACCGGTTTGCGCGCCGCCTTGGCCGCGATCGCCGCCGAACCCGTTTCGGGGTGGCGCAGAACGATCACGTCCGCATAGCATTCGAGCGTGCGGATCGTGTCGGGCAGGGACTCGCCCTTCGACACGGACGAGTACTTCACCTCATTGATCGGGATGACCGAGCCGCCGAGTCGCTCCATCGCGGCGGTGAACGACGACGAGGTGCGTGTGGACGGTTCGTAGAACAGGTTGGCGAGGATCTTGCCTTTCAGCAGATCGAACGTGCCGACGCGCTCGACCATGCCGCGCATCTCGTGCGCCACGCCGAAGACGTATTCGAGGTCCGCGCGGTTGAACTGCTTGACGGAAATGATGTCCTTGCCGTACCAGTCGGCCTGTTTGTTTTCGCCGAAGGGCAGGTGGGGGTTGAGGGAGGAAGTGGGCATGTTTTTAGTCTCCTAGTCTGATAGTCTTCTGGTCTGCTGGCCTTTTTGATTTGCGATTCTATTGCCTTACATTTTTTCCATATCCTTGCTCTACAAGGATTTTTCCATCCTTGAACGCCTCGCGTCCGCGTAGGACGACGCGGGTGACGCGTCCCTTCACCTTCCAGCCCTCGAACGGACTCCAGCCACAGCGGGAGTGCAAGTCGCTGGCCTTGATCTCATATTCGGCGTTCTCGTCCACTTCGACCCAGGTTTCGGGCTGTTCGGGGAGGTTGAAAATTTTTCTTGGGTTGAGGACGCTCTTCTGAATCAAATCGTTTAAGGTCAAACGTCGAAGGTCAACGGCAGTGAGGAGGAGGGGCAAGAGAGTTTCCACACCGGGGAAACCAGGTGGGGGATTTTCCGAATCTTTTTCGGCGAGGGTGTGCGGAGCGTGGTCGGTGGCGAAACAATCAATCACGTCCAGGTTTTCCCACAACGCGTCTACGTCTTTTTGCGTGGCTAATCGCGGGCGGACTTCTTTTCGTCCCGGTGTTAGACCTAACAGGTTTCCAAAACCTGTTGGGTCTTGCGTGAGAAACAAATGATGCGGACAAACCTCGCAGGTCACTTTGATGCCGCGTTCCTTGGCGGCTTTGATGAGCAGGACTTCTTCCTTTAATGAAATGTGCGCTATGTGGACGGGACGGTCGTAGATGGCGGCGAATAAAATCCCCGCGGCCATCGTTCGCGATTCGGAGTGTAAAACGATTGGCAAGTCTTTCGGGAAATTGGCGAAGTGCGGCATCCACAGGGACATGTCGTCCAGGCGCAACTCGCCGAAGGTGGAGTCGAGGTACATTTTCAGCCCGGCCGATCGGCTCGCGATGGACGCGACCGCTTCGGCGTTGTCGGGACCCGCTCCGATGAACTGGGCGTAGTCACAGCGCGCTTTGGATTTTGCCGCTGACAAAGCCATGCCGAGAGTCGAATTATCGAATATCGGGGGTTTCGTATTCGGCATGGCGAGCAGCATCGTCACGCCGCCCGCCAGAGCGGACTGGGTGACGGTGTCCCAATTTTCTTTGTGGGTTTGTCCAGGTTCGCGCACGTGGACGTGAGGGTCTATGAGGCCGGGGAGTTTGAGCATAATCCTATTTTCGCGCCGATTTAAAAAAAAGAGAGCCGCTAAAAGCGACTCTCTAATTTCTGAAAAATGAAACAATATTCCCGAAGAAGTGTTGGTGGCTTCGCAAAAATTGTTTTGGAAAATTTTGTGTTGACATTGCGCCGAATTTTACGCAGAATCGAATTTGAGTCAAGGCTTGGCATTGCCCAGTTTTTGATCTGTGCGCGGCGCTTGCACTCACGCCTCAACCTCGTTATGATAGCCCCCATGCGTTCCATCAAACTGATCACCGTTTACTGTTTACTGATGACTGGCCTCGCCGCCTGCAACCTCCCCACCGCGGTCCCCGCCGCCACGTTCACGCCTGCCGTCACATCCACACCCACACCAACGTCCACGCCCGCGCCGACTCCCAAGCCGCCGCTCGGCTCGAACGAAAATCCGATTCTGCTGGCCCTGCCCCCGTCTCAATTTTTGGATTCGACCGCGGTCGGCAATGGACAGACCCTCGCGGGACTACTCGAAGAACAGACGGGCTATCGCGTTGTCGCGGTCGCGCCCACCACCTACGCCGAGCTGATCGAATCGCTGAGAGTGGGTAACGCGCACATCGCCGCGCTCCCGCCATACGCCATCGTCAAGGCCTATCAGCGCGAGGCGGTGAAGGCCGCCTACGCGTCCACGCAGGACGGGGCCGCGTCGTACGGCGCGCAAATCGTCGCGCGCAAAGATCGCTTCACTCCCTTTTATGATCCCACCGCGAAAACCAATCTGGCCGACGCGCCCGACGCGCTGGCGCAATTCAGCGGCAAAAAAGGTTGCTGGACGGAACCCGATTCGGCCTCCGGCTATCTCGTTCCGCTCGGCATCCTGAACTGGTTTAAAATCCCCACCGAGGAAGGCGCGTTTTTGCAGAGCCACTTTTCGGTTGTGCGCGCCGTCCGCGTTGGCGAGATTTGCGATTTCGGCGGCACGTACATCGACGCCCGCACGTACCCCGCCCTCAAAGACGAATATCCCTTCATCATGGACGAGGTCACCATCATTTGGGAAGTCCCGCCCATCATCCCCTACGACGGCATCTTCCTTTCAAAAACCGTGCCAGACGATGTATCTGCCAACTTGAAGCGCGCCCTCGATCTCATCTTCGCCACCGACGACGGCAAGACGCTCTTCGATGAACTGCTCGGCTTCAAAGGCATGATCCTCGTCGAGGATATTTTTTACGTTGAGTTCACGCGCGTCATCCTGGCCTCGCCCGCCAATTTCATCAACCTGGTGCATTAAAAAATTCGCCCGAGGAGACCTCCCATGTACGATCCCAAAAAGATTGCCGAACTTAAAGATGCCCTTGAAAAGTGGGAAGAGACCGACCTGCAAAAAACGCTCGCTTCGATGCCCGAACGCCGCGCGGACTTCATCACGACTTCGTCCGAGCCGATTGACCGACTCTACACGCCGCTCGACGTGGCCGATCTCGACTACGCCTCCGATCTTGGACTGCCGGGCGGATACCCTTTCACGCGCGGAGTCCATCCGACGCTGCACCGCGGCAAACTGTGGACGATGCGCATGTTCGCGGGCTTCGGCTCCGCCGAGGAGACGAACCGCCGCTTCAAATATCTCCTCGAGCAGGGACAGACCGGCCTCTCCGTCGCCTTCGACCTCGCCACGCTGATGGGCTACGACACCGACCAGCCCGAAGCGCTCGGCGAGTTTGGCAAATGCGGCGTGGCGATCTCCTCGCTCAAAGATATGGAAATTTTGCTCGATGGAATCCCGCTTGATAAAGTGTCCACGAGCATGACGATCAACTCGCCCGCCGCGATTGTCTGGGCCATGTACATCGCCGCCGCCGAAAAACAGGGCGTGCGCGCCGACCAACTGCGCGGCACGATTCAAAACGATATTTTGAAAGAGTTCATCGCGCAGAAGGAATTTATCTTCCCGCCGCACCCGTCCATGCGCTTGGTGGTGGACACAATGGAGTATGGCTCGAAGTCCGTGCCGCAGTGGAACACCATCTCCATCAGCGGATACCACATCCGCGAGGCGGGTTCCACCGCCGCGCAGGAACTCGCGTTCACGCTGGCGGATGGCATGGAATACGTCCGCTGGGGTATCGCCCGCGGCATGGACGTGGACGAGTTCGCGCCGCGCCTTTCGTTCTTCTTCAACGCGCACAACGACTTTTTCGAGGAGATCGCCAAGTACCGCGCCGCCCGTCGCATTTGGGCGCGCGAGATGCGCGAGACCTTCAAGGCCAGGAATCCGCGCTCGTGGCTGCTCCGCTTCCACACGCAGACGGCGGGAGTCTCGCTCACTGCGCAACAGCCTGAAAACAACGTGGTGCGCGTCGCGATTCAAGCGCTGGCCGCGGTTCTCGGCGGGACTCAGTCGCTTCACACCAACTCGCTCGACGAGGCGCTGGCTCTGCCTTCGGAACACGCCGTCACGATCGCGCTCCGCACCCAGCAGATCATCGCGGAGGAGTCGGGCGCGGCCAACACGGTGGACCCGCTCGGCGGTTCGTTCTTCGTCGAAGCGCAGACCGATCGCATCGAGCAGATGGCGCGCGATTATTTCCGTCGCATCGAAGATTTGGGCGGTGTCATTCCTGCCATCGAAAAGGGATTCTTCCAAAGCGAAATTTCAGACGCGGCCTATCGCTACCAGCGCGAGATTGATCAGGGCGTGCGTAAGATCGTGGGCGTGAACGCCTACGCGGAAAAGAAACCGCTCACCATCCCGATCCTGGAAATGGACCCGCAGGGCTACCAGCGACAGATCGCGCGCCTCGCGGAAATCCGCAAGACGCGTGACAACGGCCGCGTCGGGCAGGCGCTGGACAGACTCCGCCTCGCCTGCCAGGGGACGGAGAACACCATGCCCTATCTGCTGGATGCCGTCCGCGCGTATGCCACGCTGGGAGAGATCATCCAGATGATGAAAGAGGTCTTCGGGACGTACGAAGAACCGACGTGGATTTAGATCGCGGAGCGCGGACTTGAGTCCGCTCTCTCAGGCGGACTGAAAGTCCACGATCCAATAAAGCGCCTCCCGGCCGCGTCAGGCTGGGAAGCGCTTTTTGTGGAGCAGTCCGCTCAAGGTCCGGAAATGATGCGAGCGGTTTATTGATAGGGGCCGTCGCCGGGAGAGCCGCCGGGGGCGAGCCGCCAGTTCGATTGAGCGTCACGCGCGCGAGGGTCAATGCGTTCGATGGAGGTGCAGGCGCTCAGGTAGTAGGGAAAGGCGTCGAGGCGGTCGTCGTCAATTTCAGACGGGTAGGGGCTGGGGATGGACGGCGTGCCGTAGGTATCTACAACGGTATGAATCACGTTTTGACTGCCGAGGTAGAGGGTGAGCGTATCGTAGCCGGGTTCATTGCCGAGGATGCGGAGATAATCGTCGCCGAGGCTGTCATCGCTGACGGTGAGGACGATCGTGCCGGGCAGGATGGCGTAGGGCATGCGGTGCGGATTGGGCGCCTGCGGGTATTGAGGCGCGACGATGATGGCGTATCCGCCAGGGGGAATGATGGTGGTGTCGTTGACCAGCCCAAAGTCGAAGGGGGTGAAGCGGGAGGCCCACGAGACCAGTTGGTCGGGCGAGCCGGGCTGGCCTTCGTCGGCGAGGAACCAGCCGCCCACGTCCACGGGTTGCGAGCCGTAGTTGTAGAGTTCCACGTATTGGTTCCAGACGCGGTATTCGTCGCCGCCGCAGACGTGCGACATGACCTCAGAGATGACGATAGTGGGCAGGTTGGGGTCGGTCGCCTGGGTCGGCGCTTCTGTCGTTGGGGCTTGCGCGGTGTCGGTGATCTCGCAGTTGAGGGTCAGCGTTTCGGCGCCGCCCGAATGGCTGGGTGCGACGGAGACGGTGATCTGGTCCATGCCGCCATCGGGAGGCGCGGTGTAGAGCGCACCGAAGTCTTCGGGATTTTTAACGATCAGGCCGCGTTGGGCATTCCAGACCACCTGGGCTTGCGAGGTGATGACGCCGTTGATGGAAACGCCGATCTGTTGTGAAACCGTCAGTTTGCATTCTCTGGGGAGGATGCTCAACGGGACGGGACTGACATTGCCTGAGGGCTGGCAAGCCGCGCCCGCAAGCGCGATACCAAGAGAGATGATGATGCGGATGGAGCGGTGGAATAGACGTGACATGCAGGCGTTCTTTCATTGAACGGGCGGCGTTACGGCGTTTTGATTTTCACTTCGAGCGAGAAGACGGATTTTTGACTGCAAAAATTTTGCGCGCTCACCACGGTGAGGAAACTGGCTCCGCTTCGCTGGCTGAACTGGACGTTGACCTGGCATCCCGATTTTTCGCCCATCTTTTCGAAGGCGGGTCCCACAAATTCCCACGAGAGGCAGGAGAGTTGCGCGCTGGGGTCGGACGATTTGGCCGCGATGGAGAGCGATTGGCCGGGTTGCGCTTCGAGCGTTTGCATGGGCTGGTATTGCGTGTCGGTTCCGAGGATCTCGAAATAGACGGCCTCGGGCGCGCGGCAGGAGGGCGCAAATTTGAGGAGTCCCAGCGCCGAGACGGCCACCATCAGGAACAGCGCCCACATGGGAAGCCCTGCCACGTAGCGTTTCACGTCTTCGCCGACGTTGAGTTTGAAGAAGGGAAACTCCACGCCGAGGCGCAGGAAGATCATGAACGCGCCGCCGAAGAGCAGGCTGAGGAAGACCAGCCCCATGCGCGGGTCCGCGCTGGATGCGAGCCAGTTGGCGAACGGGGCCATCACCGAAAGCCGCATGGCGGTGGAAACGCCCACCACCGCGGAAAATAGAAGGTATAAGGCCAGTCCAGAAATTACGTGGGGAAATTTTCGATCCATAAATGTCCTCGCAAAAATATTATAGCAACATCCATCGCGGCGCAACTTTCAAGGCCTTTACAGTTTGGGGTGAGCGCGCGCAACTTTTCAAATGCCTAACAGTTGGCGGGCGAGGGTTGTTTTGGCAAGGAAATGTGATGCGGGTACGCGCCCTCACTCATCCCCCCGGCCCCCTTCTCTTCGCGAAGCACGCTTTAGCGCTCCCAAAAACATGGGAGAGAGAAGGGGGAGAGGAAGGGCGGAATGCTCCCCTCTCCCGTTTTTTGGGAGAGGGGCCGGGGGTGAGGGCCGATATAATCACAGCCAATATGACTGGCAAACTCATTCTCCTCACCGGCGCGACGGGTTATGTGGGCGGACGTCTCGCGCCGCGCCTGCTCGAAGCGGGTTACCGTGTCCGTTGTCTTGTGCGCGACCCCGCGCGTTTGGATGGACGTCCCTGGCGCAAGCAGGTGGAAGTGGTCGGCGGCGACGCGCTCGATCCACGCGTCCTGGCCGACGCCATGCGGGGCGTCTCCGTCGCGTACTATCTCATCCACGGGATGCAGGGCGGAAAGGTCAACGCGGAGCGCGACCTGCAAGTGGCGCGCAACTTCGCCGCCGCGGCGGACGAGGCCGGCATTGAGCGCATCATCTACCTCGGCGAGTTGGTGGACCCCGCGGGCGACCTCTCGCCATATCTCCGCGCCCGCCACGAGACGGGCTATCTACTGCGCTACAGCAAAGTGCCCGTCACCGAAATTCGGGCGGGCATGATCGTCGGCTCGGGGAGTGTGCTTTTTGAAATGGTGCGCTTCATCGCGGAACGCCAGCCGTTGCTGGTTTGTCCCTCCTGGTTTTTTTCCGAAGCCCAGCCCATTGCCATCCGCGACGTGTTGGCGTATCTCGTTGCCGCGCTCGAAACGCCCGAGTCGGTCAACCGCGTCATCGAGGTCGGCGGACCGACGCGCCTGACCTATGCCGACATGTTGCTCGAATATGCAAAGGAACGCGACCTCAAACGCCGCCTGATCCGCACGCCGTTCTACGCGCCGCGGCTTTCGGCCTATTGGGTGCACATGGTCACGCCGATTCATTGGCGCGTCGTGGCGCCGCTGATCGAGGGTCTGCGCGCCCGTCTCATCGTCCGCGATGACGCGGCGCGGAAAATTTTCCCGCAGATCAAACCGATCGACTTCCGTACGGCGGTCCATCTTGCGCTCAATCGCGTTCAGCGTGACAACGTGGAAACGAGTTGGATGGACGCGCTCGTCATCGCGCAGGGCGACGTGAAGCCGTACGTGTTCACGGTGGAGGAGGGCATGTTCGTGGAGCGGCGGCAAGTCTTGCTCGACCTGTCTCCCGAAACGGTCTTCCGCGCCTATACGGGCATTGGCGGCGCGCGCGGCTGGATGTACATGGATTGGAGCTGGGTGATCCGCGGCTGGCTGGACAAGGCCATCGGCGGCGTGGGTCTGCGGCGCGGCCGCCGTCATCCCGACGAGATTCGCACGGGCGAGTCGCTCGACTTTTGGCGCGTGGAGGCCGTGGAGCAAAATCGTCTCCTGCGCTTGCGCGCCGAGATGATGGTGCCTGGCAAGGCCTGGCTCGAATTCATCTCGGAACCGCAAGATGGAAAAACCCTCTTCACCGTCTGCGCTTATTTCGAGCCGCGCGGTCTGCCAGGTTTCCTCTACTGGTATGCCATGTGGCCGTTCCATAAATTTATTTTTGACGGGCTTACTCGTCGCCTCGCTTCGCGTGCGCGCGTGCTTGCCCACTAGCATTGTCATTGCGAGGTCGATGCTCTTTCGACCGAAGCAATCTCCTCGTAATTGTGGAGATTGCTTCGTCGCTACGCTCCTCGCAATGACGTAGAAAAAGTTTCCCCATGCTCATCCTCATCACCGGCGCCACTGGATATATCGCCAGCCGACTCATCCCCCGCCTTGTGGATCGCGGCCATCGCGTGCGCGCCCTCGCTCGTAACCCGCGTCAACTGGACGGCAGGGCGTGGGCCGCCTCGACGGAGTTGATCGCTGGGGACGTGATGACTCCGTCCACGCTTCGCCCCGCGTTGGAGGGAGTCCACACCGCGTATTACCTCATCCACAACATGTCGAGCGGACGCGGCTACACCGAGCGCGAGCTGGACGGCGCGCGCAACTTTGCCCAAGCCGCGGCGGACGCGGGCGTGAAGCACATCATCTACCTCGGCGGGCTGGCCGACCCCGAACAACACATCGCGCCACACATGCGCTCGCGCATCGAGACGGGAGTCGTCCTGCGCGAGGGCCGCGTCCCCGTCACTGAATTTCGCGCGGGCGTGATCGCGGGTTCGGGCAGTATCTCGTTCGAGATGATCCGCTTTATGACCGAGTTATTCCCCGTCATCCCTGGCCCGACGTGGCTGAAAAATAAATCCCAACCGATTGCCGTCCAAAATGTGATTGACTACCTGCTCGCCGCGCTGGATAACTGGGATGGTCACGGCCAGGTCTTCGAGATCGGCGGCCCCGAAGTTGCGCCTTACGGCGAACTGATGTTACGTTATGCGCGCCTGCGCGGGCTGAAACGGAGTCTCCTGCTCTTGCCTGGCATTCCCGTCTGGTTCATGTCATTAGGCATCGGCCTGATGACGCCCGTCCCGCGTTCCATCGCGTACGCGCTGGTGGGCGGTCTCGGCGCGGACAGCAGGGTGAAGCGCCACGACGCCCTGCGTGTATTCCCCGAAGTGAAATTGATTGATTTCGACTCTGCCGCAAAAGAAGCCCTGACCCACCTGCATCCCGACCAAATTGAGCGCGTCTGGGAACCGGAGGAGAGAGTCCGCTTACTCAAGCACGAAGGTTTTTTTATTTTGCATCAAAGATTTGTGGAGCGGGATGGTTTCCCGCTGTTTCCGACACGAAAAAATTGGCACATTGAAGTCAACGAGCCATCGCGCATCCTGCTCCACCGCTCGCGTCCCTTTGGCGAGGACTGGTTGGAACGGCGCGTAGGTCGAGATAAGATATCGACTTACTTTTTCGCCCCGCTCGGACTGGCTGGATTTTTGTATTGGTATCTGACCTATCCCTTCCGCGCCCTCGCGTTTCGTAAAACGTGACAAACTTCCATTGACGTTTCTCCCTGCGCGGCATACAATGACCGCACAATTTCATACGGCCAGTCCGCGGCGAAGTCGGTGTAATTCCGACACTGTCCCGCAACTGTGAGGTTAGTCGGCTAGTCCACTAGTCGCTGGTCTCCTAGTCACCCGACTAGTAGACTGGCAAACTGGAAAACCAGCAGACTACCCAAGTCAGGTCGCCCGCGACTGGTCGGTTCTGCCATACTCTCGTGGAAAGGAGGTGGAGGACAGGCCTGCTCGGATTGCCTCTCCCCTCCCCAGTCTCGGCTGGGGATTTTGATTCAAGGAAACCTAACAGGTTTTCAAAACCTGTTAGGTTTATCAACACTCTGGAGATTCACTCATGCTTCGCAAATTGCTTTTTGTAACGCTTCTTTTCACGCTAACGCTCGCGGCCTGCGCGCCCGCTGTCCCGACGAAGGACGCGGCGGGGATCGCCCTCACGGATGGCCTCGGCCGCGAGGTCAAGTTGGCATCGGCCGCGCTGCGCGTCGTCTCGCTAGCCCCGTCGAATACCGAAATCCTGTTCGCGCTCGGCGCAGGGGACAAGGTCGTGGGTCGCGATGAAGTTTCGGATTATCCCGCGGAGGCTTTGTCGCTTCCCACCGTCGGCGGTTGGAGCGGGTTTAGCGCGGAGGCCATCGTGGCGCTCAAGCCCGACCTGGTGCTGGCCGCGGAGATCAACTCGCCCGAACTGGTGGCGGAACTTGAAGGACTTGGGCTGACGGTGTACTACCTTGCCAACCCGAAGACGCTTGAAGATCTGTACACGAATATTGAGATCGTCGCGACGTTGACCGGACGCGACGCCACCAAGTTGACCGACTCGCTCAAGGCGCGCGTGGCCGCGGTGGACGAAAAGATCATGCCGCTCAGTTACGCGCCGTCCGTGTTTTACGAAGTAGACGCGACCGACCCGTCGAAGCCGTATTCGGTTGGGCCTGGCACGTTCATTCATTTGTTGATCAACCGCGCGGGCGGCGCCAACGCGGTGGAACTGGCGGGCATCACCGACCCGTATCCGCAGATCAGCCTCGAGCAGTTGGTGATCGCCCCGCCCGACATCATCATCCTCGGCGACTCGATGTGGGGAACCACCGCCGAAGCGGTCGTGGCGCGCCCAGGCTGGGACACGCTCAAGGCCGTAGTGAATGGCAAGATTTTCCCGTTCGATGACAACCTGGTGAGCCGCCCTGGCCCGCGCTTGATTGACGGTCTCGAAGCGCTGGCGCGGTTGTTGCATCCTGAGGCGTTTGAATAACTCATTTTATGCTCCCTCACCCTAACCCTCTCCCGTTGGAGAGGGGACTCCCTTCTCCCTTCGGGAGAAGGGTTGGGGATGAGGGAGAGTTGGTCTGTCCCTACCATTTATGTCCCGCCCCCTCCTCCTCTCCCTCTCCGTCCTTGCCACGACGCTGATCCTCAGCCTCGCGATCGGTTCCGTGTTTATTCCTCCCGCGGAATTGTGGAACATTGTGCGCGGCGTGGGCGAGTCCACGTTCACGTTCATCGTGTGGCAAATCCGTTTGCCGCGCACGATTCTGATCGCGCTGGCAGGCGCGGCCCTGGGCGGGAGCGGCGCGGCCTATCAGGGCATCTTCCGCAACCCGCTGGCGGACCCGTTCTTGATCGGCGTCGCGTCGGGCGCGGGGCTGGGCGCGGTGATCGCGATGAGCATCCAATGGCCGTACTCGTTTTGGGGGCTGATGGCGATTCCGCTGGCGTCGTTCCTCGCCGCGTTGCTCACGGTCGCCATCGTCTATAACCTGGCGCGCGTGGGGCGCACCGTCCCGACCACGAACCTCATCCTCGCAGGCGTGGCCTTCTCCTCCTTCGCCACCTCGCTGACCTCCTTCCTGATGATCCGCTCGACCAGCGAAGTGCGACGCGCCCTCGGCTGGCTCCTGGGCGGGATCAGCCTGACGGGCTGGGACTCCGTCCTCAGCCTGCTTCCGTATCTCGCCTTCGGTTTGGGCGGACTCCTGCTTAGCGGACATGCCCTCAACCTTCTGCAATTCGGCGACGACCAAGCCCAGCAACTCGGCCTGAACGTGACGCGGGCGCGCGCCTTCGTCCTCGCGGCCGCCTCGCTGACGACGGCCGCGGCGGTGGCGTTCGCGGGCATCATCGGCTTCATTGGGCTGGTCGTGCCGCACATCGTCCGCATGTGGTTCGGCGCAGACTATCGCCGCGTCATCCCGCTTTCGATCCTGGGTGGCGCGTCTGCGTTACTCGTCTCCGACGTGATCGCGCGCGTCGTCCTCGCGCCGCAGGAACTGCCCGTCGGCATCGTCACCGCGATGGTGGGTGCGCCGTTTTTCTTGTGGGTGTTGCGGCGCGCGAAGAATCAGGGGTATTGGTGATTGGGAATTGGTAAATTGGTGATTGGTAGGGGCGGACCTGCGTGTCTGCCCCTATGAGAAAATGAAAATGTTGCGAATCGAAAATCTCTCTGTTTCTTATGGCTCGCGCGAAATCTTGCACGAAATTTCCCTCTCTGTGCAATCGGGCGAGATGCTCGCGCTGATCGGGCCGAACGGCGCGGGCAAGTCCACGTTGATTCGCGCCGCGAGCGGGGTGATTCCGTTCAGCGGACAAGTGCGAACGAACGGCGATACCTTCCACGCGCTTACTCCGATGCAACGCGCAAAATATATCGCGGTCGTCCCGCAGGCGATCCTGCTTCCGCCCGCCTTCACCGTCTGGGAGACCGTGCTGATGGGGCGGACTCCGCATCTAGGCTTCCTCGGCCAAACGTCCCGCGCGGACGAAGAGTTGGCGCGCCGCGCTCTCGAACGCGTCCACGCGGATAGTCTCGCGGAGCGACGCGTGGGCGAACTCTCAGGCGGCGAGAGTCAGCGCGTGTTGCTGGCGCGCGCGCTGTGTCAGTCCACGCCGATCCTCCTGCTCGACGAACCGACCGCGCATCTCGATCTGCAATATCAAGTAAGTCTGTTGGAATTGGTACGG
Source organism: Chloroflexota bacterium (assembly GCA_016234485.1). Classification (GTDB taxonomy): domain Bacteria; phylum Chloroflexota; class Anaerolineae; order Anaerolineales; family Villigracilaceae; genus Denitrolinea. The sequence goes on from JACRBL010000008.1 coordinate 129,942, forward strand.
AAACTCGTCCGCGAAGATAATCTGGCCGTGCTGGTCGCCCTGCATGACCTCAACCTCGCCGCCCGTTACGCGGACCGCGTCGCCCTGATGGTGGCGGGACGCATCACCGCGCTCGGCGCGCCGCGCGACGTGCTGACCCCCGAATTAATTTCCCACGCCTACTGCCTGCCCGTGGACGTGGTGGAGCATCCGCTCAGCGGAGGTCCGCTGGTGCTGGCGAAGTAACGTAAAAAAAAACAAGACCTCCGCTCAATGCGGAGGTCTTGCGTTAAGTTGGGAAAGTTTATTATCCCTTTGGCGGCGGCGCGTCCTTATCGTAGACGAAAACCTGCACGTCGAGATTCTCTTTCAGCAAGTCCATCACGGGCAGGAAAGTGGCATCCTTGATCTTCTGGATGTCGCCCGCGGGCGCGATCACGGTGAGACGCGCCTCCTCATCGGAGATTTTGGCGGGCTTCACGTCCGCGCTGGCGCTGGCGTCTTTGATGATGGCGGTTATTTTTTGGATGGCGTCGTCGAGGGTCATGTCTCTGCTCCGAGGGCAGGGTTTTCGTCAGCAGTTGAATTGCTGACGAACTACCAGCCTATTTCACAAAATACACGATCGAAATGATGACGCCGATTATAACCACCGTCCAGCGCAGGGTGGAGGGTTTGACGCGTCCCGCCAGTTTCCCGCCCAGCGTCCCGCCGAGCAGCGCGCCAACCATCATCACCAGCGCCAACGGCCAGACAACCTTTCCCGAAAAAATAAAGAAGATCGCCGCGGCCACGTTGACGGCGAACGCGATGCCCTGCTTGAGGGCGTTGAGACGCGTCATCGTGTCGTTGACGGTGAGGCCGAGGGCCGAGAGCACGATCACGCTGAGTCCCGCGCCGAAATATCCGCCGTAGATGGAGGCGAGGCCGACCGGCAGCCAGGACAGTTTTTCCAGTCCCGCGCCTTGTCCCTGTCCCATGCGGCGCGTCAACCACCCGCGCACGGGATCCTGAATGGCGAGTAGTCCCGAAGCCAGCAGAATCAGCCAGGGGACGAGATCGGTGAAAAGTTTTTCGCCCGTCTGCAAAAGCAACCAACCGCCCAGCACGCCACCCACAATGGCCGCGGGCAGGACGAGCCACAGGCGTTTGCTTTGACCTTCGAGGTCTTTTTTCTGCGCCAGAGTCCCGCCGAGGTAGCCGGGACTGAGGGCGACGGTGTTCGTGACATTCGCGCTGACAGGAGGCACGCCCAGCGCGACCAGCATCGGAAAGGTGATGAGCGTGCCGCCGCCCGCGAGGGCGTTGACGGCGCCCGCGGCCAGCGCGGCCAGCGCGGCGAGGAGGAATTGGAGGAGGTTGGGCATGTTCGAAGGGCATCCTTTTATCTGTAGGATATGATGTTTAGAAATATTAGCGGACAATATAACAAGTTCTTTTTGGAAACCTAACATCCACTTTTGGCGATGTTTTTTCTACATTAACCAACATTATGACAAGATCATAGTTTTGATTCTCGTTGCCAATTACAATAGCGCCATTTCCCAAAAGCTCACTTGGTGAAAAAGGAATTCTTATTTTGTTTTTCTTGTCCCATACAGCAAATTGAAGAGTAAATGGTTCTATCGATTCTGGTAAATGGATGATAATCTCGGTAGGATTCGGTTTCTCGATTTGAACAAGTGTGTCAATTTCTTGCGGACAAGCCACAATGAACACATAAAAGTTAGTATCTTTGAACGCTGGACCTGTTAAGCCATCTTTTTCCCTCTTGCCGCCAGCCCCAACGACATCTTTCAAGTGAAAATAGCCAGATGGATGGCGGCTGATCTTCTTCGTTGGAAAACAACCTTTTTCGATTTCATCGATACTTAAACGAATTGTCCCGATATTGTCGGTTTCTGTCTTTAATCGCTCTCCTATTTCTTCGTCACGCTTATGTGGAAGAAAATAAAAAGAATTATCAGGTCCCCATTCGATATCAACAAGTTTAAAATACTTGCCACGATAATCAAATACAATTCCAGTTCGAAGGAGGGGTGATTGCGCCATCATTCTCCATTATAGCATTCTGAGTTTCTTGACGCATATTCTCCATGCGCGTATAATCCCAGCCATTCAAGAGTAGTAAGCGAACCCCAGCCTGAAAGAGAAGGATGCACTCGGTGGAAGCATCCGCAGGCCAAAATCGCCGAAGTCGCTTGGATACCCTGGCGAAGAAAATCAGTGATCAGTTTTCAGTAATCAGTGATCAGTAGAACGTCACGGGCGCGCCCGTTACAGCGCAGGCTGATGATTGTCAGCCACAGAGAGCGCCAAACGGCGAATTGATGTGGTACCGCGGAGCAAACGCTTCGTCCTCTTGTTGGACGGAGTGTTTTTTGTTTAAGTACCGATATTCGAAAGACGATATTCGAAATTCGATACTTGAACTCTATCTGACAAATATCGAATTATCGAATCTCGAATTGTCGAGCGACGAAGGAGCCAGAATGACCAACCACGAACTACCCAAAGCCTACGACTATAAAGCCACTGAGCCGCGCATCTACGAGATGTGGGAAAAGGGCGGCTACTTCCAGCCGTGGAACGATCCGCGCAAAGAGGGCTTCGACCCGTCCATCAAGCCGTTCGTTATTTCGATTCCCCCTCCAAACGTGACGGGCGAACTGCACATCGGCCACGCCATGTTCGTCAGCGTCGAAGATTTGATGATCCGCTACCACCGCATGAAGGGCATCCCCACGCTCTGGGTTCCTGGTTCTGACCACGCCGGTATCGCCACGCAATTGCAAGTGGAGAAGATGTTGCTCCGCACCGAGGAACGGACGCGCGAGGAGATTGGCCGCGAGGAGTTCGTCCGCAAGACGTGGGAGTGGAAGCACAAATACGGCGGCATCATCACGAATCAGATTCGACGCCTCGGCGCCTCCTGCGATTGGACGCGCGAACGCTTCACCCTCGACGAGGGGCTGTCGCGCGCGGTGCGGGAGGCTTTTGTCCACCTCTACGAGCGCGGACTCATCTACCGCGGCCCGCGTCTCATCAACTGGTCGCCAGGGCTGAAAACCGCCGTCTCGGACCTCGAAGTGGAATACAACGAGGAAGACGCGACGTTGTATTATTTCAAATATATGCTCGCGCCCGAAACCCCGACCCCCCTCCGTCTCCCCCCATTTTCGGAGAAAATGGGGGGAGAGAAAGAGGGGGGTGATGAAGGCGAATACGTCCCCGTCGCCACCATCCGTCCCGAAACCATCCTCGGCGATACGGCGGTGGCCGTGCATCCCGAAGACGAGCGCTACAAAAAGTTCATCGGACGCAACGTGATCGTGCCGATGCTCGGACGCGAGATTCCCGTTATCGCGGATGAATACGTCAGCATGGAGTTTGGCACGGGCGCGCTCAAGATCACGCCAGGTCACGACCCGAACGACTACGCCATCGCCCAGCGCCACAGTCTGCCGATCATCTCGATGCTCGACGTGGAGGCAAAGGTCAACGAAAACGGAGGCCCGTATCAGGGTCAGGATCGATTCGAAGCGAGGAAAAACCTGTGGGCTGATATGAAGGCCGCGGGTCTCGTCATCAAAGAGGAACGCTACCGCACCACCATCCCGCGTTCGCAACGCGGCGGAGAGATCGTCGAGCCGATGATTTCCACGCAATGGTTCGTGAAGATCGAGTCGCTCGCGCAGGCCGGACTCGAAGCCGTGCGCGACGGGCGCATCAAGATCGTGCCAGAGCGTTTTGAGAAGGTGTATTTCAACTGGCTGGAGAATATCAAGGACTGGTGCATCAGCCGCCAACTGTGGTGGGGACACCGCATCCCCGTGTGGTACTGCCCCGACGGCCACATGACCGTGACGCGCGCCGACCCAACGAAGTGCGGGACCTGCGGCTCGAAAGAGATTCATCAGGATGACGACGTGCTGGATACGTGGTTCTCTTCGGGCTTGTGGCCGTTCTCCACGCTCGGCTGGCCGGAGCAGACTCCCGACCTGAAATATTTCTACCCGACTTCGTACATGGAGACGGGCTACGACATCCTGTTCTTCTGGGTGGCGCGCATGATTATGTCGGGACTCGAATACACCGGCGAGGTTCCCTTCCATACCGTGTACCTGCATGGACTCATCCGCGACGAGCATGGACGCAAAATGTCGAAGTCGCTGAACAACGTGGTGGACCCACTGCCCGTCATGGACGAATTCGGCACGGATGCGCTTCGCTTCACGCTGTTGGTGGGTTCCACGCCCGGCAACGATACCAACGTGGGCCTCAAGAAAGTGGAATCGAATCGCAATTTCGCGAATAAGTTGTGGAATGCGGGGAGGTTTGTGATTTCGGCAATTGGTACATTGGGAGACGGTAAATTGGGACATGGTGACCAATTTACCAATCTACCAACTACCAACCTACCGATCTACACCCTTGCCGACTCCTGGATCTGGGCGCGCCTGCAACAACTTATCCGCGACGTGGAGCGCAACTTCCAGAATTTCCAATATGGACAGGCTGGACAGATGATCCACGAATTCTTCTGGTCCGATTTTGCCGATTGGTACGTGGAGATCGCGAAGGGGCAGTTGCAAAGGGACGATACTCGATATTCGACCGTCGAAACGCTCGCGCGCGTGCTCGACATTTCGTTGCGGTTGCTACATCCTTTTACGCCCTTTGTAACAGAAGAGATATGGGGACGCCTCCGAACATCGATTCTCGAATCTCGATTATCGAATCTCGCATCCGACTGGTCCGACGCGCTCATCATCGCCCGCTGGCCCGAACCGCGCGAACCCGAAGGCTGGGAAGAATCCAAGACCGCGGACTTCACGCTGATTCAGGAGATCATCCGCTCCATCCGCAACCTGCGCGCCGAGAAGAACGCGCCCATGTCGAAGAAACTGGCCGCGACCATCGTCGGCGGCGCGAAGACCGAGTTGTTGAAGAGTCAAGCCGAGGTGATCGCATCTCTCGCGGGCATTGACTACTCTCAGTTCTCCATTCTCTCCTCTCTCGACTCCAAACCCGACGGCGCGGTGACCCTCGTGGTCGGCGCGGTGGAGATTCACATCCCGCTGGCGGGCATGGTGGACGAATCCGCCGAGCGCGAGAGGCTGACGCGCGAACTGGCCGAAGCCGAGAGTCACATCGCGCGGCTGGAAAAACTGCTCGCGAGCGATTTTGCCAACAAAGCTCCCGCGGCGGTGGTCGCGAAGGAGCGCGAGAAGTTGGCCGCGTTCAAGGGGACTGCCGAGAAGTTGAAGGGGCAGTTGGGATAGTTCAAACACAAAAACTTCCGAGACCAAATCTCGGAAGTTTTTGTTTCGTGAAAGTTGATTAGCCCAAAATATGGTGTGTAAGTTCAACCCGCGGTTGCGATACAATAGGAGCGCACTCCCCGTTTCCCATTTCCCATTTCCATCCCCAGAGGCTTTCCATGAAACATGAAAAGAAGTTCGCAGAATTAAAGACCCTGCTCGCCGAAGTGAATGACCTCAACAACGCCGCATCCGTCCTCGGCTGGGACCAGGCCACCTACATGCCCAACGGCGGCGCGCCCGCCCGTGGACGTCAACTCGCCACGCTGTCCAAAGTGGCGCAGGAAAAATTTATTGATAAGAAGATAGGCAAATTGCTCGATGACCTCCTTCCCTACGAGGAGAGCCTGCCCTACGATTCGGACGACGCCTCCTACCTGCGCGTGACGCGGCACGACTACGAGCGCGCCACCAAAATCCCACCTGCCTTTCTGGCAGAGTACAACGTCCACGCCGCGGAGACCTACCAACTGTGGACGGAAGCGCGTCCCGCCAATGACTTCGCCCGCGTCCGCCCGAATCTGGAGCGGACTCTCGACCTCAGCCGCCAGCTAGCCGACTTCTTCCCCGGCTACGAACACATCGCCGACCCGCTGATTGATTTCGCCGACTACGGCATGAAGGCCTCCTCCGTCCGCGCGCTGTTCGCGGAGTTGCGCTCCGAACTCGTCCCCATCGTCAAGGCCATCGCCTCGCAATCGCCCGCGGACGACTCTTGCCTCCGCAAGCATTATCCCGAAGCGCAACAGGCCGAGTTTGGGGCGAGGGTCGTCAAAGAACTTGGCTACGATTTCAACCGCGGCCGCATTGACAAGACCCACCATCCCTTTATGACCTCCTTCTCCATCGGCGACGTCCGCATCACCACCCGCGTCAAAGAGGACTTCCTCGGCGAGTTGTTGTTCAGCAACGTCCACGAGGCCGGTCACGCCATGTACGAGCAGGGCAACGACCCTGCCCACGAAGGCACCCCGCTCGCGGGCGGCACGAGCGCAGGCGTCCACGAGAGTCAATCGCGGCTGTGGGAAAACGTCGTCGGACGCAGTCGCGGCTTTTGGGAGCATTACTATCCCATTTTGCAGGCGCAATTCTCCGAGCAACTCAAGGGCGTCCCGCTCGATGAGTTTTACCGCGCCATCAACAAAGTGGAAAAATCGCTCATCCGCACTGACGCGGACGAGGTAACCTACAACTTGCACGTGATGTTGCGCCTCGACTTTGAACTGCAACTGCTCGAAGGGACTCTCTCCATCCGTGACCTGCCCGAAGCCTGGCACGAGCGCTTCGAATCGGACTTTGGGGTGGTTCCGCCCAACGACAGCGACGGCGTCCTGCAAGACGTCCACTGGTACGGCGGCGTGATCGGCGGCGCGTTCCAGGGCTACACCCTCGGCAATGTGATGAGCGCTCTGTTTTATGAAGAGGCCCTCAAGGCGCATCCCGAAATCCCCAGCGAGATGAAGCAGGGAAAATTCGCCACCCTGCATGGTTGGCTCGTCCAAAACATCTACCGTCACGGACGCAAATACACCGCGCCCGAACTCGTCAAAAAGGTGACGGGAGCCGATCTCACCATCAAGCCGTACATCCAATATCTCAAAACAAAATACGGCGAGTTGTATTCGTTGTAAGTCGCTGAATCAAAAACCAGGTTTTTTCGAAAACCTGGTTTTTGATGCGATGGGGAATTCATCCCATCCCAGTGACAAAGTCATCCAAACTCACGACGTTTGTCAATTGACGCTCGTTTGCCATTGGATTACTCTATTGAAAATCTTGAAACTGGAGTGTTTCCCATGGCAATGAAAATCAATGAAGAATGCATCGCCTGCGGCGCGTGCGTGCCCGAGTGCCCCACCAATTCCATCACCGAAGGCGATATCTACGTCATCGACGCGGCCACCTGCGTGGAGTGCGTTGGTCACCACGATTCGCCGCAGTGTGTCTCGGTCTGCCCGGTCGAGTGCATCGTCAAAGCGGAGTAGTTTGGTATAATTTTCCGTAACCAAATAAAGCCTTCGGGGCAGGGTGCAATTCCCGATCGGTGGTAAAGCCCACGAGCAGGAACGACTAAAGTCGTCAATACATAGAAGACGGTCGTTGAGCATGACCCGGTGTAACTCCGGGGCCGACAGTAACAGTCTGGATAGAAGAAGGCGCCATAGACAGACCCGCGCGGGTTTGTGTGGATTCACGCCCCGAAAACGAACGTTGTTTTCGGGGTTTTGTTTCCGCCTCGCACGTTTCGGCCTGGCTCAACGCGAGCCTGTCTGTGGTTTTCGCGCCCCGAAGGGATTCCATCCTTCGAGGCGTTTTTGTTTTGTAGCGCCGAACCCGTTGGGACGAATCTGCGTGTTCGCCCATATCGAACCAATGCCCAACCTCACCAAGCGTGCTCCCTCCCTCCGTCTCATTCTGGGACTTGTGGCCGCGGCCCTCTTTCTCGCCGGCTGGCAGTTGACCGCGCGCCTGGGCGGGTTGCCATCGTTCATCCTCCCCTCGCCCGCGGACGTGTGGACGCGCTTCCTGCTCGTCCTGGCGGATGGCAGCCTGCTTTCGCACACGCTCGTCACATTAACCGAAGCGTTGACGGGTTTGCTGGCGGGCGCGGTTTTCGCCACGTTGATGGGCTATCTCATCGCCAGATCGCGCGTGTTGGAAAATTTGCTCTCGCCGTACCTGGTGGCGAGTCAGGCCATCCCGTTGGTTGCCATCGCGCCCCTGCTGGTGATCTGGTTTGGGCCTGGCATGTTTTCCAAGTTCCTGATCTGCGCGTTGATTGTGTTCTTCCCTGTGCTGGTGAATACCGTCGTCGGCGTGCGCGCGGTGCCTGCCGCGTTGCACGACCTGATGACCTCCCTGCGGGCCTCGCGCGCCCAGAGCCTGCTCAAGTTGGAAGTCCCCGCGGCCTTGCCCGTGTTCCTCGGCGGCTTGCGGATCGGCGCGACGCTCTCCGTGATTGGCGCGGTGGTGGGCGAACTGGTCGGATCGGACCGCGGGCTGGGATTCCTCGTCAATGTGGGACGCGGCCAGTACGACACGGCGCTGGTCTTTGTGGCGGTCTTCGCGCTCATCGCGCTCGCGTTGACGTTGTATGGAATCGTCGCGTTGGCCGAGAAAAAACTTTTGGTTTGGCAAAACGTTGAACGTTAAACGTTTGACGTTATTTTGTTCAGGAGACTCACAATGTTTAAGAAGATCGTTTTACTCACGCTTGGGCTGGCAATCGGCCTGATGGGGTGCGCCCCGCGCGCGGTCCAGACAGAGGCGGCATTGCGTCATATTGTCCTGCCGATGGGCTACATCCCCAACGTCCAATTCGCGCCGATGTACGTCGCCATCGAGAAGGGATTTTTCGCGGAGGAGGGCATCGAGATCGAGTTCGATTATTCCTTCGAGACCGACGGCGTGGCGTTGGTGGGCGCGGGCGAGTTGCAGTTTGTGGTGGCCTCGGGCGAACAGGTTTTGCTGGCGCGTTCGCAGGGACTGCCCGTGGTGTACACGTTTGCGTGGTATCAGGATTTTCCCGTTTCGGTGGTGGCGAAAACTTCGGAGGGGATCAACGCGCCCGCCGATCTGCGCGGTAAACGCATCGGCTTGCCCGGACTCTACGGCGCGAATTACATCGGCTTGCAGGCGCTGCTATTTTCTGCGGGACTCACCGCTTCAGATGTGACGATGGACTCGATCGGCTTCAATCAAGTGGAGGCGCTCGCGACCGATCAGGAACAGGCGGTGGTGGGCTACGCGGCTAACGAGCCGATCCAACTGCGCGCGCAAGGCTATGACGTGACCGAACTGCGCGTGGCCGATTATGTGCAACTGACCGCCAATGGACTCGTGGCGAGCGAGGCCGTAATCGCCAGCGAGCCCGACCTTGTGCGCGGCATGACGCGCGCGCTGAAACGCGGCATCGAATACACCATCGCGCATCCCGGCGAGGCGTATGAGATCTGCAAAAAGTATGTGGAGAATCTCGCGCAGGCCGACGAAGCCGTTCAAAAGCAGGTGCTCGCCACCTCCATTGAGTTTTGGAAAGCCGAGCGCACGGGCTATTCCGATCCGCAGGCCTGGGAAAACATGAACAACCTGCTCGTGCAGATGGGCTTGTTAAAAGAAGCGCAAAACGTGGACGATGCGTTCACGAATGAGTTTGTGCCGTAGGTAGCGATTAGCGTTTAGCCAACCGCCAACTGTCCCTATGACCACCGTTCCCCCCATCCTCACCCTCCGCGACCTCAGCGCAACCTTCCCCGATAACAACGGCGGGTTGCAGGCGCTCGAACGCGTCTCGTTTGACGTGCATCCGCGCGAGTTCGTGGCGTTGATCGGGCCATCGGGATGCGGCAAGTCCACGCTGTTGCGGATTCTGGCGGGCATCCTTCGACCGAGTGCGGGGGACGTGGACTTCGGCGACCTTCGCCAGCCGCGCGTTGGCATGGTCTTCCAGCAGGCCAACCTGATGCCCTGGCGGACGACGCTCGAAAACATCATGCTCCCGCTGGAGTTGAGCGGCGATGCGGACGCGGAGACGCGCGCTCGCGCACTGATCGAACTCGTCGGCTTGACGGGCTTCGAACACAACTGGCCGCGCGAACTTTCGGGCGGCATGGCCCAGCGCGTGGCGATTGCGCGGGCGCTTGTCCACGACCCCGATCTGCTTCTGCTCGATGAACCCTTCGGTTCGCTCGACGCGCTGACCCGCGAACGCATGTGGATGGAGCTTTCGCGCATCTGGCAGGCGCGGCAGAACACCGTCATCATGGTGACTCACTCCATCTCCGAGGCGCTCTTCCTCGCGGACCGCGTTCTCGTCTTGACCGCGCGCCCGGGCCGCGTCAAGTTGGATCTGCAAGTGGATCTGCCGCGCCCACGCGCGGATGAGATGCGTTTTACGTCCCATTTTGGAAACCTGGCAAGGAATTTGAAAGAGGCAATCGAATAAAAGGAAACGCCCATCCGTTCAAACGGATGGGCGTTTCAATAATCCTGGGAAATGGCGGTGTTAGAGGTAGATGAGCGCCTTTAAAACGATTCCAAGTAGGATGGTTATGACGCCGATCAATCCCGACCAGAGCGTAAAAGATATGTCTTGCATCAGGTCGGATATATTTTGTCGCATGCGCTGGCTTGCTGAATTGGGCATGACCGAATTGCTGTATTGATAGCGGAAATCGCCGTAAAGCCTGTCTGCTCCCAAACCCCAAACGCCTCCCGCGCCAAAAAATATCACCACGAACCCCGTCAAAATCAAGCCCGTGGCATACTCCGTCAGGGTTCTCCAGCCAATCATCCAGCAAACCACCCCAGTAAGCGCAAGGATCACGATCTCGGCAATTGCAACTCGCACGGCCACATACTTCAATGTCCCAAGAAAACCTTCCGACTTCATTTGATTTCTCCTTGTGTGTCGAATTACTGTTTAATAAAATATAGCACAGGCAAAGTTTGGATTCGTGACGCTTCCGTTACAGGGTTTGAATGCGAAACCGCGCGATGCCAGGGAAGGCGCGCAGCATCGTCGCCAAGTTGTTCGGGTTATAATACGCGCGTAAGACGATCCAATCTCTGGAGGTGTTTAGTGAACGAACCAAAGTTCGCGTTTTTCGAGGGCAAGATCGTTCCGTTTAGCGAAGCAAAGATCAGCGTGGCCACCCACGCCTTTAATTATGGCACGTCCGTTTTCGGGGGAATGCGCGCGTACTGGAACGAGGAGAAGAAAAAACTCTACTCGTTCCGTCCCTGGGATCATTTTCATCGCCTGCTCCACTCGGCCCGCCTGTTGTGCATGGAAGTTTCGTACGACGAGGAAAGCCTGCTCCAGATCATGCTCGATCTGTTGCATGCCGAAAAGTGGACGGAGGACATTTACCTCCGCCCCACCTTTTACAAATCGGATATGGGCATTGGCGTGCGGCTCCACGACCTGAAAGACGACCTGACGATGTGGAGTCTCCCGTTTCAAAAATACATCAAGAACGACACCAACGCGCACGTGACGATCTCCTCCTGGCGGCGCATTGACGATAATGTGATTCCCGCGCGCGGCAAGATTTCGGGCGCGTACGTCAACTCGGCCCTGATCAAAACCGACGCGGCCCGCTCCGGCTTCGACGAGGCGTTGGTGTTGGACCAAAACGGACACGTCTCCGAAGGCTCGGCCATGAACGTCTTCATGGTTCGCGACGGGGTGGTTGTCACGCCGCCCGTGACGGAAAATATCCTCGAAGGCATCACGCGCCGCTCGGTGTTGGAGTTGATCCGCAACGAGATCGGCCTGCCCATCGCGGAGCGTCCCATTGACCGCACCGAGACAACCATCTGCGACGAGTTCTTTATGACGGGAACCGCCGCGCAAGTGGTGGCCGTGACGCGGGTGGATCACCGTCCCGTCGGCAAGGGGACGATGGGGCCGGTGGTTTCCAAAATCCGCGAGTTGTTCGAGGATGCGGTGCGCGGCAGGAGCGAGAAATACAAACATTGGGTGACGGAAGTGTAGAAGATAAAAAAGACCGCCGCGAGGCGGTCTTTTTTTGTTGTCAGGGTTATAATTATCCTGACAACGCGGGTAACATCGCGAGGCCAGTTTGCAGAATCGTTTCCATATCGCTTCGGAGGACTAATGACCGCATCATCCGTCCCATTCATCCGCCCGTTGACGTTGGGCCAGTTGCTCGACCAGGCCATCGGCTTGTATCGGCGTAACTTCGCGGCCTTCATCGGCATCATTGCCATCCCCTACATCCCATTGACGTTGCTCCAAAGCGTCATCTCCTACTTCTCGATGGATTCGGCGGCCAGCATCCTTACATCCCCGCCGTTGGATTCCACTTCGCCGTTTGGCCTTCCATCGGGTTATTGGGCGGGGGTGGCTGGCATGTTTGTGGTGGCTTTCATTCAATTCATTCTCGTCAACGGCGTTGCCACCGCGGCTTTCACGCGCGCCGTGGCAAATAACTACACCGGTCAAAGCATCGGCGTGATTGATTCTTATCGCCAGTTGGGAAATTCCTGGGTTCGTCTGGTCGGCGCGATCCTCCTGGCAATGTTGATCGGCATTCCGATCTTTATCTGGCTCATCGTCCCTTGCATTGGGTGGTTCACTGGGCCGGGACTCTTTTCCTTCTTCAGCCTGGTGGTCATCCCGTTGACCGCGCCGATCATCGTGCTGGAACGTCATTCCATCACTGCCTCCCTGCGCCGCGCCTGGGATTTGGGCCGCACGCGCTTCTGGTGGCTCATCGGCTTTGCCCTCGTCATCTTCCTGCTGGGACAACTCATCATCACAGGCCCCACCTTCGTCATCAGCGCCATCCTGCAAGCCATCTTTCTCCGCGATGGCAACACGCAGGCCGCGCTCGTTTGGCGGCCCGTCGTTCAGATGCTCGTCCAAATGAGCGGCGGATTGCTCTACCTGCCCCTGCAACTCACCGCCATGACGTTGGTCTACTTCGACCTACGCGTCCGCTCCGAAGGGCTGGACCTCGCCTTGCAAGCCGCGGCCGAATCGGGCACCGAGACGAACATCGTCGCGCTCGCTGAAACCTCCCCCGCGCCCACAGGCGATTTCATCACCGGGCAGGATGCGTTGAACTTCTTCCTGCTCTCGATCGGCATTGTGGCGCTCTATTTCCTGTTCGTCGGCCTGTTCGTTGGGCTTTTCATGTTGATCGCCGCCGTCTTCGCATGAAACTCTCCCTGCCGCGGCTCGCCCTGCTCTTGACCTTGACCGCGCTCCTTTTCGGCGCGGTCGGTTCCGCCTGGGCCGCGCGCAGGGACGATTCGCTCCCCGTCGAAGAATATTGGGCATTGCTGAAATCCTCCCGTCAAGCCGTCGCCGACCTCGATGGCAAAACCGCCGAAGAGATACGCGCCGCGCTCGACGACCTGGCCGCGCAGTGGGACGCCGTCGCCTCCGTCCAACTCGAAAGCGGCGAGACGCTCCCGCTCGACAACTCCCACATCACGTCCGTGTTGCGCGCCGAAAATCCCGACCTCGACGCGTTGACCGCCCTCCTCGATTCCATCCTCGCCTCACGCGCCACCGATCCCGAACCGCGCTTCACCAAAGACGACATCCAACCGCTCAAGGAAATTTTGGCGCGCCCCGAATTTCAGTGGAAGGAAGAACAGCCCAACCCGCTCAACGACTGGCTCCAACGAATGTGGGAACGCTTCGCCGCCTGGCTCGATAAACTCATCCCCGATGTCACCATCGCCATTGACCCGACGCCCATCGCGGCCATCCTGCTCGTGCTCATTTTGCTCTACGCCTTCCGCGGCCTCTTCGTAGACCTGATCGCGGACGCGCGCCTCAACGCCAACGGCGAAGACAGCGACGAACTCCTCACCGCCGACTCGGCCTTCCAGCGCGCCCAGTCCCTCTCACGCGGCGGAGATTACCGCGCCGCCGTCCGCTATCTTTATCTATCCTCGCTGCTGATGTTGGATGAACGCGGCCTCCTGCGCTACGACCGTTCGCGCACCAACCGCGAAGTCCTCCGCTCCGTCTCCGATCAACCCGAACTGTCCCAGCCCCTCAGCGAAGTGGTGGATGTCTTCGACAACGTCTGGTACGGCTACCACGAACTCGATGAAGAGCGCTTCAAACATTACAGCGACCGCGTGGAAGAGTTGAAGGACAAGAAGCAATGAAACTCTCCCGCGATACCTGGCTGGCCATCGGCCTCCTGCTGGCGCTGGCGCTCGTCACCATCGGCGCGGGCTACCAGCAGAGCAAAGCCTCCACGATCCCATATCTCGCTACCTCCTCCGCACCCAATGGCCTGTTGGCGCTCAAGCTTTGGCTCCCCGAGCTCGATCACGAGATCGTCACGACCGACTCATCCGCATTCCAACCCCCCGATAACGCCAACCTCATCTTCATCGTCCAACCTGCGTTGGTCATCGAAGAGCGCGAGTGGAACCTGCTTGATAAATGGATCGAAGCAGGCGGGACTCTCCTCCTCGCGGGCGACAACTACGCCTCCTCCGTCGCGTTCGACCATTTCGACGCCGCATCCTCCTTCGCCGACGCCTCGTCTGACTCTCTGAGCGCGGCCTCTCCCCTGTTGACGTCGCCTCCGTTGCTGGACCCCGCGCCGGTTCACGCGTTTGACGCGTTCGCGTCCACGCCGGAGAATTTCGTTCCGTTGCTCGTCGCCGAAGGCCAGCCCGTCATCGGCTTTTTTGACAAGGGTCAGGGACGCGTCATCCTCTCGTCCACGCCGTATCTCTTCTCGAACCGAGCGCTCAAAGACGAGGCCAACGCCGCGCTGATGCTGAACCTGTTGCGGCTCGCGCCCGCCCAAAGCCGCGCCTGGTTCGACGATTGGCACCACGGCCTCCAGTCCGCGCCGATCGTCGGCCCCGGCCAGTGGCTGAGACGCACGTCCGCGGGGCACGCGTTGCTCTTCGTGGTGGGCGTCATCACGCTGGCGCTTGTTTTGCAAGGCGGAAATTTTGGGCGACCCATCCCGCTCTTGCACGAACTCAAACGCCGCGGCCCGCTGGAGCATGTCACCGCCATCGCGAATTTGAATCGCAAAGCCGGCCACCGCGCGGATGTGTTGCGGCAATATCATCTGTGGGTCAAGCGCCATCTTGGGCAACGCTACCGCCTCAACCCGTCTCTGCCCGATGCGGAATACGTGGCGCAGCTTGCCAAATACAACCCCGCGCTCGATCAGGAAAAACTGCTCGCGCTTTTGCAAAACCTCTCGCGCAACAATTATTCCGAAACCGAAATGGTGAAACTCGCGGAAGAAGCATCGAAGTGGATCAATGAATAATAATCTTGAGGAGACCTCATCATGAAATTGACCGACTTAAAAACCGCCTTTGAAAAACTGCACACCGAATCATCCAAAGTCCTCGTCGGCCTCGAAGCCCCCTTCGAGTTGCTTGTGGTCGCGCTCTTCAGCGGCGGACACGTTTTGCTCGAGGGCGTGCCTGGCACTGCCAAGACCCTCATGGCGAAAACCCTCGCCCACATGGTGCAGGCCAAGTTCACACGCGTCCAATTCACGCCCGACCTGATGCCCTCCGACATCCTCGGCACGAGCGTCTTCGACATCGGCTCGGCTACCTTCCACCTCAAGAAGGGACCGATCTTCACCCAACTGCTCCTGGCCGACGAGATCAACCGCGCGCCCGCCAAGACTCAATCGGCCCTGCTCGAAGCGATGGAAGAGCGACAGGTCAACCTCGAAGGCGAGCGTCATGTTCTCGACAAGCCCTTCATGGTCATCGCCACGCAAAACCCCATCGAGTACGAAGGCACGTATCCGCTCCCCGAAGCGCAACTCGACCGCTTCATGTTCAAAGTCCTCGTCCCGTATTCTCCCATCGACGTGGAAGTGGAGATCTTGCGCCGCACGCACCACGGCTTCGACGCGCACAACCTCGCCAGCGCGGGGCTCAGCGCCGTCATCACTTCGGGCGAAGTGGCCGAAGTCCGCGCCCTCGCCCAGCAAGTGACGGTGGAGGACGGCATCCTCAAATACATCGCGGACATCAACGCCGCCTCGCGTCGCTCCCCGGACCTCGTGCTGGGCGCGTCAGCCCGAGCCGCGACCCATATCCTGCTGGCCTGCAAAACCTTCGCCGCCCTGCAAGGCCGCGACTTCGTGACTCCCGACGATGTGAAATTCATCGTCCCGCCCGTCTTCCGTCATCGCATCCTGCTCAAACCCGAAGCGGAGATCGAAGGCTTAAACGCGGACGCGGTGATTCAGCGTCTGCTTGGAAATGTGGAAGTGCCGCGGTAAGGCAAGGAAGCATGGTGAACGAAGAAGGATGAGTTTTTACTCCATCTACTCATCCGCGCCAAACACGCAATACGCAACACGTAACCCGCATCCCTCAATTACCAATTACTGATGACTGATCACTGAAAACTGATCACTGATGACTTCTCCCTCCTCCCTCCCCACCAAACTCTTCGCCATTACCTCGGCCGCGGCGCTGTCCATCTACGCGTACGTCGCCGCATTCATCCGTCCCATCGGCGATGACTACTGCATCTCGGCGCGGCTGATCGGCTACGATCCGTTGACGGCCAGCCTCATCAAATATTGGTACACGTCGAATCGCTTCTCCAACGAAATGGCCGCCTGGGTCACGGACTTGTTCGGGCCGCGCGGCGTGGCGCTGCTCGCGGTGGCATCCCTCCTGCTTTGGCTCGCGGGGTTGACGTGGACGCTGTTCGAAGCGGCGCGCCTCTTCAAAGTCCGCTGGGATCTGTGGACAGGCATCCTGCTGGCAGAGATCGTTCTTTTGGTTTCCTATTACACCGCGCCCAATCTCTTTCAGTCCGCTCTTTGGCGGCCTGGCGTGATGACCTATCTTCTCCCGCTCGTCATCTACTCGTTCCTCTTTGCAGGAATCTTGCGCGGGTCACGCGTCGCGACAAGCCGTCCTTCGACTTCGGGTCTCGACGGAACGTCTCGACCCTCCGCTCTGGACTATGGGTTGCTGGGAACAATTGTTATCATCTTCTTCGGCGCGTTCTTCGCGGGCGGCCTTTCCGAGACCGCGGGCGCATTACACATATCCATCCTCGGCCTCGCGCTGGTTGTCAACTTTCTCTGGAACAAAACTCCCACTCGCCGCGCCGCGCTCGTGTTAATCACCGCCACGCTCGCGGGCGCTCTGCTCGCGATGATCGGCATGTTCATCACACCTGCCAACGCCATCCGACTCAAAGGAGCAGAAACGCCGTCCTTGCTGGATGCTGTCCTGCGTTCGTTCACCTACGCGGCGCAGTTCCTATTGGAATCGGCGCGCCTGCTTAAGATTCCACTTGGGTTCACTTTTGTATCGGGAACAACTCTGGCGTACCTGTATTCCAAAACAAACGAAATTTCCCTGCCGCGCCGCGCCTGGCTTGGATTTATCGCGCTTCCACTTCTGACTTATCTGCTGACTGCCGCAATCTTCGCCCCCAGCGCATACGGACAATCCTTCGCAGTGGATCGTGTCCGTTTCATCGCACATGTTTTAATTTCTGCCTCATTCCTGACTTTGGGCGGTCTACTCGGACTTTTGGCCTCTCGCTTCCCCCTCCCGCGTTGGACGACGACTCTTGCCGTCATCGCGTTGCTCCTCGCCGCGCTCTATCCGCTTTGGACGATCCGCAACAACTACAGAATGATCCCCCAATATCAACGCCACGCCGCGCGCTGGGATCAGCGTGACGCGTCTATTCGCGAACAGGCCGCTTCGGGCGAGACAAACATCGTCACTTGGGGCTTGCCAGGCATCGCCAACGTCAACGACCTCGGTCCGCGCCCTGGTCACTGGATGAACTACTGCGCGGCCATCGTCTATGGCGTGGACACCATCTCCGCGTCGAAAGAGTCTCCCAACCCATAACAAGTCTTCCGTCATTGCGAGGAGGGCGTTCTTCCCGACGAAGCAATCTCCGCGCACAGGAGGGGATTGCTTCGCACACCTGCCCTGGCGGGCGGTGCCAGGGAAGAGCGCTCGCAATGACTGGGCTAGTGAATTTCATGTCACAATCTCAACCCCTCCTCGTCACTGGCGCGCATCGCACAGGTACCACCTGGGTCGGCAAAATGCTGGCCGCGGGCGGATTCGCCTACGTCAGCGAGCCGCTCAATGTGTTGCATCGGCCTGGGGTGATGGGCGCGCCTGTCGGCCATTGGTATCAGTACATCACGCGCGAGAACGAAGCCGAGTTTCTGCCCGCGTTTCAAAAGACGCTCGCGCTGCGCTATGGATTGTTCGCCGAAATTAAATCGCTCCGCTCGCGCCGCGACCTCCTTCGCATGGGACGCGACTTGGGCATCTTCCTGCGTGGACGCGTGACGCGCCAGCCCGCGTTGCTCAAAGACCCGTTCGCGGTCTTCTCACTGCCGTGGTTCGTGGAGCGGCTGGACTGCCGCGTCGTCGTCACCATCCGTCACCCGGCGGGGTTTGCCAGCAGTCTCAAAAAACTCAACTGGCCGTTCGACTTCAAAGATTTGCTCGACCAGCCCCTGCTGATGCGCGACCATCTCGAACCCTTCCGCGCGGACATGGAGCGCGTCGCCGCGGACAACATCATCGGCCAGGCCGCGTTGCTGTGGCGGATGGTTTACCGCGTCGTCCACGCGGACATGGAGCGGACTCCGTCCATCAACATCCTCCGTCACGAAGACCTCTCGCTCGATCCCGTCGCGGGGTACGCGCGGGTGTTTGAGTCGCTGGGGTTGGCGTACACCGCCAAAGTCCAGGAGACGATCCGCAACTCGTCGAGCAGTGAAAATCCCGCAGAGTTGTCGAGTCGCAAAACGCATTCCGTCAAACTGGATAGCCGCGCCAATCTCGAAAATTGGAAGAAGCGACTCTCGCCCGATGAGATCGCGCGCGTCCGCGCTTTGACTGAAGATGTGGCGAGCCTTTTTTACGCCGACGTGAAATGGGACTAAGATGAAACCTGTTGCCTTGCCCACTGTTTCGATCATAACGCCGTCGTTCAATCAGGCGCGATATTTGGAAGCGACGATTCAATCTGTGCTTTCGCAGGATTATCCGCGCATTGAATATTTAATTGTGGACGGCGGTTCGACCGACGGCTCGGTGGACGTGATAAAAAAATATGCCGACAAACTCGCCTGGTGGGTGAGCGAAAAAGACCACGGCCAGACCGATGCCATCAACAAAGGATTCGCGCGCGCGAAAGGCGATGTGCTGGCCTGGCTCAACTCGGACGATACCTACGAGCCGCGCGCCGTTGGACAGGCCGTGAAATATTTGCTCGAGCATCCCGAAGTGGGGATGGTCTACGCGGATTGCAACTACATCAACGAAGAGGGGCGCGTCATCGGCAAGTTTCCCGCCGCGCAGACAGACCTGGCGCGACTGCGCCGCGGCTACGTCCACATCCCGCAACAGACGATGTTCTTCCGCGCGGAACTGTGGAAACAGATCGCGCCTCTCGACCCATCGTTTTATTTCGCGATGGACTACGACCTGTGGACGCGCATTGCATCCCGCGCCGAATTGAAATATCTCGCGGGGCAGACGTGGGCGAATTTCCGCATCCACACTTCGGGCAAGACCATCGCCGCCGATGACCGTTGCTGGCCTGAGATGATCCGCGTGCATTATCGCGATGGCGGCTCGTTCTTCTCTCCCATCGTCGCGAAGTATTTCGTCCGCAAACTCATCGCGCCACTGTGGAGTTGGAGATTTAGGAAACGACTCGGCGTATAATTTAGTCTCATGGTCGGATGGTCGGATGGTCGCGTGGTCGTAGTGTGCGGTCAGGTAAATCGTTCGACGATGCGACTATGAGACTACTTGACTATGAGACCATCAAACGAATGAACATCTTTTCCCCTCCCTCCTCTGACGATCTTACCCGTTTGCTCCGCGCCTGGCGCTTCTGGCTCCTCGCCGCGTTGATCGGCGGGATTCTCGGCGCGGCATTCTATTTCATCGCGCCACCCGCGTATCGCGCCCGCGCCTCTGTGCAGGTGGACTTCAACATCGAAGAAGCGTACACGCCCACGCAGGATAAGCAGGCGTTCTATTATCTCGAACGCGAAGTCCGTAAATTGCAGGATGTCGCGTTCTCGGACGTGGTCTTGCAAGCCATTGTGGACGAAGTCGGCGACACGTCCATAGCGGAACTGCGCGACGAGAAACTCCTGCTGAGCCAACCAGGCGAAGCGGGCTGGCATTTCTTCGCCGAAGACAGCGACCCCAAACGCGCCGAAGCGCTCGCCTCCGCATGGACGAGTGCCTTTATCGCCGAGATCAAGGACGCCGCCAGCGCCAGCATGACCCTGCAATCCTTCCACGCTGAGATCGAAAAAGGCTGTGGTGGAGATTGCTCGACCATCGAATCGAAGATCGCCGACCTGGAATCCCGCGCGCGCGGCATCAGTCCGTACGTGGAAGTTGGTTCGTTGCAGACCAAGCAACTACCCACAGCGCGCAAGACCAACGTCAGTACCTACATCATCGTCGGCGCGTTGGTCGCGTGGACGGTGGGAGCGTTGGGCATTTTATTCTTTCGGAAGAAATGATTGGTAAATGGAGATTGGTAATTAGTAATTGACAGTCAAAAGTCGAAGGCCAAGTTCTGTTAGGCGCACACGCAAATTATTGAAGTTCAGAGGCGAGAACCATGAAAACGAGAAATGTGAAAACAAGGTCTATTGTCTCAGAGAAAACTCCTGATGAAGAAAAAACGGAAGACAATCATCGCGAATTCTTAATAGCCCTTTATAGTTCTACCCAGTCTGAAATTACAAGATATAGGGATAGAGAATGGGCTACACCTGGCATCTTTGTAACTGCATTGGGCGCAATCGTTGGCTTTATTATCAGCAGCGAGCAAGAAGCGCGAAATCTCTGGTTTGCTTTTGACGCAATTTTGATTTTATTAGCACTCGGAAATGCTTTTTATACTATTTACGTGCATAACAGATTGACCCAACAAAGAAATGTAAGGGCGCGACTTGAATATCTGTTTGAGCTACATGAAATCAAGGTCAACAAAAATGATCTTGTACCATTCAAGGTGGAACCGCCTCAAGACAATAATTTTTACTCGGGATGGTTTAATGGCTTTTGGAGTCATATTCTTCCTTTTATCCTGTTAGGTATCGGTTTGTGTTGTTTTGGAATCTGGCTATTACATCGATGTTAGAAGCAGTACGCCTACAAAGCGTGCAGCGGACGGCGAGGATTCTGCGCGATTTATAGGCATTTTTCTAGCTTCAGGTTTATGCTTCCCTCAAGCAGAATCCACCCCCGCCCCCGTCCGCCGCAAACGCAAACCGATCTTCTATCTTCTATTCTCTATCTCCTATCTCGCACCCCGTAACTCGTACCGTGTATCTCGTATCCTCCTCCCCCTCCCTCGAAAAAATATCCCGCATCCTCTGGGCTGCCGTCCTCTTCACGCTTCCTGTCACCAGCTTCCGCTTCTTCCCCTTCCTCGGCGACTCTACTCAAGTCCGCCCGCTGGCGTTGTATCCGCTCGCGGCGCTCATGCCCATTTTGCTCGTGAGACTCTGGCGTAAGGAGATCAAGAACCCCATTCCAGGCAGTCTCGTGGTGTGGGGCGCGTTCCTCGTCGCCGCGCTATTGGCTTCGGCGTTGGGCGCGTTGAATGCGCCGCTCGAATTGCGCGGCAGCGACTACTTTGACCGCGTCATCCGCGCCTGGATGACCGCCGTCATCGGGCTGATGTTTTTCGTGGCGGCCATCTGGATGAACCGCGATGAAGACGATGTGCGTTTCTCGGCCAAATGGATTCTGCTTGGCCTGTGCCTGCACATCTTGTGGAGTCTCGTCCAAGCCGTTTCGTTTTACACCGACCTCCTGCCGCGTCAAACCCTGAAAGAGTGGCAAACTTCCTTCTCGATGCGCGTCCCCACCAAGAACCGCCGCTTCTCTGGCCTGGCCTTTGAACCTGGCTGGCTCGCGGGACAGATCACGACTCTCTACATGCCCTGGCTGGTCGCGGCTTTGCTGACGCGCACGCGCCTCTTCCGCGCCAAGTGGATAGAGCCAGCGCTCTTCCTGCTTGCGCTCCTGCTGTTATTCTTTTCCTTCTCGCGCGGCGGCATCATTTATTTCGCGGCCGCGGGCATCGTCACAGCCTGGGTCGGACGCGGGCACTTCCTACAAAACGCGCGTGAGTGGTTCGCGTCCGCTTTCCACAATTCGGATCGTCCCGCGGGCGAGCGGATGCGCGAGATCGCCGTCCGCGTCACATTGCTGGTCGTGCTTGCCGCCATTCTTGTGGGAGCAGGAATTTTCGTTGTTCGTAAACGCTACATTGAAAGGTTGTTCTCTGGCTTTGAAAAGGCCGACAGCATTGAAGAGTACATCGTTTACAACTACGCGGGCGGACGCGCCGCCTACGCCTGGTCGGCGCTGGGCGCGTATCGCGACGACCCGTGGACGGGCGCGGGACTCGGCGCCAGCGGTCTCACTATGTACGACAACCTGCCCGATTTCTCCAAGACCACGCTCTTCGAGATCGCCCGTCAACTCGCGCCAAACAGCCGTTCGATTCCCAACCCCAAATCCATGCCGATACGCGTCCTCGCGGAAACGGGCATTCTCGGCCTGGCGCTCTTTCTGGCGTTTTATTTTTCCGCGCTGGGCGATGTGCGCGCCCTCTTCCATTCCAACACGGCTCGCTTCTTTGGCCTCGCGGGCATATTCACATGGATTGCAGTTTTCCTCTATAATATGACGCAAGATTCACTCGCCACTCCAAACTTGTGGATCAATCTCGGAATACTCATCGGTCTCGCGCGGACACTCCCCGCCGAAACCGCCAAGGAGACTTCATGATCGTTTTGTCTGTGGGGATGCCGCGCGCAGGCTCGGGCTGGCACTACAACGTCATCCACGACCTGATGGCGACGACGGGGTGCGCCGACGCGCGCGACATTCGCGAGAAATACCGTTTGCAAAAAATATTGACCGAAGTGAACTGCAACATCGGAGTTTTATCCGCACGCCGACTGGCGCTGGTGACCGTCCCCGCGCTGATGGGCAACACCTTCGTGATCAAGGCTCACGCGGGACCTTCGAGCGCGTCGCACGTTCTCGAAGCGATCGGCCTGTTGAAGGTCACCTACATTTACCGCGATCCGCGCGACGCCATGCTCTCGGCCTTCGACTTCGGCCAGCGCGCCATCTCGAACGGCCGTCCCAACGCCTTTTCGCATCTCACCGATTTTGAAAAGACGGTGGACTTTGTGACCGAATACGTCCACATCTGGGAAAAGTGGATGCAGGAGGAGCGCGCCCTCGTCGCCCGCTACGAAGACCTGCTGATGAATTACGATGGCGAGATCACGCGTCTGCTTGGATATCTCAAACTGGACCGAACGCGGCCCGGGGTACAGAAAGTGATCGAGCAGTATCGCCCTGGTTCAAACGACGGCCAGCAGGGTCTGCATTTTTACAAGGGTCGCATTGGCCGCTTCCGCGAGGTTTATACCGCGGAACAGCAAAAGGTCATGGCGGAGCGTTTTGGTTTTGCGTTGCAGAAAATGGGTTATCAGGTCTGATTTTTCGCAAGTGTAATTTACCTGTAACGTCAAACAAAAGTCTGCCCGCCGATTTTCGGGTATCATAACGAAATGCGTACGTACGATTCGCCATATATCGCCGACTGGTTTGTCATCTCCCTGCGTTGGATCACGCTGGCTGGCCTGCTTGTTTCGCTGGGGCTGGACGGCGGCCTGCGCCTCGCGGTCACCTGGCCCCTGATCGCGCTGATTTTTTGGAACGTGGGCATGACGTACATCGCGGCCGCCAACTGGCGAATGGTCTGGCATCGCCAGATCGGGTTGGGCGTGGACATGGTGTTCGCTTCGATCTTTTTCTTCCTTCAGGGCGGACTCGCAGGCCCCGCGTTATGGGTTCCCATCCTCCCAATTTTGACGGCGGCTGTCTATTTTGAATTTGTGGGGACGATGATCGTCGCCGTTTTGTTTTCCCTTTTGCAGTATGGAAGCAGGTGGTTGGACACGCGCCTCTTGATGCCCGATATGCCTCTGGTGGCTTCGATCGGCATTACGCTGGTTTTGGGCGCGCTCTTCGGCATTTTGGGAGACAAGATGGCCGAACACCTGCGGGTGGCGCGCGAGAAACGCCTGCGCGAGCAGGAACGCAAGTGGCACATCGAAAGCGAGCGCCTGCGCGCCATCTATGAATTGACATCCACCCTGACAGCCACGCTCAGTTACAAGCGCGTGCTCGATTCCGCGTTGGACATGGGCTATACCGCCTTAAATCCTGAACCGGATGGAGAGAGCGATCAGGGCGCACAATTGGTGAGCGCGGTGTTGCTCTTCAAGGGCGATAAATTGCGCGTCGGCTCGGCGCGGCGCTTCACCAATGCCGACATGAAAGTAACCCTGCCCGGCGCGGAAGGCCTGTTGAAGAAAGTGTTCGACGAAGGCGAGCCGACGCTTTCCTCGGGCATCGGCTATGACCCCGAATTGGGACGGATTGTTTCCTTGCGCTCCTGCACATCATCTTATTGTTTCCCGTTGCGGAGCGGATTCAACGTGTACGGCGCGATGCTCTTTGCCCATCCCGACGCGCAATATTTCACGCAGGATCGCATCAGCATGTTGGAGATCATCGGGCGGCAATCGGTGGTCGCCATTCAAAATGCGCGCCTCTACCAGGATTTGGTGGAGGAGAAAAACCGCATGATGGAAGTGCACGAGGAGGCGCGCAAAAAACTGGCGCGCGACCTGCACGACGGCCCCACCCAATCTGTCGCGGCGATGGCGATGCGCATCAACCTGGCGCGGCGCATGACGGACAAAAATCCGCAGGGCGCGTCGGAGGAACTCGTGAAGGTGGAGGAGCTGGCGCATCGCACCAGCAAGGAGATCCGCCACATGCTCTTCACCCTGCGCCCGCTCATCCTCGAATCGCAGGGATTGGGCGCGGCCCTGCAAGCGATGGCCGAGAAGATGCGCGAGACCTATTCCCAAAACGTGATTGTCAACGTGGACGCGCGGATGGCCGACAAACTGGAAATGGGCAAACAGGGCGTCATCTTTTACATTGTCGAAGAGGCGGCCAACAACGCCCGCAAACATGCCAACGCGGCCAACATCTGGGTGCGGCTCGGCCAGCTGGAGCCAGGTATTGCCCTGCTCGAGATCGCCGACGACGGCATCGGTTTTGACGTGGATGCCATGAATAAGGCCTACGACCAGAGAAGCAACAGCAGTCTCGGCATGGTCAACCTGCGCGAACGCACCGAACTGGTGAACGGACGCCTCACCATCGACTCGGCCCTCGGCAAGGGGACGCGCGTTCAGGTCTACATTCCGCTTTCTGAAGAAGCCGCGGATCGCTTGCATCACAAAAAATAAGTGAGGCGGAATGGTATTCCGCCAATTCAGCGGGATGCCACATCGTACCCGAAGGGTATCCCGCTCCACGAAAAAATCCCATGCCTGTCACCAACAATATTTTTTACTTTTCCAACGGCGCGGAAAACGCGTCACGTCCGCCGCTTGTTTTCATTCACGGAGCAGGGGGAACTCACCTGCATTGGCCGCATCAGGTTCGACGACTATCCAACCAACGCGTCCTCGCGCTCGACCTGCCCGGGCATGGAAAGTCCGCGGGCTTCGGCAGTCAGTCCATTTCAGATTATGCCAATCAGATCGTGGGATTTCTCGACGCGGCGCGGTTGAACGCAGCGGTCTTCATCGGCCATTCAATGGGCAGCGCCATCGCCCTCACGCTCGCGCTCAACTTTCCGAAACGCGTCCTCGGCCTCGGCCTGGTGGGGAGCGGGGCGCGCCTGCGCGTGAACCCGCAAATTTTGGAAAGCACGGCCAGCGATTTGCTTTTCCCTCACGCCATCAAACTCATCAACGAGGCTGAATTTAGCGCGAACGTAAGTCCGCGTCTCAAGGAACTGGCCGCGCAACGCATGAACGAAATCCGCCCCAGCGTTTTGCACGGGGATTTTCTGGCCTGCAACGAATTCGACGTAATGAGCCGCCTTGCTGAAATTTCCAAGCCCACGCTGATTCTGTGCGGCGCGGACGATATCCTCACCCCCGTCAAATATTCGGAATTTCTGCACAGCCACATCGCCAACTCCCGCCTCGTCATCGTCCCCGACGCGGGACACATGGCGATGCTCGAAGCGCCGCAAACGGTGGCCGACGAGATCGGCGCCTTTGCCGATTCCATCCGCTTTCGCGCGGGGCAGTAACGCAAATTTAAATTTGCGTTTGGCCAAATCGGCAATTTGTCCTACAGGCCGTTCCACCTCATCAAAATCCCTCTTGCCGCTTCCACCGCCCGTGCCCGATGGCTCAGGCGGTTTTTTATTTCCTCGGGCAACTCGGCCATGGTTTGATCCATGCCATCCAAAAGAAAAATGGGATCGTAGCCGAAGCCGCCTGTGCCTCGCTCCTCGGGGATGATCTGCCCCTCGCAGATTCCCTCGGCCCATTCCACGTTTCCCTCTGGACCTGCGACGGCTACCGTGGCCCGAAAGCGCGCCGTCCACGGACGGGACGCATTGGCGGCCCGCAGGTTTTGCAGGAGGAAAGCGCGGCGGTCGCTATCGGTGGCTCCTGGCTTGGGAGAATATCTTGCAGAATACAAGCCGGGCGCGCCGTTCAACGCGTCCACTTCGAGGCCGGAGTCGTCGGCGAGACAGGTGAGGCCGCTGGCGCGGGCGAAGGCGATGGCTTTCTTCGCGGCGTTCTCGGCGTAGGTGGAGCCGTCTTCGTCCACGTCGAGGGTCAGGCCCAGGTCGGCGGGGGCGAGGAGCTCGATGGGCATGTCTGCAAGGATGGCTTGCAGTTCGCGCAGTTTGCCTTTGTTGTTGGTGGAGAGGAGGAGTTTCATTTTTGATTTCAGATTTTTGATTTACGATTTTCGATTTGTTGAATTGCCCATTGGGCATGTTCGCGAATAAGAGGTTCGGGGTCGTTAATGGCATTTTCAAGCGCGGGGATGGCGCGTTCATCATTGATGTTTCCGAGGGCCACGGACGCGTTGCGGATGAGGCCGCGGCGTTTGGCGCGTTGGATGGGACTGCGCTTGAACTGTCGGTTGAAGGATTGGGGAGATAACGCGAGGGTGGCGATCAGGTCGGAGAGGGCCGAGCCCGCGCGAGGTCCGAATGATGCGTCTCCTTCAGGGGCCGAGAATTTATTCCACGGGCAAACTTGCTGGCAGATGTCGCATCCGAATATCCAGTCCTGCATTTTGGGGCGGAGGTCTTCGGGGATGTCGCCTTTGTTTTCGATGGTGAGGTAGGAGATGCAACGACGGGCGTCGAGCGAGCGGTTGGGGAGGATGGCATCGGTGGGACAGGCTTCGATGCAGCGCGTGCAGGTTCCGCAGTGGTCGGTGGCGAAGGGCGCGTCGGGTTCGAGTTCGAGGCCAAGCAGAATTTCGGCGAGGAGGAAGTAGGAGCCTTTTTGCGGATGGATGAGACAGGTGTTTTTGCCGATCCAACCGAGGCCGGCGCGCTGGGCGAGGTCACGTTCGAGCAGGGGGCCGGTGTCGGTGTAATAGCGATTGGGGACGGGATGCCCGACCTGCGCTTCGATGAATTGGACGAGCGCGGCGAGGCGCGGCGGGAGGACGAGGTGGTAGTCTTCGCCGAGGGCGTAGGATGCGATCCCCCCCTCGGCGCTTCGCGCCACTCCCCCAAAATTCGGAGAATTTGGAGGGAGACGGAGGGGGGCTGGGCGGTCATAGGGAACGCCCAGCACGAGAATGGTTTTGCATTCGGGGAGGAGCAGGCGCGGGTTGGCTCGGGCGGCGCGGGCGCGGTCTGCCGCGAGGTAGTTCATTTCGGCGTGATGGCCGCGAGCGAGCCAGTCTTCGTAGAATTTTAGGTGAGGCGCGGGGTCGGGAGTCGTGAAGCCGGCCAGGACAAAACCCAATTGTTTTGCCTTGGCCTTTATGCTTTCCTTCAAGTCGGATGGGGCGGTGGTCTGCTTGGGAGTCATTTTTACGTGTGTGATTGAAATTATACGCTGAAACGGCTTTACTATTTTCAGACGAGGGGACGCCCATTAACCCGAAAGAGGTGATGTATGTTCTGGAAAACTCAATTGCGTGGGGATGCGATTTTCGTAGTAAGAAAAAGAAGAAGGCTGGAGCATGATGTCCAGCCTTCGATGTTATTTTGTCTTCATCAGGTCTTCGATTTCCCTCATAACCGACTCTAATTCTGGCGGAGATGCGGGCAGGAGAGTGTCGTTGCTTGTATGCTTGTGATCAGGGAAAGTGGGGACGTTCATGTGATGGGCAGTATTATCGTATCGGAAAATAATGGAGCCATCCGCCGATTGATAATGATAGGCATACATGACCTTTGACAAAGGCAAACGTAGATCAACCAACTCGCGAAAGTGTAGGAGTGTGCCGTCTTTGAATTCAATGTCGCCCCGAATGAATCCGACCATTTCTCCCCGTTCTTCAAACGTGATTCTCGGGTCGGCCACAAAGGGAAGGCGGCCAACCAGGTTTGTCAACGATTGGAAATACTGTTCAATCAAGGCTCGCCTCGCTCAGGGATTTGTGTTGACCTTCCAACAAACGCAAGGCTGTTATCTCCATCCACCAATCAATCGTATCCATCGTCTCTTTTAACTCCCCTGATTTCAGACGACGTTCCAGTTCGTCGGATGTCATCCCAAAGCGCGCCTCAAATTTTGCCAGTTCCTCCTTTGTCCGATTGATGCCGTGCTGAAGAGACTTTAACTGGTTGCGAATGGCAACTTCCAGTAAAGGCTTGAGGGTGTCTATTGATTCGGCTCGAATTGTGAGTTCCTGTAACATGGCGCTTTCCTTTCTTCAACATCTGCGCTGATTATACCTGCTTCAAGAGGTGTATACTGACAACAGCAATGGGGGGACTCCCCTCAACCTGAAAGGAGTGACGTATGTCTTGGCAAACTCAACTGCGTGGGGATTCGGTTTCGTGGTTACTGCAATCAGATTCGCCCGATGTTCGTTATTTGGCGATGCGCGACCTGCTTGACCTTCCCAACAATGATAAACAACTGAAGGCGGCGCGGAAATTGGCGCACAAAGATGGGCCGATTGCGCGTGTGTTGTCGAAGATGAACGAGGAGGGTTGGTGGGGGAGACCGGGGACGGGTTACGGCCCGAAGTACAAGTCTACGGTGTGGGCGTTGATTTTGCTGGCGCAACTGGGCGCTTCGGTGATGGAAGATAAGCGCATTCGGCTGGCGTGCAAATATTATCTCGATGAGGCCTTGAACCCCGGCGGACAAATCTCGGCAATGACGAATAAAGCCCCGTCGGGGACCGTGGATTGCCTGCAAGGGAATATGCTTAACGCGTTGATGGCGCTTGGCTACGAAGACAAACGCATGGCCGCGGCCTACGAATGGATGGCGCGCACGACCACGGGCGAGGGCCTCGCGCCGATGAAGGACAAGAAAGCCGAAGTGCGATATTTCGCGGGGAAGTGCGGCCCAAATTTTGCGTGCGGGGCGAACAACAAACTGCCGTGCGCGTGGGGCGGAGTCAAAGTTTTGTTTGCGCTGTCCCGCGTACCCGTTGGAAAACGAAGCGACCTCATCCAGCGGGCGATCGGCGCGGGCGTAGACTTTTTCTTCGCGGTGGACCCGTCCACGGCGCAGTATCCAAATGGCTGGGCCGAGAAACCGAGCGGCAATTGGTGGAAATTTGGTTTCCCCGTTTTTTACGTCACCGATCTGTTGCAGGTCGCGGAGGTGCTGACCGCGTTGGGATTCGCGAAAGACGCGCGGCTCGCGAACACGATGGAACTCATCCGCTCGAAGCAGGACGAGGAGGGACGCTGGCCGCTGGAATATAACTACGACGGCAAGACGTGGATGCGATTCGGCAAGATGAAGGAACCGAACCCGTGGGTGACGTTGCGGGCGCTGCGGGTGTTGAAGGCCGCGGGTTGATATAATGGCGTCATGCCTCAATATCTTTACCTGCTCAAACCCACCCGCCTCGGCATGTTGACCGAGTCCACGCCTGAGGAGGACGCGGCAGTTTTGCGTCACTTTGCGTATCTCAAAGACTTGACGGAGAAGGGAGTGATGATCCTCGTGGGGCGGACGCTGAACGAGGACGAGTCGACGTTTGGGATCGCGGTCTTCGAGGCGGAGGATGAATCGGCGGCGCGAACGATCATGGAGGGCGACCCCGCTGTCCAGTCGGGGGTGATGCGAGCGACGTTGTATCCGTATAAAGTTGCGCTGATGCGCGCGCAGAAGTCATGAAAGGAGTCCCATGCAGATCATCTTCAACGGCAAGTCTTATAACAGTATCGAAGAAATGCCTGCCAATGAGCGCGAGGCCTATGAAAGCATGTTCAAGATTTTTCAGGATGCGAATGGCAACGGCATTCCCGATTTTCTGGAAGGCGATATTGCGAAGAACGTGACCGCCGCCTTCACCAATGCAGTGCATTACGATGGCGTGGCTTATAACAACCTGGATGAATTGCCGCCCGAGGCGCGCGAAAAAGTGAAGGCCGCGTTCGTGAAGTTGAATCATCTCGGCCTGATCGCGGGAGAGCCGACAGGCGCGCCCGCGCGACCCAAGCCGCCCGCGTTCGAGCCTGCCTTTAAATCGTCGAAGCCATTGATTCCACAGGAGCCTGTCTTCGAGCAGAGCGGGAGCAGGAACTGGATGATCATCCTCGGCTTTTTGGCTGTGGCGCTGTTTTGCGCGCTGGCTTTTGCGGTGTATATGTTTGTGAAGTAAGCCGCTTTGTAAAATCAAAAAGTCCCTAAAGTTTTGAGCTTTAGGGACTTTGCTTTTTGGGGAAATTATTTCTCGTGAATATCGTGCATGGAAATTTCGTCGTCCACGGGTTCGAGATGGGTGTGGACGATCGCGTCGGGCAGTTCCCCGCGGATGTCGCCCTCGAAGTCTTCGGCGATGTGATGCGCGTCGTGGAGAGTCCACGCGCCAGGCATCAGCACATGCACCGAAACGAAACGCCGCGACGCGGATTGACGAGTCCGCAACGCGTGGAAGGCTACGCCTCGCCCGCGATATTTTTCCATGACCGATTCGATGGCCTTCTGTTCCTGCTCGGGCAGGGACGCGTCCATCAACCCCGCTACCGACCGACGGAGGATCTGGTACGCCGCCCAGACGATGTTCAACCCGACCAGGATGGCGATGATCGGGTCGAGCGCTTGCCAGCCTGTGAGAGCCACAATTCCAATGCCGACGATGACGCCCGCCGAAGTCCACACATCCGTCATCAAGTGATGCGCGTCTGCTTCGAGCGTGATCGAATTCTCCCGTTTGCCCGCCTTCATTAGGATGCGTGATGCGGCCAGGTTGATCGCCGAAGCGCCAGCCGAAACGATCAGGCCGATGCCGAGTTGTTCCAAAGGCTGGGGGTTAAAAAACCGCTGGATCGCTGTTAAGATGATTCCCCCCGCGGCCACGAGGATGAGAAACCCTTCGGTGGTACTCGAAAAATACTCGGCCTTGCTGTGGCCGTAGGCGTGATCGTCGTCGGCGGGACGCGCCGCCACGGTCAACATAGCGAGGGCCATGATCCCTGCCACCAGGTTCACGAGCGATTCGACCGCGTCGGATAGGAGGCCCACCGAGTTGGTGAGCAGGTACGCGCTCGATTTCAGCGCGATCGTCAAGACCGACGCGCCGATTGAAATCCATGCGAAGCGGGTTAAGGATGCGCGATTGACCGATTGTGGTTTTGAGTGAGACATGGGTCGGATGATACTCCCATGTTTTGTAACTGCAAAGAGACGAAACTCATTTTCCCTCTTTTCAAGAACGAGCGAACGCTTGCGTCCGTCAATGGGGCGCAAGCGTTCGGCTCTTTTCGTGCGTGGTTTTGCGCCTACGTCAGCGCGCTTTTTTGTTGGATTTGCGAAGCGGCGCTTTTCTTCTGCGTTTCCATATCCTCGCGCAACCAGGCGACAGTGGTTTTCATGGCTTCGTGTAGCGGAGCGCCTTTCCAGCCGAAGGCCTGCTCGGCTTTGCTGGTGTCAACGATGAATGGCTTGTTCCACTCGTAAATCATCTCTACCGATTCACGCGCGTCGGGATTGAACAGGCCGATGAAGCGCATCATGTTCGCGCCCGCCAGCAGATATTTCACCTTGCGCCCGATGACCTCTTCCATGATCTGGACCAACTCGGCCTGCGTCACCGCGGGTGCGCTGGGCGTGAACCAAATTTGGCCGAGCGCGTCCTCGCGCGTCCCGAGCGTGGCGAGCAGTTTGCCGAAGTCCGGCGCGTACGTGAACGCGTGCGGTTGATCCATGCGTCCGATCAGGTTGATGGATTTGCCCAACAGCGCGGGACGAATCGCCATATCCGTGACGGCGTGGTCATCGGGGCCGAAGAAGTTCGATCCCCGCCCGATCGCCGCACGGACTTTGCCCGCGCGGTGCGCGTCCATGACCGCGCCCGCCATCTCGGCGCGGACGCGTCCCTTTTTGGTGTGCGGCTGGTACGGCGAGTCTTCGCGGATGGGTTGCCCGTCCGTATCGCCGTACATGTAGAGATTGTCGGCGGCGATGAATTTTGTTTTGTTCGCAATCGCCGCGTCCAAGATCGCGGCCTGGAAGCGGGGGAATTTTTCAGCCCACTCGTGGTAACGCGGCTGGGCGCATTGATAGACCGCCGCCGCGCCGCGCGTCCACTCGATGTTCTTGGCCGCGTCGAACGCGTCGCCCGCCACGATCTCCGCGCCTTCGGGCAGACGGTCGGTCTTCCCCGAGCGGTTGATGAGACGAACCCGCTTGCCTTGCTTGAGCAGTTCGCGCGCCGTCCACTTTCCAAGAGGACCCGTTCCAAAAATGACATGAAGTTCAGACATGATTTATTCTCCTAATCCAACGAATTGATTTTTCAAAGACTCGATCTCCCGACGAAAAATCTCGCCAGGATCGGTGATGAACGACGGCGTGTGATGACTCAGCTCGAGTGAGACGAGGCCATGCACGCGGCTCCACACCGCATAAGCCAGATACAACGACTCAATGTGAACGTCCACGCCTGATTGATCCACGAACCCCTTCCACGCAACCAACATGGATTTCAGCGCGGGCATCAACTTCGGAAGCCGCTCCACCCGCAACTTGCCCGCCTCGTACAGCGCTTGAATCGTCTCAATCAACGGGGTGAGCGCCCAGGCCGCGGCGGGTGTGGTCACATCCTCGGGCGCCACATATCCAGGGATGGGCGTGCCGAAAATGAGTTGATAGCGTTGTTCATATTCCAGCGCCCACTCGCGATACGCAATTCCCTGCGCGGTAAAGCGCGCTTCCAATTTGCTCGCGGAAATATTCGCAACAACCTGCCTCTGCGAATCTGCCAGCGAGTTGAACGCGTCCACGATCAGCGCGGTCACCAGGTCATCGCGGCGCGGGAAGTAGTTGTAAATGGCGGGCGCTGTGATCTTGAGTTCACGCGCGATCGCCCGCAACGAAAGGGCAGGGGCGCCAAACTCTGCGATCTGCTTCCAGGCCGTTTCCTTGATGGCTTCCTGCAAATTTTGAATTTGCTTCTTTTTGATCGGTCGAACCATGAGAGTCTCCTTTAATAAACACTGTAAATATACACTGTGTATTTATCTTTGTCAAGATATAATTTCGTACATGGACTCGCTCCCCCAACCCTTCATCCAAAACCTGACCGTCGCCTTCGGACGCGACAAAACTGTGGACTGGGTTGCCCGCCTCCCCAGCCTGCTCTCCCTCGCCGCCTCACGCTGGGACCTCGAGCCGGGCGCGCCCGTAGACGCGTTATCCTACAACTATGTTTGTCACGCCACCATGCTCCCCTCTCCTACCAGGAGAGGGGCCGGGGGTAAGGTCATCCTCAAAATCGGCATCCCCAACCGCGAACTCACCAGCGAGATTGAATGCCTGCGCGCCTGGGGTGGATTGGCAATTCACCCTACCGTCCGCCTGCTCGCCTTCGACCCCGAAAACGGCCTGCTCCTGCTCGAACGCCTCCGCCCTGGCAGAGACCTCGCCTCCCTCGCGGACAACGAGCGCGCCACCGAAATCGCGGCGGACGTGATGTCTCGTCTCTGGATTCCTGCGCAAGATAATCCCAACTTCATCACCCTCAAAGGCTGGTTCGATGAATTACAGAATCTCCGCCCGCGCTTCGGCGGCGGGACAGGTCCCTTCCCCGCGCGCCTCCTCGAAACCGCCGAGGGACTCCTCCGCGACCTGTTCGCCGAAGACGAGCGCTGGCTTATCCACGGCGACTGTCATCATTACAACATTCTCTCCCACGGCGACGAATGGCGCGTGATTGACCCGAAGGGCGTGATCGGCGCGCGCGAGTACGAGGCGGCTCCGTTCATGCTCAATCCCATCAACCAGCCGCGTCCCGAAATCAAACGCGAGACAAATCGCCGCCTCGATATTTTCTCTGAAAGGCTCGGCTTGGATCGCCAACGTCTCTGGGCGTGGACGGTGGCGCATTCAGTTCTATCCGCGTGGTGGGATTTGCAGGAGGATGGCACAGGAGGGGAGTTTGCGATTGCCTGTGGCGAGGCGTTTTTGGATATTTCCTAGGACGCGGAGAACGCAGATGTACGCGAAAAACATATATGGTGACACCTGTCCCCTTTGAGGAGCGGTGCGGCCGCTATAATCTAAAGAGGTGACAAATGAGCAACGAACAAGAAATCAGTCGGCAGGAAGCCAAAACGCCCGAGCAACGGTTCTTGCAGACTTTGCAG
>JACRBL010000056.1 GCA_016234485.1 Chloroflexota bacterium
ACGCTCTATCCAGATATCAGGGTCTATAACCCATAAGGACTCCAGTTTTGCCAGGATTGGGATTACACCCCGAGCGAGATTGCCACTTGCACGCTGACCGAAACTGGACCCTACTCCATCCTTGTCGGTGATTATGGCGGAACCAAGACGGGCGATTACTACATCCATTTGCAAAGATTGAACGACCCTGGCTCGTCGCTTCCCATTGCCTTTGGGCAGACTCTCTCAGGCTCGATCCTCGCGCCCGCCGAAATGGACGCCTATACTTTTGCGGCCAGCGCGGGCAACAAAGTCATCGTCAGGATGGCAAAGTCATCGGGAACGCTCTATCCAGAAATCAGAATCTATAACCCGTCGGGCCTCCATCTATGCCAGGATTGGGATTACACCACGAGCGAGATTGCCACTTGCACGCTGACCGAAACTGGAACCTATTCCATTCTGGTTGGCGATTATGGCGGAACCAAGTATGGCGATTACTATTTCTATCTTCAACGCTTGCACAGCCCAGGGAATCCAACTTCTATCGCGTTTGGTCAGACTCTCTCGGCTTCGATTCTTACCCCCGCCGAAATGGATACCTACACCTTCGCGGCCAGCGCGAGCGACAAAATTTTTGTCAGGGTGAGCAAGTCGTCGGGAGCGCTCTATCCCGAGATCAGGGTCTATAACCCAACAGGACTCCAGTTGTGCCAGGATTGGGATTACACCACGAGCGAGATTGCCAGTTGCACACTTACTGCGAATGGTGTGTATTCCATCTTGGTTGGCGATTATGGCGGAACAAAAACCGGAGATTACTACATTTATTTGCAACGCCTGAACAACCCAGGGAACGCAACCTCCATTGGGTTTGGGCAAACGCTCTATGGCTCGATCATCACGCCAGCCGAAATGGATGCTTATAAAGTCACCGTCAGGTTAAGCGGCAAAGCGATCGTCAGGATGAGCAGGTCATCGGGGACGCTCTACCCGGAGATCCGAGTCTATGGCCCCACTGGGCTTCAACTCTGCCAGGATTGGGATTACACCACGAGCGAGATCGCCAGTTGCACGCTAACCGATGTCGGGTCCTATTTGATTCTTGTTGGCGATTACGGCGGGACAAAGACGGGCGACTATTACCTCTACCTGCAATGGCTCAACACGACGGGAAACCCCGTTTCGATCTCAGGGGACGCGGGGTCCGCGGGCGTGAAACTCACCTACCTGGACGGGACGCCTCAGTCTGTACTTTCGGACGCGCTCGGCTTCTACTCGATCACCGTCCCTTCGGGGTGGTCGGGCAGGGTCACGCCGTCGAAAGCGGGAGTGGTGGGATTCTTCCCCGCCTTCCGCGATTATGCAGGCGTAGCGTTTAACCAGACCGCGCAGGATTACACACTGAAAGAGACTGCCACATTCAAGTCGGTTGGGGCGCGCGACGGCTGGATTTTGGAATTGGCAGAAAACGCCAACACGGGGCAATCGGTCAACGGGACCGCGCCCACCTTACGTCTAGGAGATGACGCGGCGCGCAAGCAGTATCGCTCCATTCTGTCATTCTCCACGGGAGTCCTGCCTGATGGCGCGGTCATCACCAAAGTCACGTTGAAGGTGAAGCGTCAGGGCGTTACGGGCGGCGGCGATCCCGTTGCGATGTTCCAGGGATTCATGTTGGACATGCGGAGAGGTACGTTTGGGACGGCGCCTCTGCTGGCATCCGATTGGCAGGCGAATGCCAATAAAACCTTTGGCGCGTTCACGCCCGCGTTGACGGGCGGATGGTACACGTTTAACCTGACTAGCGCAAAGGCGTACATCAACAAACTCGCCACTGGCGGCGGGGCGACGCAAATCCGTATGCGATTTAAATTGGACGACAATGACGATGCTGTTGCCAATACTCTGAGCCTGTATAGTGGGGAGGCGGATGCGGCGAGTCGTCCGCAGTTGATTGTTGAGTACTACGTGCCGTAGAAACGTCCTTTCGGATTACGTGCCGTAAACCACCTACAGGCCTGACGGTTTACCCGCCAGGCCTGTTCATTACAAACACCCTAGATAAATGTGACTAACTTCATCTGGATTCAACTTCCAGGCGGGCATATAATCCAACCAGAATCAATTGCGCTTCAAAAGCGTTGCGTACAAAATAGGAGGTACGAATGTTAGTTGGTGAAAGAATGTCCCGACCGCCCGTCACCATTGGGCCAGAAATGAGTATCCACGATGTGCTGGCCTTGTTCAAGAAGGAACGCATCCGCCGCGCGCCGATTATCAAGGGCGGCAAACTGCTCGGCATTGTCTCGGAAAAAGATTTACTCAACGCGTCCCCGTCTCAGGCCACCACCCTCAGCGTGTGGGAGATGAACTACCTGCTTAGCAAACTCACCGTCTCGGAGGTGATGACCAGGGACGTGATCACCGTCTCGGAAGATACGCCCATCGAAGAAGCAGCCCGCATCATGGCTGATAACAAGATCGGCGGCCTGCCCGTGATGAAGGGAACGCGCGTCGTCGGCATCATCACCGAGACCAACCTGTTCAAGATGTTCCTTGAACTGATGGGCGCTCGCGAAAAAGGTGTGCGCGTCACCGCGTTGGTCGAAGACAAGCCCGGCATGTTGGCCGCGATCACCAAAGCGGTTGCGGATGCGGGCGGCAACTTTGTGGCGTTCGGCCAGTTCATCGGCGAAGACGTCCACACGCGCGTCATCACCTGCAAGGTGAACGGCATGAACCAGGCGCAGGTGAAGAAATCCCTCGCGCCGCACATCAAAAAGATGTGGGACATCCGCGAAGTGTAACGACTTGCATCAAAAAAACAGACGCTCAATTTTGAGCGTCTGTTTTTGTTTAAAACTCTCCCGCCTCATCCGCCATACGGACAACGCGCGGGCTGAACTTTCCAACCACATCCACCAGATCATGCTGGGCCGCGATGACCGAGTCGATTGGCTTGTACGCCTGTGGGGACTCATCCAAGCCGCCGCCGAGGAGCGTGACGCCGCGCTCTTTGAGATACGCGTCCCGCGCGGACATGGCGATGGAATTCAGCGCAGCCTTGCGGCTCATCAACCGACCCGCGCCGTGCGAGGCCGACTGGAGCGACTCTGCCACTCCCCGTCCGCGCACCACGTAGCCCGCGTCGCCCATCGAGCCAGGGATCATTCCCAGCGCTCCCGCGCTCGCAGGCGTGGCGCCTTTGCGATGTACGATGACTTCGCGCCCGTCGGGGAGCGTTTCCTTCCAAGCGAAGTTGTGATGGTTTTCCACCACCGCGGCTTCTTTGAGTCCCACCGCTTGCGCCACGCGATGATGGATCACGTAATGGTTGGCCGAGGCGAACCGTCCCGCGAGTTCCATCGAGAGCCAGTATTCCTGTCCCTCTTCCGTGTCGAGCGAGAGCCATGCCAGATGACGCACGCTCTTATCGAGATCGGGATGTTTCTCCATCGCGAGTTTGCTGTAACGATCGGCGATCTTGAATCCAACCGAGCGCGATCCGCTGTGCGAAAGCAACGCGAGATAATCGCCCGCTTTCAAGTGGAAGAGCGGTTCGTGCAGGCGGAAGGTTCCCCATTCCACGAAATGGTTGCCCGTGCCGCTCGTGCCGAGTTGCCTGGCGGCATTGTCGTGCAGAGATTGGAGCAAGCGCGTCGCGTCCCAGGCGGAATCGTCCAGCACGGGATGATCGGCGCGGCGCGAGCCTTTCCATTCCGAGCCCATGCCGAAGGCGGTCTCGTTCCACAACGCGTTTTCAAACAGCGCAGGCTTTTGTCCGAGCAGATGCGGGGACACTTCGTAGATGGAGAGTCGCATGCGACAGGCGATATCAACTCCTACCGCGTAGGGGATGACCGCGTTATCGGTTGCCAGCACGCCGCCGATGGGCAGGCCGTAGCCCACGTGTGCGTCGGGCATGAGCGCGCCCGCCACCGAGATGGGCAGACGCATGGCGTTGTCCATCTGCGCGAGGGATTGGTCGTCAATGTTCTCGCGTCCCCAGATCGGATAGGGCAACGCTTCGCCGCGCAGTTCCGCGGGACTCTCCTCCTTGGGCTGATTCGCCCGCAGGCATTCGCGCGCCAAGTCGGACAGGGTCGCGTCGGCGAGGAAAATGCCTGGGTCGGCGCGCACCGCGTCCAGCCGCGCGAGAACCGAGTCGCGGTCAAGTCCCGCGTCGAGGAGATGCGCGGCCGCGTCCTTGGCGAGGCCGATGATTTTTCCGTCAGGCCAGCCGTTGAGTTTGAGGATTTTTCCAGTGATGATGTCCATGATGTATTCCTGGTTTCAAGTTGTTGATTGGGAAATAAAAAAGCCACGATGCGAAAGCGCACCGTGGCTTAATAGACAGGATGGTAAGACTGTTACCAGTCCGTGGGCGCGCTTCGAGCAGGGATGAAGCTTTTGGTTATGGATAGACGAACCTGTTTCATAATGCGCGCTCCTTTGTTGTGAGATGACTTGCGGTCGGAGTTTACTGCATGGGTGGGGGAGTGTCAAGTTGTTGGACTCGTTTACTCCACCTGCCCCTTCTTCTGTTCCTTCGCCCAGCTATCCTTCAACGTCACCGTGCGGTTGAAGATGGGCTTCTCGGGCGTAGAGTCGAGATCGAGGCAGAAGTAGCCCGTCCGCTCGAACTGGATGCGGTCGCTGAGACTGGCGTTTTTCAGCGCGGGTTCCAGGTAGCAATCGGTCAGCGCTTCGAGCGAGTTGGGGTTGATGATGCTGTCCAGGTCGCCGTCATCGGGACGCTCGACAGTGAACAACTGCTCGTAGAGTCGCACTTCCGCTTTCATGGCATGTGCCGCCGAGACCCAGTGGATCGTGGATTTGACCTTGCGGCCGTCGGGCGCGTCTCCGCCTTTGGTGGCGGGATCGTACGTGCAGTGGACTTCGGTCACGTTGCCCGCGTCATCCTTGACGACGTGCGTGCACCTGACCAGATAGCCGTATCGCAAGCGGACTTCGTTGCCTGGGAAGAGGCGGAAATACTTGGGTGGCGGCGTCTCGCGGAAATCGTCCTGTTCGATGTAGACGACCTTCGAGAACGGGACTTTGCGCGTCCCTGCCGACGGGTCTTCGGGATTGTTGACCGCGTCCATCTCCTCGACCATGTCATCGGGGTAGTTGTCTATGACGAGTTTGAGCGGACGCAGGACAGCCATCCGACGCGCGGCGCGTTTGTTGAGATCGTCGCGGATGATGGCTTCGAGTTGCGCCATTTCCACGTAACTATCGTT
Source organism: Chloroflexota bacterium (assembly GCA_016234485.1). GTDB lineage: Bacteria > Chloroflexota > Anaerolineae > Anaerolineales > Villigracilaceae > Denitrolinea. The sequence goes on from JACRBL010000056.1 coordinate 5,229, forward strand.
CTTCGTCTCGCCTGTGCTGGTGACGAAGTTGATGATCGCCTCGGGCGTGACGCCGCGGCGCCTCAGTCCACGCAGCGTGGTGAGACGCGGATCGTCCCAGCCGCGCACGATGCCTTCCTCCACGAGTTTCCGCACCTTTCGTTTGCTCATCATGGCGTAGGTCAAGTTGAGGCGCGAAAATTCGATCTGACGCGAGGGGAAGGCTTCCAGTTTTTGCAGGAACCACTCATAGAGCGGACGATGGATGATGTACTCGTTGGAGCACAGCGAATGGGTGACGCCTTCCATCGAGTCGTTCTGTCCATGCGACCAATCGTACATCGGGTAGATGTGCCACTTGTCGCCCGTGCGGTGATGATGCGCGTTCATAATGCGATACATGACGGGGTCGCGCAGGAGGATGTTCGGATGCGCCATGTCGATCTTGGCGCGCAGGACGCGGCTACCTTCGGCGAACTCACCGTTCTTCATCCGTTCGAGCAGGTCGAGGTTTTCCTCCACGGAGCGGTTGCGGTAGGGCGAGTCCACGCCAGGTTTGAGGGCGGATTCGGTCTCGCTCCATTTCGTGCCTTTGGGGAGGGTGCCACGCGACGCGCTCATCTCTTCCTGGGTCTGGTCGTCCACGTACGCGAATCCCATCTGGACGAGGCGCACGGCCCAATCGTAGAGAAGATCGAAGTAGTCGGAGGCGAAGGTCACTTTGGCCCACTTGATCCCCAGCCAGGACGCGTCATCCTCGATGGCGTCCACGAACTCGGTCTCTTCTTTCGAGGGGTTGGTGTCGTCGAAGCGCAGATACAATTCGCCGCCAAATTCCTGCGCGGTGAAATAATCAATCAAAAAGGCCTTGACGTGCCCGATGTGGAGATAGCCGTTCGGTTCGGGTGGCAGGCGCGTGCGGACGTAATTGAAGCGGCCGTTCTTCAGGTCTTCGGCCACGGCCTCGCGGATGAAAGCAGGGATTTTGCTGGGGGTTTCTTCGGTCATTCTTCCTCGATGATAATTGAATGGGGCAATTATAAACGGAACTTTTCATTTATCTTGATTTGGCTGGCTTGAAAATCCCGAAGGGATGACATAACCCATAACATAACACCCCTTCGGGGTTGGGATGTTCAATCATCGTTATTCTACAATCAGATCACCCCTTTGGGGTTGGGTTACTTTATAATCTGCATTGGAGGCAGATATGAGCGAATCGAAAAACGACAAATTTATGGGAACGTATTTCGACCGCGACGCCGTGGTGAAGATCTCGCGCTGGGGAGAGATTCTTTCGTGGGTAGTGGTAGGCGTCTATGCGGTGGATATGATCGTCGCGTTGGGCGTGTTCATTTTGCAATATGCGCGTGGCTTTTGGGCGCCGATGGGTTTTTCGGACGTGCTGACGAATGTGCTAATCATCATCGAACGCCCCTTCCGCGGTTTTGTGTATTTCATTGCCTTGCAGGCGATCTCGAAAGCGCTGTTGATTCTGATGGATATGGAAGACAACACGCGCCGCGCGGCGAGGAAGTAAGGCGAAATTAATTTCGCCCTACGCTGCAACCAGATCCAGGAAGGCCTCTGCCACGCGCGGGTCGAAGTGGCGCCCCGACTGCTGTCGAAGGTGGGCGCGGACTTCTTCAGCGGGTAGCGCTTTTCGGTAGACGCGGTCCGACGTCAGAGCGTCCCACACGTCCACGATGGAGAAGATGCGAGCGGAGAAGGGGATTTCTAATTCTTTGAGCGCGCGCGGATAACCCGTGCCATCCCATTTTTCGTGATGACAGTAGGGGATGTCTATGGCGCGGTGTAGAAATTGAATCGGCTTGAGCATTTCGTAGGCAAAGATCGGATGCTGGCGGATGAGCGTGCGCTCCTCTTCGGTGAGGCTATCGGGCTTGAGCAGGACTGCGTCGGGGATCGCCATCTTGCCGATGTCGTGCAGGAGCGCGCCGCGCTGAATGTGGATGAGGTCGCTTCTTTCCACGCCCATCGCGTCGGCGAGTTTGACGGACAGGTTGGTGACGCGCTGGGTGTGGCCTTCGGTTTCCTTGTCGCGCAGATCGAGGGCGCGTACCCAGCCTTGCAGAGTGGCCTCGTACGCGATTTCAAGTTCCTTGTTGGCGGCTTTTAAATCTTCAAAGAGACGGGCATTGTCAATCGCTACGGCGGCCTGGTCGGCGAAGGCCGAGATCAGATTCATATCCGAATCGTGGAAGACATCGGGCATGCCGCGATGATCCACGTAGATGACGCCGATCAGATCGTCTTTTAGTTTCAACGGCGCGCACAGGATCGAGCGCAGTTGCAACGCGGCCACGCTGTATTGCATTTCGAAGCGCGGATCGTCCTGCGCGTTGGTGGTGAGGATGGGTCTGCCTGAGTCGCTCACCGTGCGGATGATGGTGGTGCTACCCGAAAACGCCTCTTCGTGCGCGCCGCCCTCGGCCACGCCGCGCGCGGTTTGGATGGTCAATTTTCCGCTGGGGTCTTTCAGCATGAGGAAGCCGCGTTCGGCCTGCATGAGGCGGATGAGCGAGTCCATCACCACTTCCAAAACCTTCTTCAATCCTAGAGACGAGTTGACGGCCTGTCCCACGTCCATCAACGCGCCCAGTTGACCGAGTTGCACGCTCAACGTGGATTGGACGCGTTGCTCCAGCAGTTTCAGGCTGTTGAGCGCGTACGGATTGGACAGCTGGGCGGTCAACTCGCGGAATTGATTCTGGATGGACAGGAGCATCTGCGTTGGTTCTGGCATGGCGAATCTCTTTCAGGTGGGTTTGATTCGATTTTACTTCAACTCCGACGATTGTCCGTGCAATATGCCACACTCGAAAGTCGGAGACTTGCGAGTGTGCGTTTGAAATCGGGGTTGCCAAAAGGTGGGGCGGCAGGTATAATGCCGCCTTGCTTGTCCGTTACGGGGCGTGGCTCAGACCGGTAGAGCGCACGGTTCGGGTCCGTGAGGTCGAAGGTTCAAATCCTTTCGCCCCGACAAATTTCGCCAAAATCTTTTTCATTGGCGAGACGCAATCAGAATAGGGACAGAATGCTAATCCGTCCACAGCCGTGGAAGGAACGCGCCTGTCCCTATTTTTGATTGGAGTCACATGCCAACCCGCCCGAACAGCAAGCCCCTGATCCAGCGCTCGCAACTCATGCGCCTGCCGCGCCTGCTCGATATGATGTACCGTCCCGCCGAGCTGGCCGAAGAACTCGGCATCCACGTGGACACCATCTACCGCACCTACATCCGCAATGGACTGCCGCACGAAAGGCAGGATGGCGGCGAGATATACATTCACGGCCTGGCCTGCGCCGCGTGGGTGCGCTCCCAATTCAAAGCCAAACGCAAACGCATACCGCTCGCAGACGGGCAGGCCTGGTGCCTGCGCTGTCGCATCCCCGCGCCCATCGAAGCGGCCACCCGCCGTCCGTTGGGAAAGAAGCGGGAACTCGTCCAGGCCGTTTGCCCGCGTTGCGGCGCCACCATCAACCGCATCCAGCGTTCCATGCTCCCCTCTCCATCGGACGCTCTTTCCGATGGGGAGGGGCTAGGGGTGGGGTCGGGGGTGGGGTTATCATGATCCACCGTCAAAACTACCTCGACATGCTGGCCTACCTGCGCCACTGCGAACGCGCCCGCCAACAACATCCCGATACCGTAGACCGTGCCCGCGGCTACTTGCGGCACATGCTCGAATGGGCAGACGAGACGCCCTGGCCGCAAGCCCGTCGGATCGACCCTGTCTATCCTGCTTACCTGGTCCAGCGATCGCTCGCGCCCGCCACCATTGGCAAAGCGCTCGGGCAGGCGCGTCACTTCTTCGGCTGGGCGCGGGACGCCTGGCCTACGCGTTACCGTGCCGTCGGCGCGGGCTACACGTCTCTGCTCATTCCGCCGCGCGGCCATCGGCTGGACTCGCGCATCGAGACGCCCGCCTACTACACCCTCGACGACGTGCGCCGCCTGCTGGCCGTTTCTGCCGAAACACTGCGCGAAGAACGCACCCAGGCCGCCGCCGCCCTGCTCTTTCTTTCGGGGATGCGCGACGGCGCCTTCGTGACCATGCCCCTCTCCTGCGTGGACGTGACGCGCCGCGAGCTGATGCAGACGCCCGAGCGCGGCGTCCACACCAAGAACGGCAAAGCCGCCCGCACCTACCTGCTCGAAATCCCCGACCTGTTGGACGTGGCCGCGCGCTGGGATGCCCGTCTCCGTGCCGAGTTCCCGGCTGAGTCGTTGTGGTACGCGTCCATCCATCGGGACGGCGCGCGCCTGCTCGATACGCGCTCCGCCAGCGAGAACCGAGCCAAGAACCTGCGCGACGACCTGACGCTCCTCTGTCAGAAGGCAGGCATCCCCTACCTATCCCCGCACAAGTTCCGTCATGGACACGTGGTCTATGCCCGCCAGTCGGCGCGCAACATGGACGAGTTGAAGGCCGTCTCACAAAACGTGATGCACGAGTCGGTCGTCATCACCGATAGCATCTACGGCAGGCTGATGGGCGACTCGGTTAAAAACACCATCGCCCGCCTGGGCGCAGAGACCCAAACGAGCGATGGATTGGAAGCGAAGATCGACGAGCTGTTGCAACTGCTCAGGCAGAAGGGTTGATTATTTCAAACACACCCACTGATCGTGCAGTGGGAAGTAAATGCACTCTTCCGATGGAGTCGCCGTCGCCGTCGGCGTGGATGTGGCTGGGACGGGCGTCGCGGATGCGGTCGGCGTGGGCGTGATCGTCGCGGTGACGGTCGGCGTCAGCGTGACCGCCGTCCCGCCTGGCGTGGGCGTGACCGAGACGTTGCCGCTCACCTTCGCCCACGAACCGAGACTGACAAGCGGCGCAGTCACGTTGACGAAATGGTTGTTGCGGACAATCACATTGGATGGCGTCCCTGTCACCTCCGCATAGTAGGAGATGCCGCGTGAGCGCTCGAAGGTGTTGCCTTCGACCAGCAGGTCGTGAACTTGGAATCCCCAGCCCGCATAACTCTCCGCCCCGATCAACAGTCCGCGCGCGGGCTTGCCGTCCCGATAGTAACGCGTGTCGCCTGTGCTATACGCCCTGTTGTTGCGGATGATTACGTTGTTGGAATTGTCGGGGTAGAGATTGACGCTGAACGTATCGTAGACGATGTTATTTTCCACGATTACATCCGACGACATTAAAACGCCAATCCCCTCCCCGCACACCCGAAAAACGAGATTGCCACTGACCAGAATATCTGTGGCAAGCGAGACGGAAATGCCCCTATCCCAACTGCCAGACCCGCCGCACTTTGCGCCGTCCCAATTCCGCCTCACCACGTCTGTCACCACGTTGTTGATAATCTGATTGTGCGCGCCCTTGACGCGGATGCCAAACGTGTCGCACCCTCTCACGGTGGTATCGCGCCAGACGATGTAACTGCCCGTGATCAGCACGCATCGAAGCGTGGACCCGTTGCCGTACACCACAATCGGGTCTTGCGCCGTGCCGCTGACGGTGATGGTGTAGTCGGCGTAGGCTCCGCCGCTCAGTTGGATGTCGTTGCCGTTGGGCGTGGGCAGAGATTGGCGGGCAGACCCACAGGCCGCCAGCAGAAGCGCCAGGATGACGATGATCCAGCGCTTCATTCGGTCGCCGCCTGGATGCGCCGCTTGATGAAGCTCTTCATCACTTCGGCGGGCGTGCGCGGCACGATGAACAACTTCCAGCGGTCGGCGTAGCGTTGCACGTCGCGGACGAGATCATCTGCCAGCTCTTCCATCATGGGGTGCGGCTCATCGAAGGTGCGTTTGAATTGCGCCTTGAATTGGGGATCGAGCCAGACCCTGCCATATTGCAGGTCGGGGTTGACCACGTGCATTACGCGGATCGTCGCGTTCGGCAGGTCGGCCTTGAACAAGAGACGGAATGGATTGTATTTCATTGGAAACTCCTTATTTTGTGATTTCAACTGCGCGTTACGTTCCGAGCGCATGGTAGGACATCTTCGTCCTGCCAATACTGGTGGATGGAATTTGCGACGTTGTCCACGATGGCGTGCCTGCTCCGTTTCGAGCGGCGTAGAGTTTGATTGTTTTTGCCGCGGCAACGGTGACGATGATGGAGAGCGGTATAGTGCCTTGCGCGAGTGGCAGGCCAGCGTCATTTGAATAAAATACCATGCGTTCAGAATTTGCCACATCTGCGGCATCGGTTGAGTTGTAGAGTTTGGCTGTGATGTACCAGGCTGTGCCTGCGTTGCCTTTCAGCGCGAAACAAATATCCGTGTTGATCACGTACGTTCCCGCCGCAGGCAGGGAAATGGACAGCCCCGTATCCTGATATGTCCCCGCCGTGCCAGTGATCGAGAACGTGGAACCAAGAACACTTTCGCCGTTTGCCAGGCTGTGCGTGTGACCGATGGCCGCGTAGATGGTCAGAAAATACGCGGCATACTGCTCTGGCAACCCCGCCAAAATATCCAACGCATCTGCAAGCGGGCGGCAAAACGCCGCGATGCCCTTGCATTGGATCGTGCCTGCCGTGTCAAAATCCCCCACCGCGAAGACGGTGTTCGTGTCGGGGTCTGCGATGATCGAGTAGACGGTTCCGCCCAGCCCGTCCAGCCCGCCCGCGTTGGTGAGCGGTCGCCAGGTGGCGCCATCGAACCAGGCCGCGCGCATGGCGTCCACGCCGTCAATGTCGAGAAAACTGCCACAGACGATCGGGTAGCCGTTGGCATCGAAGGCCACGTCCAGCACGGCATAGGCGCTGACATCCACGGTGCGCCACGTCCCATCGCCATTGTCTATGAGCAGGTCGCCCACTGCCGCGTAGAGCAGGCCGTTGGGATCGAAGGCCAGTTTATAACAGGTATAGGTTGTGCTCGAACTGTTGTAATCTGCCCACGCGCCGCCGCTCCCCTTGCGGATGAAACCCTGATCTACCGTCGCTCCGCCGATGAAAATTTCATCGCTTGCATTGATGTCGATGGTGTAGACCGCGCTCGGCGCCGCGCCGTTGATGTTCACAAACCCGCCGCTTTGTTTTTTGGCAATGTAGTCGGCGGCTGTGTCTCCGCCTGCGTTGGTGAAATCTCCGCCAAAATAGGTTTCTCCTGCGCTATCGCAGGCAATGGTTCTAACTTTTGCATTCAACTCATAGCCAACTGTGGTAAGCGATTCCCAACTGACAATTGGATCATCAGCCGTAAAGGCTGTCCTTGCCGCATAGTCGGCTGTTGCGTCTCCGCCCGCGTTGAGAAAGTCGCCGCCAATGTAAAGATAACCATCCACGGAATTGTAGGCAATAGCGCGCACGGCTCCGTTCACGCCGTTGTCGCTCACCCCCCAGGGCAGGGCTTCCCACTGCCGCGTCTCGTAATTGTAGCGGGCAATGTTGCTGGCAGTCACGCCGCCGATGCGAGCGAACGAACCGCCCACGTAGAGATATTTCTTGCCGCCAATGGTCACGATCAACTGGCAATAGATGGCCGTCACGTCATCGGTGGAGAGTCCCAGCGGGAGCCACCAGTTGATCTCTTGCGCGTTGGCGTTGTTGATGGTGGTTTCGAGCGTGATGCCCCCTGCCTGCGTGCGGCTGATGCCGTTGTCGTCCACGCCAGGGACGATGGCCTGGGCCGTGGTCAGCATCCACAGCGAGCGCACCGCGTCTCTGATGTCTGCGATCTCGGCGCGCACGTCGTTTTCCCTGCCCATATCCAGGCGCATGAGCATGTTGCGAAGTTCTTCGTTCATGGGACCCGTTGTCATTGTGTTTCTCCTTGTGCTTAAATAATAGTCAGCGCGACGCCGTCGGCATCGTCTGTATAGGCCATTCCCAAAATACGCACTTCGGCCTGTGTGCCAACCCGTCCACGCGCGCCGTAGCCCGATTCGGCAGATTCAAATTGGGCGCGGTTGCCGATCCGCAGTTGTTTGTAGAAATCATTCACCTTCGACGCCGTAGCGCGAAACGCCCGGCGCGGCCAGGACAGGTATGCCAACTGCTCCTCGGTGAGCGCCTTCACGGCCACCGCTTCAACCGCGTCCACTTCGTAGGGCATCTCGTACAAGCCGAACATATCCTGGCTGGCGCGGTTGATCGCCAGGTGATGGTTACGCACTTCCTGCTCCGTGCCGATGCCCAAAAGCAGGTTATAGATTGGGCCGTTCTCTTGCAGGCTGTTCTCGTCAATGCGGCAGTTGGAATCGTTGAGCGACGCGCCCGTCTCCACGCCGATCTCGTCGTACCAGTTGAGATACAGGATCAATTTGTTGTTGTTGATCACAGGCGCGATCTCCCACTCATGCCCCGACTGTTTGACGATGTGATCAATAAAGGCCTGCAACTTTTTGGCAGGCGAGATGATGGCGCCGCAGGCATGGCCGCCGTAATGGATCTTGCCCGGCCTGATGAGCGTGTCTTCGCGCAGGTTCGCCACTTCGAGCAGGTGACGGGCGATCACGCCCGCCTGGTTGATCATGACATAGGGCAGGGTATATTTGCCGATGCGATAATCCCAGACGGCCGCGTGCGAGCGCGCAAAATGTTTGTTGGTCTTGTTGCCCCAACTGCGCGGCGTCGTGAGCCTGCCCGACCAGGGCGGCAGGCCGTCATTGTTCAGCACGACGATATGATTGCCGAACTGAAAATTATTGAGCGTGTTCTTGCGGTCGTTGATCGGCAGGGTGAACCGACATTCGCCCTCCGCGTTCATCGCCCACGAGCGACGGAAGACCCCGTCGAACTCATCCAGGATGTGGCCGCGCTTATCGAACAGATATGCCCACGACGACATGGCTACACCGCCAGCATGTCTTCGTGGATGACGGTGGCGGTCAGGCCGGTGACGCCCGTCTCAAACAACTTGAGCGTGTTGTTGCCAGAAGCAAAGGTCATCCAGTCTTTTTGCGTATTTGGCACAAAGATGGCAGAGCGTTGCAGTTTTCCGCCCAGGGCGGTGAAGGTCTTGGCTTCACAGTCCACTTCGATGACACCGTTGAGTTTGCCCGTGTAGACCACCTTGAAATATTCGCCCGTCGTCTGGTTTAGGAGACGGAAGTTGTGCTCGTAGGAATTGAGCGAACGCGGCATGATCTCAGGCTCGAGCGGATTCTCCACCGTGTAGGTGAGCGAGTTCACTTCAAAGGCCGCCTGGTAGCCCACGCCGCCCGTTTGTCCCGCGCTCTGCGTTCCCCACATGATGACCATCAGGTAGAGGTAGTCTGTACCGATGGTATAGGGTCCAGCAGTGGTACTGCCCCACGCGCCCGCCGCGGTCGGTGTGACAACTGTAGCGACATCTTCCCATGTTTTATTGTCCTTGCTTTTCATCAACCGCACATAAGCAGGCCAGGACGAACTGGTTTTATAGCGTTCGTAAATCCATTGGGTGACGGATGCAATGCCGCCAGGCTCGTAGAATTTCCAAGTGATTCTGCCCGTTTCGCTCTTCCACGTGCCGCCGCTGTAAATGGATTGCAGTTTCATGCCCATCTCGGTGTAGGGGTCGGCGTTGGCCGTGTGGTTGCCGCCATAGAAACTGCTGGCCTTCAGGCTCTCTGCAAAGAGCGACGATTCCACGTCGGGCGTCCACGAATCGGCGCGCACGCCCGTGCTGTCTCCGAAGGATGTGAAGACGCGCGTCAAGTTGTTGGATGATGTTTTATCGAGCATCGGCTCGCGGCGGTCGTTGGTGTCCTGCGCTTCCAGGAATGGGTTGCCCATGTAGAGCCAGCCATCGTTGGGAACGAAGTAGATCGTATCGCCCACCGCATGAGCCGCGGGGGATGTTTCGTTGATGCTTCGATTGTCTGTACTCAACAACAGGCGGATGGGGTCTTTGTCGGTGAAGTGGAAGGCCTCATCGTTGATCCGCACCACGCCCGAATCGGGGAGCAGGTCAATTGCGGTGCGGTTCGCGATTGTGTTAGCAATCGCGATTTCAGTCAGCGTGCCGCCCGAACCGATAGCCGAGCCGAGCGTCATCGTGATGCCTGCGGGTTCGGTGGCGACCACCCATATCTTTGTGCTGGCCGTGTTGGGAGCGTCAATCCAGATGTTTTGCTCGAGCCCGTTGCGGTAGTAACGGACGTCGCTCAAGTCAGCCTTGCAGTAGGACAGGTAGATTTTGACATTGTCGGCGAACGCGTGCGGGCTGGTTGTTCCAATGCCGCGCGTGACGCCCGTCAGGTTGCCGCTGGTTGTGCCTGTGCGGTCTGTCCAGCAGATTTGCTCCACGTTCACGCCATCGCTGATATAGCCCATGCCATACGTGCCGATGGAGCCTGGCGTGCCTTCGGTTTTGGTGTCATACGGGATGGTGGTCTGGCTGTTATTGATGCCGCCCACATTGTTGATCTGCACGTAGTTGGACAGGTCTTTGACCCAGTCGCGGCTATCCACGCCGCCGTTGGTCAGATCCACCGATTTATAGTTGTAGCCATTGACGCTGGGATTTTTGATCGGCAACCAGTGGCGATAGAGGAAACCATCGGCTTTGATGGACGTGGCTTCAAACTGAAATGTCGGGCGGATGACGCGGTTGCCCGTGTTGTTGATGACGACGGTCTGCTCGCTGGCCGTGATGAGCCACTCATCTTCCGTGGCAATCTTGCGCCAGATCAGGTCTGGCACGTTGAGCGGCATCTCATAGACGTTCTGATAGCCCGTGCGGAGAATGTTCTCCACGTTGGCCTGGATCGTCCACTCGGCGCCGTTCTCATCCGTCACGGTGAGCGTGCCGAGCTCGTCTTCGTCGTTGGCGCAGGCCGCCGAAAGGTTCTTGAGCGCGGTGCGCCAATCCGCGGCGCGGATGCGGATGGTGATCTTGGTCTTGTCCATCTCGCGCACTTTGCCCACGATGGTGGGCGGATACTTGCCGCGCGAGATCGCCACAGGCTTGATAGTGGGCATCAACTGCAAGCGGTCTTTGTCTTCGATGTACGCGTAGTAATCGCCGTTGTTCAGATCGAAGGCGGTCGCCGCGGATGCGCTTTGATAGGATTGCACGCGCCACATAATAATTAGCCTCGTTTGTTCAAAAAGTCCATGACATCGGCCAGGGTGAGCGTACGCGGATCGCCTGGAATGGTCAGCCCATTGACCGTGTTGCCGTAGTTGTTCGTGGTGTTGCTGACGTTTGACGAAGCGCCACCCGCCGCCGCGAACGCGGGGTTGAAGTGGACGCCGCTCATCAGGGCGTTCATCTGCCCGTCCAACTTGGCGGCTTCGGCGAACATGCCGCCCACAAAGCCCTGCACCGCGAATTTACCCGCAGGCATGAAGCGTTTGGCGGGAGACTTGGCGTCCTCAGCATCCAGAAACTTTTGGATGAGATCGTCAATCCATTGCTTGATCTTCTGGTAGAGCCAGCCCGATTGTCCCGTAATGCCAGCCCACAAACCTTCCACGATGGCCGCTCCCGCTTTGGAGATGCTCTTGGACGCATTCTTGATCGCAAGTTGAAGTGTGATCGCCAACTCCGAGCCAAAACCAACCAGCGCAATCAGGTTTGATACCAGCCCCATTTTGAGACTGTTGATTAACTCGCGCCCGCTCTCGATCAGAGCGTCGCGCTGTGCGATCAACTCAAAAGCCAGTTGCGTCAGGAAGTCCGTAATGGCCTGCTTGGTGGTCTCAGGCACGGCGTTGGCGAGACCTTGCGAGATGCCGAGTAGTAGATTAGCGCCCGCAACCAGAAGCAAAGGAAGATTATCGAAGATAGCTTTAACCATCAGTAAAATAATATCAACCATTGCTTCTGGACCAACTGCATTGTATAAACTTGATATTGTAGTGACCAAAGCAGATATTAACGAAGGCGCTGAATCGGCCAGCGTATCCACTATCGCTACTATAATTTGTGGAATGGCTGGAATAAGAATTGGAATGGCCGCAATCAATCCTTGTGACAGTCCAAGAATCAACTGCAGAGCTGCTTCGATCAGCATCGGGGCGTTATCTATCAACGTATCCACAATGGTTATCAATGCTTCCACAACCGCGGGGATCAACGTCGGCAGGGCGGCAGAGAGCCCCGTCGCCAGGGCAATGATGGCTTGCAAGGCCGCTTCGATGAGCATCGGGGCGTTATCTATCAACGTATCCACAATGGTTATCAATGCTTCCACAACCGCGGGGATCAACGTCGGCAGGGCGGCAGAGAGCCCCGTCGCCAGGGCAATGATGGCTTGCAAGGCCGCTTCGATGAGCA
>JACRBL010000057.1 GCA_016234485.1 Chloroflexota bacterium
ATTAACGGGTCGGCGCCTTCGGTGAGGCGATAGGCTTGACTGAGCACATGCGCGATGACGTGCATGATGACTAACACGCCCACGGTGAGAGAGTCCCTCGCCTGCCCGCCCGCTTTGACTTTCGGATTCAGCAGCACGTTCTCGCGGAAGGTGAGAGCCTTATCTTTGACGATGAAGCGGCGCACCAGGAAGACCGTGATGGCAATCAGCAGGAACATGCTCATCACATCGGCGATGAGATTAAATGCGTTGACAAGTCCAGTAGGCGCGTTGGGGATGTGCTTGCCGCCGTAGACCAAGTCGAAACCTGGGACGAATCCTTCGAGCACGTCCATCAAGTTGATAACGGCATACGTGATGAGACCGAAGAACAGTCCCATGTGAATCGCGCTGAGCACTTTGCGCGCTTTGAAGATGGTCTGCTGGAACAAAACCATCACGCCCGCTTTAAGCAAACTCGCGGGAATATTTTTCAACTCAGGCGCAGGTCGTCCCTTGCGGACTGAGTCAATGATGGTTTTGAACCCGTGAAACGTGAATCCCGCCGCCGTGATCGCCAGCACAATGAAGATGATTTTTTCAATCGTAGTGAGCAACGTACCCTCCCGAAAAGAAATTAGGAATGATGAATGATGAATTAGGAATTATGAAAACCACAACTCCTAATTCCTAATTGCTATAACAACTCAAGCATCGCTTCCGCGACCTCAAACAAGTCATTCGTCGCGCCATAATGCGCTACATTGAAGATCGGCGCTTTCTTATCAGTGTTGACCGCGATGATCAACTCGGCGCTCTTCATGCCTTCGAGATGTTCAGGCGCGCCAGAGATACCGAGCATGAGATACAACTTCGGCTTGACCTTCAAACCCGACTTGCCGACCTGACGAGTGCGCGGCAGCCAGCCCGCGTCCACGACAGGACGCGAACATGAAACGGTTGCGCCTAATTTTCCTGCCAATTCTTCGGCGAGTTCCACATTTTCCTTGCCGCCAATGCCGCGTCCGATCGAAACCAGTTTGACTTGCGAAGTGATATCCACATCACCGCCAGCGGGTTTGATCGCTTCAACAAATTTTGTTTTGAGTCCATCGAGTGAAACAGGTGAAGCCATCGTCGTTGCCGCCGTCGAGCCTTGTCCCGCTTCGAGAGGGAACGAGCCCGCAAGACACGCCGCAATTGCCATGTCGCCTGCGGATGAAACGTCCGCGCTCATCTTGCCGCCGTATGCCTGGCAAGTCATCGTCAAATCCGCGCCGATATTTTTCACATACGCCGCGCACGGAACGCCGAGTCTTGCTGAAAGCCATGCCGCCAAGTCCATGCCTGTCGCCGTCCAACCGAACATCACCAGCCGCGGAGATTTTTCCTTCACCAACGCTTCGATCACTTTTCCATACGCTTCGGGATTGAAGTTTGCTAGCGACGCGTCATCCACATGAATCGTGGAATCAGATGCGAAGGCATTGGACGAAACCCCGCCTCCGACGACGACCGCAACTGCCTGCCCACCCAAAGCGGATGCCAACTCTTTGGCTTTTCCAACCATTTCAAACGACACATCGGAAAACTTTCCATCCATGTGTTCGGTGATTACGAGAATGTCATTGCTCATTTGTACTCCTCAAAAGATCTGACAGGTTTCATTGTGACCTGTGTTAACTGTGGCGATTGCGAATCGGATTCGACTCGGTTAATCAAGGCTCTGTGGAAACCTGTCAGGTCTCACACGAGTCCCTTGCTCTTCAACAACTCCACGATCTTCGCCGCCACTTCCTTCGATGAACCTTCGATCATCTCGGCATGGCCCGTCACCACAGGCGGAGCCATTTTCTTGAATGTCAATCCCGAACCAGCGTCGCCTGATGGCGCAACTTTTTCGATCGTCGCAGTCTGAGCGACTTGTCTCACCTTGCTCACAGGCGCATAACGCGGCGGCTTGACCGATGCCTGCACGCCGACCACCATCGGCAACGTCACCGCGTACTTCGCGCCGACTCCGCCCGCGAATTCCTTGTTAACCGTGGCTGTCTCGCCCGTCACTTCCACCGAGCTGACTCCGCCGATATACGGCATATCGAGATGTGCCGCAATCATCGGTCCGATTTGACCATCAAGGTCATTCGAAGCCTGCACGCCCACAAAGACGATATCTGCTGACATGCCCTTAATCGCCTCCGCCAGCCATTTGGCTTGTTGATGTGAATCCGCGGCTGGGTCATCGCCCGTAATTTTGACGGCTTTATCCGCGCCTTTGGCAAGCGCGAGATGGAGAACACCGTCGAGTTCCCCGATCATATCCACCCCAACGACGGTTACCGTCCCACCGACGGCTTCCTTCACCAGCACCGCCTGCTCAATGGACTGCTCATCGAATTCGTTCAGTACGAAATCCACCGAGTCAAAGTCCACGTTATTACCTTTGACGGGCAGGTCATCGGCAATGCTGGGGATGTGTTTAATTGCGACTACGATATTCATGAAAATCTCTCTCCTATGATTGAGTTGAAAATTCACGTCGAAAGTCGAAGGTCAAAGGTCGAACGACTTTCGACTTTTGACCTTCGACAATTTGATTACTCGCCTCTCATTGATTTATCTAAAAGTTCCAAAATATCCAACACATCCACATGCTCATTGCCCGTAGACTTGACCGCGTCGGTGAAGCGCGAAACTTCGAATGGGCAGGCGACTGCCAGCACGTTCGCACCCGTGGACGCGGCTTCCATGGCGCGTTTTTCGGAGAGGCGCATGGTGGTGTGTTTGGCGGTGAATGAGTCCATCCACATGCCGCCACCACCACCGCCACAGCAATAGCCGTTTTCGCGGTTGCGCTGCATTTCTACCAACTCCACGCCAGGGATGGCTTCGAGCAGTTTGCGCGGCGCTTCGTATTCACCGTTGTGACGTCCGAGATAGCAGGGATCGTGATAGGTGATCTTCTTTTCAACTCGATGTTTCAGCAAAGGCTTGAGTCGGTCAAGGTAACGCGCCAGGAAAGTGGTGTAGTGAACGACGGGGCGTTCAAAACCATGTTTCGGGTACACGTTCTTGAAAGCGTTCAACTCATGCGGACCTGTGACCACGAGTTCCTTCCACTCGTACTTGTTGAAGGTCTCGATGTTGTACTCGGTCATCATCTCGAAGAGACCCTTCTCACCAGCCAGGCGTTGAGAGTCGGCGTCGTCTTTTTCTTCTTTTCCGAGAATCGCGAAATCTATTTCCAGCGCGGAAAAGATACGCGCCGCCGCGGATGCCGCGTCAATACCACGTGGGTGATAGGAAGGATATGAACCGACATACCAAAGCACATCCACAGGACGCGCCACATCTTTGATGATCGGGATCGTCACACCCGCGGACTGAATCCACGCGTCGCGTTTGCGTTGGGGCTGACCGAGCGGATTGCCCGTCTTGGCGGTGTTCTCGAACGCCTGTTGCAATTCAGGCGGGACAAATTTCCCTGTGAGAATCGCCTGCTCGCGCACGGCGGGCATGATCTGAATCATATCCACTTCTTTGGGGCAGACACGCAGGCAGTTCTTGCAAGTGGTGCAAAGCCAAAGTTCGGGCGCTTCGGTCAGATCCATGCCCGTTTGGGCATAGCGGTACAATTTACGCGGACCGTAATTGCCCACAATATCCACAGGGCAGACAGCAATGCACTTGGCGCATTGATAGCAATTCGCAAACGACTCCCCGCCTGGAATATCCGCAACCTTTTCGATCAGTTCGGGCGTGTACTCGAAGATCGTCCGCGGTTCGAACATGCGGTTCCAGTGACCGGAAATATCCACGCCGTCTACGACAGCATGTTCTTTTTCTACATACTTTGCTTTAATCGGACCAGCCATAAATTATGGTCTCCTGTTTTTGGTAATTGGTAATTAGTAATTGGAGATTAATCACCAATCTCTAATCTCTCATTACTGCTCTTCTTCAATCCCAGCAACTTCCTCGCCATGTTCGGCAGGGACGGTAATAAATTATTGAACTCGCGGCTCAATCTCCAACTGGTTGTGCCGTACAAATAGACGTTATAAGCACATGCCAGAAATGCGCTGTTGGCGAATTGCGCGCGTTTTTCGTTGACCATCAACTCGTCTGTCCACAAGCCTGTGCCTTCGCCGAACTTCATGCTCATGGCGGTGACCAGACCCACGCGGGCGTATCCATCTGCGAGATTATCCGCGAGCAGGTTGTGCGTGCTTCCTGCTAATAATGGAAGGATGCCCGTACCAGTGGTGGGGTCCCATAGCCAGCGAGTCCACAGCCAATTTTCCTGGGGCGCTGTGTTGTACAAAAGTCCAGACGCGAGTTCGAGAGCAAGCCTTGTATCAAGCGCGTCCACCTTTTGGACGAATTTCGCAACTCGAACGGGAGTTGGAGATTCACCTTTTAGCAAATCGTCAAAGACTCTAAAATCGCCATCAGCAAAATAATTTGTCAGAACTTTTGCATTTGCACGCGTGTGCGTGACCGCGGAAGCGACGTCTGCGAAGGAGGATGCCGACGAAGCAGAATCAGTTTTCAGATTAAGAAAGATGCGTTCATGTCGAGCAGATAATTCGTCAGCGATGGAAATCACATCCTGCGCGGAAACCTGCGCGAGCGCCTCCTGCAAAGTCTCATGCAGAATGGGATCATCGGGGCCCGTCCGCTGTTTGACGATGTGACTTTGTCGCTGGGGTTGCATAATTGTTGTGTGAAATTAATTTCGCATTACGCCATAACTTTGCGGACGGATGCCAGCGCGCGCGCGGCAGCGAGACCTGCTTTTGCAATTGAGTCATCGAGATCGGCAGGACCAGACGCGGCGCCCGCAACGAAGATGCCTTCCTGCGAAGTGGCGACGGGGTCAAGACCGCCCGCGCCGCCCGCTTCGATGAAGCCATATTTATTTTGTTGAACGCCAAGCAGTTGCGAAATGGCGCGCGTGCCTGCGCTCGGTTCCATGCCAACCGAAAGCACGACCATGTCCATCGTCACTTCCATCGGGCGGCTCATGGTGGTATCTTCGCCGCGCACAAGCAGTTGATCGCCTTTCTGCAACACCTCGCTGATCACGCCCTTTATGTAATTGACATGATATTTTTCCTGCGCGGGCCAATAGATCTCATTTTCCCAATAGCCATACATGCGCATGTCAATGTAGAAAATGAAAACTTTCGAATCGGCGATCTGCTCGCGCAATTCAATTGCCTGTTTGCTGGCAATGCCACAGCAAACTTTCGAGCAATATTCATTTCCGATCTGGCGGTCGCGCGAACCCACGCATTGAATGAACGCGATCTTCTTCGGCGTCTGTCCATTCGACGGACGCACCACGTTATGTTCCTTCAACATCTTTTCGAGATCGGTCAACGTGATGACATCGGGGAAGGAATAGTAATTGTAGTATTGCGTGGCGCGGCCTGGATCGAAATGCTGGAAGCCCGTGGCGATGATGACCGCGCCCACATTGAGCGCCTCGGCGACCCCGCCCGCTTCAATCTCGACGGTGAAGTTGCCAGCGCTCCCGGAGATTCCCTTCACTTCGGCGCTGTACTTCACTTCCACATTTTTGTTGCTCGTCACCGCCGCGGCCATATCCGCCATCGCTTCAGACGCGTCACGCCAGTGATGAGTCAACTTAGCGTAATTCTCACGGTCAGGCGTGCCGCCAAGACGTTCGCGCTTTTCAATGAGAATGGCTTCCCCGTCCAGTTCCGCCACGCAGCGCGCGGCCTCAAGTCCCGATGGTCCACCGCCGATGATGAGTACTTTTCCAGATGTCATTTGTGGTTCTCCTGTGTCAAGTGTCAGGTGTCAAGATGTCCAAAGTCGAAAGTCAATCGACCTGTGACCTTCGACTTTCGACTATATTGATTGTAGTTTTATCGGCGTATCCGCATCCTGCCAGGTGACGCCAGACTTTGTACCCGCGCGGATCTGGTCGAGGTCGCCCTGGAACTCGTCCCAATATTTCTGCCAGTTGATTCCGAGTTTCTCCAAGAAGGGACGCCAATCCGTGGAATGCCAGTGGAACTGCACCACGCGGAAGGGATGCGCTCCCATTGCCAACGCGGCAACCTGCGCATCCGACAAAACAGGGACGCCCACTTTGCGGTCATGCGCCTTCGCGGCAAATTGACTTTTATCCAATGTTGTCACACATCCGGTGTCGTGGGTGACGGTCAAGTCGGGGTTGGCTTCGTTGATCATGGTCTCGATCTTTCGAAGCACAGCATACGAACGGGTGAAATCGCGCTGAACAAGCACATGGCGGAAACCAAATCCACAGCAATCAAACCATGTGGAATAATCCGCGACGTTGACGCCAAGCTTTTCAAGCAAGGCAGTGACCACAGCGGTGCGTTGTCCGCCATAGATTTCGGGATCGTAAATCGCGTCTTCCGCGACGATCTTGTAATAGTGGCAGGCAGGATGCACCGTGGCGGTGATGGCGCTCATGTCCACGAGTTGGCGTTCTTTGAATCTATCGCGCATGGCATAGACCCATTCGCTGTAATGGACGATCTCTTCGGGAATGACGAGCGGCTTGCCCATCTTGTCGAGGATGCGGCGGACTTCGTCGCGTAGTTCCTTGTGATGCACAAGTTGTTCGCGGATTTCTTTGTAATGCCCGAAAGATGTTCCACAATGGATCATCGGGAAATATCCCGTTTCATACGCGGCGGCAAAGTTGCGACTCATGACCGCGGCCTGTCCCACCGCGTTGGACGCGCCCGAGGCATAATAATTCCAGCCTGTGCAGGAGGTCTGGTCGGTGGGATCGTGATAATCCAAATTGAATTGGCGATGCAACCAGAGAATGGACGACGCGTAACCAGGGATATGTCCGCAGTGACCACAGGATTTGTGATGCCAGGTATGTTCGATGGGAATCTTCTTCATGCGCCCATATTTGGTTGGGAACTCGACAAAATCGCCTTTCATTCTTTGTAGAACGATCTCGCCTTTTGCCTCAAGGTCCAATAAGCGCTCGTGCATATCGTCAGTCGGCGCAACAGACGCGTCGCGGATGACAGGATGTGATTTTCGTTCGAGAATTTGTTCAACGGTGGTTAGTTCGGTCATGGTGAATCTCCAGTAAAGTTTTCAGGTTGGCAGGTTGCAAGTTAACACGTTCAAAGCTTTTAACCTTCAACCTTTAAACATTCAAACACATTATCCTTCTTCCAACTCTTCATTCATAACGTCGGTCAACAAGTCGTATAAACTTTCATCCAGTTCCTTGATGATGTCCATGTTGCCCGACTCAAACCAGATGGTATACAGTTCAAGCAATGTCTTGCGATCCGTGCGCCAGGCGACATCCGTCAGCCCGCGGATTGAATCCATGGGGATGGCTTTGCGCCAGACGTGCATATTTTGAGAAAAATTCTGAACCCACGGACCCCAATCGGGGAAGAAATCAGGCTGGAGCATGTCGGGGGAAACTTGATTGCCTTTAAGCATGACTTTGTAAATCACGCGGCTGTAGCCTTGAAGCGCGTCTTTTGATTCCTGTAATCCGTTTTTGAGGGAGACTTCGCGCAAGATCGTTACCAACCCCCCCGGGTTATTTTGGCGCGGACAACGCACGCACGAAAAGCATTGCGCGCAATTCCAAATATCTTCGGTGATAATGTCATAGATACGTTCGACATCTTCACGCGCGATGGCCTGGGCGATCACGCGCGGACTGAAATCATAGAAACGCGCAGATGGACAGGCGGACACGCAAATGCCGCATTCGTAACATCCATAAATGAAGTCTTTGTAGCGCACATCGTTTTTAACTTCGAGGAAGAGTCGTTCCTTGTCCTCGTAAGTCGCTTCGGGATGGCGGTCTACAGCCTTGCCGGGATTCCAGTTTTCGATGGTAGTTGGCACGAATGCCTCCTGTTGTCAAACGTTGAACATTAAACGTTAAACGCTTAACGTTTAGAAACCAATCACCGCATCCGCATCGCACGCCATGTCGTTGAACGCCGCGCCGCCGATCATTTCCACGCCTTCGATCATGTCGTCCATGGTGTAGCCGTGCAGGTCGAGCGAAGGCTGGCAGACGAGAAAGCGCACGCCAATTTCCAGCGCCTGTTCGATGAAGAATTTCAATTCCTTGCCGCCGCCGCCCTTGCGCGGGATGATGATCCTGTCGCCGTTGCCCTTTGCCACGCACTGCGGACCGTTCATGGTAAAGTAAATGCACACTTCGTTATCCATCGCCGCGCCCGCCGTGGCGAGAAAGAATGGAGTCGCCGTTCGCTCGGGGTCTTTCTCGCCGTGCGTTTGAACGTAAAGAATTTTCTTAACGTCAGAGTCGTTCGTTTTCCAGACACTCATACTGCCCTCTCCAAAATGGGATGGTGGGCGCGGCTAGAAATTTGCCGCCTCTCCACTGCTTGTATACAACTTGAACATCTGCAACATGCCGACCGTGCGCAGGACAACTTCGACGGCATTCGAAACCGCCGCGAGACGAAAATCTCCGCCCGCTTTCTGTGCAGCTTGCGCGGCTTTGACAATGGCTCGCAGTCCAGCCGAGGACATGTAATCCACGCCCTTCAGGTCGAGGACAATTTTGTTGTTTCCGCCAGCCGCGAGTTGCGCCAGCGCGTCGTCCAATTGGGGAGCGGTCTCGGAGTCCACGCGCCCACTCACAGTCATGATCGAAGCGTCGCCCATTCGGGCGGTGGTAATTGAAACAGTTGACATGTCAGCCTCCTACCAATAATTGATAGATATACGCGTACACACGTCGTTTACAGTGTACCTGTGTACTTCTACTAGATGAACAACTGCACGTCCGCGTCCGCGGCATATTCGAGGAACATCGCCGCGCCGCCGACTGTACATTCCTTGATGAAGTCTTCCCGCTTGAAGCCAAATACATCCATCGTCATCTGGCATCCGATCATTTTTACGTCCATGTCAACGCACATGTCGCGTAATTCTTCGACGGACGCAACGCCCTTGTTCTTGAAGGTTTGCTTCATTAAACTGGTTGCCATCGCTTCAAACCCAGGGACATTTGCCATCAGAATATTCGGCATCGGCCATACAATGTTTTGGAATCCTTCCGGTCCAAACGGCATTTTCATCGGCATGGCAGGGTTTCCAAGCGGAGAGACTTGCATATGCAAGTCGTTCTTGAGCAGGGGCAAGCCGTAAAAGGTGAAGAAAATGCCCACGTCCCAGCCCATCGCGCCGGCCGCGCTGGCGAGAATGAACGGGGGGTAGGCCCAGTCTAAGGTCCCTTTAGATGCGATCAGCGCGAGGCGCTTCGGGGCGTTTGGGTCAGATTTGGACATGTCGGTCTCCGTATTAAAGTTGAAAACGAGAGGGGAATTACTTCAAGCGTTTAATGTAGAACACGAACTTGCCATCTTCCTGCGTGGAGCGGAGCAGTTCGTTGCCCGTCTGTCGGCTCCAGGCCTCCATATCGGGCGGCGCGCCAGGGTCGGTGGCGACCATCTTCAAAACCTGTCCCACTTCGATGGTTTTGATGGCCTTCGAGGTTTTCACCACAGGCATTGGGCACAACATACCAGAACAATCGAGAACTTGATCTTCCTTCAATACATCCATGTGAGCCTCCTTTGAGCGTTGACATGATAACAACACCAACGGCATCACGCCATCCCATGCAGGGGGGAAACCCGCCTCCCCCGCGCGGGGGATAACGAATATAATCGTCCACATGCTGTCCAGAATAAAGAATTTCTTTTTTTCAGATCGTGTTTTCACATTTCTGGTGATTTTTCGCTGGGCGTCCCTGCTCCCTGCATTGTTCACCCTCAACATGGAAAATGAACAGGGACAATTCCTCTCGCCGCTCTGGACGTTGGGCATCGCGGCGCTCGTCAATCTTTTCATTTCCCTCTTCAATCGTCCGCTCAACAAACTCGTTGTGGATTACCCCGCCGCGCTGGGTCTCGACCTGGTTTTCTCGGCGGGAATTTTATTTATCAGCGGCGGGGCGCGCAGTCCATATTTTCTTTACGCGCTTAGTCCGCTTCTGGCGGGTTCGTTCTTCTTTCAAATGCGCGGCGCGCTGGTTTCTGCCGCGTTCTTCACCCCGCTTTATCTCGCCGCGAATCAATTCGATTTATCCGACGGCGTTTCGGCGCTCACGCAACTGGCGGGCGTCTGGCTCATCCCGATTCTTTTCGCCTACCCCTCCTCCCTGCTCAAAACCATCAACCAGGCGCGCGACGAACTCAGCGCCGCCCGCGACGAATTGACGCGCCAAAACGAAAGCCTCAGCGCCGCGCATCGCCAGTTGAAAGTCATCCACGACCTCACCGTCCTCTTGCAGGCCGCGCCCGATCTCATTTCCGTGCAACAGCGCGTACTCGGCGCGGTCACCACGGGGTTGGGATTCCGCCGCGCGGTCGTCGCGCTCGTGGACCCCGCCCGCGAAGAGATAGGTAGTTGGTTGCTTTACCCTGTCAACTCTTCCTTCCCGTCCATCGAAGCGCTTTCTCTCAACTCAGAAAACGGCGAAATTTTCAAATCGTTGATCGAACGCAAACCTTATCGCACAGGCGTCGAGGGCGAAGTCCTCGTCAATCACCCCGACCTCAACTCGTGGCTCAAGACCTGTCGCTGGCTGGTGTATCCGCTTTCGTTGCGCGAATATGCCGTCGGCATCCTCATGGTGGAGTTGGACAAACACGAGGAGTTGACGCGCCAACGCGAAGACGTGGTGACCCTCGTGGCGAATCAAGCCGCCTTGGCGCTGGGCACCACCATCCTGTGCATTGACCGCGCCCGACGCCTCGCCGTCGAAACCGAACGCAATCGCATCGCCCGCGACATTCACGACACCGTGGCGCAATCGCTCTTCGGCATCGCCTACTCGCTCGACGCTTGCGTGAACATGCTGCCCGAACACGCCGAAGACGTGAAGAAGGAATTGACCGACCTGCGGACTCTCGCCAGCGGCGCGCATGACGAAGTGCGCCGCTCCATCTTTGACCTTTGGCCGTCCTCGCTCACGATGGACATTTTCCAGGCTGACCTGGTGAACTACGTCAACAGTTGCTGTCGCCCGCGCGCATTCAGCATCATCTTCAACCACAGCGGCGACTTCAACGCCCTGCCATCGGGACTGCGCCGCGCTGTCTATCGCATGGCGCAGGAGGCGCTGGCCAACTCGGCGCGGCACTCAGGCGCGTCATCGGCGCGTCTCTGCCTGAACGTGCACGACAACCGCGTGGACATGAGCATCTCCGACGAAGGCCGCGGCTTCGACCCAACCGTGGCGCTCTCGCGCAGCGTCAACCGCGAACACTTTGGCCTGCACGGAATCCAGGAACGCGCCCGCGCCCTCGGCGGCGAATGTGAAATCATCAGCGCGCCGGGCAAGGGTACGCGGGTAATGATCGAAATTCCCATCAATGGACACCCCCATGCCTGACACCATCCGTCTCCTCATCGTGGATGACCATGCCGTGGTCCGCAAAGGGTTGGCAATGGTTCTGCGCCTGGAACCCGGCCTGGAGGTCATCGGCGAAGCGCAAAATGGACGCGCAGGCCTCGAGATGGCGCGCAGCATCCAGCCCGATATTGTCCTCGTGGATTTGGTCATGCCCGAGATAGACGGGCAGGAGATGGCGCTCGCGTTGCGAAAGTCGAATCCCGAAATCAAGATCATGATGCTCACTGGCACCGAAGTGGATGACCGCGTGATTGACCTGGTGGCGGCGGGCATCGAGGGATATGTGCTGAAAAATATCGAGCCAGCGGAGTTGATGGGCGCGTTGCGAGCGGTGATGCGCGGCGAGGCCTACCTGCATCCCGACGTGATGAAGCGCGTGGTGGCGCGCCTGAAACCGCAACCGAGCCAGCCCCCCTCCGTTTCATTGACGGCGCGCGAACTCGAAGCGCTGGAATGGATGGCGACGGCCAGCACGTACAAACAGATCGCCGTGCAACTGAACGTGGGCGAGGAGACGGTTCGTAGTCACGCCAAGAGCATCCTCAAAAAATTGAACCAACCCAATCGCGCGCAAGCCGTGTTGTTCGCGCTCAAAGCGGGGATGATCCGCTTGAATTCGTGATGAAGTCGGAGTCCAACGTCTCCGACTTTGGATCGTGAACGTCAGAGACGTTCAACTCCATATCAAACAAGCGATGACCGCCAGAATTGGCGGTCATCGCTTGTTTACATTCACCAGTAGCGTTTTTCACTTCTTCAGGGTTCGCGAGCAGTTACATCCCTGGCCAGCCCGCCAGGGCAGTGTGCGAGACGTCGGCAGTCCAACTGCTGAAAAAACGCGGAGCCTGTTTTTATACGAGAGCTAAAAAAATTTCGCCTCCGCAAAATTGCGGAGGCGTTGTTGTTTTCACTTCACCAAGCTGACTTTATCGAACCATATCGTGCCTGTAGATTTGAATCGGATGCGGATGGCGACCTTATCGAAGGATGCGGACGCGGGGAAGGCGATGCTCAGTTTTCGGAAGGCAAACGAGCCAGTGGGGCATTTGAGATTTTTTCTCTCCACGATCACGCCAGCCTTGTAAAGAAGCGCCAGCCCTTCGCAGACCGCACCCTGCGCTGGGATCGAGACGCCGCGTACCCAAAACGAAAAGTTCATCGTCTCACCCGTATTCCCCGAGATAAGCAGGGTTTGCGTGAGTATCTTTTGCACGGCTGGGTCTCCCGCGATCTTCACGGAGGCCGCGCCTTCGTATTTGACGGCGGCATCTTTTCCATCGCCCGCCGTGAATCGAACTCCCTGCCAACGCGCAGGCATGTTGGACGCGACAGGATAGGTTTCAAAGCCGCCGTTCGCAACCTGTTCCTGCGGTCCCCCACCGCCACCCGAAGGAATCGTCCCGTTGATGGCTTCTTCCACGTTGGGATAACCGTCCGCGTCCGCGTCAGCGTTGGCGTCCGCGGCGCTGTTGGGGTTGAGGCCATAGCGGGCCTCGTACGCGTCGGGCATGCCATCGTGATCGCTATCGGCGCAGGGAGCGCCCGCGGCAGGAGTCACCCAGCCGCCCACTTGGGAGGGATCGTCAATGATGTGACCCGTGCCGTTCCGCACATCGTTGACGACGCGCGCGTCAATGCTATCGCGTCGGTTGACCCATTGTCCATCGCACGAGACGCCCGCGCTGTTGCCCGCGCCCGCGAGGACTTGATCGTAAGCCACAAACGCTGAAGTGGTTGTGACCTGCGGCGCGGGGTGGCGCGTGGACGTGAGGAAGCCTCGCGATCCCGTTTCCACCACAACGTCCTGTGCGAGATTGTCCGCTTTTCGATGCGGGCCGATGTTGCCAGCCACGTAAATATCCGCGCCGAGGCCGCCATCATCGTATGTCTTGATCTCATATTTTCCGCTGTCGGTTTCGGGACCGTATTTATAAAAATTGCCAACGTAATTGACGGGGACGATGGAATTTGATTTCATGTAGAGGTACATGAACGTGCCAAACGGATTGTAGGCGATATTGTTGACCACATCCACCAACCCGCTGGTTTGGACGAGCGGGTTGCGCTCGCCGTTGTGTGCGAACAGATTGTGATGCACGGTGATATTCTCGGAGCCGAGTCCCTGCTTGGACTCGCTGTCGGCGTAACCGCCAACCATCAAGCCTTTGCTGTGACAACCCTTGGAGTGCGTACTGCAATCCAACCCTTCCGAGACAATCGTCCATTGGATGGTGGTGTCGGTCACTTTGTACCAGGTCTCCAGCACTTCGTCAGTTCCCCAACTGAAGGAGCAATGGTCAATGATGATGTTGTAAAGATGGTCGCCGTTCGAGGCGATTTCCGCGCCGTGGTTCTCACCGCCCGGGCCAGGTCGTGAGGCGAGGTAGCGCAGGATGACGTCGTGCGTTTTGATCACAAGCGCGTCGCCGCCGTTGGTCTTCTTGAGGGTGATGCCACCGCCGGGAGCGGTCTGCCCCGCGATGGTGATGTAGGGATTCTGGATGACGAGCGCCGACTGGAGTTGGATCAGCCCACCGACGCGGAAGACGCAGGTCCGCGCGCCCGAGGCTTCGACGCAGGCTCGCAAACTGCCGGACCCCGAATCGTTCACGTTGGTCACCTCGAAGATTTTCCCACCCCGACCGCCGAGCGTGTTGGCGCCGAACCCCTCCGCGCCTGGGAAGGCTGGGACACTGGTCGCGTTGAGGCGGCCTGTCTCCATTTGCGCCAGCGCCGCGCCATGCGAAACAAAGATGGTTGAAACGATCGCCACGATGATGAGGGTATGGATAAACTTTTTCATTCTGATTTCCTTTTACTGGTTGATTTAAAAAAACAACAGCCTTCATTGGACAGGCCGCGGGAGATTTCAACGATGTGGGGAGTGGCGATCCGGGCAACCTGTTAACGATTCGGATTTTCGTCCTATCGTCTCGGCTTGGTTCAAGCGCTCGATAAAATCCTCGAACGCGGCAGGATGTTAACCTCAAAAATTTTCAAAGGCTGTGATTTGCCCTGGTTTGCAATACTGAAAGGAAAAATTAGTGAGGTGGGGAGAAAAACCCAATAGATTAAGAAATTATCAGAATACCGCGGATTGCAGACTTGAGTCCGCCTGGCGTGAGTGGACTCAAGTCCGCAATCCGCTATTTGAGAAATAAAAAAAGCCGCCCCTCTTACGAGGGGCGGCTTTTTTTCGATCAGACAATCAGTCGAGATTCGGGTTTACGGCAGGGTGTATTCGACGATGAGGGTTGGGCGTAGGGCCGCATCGCTGTAATTGCCGCTGAAGAACTTCACATAGTCTGCCACTTTATCGTTGTCGTCGTCTTTCTGGAAGCGCAGACGGAATTGTGTCGTCCCTGTGAGGCTGACGTATTGATGGCTGGTAGAGCCAACCGCGGCATGGTACCAATTTTTCACTGGCACGCCAAACAGACCCGCGACCTTGTTCGCCAGAGCATTGAAGTCCCCGAGTTCGAGGCCCGCGTTAAGCCCAAAGAACGGCTTGACGATATCGGCTACCAATTTGCCGTGCGTGGTGAACGGATCAGTTCCCACCACGCCCTGTTTGCGGATCTTGAGCGTGACCTTCTTGATGACGGCGTTATCGGGCAGGCCAGCAGTGTTGAAACTGAGGATGGAGCGATACTGCTTGTTGGCCGCGTTGTCGCCCACGTAGAAGGAGATTGCGCCGTTGTTCTTCGTGCCGCCAGCATTGCTCGTCTCGGTAGATTCCAAAATCCAGCCGTCTTGCACGCCGTTGGAGCGGAAGGTACGCGCTATGCTCTCGACCAGGTCATTGACGGTGATGGTGAAGTTCTTGTCGAAGACTCCGCCGTGGCCGTCATTGGCGCGTACGCAGATGGCGTAGCTGTTCTTCGTTTCGTAATCGAAGGCCGCCGCCGTCTTCAGGCTGTTACCAACGATCTGGAACGATGCATCGTTTGCGCCTGGGGTGGCGCAGGCGAGCGAGAAGGTGTGGGTGTCGGTCACGTCGGGATCGGTGGCGGTGAGGGTTCCAACCACCGTTCCGCTGGGCAGATTCTCATCCACAGACGTCTTGGAGAGGCTGATGTTCGTCGGCGGGTTGTTGGCGGCCGTAACGGTCAGCGTTCCCTTGACGTAGCTGATGAGGTAGTTCGCGCCGGCATTGCCTCCGCTACACACGATGTCGTAGGTTCCCACTACCGTATGAGGAGCGGGGACTGAACAGGTGGGCGCGGTAATGAACGCGTCGGGCGCGATGAACCCGTTCGCAGTGTAGGTGAAGACTGGATCAGGTTGACCGACCGTCTTGGTCTTATTGTCCGCGGTGACGGTGAGGCTACGGGCGGTGATGTTCGCCAGGTCGGTGACGGTGGCACTGAGCAGTTGGTAGTTGCCTGCGCTCGCGCCGCTCAACGTGAGGCCGGTCACGGTGACGGTCTTGTCGACGCCCACATTCTTCGTATCGAAGTTGGCGCTGGCGTAAGCAACAGTGACAACATCGCCGACGAGCGCGTTGGTCGTGAACGTGACGGTCGCGATGGTCGCGCCGTCGTAGGTCTTGTTGTTGGCTGTCGCGGTGACGGTCAGACTCCGGGCGGTGATGTTGGCGGTGGCAGTGGGCTGGGTGAGCGAGTACTTGCCCGCGTTCGCGCCGCCGAGGGTGAGTCCAGCGATGCTGACGACCTTGCCCACGCCGACATTCTTGTTCGCGAAGACGCCAGTCGCCCCGCTGGTGACGAGGGTCACGTCGTCGCCGGGGAGGGCGCCAACCAGGGTCGCGCCGCCGAGGTTCAGGGTGGCCGCGACGTTGCCATCGTAGACTTTATTGTTTGCGGTAATGCCCGTGACGGTCAGCGCCGTTACAGGACTCCACTGGGCGTAGAGGGTCACGTCCGCCGCGAAGGGGTAGATGGCCTGATTGGCATACGAGACGCCAGAGCCGTCGGCGAAGGTGTTCCAGCCATTGAACCAGTAGCCCTCGCGCGTGAACGTATTGGCGGTCAGCGCGGTGGGGATGTTCGCCACCTGCGGGGACATCGTGCCAGAGCCGCCGTTCGCGTTGAACGTGACGGTGTGGTTCGCCAGGTCAGTCCAATGGGCGAAGAGGGTGTGGTTGGAGGCGGTCGTCACGAGTGTGGACGTGGTGACCTGTGTTCCGCCCGAAGCGGCGGTGAACCAACCCGCGAAAGTGTAGCCTGTGCGGCTGGTAGTCGCGAGGGTTCCGTAAGCCGCGTTATAGGTCACAGTCTTGCTTGTGGGTGTCGGCGAGACTCCGCTATTGGCATCGAAGGTGACGGTGTAGCTATTGGCTGTCCACTGGGCGTGGAGGGTAATGTCCGCGTCGAAGGGATAGGTCGCGCCGTTGGCATACGAAACGCCTGAACCATTGGCGGCAGTATTCCAGTTCGCGAAGGCATAACCCGTGCGCGTGAAGGCGTTGAGGGTCAACGCGGTCGGGACGTTCGCCACCTGCGGATCCATCGTGCCAGTTCCGCCGTTCGCCATGAAGGTGACGGTGTGAACGGGCAGGGTCGTCCAATGGGCAAAGAGGGTGTGGTTCGAGGCTGTCGCGACAATGCTGGCGGAAGTGATCTCTGTTCCACCCGAAGCGGCAGTGAACCAACCCACGAAGGTGTAGCCTGTGCGGCTGGTAGTAGCGAGGGTTCCGTAAGCGGAGCCAAAGGTCACGGATTTGGTGGTCGGGACAGGTGTGTTGCCGCCATTCGCGTCGAACGTGACAGTGTAGCTGTTCGCCGTCCAATGAGCGAAGAGGGTGTGGTTGGATGTGGCGGTGACGATGGTAGCCGCGGTCACTTCCGTTCCGCCAGAGGCGGCGGTGAACCAACCCGCGAAGGCATAGCCCGTGCGAGTCGTGGTCGCGAGAGCGCCATAGGCCGCGTTATAGGTCACAGTCTTTGTGGTCGGGACAGGCGCGGAGCCGCCGTTGGGATCGAAGGTGACGGTGTAGGTATTGGCTGTCCACTGGGCGTAGAGAGTCACGTCCGCCGCGAAGGAATAGGTCGCGCCGTCAGCGTAGGATGATCCGCCACCGCCAGGCTGGGTATTCCAGTTCGCGAAGGTGTAGCCCAGGCGCGTGAATGTGTTCGCGTTCAACGCGGTCGGGACGTTTGCCACCTGAGGCGACATCGTGCCAGTTCCGCCGTTATTGTTGAATGTGACAGTGTGAGTCGGCAGGGCTGTCCAGTGAGCGTAGAGGTTGTGGTTCGAGGCGGTAGCAACGATGCTCGCGGCAGTCACTTCCGTTCCCCCCGACGCGGCGGTGAACCAACCATCGAAGGTGTAGCCGATTCGGCTGGTGGTCGCGAGCGCGCCGTAGGCCGCGCCAAAGGTCACGTCTTTGGTGGCGGGAGTCGGATCGGCGCCGCCGTTGCCATCAAAGGTGACGGTGTAGGTGTTGCCCGTCCACTGGGCGTAGAGGGTGATGTCGTCCGCGAAGGAGTAGGTCGCGCCGTTGGCGTAGGAAATGCCCGTTCCATTGGCCGCGGTGTTCCAATTCGCGAAAGCGTAGCCTGTGCGCGTGAACGTGTTGGACGTCAACGCGGTCGGGACGTTCGCCACCTGAGGCGACATCGTGCCGCTACCGCCATTCGCGTCGAACGTGACGGTGCGGTCCGTGGACGCGGTTAGATCGAGCCGAACATTGGTTCCGCTTGCCCAAGACCCAGTTTGACCGGCAATATAACTGCCGATATAGAAAACAACGGTGTCTCCCGGGACGCCGCCTTCGATGGTTCCCGGCGTAGCAGGATCATCGCCTGGAACGCTGACTGTGTAATAGGCAATGCCAGCAGAAATAACGACGGTTGCCGACGCGCGTTCAACGCCATTGATCCGTGCAGAAACGATGGTACCTGCCGGAGCATAGGCCCCATCTATTTTGGCCGTTCCCCAAAAACTGGACGGCAGGGGTGGCATGGCCAGCGCACTGGAGAAGTTATAGAGGAGCAGAGTGAGCGCAAGAAACAACGCGCTGAAAATATTTTTCGTTTTCATTTTTTACCTCTTGTTGATCCATGGTTGAATCTGTTTCGATTGACATCTTCCTTTTTCGGACACAGTGAGGTCTTGCATTTTGGGCAAGGCCGGATATTGCACTTTCGTCCGGCCTTGCCGTTATGCGAGATTATTCAGCCAGGAGGTATTCCACGCTCCAGGTGTGATTCTCTATGACCTTGACCCAATAAGCGAAACCAGGCGTCATTGCGATCAGGTCATTGAGGAATGGGGGCAGGTTTGGATCGAACAATTTCCATGGGGATGGGCTGGACGCGTCGTAAGCGTAGACCAGAATAAAATCTGTCCCAACGCCGTTGTCGCGCAACACTTCCGGCAGGGAACGGGTCGCGTTCGATGGGTAAGCCACAAGATTCCAGCCATCTGCATTGGTGTAGAGCTGAATTTCTGTTGTCACTGGAACCAGGCCTGTCACTTCCAGAACATCGGCGGATGTCATGTGAATCCAGAACCCCATCGTCTCATCAAGATGATCCAGAGTGTTCAGGAACGGAGGCACGTTTGGATCAAACATGACCCAGTTACCGCTGGCGCTGTGCGCGCCGGTTGCATCCCAGGCGTAGACCAGGTCGTAGTTCCCAGAGATGCTGGAGAGGACGGCCGCGACGCTGGTATCGAACGGATGCACATTGAACGAGATCAGGTTCCAGCCAACCGACAGCGGGATGCTGTGGGTGGACGTGGCTTGCACGATCTCCAATGTCCCGTTGGCCGAGCCGCTATAGTTCGGGTCGTTGACGGTGGCGATCACCGCGTAATTCCCGACTGCGGTGGGCGGGGTGGACGAGCCGTTGTAGGTCACGTTCACGGTCAGGCCGAGCGGGTCGGTGGTAACGGTGACGGACTTCGGCGTTCCGTCATAGGTTTGGCTGAGATTGCCAAGCGTGACGGTCGCGGCGGTCTTGGTGATTTCAAACGTGTGACCGCTCGCGAGCGTGAGCGTGTAGTTCGAGCCTGCGCTCAATGTGCCGATGGCGTACGCGTAGGTCCCAACGGTCTCGCCCGCCTCGCGTCCCAACGCGCCGGTGAATGTGTCTCCGCTCTCGAGGGCGGGTGAAGGCGTGAAGGCGAAGGTCGGGTCAAGCGCGCCGAAGGATTTGCTCTGTCCATCGGTTGGCGTAATCGTGATGGCTTTGGCGGTGATGGTGAAGTTCGCGGTGTTGTAGGTGATGTTGTAGTTCGCGAGGACTCCGCTTGGGTTGAGGGTGGCGCTGACGACGTAGGGGCCGCCCAAAACAGTCTCGCCCGCGACGCGTGCGTAGGTGGCGGTCACGCCGTCCGCGACGAGGAATCCCGTCAGGGTACCGGTGAGAGTCGGGTCGGCGTCGCCATAGACTTTGGTGGCCGCGTCGGGCGTCACCGAAGCGCCCTTCTTGTTGACGGTGACGGTCTGCGTTCCACTGCTGGCGAAGAAGTCGGGATCGCCAGAGTAGTTGGCGGTGATGAGGTGCGCGCCAGTTCCTACGACGGTGGGTGTGTAGGTCACGGAGCAGGTAGCGGATCCGTCCGCGCCGCTGAGCGTGCAGGGGCTGGTGACGAAGTTCCCGCTTCCATTGGAACTCCACGCGACTGTGCCAGTGGGGGTCTTGGTCCCGGAGCCGCGCGTGACGGTGGCGACGCAGGTGATACTCGAGCCATAGGTGGTGATCGGTGTCCCGGCGCCGCAGTTGACGCTGGTGTTCGAGCCGACCATCGTCACCGAGTAGGTGACCGCGATCTTGATGTAGTCCACGTAGGCGATGCGGTTCACGTCACTGAGGACCGAGAGGGCCACGCCAAAGTTGCCGGCGTTGATGTCTTCGGGCGTCCACGAGAGGCCCCACAAGTCGGCGGGCGAACCGTAGACGGCCGCGACGGGTGAACCGATCGGCCATTCTGTGCCGCCCGCGGCTTTGTTGTTGCCGCTGATGACGCCGCCCTTGATGAGTTTCACAACGCTATCGCGCACATCGAAGTAGCCGTCGCGCTGGCCGCTTTCGTAGCGACCGATCGTGACCACGATGCCATTGATGGACGCGTTGGACGGAATGGCAAAGCCGAAGTTTGTCCCTTGCAGGGTGGCGGAACTCAGAATGCTACCCGTGAGGGTGGCGCTGGCATAACTGACATCATCCGCGATGACGTAAGCGGGATTAGCCCAGTCCGCTTTGCCAGAGACAGGCACGTTGGTTCCAGCCCCCGCGAATGTATTGGGGGTGGTTGTGCCAGTGATGGACGGGAGCGTGGTGAAGGTGACTTCCTCACCGTAAGCCGTGCCTGCCGCGTTCGTGGCATAGGCGCGCACGTAGTAAAGCATGCCCGGCGTGAGTCCTGTCAGACTGCTGGTGAAGGCTCCGGTGGCGGTCACATCGCCATCGGCGGTTTTGTTATCGGTGAGGGTGGGATTCGGCGAAACGCTCCACACCATACCGTGCTGGGTGGGATTCGGAACGCCGAGGGCTTCCACGGTTCCGTTACCGACCGCGGTGGTCGTGCCGATGGAGGCCACGGCCTGCGTGGAGACGGTGGGGACGATGTGCGCGGTGAACGTGACGTCCTCGCCGTAGGAGGTGCCCGCGTCGCTGGTCGCGTACGCCCGGACGTGATAGGTGACGCCCGGCGTCAGGCCGGTGATCTGGCTGGTGAACGCGCCGGTCGCGCTGACGGGTCCGTCGGTGGTCTTGCTATCGGCGGTGGTGGGATTCGGAAAGGTACTCCAAACCACGCCATGTTGGGTCGGGTTGTACGTGCCGAGGACGGTCACATTGCCGTTGCCCGTGGCGGTGGTGGTGGTAATCTCCGTGACCGCCTGCGTGGTGACGCTGGGCGCGAGCAGGGTGGTGAACGAAACTTCCTCGCCATACACCGTGCCAGCCGAGTTGACCGCGTAGGCGCGCACGTAATAGAGAGCGCCTGGCGTCAGCCCGGTCATTTCGCTGGTGAACGCGCCGACCGCGTTGACGACGCCGTCGGTAGTCTTGCTATCGGCGGTGGTCGGCTCCGGCGACGTACTCCACACCATGCCATGCTGGCTGGGATTCGGCACGCCGAGCGCGGTCACATTGCCGTTGCCGGTGGCGGTGACGGTGGTGATGTTGGTGACTGCCTGCGTGGTGATGGTCGGCAGTTGATAGGCCGTGAAGGAAACGTCCTCCCCATACACCGTGCCAGCCGCGTTCGTGACGTAGGCGCGCACGTGGTACAGCGTCCCTGGCGTCAGCCCGGTGATGGCGCTGGTGAACGCGCCGGTCGCGCCGACCGCGCCGTCGGTGGTCTTGTTATCGGCGGTAGTCGGGTCGGCAGAGGTACTCCAGACCACGCCATGTTGGGTCGGGTTCGGAACGCCGAGGGCGGTCACGTTGCCGTTGCCGATGGCGGTGGTGGTAGTGATATTGGTGACGGCCTGCGTGGTGATGGTCGGTAGTTGATAGGCCGTGAAGGTGACATCTTCGCCGTAAACCGTGCCAACCGCATTCGTGGCATAAGCGCGGACGTGGTACAGCGTACCGGGCGTGAGGCCGGTGATGGCGCTGGTGAACACGCCCGCTTCGGTCACTGGACCGTCGGTGGTCTTGCTATCCGCGAGCGTGGGATTGGCGGACGTACTCCACACGACGCCGTGCTGGCTGGGAAGCGGTTCGCCTGTGGCCTCGATAGTCCCATTGCCTGTGGCCGTGGTGGTGGTGATGCCCGTCACGGCTTGCGTGGAGACAACGGGCAGGGATTGGCCGAGCGGCAGGAACTCGAACACGCCGCGGTCATCGTACGTGCGGACGCCCGCGCCGGTGTTCGGCGTGCCGGGATCGTCTACGCGCGCGTTGCCCACCAGGTCAGTTTCGGGCTGGCTGGGCGCGTCGGCGTAGGCGCTGTCTATGGCGGGGGAGCCAGATTCCAGGTAGTAATCGCCGAGAATGCCCAGTCCTTCATACGGGACGCCCGTGCTTCTCAAAACAGGAGCGACGGGGTCTATGAAGAGAGGATTGCCTTCGAGTCCATGCACTTCCTGGGTCGGGACAGCCGCGCGGAAGGCCGCGAGCGTGGTGTAGTAGAGGTTGTCCCAGATGATCTGGGAGATGGCGCTCTCGCGGTTGTAGAGGTTGTAGTCAATGACGGTTCCGTTCACCGAGGGCGTGTCCACGCGCAGACTGCCGCCAAACGATCCCATCGGCGGGGTGAACCCATTGGCCGCCATGATGTTGTTATAGACGAGAGAGTGATGCGAACCAGTGGAGGTCTCGCCTTCTATGTTGATGCCAACCGTGCCATTGCCATGCACTGTGTTGCCAACCAGCGTGTTATACGGCGAGTTGTTCACATCAATGCCGTGGTCTCCGTTTTCGTAGGAGAGGTTACCAATGATCAGGTTGTTCGTGGATTGCACGCCCGTGGTCGAGTTGACATAGACGTTGATGCCGCTGTCCTCGTTGCTGTAAGTGAGGTTGTGGATGACCGTGTTGTAGCTGGAACCGGTCAACTCGATACCGGCGGCGTCGGTCTCGACCAGCGAGAAGTTGGAGAACGAGGTGTTGTTGCTGATCGTGTTGTAATTACTGCTGTTGAGCAGGCGGATGCCGATGCAGGTGTTATGGTCGGTGATGTTGTTATCAATCAGCGAGTAGGTAGTGGCTTTCAGGTAGATGCCCTGCTCGTACGGGTGCGTTGTGGACGTGATGCCCGCATTGGTGATGTGGTTGTTCCGAATGGTGAGGTGATCGGAAGCATCCGCATAAATGCCCTTGGTACCTGTGTTCGTAATGAAGAAGCCTTCGATGACGATGTAACTCTTCGTGGAGATCGCGAAGCCAGGATAGGCCGTGAAGGGCGAAACGGTCATTTGGGGCTGGCCGGTCACAGTTACGCCAGGGTCGGCGATGTAAGTGATCGGGTTGCCCGCCGTGCCGCTAAAGCGCGGGGTGACCGTCTCGGGGTAGGTTCCGTGCAGAACGTGGACGATGCGCCCCGCGGTGGCGAGGTAGGCGGCGCGACCGATCGTGCAGAACGGGACCGCGAAAGAGCCAACCGTGCCGACATCTGTACAACTCGGATTCGTCTTGTCCACGTAATAGACCGGGCTGGTGGTGACGGTGTAATTCTGCGCGAATTGGTTCGTGATAACGTTTGCGTAGGAGCGCGTGGCGGGGATGAACCCGTAGCCGCTTAACGAGGGGGTGACGACGCCCGTCCAGTTGTAGGAGACCTGGAAGGAGTAATCGCCGACTTCATCGGCGGTGGCGGTCTTCGGCGTCCCATCGGTGTAACTGAGGGTGGCGCCTGCCACGCCCGCGTTACCAGAGATGGTGAGCAGAACGCCCGTAACGGTGTAGTTCTGTCCCGTCTGGTTGGCCAGCACATTGCTGTAGGTCATGCTGATGGGCGAGAAGTCGTAGCCCGCTTTGGAGGGCGTGACAGCGCCAGACCAATCGGCAGGGACCTGGATGGAGTACGCGCCAGAGCCATCGGCGGTGACGGTCTTGGTTGTGCCATCCTCGTAAGTGAGAATCGCGCCAGCCACGCCCGCGTTGCCTGTGATGGTGTAGGCGGTGACGTTGATGCTCACGGTGGCGGGAGCGCTATCCGCTGTGCCGTCAATGGCTTTGAAGGTGAAACTGTCCGTCCCAGAATAATCGGTGTCGGGCGTGTAGGTCCGATTCGCGTCGCTACCGGTCAAGATTCCGTGTGTGGGCGCGTCCACGATCTCGAAGGTGAGCGGACTCGCCTCCACATCCGAGCCGGTGAGGGTGATGTCAATCGGCGTGTTCCACGGCCCGCTGACCGATTGCGGATTGGCGATCGGCGCATCGTTGACCGCGTTGACGGTCAACGTGAAGGTATCGGTGGCGGTGGCGGTGGAGCCATCCATGACCGTGAGGGTGATGGTGGCGGTTCCGCTTTGGTGGAGCGCGGGCGTGATGTTAATGGTCCGATTCGCGCCGCTGCCGCCGAGGATGATGCTGTCCGCGGGGACCAGGCTCGGGTTCGAGGAGTCCGCCGTAACGGTCAGGTAGGTTGCGTTTGTTTCCGCGTCGCCCACGGTGAAGGGGATGTCGCCTGTGGAGGTATCTTCGTCCGTGATTTTGTCGGTCACGTTGCTGATGGTGGGAAGCGTGTTGACCTTGGTGAAGGTGTGCGTCCAGACGGGTTGTGAGGTGCCGACCTTGTAAATCTTGAACGTGAACGAAGGGCCGTTGACGCTGATGGTGGCGAAGCCCTGCGAGTTCTCCATGTCGGTGTAGGCGTAATCCACCCGTTCGGGATAAAGGTAACTCGAATAGGTGGTGCCGCCCGAAGGAGAGGTGATGAATTGTTCGTAGCCGCGCGTCAGGCCAGAGATGCGAGTGGCGTCCATGTGCGTCCACGAGAGGACGTGTTCGTGGCCGTGGAAGGTGGCGGTGACGACCGGGTGGTTGTTGATGATGGTGATCAGCGCGGGCGGGGTGCAGACGCCGTCGGTGCGGGTAACGCATCCGCAGTGGACGCTTTCCACGCAGTATTCCGGCCCGTGGAAGAAGATGAAGGCGTGCGTGAGACCCTGGCTTTCGGCGTAGGTCAGGCGCGCGTCGAGGAAGGTCAACTGCTCGGGCGTCATCAGGTCAATATCGCCTGGCACGTCCAAACCGATGAACATGGAATTTCCATATTCAAAGCTATAGACGAGATAGTCTGAGCTGGAGTTAAGCGCCACGTAATTTCGCACGTAGGTGGGCAAGGTTTTGATGTTGGGCGCGGTGGAGAAGTAGGTTTCCCACAAGCCTGCGCTTCCGCTCACGAAATCATCGGCGTTGCCGCGCACCATGAAGCTGCGGTTGAACAGGTTGGCGCTCTTCAACGCGTTGACCATCGGGTCCATCTGGCTGGCAACGACGCCCGAATCTTCCAGGTCGCCGTTGAAGATCACCAGCGCGGGATTGAGGGTCGCGATCTGGTTGACGGTTGTGGCGAAGTAGGCGGCCTCGGCATGTCCGTCGGCCATGGACGCGAAGGTGAACGCGGTCGGCCCCGCTGTGTAGTTCTGCGAAGTCTGGTTGGCGACCACATTAGTATAAGTTCGGCTCGTTGGTGTGAAGGAGAAGCCAGACTTGGATGGCGTGACTGTGCCAGACCAGTTATAGGAAACCGAAAGGGTATACGCGCCCGAACTATTGGCGGTGACGGTCTTCGGAGTACCGTCGGTGTAACTCAGAATGGCGCTTCCCACTCCCGCGTTGCCAGAGATGGTGAAGGTGATGATGGTAGCGGTGTAGTTTTGGTTGGTCTGATTGGACAGTACGTTGGTGTACGTCCGACTGACAGGCGAGAAGGTGTAGCCCGTTTTGGTGGGCGTGACCGTTCCCGACCAGCCCGCGGAGACGCCAAACGAGTACGCGCCCGCGCCGTCGGCGGTGGTGGATCCGCCCGTGTAGGCGATGGTGGCCCCCGCGCCGGCCGTCCCGACACTGCCGCTGATGGTGTAGGTTGCCCCAGTGGCAGTGTAATCCTGCGCGGTTTGATTGGCGTTCACGTTGGAGTAGGTGCGGCTGGAAGGCGAGAAGGTGAATCCCGCTTTGGAGGGCGTCACCGTCCCCGACCAGCCTGCATAGATCTGGAACGAGTAGTTACCCGATCCGTCCGCGGTGGTTGACCCGCCCGTGTAGGTAATGGTCGCGCCAGAGGTCCCCGCGTTGCCGCTGATCGTGTATTGAGTCACCGTGGTCGCGACGTAGTTCTGGTTCGTCTGATCAGCAGTGATGTTCGAATAGGTTCGGCTGGTGGGCGAAAAGGTGTAGCCCGTTTTGGAAGGCGTGACCGTGCCGGACCATCCATGGTAAACGGTGATGGTGTAGTTCCCCGATCCGTCGGCGGTGATGGAACTACTGCCATACGTCATGGTGGCGCCAGACACCCCGGCGTTGCCGCGGATGGTGTGCAAGAATCCAGCGCGGGCGGGGCTGATTCCAACCCCAGCCAGAAGCATGGACAGGATCATCAAACAACTGATGACCCGAACGCTGATGGTGAACAGGAACTTCTTGGTTTTTGTTTGCATTTTGTTCCTCCTCCAGGGGAATGGATTTGCAAAACGATTCAGAGAGTGGGTATTCATGGGTGATTCTCCAAAAAACTTCTTGTGATGCTTTAAGACCCTATGGTTTTTCCTGTGAACTAAAACCTGGGATTGCAAAGAAAATCGTTAGGGTCTGGTTTTCGGGATCAGGTTATGTCGGTGAGTGGTTGAGAGTGTCCCCGCTCGGCGATTGACACTGCCCTGGTACGACTTAAGCCGCACTGTGCCAGGGAATCGCCACAACACGTACAAAGTCAGCCTCACCTGTACTGCACCGAACGCAGTGCGGTGCGCTGACTAGGCCTTAGCTGACGAAGGCGGTGCACTGAGTTTGTCGAAGTGTCGGCTTCGCAAACGTAGGCGCGACTTCCAGTCACCCACTCGTTTCCGCATTTCCTCGTGTTGCGGGCCGTTCATCAAAATGACGCCGACCACATTGGCGCCGATGACTTGCAACCTTCGCAGGGCGGCCTGGGCGATTTCCACGCGGGTCTTGTCTTGCCGCACGGCCAGCAGAACCGCGTCCATTTTGGAGGCAAGCATCTGGGCGTTGGCAATGTCCGAGGAGGGGCCGTCCACAATCAGCAAATCCGACTGGAGGCGCAGGGACGCGAGCAGTTGTCCCAGTTTTTTCGCGTCCAGCCAGGCGGCGGAGGCCTCCCCCAAATTGCCACCGGGGATCAGTGCCAAGCCGTCCACTTCCTGAACAGGAAGCGCCGCGTTGGTTGGATCCAGGCGGCCGTCCGCGATTTCAGCGAAGCCATTTTTATTTTCCAGGCCAAAGAGTTCGTGCAAGCGAGGGTCTTTGATGTCTCCATCCAACAGGGTCACTCTCCTGCCTGCCTGCGCGGAGAGGACCGCCCAATTGGCGGCGATGGAGGTCTTGCGCGGGTCGGCGCTGATGACCATCACCTGATGCAAGTCCTTCCCCGCGCCCAGGATATCGAGACTGGCCGCCAGCGCGCGGAACGCGTCCACTTCGGCGGAGTGAGGCCGCTTCAAGACGCTCGGTTCATTCCTGACCCTGTCCGCGTCATGCACCACAGCGAGGACGGGCAACCCCAGCATTTTTTCGGCCTGCGCGGCGCTCTTCAGCGAGTCGTCAAAATGATCCGCGAGTAAAATGCCCGTGACCGCCAAAGCCAGACCCACGAGGCATCCGAGCAAAAGGTAGAGATTCGGGACGGGGCGCACCTGGTTTTTGGGCGCCGTGGCAGGGACAATTTGTAGAACGGTTTGACTACTCTGTGAACGCGCCAGCCGCACGGTCTCGCGGCTGTTGATCAAGTTGGTGTTGATCTGTTTGTACAGATTCAAGGTGGATTGCAGGGTGGCGAGTTGCGGATTTTCGAGTCCCTGTCCGCCTGCCGAGGGTTTTCCAATAAAGGTCAGGTTGGCCTGGATCTGTTGATAGAGGCTCATCAACGAATTGAGGCGCTCCAACTGCGCTCCCTTTTCGGCCACCAGGGCGGCATCAAGCGGAGACAGGTTGGCGGGGAAAGCGGCGATCTCTTTTTCGAGCGCGGCAATCTCTCCCTTTAATTGCTCGATCTGCTGGTTGACCTGAGTCAACTGTCCCTGGACGCTCGTCTCAGCGCTCTGGCTGATCTGGGCTTGCAGGGAGTCCATTTGCGTTTGCACCTGATTCAGTTGCGCGGTGATGGATTTTTCTGTGGCGGCGTACCATCCAGAGAGAAGCGTTTCATTCTGCTCGATGAGAGTCTGCACGATCAAATTGGCAATGATCGCCGCCTGTTGCGGATCGGGGTCCTCAACCTTGATCTGGATGATAAGCGTGTTGGGAATCGCGCTAACTTCAATGCTATCGGGGCTGACCTTGCGGCCCAACTGGGCGATCACCTCGTTCAACACAGGCTGTGATTTTGCCAGTTGCAGGTTGATCGCCATTAACTGCTCGTCGTTTAACGAAAGCATGTCCGCGTTGCCCGTCTGGCGCGCGCGGCTGACATACACCTTGGTGGCAGACTCGTAAACAGGAGGCTGAACTTTCACCGCGGCCCATCCCAGCCCCGCGCCCAGGATCAGCCCCAGGAGTATGTAGCGAACATTCCGCCACATCAACAGGATCAGGTCTTTGAGTTCCATGGTTGATTTTCCTAAGGCTCATCTGTAAGTTAGGCTTTGTTTTTGCGAGGCGGCGTTCTTCCGCTGAAGCAACCCCCTCCACGATTTGGAGACTGCTTCGTCGGGGAGTGCGCCCTCCTCGCAGAAACAACCCACTCTTGTTCTACACATGAGCAACTTCATATTTCACACAGAGATCAGCGCCTGCGCTACTGCCTCGACCACCTTCCACACGTCTTCGTCGGGCATGGTGGGGTAGAGCGGCAGGGTCACTTCGCGCGCGGCGACTTCTTCGGTGATCGGCAGGGAATATTTCGCGCCCGTGCTATACGCCGTGAAGGTGTGGATGGGCGGATAGTGGATGCTGGTCTGGATGCCCTGCGCCTTCATCGCTTCCATAAACGCGGGACGATTCGTCCCGGAGGGTAAAAGCGCGGGGAGCAGGTGCGCGGCCGAGGTCCCAGCATGACGCGCAAACGGGAGATGCACCTGGGGGGAAAGTTCAAACAGGACGTCACGGTAGACCTGCGTCAAATGTCGGCGGCGTTCGTTGTTGGCCGGCAGTTTTTCCAATTGCACTTTTCCGAGCGCGGCGCGGATCTCGTCTATGCGGTAGTTGTAGCCGAGGTCCACCACGTCGTAACTCCAGGCATGACCCTTGTGGCGATCCCACGTCAGCGAGGTCATGCCGTGCGAGCGCAGGAGGCGGAGTCTTTGCGCGTACGCTTCGTCGTTGGTGACGACCATGCCACCCTCGCCTGTGGTCATATTTTTGTTGGAGAAGAAACTGTAGACGCCGATGTCGCCCCACGTCCCCAGGTGGACGCCGCCCAAGTCCGAGCCGACCGCGTGCGCCGCGTCTTCGATGATTTTCAGGCCGCGCTCGCGCGCCAGGTCTATGATGCTGGGCATGTCGCAGGCATAGCCGCCGTAATGCACCACGAGGATGGCGCGCGTGCGGGGGGTGATCAACTTCTCGATGGCGCGAACCGAGACGTTCAAATCGTCCGCGCTGTGGATATCCGCGAAGACGGGCGTCGCGCCCATGTAGCGCACCGCGTTGGCCGTGGCGACAAAGGTCAGCGAGGGCAGGATCGCCTCGTCGCCTGGCGCGAGGCCCGCGGCCACACACGCGAGATGCAAGCCCGCAGTGGCGTTCGTCACGGCGATGGCGTGCCGCGCGCCCACGTAGGCCGCGAAGGCCTGCTCGAATTGTTCGGTGACGCCGCCCATCGTGAGCCACTTGCTCTGCAACACGGCGTTCACGGCGGCTTGTTCTTCGGGGCCAAAATCAAGATCAGAAAGTGGGATTTTCCATTGCATAGGATAGTTCTCCACAACCGTTCGGTAA
The DNA here is from genome assembly GCA_016234485.1 of Chloroflexota bacterium. Classification (GTDB taxonomy): domain Bacteria; phylum Chloroflexota; class Anaerolineae; order Anaerolineales; family Villigracilaceae; genus Denitrolinea. Next base: position 29,914 of record JACRBL010000057.1, read on the forward strand.
AAACTGTTCGCGCATCGTTTCAAAATCCTTCGACGCGCGGGCGTAATCGTCGGGGCGTCCCAAGTCTTCCCAGTAGCCGTTAAATTCGTAACTCACCACCCTCTCCCCCGCCGCGATCAATTTCTTAATCAAGTCGGGGAAGTCGAGATACTCGTTGCGCGGGATATAGGGCAGAGCCGCCGGCTCGAAAACGTAGATGCCCATGCTCACCAAAAAATCGTAGGTGGGCTTTTCGATGTAACCCGTGATGCGGCAATCGCCGTCTTTTTGAAGCACGCCCAAATCAATCTTCGATTGGCGATGATGCGACGCGATCGTGGCGATGGCCTTTTGTTCGTGATGAAACGCGATCAACTCGCGCAGGTTCAACGTGGTCAGCACATCGCCATTCGAGACGAGGAAAGTCTCGTCCAATTCATTCACCAGAGCGATCGGCCCCGCCGTGCCAAGCGGACAGCGTTCGTAACTGTAGGTGATATTGAGTCCGAACTGACGCCCATCTTGAAAAAAGGCGCGCAACAACTCGGAAAGATGCCCCACCGTCAACACCACATCGTCAATGCCCGCTGCGCGCATTTGCAACAGCATCACTTCGAGAATGGGCATGTCTCCGATGGGCATGAGCGGCTTGGGGAGAATGGTCGTGTAAGGCGCGAGCCGCGCGCCCTTGCCTCCTGCCAACACAACTGCTTTCATGTTTGCCTGCGCTTTTTTAAGGGATAGCGATGAATATCAAAAACCCAAAACTACCCGTCATTGCGAGGAGGGTGGTCTTCCCGACGAAGCAATCTCCGCGCCGAGGGAGGGGATTGCTTCGGGAAGATCGCCCTCGCAATGACGGAGAAAGTGTTTGCTTGGGGTTTCTTCTTAAAATTCATAAACGCCAACGCGATATCGATTTAGGTTCTCGCGAATCCAGGCGATGGTGAGATCGAGGCCCTCGTCCAAACTCACTTTCGGACTCCAGCCCAGACGTGCGCGCGCCAGTGAATTATCGGACAGCAGACGCCGCACTTCGGACTTCTGCGGGCGGAAGCGTTCCGCATCTTCCTCGACCTGAACGGGCCTGCCCACCTTCTGCGCGATCCTCGCGGACAGTTCCCCAATACGCACAGCCTCGCCCGCGCCGAGGTTGAACGAGCGCCCCGTCACCCCGTCCGCGCGCGCCGCGCAGAGAAATCCGTCCACGGTGTCGTTCACGAAGGTGAAGTCGCGCGAGGCGTCGAGATTCCCCAGACGGATCGCGTCGCTCGCCAGGGCCTGCGTGATGATGGTCGGGATGACCGCCCGCGCTGATTGCCGCGGCCCGTACGTGTTAAAGGGGCGAACCGTGACGACGGGCAATTCGTAGGCGCAGAAAAAACTTTCGGCCAATTTGTCCGCGCCGATCTTGCTGGCCGAGTAGGGAGACTGTCCCTGCAACGGATGCGACTCGTTGATCATCGGCGTGAGCGCCGTGCCGTACACCTCGCTCGTGGACGTGTGGATTAGGCGCGTTACGCGGAAATCGTGGCAGGCCAACAACACGTTCAACGTCCCCATCATGTTCGACTCGGCCACCTCATACGGATGCAAATACGAATACGGGATGGAGATCAGCGCGCCGAGATGGAAGACGTACTCGCATCCTTCCACAGCCTTGCGGATGGCGTCCGCGTCGCGCAGGTCGCCGCCGATCAGGCTAAGGCGCGAGAGAGTCTCGCACGAGGCCAGGGCGAGCAGACCAGGGTCGGCGCGCGAGTTGTAGCGCACAAAGGCCCGCACCAGGGCGCCTGCTTCCACCAGCCGCTCCACGAGATGACTTCCGATAAATCCGCCCGCTCCCGTTACAAGGACTTTCTTTTGTGACCAGAAGTTTTCCATTTTTTACCGCTCCCTGTTTGAGGTATCACCTTTTGCATCGGCTTGGCCTGATGCGGATTCGTGCGGACGGCATAGCGCGCCATGCAATGCTGGCACTGGAAACCATTCAAGTTGTCATCGGCCTTTTTGCGGGAAGATTCACCGTCCAAGCCGCTGAGCGCGCCAAAGATATCGGGCGCAACCACAATGCGCGCGGGGCTGAAACTGGACGTGTCGTGAAAGTCGCGGTATTTGCGCGAGGCCATTTCGTTATCCGCCAAGATGACCAGGCCAACGTCGCGCTTCTTCACGATGCGCTGGACATCTTCCACCTTGCCGATCACCTTCGCGCCGTAAATGCTCATGCCCTGCGTCATCAGGTTATCGTCAATGAAGCCGACGATCTGATAGCGGCCCGCGTAGGTAGGGTGATCCATCAGCCAGGCAATATGCTCCGCCGTCCGCCCCGAGCCGACGATGAGGACGCGCTCGCGGGTCTCGTGCTTCCGCAGGCGGTAGGTCAGGAGGCGGCTGAGCGCGATGCTGATCAACCGTCCGCGATAGCGCACGAACATGATCCCCAGCAGGGAGAGTCCCGACACGCCGAGCAATAGTCCAAAGGTGATGAGGTTGCCGCGTCCGATGAGATAATGCACGTACAACGCCGCGATGGTGGAGATCGTCCAACTGGCCCACAGCCGCCCCAATTCCCAAGTGGAGGCCTTCTCCCAGTTGATGCGGTTCACGTTCAGGAAGAAGCCCGTCAGGTTGTAGAGCGCCGCGCAGGCCGCGGCCATTTCCACTTTGATCAACCAGCCCATTTCGAGCGGGACGAACCAACTCATCACGCCGCTGACGATGAAGATGGAGAGCGCCGCCACGGCGAAGTCCCACAGAATCCAATTGACATAACGCTGGATCAGCCTCGTCACCGGCCCGACGAACAGCAGTTGTTCGGGCGGAGAGTAGGCCTTGATCTTCGGGACGAGCAGGAGCGCCGTCCACAGGATCACGTCGAGATCAAGCAAAAACGAGTGATAGCGGACGTAAAGTTGGTCGAGCCGCATCTTGTCTGGGCTGAGTTCGTGCAGATATTTCTGCATCGCTTCGCCCGCCTGGAGCATGTGTTCCTCGTCCCGATACAGCACCGAAGCGGGGCTGGTGATGCCAGGCCGCACCGAGAGAATTTCCGCCGCGATTTTGGTCGGCCACGTCTTGGAAATCATCGGGTCTTCGGGACGCGGCCCCACCAAACTCATCTCGCCGATCAGTACGTTCCACAGTTGCGGCAGTTCGTTTAACTTGGTGTCGCGCAGCCACTTCCCAAACGGGGTGATGCGGTCATCATCCTCGCTGGTGACGCGCGGGCCGCGATAACTTCGATCCTCTTCAAACATCGTGCGGAACTTGAGCATGTGAAACTGGCGTCCAAACCGTCCGATGCGCGACCCCCAATAAAAGACAGGCCCCTTCGAATCGCGCTTGATGAAAATGGCGATGATCCCAAAGAAGGGAAGCAGGAACAGCAATCCGATCAAGGCCATCGTGAAATCGAAGATGCGTTTAATCGCTCCTCGCGGCTTTTGACCAGAGGCTGGAACGGCTTTCTCTTCCGTTTCAAATTGGCTCAATCGCGATTTGATTCGAATCATTCGGACTCCATCATTGTTGTAGGGCAATTTGCCAAATTGCCCCTACACTTTTTCCAACCACTCCTCGCGCCAGAACAACAAGCAACAACGATCACATTCCCCAAAGGCGGGCGTTCCCGTGCAAAAAACATTTTCCAGCAAGATCACGCCGCGCACTTTCTTGCGTTTGTAATCTCGCTCATCGAGGAAGAATTTCATCACGCGGAACACGCGTTGCTGTGTGTCGCAATACTGCGCCATGAATGGAAGAAAGGCGCAGCCCTTCAACTCTTTGAACGGATCGAGCGTGGACTGGATTTCCTCCCGCGAACGGACGCGCACCCAATCGCCCCGCTCGAACGGGATGGCGGGCGCGAACCCTTTCGCGGCAACCTGCGCGGACGCGTCCCCGTCATTGCGCGTGGACGCGTAATAAGCGCGCTTGAGCAAAGGCTTCACGTGGTAATTCCACGGCACGGCCAGGGTCTTTTTGACGCGACCCAGAAACGTCTGCTCCACAAAAGGCGCGCGTCCAAGCGATAACTTCGGCACGCACGGAAGTTGGCAACCTTCAAAGTTCATCATGGCTCAACCTGCCTTCTTCAAAGTTCTCGAGCAGTTGGACTGCAAGCCATTCAGCACGATTTGCTAAGCAAATCGAACTGCTGAATGAACAGACTTATTTTTACACGGCTACTTCGCGGAGAGATTCAATTCGCCCGCGTCCACCAGCGATTGGAGGCACTTCGGCCAATTCTGCTCGGTGACGCAACGCTTGCCCTCCACGTGGAAACGCAACATCCCCTCCGCCTTCGCCAGCCGTGGGTTGGACGGGTCGCGGCGGAGCAAACTTCGGGTGATGCCATGAAGCGTGGGCGTGGCAAACGGATTCAGGATGGGGTGAAAGTCCACGCGTTGACGCACAGCGCGCGGCTCCAGTCCCATGCGGAATTTGAACTCGTCCACATTCGGCGGCGCGTCCAACGACTCGACGGTGAAGAAAATTTCGCGCACGCCCTCGCGCGCCAGCATCTCGCGGCTGACGGCAAAGAAAACGGCGTTGTTCACATGCTCCCCCAGAAAGCGGCTGTGACTGAGCGCGTACGGCACGTTGAAAACATCGTCAATGCGGCAGATGATGACCGCGCCTGCAAGTTCGCCATCGCGCGTGGCGGCCCAGGTTTCAAAGCCAGGCAGTCCGTGCGCGGCACGGCACAGGCGTTCCCATTCATCCTGAGTCATGCTTCGCAGACGATCCTGCCGCGCCAGCGTATCCTGTTGCAAAACCCAACCCTCGGTGGCGAGCCGCTCGAACGAAATTTGTTTCACCTTGAAATGTTCCAGCCCGCGCTTCACGCCGTTGCGCGCCTGCGATCGCAGAGAGTCCAATTCATACGGCGCGCGCAAGATCACGTGATAACTCATCCTGCCCTCGGGAAAATCGAGCGGCGTGGAATAGCGCAGGGCGGCGATGCCATGTCCCAACATCAAATCGCGGATCTCTTTTTCCGCGGGCGCGATCAGCCAGTGATACGGAAAGGCCTGCAACACGCGCGGCCCCGCGTCGTACCAGAAACTGCTGTCCGTGCGAAAAACGCGATGCCCCTGCAGGCGCATCCATTCCGCGAAAATTTCAGGGTTCATACATTTTTTCCCACGCGGGCGGGAGTGAGCGACTTCCGCGCGCACATGGCCGCCAGCATTTTTTCGTACGCGTCCACGCAACGTTGGCGGGAATAATTTTGCTCGAGGCAGGCGCGTCCGTTCTGACCCATGCGGACGAGTTCGGACTCCCGCGCCTTCATCTCAACGATGGCCTTTGCCAACTCTTCGGGCGACCCTGGCGCGACATTCCGACCGCAAGCCGCGTCCGCCACGATCTGCGCGATCTCACTCTCGCGCGGCGCCACCGCCAAAATCGGACGCGCGCTCGCCATCACGTTGAAGATCTTGCTCGGCATCGAAGAGAGCGCCGCGCCCGCGTTCAGCGTCACCAGGCTTACATCCGCCGCGGCCAGAATCTCCGCGAAATGTTCGCGCGGCTGATACGGCAGGAAGAGCATGTTCGTCAAATTTCTCGCTTCCGCTTCCGCCACCAGCGCATCCTTACGGACGCCTTCGCCCACGATCACGAATTGGATGTCGGCCTGCGCGCGCAAAATGTCCGCGGCGTGGAGAACGTCTTCGAGACAGGAGGTGAGGCCGATGTTGCCCGCGTACATCACGACGAATTTGTCGTCCAAGCCATGCGCGCGGCGGAAGGAATTTTGCCTGTCCATCGGGCGGACTTCGTTCGGGTCGGCCCAGATGGGGATGAGTTCGATCTTTTCGTTCGGAACGCCCTTTTTGAACAGTATCTGTCGAAAACTTTTGGCGATGACCGAGATGCGCTGGGCATGTCGGTAGAGAAATTTTTCCATGCCGAGGAAGAAGTTGACGACGAGTCGATTCGTCATCACGCCCGCGGCGATGGCGGCATCGGGATACAGGTCTTCGATCTGCAGCGCCCACGGGACGCGAACGATTCGGCTGAGGAACCAGGCCGAAAGTCCAAGAGGAAGCGGGGGCGAGTAGCTCATAATCACATCGGGGCGGCCTGCGAATAATCCACCGTAGAAGGCGGTCGCGCTGTACGTCCCGTAGTGGAAGAGGCGCGGCCAGAATTTTTTCGAGGGCGAGATGAAACTCCACGTGCGGATGACGCGCACGCCGTCCAGCATTTCCGATGAAAATAATTTGTTGCGATACCCGTCGAAGACGCGTCCCTGCGGATAGTTTGGCGCGCCCGTGACGACGGTGACGCGATGCCCGCGCGCGGCCAGGTCAACGGCGAGCTCGGTGATGAGGATCGCCGCGCTGACTTCTTCGGGTGCATAGCATTGCGCCATGAAAAGGATGTTCATTTTTTCTGCAATTTCACATCAGGAAAAACGATCTGCAACATTTTTTCCACGACCGCGTCAGCGCGAAACTCGCGTCCCTTTTGATGGTTGGCTTCCGCCATCTTTTTGTGCAGATCGGGATTCGCGGCGAGGGTCTCAATGGCATTCGCGAGCGAGGCGGAATCCTGCAACGGGACGAGCAGGCCATTGACGCCGTGCGCGATCAACTCAGGGAATGTGCGCGCCTGCGTGCCAATGACGGGAACGCCCGCGTGCATGGCTTCGATCAACACGCCAGGGTGGCCTTCGGTATCGAAGTACGTGGGCAGGACAAGCGCGTCGTAGTTGGCGATGAGTTGCGGACCCGTTCCCGCTTCGGCCACACCGCAGTAGCGCGCGTTGGGCTGGGACTGCAAGCCCGCGTTGAACTCGTCGCGCAGTTCATCGTGGACGGGGCCGAAGAAATCGCAGGTGATTTTTTTGGGGCAGGTCTGCGAAAGGATGCCGAGGGCTTCGAGCAAATACAAAATTCCCTTGCGCCGCGTGATGTGACCGAGATAGATCAGGCGAAATTCTTCGCTGTGTTTTGCGGGCGTTTCGGCCACGGGAGCGAGCGGCCTGCAACCTGGCAAATACTGCGCGTTGACCAAACCCATCTTTTGTAGGTCGTCTTTCAACAATTGGGTTTGAGTCAAAATGCCGTCCATCGAGCGCAGGGCGAACATGAGATAGCCGCGCAAGATTTTTTTCTGGGCGTTGATGAACAAATCCAAGCCCGCGCCGACGGGTTTGAGATAAAACGGTTTGCGGAACAGTTTCGCGAAGAACAGTAAAATGGGCGCGAGCGTGATGGCGAAAAGATCGTTGGCAAAGACCAGCGCCACGTCGCAGCGCGGGAGTTCGTAAATGAAGCGCGGCAGGATGAGAACAGAGCGCTTCACCTTCTCGAAGTTGAAACCCGTCATCTTCTTGCGGACATCCAGCGCGGGCGAGGTGTTGATGAGCCTGATTTCCACGGAGGGGTAGAAAGCCAGTTCGTCGAGCATGGCCTGCACGGTCAGCGGAGAGCCGCCAATGGGAGGCGGCTTGGGACCGACGAAAAGCAGTCGTTTTGCGCGGGTGGTTGTGCTCGCTTGCGCGCGGGGGTGAGATTGGGCGAGTTGCATGGGGAGTTATGTCCCGTTCAAAAACTCTTCGAGATTGGTATACCCATCGCCGTCGGAGTCCAGCGAAGCATCGGCGGGATTGGTGGGATCGAAGCCGTGGCTTTGCTCCCAGAGATCGAACATGCCATCGTGGTCTGTGTCCGCGCAGGGAGAGGCGGCGGGGATCGCGAGCCAGCCCCCCACTTCGGAGGGATCGTCTATGACGCGGCCTGTTCCATCTTCCACTTCGCGGACGATGCGGGCGTCAATCGCGTCGCGGCGCGGGAAGAATGTCCCGTCGCAACGCAAGCCTTGATATGCGCCCGCCTCGGCGAGGACGGTTTCGTACGCCTCCCACGCGGACGTGACCGTGACAGGCGCGGCAGGGAATGGTTGCGCCGCGACGAACTTGCGCGAGTTGGGGTCAATGATGTTCGTCTCAGGCAGGTCATCCGTTTCGCGGCGCGGGCCAATGTTGCCCTGCACAAAAATTCCCACCTGGCCTGGGTTCATGGCTTTGATGGCGAATTTGTTTTCGGTGTTCGGCCCAGGCTTGAAATAATTGCCGATGTAATTCACATAATCGGGCGCGACCTGATACACCATGTCAATATGGCTGAACGCGCCAAACGGGTTGTAGGCCACGTTGTTCACCACGTCTATCACGCCCGCGGCTTCGATGTAGGGATTGCGTTCGCCGTTGTGCGCCATCAAATTGTGATGCAAGGAAATGTTGTGCGCGCCTGGCTTGTCCTTGTTTTCATCGCTGGCGTAGCCGCCGATCAACACGCCCTTGCTGTGGCATCCCTTCGGATGGATACTGCAATTCAAACCTTCGGAAAAAATATTCCACTGGATCGAAATATCGTGCGCGTCGTACCACGTGGCCAGATTTCGATTGACCGCCCAACTGAGCGAGTTGTGGTCAACGATCACGTTGTACGTGTCGTGCGCGTGCGTGGCGAAGATTTCGAGCGCGTCACCCGCGGACGGGGGGCCGGCGCGAAACGTCAGATAGCGGACGACGACATCGTGCGTCGCGATGCGGAGCAGGGCTTCCACGTCCGCGTGCACGCCGCGCAGGGTGATGCCCGCGCCGGGAGCCGTCTGCCCCGCGATGGTGACGTAGGGATTCGCGACGATCAACGTGGACTGCAATTCGATCGTCCCCGCCACGCGGAAGACAATGACGCGCGGCCCCGTGGACTCAATCGCCTCGCGCAGGGAACCGCTTCCCGCGTCGCTCAGGCTGGTCACTTCGATCACGCGGCCGCCGCGACCGCCGAGAGCGCTGGCGCCGAATCCCTGCGCGCCGGGGAAGGCAGGAAGCGCGTCCGTGGCGGGCGGGAGGGACGTCAGCGTGGGAAGAGGCTGGGGTGGGCGCGTCCCGCATCCCGTCAGGATGGATGCGAGGGCGAGGAGGAGGAGCGCGCGGCGGAGGGGGGTCATGGGGCGCCTGAGTGAAGTCCTGTTGCGTATTGCGTGTTCCGTGTTGCGTGTTCCGTCAGCAGTTGGACTGCTGACGGCTCGGTTCGCAGTGCAACTGCTCGCGAACTACATTTCAACCGCTCGCAAATTTTGAGAGGCGTCGCGCGTAGCGGGTGATTTCGGATTTGACATGCTCGCGAATTTGATCGGCGGTGAAACTGCCTTCGATGACGATGAAGTTCAACAAAAGCCAGGTGAGTTTGCGGAACTCCCAAGAAAGCGAAAGGACGCCGATAACCCAGGTGAGGAGGATGGCCACCCACAGGCTGGCGTTGCCGTTGGGAGCGCGCATCGCCATGAAGAAGACGATGGCGAGGATGAGCAGAAAAAGCGCGAGGCCGATGACGCCCGTTTCGGCCAGCACGGAGATGAAGGTGTTGTGCGCGGCCGAGCCGATGGCCGAATCTAAAACGCCGCTTCCGATGCCCGTGAAGGGACGTTGCGAAAATTCGAGAATGGCGCTTTCCCACAAGTCCACGCGCCCGCCGATGTCGCCCGCTTCGATGGAAGAGCCAAGCGTGCTGAGGCGGGAGAGAATGTTGGACGGAATGAACGGAAGCAAAGCCAGCAGGGAAATGAACAGAATGGAAACAACGAGCGCTTTTGTGTTGGGCCTGATCTGGCGCGTGACGACGAGATACAACCCGAATGGAATCGCCGCCACCAGCGAAGTGCGACTGCCCGTGAGCAGGATGGCGAAGACGGCGAGGGGAATGTAGGCCAGGTTCGCGACCTTAAGCAGGATGCCTTTTTTTTCGCGGGAGAAAAACAATTGCATCGCGGCGGGCAAGCCCATCATCAAGATCAGCGCCATATCCACCGCGTTGACGCCCGTGGCGCTGTACCGTCCCTCATACACCACGGCCACGTTGCCCTGCATGTAGTTGTATAGTGTGCTGACGATCAACACGTAACAGCCGAAGACATAGGCTTGGATTCCCGTCAGCAGTTCACGGGGCGCTTTGTAAACGTCCCAATAAATTAGGAGCAGGAGAAAAATCTGGCCGTAGGTTTTTATGCGCTGGAGTGTGGCGTCGGAATCGGGACTCCAAAACAGGCTGGCGAAATTCCACAGGAAAAACAACAGGACGAGCGCGTGGAAAAAATGCGGCTTTCGAAATTTTCCTTCCACCACAACGGTCACCGCCCAGAGCGCGGCCAGCGCCAGCCCCGCCAAACGCGCGGCGGAGCCGAGCGTGGGGAGCGGCACGCTATCCTCCCACGGCACGATGAAGGTCAAAAGCGTCGCCAGCCAAAACGTGAGTTTTCGCATTCATGCTCCAAGCGCCAGATCGAGATAACGATCCACCACGAATTCAGACTCGAACGGCCGCCAGCTTTCCTGCGGAGGACGAACCCGCGTCTCGCGCGTGGACTTGAGGAGGGCCGCGGCCAGCCCAGACGGATCGTCCACCGAGACGAGTCTGCCGAAGCGCCCGCCCATCAAAATATCGCGCGAGCCGCCCGGACAATTCGTGGCGACGATGGGCGCGCCCAGGTACAAGGCTTCCACCAGCACGGTGGGCAATCCCTCCCAGCGCGAGGGAAGCGCGAAGGCCGCGGCCCGCGCCATGAACGGATAGGGATTCTGCACGAAGCCCATCAAGCGCACGTCCGCGCCCAAGCCCAGTTTGGCGATCAGCGCTTCGAGCGCGGAACGGTTCTCGCCCTCCCCAAGGATCATCAAGCGCAAAGGACGATTCTGTCGCGCGATGTAGAACGCGCGGATCAAAACGTCGAAGGCTTTCTGGTCGGTCAGCCGTCCCACCGAAACGACGACGGGAGGCCCTCCATTTTTAAACCAGGGATGCTCCAATGGCTGTTCAGATTTCTCTTTCAGGTCAGGCGTCACGATCGGGTTGTAGACCACTTCGATACGCTCGGAGGGAATCTGAGCGGCGCGCGAGAGGTCGCGTTTCACGTCGTGCGAGACGGCCACGATCGCGTCTGCCCACGGGTAAAACCAGCCGGCCAGTTTGGGGTAGGCTTGCCAGCGCAGGTCATCTTTGTTGTTGATCACCGAAGCGAGGGTATTGTGCTCGGTGATGACGAGACGCACAGGGACTCCGCTCAAGCGCCTGGCCAATAACGCGATCACATTGGCATACATGGCTGAGATCATGGCGGCGGGCCGATCGCGCCTGAGATAGCGAACCAGCGCGGGCAGGCTTCCCAACACGCGCGGCGCGTGCAAATCCACGAGGCGAACGCCCGCGGGAATCTGCGGCAGGTACGGTCCTTCGGCGCGCGCCAGCACCAGGTCCACAGGATGACCATGCTCCAACATGCCCTTGGCAAGGTTGAGCATGATGCGCTCCGCGCCGCCTTCATAGAGGCCAGGCAGGAAAATCGCGAGATGAGGTTTTGATGCGTTCATCATGGCTGTTGGCAGGTCCAGTGGAGTCGAACATCTCCGACGGTCGTTATCCAAAGCCAGAGACTTTGGAGTCCGCTTTTGCACCATCTCTCAGACAAGGTCGAGTTCAATCAGTAAATTGGCCGCGATCTGTTCGGGAGAAAATTGACTGGAATTGAAACGGAGGATGGGCAGGTCGGGATGCGCCATCGTCAATTTCAGGATGAGGTGAGAATAGGCTCTGCGGTAACGCTCCAGGAAGGCGATCGTGACCTCGTCCGTTTCGCGTTTGACAATGTGTTCCTTATCGCGGCCACGGATGCGCGCCATCAGGTCTTCGTCCCTCCCATCGAGCCAGATGATCGCGTCGAGGGTCTGCGCCCAGCGAGTACACAAGTCGCTCCAATATTCTTCGGCCACATTTACTTTTAGGTATTCGGGGCCAAACTCGCACAGTTCGGTCAACAGGTAGACGGGGCCTTGATCGAGGACGATGAGTTCGTCGCTTTCCCAGGATTTTGTCAGGCGGTTTGGCCAGCCGCGCAGGATGCACATCCACGCGAACTCGCGGCGAGTCAACTTGCGGGTGTGGTTGACGCGCGGGTGCGGAAGAGACAGCGAAGTTTGCAAACCGTTCCAGAGGAAGAACGGCGCGTTGGACAGTCTTCGGACGTCGGGAAAGTGGCCGAGGTGGACGTGCGCGTCCATGCGCGTCAACGCGTGACTGAGGGCGGTCTTGCCTGAGCCTGCCAGTCCGACGATTTCGACAATGTGAAGGTCGGCGCTCGCATTCATCAAGATTCATCCTTTTCGTTTGGAAAAACGACGCGGACGCGTCGCAGAATGGCGAGGCGTTGTCCGTTCGAGAGGCCAGCGAAGAACGAGATCGCCAGAATGCCGATGCCCGTCAAGGCCGCGGCGAGGAAGAAAAGCGCCCAGCCGGCGAGTCCGGCCCCAGTGGAGAGGGAGGCGGACGCGTCCACGACGAAGGCGAGGGCGAAGAGCAGAAACGTCACAAGGGCGGGACGAAGCGCGCGTCCAAATCGGGAGGAGATGGGAACGCCAAAGAAGCGCGCGATGAGCAAGGGATAACCCACGCTGACGATCAACCGTCCTGCCATGATGCCAAGGCAGAGACCCACAATGCCCAACTTGTAGATGCCCACCAGCACGCTCGCGGCAATGATGGAGACTGTCACCGAGAGCAGGCCGAGTAAAACTTTTTGGCTCATGCGCAGGGTCAGGTCAATGATGTTGCCGTCACTGCGGAGAAGAGCCAGTTGCATGGCCGCGAGGATGATCAAAAGGTTCGGGAGCGACCCCGCGTAATGCGACGCGCCGACCCAAAGCGTAAGAAAGACGCGGTTCCATAGGAGGATGCACGCGCCCAACGTGGTGGCGGTCAACCAGATGAAGGAGTGGATCTCGTCACGCAGTCGCGTCGCGCGTTCGTAATCGCCCGTCCCGACGATGCCGCCGAGGCCTGGCGCGATGCCGAAGATGATGATGACGATCATGCCGATCATCGTTTCGGGGACGTATTTGGTGAGCGAATAATCGGTGACCGATTCGACCGAATTGAAGAGGCCGAGGACGACCACGTCGCTGGCGAGGAGCAGGGTGGTGACCGCGTTCCAGCCCATGAACCACCAACTCAAGCCAAGCATCTGACGCGCGTCTGCAAGGCGGGGCTTGGCGAGGCCGAACCATTTTGCGTTGGCGCGCGCCACGCCGAAATAAAAGATGCCATTGAGGAGCGTGGTCACGACGAGCGCGACCGCCACGCCGACGATTCCTGTTTTAAGAAAAAGCGCCAGCCACGTGAAGCCGCCGCCCGCCAGCACGAGCAAAGCCGAGAGACCCATGCGCTTGTAGCCGAGGTTCTCGCCTTGCAACGTCACTTGCGGCACGGATAAGATCGCGCCGACGATCACGTTCAACACCAGCAACGCCGCGACCGTGCGCACGATCCAAATCGTTTCGGCGGGGACGTCCAACCAACGGGGCGCGAACCAACTCACGAACGCGCCGATGCCGATCAATAGCGGGAGGAACATCAACCAGATGAGGGCCGCGCTGCCCACGTAGCGACGCTTCTGCTCGAAATCATCCGAGGCTTGCTGGTTCGCGAGCGTGGCCTTGAGCGCGAACCCTGGCCGCCCGCTGACGGGATTGATGTATCCGATCATGCGATTCAAAATTTGCCACAGTCCAAACAAATAATTCCCCAACCCCGCCACCAGCAAAGGCGTGACGAGAAACCCAACCAGCAAACTCGCGCCGTATTCCAGCGTGGCCGTGAGCGCGTTGAGGTACGCCTTTTTGGTCAGGCCTTTATCGGATAACAAGCCTGCGATGAATTTCATGGGATGCGAAGTGGCGGACATGATTAGAGGTGTTTCCACAAAATGGACATGACCTGCGCGAGCGTTTCTTCTCTGGACTTGCTGGCGTCCACCTCGAACCCCGAAACTTTTTCCCAACTCAGGCGCCACACTTCAGACGATCGCGCCCGCACAGACGTTTCTGTCTCTTCGGCTTTACGCTGAACCGCGATCTCAGGATCGAGCTTGAGAACGATCAACAGGTCGGGCAAGTGGATCTGTTCGTAGTACCGCGCTTCCTTGTCCGCGAGGGATTGGAGGAAGCGATTCTTCTTTTTAACTACTATGTTCCCGTCATTGCGAGGAGGGCGCTCTTCCCGACGAAGCAATCTCCACCCCATGGAGGGGGTTGCTCCCTGGCACTGCCCGCCAGGGCAAGTGTCGGGAAGATCACCCTCGCAACGACAGAGCGCGGACTGGCACAGCGCCCCATCCATCTGCATGAAACCCGTCAGCGAGTAGCGATCGCAGATGACGATCTTTCCGTTCGTGGAAAGTCGCCGCGCGCGCAGGTAGGTCAGGTATCGGTCGCGGGCGGTAAAAACGGCTCGAAGGAACCACGGAGCGCCGTGCGACTGTTCCAATTCTTCGTACACATCGCCTTCAAATGGATAGAGATGCAGGAGCGTGCCGATCTTCAAGAAGCCGCGCACGAGAACAGTCATCCACGACCAGGCGGGCTTGCCCATGTGGAGTGTTTCGATGGCAAACTTCGCGGCAAAGGTTTGGCGCAACGCTTCGACGACTGTCGTCTTCCCCGCGCCGTCCCCGCCGACGATGGCGACGAGCAGGCCGCCGTTGGCGAAGCGGTTTTTCGGCGCGATCTTAACGACACGGCGTTGGATGGGTTGCCAAATGCGACGCGTGAACTTCAGGATGACATCGAACCAGTGTGGGCGGCGCGCGCAAGTCCGCAGAGCGTGTTGCAATCTCTCCCCCGCTCGGACGCGCGTCCAAAACGGACAGCGCGGTTGAATGGATTGCAGGCACAAGTCAAACAACTCGCGGCGCAACGAAAGTTTCTGCAAGACCGCGTCCACGGTGGATAAATTCTTCCCAATGGCGAGATCGTCCAACTCGGCGCGCTCGGTCTGCGAGAGTTGTCCATGCCGCATGAGCATCGCGTCCCAGGTGGAATGTTTCAGCGTCATGCGGATGACCAACACGACCAATTCAAACTCAGTCGCTGGGACGCGGAACAGCCCTTTCTGTATGGACGAGTCCAAATAGGCATTTTCAATCGGCAGGCGATAATTCTTTGAAAGGTCGTTTCCCAAAATCAACTGGTAATGCGCGTGGACATGAACCAATCGCCCCGACGTTTCATCCCAGCCGTAGAAATCACGCACACCAGGCAACGTTTCGCTCAGAGGCAGATGCGTCTCCTTGAAGCCGAGCGTAGCCAGAATTTGCTCAAAACGTCCCGCGTGCGCTCGATGGATCAGCAGGTCGAGGTCGTTCTCTCCGCTGGCGGAGCGATTCAGGAATGTGTTGCTCTTCCAGTGGCAATAGTCCACGCCTTGCGCCGCGAGGGTCTCGCACAGTTTGATGATGAGTTCGAGCGTGGGGGAGGTATCCATGGGGAGGCTTCATCCAATTTTCGAAATTCGTCTCAGCGCATCGATCACCGTCAAATCCCCGCAATGAGCGTAGGTGTGCGCGCCCAGGATGTTCCTGTCCCAATCGGGGCGGATGGATGTGACGCGTTTCTCGCGGTAATCCGTCTCGGAAAGAGTCTCCACTTCGTTGAGATCAAACCCGTAGCCGTAGGCATGCGAACAATCCTGCGAGGGGCGGAACAACCTGCCGTCCCGCAGGAAAAAACTTCCCGCAGGCCGCGCCCGCTTCACGTCAGAGATGATCGGGTTGCGCTGGTGTGGAGTCCAGTCGCCGAGGAGGTCGTCCGCGTAAAAGAGGAACAACTCCACGTTCGGCGCGGCGGCTTCCACTTCGGCGAGGGCGGTGAACATCCACCACTTATTTGCGTGGCGGACGAGGGTCGTATCCACCGCCGCGACGTTTTTCATCAGGCTCTGTTTGAAGCGCCAGCGATGCGGAAACTCGACGCACTCGTACAGGTCAATCGTTCGGTTCGCCCGCGATTCGGGAACCAGGAAAAATTTTCCGTCCCACTCGAAAACGAAGGGATACGAGAGGTGATAGTCCTTTTCCAAAATCGGGACGGGCGGCTTCCAATTTCCGTGCGCGTCCATCGCGATGACGGAGAGGTGTCCTTTGTTTTTCGCCTCGGAAAATTCTTCGATGAAAATGTAGTAGTTACTGCCTACGCGCAAGGTGTGCGGATCAGCCCAAAAGGTTCCGCGCGGCGGTTGCATTTTGATAAATTTTGCAAGACCGTCTGTAACGTCCGCTTCGAGACTGAACATCAAAAACCACTGATCGTTCGTGAAGACCCGACGCAGCGCTTCGCCGACCAGACGCAGACCGATTCTGCCGATGGCGCGTATCGCCGCGAGATCGGACGGCGCGTCATATCCTTTAACTTTGGGTGGACTGCCCGCATCGAACCTTTGCGTCTCGCTGACGAATTTCCCCTCCCCCATCTCGCGCAGCGCCTTCACCTGCCGCGCCAAAAATGGGACGGCCGCCCAAACGAAGTAACTGCAATGCCGCGCGGGCGAAAGCGGATACGTGACAAAATGCGAGCGAAACAAAACGCGCCGCGGCGAAAATTTTCCGCCCGACGCGATCAACGCGGAAGTCGTCTCAGGCCAATGCTCGGTGGACTCCCAAAAGCCTGGCGGGCCTGCGCGCTCGATGCGGTCGTCGCCGAGACAAGTTTCCCACGTCCCGTATTTCGCGGCATCGAGTTGCAAACCGTTGAAGCCGAATTTGACCAATACGTCCAGCTGAAATGTTCGGATGGAGTCCACGTCGGATGAGCGCAGGGAATGTTCATCATCCATCTGCGCTTCAACGATCGGAATGCCTGCCAGCAAACTCTGCGCGTCTTTAAGTGCGAACGGGTTCGGTTGCCTGCCAAACAGTTTTTCGTCCACGCGCTGGAAGAGGGCGTAAACGCGCGCGCGCCCCTGCTTGCGAATGGAATTTCCCACGCCGTGATTCAACACGACCAACGCAAATTCCCCATGCCCGTCGCGGATCGTCCGCTGAATGCTTTCGTAAGCCCAGGCAGGAATTTGGAACGAGTCGAGCAGTAATCCCAATCGCAGTTTTGGCTGATTCATGGAGGCCGTGTTCCGATTGCGCTCCGCCATTCCGACATGGGAGCATGTCGGGAGCGTTCATTTATTCGTTTTTATTCCCCCGTCGTCGAGTCAGTGTAAAAATTTTTTTCGGTTCATTCAGCAGTTCGATTTGCTTGGCAAATCGTGCTGAACGGCTCGCAGTTCAACTGCTCGCGAACCTGGGTTTTAGATTCGTTGCACGTAACAGGCAGGCATTTCCACAGGGACGGGATGGTTCTCGAGGAACGAAAGAAAAACGCGCACACGGTCTGTGCCTGCCAGGTAAATATCGAAGATGGCTTCGTATCCTTTAAAGACGCCATTCTGAATCGCGAGCGTGTCGCCTTTTCGCAAAAGCGGGGCAAACGCTCGGGCGGACGCGGCCGCCAACCCGTCCAATTTTTGCCGAAGCGTGGCGATCAACCCATCGGAAACAGAGGCGGGTTCATCCGCAAACGAGACCAGTCCCGCCGCGCCAGGCATATACTCCAGCGCAGACATGCCCACCACGCCCAAGTCCACATGCACGAACAAGTACCCTGGAAAATATGGTTGTGTTTTACGTGATCGGGGGTTGACTGGTTTTACGTTGATGAAGGGATAATACGATTCAATATTCCTCAGGCAATACTGCTTCCAAAGGATTTCCTCGCTCCTGGGCTTGCTGTGAGCAACGTACCATTTCTCCATGAGCTGATACCGTCCTGCCAATATCTGGTTCGTTATTGCGCCGCCTATCCCGATAACAACTGGCCTGTCGTCACCTTCAAGACATCGGCGGCTTTTCGAAGATTGCTGAGATAAATGTCATTGTCGTTGAAATCCTTGTAGACTTCATGCTCCCCTCGCCAGATCTTCATGGCGGTTGGCTCACTGCAACCTCGTTTACGCATCTCCCCAACAAATTCATCGCATGACATGTTGATCTTCTTTGCCAACTTCTGGACTATGCTCTCCATGCTGGCCTCGCAGTGGGAAGAAAAGGAAAAACGTTTTCGCACGGGTTTCTTGCCGCGCTTCAAAATCCGTTTTGAAATGGAGTTATAAATACTTTACACTTTCAATTTTTATTTATTCTTTGACAATTCTTCGAAATTTTTTGAGATTACTTTGGGTTGTATTACCAACAATCTCCCCCATCGAAAGGCAAAAAAACGCCGGCTCATTGCGAGAGAGTCGGCTTGGGACGACTGACCCTTATAGGGCGCTTCGCAGAGTCGTCATTACATGAAATATGGGGGGGGGGGGGGGTTATTCCCCATCCACCTTGCGCGGCGCGAACCAATAGCCTCTCCCCCATTGCGTGTGAATATACTGATGCCCGTGCTTACCATCCTGCAACTTGTTGCGGATGTAATAAACGTAAAGGGAGGTCGTATCCGTGTTGCCCAAATACGTCTCGCCCCAAGCCTCGCGAATGATCTCACGGTGCGAAACCACTTTTCCCTGCTCGCGCACAAGGAGCGAAAGCAGGGAAAACTCCCTCGGCGAAAATTCCACCGCTTTGCCCAACAGTTGTACCGACTCCGATCCGAGGTCAATCTCCAACACCGAATCGGCATACGAATTCACGTAGGAATTATCCGCAGGTTTGTGAAAATCAGACCGGCGCAAAAGGGCGCGCACTCGCGCTTCCAATTCGTTCCTACTGAAAGGCTTTCGCAAAAAATCGTCCACGCCCACGTTGAATCCGTGCAACATGTCGTTCTCGTTGGTGCGCGCCGTTAACATCAAGATCGGCACGGAGGCCATCTCGCGCAAACGCGAGCAGACGTCGAACCCGTCCATGCCGGGCATCATCACGTCGAGGATCACCAAATCAGGATGAATGGAATACGCCAGCTTCAAGCCCTCGTCCCCCGAGAACGCCTGATAGACCGAAATATCAATCGGCTTGAGAATCTGCCCGATGAGCGTCCCCAATTCGGGATCGTCATCAACGACAAGCGCCTTCTTGATCAAACCTCGTCCCTCCGAGGAATCAGCCCTCACAATAACAATAGTTAACTACGTCACAAACATCATAGCATAAATAAGACTCACTCGCAATATTACATCCGCCACCGCAAAATAAGCGCCTGCCTACATGGAGTAAAATCCAACGACCTCTCCCAGGAGACTGACCATGCCCTTCGCCCGCCGACCGTGCCCCCAAACCTTGACCTCCCTCGCCGACATCGCTCCGACTCCCTTTTGGCTGGACGACCCCTCCCGACCAGACCCGGCCCCCGCGCTGACCTCCTCCACCAGCGCGGACCTCGTCATCGTGGGCGCGGGCTTCACTGGACTTTGGGCCGCGCTACTCGCCAAGGAAGTGGACGCGTCCCGCGACGTGATCATCCTTGAAGCGGGTGAGACCGCCTCGGGCGCCAGTGGCCGCAACGGCGGCTTCGTGAACGCGTCGCTCACGCACGGCTTTGTCAACGGGCTGGAGCGCTGGCCGAATGAAATCCGTTCCCTGCTCGCGCTCGGCCACGCCAACCTTAACGCCATCGAATCAACCGTCGCGCGTCTCGGCATTGACTGTGACCTGCTCCGCTCGGGCGAATTGACCGTCGCCACCGAACCTTATCAACTGGATGAAATGCGCGCCGAGCCAGCGATCGCCGCCGCGTATGGCGAAACGATCCAATGGTTCGAGCGCGAAGAGACGCGCGCGCTGGTGAATTCATCCACGTATCTCGGCGCGTTGTACGACCCGTCGGTCATCATGCTCAACCCTGCGCGGCTGGCCTGGGGATTGAGAAAAGCTTGTCTCGACGCGGGAGTACGGATACACGAAAGCACGTCCGTAACGGCGCTAGAGCGCGAGGAAAACCTCATAGTGGCGCGCACGGCTCACGGTCAGGTGCGGGCGCGACGCGTGGCGCTGGCGACGAATGCCTTTCCTCCGCTGTTGAAGCGTCTGTCGCATTACATCGTCCCCGTCTACGATTACGCGCTCGTCACCGAGCCGCTGAGCGCCGCACAACGCGAATCCATCGGCTGGAAAAATCGTCAAGGCGTGGGCGACGCGGGCAACCTTTTTCATTATTATCGCACCACCGCCGATGGCAGAGTTTTATGGGGCGGCTACGACGCGATCTATCATTGGAACAACGGTTTTGGGACTCAGTTTGAAACTGACCGCGAATCGTTTGGGCGCTTGGCGGAACATTTTTTTGAGACCTTTCCGCAGTTAGAGGGACTGCGCTTCACGCACGGCTGGGGCGGCGCAATTGACACAAGTTCGCGTTTCAGCGTCTTTTGGGGAACCGCCCATCGCGGACGCGTGGCTTACGCGCTCGGATACACGGGACTGGGCGTGGGCGCATCACGTTTTGGCGCGCAGGTGATGTTGGACTTGCTCGACGGAAACGACAACGAGCGAACCCGCTTGCAGATGGCGCGCTCGAAACCCCTGCCCTTCCCACCCGAACCGTTGCGCTCCGCGGTGGTCGGTTGGACGCAACGCGATTTGGATCAGGCCGATCGCAACGAAGGGCGGCGGAGTCTTTGGTTGCGCTTGTTGGATTCGATGGGGCTGGGGTTTGATTCGTGAAGAACAAGGAGTTCCGATGAAAGTTGCATTTCAAGGCGAGCCTGGCGCGTATAGTGAGCAAGCGGTTTTCAATTATCACGGACAAGTGGAAACCCTGCCCTGCGAATCGTTCGACGCGGTCTTCCAAGCGGTTAACGCGGACGCGTGTTCGTCGGCGCTGATCCCCATCGAAAATTCGCTGGCGGGGAGCATTCACCAAAATTACGATCTTCTGCTACGCAACAACTTGCACATCGTTGGAGAATATTTTCTGCGCGTACGGCATTGTCTCATCGTCAACCCCGGCGTGGACAAAACCGAAATCAAAAAAGCCATCAGCCATCCGCAGGCGCTAGGACAATGCGCGGGCTATCTACAATCGCATGGCATCAAAGCGGAGCAAACCTACGACACAGCAGGTAGCGTGAAGCAACTCAAGGCTCTCGGCGCGCGCGACGTGGCAGCCATCGCGTCCCGCCGCGCGGCGGAACTGTACGAGATGGAAATTTTGGAAGAGGGCATCGAAGATAATCCCGAAAATTTCACGCGCTTCCTCGCCATCCAAAAAGAACCCGTCCTGCCCGAAGGCGAAGCGAAGACGTCCATCGTCTTCACGTTGAAGAATCAGCCTGGGGCGTTGTTCAAAGCCTTGAGCGTGTTCGCCCTGCGCGACATTGACCTGACCAAAATCGAATCGCGTCCACTGCAAGGCAAGCCGTGGGAATATCTCTTCTACGTGGACTTCATCGGCGCGACACACCACGAGACCTCGCGCCGCGCCCTCGACCACCTGGCGGAGTACGCGCTGATGCTGCGCGCGCTCGGATCGTATCCGCGATTCAAGCCTCAAACCAATCCTTCCTGAACCAACAATTCCGCGTTGTAGATCGAAGCGCCCGCCGCGCCGCGGATCGTGTTGTGAGAAAGCACGACAAACTTAAGATCGAAGATGGGATCGCGCCTCACGCGGCCGACCACGGTCGTCATGCCTTTTCCTGCCATTCGGTCGAGTCGCGGCTGGGGACGATCCGCTTCCTCGCGGACCTCGATAACGGGGCGCGGCGCTGAGGGCAGTTCCCGCGCGGACGGGGGCGCGGCGTAATCGCGCAAGGCCTGGATGGCCACAGCAGGTTCCACGGGTCTTTCCAACTGCACGCTCGCACAAACGGTGTGACCGTCAATGACCGCGACGCGATTGGCGTGGATGCTGAAAACCATGTCCGCAAGTTCGATCTTGTCCCCTGCAAATTTGCCGAGCATCTTGCGCGGTTCCCATTCCACTTTTTCTTCTTCGCCGCCGTTGGCGACGTTGGGGATGATATTGTCCATGATATCGAGCGATGACACGCCTGGATACCCCGCGCCCGATAAGGCCTGCAATGACGTGGCGAAAACTTTCTTCACGCCGAACTCGTTATCCAAGGCCTTGAGCGCAATCGTCAGCCCCGTGCTGGTGCAATTCGGATTGGTGACGATACATCCGCTCCAGCCTTTGCTCACACGCTGTTGTTTGACGAGTTGAATGTGCTCGGCGTTGATCTCTGGCAAAAGCAACGGCACATCCTCCCCGCGCCGATACGATGACGCGTTCGAACAGACCGCCGCGCCCGCCCTCGCGAAGGCAGGTTCGAGTTCGTTGGCGATCTCCGTGTGCAAGGCCGAGAAGACGACCTTCGCCAGCGCCGCATCCGTGGATGCTGGCACAATGGCCATATTCTTCGCAGACTCTGGCATGGGCACATCCAACACCCAGCGGACAGCGTCCGCGTAGCGTTGTCCCACCGAGCGGTCAGAGGCGGCCAGCGCCGCCACCTTGAACCAGGGATGATTGTTGAGCAATGAAATGAATCGCTGGCCGACAGAACCTGTCGCGCCGAGGATGGCGACGGGGATGGGGGAAGAAACTTTGGACATGAGGACTCCTTGTGGGTTTGAAGGTTTGAAAGTTTGCAGGTTCGAACGTTCCAACTTGTAAACCTTTCAACCTGCAACAATAAGACTGTGCAACGCCCTCACCGCCTTCTCCGTATCCGCCGCTTCGACCACGAAACTGATGGACACTTCCGACGAGCCTTGCGCGATGGCAAGCACGTTGACATGGTTATCGCCGAGTTGACTGAAGACCTTGCCCGCCACGCCAGGCGTGTGCCGCATCCCCGCGCCGACGACGGTGACGATGGACACATCATCCGTTGCCCAGACGCGGTCAATGTCGTTGTCTTCGATCTCGCGGGCGAAACTTTTTTCGAGCGCAGACAGCACAGCCTCTGCATTTTCCGACGGTACGGCCAAACAAATGGATTGCTCCGAAGAAGCCTGCGTGATGAGCGGTACGCTCGTCCCCGTGGACGCGACCGCCGCGAACGCGCGCGCCGCCACGCCTGGCACGCCCAACATGCCGCGCCCCTCAATGGTCACCAGCCTCTGCCGCTGGATGGCCGTCACCGCTTTGACCACGCGCCCGTTGGCGGGTTTGCCATTGCTCTTCGCGTTCACCACCAGCCGCGTTCCAGGGTGCGACGGATTGAAGGTATTGCATATACGCAAGCCGATTCCCCGATCCACCACGGGGCGGATCGTTTTGGGATGCAAAACCTTCGCGCCGTAATAAGCCAACTCGGCGATCTCGCTGTAACTGATCTCGGGCAAGGTCTGCGCGGCGGGGACGATGCGCGGGTCGGCGCTCATCACGCCGTCCACGTCCGTCCAGATCCAGACATCGTCAGCGGGGAGCGCGGCGCCGAGGATGGCCGCCGAATAGTCACTGCCGCCACGGCCGAGAGTGGTGATCACGCCGTCGGGCGTGGCGCCGATGAAACCGGTGGTGACGGGGACGACGCCCGCGTCGAGCAGGGGGAAGAGCGCGACGCGCGTCCGTTTGGCGGTCGCGTCGAAATCGGGATGCGCGTTCTGGTAATGCGCGTTGGTGACGACGAACCGCGTCGACTCGATGGCGCGGGCGGGGATGCCCGACTCGTCCACGACGACCGCGAGCAGGAGAACCGACATCCGCTCGCCGAGCGACGCGACCGCGTCCAACGCGCGCGGGCTGGCTTCGCCCAAGATCGCGATTGCGCGGCACAAGTCCACGAGGGATTGGATGAGCGCGGCGATGTCGGCTTTGGTCTGCGCGCGCGCGGTCTCATCGCGGAGGAGCGCGTCGGCGGCGGCGAAGTGTTTTTCTCTCAGTGTGGATTCGGCCTGAGGCAACGAGTCCACTTTGCCCGTCGCGGCGAGCGAGGCGGAGTCCAGCAAAAGGTTGGTGACGCCCGACATGGCGGAGGCCACGACCACGACGCGTCCCCAGTCCCGTTTTGCGTCCTGCACGATGCGGGCCGCGTTGGTCAGCGCCTCCGCCGACCCGACGGATGTCCCGCCGAATTTCATCACCAATGTTTTTTGTGCGCACATGTTTGGCTCCTGTTGAAAATAAAACCGCCTCACGTTTCCGTGAGGCGGTCTGTGTGCGGGGAGATTCGGTTCGTTACTTCGACCCATGCACAAAATCCTCACGGCGAAAACCTGAGGTAGTAGTGGCGGTCAAAGTGAAGAGAGCCGAGTTCATGTTGGGCGGTATTCTATGCACGGAGGGCGAATGCGTCAAGGAGGAAAATTTGAAATTAAATATTGCCTCTTGACGGATCTCCCGTTCTGCCTATAATCTGGCGAAATCTAAGTAGTCGTTCATAGAAGTTTAGAAAACGACAAATGGAAAGTGCTGGTTGGTTTATTCTGTTGTGCCAGCATGTATTCGGCAGAAGCCAGTACCTCATCCATCGAGTCGTGCAGTTTGTTTGCGCAAGCCAATTC
>JACRBL010000055.1 GCA_016234485.1 Chloroflexota bacterium
AACCGTTGCTCGGGCGTTTTGGCTTCCTGCCGACTGATTTCTTGTTCGTTGCTCATTTGTCACCTCTTTAGATTATAGCGGCCGCACCGCTCCTCAAAGGGGACAGGTGTCACCATATATGTAATCTGTGGCTGAAGTTGGTTGCCTTCCCGTTAATTACGGGAGACCCCGAAAAATCATATCGTAGCGAGCATGATACCAGACAAGCCAATGCGCGGGCGAAAGAATGGAGGAAGAGTTGCGCCCAATGGTACAATAACCCGACTTCAAAACGTCAAGCAAATTGCAAATCCAAAATCGTACATCGGAAATTCTCATGCCTCAAACCCAAGTCTCCTGTCCTCGCTGTCGCCAGCCCGTTCCCGCCAACGTGGAACAACTCTTCGATGTGACCTCCGACCCAGGCGCGAAACAACGCCTGCTGGGCGGCGTCTCCAACATGATCCGCTGTCCCTTTTGCGGACACGAAGGCCGCCTCGCCACGCCCATTGTCTATCACGACAATGAAAAAGAACTCCTGCTCACCTTCTTCCCGCCCGAATTGGGACTGCCCCTCAATGAGCAGGAAAAATTGATCGGCCCTTTGATCAAGCAGGTGATGGATCGCCTGCCCGCAGAGAAGCGCAAGGCCTATTTGCTCTCGCCCAAGCCCAACCTGACCTTCGAGTCGATGATCGAACTCATCCTCGGCAAGGACGGCATCACGCCTGAGATGATCAAATCCCAGCAGGAGCGCGTCACGTTGATTGACCGCCTGCTCCAGGCCTCCAGCGCGGACGTCCGCTCGGAGATCATCAAGCAGAACGAGAAGGTGATTGACGACCAGTTCTTCGCGTTGTTTGGCCGCCTCGCTCAATCGGCCGCGAGTCAACAGCCCAAACTTGGCGAAGCGCTCGTAGCCCTGCAGGATCAACTCCTGAAGGAGACCGAATTCGGGCGCGGGCTGGCGGAATCCGTCGGGGAAATGGAAGCCGCCGCCAAGTCCCTGCAAGAAGCGGGACAGGGCCTCACGCGCGAGAAACTGCTGGACTTCGTCATCGCCGCGCCGAGCGACGCCCGTATCCGCGCGTACGTCAACCTGGCGCGCGGCGGCATGGACTATTCCTTCTTCCAAACACTGACGGAAAAAATCGAGAAGGCCTCGCCCGAGGAAAAAACAAAACTCGAAGCCGTGCGCGAGAAACTGTTGGAATATACCAACGAAGTGGATCGCCAGATCGAAGCGCGTTACAAACAGGCGCAGAAATTTATCGAATCCCTGCTCGCGCAGGATGACATCACCGCCGCCACGCAAGCCAACCTGCAAAACTTCTCGCAAGACGCGGTGGACATCGTCCAGCAGATGTTGCGTCAGGCATCCGAGAAAAACGACTACGCCATGATGGGCAAACTGCAAAAGATGGTTGAGGCGCTACAACAAGCCAGCGCGCCGCCCGAGATGGGATTTATCGAACAACTGCTCGAAGCCCCCGATGCAGCCGCCATCGAGAAAATGCTTAACGACAACGCTGACATGGTCAATGACCAGTTCCTCGAAGCGCTGAATGGCCTCGTCGCCCAGATCGAACAACAGGGACAAGGCAACCCCGAAGCCCAGGCCATTAGCGAGAAATTGAGCGCAGTTTACAAGGTCGCGCTGAAGTTCTCGATGAAGAAGAATATGGGATAAGTCATCCCTTTCACAACACAACCCGCCAAAAGGCGGGTTGTGTTTTTAGAATTTGCCGTTCGTCAATGGCGGAGTGGAAAATGGGACGCGGAGAACGCGGATAAACGCGGATAATCTTACCGCGGCAACGAAAAGCAAATCTTCGCGCCCGTCCCCGTGGACGAATCCGCCCAAATCCTCCCGCCGTGGGCTTCGACGATGGCGCGGGCGAGGTAAAGTCCCAAGCCCGCGCCTTTGGTCTGCTTGACGGCGTTGGTGGAGCGGTAGAAGCGGTCGAAGATGTGCGGCAGGTCTTTGGCCTCGATGCCCGCTCCCTGGTCGCTGACGCACACGATCACCTGCTCGGGGCGCACCTGTCCGCTGATGCGGATCTCGCCCTGCGGCGCGTACTTGAGTGAGTTGGAGACGAGGTTTGCGAGGACTTGCTCGATGCGCGTCTCATCCGCCAGGATGACGGGGAATTTTTCGGGGAAGTCTGCGACGAGTTGATGCTTGGACGATTGCACCGCAAAGCGCTCGATCACGCGGGACGCCAGAGCGGGGAGGGCGACATCGGCGCGGTTCAAGCTCATGCCGCCCGCCTGCAAACGGGACGCGTCCAACAGGTCATCGATCATCTTCGCCAAACGATCAGCTTCCTCTTCGATGACTTCGAGCGAGTCGCTGATGGTACGCTTGTCCCACTTGGCGTCGTCGCGGCGCAGGGTGGACGCGTAGCCTTTGATCAGCGCGACGGGCGTCCGCAGTTCGTGGCTGACCACGGAGATGAACGTGCTCTTGACCTCGTCCGCGTTGCGGAAGTGGGTGATGTCGCGCACGGTCACGGTGACGTTGCGCAGTTTCCCCTCGGCATTGAGCAGGGGCGCGTACGTGATGCCCACAGGGATGGTCGGCGGCTCGGGGCGTTTGAGGTCGCCTTCGATATAGAGGGTCGCGTTCGGGGTCAGCGGCCAGCCGTCGGCGAGCGCTTCCTCGAGCGGGACGCCGATCGGGTCACGCGCCCAGCGGATGACGTCCGCGTGAGGAGCGCCAGCCAGCTGGTCGTGAGTCCGACCGAAGATGCGCTCGAAGGCGTCGTTGACGCGCTCGATGGTCAAGTCCGCGTTGAGGATCATGATTCCGTCCGCGGCGGAGTCCAGAAGCGCGTCGAGTCTCTGCTTCTCGTAGTTGACCTGTCGGTAGAGCCGCGCGTTATGGACGGCGATGGCGGCCTGTCCCGCGAACGAACCGAGCAGGGCTTTGTCGTTGGCGGAGAAGAGGTCGGGGTAACTGCGGAAGATGAAGATCACGCCGATGACCTGTCCGTGCGCGACGAGCGCGATGCCCGTGCCGTTGAGCAGACCCATGCTGGCGGTGTAGGTCAACTCTTTCAACATGCGGTTCAATTCGGTGACATCCAAATCCGCCACTTTTTCTTCGGTGAGCAGAGGCGTGAGGTAACTGAGGAACGCGGGCGGGATGCCCTGCGCCGTGGCGACGCGCCAGCCTTCGGTCTCTTTTAGGGCGATCAGGCCAGCCTGTCCCGCGAGCATTTCTATGGCGATCTTGAGGATGCGCGCGAGCAGTTTGTCGAGGTCGAGTTCCTCGGTGAGCAGGCGGGCGATTTCGAGCAGGTAATCTCTTTGGCGAACGCGGAAGTCTGGGAGCATTTTGGTTGGTGGTGAGCGGTTGGTGGTTAGTAGATTTGGCAGATTGGTAAATTGGTAGATTGGTAGTCGAGTAGGCGGTGCGCTCCTGCCATGTTGAGACCTATTTTATCATCGGGACACAGGCGAGGGGCGGGGAAGTTTGTTGGATGTGTGTTAACGGAATTGCTCGTGTAGACCTATTCGCCTAATGCAATCACAGGAAGCAAATAGTGATAAAATTCCCTTACGCAGTTCTCAATTCGTTTTAAGGTGGATTATGGATCAATCGCCATCAGAATATCCCAGAGTCCCACCGTTCAAATACGGTGACGAGTCGTTCGATAAGACAGGTTCGGAGAAGATGCTTGCCCGAGAGGGAGGCGGATGCCTATCGCCGCGAAGCATAATGAACCTGATCATGTTGTTTATCAGCTTAGCCACATTGACACTCGCGCTGATATGCGGAGCGTGGCTGGGATATGAGATTATCGAGAAGGGGTTGTCTAGTTGGCCGCTGGTCATTGTCGGTGGGTTGGTTACTGCCTTGACCTATGCGGTTGGCTGGACACTCACTCTGGTTGGAATTCGCGGGCTAAAAATTTTTATCCTGCCGTTCTTAGTTCAACTCTACACATGGATCACGCTCGGCGGCATTTTGTTTCTTCAAGCGATCATCATTTCCAAACTGTACCGCCAAAGTTACAGTTTTGGAAAATTTACGTTATATGTTTTTATGTTTGGCGCGGCAATGATCGCCTTGGTTGGGTTGCACCTATTGGTTGAAAAACACAAATTAACCCCCCTTGCTTTTCCAATTCTGATTGTTGGTTTGGTTCACTTGTACTTCATTGCACTCCATTATGTCTTCACATCCAATGGACATGTAAAGTACGAATACATTTTTGGGGATTTGGGTTTCTTGGCCATCGCTACCTCGGTTGGATTGCTCATGTTAGCCCATCTTGGAATCTTTTCTAGGGCGCGCAATTTCATCGATCGGATATTTATTCAAACCACAAATCAATTTGACAAGCCAGAATGAATTTTCCAGTTGTTGCGATTCTAGGAGTGATAAGTGATTGCCCCGCTTCCGTGATGGAACCAATTCTCTCTTCTCCTCGTTTGCAAATATAAAATCACCGAGGAGATGCCCGCATGTTCAACAAGCCGTTGTTCATCCTAACCCTGATCCTGTTGCTTTCCGCTTGTGCGACTCAGCCTGTTCCCGCGAATACATCGCCAGCGACCGAGCTTCCCTCAGAAACGCCGCCTCATCTTTCGCCCACCGCGCTTCCAACCGAAACCATCATGCCGCGCGCGGACGGATGTCCCTCCGAGACGGCGGATTTGAAATTGCTGGTCAATGTTGAAGAAGGCTACTGTCTGCTCTATCCTGCGGACGATGTTTTTGTTCCGTTGCGATTTGTCGTTATCAATACGGACAGAAAGACTGCTGACACACCTGGCGCCGCGTGGGTGGACATCATGGTGGAGCCCGCGAACGGTCTCACCGCGGCGCAGGTCGCAGATGCCAAGATCGCGGAGTGGGGCGAGGGTTTCAACATCACGCGCGAAGAGACACTGGTGGACGGAGTCCCTGCTGTTGTGGTGGATGGGTTGCCAGGTGTTGACTCAGTGCGCGTTGTTTTTATCGTGAGCAACGATCGCCTTTATGCCCTACACTTCATGCCCTGGTTCCCGAATCCCAACGAAGTCACTCGGCTGGACGAGTTGTATAAAACGGTCATGGACACAATGCACTTCCTTCCATAAAAACGCCTCTTCCCGAAGCGAATCAAAAAGGCCTCCGAGATTTCAATCTCAGAGGCCTTACATTTTACTCAATACGCAGTAAGTGGTCTCGATACGTCCCGACTTGCACGAGGCTACGCGACCACCGAATCACTTGCGAAGTTTAAATTCCTTCTCTGCCAATGTGACCGCTTCCTCGAAGATGACCAATCCTTCGTCCACTTCCTTCTTGGAGATGGACAGCGGCGGGGCGATGCGGATGACGCTCTTGGAACAGCCCAGCAGGAGCAGGCCGCGCTCGAAGGCCAAATCCACCACGCGGTCTTGTAATTTCTCGGCAGCTTCCTTTGATTCGCGGTCGGTGACAAATTCCACGCCGATCATCAGGCCGATGCCGCGCACGTCGCCGATGGAGGGATGGCGCACTTGGAGTTCGGCCAGCGCGTCGAGCGTGTACTGTCCGACATCGGCCGCGTTCTTCATGTATTCCTTTTCGATCAGGTCAATGGTCGCGAGGGCCGCGGCGCACGAGATGGGGTTGCCGCCGAAGGTGTTTCCGTGCGAGCCCTTTTCCCAGTCCATGATCTCGCGGCGGGCGATGCACGCGCCGAGCGGCATGCCCGAAGCGATTCCCTTCGCGGTGGTGATGATGTCTGGCTCGGTGTCGAAATGCTCGATTGCCCACCATTTGCCCGTGCGTCCCATGCCAGATTGGACTTCATCCACGATCAGCAGGATGCCATGCTCATCGCACAGTTCGCGCAAGGCAGGGAAGAATCCCGCGGGCGGGACAACGTATCCGCCTTCGCCCTGGATGGTTTCGACCAGAATCCCTGCCACTTCTTCGGGCGGAAGGATGTGATCGAGGATCTGTTCTTGGATGTAGCGGACAACCGTCTCGCCGTAGTCTTCGCCTTTTTTGCGATCCAGCACGGGGCGATACGGATCGGGGAACGGAGCGTGCAACACGCCGTTCATCAACGGATAAAAACCCTTGTGATATTTCGGCTTGCTGGCGGTGAACGTCACCGCGCCCATCGTCCGCCCGTGGAACGCGCCCGTGAAGCCGATGAAGTTACTGCGTCCCGTGTGGTAACGCGCGAGCTTGATGGCGGTCTCCACGGCCTCCGTCCCCGAATTGGTCATGAATGAAACGCCGTAGTCGTCGAATGGGGCGATTTCGGCCAGTTTTTCACCGAGTTTAATCCAGCCCTCGTGATAAAAATCGGACGAGATGTGGATGAATTTTTCGGCTTGTTGCTGAATGGCCTTCACCACTTTTGGATGCGAATGTCCTGTGGATGCCACGGCGATGCCCGCCATGAAATCCAAAAAGCGGTTGCCGTCCACGTCCCACACTTCGGTGCCTTTGCCGTGCGACATTGCGAACGGATATCCGCGCGGATAAGAAGGCGAAATAACCGCCGAGTCGCGCTTGATCATCGCGCGCGCTTTTGGTCCTGGTAACTTCATTGGTTGCATGGAAAAACTCCTTGAGGTTCGTTTAATTTCAGTAATGTGTCCCATGCCTGCCATTATAATGCAGGGCGCATTTCCCGCGTTAAATTCGTCATTTGGCTTCATTTCTCGGCGAATTGTCGCGCATCATTTTCGCCTCTTGCTCGAATGGATTCGCTGTGCTAAAATACCGCCCGCTGTACTTTTGGGGGCTCGTCTAACGACAGGACGACTGACGCTGGGTCAGTTCGTTGGGCGGGAAAACTTATTGAGGAGTCGTCCAACGGCAGGACACTACACTCTGGATGTAGGTATCTTGGTTCGAATCCAGGCTCCTCAGCCTATGAAATGCCTTGAGAATAAAAAACTCAGGGCATTTTGATTTAATAGGCGAAAATCCAATTGCCTCTCCGAATCCCAGGGGGCCATTAAAAGACAAGACCCGCTCGGCAACGAGCGGGTCACGAATTGAATGATTGGATATTAACCGCGAGCCGATTTGGCTTCGTCGGTGTCGTTGGCTTTGTAGCCAGGGCCAGACTGGAAATAATCGTAGTTGGCCTTGATGTCGGCCGTGAGGTCCACCACCTCGCCCGCGGCGAGTTGTTTGGTGCTATCGAGGACAACTTTCACGCCGTGGTCGTTCGCGCCTTCGTAGTGACCCGTTAGGCCAATGCGCGAGATGAATTCCCCGCCCTTGGCGGTGTAAGCCGCAGGGACGTCATGTTCGGGGAAGATGGCGTTATAGGGACAGGCGGGGACGCACGCGCCACAGTCAATGCAGGTGTCGGGGTCAATGTAGTACCAGGGATGATCGCCTTGCGGAACGCCAGGGACGATGCAGTCTACGGGACAGACTTCCACGCACCCGCTGTCGCGCAGGCAAAGGCTGGTAATGATATGAGTCATAGGAGTCTCCTTTGTTGAAATTAAAAAGCCAGATAATCAATTATATCTGGCTTCTTGCGCGTGACAAGTTAAATATTTAACCGTTGAAGCGGCGGGCGACTTCGTCCCAGTTGACCACGTTCCACCAATTGGTCAGGTATTCGGCGCGGCGATTCTGGTACTTGAGATAATAGGCATGCTCCCACACGTCCACGCCCATCACGGGACTCATTCCGTCGGACATGGGATTATCCTGATTCGCGGTGGAGACGACGGCCAGTCCGCTGCCCTTCTTGACCAGCCAGGCCCAGCCCGATCCGAAGCGACCGTTGGCGGCTTTCTCGAACTCGCCTTTGAACGCGTCGAACGAGCCGAACGCGGCGTCAATCGCCTTGGCCAGATCGCCCTTTGGCGCTCCGCCCGCTTTGGGAGCCATAATCTCCCAGAACATGGAATGGTTCCACGTCCCGCCGCCGTGGTTGCGGACCACGACGCGCACATCCTCGGGGACGGCGTTCAAATCTGCGAGCAAAGACTCGAGCGATTTCCCCGCCAGTTCGGGATGTTTTTCGATGGCGCCGTTCAAGTTGGTGACGTACGCCTGATGGTGCTTATCGTGATGGATGGTCATCGTCTGCGCGTCAATGTACGGTTCGAGCGCATCGACAGCATAAGAAAGTTTGGGAAGTTCAAAAGCCATGGTTCTCTCCTTGAGTTGGTGGTCGCATTTTACCTTTTTCTCCCCTAATGTCAAGAATTTGGATGATTTTTATACAAAAATAATATAAATTCGGCAAAGCGACTGTCACTTTGAGAGCCGACAAAATAATCCGCGTCGTTTTCCATCATCCCTCGTAAATAATAACGAAAACAAACTCATCTGGAGGTAGTAATGACAGTACAAAAACAATCCCTGCGCCGCTCCAAAAGCAACCGCGTTTTCGCGGGCGTCTGCGGTGGACTCGCCACATTCTTCGGCATCAGTTCCTTCTGGTTTCGCCTCGCCTTCCTGCTTGCGCTCGTTCCAGGCGGCGTGCCAGGCATCCTCGTGTACATCATCATGTGGATGGTCGTGCCGAGCGAGTAAGTCAATGAACAGTGATCAGTTTGGAAGCCTCCGAGTTCAATGCTCGGAGGTTTTCGCGCTTGCCGTCCATTGCGATTGCATCTACAATTCAACCTGACCGTTCTTTCCGACTATCCTGTTACGGAGGATTCCCATGCCCCCCAAACCCGAAAATAAAAACTCCAAATACGTAATCATATCCATCCTCATCTTCCTGGTCGGACTGGTCGCCCTGAGCGTCGTGGGCGTTGTATTTTCCACCATCAACAGCAGTCTCCTTCCGCCAGCCACAGAAAGCCCCATCACGCCCACGCAAACCGGCGGCGAAGACCTGAGCGCCGTGGACGACATCCTGACCAAAGGTATGGTCGCGTCTATTGCCTTCAACGCGCCGCAAGAGATGAATCTAAAAGAGACGGCCACCATCGAATTGGCGATTGACCCCTTCATTTCGGAAGAAAAGATCGCGCAACAAATCGAAGCGGAAGGCCAGATCCAAACGGGGACGGTGCTCGTCACGCCCCTCACCAAAGTGACCTTGATCGCGCAGGACGGACAGGCCTTTGACATACAAAAACTTCACGACAGCGACATCCAGGCGGTAGACGAGCACGAAGGAACCACAACCTGGCAATGGCAGGTCACCGCTAAAAAGGGCGGCCAGCAAACGATGACCATCGTCGTCTATCGCCTCATTCAATTTCAAGGCCAAAACTACTGGCGGCAGGTGGAAACCTACCGAGCGGACATCAACGTGGAAGTGGGCCTCCAGCAACGCATCTTCGCCTTCGACTGGAAATGGCTGATCGGCTTACTGCTCACGTCGATCATCATTCCCCTCTACATGCGCTCGCTCGACCAACGCAAACTCAAAGCAGGAAAAAAGCGCAAATGACCGACCGCCAAACTATCAGACTATGTGACCATCCGACCACATGACCAAACTTGCGCTCCTCATCGCCATTCTGGCCGTCTCCACCGCGTCCATCTTCATCCGTTTCGCGCAGGCGGACGCGCCATCCCTCGTCATCGCCGCGGTCCGTCTCACGTTCGCCAGCGTTGCGCTCGCGCCGTTCGCCCTCATCCAGCACAGAGATGAGATCCGCTCCCTCACCCGCCGCGAGTGGATTCTCGCCATCCTCTCGGGCCTCTTCCTCTCCGTCCACTTCGCCGCCTGGATCACCTCGCTCGAATTCACCACCGTGGTTTCCTCCGTCGCCCTGGTCAGCACGGGGCCGCTCTGGGTCGCCATCCTTTCGCCCATCTTCCTCAAAGAGACTCCCTCGCGCTGGGTCTGGATCGGCATGACCTTCGCCCTCCTCGGCGGGACGATCGTCGGCTTGGGCGACTCCTGCGCCATCGCCGCCCTGAGCGGAGTGAGCGTAGTGAACGAAGTCGAAGGGCGATTCCTGACCTGCCCGCCTCTCGCGGACCTTTTAGCGGGTTCAGCGTTCTGGGGCAATTTCCTCGCCCTCCTCGGCGCGTGGACAGTGGCCGGCTACCTAATGATCGGACGCACCCTGCGTGCCCGCATCAGCCTCGTCCCCTACATCTTCATCGTCTATGGCGTCGCGGCCCTCGCGCTCATCGTCTACATGCTCGCCGCAAAACAGACTCCCTTCGGCTACCCGCCCGTCACCTACCTCTGGCTTCTCTGCCTCGCCCTCATCCCCCAACTGATCGGACATTCCACCTACAACTGGGCGTTGCGCTTCATGCCCGCTTCATTGGTTTCCGTCACCACCCTCGGCGAACCGATTGGGTCAGCCATCCTCGCGTTTTTCATCCTCGGCGAATCCCCGTCCGCAATCACGCTGGCGGGCGGCGCGTTGATTTTGGTGGGGATTTATCTTTCAACAAAGCAACCATAAGCAGACTCCAACGTCTCCGACTTTGGAATTCCAACGTCAGAGACGTTGGAGTCCGTTCTTAATTCCCATTGACAAATTAGACCATCCGTTCTAACATTGCGTCATGGACGCAATAGATCGGCTCAAACTGCTTTCCTCCCAAATGTCCTTTGAATCGGACGTGGAAAATCGCGGGCCGGGCGGTCTCGATACGCTCGCAAAAAATGCTTCGATAAACTCAGCACATCGCGCTCGCTACTCGACCAGCGCATCCTCAGAGAATAATTCCAATCCAAAACCAGTTTGCTTTTCGCCCAAAGAAAAAGACCAGACCTTCGTCCATCCCGCACAACTCCCCAACGGAAAAAACATCCTCCTGCTGAAAACCCTGCTCTCGTCCGCCTGCGAACGGGATTGCTTCTACTGTCCCTTCCGCGCGGGAAGAGACTTTCGCCGCGCCACCTTCAAGCCCGAAGAGTTCGCCAATCTTTTCGCCAAATTGACACAGGCAGGCGCGGCCGAGGGTATCTTCCTCAGTTCGGGCTTGGCAGGCGGAGGCTCGCGCACGCAAGACAAATTGCTCGACGCCGCCGACATCCTGCGAAACAAACTCGGCTTCCGCGGCTACATCCATTTGAAGATCATGCCAGGCGCGGAGAAAGATCAAGTCTATCGCGCCATGCAACTCGCGGACCGCGTCTCGATCAACCTCGAAGCGCCGAACACAAACCGATTATCCAAACTTGCGCCCCACAAAATCTTCCTCGAAGAACTCCTCCAACCTCTGCGCTGGGTGGACGAGATTCGCAAAACCGTCCCCGCCTACAAAGGCTGGAACGGACGCTGGCCTTCGTCGGTGACTCAATTCGTGGCGGGCGGCGCCGACGAATCTGATCTGGAATTGCTGACCACCACCGAGTGGTTGCATAAGAACGTCCGCTTGAGCCGCGCCTATTTTTCGGCCTTCTCTCCCATCCCCGATACGCCGCTCGAAAACAAACCGCGCGTCGAACCCATGCGCGAGCATCGTCTCTATCAGGCTTCGTTCCTCCTGCGGGACTATGGCTTTGACTTGGAAGACCTGCCCTTCGCGGGCGACTCCAACCTCCCCCTCGATTCCGACCCCAAACTGGCCTGGGCGCGTCAACACCTAGCCGATCGGCCCGTGGACGTTAATCGGGCAGAGAAACGCGAGTTGATGCGCGTCCCCGGTATCGGTCCGAAGGGAGCCGAAGCGATTTTAAAAGCGCGTCGTACCGGGCGATTGAGCGAATTATCCAATCTACGCAAACTCGGTATCGCCATCCAACGCGCCGCGCCGTTTGTATTGGTGAATGGGAAACGAAGTCCGTTACAAATTTCCATGTTTTAAGAGTACTGCAAGATAAATATTGCGGCACTTATGTCTACGGGTGGTGATAAGATAGAGAAAAAAAAGGAGTAGCCATCCATGAAGAGATTATTCAAAAACATTGCCCTTTTCTTTATCTTCATCGTCTCTGGCAAGGCGCTGTTAACCTTGCTATTCAGGCGGGTGAGCGCGGCCAAACCCTACGTCTTTGACCCGTATGAATTGCAGGAGATCGCCAATCTTGGCGCTGGGCTTCCGATCGAAAAACGCTGGGAAATCATCCACCAGGAATTGACGCGCAGATACCCAGGCAAGATCGCGCCCGAAATTCGCTGGACGTTTAACAGCGCGGGGAATGTCATCTGTCAGATCGCGATTGTCTACGGTTCGCCCACCGAGTATGTGGCCTTCTTTGGCACGCCCATCGGCGCGACGGGATTCTCGGGGCGCTATGGCTACGCCGATGTATGGGATTTGATGGTGGAAGGCAAGATGCTGACCTATGTGGATGGACAATTCGAGCCGACCGTCTACGAAGCGGGCGACCCTGCTTATTTGAAGCGCGGCGTGGCGAAAGGCGTGGCGTACGTTGGCAGTACGTGGATGATTGATTACGGACGCGGCCTTCCCGCCACCATGCTTCCATTTGGAATCATTGCGCCAGCGCTCTTCAATACCCACGATTACGAAAGCGCCTGGAATCAACTGGCCGATTATGGCAGGTTGGTGATGCGCGGCATTTTGGGACGTTAATGCTGGATAACGAATTTGTGCCTGCCGCAGACTCGCGTAGTAAAATAATTTCATAACCGCATCCATTTCTTTCAAAAGGAGACTATCATGGCTGACGTTTTGGATTACAAAATCTTGGGCGACGACCTCCAATTGGTCGAGATCGAACTCGACCCTGGCGAGGGTGTGCGCGCAGAAGCGGGGACCATGACCTACATGGAAGACAATATTGAGATGCAAACTGGCATGGGCGGCGGAGACCTGTTTTCGGGTTTCAAACGCATCTTCACCGGAGAAAGTTTCTTCATCACCACCTTTTTGAACAACGACCCGCAACGCAAGCGACACGTGGCCTTTGCCGCGCCCTACCCAGGTAAGATCGTGGCCTTCGACCTGGATCAGTTCAACGGGCAGGTGTTGTGCCAGCGGGATTCCTTCCTCTGCGCGGCGCGCGGGACGGAGATCGAGGTCGCGTTCACCAAACGTCTCGGCGCGGGCTTCTTTGGCGGCGAGGGCTTCATCCTGCAACGCTTGAGCGGGAACGGTATGGTCTTCGTCCACGCGGGCGGGACGGTGGTCGAAAAGGAACTGGCCGCGGGCGAAACCCTGCGCGTGGATACGGGCTGTCTGGTCGCGTTCGCCACCACAGTGGATTATGACATCCAGTTCGTGGGCGGCTTCAAGAACGCGCTGTTCGGCGGCGAGGGCCTCTTCTTTGCCAAAATGACGGGGCCTGGCAAGGTGTACCTGCAAAGCCTGCCCTTCTCGCGTCTCGTGGATCGTATCAAGCGCGGCATGACCTTGACCCAACCAGGCGGCGAGCAAAAAGGCGTGGCTGGCATCGGCGGCGATATTCTCAAGAATATCATCAGCGGTGGTTGAGCTAACAGAGTCGCCTCGTCATTGAAACAAAATCTTAAATTTGACCGCGGACTTCGGGCAATGTAACCCGAAGTCCGCGGTTTATCTTTTGCGCTTGTAAATGCGCGCTGTTTTTCCGTATTTGGTTACAACGTCACCCAGCCGCCGCGCAGACCTTCGCGTACGGCTTCGGTGCGATTGCTCACGTTCAACTTGGCGTAGATGGACGAGACGTGGAATTTCACCGTATGCTCGCTGATGCCCAACGCGGCGGCGATCTGTTTGTTGGCGAGTCCCTTCGCGAGCATGTCTAACACTTCGGCTTCGCGTTCGGTGAGCGGACTCTGCGCGGCTTCGCCCTCCGACGCGAATAGCAGATGACGCGCGCCCACGACGAGTCCCTGCGAGAGGGCGCGGATGGCCGCCAGCATTTCGTCTGCACTGGAATCGAGCGGCAGGATTCCCCAGCCCTGAGTCAGCCGCTTCATCGCCTGGACGCTGGGCGGGGAGTCCCTCAAGAAGAGGACAGCGCCCGCGATGGCCTCACCCCGCGCGCGGTCGAGAAATGAATCGAGGGAAGCCGACGTGATGACCACGTCGGCTTCTTCGTCTTCTGTCGTCAGATCGTCCGCGAATCGAATTTCGTCCACGCTTGCAAGCAGGCTACGCAGACCCGCGCGCAGAAGGGGCGATTCGATTTCCAGTCGCACTTGGATCAATTATTTCCTCTCTCCAACGGTCACGTTAAGCGTTTCCAATTTTCCGCCGCGCAGCGCCTGCACAGGGATGGACTTGCCGACGACGTCACTGTCGAGGGCGATGAAGATGTCGTCGGGTTCGCTCACGGGATTGCCATTGAGCGTAACAAGGATATCGCCCACGAGCGCGCCGCCTTTTTCTGCGGGGCCGTTTTGCTCGAGCCAGATTACGAGCAGACCGGACTCTTGTTTGCGTTTCAGCGAGTCTTGATTCGCGGCGGAAATTTCCACGGGCTGGGTGCGGACTCCCAGATAACCGCGCTTCACCGATCCATGTTTCGCCAGCGACTCGGCGATTCGCCACGCCACTTTGGCGGGGATGGTCAACGAACTGCCGGGAGTCAACCCAGATGTGTTGAGCCCGAGAACTTCGCCTTCGGTGTTGATGAGCGAGCCGCCCGAAAAGCCGGGGTAGGGGGTGGTTTCGGTTTGGAGATATTGATCGAGCAGGCCGCCGCGTCCCGTGCGGACGGGGCCGCCGATCGCGTTGACGATACCCCACGAGGCCTGCGCTCCGTTTTCGCTGGGACGCCCGAGCGCGATCACGAGTTGCCCAACTTTCACGTTTTCGTTCACCCGCGCGGGGGTGAGCGATTTTTCCGAGAGCCGAAGCAGGGCCAGGTCGGAGCCTGGGTCGTTGCCCGCCAGCGTGGCAGAGAAGGTCGCGCCGTCCGCGCGCATCACTCGGATATTTTCCTCGCGCGTCACCACATGGCTGGCGGTGAGGACGAGGTCTTTGGCGAAGGCGATGCCGCTGGCGGGATAGCGTTTGCGAGCGTCCACGAGGACGAGGCTTGCGCTTCCTGCTTCCACGGCGGCGGCCAGGCTGTTTGAAAAGTCAGTAAGGGGGTTGGTCATGTTGTCTCCTTGTACCAATGAAACTGCACGGAGTTTACTTTCATATTGTTTTTTTTGCATCAGAAGAATGGCGGGTTTTGTCCCTGCTCGTTTGGGCGGGGAATACCCGTCAATCACCGAGATGACAGGAGGAGTAAAATCAATCGAAAGGAAAATGCCATGAAAAACAAACCTCTCCTCCTTTTTGTCGCGTTGACTATTGTTCTCCTGTTCGCAGGTTGCGCCTCGCAAGGGACGCCGCTCACAGGGGTGGATCTCGACGCCGTTCTCGCCTTCACCGAATCCAAAACTGACAACCTGCTGGCAGGATTGAAGGCAGGCGACTATGCCATTTTCTCCGCCGATTTCGACGCCGACATGCTCAAGGCCATGACCAAATCACAGTTTGAGGCGTTGAAAACAGATCGGGATGCCAAACTCGGCTCCTACGTCTCTCGCACGGTGAACACGGTCATTCAGCAGGGCGATTTCTACATCGTCGTCTATGATGCCGTGTTTGAAAAGGATAGCGCGGTTGTGATGCGCGTGGTGTTCCGCATGGCCGAGCCGCACCAGGTCAGCGGGTTGTGGTTTAATAAGTGAAGCATCGGTGATATAATCCAGCCGCTAACCAGATTGACCGGTTGATAGCGCCAGTCCTTTTGCAGGGCTGGCGCTTTTTCTTTGGTTTCGCAAGGATACGGAGGTATCAATGAAATTCCAAGAAGGCGATGCTGTGATGCATTGGGTATATGGGCTGGGGAAAATTATCCGCAAAGAGGAACGGGAACTGTTTGGAAAAATCGTTTTATATTTCGCGGTGCAGATCAACGACCTGACCGTTTGGGTTCCCGTGGACGACCAACTGGATGAACGTCTCCGCGTCCCGACCTCGGAAGCGGGCTTCAAAAAACTGGCCGCGATTCTCTCCGCGCCTGGCGAGCCTCTTCCCGATGACCGCAACGAAAGAAGGGTGATCCTGTCCGACATGCTGCGAGACGGGCGCGCCGAATCGTTGTGCCGCGTGGTTCGCAGTCTAGCCACATATAAGCAGAAACCAAAATCCCTGAATGATAACGATGTTGCCGTTATGAAACGGGCGCACACCGCCTTGCTGGCCGAGTGGGGACTGGCCTTGTCCATCACCCCAGGCCAGGCCGAAGACCAACTACAACGCCTGCTCAACTCTGAGTCGTAGACAGATTGAGGCATTCCATCAAAGTTCGCGAGCGGTTGAACTGCAAGCCGTCAGCACGATTTGCCAAGCAAATCGAACTGCTGACGAAACAATGAACTTGTTTTTACACAAGTTCTAAGTTCGCTCACGCCCGTTAAATTTTTTCGCCCTGTGATAAAATCCCGCCATCTCACTCGAAAGGAGGTACTTCCAATGACAGAAAAAATTCACGCCCAAGTTCCCGAAGCGCCTCCCGCAGGGTTAGCCTGATTTTCGCTGGCTGACGCCGCAGGCGATTTCGTCTGCGGTTTTTGATTCCTAAATTATTTCCGTCATTGCGAGAGCGGCGGTCTTCCGCTCGAAGCAATCTCCTCGTCCGAGTCGGGATTGCTTCGCGAAGGGCGCTCGCAATGACGATACAGAAATGAGGATCCCTTGTCCCTTGCAGTCAATGTATCCAGCCTGACCAAGCATTACCAGGTTCCCGAGCGCGAAGCGGGACTGAAAGCCGCCGCGCAGGGATTGTTCAAACGCCGCTATCGCACGGTGAAAGCGGTGGACGACATCTCGTTTCAAATCCCGACGGGCGAGGTGGTCGGGTTTCTCGGGCCGAACGGCGCGGGGAAGACGACCACCCTCAAAATGTTGAGCGGACTCCTGCATCCCACGGGCGGCTCCGCGTCTGTCCTGGACTTTGAGCCGTTTCGCCGCTCACATGACTTTTTGCGCCAGATCACGCTTGTGATGGGCAACCGCAATCAACTCTCGTGGGATCTGCCCGCGCTCGACTCGTTCGACCTGCAACGCGCCATCTACGGCCTGCACGCCGACGAATTCAAGAAGACGCGCGACGAGTTCATCGAGATTCTCGAAGTGGGGAGTCTCGTCAAGCAACCCGTCCGCAACCTTTCGCTGGGCGAGCGCATGAAGATGGAGATCATCGGCGCGTTGCTCCACAAGCCGAAGGTACTCTTCCTCGATGAGCCGACCATCGGCCTGGACGTGACCATGCAGAAGCGCATCCGCACTTTTGTGGCCGAGTACAACCAGCGCTACGGCGCGACGGTTCTACTCACCAGTCACTACATGGCCGACGTGGAAGCGCTATGCAAACGCGTCGTCGTCATCCATCACGGCAAGATTCTCTTCGACGGGAATCTGTCCGCGCTGGTGGAGAGGTTCTCCGCGTTCAAGACCGTGGCCTTCACGCTGACCGACAGCGCGTCCGACTTGACTCCGTTCGGCGAGGTCGCGGCCCGCGACGGGTCACGCGTGACGCTGCGCGTCCCGAAGGAAAAAGCATCGGAGGTGACGTCCCGCTTGTTGACGAGTCTGCAAGTCGAAGATTTGACCGTCGAAGCCTTGCCCATCGAAGATGTGATCGCGTCCGTGTTCGCCATCCCGAAGGAGGCGGCATGAAGCGTTACTTCGATTACTATCGCGCGCAGATGAAGATCGCGGTCTTGCAGGAGTTTCAATATCCCATCGCCCAGTATTTTTACATGATCGGGATGATCGCCGAGCCTGTCATCTACATGGTGGTTTGGTCGGCGGTGGCGGTGCAACAGGGCGGCGCCGTGGGCGGATACACGCCTGGCGGGTTCGCCGCGTATTACATCGTGTGGACGCTCGTGCGCAACATGAACATCGTCTTCACGCCGTATGGTTGGGAGTGGCGCATCCGCGAGGGACGGCTCTCGATGGAGTTACTGCGTCCCATCCATCCGTTGCATGGCGACGTGGCGTATTTCGCGGGCTGGAAGTTCGTGGTCATCGCGTTGTGGATTCCGCTGGCGATTTTTCTCTCGCTGATCTTCAAGCCCGACCTGCACCCAACTTTGCTGGAGGGCGTGGCGTTCTTTTTCGCGATCTGGCTGGCCTACCTCATCCGCACGATGACGCTTTCCCTGCTCGGGATGATCACCTTTTGGACGACCCGCGTCAGCGCGATCTTCGAGCTGTATTTTGCGGCCGAGCTTGTCCTTTCGGGACGGCTGGTGCCGCTCACGCTGATGCCGCAATGGGTGCAGGATCTGGCGTGGTTCTTCCCGTTCCGCTGGGCGTTCGGTTTCCCGATCGAGACGCTGGCAGGCAACCTCACCACGTCCCAGTTGCTGGGCGGCCTCGGGATGCAGGCCGCGTGGATCGTGATCGGCATCGTTGCAACCAACCTGCTCTGGCGCGTGGGAATCAAAAAGTTCTCCGCGGTGGGAGGGTGAGATGCTGGTAATCACAACAAATACCTCCGTCTTTGCGAGCGGAGTTGGTCGAGTAGCGAGCGTTCGTTGCGAGCGTATCGAGACCAACGGAGCGAAGCAATCTCCTCCACGGCGCGGGGATTGCTTCGTCGGGAAGATCACCCTCCTCGCAATGGCGAGAAGAGGAGACTAACATGAATGGTCTTCGCCTTGCCTGGAGTTACCTGCGAATCGGAATTCTGAACGAGTTCCAATATCGCGCCAATCTCTACATCCAGATTCTGCAAACCTTCATCGCGCTCGCGGTGGGGCTGATCGGCCTGCAACTGGTCTTCGATCAGACCACGCAACTCGGCGGCTGGTCGCGGACGGAATTGCTGGCGGTGATGGGGGTCTACATCCTGATGGGCGGCGTGATTCGCGCGGCCATCCAGCCGAACATGGAACGCCTGATGGACGACATCCGCAACGGCACGCTCGACTTCGCCCTCACCAAACCCGCCGACGCGCAACTGCTCGTCAGTGTGCGCGAGTTCCGTCTCTGGCAAACCGTGGACGTGCTCACGGGCGCAATCGTCATCGGTGTTGCGCTCGCGCAACTGGGTTGGTCGTTGAGCGCTTTGTCCGCGCTGGGATTCCTGTCCGCGCTCGTGATGGGGGCGGCGCTGACGTATTGCTTCTGGCTGATGATCACCACCACCGCCTTCTGGTTCATCCGCGTCAATGACATTGCCAATCTCTTCGAGGGACTCTACGCGGCGGGACGCTGGCCTGTGGATATTTACCCGCTCTGGCTTCGCACGGGACTGACCTTCCTCGTCCCCGTCGCGTTCGCGGTCACCATCCCCGCCTCCGCGTTGACGGGACGCCTGACCTTCCTCACCTGGCTCGGCGCGCTCGGGTTGACGGTGTTGTTCCTCGTCGTCTCGCGTTTGTTTTGGCGACGTGGTTTGAAGAATTATTCAGGGGCGTCGGCGTAAAAGACCCTAAGAGTCTCCCCAACCCCTCTCTCAATTTCAGTAAATCACAGATTCCTCCGTCACTGCGAGGAGGGCGATCTTCCCGACGAAGCAGTCTCCTGGTCGCACGAGGGGATTGCTTCGCACACCTGCCCTGGCGGGTGGTGCCAGGGAAGAACGCTCGCAATGACGGTTGCCAGTTGTGTTTTTGCAAAACCGTGATTTACTCAATTTTGTAAATTGGAGAGGGGTTTTGCTTCCGCACGGGACGAGGGTATACTCGGTTCGTCGGCATCAACCAGAAAATGCGAAGGGCAAAATGAAATTCACTCACACCAATCGTGTCCCCT
The DNA here is from genome assembly GCA_016234485.1 of Chloroflexota bacterium. Lineage (GTDB taxonomy): Bacteria > Chloroflexota > Anaerolineae > Anaerolineales > Villigracilaceae > Denitrolinea. Next base: position 19,535 of record JACRBL010000055.1, read on the forward strand.
TGCGCTTACGCGCCATCGTCATCGTGTTGGTCGCGTTACTCCTCAGCGTCGTACATCCCCAACCGGCGAGCGGACGCGCCTACACCGTCCAGTATGACGCGGCGGTGGCGGGCATGATCGGCGCGGTGAAACAATCCACGCTGTCCGCGTACGTCGGTCGCCTGTCGGGAGTCAACGCCATCACGGTGGGCGGCGCGCCGTATCGAATTCGGACGCGGCGCACCACGTCGGGCGTCCCCATCCAAAAGGCCACGCAATATTTGTACGAGTCCTTGACTGGCATCGGACGACTAGACTCGGTCAAGTATGTCTCGTGGAGCCTGGACGGGTATACGGGCCGCAATGTGGTCGGCGAATTGAAAGGCACGACGCGCCCGAACGAAATCATCCTGCTGACCGCGCACGTGGATGACCTGCCCGGCGGAAGCGTTGCCCCCGGCGCAGACGATAACGCCACTGGCACAGCCGCGGTCTTGCTGGCGGCGCGCATCCTCAGCCAATACAACTTCGAGCGGACGATCCGTTTCGTTTTCTTCACCGGCGAGGAGCAGGGACTTCTCGGCAGTTGGGTCTACGCGCGCTCGGCCAGTAACGCGGACGTGAACATCGTGGCGGTCTTAAATATGGACATGCTCGGCTGGGACAGCAAGAACGGCCCGACCATGCGCGTCCACACCCGTTCCGGGACAGCGGGCGCGGGCGACCGCGACATCGCCAACGCTTTTGTGGACGTGGTGAGCGTTTACGCCATTTCGCTCGACCCGATCATCACATCCGAAGACATGGACGCCAGCGATCACGGTTCCTTCTGGGCGCGCGATTACGACGCGGTCTGCATCATCGAAGACGATGGCGATTTGCATAGTTGGGGAGATTTCAATCCCTACTATCACACCACGAACGATACGTTGTCCAAACTCAACCTGCCCTACTTCACGAACATGGTGAAGGCCGTCATCGGCACAGCCGCGCATCTCGCCATCCGAACGAAGGCGCCATGATTTTTAGCAACCGTCATTGCGAGCGCTCTTCGCGAAGCAATCCCCTCCTATGACGAGGGGACTGCCCCCTGGCACTGACCGCCAGGGCAAGTGTGCGAGCCGTCAGCAGTTCAACTGCTGACGAAACACGGAATAGGTTATTGCACGGGTACTAATTCTGGAGTCGTTATGCTCAAGAAGTTCATCAAGAACCCCTACGTCATCGCAGGGATCGTCATCTTCATCCTGCTTTTTACCCTCGGCGTCTTCGCACTGGAATTTTCAATCGGCGAATCAATGCTCTATTCCGCCGCGCTGGCGATCATCGGAGTTGGCTCGTATTGGTGGAAGGAGAATGTCTGGTAATGCAAACTCTATTGCTCATGTATGTCATCGGCGGAACCATCCTCGCCTTGATCTCTCTTCCTCTCGTCGCGGAAAAGATCAAACCCAATCCCTTCTACGGATTCCGTGTCCCTGCAACAATGGACAATCCCGACCTGTGGTACACGGTCAATAAATTCTTCGGCAAGCGATTGTTGGCCGTCGCGCTCGAACACATTCTCGCGACTGTCGGCCTTTTCTTCTGGCCGAACATCTCCGTGGACGCGTACGCGCTGTCTGTGTTGGGCGTATTCGTCATTGTGTTTGGCATTGCCATGATTCGAAGTTGGAAATACCTCAAATCCCTCTCGTGAAACTCCACATGACATCCAAGACCAAATCCATCCTCTTCTTCGTCGTTTCCACCGTTCTGCTCTTCCTCGGCTTTGACCGCAACTTCCTGCATCTTGTCCCTGCCGAGGCCTTCGCCAATTTTGACAAGGGTAGCGAGAGTCTCGTCATTGGCCGCATCGTGTGGACGCAACAGCGTGGCCTCTTTTCAGACGGCGCGCTGCTTGGCACAGGCGACGCGCCCACTCCCATCATCGGCGACGCGGAATTTGACCATCAATATAAAACCTACCTCGCGGACGGCGAATTTTCTACCTACATGATCTACAAATCGCAAAGCGGCGGGCAGGGATGGGTCTTCAGCCTGCTCGATTCCATCAGCCCCTTTTCCGCGTCCACCAACCTGCGGCTCTTTCGCGTCTTCACCGCCCTCCTCAGCGCGTTGACGATTGCCGCGTTGCTCGCCTGGTTTCATTCGCAATTTGGCCTCGTCGTCGCGTCCACAGTCCTGCTCACCAGCCTCGTCTCGCAATGGCTCACGCTCTATGGCCGCAACCTGTTCTACTCCGTCTGGGACTACTTCCTCCCCATGGTCGCCGCGCTTTACTTTCTTGACCGAGAATCGCGCGGCCGCGCCTCGAACGAACGCGTCTTTTATGCGACCGTCGGCGCGCTCCTCTTCCTCAAAGGTTTCCTCAGCGGATACGACTTCCTCCTTCCACCCATGGGCATGGTCGCCACCGCTCTCATCTACTACGCCCTCAAAGACAAATGGGGACTCTGGCAATTCACCCGCCGCCTCTTGTGGACGGGACTCGCCTGCGCCGTCGGCGTCCTCGCCTCCTTCGCCGTCCTCGCCGCGCAGATCGGCTCCGTGACGGGTAACTTCTCCGACGGCTTCCTCCACATCGTCAACACCATGGGGCGGCGCACGTTTGGCACGCCGCTCGACCCCGCCCTCTCCGATTTTTTCCGCGCGGGTCAGGAGGCTAACGTATTGGAAGTGATCCGATCCATCGCGGGCAAGACCGCCATCGTTGCGGGGATTCGCTTCACGGAAGTCTTCGTCTTCTTCGCGGTCGCCACCGTGCTGGTCGCCCTTGTCCTCTTCCTCCGCGGCGGCAAACTCGGCGACACATTCAACGCCTGGGCCTTGCTCATCGCTACCTGGGTTTCCTTCCTCTCGCCGCTTACATGGTTGGCCATCTTCAAAGCGCACGCCTACTACCATCCCTTCACCTCCGCCATCGTCTGGCACATGCCCACCATGTTCTTCGGCTACGCCCTCTGCGGCCTGCTCATCACCCTCCTTTTCCGTCAGAAAAGCCAACCTTGAAAAAATTTAACCACAGAGGCACGGGTCACGGAGATTTCAAAAACTCCGTGTCTCTGTGATTTGCTCTCCCTGTCATTCAGCGAAGCCCTTTGAGATTCAAAGTTCGCGAGCAGTAGCGCTGTGACCCTCTGAAAACAAAACGTCCACGAAGTCGCAAGACTTCGTGGACGTTTACCTGAAACCTGAAACCTACTTCACCTTCATATTCTGAATCCCGCTAAACGTCACCGCGCACCAACGGCCCGTGGAAATCTCGATCCACGCGCCCTCGGAATACAGCCGCTTGGACGTCACCACTTTCCCCTTTTGCAACTTATCCACAATGCTGTAATTGATGCCAGGGCCGCTTCGCACGTTCAACTCAGGGATAATCACCTCGAACGATATGCTTGGCAAATCCACCGCGCCAGGCATCGCGGGGCCAGATCCACCCTGTCCCGTAATAAAAGGCAACGGGTCCTTGTACCCCTTATAAGCGTCGGTCTGAACCGAGTCGCGCAATCCAAAATGCAGGTGCGGCCCCGTGCTGGCTCCCGTGTTATTGCTGTAACCGATCACGAAACCAACGTCCACGCTTTGGCCGGCCGCCACGCTGGCGTTCATCAAGTGAGCGTAATAAGTGTAATAAACCACCGTCCCATCCAGGTGCTTCAACTTCACATAATTGCCATACCCCCCGTCCTCGAACGAGACCTTGTCCACCGTGCCTTTGGCCGCGGCCTTCACGGGCGTGCCATTCGAGATGCCAAAATCCACGCCGTTATGGCCTGGGAAGCCCCACTGCGCGTAAAAACTCGGGTTCTCCCCAAACTTCTGCGTGACGGGACCACTTACCGGATAAATCAACGAGATCGCCATATCATGCTCCTTTGTGAGTTGGATGACGCAAATATAGCACACTGTATAATTGCGGACAATGCTTAAGCGACTGACCTATATCCTACTCCTGACCTTAACAGCCTGCGCCTCACCCTCCGACCTCGCGCCGGCCGCGCCCACCCAAGCCGAATCCAGACTGACGGCCCTCCCGCCCACGCGGACGCTTTCTCCCTCGCCCGCGCCCACCTCCACGCAGACGACCCTGCAGGCCATTCAGCCCTACACCATCGAAGGCCTGCGCCAGCACGAATACCAAAGCGGGGACGTGACCGTCCTCGGCCTGATCGAAGAGACCAAAGACTTTGCCAGTTACCTGATCGAATATCCCTCCGATGGACTCAACATTCGCGGCGTGATGCAAATCCCCACGCGCGGCGAGCCGCCCTATCCCGTCATTGTGATGAATCACGGTTGGGTCGCGCGCACCGAATATCGCTCCGGCGACGGCACATCCCGCGCGGCCGAATATCTCAACACGCGCGGCTACCTCACCATCTCGTCCGATTATCGCAGTTGGGGAACGTCCGACGTCGGCCCCAGCCTCTTCTACTCCGGCCTCGCCATAGATGTGGTCAACCTGCTGGCGGCCCTCCCCTCCATCCCCGAAGCGGACGCGACCCGCGTGGGCATGTGGGGCCACAGCATGGGCGGCGGCGTCACGATGAAAGTGTTGACTATCGTTGGAGATAACGAACTCATCCGCCATTCTGAGCGGAGCGAAGCGCAGTCGAAGAACGGCAGGGTGGAAGTCCGTGCCGCCGTCCTTTACAATACCGTCAGCGCGGATCATGCGGACTTGATCGAACGTTGGGGACCAGGCTGTTTCGGCGACATCGCCTCTGGGGAATCCCGTCTCGATTGCAATTCCTCCGACGTGATTCCCCTTGACCTTCCGCTCGAATTATTAAACGGCTACATGTTCGCCGTGGACGACCCCGCGCTGATGAAACTGATCTCGCCCATTCACCATCTCAACCTCGTGACCGCGCCCGTCCAAATCCACTACGGCGAATGGGACGGCGAAGAACTCGCCGGCGCGCCGCCCGCATGGAGCATCAAACTCTTCGATGCCTTCCTCGTCGCGAAAAAGCCTGCCAAGTTGATCGAATACAAAGAACAACGCCACTCCTTCGTCAACGAAGCCTGGTATCAATTCATGGATACCATCTCGAAATTTTTCGACGAAAACGTCAAATTCGCGGAGTAATAATGTAGGCGAGCCAACGGAGCGCGGACTTCCAGTCCGCCCGACCATAGCGGCCTCAAGTCCGCGCTCCGTATGTGTAGAAGTTTTTAAATCCCCTCAATCCTCTTCATCACATCCTCCGTCAACTTCGGCAACACTTCCAGCGCCTTCAAATTCTCGCGCAATTGCTCCACGCGACTCGCGCCCATGATGACCGTACTGACATTCGGATTCTTCGCGCACCAGGCCAGCGCCAGTTGCGGCAATGAACATTCCAATTCTTTGGCGATCTTGCCCAGTTTTGACACGCGCGCCAGGTTATCCTTGTTCGTCAGATCATCCTTGAGCCAGCCATAGCCTTTCAACGCGGCACGGCTTCCCTGCGGAATGCCTTTCTGATATTTTCCCGTCAGCAAGCCCGAAGCCAGCGGAGACCAGATCGTCGTGCCGAGGCCGATGTCTTCGTAGAGACGAGCGTACTCTTTCTCCACGCGCTCGCGGTGGAAGAGGTTGTACTCTGGCTGTTCCATCGTCGGCTTGTGCCAGCCGTACTTGTGGCAGACATCCCACGCCGCGCGGATCTCGTCCGCGCTCCACTCCGAGACGCCCCAGTACATGGCCTTCCCCGATTCGACGATGTTGTGCATCGCGTGCGCCGTCTCTTCGATGGGGGTGTCCGCGTCCGGGCGGTGACAAAAGACGAGGTCCACGTAGTCCAGCCCAAGTCGAAGGAGCGAACCGTCCATCGCTTCGAGCAGGCGCTTTCGGTTCAGCGTGTTCCGCTCGTTGGGCTTGTCGTTCAGTCCCCAGTAGAATTTCGTCGAGACGAGAAAACTGGAACGTCGCCAGCCGAGCTTCTTCAGCGCCTCGCCCATCACCTGTTCCGATTTGCCGCCCGCGTACACTTCCGCATTGTCAAAGAAATTGACGCCCGCCTCGTACGCGGCCTGCATCATTTCCGCCGCCGAATCCACGTTAACCTGGTTGTGAAATGTGACCCACGAACCGAGCGATAGAACGCTTACTTTGATTCCCGCCTTGCCCAAACGACGATATTGCATGTCCATCTTGCGTTATCTCCTTGTTGAAATTTTCGCCGCGATTATATCCCACGCGGCTCTGGTATAATGCCGCCATTCTGCCAGGCAGAAGAAACCATGAGAGGATGCCAACGGATGAAACGCTTGCCTGCGCTGGATGTGTTGCGGGGGATTGCCATTCTGATGGTCTTGATTCACCATTACGTTCCCGAACAAATGACGATTCCGCTTCTTTGGAGCGGCGTAGATATGTTCTTTGTTCTTTCAGGATTCCTCATCTCAGGCATCCTGCTCGATAACGTGGGGGCGGTCAACTATTTTTCCGCGTTCTACCTTCGCCGCGCGGCGCGCATTCTTCCACTGTATTGGATCGTCCTGTTGATCTTCGGCGCGCTCCTGGTCATTAACCCTGAATTGCTGGGAGCGTCGTTTCAGCGCCATTTGCCGTTCTGGTCGTACATCACTTTCACCCAAAACTTCGCCTACTCCTTCCGCGGCTTCTGGCGCGATCCCTGGTTGGACGTGACCTGGTCTCTTGCGCTCGAAGAACAATTCTACGTTTTCCTCTCCCTTGCCGTGCGCTTCTTGAAGGCTAAGTGGCTGGCCGCGCTTTCCATCGGGTTGATCCTGCTGGCGCCCATCCTGCGCTTCTACTCGGAACCGTTGGCAGGCTACATCCTTCCGCTCCACCGCGCAGACTCGCTCATGCTTGGCGTGTTGATCGCCGTCCTGTGGCGCTGGCAAGCCGCGAAAGATTTTCTGATTCGCAATCACAAAGTTTTCCTCTACGCCCTGATGCCGTTCTTCGCGGGCGTCGCGTATTTCGCCGTCATCGGGACAGGCTTCGGCGAACCGCTCGTTCATTTTGTGCTGGCCTTCTTCTACGCCGACTTACTCCTCTTAGCCATCCTTCGCCCCGCGGACAAAAAGAATTTTCTCTTCGACAACAAAATTCTCGAATGGCTCGGCTTGCGTTCCTACGGAATCTACCTCCTACACAAACCCTTCCGCTTGATGTTCATTCCCCTCCTGCGCCAATACTCCATCTCGCTCGAACCGTGGGTGAACATGGCGCTTGTGACGATTGTGCTTTTTATCGTGGCAGAAATCTCCTACCGTCTCATTGAAAAACCCATCATGGGCCTGGGGCATCACATCAAATACAAAAAGCCTGCCGAGGAGCCTTTGGTATAATCCCGCCGCCCTGTTGGAATTTTCTCCAACAGACAAGGTTTATATGTCAACCATTCTCGAATTTTTCAAAAAGAGCCTACCCGAAAAAAAAGAAGTGACCCTCGCCCTCGCGGGGCTGGCCTTCCTCGTCTTTGGCTGGGAACTGCGCTCCCTCTTTTACAACTTTCCCGCCTTTGCGCTTTCCTATAGTGTCGGCGAAATTTTCGCAATCGCCGCCTACATGATGTCTGCCGCCTTGCTCGAAACGGCCATCGTGATGTCCTTTGCGTTGTTCATGGCGGTCATCCTGCCGCGCAAACTTTTTGCCGAGGGCTTTTCCTACAAAGCCTTTTTCCTTTTCGTCGGCCTGGCCGCCATTTCCATTCACCTGCAATTTGTGATGAATAACCAGCCCAAAATTGCTTTTCTCACCCGCGAGCTGGTCATCGGCCTCGCCATTTGGATTCTGCTCTCCCTGCTCACGCATTTCGTTCCCCTCGTCAAAAAGATCATCCTCGATATCCTCGACCGCCTGACCATTTTCTCCTACATCTACATCCCGCTGGGGGCGCTCTCCCTGCTCGTTGTCACGTTCCGACTTTTATGGTGAAAGATGACCTCCCGACTCTCTCGTCGTGACTTTCTTAAATGGATGACGCTCGGCGCGGCCGCGCTCGCGGCGCGTCCACTCGCCTCTCACCTGGACCCTTCGACAGGCTCAGGACACCGCCTCGGGCGGGACTCCTCCGCCCCGAACGTTTTCGTCTTCGTTTTCGACGCTTGGTGTGCTGATCACCTGTCAATCCATGGCTATCCCCGCGACACCATGCCCAACCTGGCGCGTTTCGCCGAGCGCGCCTTCGTCTATCACAACCATATTGCCTCGGGCAGTTTCACCGTCCCTGGCACGGCCTCGCTGTTGACCGGCCTCCACCCGTGGGCACATCGCGCCGTCCAACTCACGGCGGGTGGCGTAACCCGCGCCCACAAAGACCACAATGCCTTCGCCGCGTTTTCGCAAAACTACAACACGATGGGGTATACCCAAAATCCCTACGCGGATATTTTTCTCTATCAGTTTGAAAAATATCTCCATACCTATATCCCCGAAAGCGCGTTCAACCTCGAGAGCCGCATGTTGTCCAGTCTGCCCATCTTCAATAACGACGCGCAGATGGCCTTCGCCAGCATCGAGAACAACATCCTCCGCAACGGCAAGGGGACGAGCGGCTCGCTGTATTTGGGAATGGGCGCGCGCCTGGACGGATTATCCAAATACGCTAAAACCCGCCGAGCCTACATCGGTGAGTATCCCGCGGGCGTTCCCATTGCCAGCGGCGTTTTCCTGCTCGATGAACTCGTCAACGGTCTCGGAGCCGCCATCCGTGAGATAAAAGCGCCGACCTTCTCGTATTTCCACGTTTATCCGCCGCACGAACCCTACGCTCCCCGCAGCGAATTTGCCCGCCTCTTTGAAGACGGTTGGACCTTCCCCGAAAAACCCGTCCACCCCCTCTCGTTAACCCTCTATCCCCGCGAGGAAGCCCTCGCCAATCGTCAGCGCTACGACCAATATCTCGCGGCGTGGGACGCGGAGTTTGGCCGCCTGCTCGAAGAGATGAAATCCAGCGGACAGTTGGAAACGAGCATCATTGTACTGACATCCGATCATGGCGAACTGTTCGAGCGCGGCGAGATCGGCCACAATTCCTTCCTCCTTTCCAGCCCGATCGTGCATGTGCCGCTGTTCATCTCGCTCCCGGGGCAGATGGAGCGGAAGGATTTTTACGAATTCACCAGCGCCGTTGACGTGATGCCGACCCTCACGAATCTCGTCGGCCTCGAAGCGCCCGCGTGGGCAGATGGCCGTCTCTTGCCGGGCCTGGGCGGGGAGGAGGATCCCAACCGCAGTGTCTTCTCGCTGGACGCGAAGACCGCCTCCTCCTTCGCGGCCTTCAAGCAATATTCCATTTCGATCACGCGCCAGCGCCATCGTTTGATCCGTTATCAATATTCCAATTACGAAGGCTTTGAATTTTACAATCTCGATGACGACCCCGAAGAATTAAAAAACCTGTTCCCGTCGAATCCGTCGCTTGCCGCAGACATGAAGGGCGAACTCGATCAAACCGTGGCGGATTTCAACCGTCCCTACGAAAAGAAAAATTGAAAACAAAACGGAGTCCAAAGTCTCAGACTTTAGGCTCCGTTTTGTTTTTCACTAATGAAAAAACACATCCAGCGGCGGCGCCATATTTTCGGGGATGTTTTCGCCCCAAGCGTTGCCATCAATCACTTCGCCGGTGGGGTTGCCTTCTGAATCGATTTTGAAGAATACGGGGATGCCATCGAAACTGAATCCGTATTGCTCCAAGTCCCAGCCCCAATCGTCCACGTCAATTTTAATGAGATACACGCCGCGGAAGGCGTTAAGCATGAGTTCGTTTTGATCCGCCAAACTGGCAGATATTTCGCGGCAGGCCGGTCACCACGACGCGTCAAATTCGACGACGGGCATTAATCCCAGCGCCGCGGCGAAGCGCGCCTGTTCCTCCAATTGGACGTTCAACGCGCCATCTTTTGACAGGATGCGGATCTGCTCGAACCCACTGACCGGCGCGGACGTTGGCGCGGGCGTGGGTGACGCTTCCGCCTCCGTCGGGACAGCGGTTGGCGTCGTGGACGGCGGCGCGGCTGTTGGCTCCGCCATGGGAAGGCTGGTCGGCGTCCCCATCAGCGTTTGACAGGCCAGCGTAACGAACAGGGTTGCGATGACAAGAATTTTTTTCACTGTGTCTCCTTTCTGAAATCTCCCGAGTATGCTTCCGGAATTTCGGTAAATCACAATTTTACAGTAACACCATATGCAACCGTCATTGCGAGCGCTTTTTCCTGGCGCCGTGCGGCTTAAGCCGTACCAGGGCAGGTGTGCGAAGCAATCCCCTCCCGCGGCGCGAAGATTGCTTCGTCGGAAAAAGCGCCGTCCTCGCAATGACGAGGAACTTGTGATTCGCCCAATTTATTTCGCAATCAAATCTGCGCCAGGGATGCGGATGGCGACGACCTTACCCATCACGGGCGGTTTACAGCCGTTGTCCCCGCAGGCCATGAAGGTGACGATGACCGTTTCGTCCACCCAATCCGCGCTGGGCGGGAGGAGGATGGGCAGAGACAGCGTGACCGCTCCCGCGGGATAGACGGGCAGTTGCAGGGCTTCAAATGGTTCGTTGATGGGCGCAACGCTTTCCAATAGTTGGCCGATGATTTGAATCTTTGACCCGCTGGAAAGTTCGATCAAGGTGGGGCGACCGAGTCCTTCTACGCCATTGCGGGGGATGTCTTTGCCGTAGAGGTGATGATCGGGCGGAGGGGTGAAGGTGGCCGTGAGCAGGATTTGCCCGAAGGCGTCGCGTGTGAGCGCGATGGACACATCCACGCTGTTTTCGGAGAAGGCCGCGAGATTCATTGCGCTATCGGGCGGGAGGATGGCTTTGGGCGCGCAGGCCGCGAGCAGAATCGTCAGCGTGAGGAACGCCAGCGAAACGGCGACACGGCGCGAGGTCGGAGTGAGGCGGGGATTTTGTCCCATGCGGTATTTATACGGGTTTTCGGGCGCGTCCACAATGGAATAATGTCATCAATTTCCATGACTGACGAATAGCCCTCCAGTCTTTCGACGGAGGGCTGTTTGTGAGAACGCTGGCGAGTTATGGGGTGGTGTAGTCTTTCCAGTCGCCTTCTGCAGAGTTGAAATCGGTGACGGTGTCGAAGCCGTAGCCGCCGCTAAAGAAGTCGCGACCGAGGCCGCCGGCGAGGGTGTCGTTGCCGGTCCCGCCGCAGAGGAGGTCGGTTTCACTGCCTCCGCTCAGCGAGTCGTTGCCGCCCATGCCGAAGAGCATGTCGAGAGTGTCTGTGCCTGTCAACGTGTCGCGCAGGCGGGTTCCCACCATGAAGTTGATTGTGAACCGCGATGAGACCGCTCCGTTGCTCAGTTTGAACGTAATCAGAGAGGAACCAGACTTCCCAGGCGCGCCCTGGATCACCACCGAGAAGGTGTTATTTAACCCGCTCGCGAGGATCACGTTCTTTGTCGGGACGAGGGCTGTGTCGGAACTGGAGACGACGGTCAATGTCAAATCGTCCACTTGCGTGTTGATGGGACGCATACTGAATTTGCCCTTTGCTTCGGTTCCCAGATAGCAGAAGCCGGTGATGACTTTGGCCGACGGCGGCTCGACGATGTTCCACGTGAAGGTGATCGGCGAGATGGTCACATTGCCGGCCTGATCGCGCACGCGAACTTTGAAGGTGTGATTACCCAGCGTAAGATTGGTGTAGCGCATGGGGCTGGTGCAAAGGCGGAACGGGCCGTTATCCAGTTTGCACTCGAAGCGCAGGTTGGCGGGCGGTGTGACGTTGTCTGTGCCGGTGAATCTAAATGTGGCGCTCCTGCTCATGGTGGCGGTGGGTGGATGGCTGGTGAGGGTGAGGGTTGGAGGAGCAGTGTCAATCGTCACCGTATTGTCCAGGCTGGTGGAGGCGAGGCTGACGTTCATGGCTGCGTCGGTGACCGCGCCGGCGGGGATGGAGGCGGTGACTGTTCCATCCGAGGTCGTTCCGCTGACTTCAAGATTGAATTCAGTGGGGCCTCCCGTAATAACGACGGCGCTGGGCGAGGCTGTGCCGCCCAGGATCACATCGGCTTCGCTGAATCCGATCACGGGTTCGCTGAACGTGGCGGTGAAGTTGATGGGCGAAGCAGTGGTTGGGTCGGCCTGGCCCGCGGCTTGCTCGACGGTTACGGTGGGCGCGTCGCCATCGGGGTTCCGCATGACGACGGCGTCGTCGCTGTTGATGTTGAACGCAGGCGTAGAGCCGACGTGGTTGGGGCCGCCGTCGGTTCCCGCGTAACTGAGCAGGGTGGCGGTGTTCACGATGGCCGCGCCAGCCGCGACGCCATCCGTGATTTGCAGGTCGTAGGTGATGACGATCAGGTTTTGACCGTTGGCCGCGTCGTAGACGTGCAATACGCCTTGCGTGGAACTTTCGTCGGCAAAGACGATGCCGTCATCGAACAAGCCAGAGGCTTCGGTGGCGGTACTGCCGACGGGCGAATAGGCGAGGGACGCGCCGTCGCCGCGACGGATCTGCAGGTTGATTCCGCCGGCCGGGATTTGCATTTCTGCGGGAAGCGTATCTTTGAATGAGATGTCGAACGCGCCCAGGGAGCTGTGTCCCAGGTTTTCAAGGGTGATAGCGAAGGTCACCATGTTGCCACTGAGGGCCATCTCCACGTTGGAGTTGATCGAGGCGGTGTAGGGATCGTTATCGCCCGAGGCGATGACGCCCGTCCACGAGGGGTTGCTTCCGGGCTGGTTGAAGGCCACCGGGCCGGGAGGATTCGGCACGAAGACCGCGGCGGGGTTATCGCTCGCGACCACGCCTTTCCGCACAGAAACGCCCGGTTCCTTGAGCAAAAATTGGACGTTGCCGATGGAGATGTGATCGTGGCTATTGGTGGTCTTTTCCACTTCCACGGCCAGGTTGGTCAGCGCGCTGCCGTCGGCGTAGGGCGCGTTCGTGACCGTGACGGTGAACAGAATGTCGAGGACAGTCGCGGTATCGGTTGGGTCGTCGAACGAGCCAAAGTCGAAGGTTAGGCTGTTGGCGGTCGCGTCGGAGGAAAGGGTCGGGAGGACAGGCGTGGACAGCGCGCCGTTCAGCGAGCTATCAGGCCCGAATTTGGCGCGTCCCGCGTCGGGGACGGTGGAATCGGTCACGTCATCGAACGCGGCCACTTCGGCCGCGTCGAAGATCGGCAGGGGCAGGTAATCCGTGAGGGTCAAATAGTCCGAATCGCTGGAGGGCAGTATCTTCTTGAGGCGGAAGGTGATCGTGTCGCCGGGCTGGACTTCGGGCGTGAAGGTGGTGGAGCCGTTGACCGCGTAAATTTCCGCGCTCATGTGGTCGTGGACGATTTCGAATTTCTGCACGCTGTCGTTCGTTTGCGTGTTAAGCACGTTGGCGTTGTTGGTCTCTTCGCGGATCGTGCCGCTGAAACTGGCAGAGTTGTAGAGGACGTCGCCGTGGTCAACGCTGGCGTCGCCGGAAGGATAGGTGTCGGAGAAATCTTCCTGAACGACGGCGTAGTAGGTGATGGAACCGCCGGCGGGGGAAGCGCCTGTGGTGTCCGCTTCTCCGCCTTGCAAAATTCCATCGGCCTCGTTGGCGTTGAGCATGGCCTGGGAAATGTTGAAAGTCAGGGTGGTACTGCCATTGGTGCCGTCATCGGGAACGCCGGGGCCGCTGTTCCCAATTTGCGATTCGTCAACGATCAAATCGTCGTTGGCGTTGGGCGCGCCTGGAGGCGCGACGTAGGTGAGGAGTTGATCGGTCAGCGTTGTGTTGCGATCGCTGACGGAGAAGGTCGGCGGGAGAGTATTGTCAACGTCGCTAAACCGCTGTCCGTCAGACATCATGTCGGTGATGACGAGGTCGCCGAAGGTGAAGTAATCTGAAATCTGGAAGGCGAGGGTGTATTTCAAAACGTCGCCCGCGCTGTAACCGGGCGCGCCGTTATCCGTTTGAATGGCGATGGATTTTTGCACGGACATCGAGCGGATGTTCAACTCGTGGAGCGGGGCGCAGGTGGGGCAGGGGCCGTTCGCGACGGCGTTGTCGGGAGCGGCGGCGTCGCGGGTGTCAACGGGCGTCCAGTCGCCGATCGCGCTGGCGATATTTTCAGCGAGCGCGGAAAGGCCCGTGGATGGGTCGAGGATCACATTGCTGTCGGCATCGAGCTCGGGAATGAAAAATTCCACGTCAATGGTCGCGCTGCCCATCACCGAAGCGAAGTTGACGGTCAGGATGTTGTCGGGGCTGTTGGCCGCCGCGCCCACGTTCGGCTCGTCCACCAGCGTCCCGCCGCCCAGCGAAACCACGCTCAAGTAGGCGAGGTTGTTGGGAAAATAATCGGTCACATCGAGCGCGGTGACGGTTTGACCATCGGCCACGTAAACGGTGATCGAGTAGTGTCTTGGATAGTTTGGCCCACTGACGCTTTCATAGACCGGGTTGACGCTTCCAAACGGACACAGCGTCGTGTCGAGAACCGGTTCATCGGGCAGGGTGTACGGACATTCCGCGGGACCATCGAAGGTCTTTTCGATGTGGATCACGCGCGGGGTGACGCTTAACGACGGCCAGCCCGCGCCATCATTGGTTACGGGATTCACAATGGCGGGGTCGGTGGCCGGGTTGTCGAGGCTGTCCGCGCCGTAACGATATCCGCCGCGCCCCAAAACGGTGAGGGGAACGTCCACATCAGCCAGCGCAGAAGTGTTCGCCGTGACTTTGATCCACAACTCAGGCATGTCCTGCGTGATGGAGCTGAATGGCAGTTGGAGAACGATCAGTTGATCGCCTGTCGTTCCGCAAACGGTGAGGCCGTACGCCAGCGGATGCCCCACGCATCCAGTTGTGCCTGGGTTGAGCGGGCCGTCGTCATCGGGGAAGGTCTGCGCGGTGGATGTCAGCGCAAAGCCCGCATATTCCGCGCTGACGAAGGTGAGGCCGTCGGCGGCATCTGTCCCGGCCGCGCCGTCCGCTCCGTTCACCGGGAAGATCAAGTCAATGAATGGGCCGAAGCCAGTGTCCGCGGGATTATCGAACGTGACGTAGAAATTGAAATCCTCGCCAATCATCACGCGCTCGAGCGGATGCATCGTAAGCGTGACGCTCGTATCGGGCGCGGTTTGGGGCGCTTCGATGGGTTGTGCTTGCGAGATGGTGGCATGTACGGGTTTGGTTGAAACAAGACCCCCAAACAAGGCGATTAACAGAATAGCGATCGAGAACTTGCGTAGCGTACGCGAAAAAAGCGGGTGCATTCTTCCTCCAGGTTTGATGAAATGTCTTTTGCTTATGCAATTATGGGTGTTTGGCAGGGCGCCTCCGTCCAAGAATTCTACAACTATTTTATTGTACAAGGTCAACGAAATAAGCGTACAAATAAATATGAAAGGTGCAAACATCCCGCCTGGGTAATCAGACTGCGCTTAAAAACAGACCCCCGAGCCACTGCCCGGAGGTCTGTTTCCTCATACAGATCACTGAAAACCGATCGCTGAAACTGGTTACTTTCTACGCGATCTCCAAATACCTCTCGATCTCGTAGTCCGTCACGCGCAGGCGGAACTCGTCCCACTCATTCCACTTGGCGCGCAGGAAGGATTCGTAAACCGAATCGCCGAGAGCGGCTTTCAATACCTCGCTCTTCTCCAACTCAGTCAGCGCTTCGGCCAGCGAGCCGGGCAATTCGCCCACGCCCATCTCGCGGCGTTCTTCGCGATTGAGTTCGTACAGGTTGACGTTGTTCAGCGGCGCGGGCGGCGTCTTCTGGTTGTCAATGCCATCCAGCGCGGCGGCCAGCATGACCGTGAACGCCAGGTACGGATTGGAGGACGGATCGGGGAAGCGCAACTCGGCGCGCATGGACTTGTCGCGGCCCTCGGTGTAGCGCGGAATGCGGATCAGCGCCGAGCGGTTGCTCTGCGCCCAACCCACGTAGGCGGGGGCTTCGTAGCCAGGCACGAGGCGCTTGTACGAGTTCACCGTCGGCGAGACCACGGCGGCCAGCGCTCGCGCATGTTCCAACTGACCCGCGATGAACGAGTACGCCGTCTTCGACAATTTGAAATCATCCTTCGCGTCGAAGAACAGGTTGTTGCCTTTGTTATCGAACAGCGACTGATGGCAGTGCATCCCCGAACCGTTGATGCCGAAGACCGGCTTGGGCATGAACGAGGCGGTCAGTCCGTGCTGGGCGGCGATGGCCTTCACGGTGTATTTCAATGTCAGCACATTGTCGGCGGAGCGCAACGCGTTGGCGTAGCGGAAGTCAATCTCGTGCTGGCCGAGCGCAACTTCATGATGTCCCACTTCCACTTCAATGCCCATGCTCATCAGTGCTTGCATCAACTCGGTACGCACGCGTACGGCGTCATCGTCCGCGCTGAAATCGAAGTAGCCGCCCACATCATGCGGGACGGGGTGCACGCCATGTCCGTTCGAGGCCTTGAAGAGGAAGAACTCCGGCTCGGGGCCGATGTTATACGTCCAGCCGCGTTCGGCCAGTTTCCCAAGCGCCCGCTTCAAAGCGCCGCGCGGATCGCCCTCGAAGGGCCGACCGTCTGGCATGAAGATGTCGCAGAACACGCGCGCGCGGCGGCTGTTCTCAGGCGACCACGGCAACACCGCGTACGTGTCGGGGTCCAGCACGAGGCGCATGTCGCTTTCCTGAATGCGTGCGAAACCCTCCACCGAAGAGCCGTCGAACCACACGCCGTCTTCCAACGCTCCCTCCAGGTTGTGCAGGGGCATGTCCACGCTCTTGACCGCGCCAAGCACGTCCGTGAATTGCAATGAAATGAAATTGACTTTATCTTCCTTCACACGTTTGATCAAATCTTTCGCGTCCATTTTTTCTCCTTTACTGAATACTGAAAATTAATGACTGAATACTGACCATTGATGACCGATGACTGCTCACTCTCCAACCGCCACCACCTCCTCCTCATTTTTCTTCGCATCTTTCTGGACCTCTGGCCGGCTCCTGTTTATGAACATCACCGACCCGACGATGATCGCGGCCGCCAACCAGACGCGCGGCTCGAGCGCTTCGTTCGCAAACCAGTTGCCGAGCAATACGGCCACGATCGGGTTGACATACGCGTACGTCGCCACCAGCGAGATGGGCGCGTTCTGCAACAACCAGCCATACGAAACGAAACCTATCAACGATCCCGCGAAAATTAGATACACCAGACCCAACGCGGATTTTGTCGTAACATCCGCGAGATGCCAACCAGATAATTCACCCGTCGCCAGCGAGACCGCGAACAAGCCGATGCTCCCCATCAACATCTGTCCGCCCGTGGACATGAGCGAAGACTTGGGCAGGTCGCCGTGCTTGCTATACACTGATCCGAGCGACCAGAAGAAGCAGGCCATCAACAAGGCCGCGACGCCAAACGGGTCGAGGCGCGAGCCGCCTGTCACCTCCTCGGGGCCGACCAGGATGAAGATGCCGATGAAGCCGATCAGCAATCCGAGGAATGTCCAGCGATTGGGCTTCACGCCGCCCGGACGAAACGCTTCGGTGATGACCAGGAAGAGGGGGATGGCTCCGATGATGAGCGCCGCGATCCCCGACGGGATGGTCTGCTCGGCCCATGAGACGAGGCCGTTGCCGCCGAGCAAAAGCAGGTTGCCGATGATGGCGAGCGAGACCCACTGTTTGCGTGTGGGCATCGGCTCTCCCACAGCCCTCTGCCAGACGACGAGGATGATGCCCGAAACGAGGAAGCGAATCCCCGCGTGGAAAAACGGTGGGATGGTTTCAACCGCAAATCGAATCGCCAGGTAGGTCGAACCCCAGACGATGTATAAAGCCAGTAATGGAATCCAGATTTTCGTTTTCATTCTTTCCTTGATAAGACCTGACATGTCTCACACGCGCCTTGTTTGGGTAAAGCGTTCGCGTGGACGTGGGTCATGATTAACCGTGTACCTGAGGAGACATGTCAGGTCTCCACTCGTTGAGCAACAGCGCTTTCTTCCTCGCGCTTCCGTACCGATAATTTCCGAAGTCGCCGTCTTTTCGCAGAACCCGATGACAGGGAATTAGCACCGCGATGGGGTTGTGTCCGACCGCCGTCCCGACCGCGCGCAGGGCGGATGGTTTGCCGATGCGTGTCGCGATGCCTTCGTAGGTGGTCACTGCGCCGAGTGGGATTTGCAACAGCGCCTCCCAGACCTTTATCTGGAAATTCGTGCCGCGCAGGTGCAGGCGAAGCGATTCGTGGCCGCGCCCGTTCAGGTCAAAGATGGGAGCGACGAGTGGGGCGGTGGTCTTCACGTCTTCGATCATCTTCGCTTCGTTCCAGTCAGCGACTAAATTATCTACGGCATCGCCTTCGCTGGTCTGCACGAAACTAAGATGACAGATGCCGCGCTCGGTTGTGCCGATGAGACACTTGCCAAACGGCGTCGGGTGGATTCCGTAGCGGATGGTCACGCCCGCGCCGCGCGTCTTGTATTCGCCAGGCGTCACCGCCTCGGCGCTGACGAAGAGATCATGCAGGCGTCCCAGGCTCGAAAGTCCGACCTGATGCGTGGTTTCAAGCAGGTTCTCCGAATCGGCGAGCAGTCTCTTGGCGTTTTCCTTCGTCAGGAATTGCAGAAAACGCTTCGGGCTGATTCCCGCCCAACGGGTGAACGTCCGCTGGAAGTGGAACTCGCTCATCCCAACCGCCGCGGCCACCTCGTCCAGTTCGGGCTGACGCGCCGCGTTCGTCTCGATGAAGCGGATGGCCTGTTCGATCAGGCGATAATCTTGTGAACGTGCAAGAGTCGATTCCATGGCAACCTCCATTTGTTGATGGCGGAGATTGTAATTTTCACTCGTCGTGGAAGCGACCCGATTCTTGCTCATTTTCTCCTTGGTAGTTGAATAGTTTCGTAGTGTGGTAGTTACGTAGTTTGTAATTCGCAATCCAGGGGCAAGCCTGTGTTATCTGTTTCCGTGTCAACCTGTAGTATCTGTCTACGTTAAACAAAAAAAACAGACATGCGCGGGCATGCCTGTTTCACCACGAACTGGTATTAAAAAAGACAGCCCTTCCAACTGCAAACAGACCCAATGAGTCTGTATCACCGCGTCGCCCTGTCCCACACGTTGCCGCGTGGTTTTCGGCGGGAGCAACAGCGTTTTTTTAAACCTGTTACTCCTTGCGCTTGCTTTGGAAGGGAGAAGGGAGTCAATGACGTGACTCCAGAGGCATCCGCTGATCTATCCGATGTTCCGCTACCCCCACCGTCCCTGTCGGGATACCTCCCCCAGTTTCGTAGAAAATGGGGGAGGCTGGGAGGGGGTGGCGTTAGCGCCCCGTTCGCACGGGGGAACCTCCACCTCGTGATCTTGCTGTACCGCAAGACCCAGCCGCTAGTTCTCCGAATATTCAATTGTTAATCCTGCTCAAGACAGGCGGCATTGTACTCGCGTGAGCGCTCCGAGTCAAGAAGAAAAAAGGAACCCCGCAAATGCCGTGTGCGACCGGGTTTTGGACCTGCTTTCGCAGGTGGGCTCCAATCGGGAAACGCCGCCTTGGCTCAGGCCTATCGCGTTATTTCCTCGAAGATAGAAGCCCGTTGAGTGGATGTTGGCCCAAAACGTGATAGTCGCATCACGAACACAGCAGGGTGCGATTCTTATACCATAAACCAAATGTGGATGGGAGAGAAAAATTAGCGACAAACTCATCTTAAGTTTACAAAGTTGCGCGGCAAGTTATAGTAAAATGAAGCGATGGTCTGGCCTGGAGAATCAAATGACCGTCTCCCCAACTTCCCTCATCCTTGTTGCATTTCTGCCGACGCCGCGCGATCTGGAAATTGCGCGCCTGCTCGGCTGGTACCGCATCCCGCTTCGCTCCGCCCCCAAAGTGGTCGCGGTGGACTACCTGGCTTTTTACCAGCCCGCGAGTTTTGGCGAGCGCGGCGGACGCATTGAATTTGTCAGTGCGGTGCGCGGCCACGAGTTGACGACCCGCGCGGAACTTCTGCGCGATGAAGCGGATCATCCACACGCAAAAGAAGAATACTACAAGATCCAGATCGGCGCGCTGGAAAAGTTGAGCGCTCCCATCCTCACGGACAAGTGGAAGCGCATCACGTTTTTCTACACTACGGGGGAATATTTCCAAAACGCGAAATCGGTGAATGAGTTGATTGTCCAAAGCGACGAGCGTCAACTGCTCTGGCGCTCTCTGCGCGAACGCGCCGAGAATGAGCAACTCTACAAGACCGAGTTGCCTGAGGCGGACATTCCGCCTGAAGTGTTGATGGCGCTGTTGGGCATCAAGGAAATGCAGGGCGAGTATCGTGCTGACGAAGAAACTTAAATTCAGTAACTTACAAGTTCGTCGTCATTGCGAGCGCTCTTCGCGACACTTGCACCGCACTGCGTTTGGTGCAGTGCAGGTGAGCAATCCCTTCCCCCGCGCGGAGATTGCTTCGTCGGGAAGAGCGCCCTCCTCGCAATGACGGGCGTGTGGGACTCTTATTTTTCAAACATCAGTCAATCACGGCACGAGATACGGTTGCAGGATCCTCGTCAGCGTGAGGAGGAAAACGCCGTTCGCCAGGACGAGGCTGAAGAGCAGCGCGGCCAGCGTCCAGTTCAGCCAGACGCGGTCTTTAAAGTCCAGGAGGGAGAGGCCGACGAAGAGGATGAGCGCGTACGTCCAGTCGGGGGTATAGAGGAAGGTGTCGAATCCGTAGTTGATGTGCAAAAGAAAATTGAAGGCAAGGATGATCAGGAAAGTCGCCTGGAAGTTGAAATGCGGCGATGCTTTGCGTTTGCGGAAAAATTGGACGAACGCAAAAAGGAGCGCGGCCACCCAGATCACGAACGGCGCGATCTGATAGCGGTTGGAACGAAATTCGTTCAGGCCGTAGGGTTTGCTGAAAAAGTTGAGCTTGGGGAAGGGCGGACGTCCAGCCTTGTCTACGACGGTGACTTCGGGCGGGACGGCGACCACATTGGTGAGGAAGAGATTCTTTCCCAGCGTGACGAGACGCTTCGGGATGGAGTCGGCGCGACCCACGAAGCCAGTGTGGCGCGTCTCGTAGAACAGGTCGGAGGGGACGAAGAAGAAGGTAATGGCGCGCGGGTAGATGCTGGCGGTGAGAATGGTCAGCGCGACCGCGAGAGATGCCAGACGCATGGCGAAGGTGAACCACTGTTTGCCATCACGCTTGACCATCCAAAACCCGATCAGGCTTTGCGCGACATTGGAAACGGTGATGCCCAGATTCAGCAACCCCGCGAACAGGAACGAATTGTTTTCGCGTTCAGGTTTTTGAAGCAGGACGAAAAACAGGAGCAATCCAAACGCCGAGAAGATGTACGTTTCCGTAACAGAGCCAAAGATGAGATGCGCGGTGGAGAAAGCCAGGATGCCGCTGAATCCCAGCGCGTACGACGCGCTCCCGCTGGCGTTGTAGATGAATCGCCAGAGCAGGAAGGCGCATCCCGCGCCCGTCATCGCGACCAGCATGAGGGCGGCCAGGCGCCAATCGCCGCCAAGGAAAAGTCTCAGCGTGGACGACGCGCCGCGCATAAAAAGAAGCGCGAGCGGGTGAACAGCGCGTCCGATGGAGTAGCCCTCCTCCGTGCCGAATCGCACCTGCCAAAAGTAAGTGTCCGAAGCGAAGAAGGTGTTGTTCAGGCTGATGGAGTCAACGGGCGGATTGAATCCATGCGCGAGCAGAAAATATCCGAAACAGACGGTGAACGCGGCGAAAATGCCTGGCAGATTTTCTTCGATGCGTTCGCCCCAGTTGCGGTTTTGGATCCAATTGAGCCAGCCCCATTTTTCAAGCGCGCCCAGAATGATTCCATTGATGGCGAAACCTGCGAGTAGGCCGAGCAAAATCCACGGCAGGTTTTGGATGGACGGGATAAATTGTTCGGGATGGTAAACGCCAGGGTTGGCGCTTACCAGCGCCAGAATGCCCGCGTCAAAAACGAGAAAGACACCCGCCAGCGCGAAATGGGCAAGCGACGTGAAAAACGATTTCGCCGCGCGCATCAGCCGCTCGGCCATTTGATGGAAGAAGATGCTGTAAAACGAAAAGAGAACCAAGGTCACGAAGGCTTGTTGCCAGCCCGCAGGAAAGGCGCGTTGGATGAGGCAAAGGTCGATCAGCGCGAGCGGAAGGGCAACGAACCCGCTCAGCAAAAGAGGATGGGATATATGTTCGAAAATGGTGGGGAGCGCCAACCAGATCAGAATGCCAAAGGCAACGATCGGGGCGGCGATCAGGAACGCGGTGTCAACCGTCTTATAAGTGGATGAGAGAAATTGCGGCAACGAAATCGCGGCCAATGCGAGAGCGAACAAAATACTGAAAAGGATTCTGGCGATGGGGGAAAGTGTCTTGGGCATGTCTACCTTTGCGCCAATTTTACACGGTCTTTGGGAATGGAGTCCAAAGTCTCTGACTTTGGAAAACGAACGTCGGAGACGTTCGAGTCCGTAGGCAGGATAATCGTCAGCGGATTGCTTCGCGAAGCGGAGAAGCGGATGAGGCGGTTCACGATTGGCGGACTCTCCATCCGTTTATCCGCTCGCCGAAGGTGTCCGCTGACCATCCTTTCGGTATCGAATACCACATGTGGATATGGCATTCTCGCGTTATTACATTCAGCCACCTTTTTCGCTATAATCGAACCAATCCCCAAAAGGAGTTCCAATGAACACCCTCATCAAAAATGGAACACTCATCACCGCCTCTGAAACATTCGAAGCCGATATCCTGATCGAAGGCGAGACCATCTCGCAGATCGGAAAGAATTTGCGACACCCGAGCGCGCAGGTCGTGGACGCTTCGGGTAAGTTCATCACGCCAGGCGGCGTGGATCCGCACACGCATTTTGATCTTCCCATGTTCGGCACGGCCTCTTCGGACGATCATTACACGGGTCACAAGGCCGCGGCCTTTGGCGGGACGACCACCGTAATGGATTTTGTTGTGCAAGAGCCGCAGGGTTTCAAACATTCGGTTGACTTGTGGATGCAGAAAGCGCAGAAGGCCGCCATTGATTACTCCTTCCACATGAACCTGACCAAACTCGATGACGGACTCGCCAGGGACATCCCCTCCCTCGCCGACATGGGAATCACCACTCTGAAAGTTTTCACCGCCTACAACGGTCGCCTCCGACTCGACGATGGCGGGATCTTCCGCGCCATGCGGATCGCCAGGGACAACGGCATGTTGGTCATGGCGCATTGCGAAAATGGCGATGTGATCGAGCCGCTGATCGCCGAGGCGCTGGCCGCTGGGCACACTTCCCCCGAATGGCACGCGCGGACGCGTCCCGCGTGGGGAGCGGTGGAGTCCACGCTTCGCCTCGCGGCGATGGCCGAGCAGGCGGACGCGCCTGTCTACATCGTCCACATGAACGCGGGCGGCGAAGCGGATATGCTCAAGTACGCGCGCGAGCGCGGCGTGAAGGCGATGGGGGAGACGTGTCCGCAATATCTCTTTTTCACCGTTGACCATCTGCGCCGTCCCGATGGCGCGAAATGGATTTGCTCGCCCCCGATGCGAACCGAGAAGGATAACGCGCGTCTGTGGGAAGGTCTGCACGATGGGACATTGCAAACCATCGGCACGGATCACTGTCCGTTTTTCCTCGATGGCACGAAGCCGATCGTTTATGAAGGCAAGGAAATTGCCATCGCGGGCAAGGAACTCGGCAAAGACGATTTCACCAAAATCCCGAACGGACTCCCCGCCGTCGGCGACCGCCTCCCGATCCTGTGGACGTATGGCGTGCGCGCGGGACGCATCACCGCCAACCAGTTCGTGGCGCTGACCGCGACCAATCCCGCCAAAATTTTCGGTCTCTACCCGCGCAAAGGAGCGCTCGTCCCTGGCGCGGATGCGGACGTGGTCATCTGGGACGCGGAGAAGAAGGTCAAGTACGGCACTGCGTATAGTCATCATCGGACGGACTACAATTTGTTCGAAGGCTGGGAAGTGGTAGGGATGCCCGATAAGGTTTTCCTGCGCGGAAAACTCATCGTGGACGGGAACGATTGGCGTGGCGCGGCTGGCCAGGGTCAATTTTTGAAGCGAGGGGCGGGGGAGATTCTATGAAAGCGCGCAAGCCTGTCCTGCATTGCGACGCGCTCGTCGTCCACTGCATGGATTATCGCCTGCAAAAATTTCTGCACCCGTGGATCATGTCCCGCTTCGGCGCGGATAATTTCGACATCATATCGCTGGCGGGCGGCGTGCACGATTACGAGATGGTGTTGAAGTATGTGCAGTTGGCCGAGCAGATTCATTCCATTCGCGTTGTGACGTTGGTGAACCACGAAGATTGCCGCGCGTACGGCCGCGAGGGGACGTATGCGCGGCATAGGCACGACCTGCTGGACGCGCGGCAAAAGATCAACGCTCTCTTCCCCGCCTTGGCCGTTGAATCGTTTTACCTTCATTTGGACGGCAGGTTCGAAGCGATGGTCGGGTAATTGCCCTCCCAAATTTTCATATTCGCCAATGCCTTGCGTTCAATCAAGGCGGCCAACAACCCGCCCGCGGCGTAGGCCAGGAAATCAAACCCGTCGAAGCCGCGTCCCAATATATCCAGCCCAAAGCCTTGGAGTATCTCCATCCCTGCAGGAATGAGAAAGACGATCAGCGCTTTGCCCCACCAGGATTTTAAGGACGGGATGAGTCCCTCGAACATACACAGGATGAAATACAACCCGAACGGTTGGATTAGATCGGTGAAGTAACTTGCGTACAGCCTACATGCCAACCCGCCCGGTTCGAAATATGCGCCGTAGTGAAAGTTTTCCAGGAACAGGGCGATGCCCAATGGGATGGCAATCAGGATGAATAGTTTTGAAAGATTGACGAAAATTTTCATAAAGGAAAAATGGAAAATGGATGCAACCTCTTCAGCGTCGCCCGCCCGCGCCTGGTCTCGCTCATGGCTGTTATTTTCCCAGTTGTTAGCTCTTGTGCCAACCGTTGTTATTTTAGGTTGGATTGGCGTGATGGGTTATTCCATAAGTTTATGGTTGGCATTAATCGGAGTAGCCGTTTGTTCTGTTCCATTCCTTATACCGATCGGGCTTGCAATTGGGTCGTGGAGTCTCTTTTTGCATGAAAGGTATTCGTTGGCATCTATTTTAAGTGGCTTGTGCTTGTTGATAATCATAACATTTTCCTTCGTGTTGGATTCGTTTCTCTCCACAATTACGTTTTAGTTAACAACTCGCGCGTACGCGGATGATCTTTGTAGACCCCTCGATATTTTTCAGGCAACAACGCCGCGATGCGACACATGATCTCGTCGGTGGATTGTTTCAGCGCTTCGTCGCGGTTTTCGCGTGAGAGCGGCGGGAGAGTGAAGTTTGGTCCTGCCGTGATGGTGAAGTGATTTTTCTTTAATCGCTTGAGATTTCCGAATACCACTCTGTCTTCGGTGCCCGTGATAGCGATGGGGACGATCGGACGATTTAATTTTGTAGCGAGATAGGTGACGCCAGGCTTCGCCTCGATCAACGACCCGACGCGGGAGCGCGTCCCTTCGGGCGAGATGGCGATCAGGTTGCCCTCTTCCATCAGGTGGATCAGCGTCCTCATGGCTTTGATGTCGGGGTTGTAGCGGTCAATGAAGATGAAGTTGAAATATTTCCCCAACCACTTCAGAAAACGATTCTGTTCCCATTTCTCCGCCACAGGGATGTACATGTCCCAGCGGTCGAGCGCGTAAAATGCCAGGATGGCATCGAATATGCCAATGTGGTTTGTGGCGAGCACGTAACTGCCTTCAGGCAGATGCTCATAGCCGCGCACGTCCACGCGGGCGATCAGGCGGATGATGGCACGGATAAGCCAGCGCAGGAAATTACGCATGTTGGGAAATGATTTCTTTCAAGCGGGGATGGTCTTTATAAAAGCCGCGATACGACTCGGGCAGTTTGGCCGCGATCTGGCACATGATCTCGTCGGTGGCGGCGCGCAGGGACGCTTCGCGGTCGCGTCCCTTGCCGCGTGGGATTTCAATGTGGATCAACTCTCCCGCCTGCACTTTGATCTTCGTTCGGCGAAACCGCTTCAAGTTTTGGACGATGAGGCGGTCTTCGGTTCCCGTCATCGCGACAGGCAGGACGGGGTATCCGCTTTTCGCGGCGAGGAAAGCCACGCCCATTTTGGCTTCCTGCAACGCTTCTGTCTTCGAGCGCGTGCCCTCGGGCGCGATGACCATCAGGCCGCCTTTTTCCATACGCGCCAAAATCTCGCGGAAGGCGGCGTAATCGGCGTCAAAACGGTTGAGCCAGATGGCGTCCACCGCGCGGCCTATGGCGCCGAACAGCGGATGATTCTTGTATTTCTCCGCCACGGGCATGATGATGTCGTCGCGGTCTACGGCGTAGAGCAGAATGGCGGTGTCCAGCCGTCCCAGGTGGTTGGACGCGAGAATGAAATTCCCCGCGGGAAGTTTTTCCAATCCAACGATTTCCACGTCGGCGATGAGGTTCATGATGAAGCGGACAATTGATCGGAGGGTGGAATATTTCATGCCCCCGATTTTAACGCAGAAACCAGGTTCTTTATCAAACCTGGTTTCTGGCGAAGCTCATCTCCACAGATAGTCGTTGCTCGACTTTTTGTGCTGGCCGCTTTGCGAGCCATATTTCTCGAACATGCGCGAGAAGATCTCAAAGTCGCTCGGCGCCATGTTGGTGATCTGGAAGCCGACGTTGAACGAAGTGGGGTCTATCGGATCGGGGTGGCACCATCGGCTTCGCGCTAAAAATATCATGAAGCTTTTATTTGCCACTTCGTTGGTCAACTCCACGCGCAGGCGAAAATCCATGTTGATCGGAATGGCCCTTGAACTATCCAGCTTAAATCCGCCCGTGCTGATATCCGACAGGTGGCCGATCACTTGTCCGCTCGTTTCATCCAGAACGCGCATGTAGTACGAAAAATTTCGTCGCGAGAGTTTCCGTTTTTCCGTTGGCATGAGATATCCTTTCAGCGAAAGTATATAACAGGAACCGACACCTTGCAAGATTGTAAGGTGATCAGTTTTGGGAATGGGCTACTCCGCGACACGCAAAATATGGGTCAGAATCGACGCTCCCGAACCACCGATGTTTTGCGCCATGCCGATTCTTGCGTCAGCCACCTGGGTCTGGCCGCACTCGCCGCGCAATTGCTGGACAACCTCCACGATCTGATACATCCCCGTCGCGCCGACTGGATGCCCGCGCGCTTTGAGTCCGCCCCTCGTGCAGACGGGCAGACGACCATTGAGGTGGATTGCTCCATCCAGGCCGAGTCTTGGCCCTTGGCCGCGCTCGGCGAATCCGCAGGCCTCTAGCGAAAGCGCGGCCATAATTGAGAATGCGTCGTGCAGTTCGAATAGATCAATATCCGCGGCGCTGACTCCCGCCATCTCGTACGCCCGCTTCGACGACTCGTACGCCGCGGAGAGGAACATCGGGTCGCGTCGCGAGTGGACGGCAATGGTGTCCGTCGCGGACGCGGAACCCGCCACGCGGATTCTCCGCCCCGTCAACTTTTCGGCAGGGACGAGGATCGCCGCCGCCGCGCCGTCGCCGATCGGAGACGCGTCCAGCAGGTTGATGGGTGTGGCGACCATGCTCGATTTTTCGAATTGCTCCAGCGTGATTTTCTGATGCAAGCGCGCGTTCGGGTTGTGCATGGCGTTGGCGTGCGCGTTGATCGAGAACGGCGCAAAGTCGGCGTGTTTCCATCCAAACTCGTGCATGTAACGTCGCATCACCAGCGCGTTGAGTCCCACGAACGAGACGCCTTGTTCCCCTTCGTAATCCGCGTCGGCGGCGGTGGCTAGAGCCGAGGTCACGTCATGTCCCGCCATGTCGGTCATCTTCTCGACGCCCAGCACGAGGGCCGAATCCGCCTCGCCCGCCGCGACCGCCATCAGTCCCGCGCGAAACGCCGCCGCGCCCGATCCGCAGGCCGCCTCGATCTTCGTCGCCTCCGCGCCCCACATCCCGATCCAATCCGCGATGTGAGTCCCCAATTGATTTTGGCGGCTGATGATGGGCGAGAGCATGTTGCCCACGAAGAGCGAATCGGCGCGCTCGATGCCCGCGTCGTTTAAGGCTGCGAAGGCCGCCTCGCCCGCCAGTTCTTTCAGCGATTTGTCCCAGTGTTCGTCAATTTTGGTTTGGCCGATGCCAAGGATTGCAACAGGTCTCATTTTTCCTCTGCGATATTTTAACCGATGTGGGCGAGGAGGATGCGTCGCACCTTACCCGAAGAATTTGCTTCAGCGTTGGGTGCGACGCATTCGCGATGTGCGTGGATTGCCGATTATACTTGCCGCATGGATAACGCATCTTCCCTCGACCGACTGCTTACTCGCCTCGATGAGACCGGCCCCGAAGGCCGCCTCGCGCGTGACTTTTTGCGGACGCGCCGCATCAAGGTGAGTCTCCGCTCTCAGTCCACGGGCGCGCGCTGGACGCTCTTCGGCCACATCCAATTGCATCCCAACCAAGTGGATAATGAAGCCTACGCGCTCAGCCTGCTCGTCCACGAGGTGCGGCACTTGAAGCAGGGCAAGATCCAAGCCTTGTCCGTGCAGGGAGAGTTGGACGCCTGGCAGGAGCAATTTGTTTTCCTGAAATCGCTGACGGGAAAATATTCCTCCTCGCCGCGCCATCAAGCCATCATCGAAGAGATGATGACCCTCTCCCGCGATTCCCGCGCCGACCTGGATCGCGCCCGTCAATTGATGCGCGAGTTCGCGGGGCCGAAGTATCATATCTATTGGTTGCCGTTGTTTCCGATCGGGAGGGAGATACGGTTTTGGCTAAGCGGAGATAAGTAATGGAAAAACAAAATGCCATTCAAAAAGTTCTTTCTGACGAATTGCTGATAAAGGGAGTTTCTCTTGACGATGTTGGCTTTCATGGATATGCCTGGAAATGGCAAGATGCTTTGGAAGTGTTAAAAGTTTTACATGCGAAAAGAATTCCAATACTTGGAGGAGATGTTTACTCGGTTGTAGAAGGCAGAGTTACTTCTACGATGGATAACTGGTATATCAACAAAGAAAATTTTGCATTGGTTGACTCGTTTTTAAACGACTCGTATAAACATTCGGCGGACTACATTACAGCGTACGTGAAAAGAAACGGTGGTAGTTATTATTACTCGATTGTCGTTTACACTTTTCCAGTAGGTACGAATGGCGTGAGCCTATAAATAAAAGATTAGGGTGCAAAGGAAAAGCCAAGATAAAAATCTCGGCTTTTTCTTACTTTATTCCCATTTCTTCCTACATCATCCCCATCACCACCGCCAGCAACACCCCTCCCGCGATGACGCTCCCTAACTGACCCGCGGTATTTGCTCCCATCGCGTGCATCAGGATGAAGTTGTCGGGGTCTTCCTCCAGCGCCATCTTGGCGGAGAGACGTCCTGCCATGGGGAAGGCGCTGATTCCGCACGCGCCGATGAGCGGGTTGACCTTTCCGCCCGTGACGAAGCACATCAATTTTCCGAACAGTAAGCCCGCAATGGTGTCCACGACGAAGGCGAGCAGGCCGAGTCCCAGCACCATCAAAGTCTGCCACTGGATGCCCGTCGCGGGGTCGTAGAGAAATTTGTCGGCGGTCATGGTTGCACCGATGGCGAGACCCAGGAATAGCGTGGCGATGTTGATGATCTCATTTTGTGCGGCTTTCGAGAGGCGATCCACGACGCCTGCTTCGCGCAGGAGATTTCCGAGCATCAGCGCGGCGATCAACGGCGCGGCGGACGGGGCGATCAGGCTGATGGCGACCGTCACCATGACGGGGAACGCGACCGCCGTCATCCGCGAGACGGGACGCGGCGCATAGGCCATGCGGATGAGGCGTTCCTTGCGCGTCGTCATCATCCGCATGATGGGCGGTTGAATGATCGGGATGAGACTCATGTACGAGTAGGCCGCGACCGCGATCGGTCCAAGAAGATGCGGCGCGAGTTTGGTCGTTACGAAGATGGCGGTAGGGCCGTCGATCGCGCCGATCACGCCGATGGAGGCGGCTTCGTTCAGCGGAAATCCCAGCGCGGCCGCGAGCAGGAGAGTTCCGAAGATGCCGAATTGTCCCGCCGCGCCGAGGAGGGCGAGCGAGGGCTGGGCGAGCAGGGGACGAAAGTCAATCATCGCGCCGACGCCGATGAAGATGAGCAGGGGGAAGAGTTCGGTTTCGATGCCGGCCTTGTAGATGACGCGCATGAAACTTTCTTCGGCGTAGGCCGACATTCCCAAGTTTGCAAGGATGCATCCAAAGCCGATGGGCAGAAGCAAAACGGGCTCGTACTCTTTTGCGACCGCGAGATAGATCAACACGCCACCGATGAGGAGCATCAGCGCGTTCGCCCACGTGAAAGTAAGGCCGCCGAAAATGTTCGCCAGCAAGTCGAGTACGTTCATTCGAACTCCAACAGCGCCTGCTTGTGCATCACGGTCTGCCCCGCGCTCACCAACATTGCCGAGACTTTGCCTTCGCGCGTGGAGCGGATGCTGTTCTTCATCTTCATCGCTTCGATGACCAGCACGACCTGTCCACTTTCGATCTCATCGCCAGGTTTGACGAAGACTTCGATGACAGTCCCAGGCAACGGCGCGGGCAGGACTTTTGCATTCGCCGCGATGGAGAGGGCTTCCGCTTTCTTCGGCGCGGGGGTTACTGGCGCGCTCGCTTCTTTCTTGACTTCAAGCGGCTTGCCATTGTCTGGCGTCACCTCAAACCGTTCGCCGTCCACGATGGCGACGACGGGACGCACGTTGATGTCTTCGATCTCGACCGTGTAATTTGTTTCGTTGATTTTGACGTTGATCTTCATGTTGTGCCTCCAGACTTCCGAAGTCTATAAGACTTCGGAAGTCTGTGATCCATTATTTTCCTCTTCGACTCGACTCGCCTTTTTGCGTCATCTGACGAGTCCGCATGCCCAACTGCCACGCGCCGACGATGCTCGGTTGCGGAGGCGTGATCGGATGCGCGGTGGATTGTTCCTGCTCGGCGAGCGCCACAGCCACCGCGATCGCGGCCGCGCACATCTTGCCGTTTTGCTCACCTCCCACTGAGGGGGATGGCTCGGGAGCCAGGGTAGCGAGCGTCTCTTCGCGGTCGCGAAATACTCGCGTCATGGCAGACATGAGTCCTGCCAGCAGGAGGAGCGCCGCGAAGACGATACTCATGCTGAGGAGGGTGATCCAAAGGGAATTTACAAGTGTTGGATTCATAATTTAGTTCCACGTCATTGCGAGACGGTGTTCTTCCGTCGAAGCAATCCCCGCACTGGTGAGTAGATTGCTTCGCGAAGAACGCTCGCAATGACGGAATTAGACTGGAATATTTCCATGTTTTCTCGGCGGCGCGGGCGCGTATTTATCGCGCAGGGCCGATAGCGCCGCGATGATCTTCGGACGCGTTTCCTTCGGTTCGATCACGTCGTCCACATCGCCCGTGGACGCGGCGTAGTAGGGATTGTTGAACTTGGCGCGATACTCGTCCGCGATGCGTTTGCGCTCCGCGGCGGGATCGTCGGCCGCGTCGATCATTTTCTTGAACAGGATGTTGGCCGCGCCCTCCGCGCCCAGCACAGCGATCTCGGCGCTCGGCCAGGCGTAGGTGACGTCGGTGCCGAGGTACTTGCTTCCCATCACCACGTACGCGCCGCCATAGGCTTTGCGCGTGATGACGGTGATTTTCGGCACGGTCGCTTCGGAATAGGCGAATAGCAACTTCGCGCCGTGGCGGATGATGCCGCCATGTTCCTGCGCGATGCCAGGCAGAAAGCCAGGCGAATCCACAAAGGTCACGATCGGCACATTGAAGCAATCGCACATGCGGACGAAGCGCGTCATCTTGTCGGCCGCGTCAATGTCAATCACGCCCGCCATCACCGAAGGCTCCTGCCCCACAATGCCCACGCTATACCCGCCGATGCGCGCCCAGCCGATGATGGCGTTGCGCGCCCAATGCGGTTGCAGTTCGAGGAACGAGCCGTGATCCACCACCGCTTCGATGGCTTGATGCATCACGTACGGTTCCTTCGGATCGAGCGGGACGAGGCTGTTGAGGGACTCGTCCATCCGCAGCGCGTCGTCTCCGTTCTGGACGAAGGGCGGATTTTCCACATTGTTGGATGGGAGGTGGCTGAGAGCGCGTCGGGCGAGCGCCAGCGCCTCTTGTTCGGAGGCCGCCGAGAGATGGGCTGTCCCGCTGACGGAGGTGTGAATCGCCGCGCCGCCTAAAGATTCAGGGTCGATCTTTTCGCCTGTCACGGCTTTGATGACTTCGGGTCCCGTCAAAAACATGAAGGATTGTTTTTCCACCATGATGATCAGGTCTTGCAACGCGGGCGAGTAGGCCGCGCCGCCCGCGCAAGGTCCGAGCATGACGCTGATTTGTGGAATCACGCCCGAGTACTGCGCGTTGCGTCGGAAGATTTCGGCGTATCCGCCCAATGCTTTGACTCCTTCCTGGATGCGCGCCCCGCCTGAGTCGATGAGACCGATGCATGGCGCGCCGTTGCGGAGGGCCAGATCCATCACGCGGCAGATCTTGTGGCTTTGCATCTCGCTCAGCGTCCCGCCATAGATGGTGAAATCCTGGGCGTAGACGTAGACCGTGCGCCCGTCAATTTGGCCGTAGCCAGTCACCACGCCGTCGCCGAGGAAGGATTCGGTCTCCAGCCCAAGTTCGTCGTGGCCGCTGGTGATGAAGGGTTCGATCTCGTTGAAGGTGCCGCGATCCAGCAAAAAGTCGAGGCGTTCGCGGGCGGTTAGTTTGCCCTTGGCGTGTTGTTTGGCAACGCGGTCTGCGCCGCCGCCTTCGCGCGCTTTGGCGCGGTTTCGTCTTAATTCCAAAATTCGGGGATCTTCTTGCATAAAATTTATCCTTTTTCGGAGCATCCTTGCGGATTGAAGTCCGCGCTTCGAATTATATGCCCGCGCGTGGGATTGCTGTAAGTGATGCGTGTCAGGGGAAATCAATGCCTTTTGCCATGCGCGAAACCTTGCAACACCGAACGAATTTTGCGAAGCGGATAAATTTGCTTTAAAATGCAGTCGAACCGGCCATATCGAATATTTCAACCCTAAAATCACTGTGGCGCGCTTGATGAAGATTGCCGAAACGGTGAACTAACCCAAATCCCATGCCCTCCTCCGACCAAGGCATCACCCCCGATCGTTACGCCATCATCCCGCGCGCCCTCATCTTCATCACGCGCGGCGAAACTATTTTGCTCATCAAAGGCGCGCCCACCAAACGCTTGTGGGCAAACAAATACAACGGCATCGGCGGCCACGTGGAGCGCGGCGAAGATATTCTCACCGCGGCGCGGCGCGAACTCCTCGAAGAGACCGGCCTCACCGCCGACCTCAAACTCGTCGGCACAGTCGTCGTGGACGCGGGAGAAAATATCGGCGTAGGGCTGTACGTTTTCACAGGAGAGGCGAGCGACGCAGCGCCGCGCGCGAGCCACGAAGGCGCGCTTGAATGGCTCCCCCTCGCGTCCCTCGCCCACTATCCCCTCGTCGAAGACGTATCCATCCTCCTGCAAAAAATCCAATCCATGCGCGCTGGCGACCCGCCCTTCTCGGCCCTCTCCACCTACAACGCCGATGGCAACCTCCACCTGCAATTCTCATAAATGACTTGCCAGTGTTTGTTCAGCAGTTGTACTGCTGAACCGCTCGCACAACTGCCCTGGCGGGCGTTGCCAGGGGTACAACTGCTCACAACCCTTAAAACTTGAAACGTGGAACCTGAAACGTGACAACCCTCCGCCCCACCCACCTCGAAACCCACCTCCCCCAACTCCGCAAAAATCTCGAAGCCATCCGCGCCCGCGTCCAACCTGCGCGGGTGATGGTCGTCCTCAAAGCCAACGCCTACGGCCACGGCGTACACGGCGTCGCGCCCTTCATCGCCCCCTTTGCCGACTTCATCGGTGTCGCGACCCTCGAAGAGGGCATCCACATGCGCGCCATGCTCGCGGACAAACCGATCCTCGTGATGGGCGGGACTCTGCCCGAGCAGATTCCATTTTTCGCGCGCCACAACCTGACCCTGACCGCCTCCTCCCTCGACCTTTTGCGGGCCGCGTCGCAATATGCCGAATCCACGGGACAGCGTATCCACGCCCACCTGAAAATTGACACGGGCATGGAGCGCGTCGGCGTGCGCGACACCGAAGCGGAACCGTTTATCCTCGAGGCCGCACAAAGCAACCATCTCGAGATCGAAGGCATCTACAGCCACTACGCCAACTCCGACGCCTCTGACCTTACTCACGCCAGATTGCAACTCGAACGCTTTAACGAAGTTTTGCGTCTCTACGAAAAGCACAGTTTGCCAACGCCAGCCCTGCGTCACATCTCCAACTCAGGCGGGATTCTGCAACTGCCCGAAGGCAACTTTGACATGGTACGCGCGGGCATCATGTTTTATGGCGTCTATCCCTCGCTCGAAGCCGCGCGCACGGTGGACGTCCGCCCTGCGGCGGTGTGGCGTTCGCGCGTCGCCTATAGCAAGGTCACCCCGCCTGGGCGGCCGATCAGCTACGGGTCGCTGTGGACGGCCGAAGGTCCGACGCGAATCGTCACCATCCCGTGCGGCTACGCGGACGGCTACTTCCGTCGGATGACGAATCAGGCGCGCGTACTCGTCAACGGCAAATCCTATCCGCAGGTGGGACGCGTGTGCATGGATCAATTCATGGTGAATATGGGCGACGACGCGGCTGAGTTGGGCGACCCCGTCACGTTGCTGGGCGAGGGCATTGACGCGTACGAGCTGGCCGAGTGGGCAGGCACGAACGCCTACGAAGTGTTGACCAACATCAGCGCCCGCGTACCGCGCGTGTTTGTGGAATGACCCCACCCCAGCCCTCCCCAAACGAAATTTCACATTTGGAGAGGGGGAATGGTACAATCCGCCCGCTAAACTCACTGATAGTAAAAATAAATTCGACCGTCATTGCGAGGAGGGTGGTCTTCCCGACGAAGCAATCTCCTCTCGCAAACGGGGGGATTGCTTCGGGAAGATCGCCCTCGCAATGACGAACGTTGAGGCCCTTTGAAACGAACCTTCCTTACCTACCTTCCCTTTTTACTATTCTCCAGTCTCATCATCGCGCTCGACCAGTGGACGAAATGGCTGGTGCGCGAGAATATTCCCTTTGGCGGCACGTGGCTTCCCGAGGGCTTGGAATGGCTCAGCCCCTACGCGCGCATTGTCCATTGGCAGAATTCGGGCGCGGCCTTTGGCCTCTTTCAAAACGGCAACGCCATCTTTTCCGTATTGGCGACCATCGTCATCATCGTCATCATTTATTATTACCCGCAAGTTGACCCCGCGGATTGGAGTCTGCGCGTGGCGATGGGAATGCAGATGGCGGGCGCGGCTGGCAATCTGATTGACCGCCTTATGCATCAGGAAGTGACCGACTTCATCTCCGTGGGAACCTTCCCCGTCTTCAACGTGGCGGATGCAAGTATCACCGTTGGGGTGGCGGTCTTGTTGCTAGGCGTCTGGCTGAAGGAGCGGGCGGAGAGGCGCTCAGTTGTCAGTGATCAGTCAACAGTGAACAGTGACCAGTTATCAGTGAACAGTAATCAGCCGTCAGATCAATCGCCGAAATAACCCAAGTATCTGCGTAAGAATAACTTCCCGTTTTCAAAGTTCGCTAGCAGTTGCGCCCCTGGCAATGCCCGCCAGGGCAGTTGTGCGAGCCATTCAGCAGTACAACTGCTGAAGAAACACGGAACTTATTTTTACACGACTTTCAATTGTCCCAACTTTTGCCTTCCGTATTCATCCTTCATCCTTCATCCTTTTCCTCCCCATGACTGACCGAATCGAAACTTTCACACACACTGGCGAAACCGCCGAACGCTTGGATAAATTTCTCGTGCGCCACCTGCCCGAGTTCTCGCGGGCGCGCCTGCAAGGACTCGTCGCCGAGGGATTCGTTTTGGTGGACGGCGACCCCGCCAGAAAGTCGGGGCAGATGCTGGACTTGGGCGCGTCGGTGGAGGTGCGCATCCCGCCTCCCGTCCCGAGCGGACTCGTCGGCGAAGACATCCCGCTTGATATCATCTTCGAGAACGATGATTTGCTGATGGTCAACAAACCGGCGGGGATGGTGGTGCATCCCGCCGCAGGCCACGCCACGGGGACGCTCGTCCACGCGGTGTTGGGCTACGACCCCGACCTGGAGGGAATCGGCGGCGAGGAGCGGCCAGGGCTTGTCCACCGTCTCGATAAAGAGACCTCGGGGCTGATCGTGCTGGCGAAGAACGAGCGCGCCCACCGCTGGTTACAGGATCAATTCCGCCTGCGGGAAGTGGAGAAGACTTATCTCGCGCTTGTGGACGGAAAACCGCCCACGCCCTCCGGCCGCGTGGAGGCCGCCATTGGCCGTGACCCAAGCCACCGCAAGAAGATGGCAACGCTCTCCGAAGGCAAGGGGCGCGAGGCCGTGAGCGAATACAAGACGCGCGAATCATTCGAGCGCCACACCCTGCTGGAATTTCATCCGCTCACGGGACGGACGCACCAGATCCGTTTGCATTGCGCCTTTCTCGGCTGTCCGATCGTAGGTGACGTGATTTATGGACGGAAGAGTCCCACGCTGAAGTTGGATCGTCACTTTTTGCACGCCGCGAAATTGAAGATCGTTTTACCCAACGAAAAAGAACCGCGCCTCTTTGAAGCGCGGTTGCCAGTGGAGTTGGAGAGAGTCTTGGAAGAGTTACGAACGGGGGAGAGGTAGTTCGGTTTATCCTACTGCGGGCATCCCATCAACCCGCGCCGCTTGCAATCATTCAATCCCTCGCTTTACAATTTCCATCAACGATGCTCCTTCTTCGGGCAGACTCACGTCCACGAAGAAGTTTGCCGCCATGATCGTTCGCCAGGCAGGGAAGGAATCTTTTTCGGCGGGCCGCAATTGAAAATAGGCCTTGAGATAAGTCGCCAGGAATAACTTTCGCACCCATTCCAAAAGCCAGCGCATGGGCGTTCCTTTGGGCGCTTGCGCGGCTTCGAGGATGATCGCGGCGCGAGCTACGTCTCCGCAAGTCGCGCCTTTCGACGCGGTCATCCAGTCAATGATCACAGGGCCGCGAGGGGTGACGATAATGTTGCCAGGATGAAAATCGCCATGACATAATTGATTTCCAGCAGGCATCGAATCGAGTAGGCGTAGCACCTTTTGTTGCAGGTCCTTCGGGAGTTTATCCGTCTGCGGGATTCCGCCCCTGGCCCATTCGCGCTGTGTTTCCAGAGAAGGAGGCGCTGGTACATCGTGAACCCGCGCGTGTAGCTGGGCGAGCAGGCGCGCGTACCTCGTCACATTCCAGGGCTTGGTGGCTAATTCGTTCAGCAGGGAAGGGCCGTCAATCCTTTCATAGATCACGCCTTCGCGATCATTTACCTTCATCCGTTCGTAAACTTTGGGGACGGGTAGCCCCGCATCCTGAATATAGCGCCCCGTATCCACTTCCTTGTCAATCCATGCCTGGGGAATGGTCGGAAAGAAAAGTTTGAGAACCCTCCCATCTTCCATTGCAAAAATTTCGGCGGTGCGCCCCATTGCAAGTGGTTTTTGAAAATTATTCATGGCGACTACTTCATTTCAAGGCGGCTAACGATTTGCTGTCAATACAAAAATAGTATATACCCAAAACCAGCCTTGCGATTCATTGCATTCCTTCCGCAGTTAAACCAAAACGGGACGCCGATCATGAGGCGTCCCGTTTACGATTTGTGCCAAAATCCCCGCTACACAGGCAATACAATCCATCCGCTATCCGGGTCGTTGCCCTTCGTGTCCAGCCCTGCCAAAATGCGGATTTCGTGCGTGGCGTTGCGTCCGTGATAGGTGGGCAAGACGTCCTTCGGAAACTCCACCTGTCCCTCCCATTCATACTCCCCTTTGGCGTTCAGCGTCTGCGCGATGGTGAATTCCTGGTCGAAGGTGTTGCTAAACGCGGTTTCGTCGCGGACAAACTTTTCATGACTCGCGTTGGGAACCACCACCCTCTCCATCCCATTCAACTGGACGTACACGCGGCTACCTCCACTGCCTGATCGGCCACGACGGCTTTCACCTTCACCTTGAACGGCGCGTCGCGCGTCGGACTTTCGGCGGTCACTGTCACTTTGGCGCTTCCTCCCGTTAGCGAATTGACAGCGTTCTTCAGCTTGCTCATGAGTCCCATATCGAATTCTCCTTTGGCGTGGATTGGTACACGCCCATTGACGCGTGCGCCTACCATACAACCGAACGAGGCGGGTGGCAATCATTTGGCTTTACAAAAGCGCCAAATCTCCATCTTTTACTTCCAATAAAAAGCGATTCCGTCCAACAGACCAACGCTTGTATTAATGACGTTGATATACGCTTTGGTCACGCCTTTGAATTGAGATAGATCGGCCGGCAGGGCTTGTTCTTCGCCGTTAAAACTCACCACCAGGAATCCCCACGCTCGGGTAATCATCTTCTCAAAATTTGCGTCAAAATGTGGACAGGCTTCGGTGAAAGTGCAGTAGGCTTTCACGTAAAAGTTTCCATCCGGCGAGACGATGAGCGGGGTGTCAGCGGTCGCTGGCAATGTATCGTCCAGCGTGATTATGGCGGGCAGGTTTTGCAGATCAACCAATTTGACAAAATATCCCCACTGACTTGAGGTGTAAACGCTGCCGATCAGGGCGATCCGATTTTCGTCAATCGGTTGGACAATATCAAGGCTGATCTTCCTATTTGATATTTCTGGAGTCAACTCGGCCAGGGTGAACATTTGCGAATAGAGCGTGTTATCAAGCCAGGCGTCGTCATTGCTCCAACCTTCCGGGAATGGGATGGCCGATACTTTGGTGTTTTCCCTTTCAAGGATGATCCAATTTTTCAGGAAATATGTGGCCTTAAACTTCTCCAATACAGCAGTGAATGTTGGCGCGGAAGTTTTCGTCTCCACGTTGTACGAATCGAATCCCTTGTAGATGGAGAACAAGGTTCTGCTATCGGGAAACCAGTGATCCCCGCCGCTGTAAGAATTGAGCGTCCCATCTTTTGTGGCGTAGTAAGACGTTCGGACTTTGCTGTCCTCGTGGTACACGTTGAAGCGGACGTATTCCCCATCGTACGACCAACTGACGTATTTCAGCGCGTTGGTAAATTCCGGCGTACCTCCGCTGGGGGGAAAGTCTCCCAATTTTTTGGCCTGCCCCGTAGACAGGTTGAACATAAAGACATTCATCCTGGATGTAATCTCGGTGTAAAGAAAGTTGTTCCCGTCAGGCGACCAGAAAATCTTTCCCATTTGCGGGTTCGAGAGGGGGATGGTATGAAAAACCTCTCCCGTGAAAAAATTTCCCACGATGATACACGCCCCGCAACTGCCAGAGGCGTAAAACGCGACCAGCAACTGCCCCCCGCCGATGGGAACGGGCGTGGCGGTAGGCGAAGGGACAGGCGTATTCGTCGTCAATGGCGCGGCGGCAGGCGCTGGCGTTGGCTGGCTGTTCGGACGCGAACTTGGCGTAAGAGACTGGCTTGATGAGCAGGCCGTCAAAATCAGCGCGACGAGGAGCGGGAGGATTTTTGTTCTCATGTTTTTCCCTTTGATGCAAATAAATTTTTGTAACAAGCCCTCCTGCTCAACGCAGGAGGGCTTGCAATTTACTTCAACAACGTCGCGATCTCCTCAGGATGCTTCGCCACTTTCACGCCCGCGGCTTCGAGCGCTTTGATCTTATCCGCCGCGGTGCCTGCGCCGCCTTCGATGATGGCGCCGGCGTGTCCCATGCGCTTGCCGGGAGGGGCGGTTTGCCCGGCGATGAACGAGACGACGGGCTTGGTCATCTTCTTCGAGATGAACTCCGCCGCTTTCTCCTCGTCCGTGCCGCCGATCTCGCCGATCATCACCACCTTTTCGGTCTGCGCGTCGTGCTCGAACATGTCCAGCACGTCAATGAAGTTCGTCCCGTTGACGGGGTCGCCGCCGATGCCCACGCAGGTGGACGCGCCCAGCCCGAGGTTCTTCATGGCGTACAGCACTTCGTAGGTCAACGTGCCAGAGCGCGAGACGACGCCCACATTGCCCGAGATGGCGATATTGCCAGGGATGATGCCCACCTTCGACTCGCCGGGCGTCAACATGCCGGGGCAGTTCGGGCCGACGAGGCGCACCCGCTTCTGGTCGAGGTAGTTGCGGACGCGCATCATATCCTGCACCGCGACGCCCTCCGTGATGCAGACGATCAGCGAGATGCCCGCGTCGGCGGCCTCGAACATCGCGTCGGGCGCGAATTTGGCGGGGACGAAGATCACCGAGCAGTTCGCGCCTGTGGCGTCCGCGGCTAATTTGACGGAATCGAACACGGGGATCTTGCCGTTCACCACCCACTCGCCGCCCTTGCCCGGCGTCACGCCGCCGACGATATTCGTCCCGTAGGCGAACATCTGCTGGGTGTGGAACATGCCTTCGTTGCCGGTGATGCCTTGCACGATCAGGCGGGTGTTTTTATCAATGAGTATGCTCATGGAATTTCCTCATGGAGACCTCACAGGTTTTAAAAACCTGTGAGGTCTTCTTTATTTCGTTGCCGCCTTCACGGCTTTTTGCGCGGCATCCGCCAACGTCTCGGCGGTGATCATGTGCGCGTTCTCGAGGAGTTTGCGTCCCTCCTCGGCGTTTGTGCCGACGAGACGCACCACCATCGGGACCTTGGGCTTCACCTCGTCCATTGCGACGAGGATGCCCTTCGCGACTTCATCGCAACGCGTGATGCCGCCGAAGATGTTGAACAGCACGGCCTTCACGTTCGGGTCAGTCAGGATGATCTTCATGGCCGCGGCCACTTTGTCCGCGCCCGCGCCGCCGCCGATGTCGAGGAAGTTGGCGGGCTCGCCTCCGAAGAGTTTGATCACGTCCATGCTGGTCATCGCCAAGCCTGCGCCGTTGACCATGCAACCGATTGTCCCATCCAGTTTGATGTAGGAGAGGCCGTATTTGCGCGCTTCGGTTTCGGCGGGGGCTTCCTCGTCAATGTCGCGCAGTTCGGCCAGGTCCGCGTGACGGAACATGGCATTATCGTCAATCAGCATTTTGCCGTCGAGCGCGACCAGTTTCTTTTCTTTGTTAATGATGAGCGGATTGATCTCCGCCAAGGTCGCGTCGTTCTCGCTGTAAGCTTTCCAAAGCGCGAGGGCAATGGCGTTGAAATCGCGCCAGAGTTCACGCGGCAGGTCAATGCCCGCGGCGATGTCGCGCGTCTGGTAATCGCGCAGGCCGAGCAGGGGATCAATGTGAACCTTGATGATCTTCTCGGGCGTCTCGCGCGCCACCTCTTCGATGTCCACGCCGCCCGCTGCGGAGGCCATCATCACCGGGCGACGCGCGGCGCGGTCGTTGGTGATGCCGAGGTAGATTTCGGTCTCGATGGAGGCGGCCTCGTCCACTAAAACTTTGCGGACGGGGAGGCCTTTGATCTCCATGCTCAAAATCTGCGTCGCGAGTTGTTCGGCATCGTTGGGGTCTTTAGCGACTTTAATGCCGCCCGCCTTGCCGCGTCCGCCAACCAGCACCTGGGCTTTAATGACAGCGCGGCCACCGAGTTCCTGGGCGATCTGTCTCGCCGCTTCTGCGGTAGCCGCAACCCGTCCCTTGGGGATGGGAATGCCATACTTGGAAAAAATCAATTTGGATTGGTATTCGTGGAGTTTCATAATGTCTCCCGGGAGATTTTGCTTTTTGAAAGCGGTGGGATTATACCATTCGCCCTCACCCATCCCTAACCCTTCCCTCTCCCAATTCTGGGGGAGGGAAGGGAAATGGAAAACCCCTCTCCCAATTTTGGGAGAGGGGTAGGGGTGAGGGCAAATGTTACGGCAACGTAAACCGCATAATTCTTTGATTGCCCGCGTCCGTTACCCAGATGTGACCTTGCGCGTCCACGGCCACGCCCGCCGCGAGTCCGATCTGGGTTGGCTCGAAGCCGAACTCGCCCCAGGCGCGCACGAAGATGCCAGCCGAGTCAAATTCGAGAATGCGAAACGCTTCGGGGTCGGTCACGAAAATGTGCCCCGCCGCGTTGATGGCGATGAGCGGTTTGTTTTCGAGCGATTGCCCCGACCAGCCGAAGACATCCCATTGCAGAGTGGGGATGAAGTCGAGGCCGTCCACGGTGGGGGTGAAGGCCTGCACGCGCTGGTTCCACGTGTCGGTCACGTAGACCGTCCCATCCGCGGCGACGGCCACGCCCACGGGTTCATCGAACGCGCCGGGCTCAAGTCCCGCCGCGCCAAATTGTGTCAGGAACTTGCCGTTCGCGTCGAACACGGCGATGCGCTTGTTGCCCGTGTCGGCCACGTAGACGTGACCGCGCCCGTCCACTGCGAGGCCGCGCGGCCCCCAAAACGCTTCGGGCGTCTCGCCATTTCCGTACACGCCCCACGCGGCCAGATACTTCCCGTCCGCAGTGAATTTGACGACGCGTGC
Source organism: Chloroflexota bacterium (assembly GCA_016234485.1). GTDB lineage: Bacteria > Chloroflexota > Anaerolineae > Anaerolineales > Villigracilaceae > Denitrolinea. The sequence continues at coordinate 61,965 of JACRBL010000055.1, forward strand.
GTTCCATGTGTCGGTGACATAGACCGATCCATTCGGGCCGACGGCCACCCCCCACGGTTCGCAGAACGTATTGGTCGGGACGTTGGGCGGGGGATTGGCCGTGACGTACGGACAGCCAGGGGAAACGCTGCCCCACTCGCCGACGAGTTTTCCCTCCCCGTCAATGTGGAGGATGCGATGGTTGCGCGAGTCGGCCACGTAAAACGTCCCATTGGGCGCGAAGGAGATGGCGCGCGGCGCGTTCAAAGTTGTGCCGAGCGTCTCCGCGCCGACGATTAAATCCGCCGCGAGCGTGACGGTTTTCTTGAGGTAGGGGTCTTCGTCCAACGCCGACTGCACGGGCGCCACGCCGTAATTCCAGATCTGCGCGGCCACGTCCTTGCGGATGTACATGCGCATCTGATCGGCGGGCGACCAGGCGCTCAACTCGGTGGCGCTGGAGCCAGTGGCCGCGCCGTAGCGCGAGTAATCGCGATTGAACCAGATATCCCAAATTCCCGCGCGGATGTTCGGGTCGAGAATGGCGTTGCAGACGCGCGAGTAATCTCTGTTTTTGAAGAGTTTCAGGAAGCCGAGCGCGCCCTTGCAGGGATAGCCTTCGTAAAAATCTGCGCCGGCGTCGCGTTCGTAGGTGAGGCCGAAGTAATCCTGGTTCGGCCACCACATGCGGATGTAATCGAAGCGGTAAAAGCCTGTGCCAAGCGCGGCGTCAATCGTGTCGAAATTTTTCTGATCCACTACGACGACGACCGAATCGCGCAGGGAGCGCGTCGGCTCGTCGAAGGAGCGCTGGTTGGTGAAGTCGCGCAGATACCAGACGAAGGGCCACGAAACGCCCGTGTCAGGCGCGGACGCGTCGTAGGCCAACGCGACGCCCATGCCGCCCGTCGTCCGCTCGGAGATTTCTTTGGCTTGCGCGATCACTTCCTTCACGCCCGTCGCGCTGTGCGCGTAAACAAGATATTCGGTGGCTTGATCGTAAGTGATGTACGAAGCGCGGAACGAGGCGCGCATGGTGAGAACCGCCAGCAACGCGAAAACCGTCAGAGCGAAGGTGCGGAAGATTTGTTTGAAGTCCCAGCCGCCGAGCAAATAACTCAGCCCCGCGCCCGAGGCGATCAGCGCGATGAATGGCAGGAGGAAGTTGCCCGTGGCTTCGAGGCTGGCGAGGTCTTTTCCGCTAAACGGTGGAGTCGGGCTGAGGAGGGCGAGTCCGCTCATGGTCAGGCTGGAAGCGAAGACGACGACCAGGGCCAAAACAACCCAGACGCGGCGGCGTCGCAGTTCGTCCCAGTCCAGCGCGTCCACGATATGTCCCAATCCCCAGCCCGTGAGCAGGATCATCGGCCAGGCCATGTGATAGGTGAGCCAGGGCATGCGCTCGCCAGCGTAGGTGAACGCGGCGATGCTGGAGACGCTCCACCAAAGCAGGAGGGAGAACGTGTTGCCGAACTGACTCTCTTCGGGCGTGAGCGACTCGACTGCCGTCGCTTCCTCCTGGACTTCGAGCGGCTCGGTGACCATTATGCCTTCGGTGGCCGGGACGGGTTCTTCCGCTGGTCTGCGAATCTTCCTCCGCAACCCGAGGATGACCGCCACGACGATGCCAATGGCGGGCAAAAATTCGTAGATGGGAATTTGAATGAGCAGGTAGTAATACCAGGGCTGACTGCCGCGCTCCACTTCTTGTTGCACCAGCCAATAGCCCAGCGAGCCGATGAGACCCGTGGCAATGCCCGCGCTGTTGGTGAAGAAGGTGGTGTAAAGGACGAAGAACGGCCCCCAGAAGATGGCCGCGATCTTCCACCACAAATCGCGGTTCCAGAAGAAACCGAGGACGATGGAGATGAGGAAGATGACGACGGAGATGGCCGCGATAATGATGATGTCGGTGCTGGTGAGGTTGGTCACCGAGGCCGCGTCGGTAGGGATGATGGTCGTCCATTCCCTGCCGAGCGCGAGCCATAATTTTTCCACGCCTTTGAGCGCAAAAGCCGTGAGTAAGGGAAGCACGATCGTGCCTGTGACCATCAGCAGGTCAAACGATCTTTCGGCGCGGATACCCTCCCAGGTGTAGCCGCGCGTCATGAAAAACGCGGCGGAGATCAGCGCAAACAAACCGAACACGATCAGCGAAGTGGGGATCGAGAATCCGCCCGCAGGTTTGGCCAGCGGCGAGGCGCCCTCCGTCGGGTTGGCGGGCGCGGCCGTCTCGGTGGAGCTGATGATCTCCGCGCCGCCCTTCTCGATGGCGAGTCCGACGAACGCGCCCGTGAAGAGCATGATGGCGACGATCAGCGAAATGATGAACGCGGTGTAGTGGTTCTCACGTCCCGGCCAGGGCTGGCGCAGAACGCGCACGATGAAATAGACCGCTAAAAATAGCAGGGCTTGCGCGGCGTAAATGAAGGCTGTCTCTTTGGCGGTGAAGTGCAACACGAGCGCGGCGGACAGCATGTAAAGATGCTTTTTCTCGCCCGACTCGAGATACCGCAACATCACATAAAGCATGACGATGCCCGAAAGTCCCACAAACGATTCGTTGCGGACGTACCGTCCGTAGTAGAGCATGTACGGCGAGATGACCAGCAGGAAGCCCGCGATCAGCGCGCCGGCGCGTCCGAGATAGCGCCGCCAGTACCAGACCATCCACACGGTCGCGATGCTGAACAGGACGGCGGGGATGCGGGCGGTGAAGTCGCTCACGCCGAAGAGGTAATATGTCAACGCGATAATGTGAAACTGGAACGGGCCGTGCATCATGGGCGTGTGTTCGTAGCCATTCCCCTTATATAGAAGATAGGAAAAATACGTGTGTAGAGATTCGTCATGGCTCATCACGCGCGGTTCCAAGTGGAAGAAGCGGGTGGCGATTGCCATAAGGATGACGAGCGCGAAAATCATCACTTCGTTCGTGATGGCGGGGAGGAGCGGGTGAATGGGACGGCTCAGCCAAGTATGTTTTTGCTCTGCCTGGGGAAGCGCATTCTTCTCACGAAGCGGACGTACCGTTTCTGCAGGTGGAGTCTCCACAGACCGAACCTCGGGACTTTCAGGCTGATTTGTGCTCGGTTCTTCCAGAGCAGAGGGGGGCATGTTTAGCAAGCGGATTGCCGCCATAATCGTTCGGCGGATGAATTCCGCGTGGAATGACAATAGAATTCCCGGAATCAACAGGAGCCATGTGCTTGGCGAAAAATGACTAAAACTACTAATAGCATAATTCCTAAAAGGTATATACATAAAAAAGGCCCCCAACAAATAACCGATGGAGAATGTTGCGATCGTCAGGTATTTTGTGACAGGTTCAATCTCAACGGAACGGCTATCAACCAAGGAACGGGCGGTTTCTACAAGCCACTTATAGCGCACCATGGTTAAGATCGGTCCCGCCAGAAACAGGATTGCGCCCAGAACTCCAATCGAGAAAGCGATTATCGTCTCTGCCTGTCCCAAACGATCAAAGGCGGGACCTTCAAGAGAGGCTCCAATGAGCAATAGGGTCCCGCCCAGGAGGATCAGCGTAAGCGATGTGATCAAGAAAGAGTTTATCTTTTTGGTGGCAGACGAATCGTGAAGTAATGACATTGTTTCTCCTGGTGATGCCAATATCTTTGCGCTGCTAATAATAACAAAGTATTTTGCATGAATATGAAAAAATATTAAGAAGTCGACCCAGCCAATTGACCGCATCCCGCGGCGATGTCTATGCCGCGTCTCATGCGGATCGTGCATGGGACGCCAGCCTGCTCCAGCGTTTCTTTGAATATTTGCGCCCGCTGACGGTCGGTGGCCTTGCCTTCGTAGCCTGTGGTGGGATTCAGCGGAATGGCGTTGACGTGGCAGAGTATCCCTTTTAGGAGGACGGCCAGTTTGCGCGCGGTTTCGGGCGTGTCGTTGACGCCGTGGATGAGCGCCCACTCGAAGGTGATGCGCCGTCCCGTTTTGTGAACGTAGTATTTGCAGGCTTCGATTACTTCGGCGATGGGGTAACGCTTGTTGACGGGCATCATTGCGCCGCGCGTCTCATCGTCCGCGGCGTGGAGCGAAACGGCCAGGTTCACCTGCCGCGTCTCGTCCGCGAAGCGCCGAATGAATGGGACCAGCCCCACCGTCGAGAGGGTGAAGCGACGCGCGCCGAAGTTGAATCCGCTTTCATCGTTGAGTCGGTCAATGGCGGCCATCGTGTTATCGTAATTGTGGAAGGGTTCGCCCATGCCCATCAGGACGATGTTGGTGACGCGTTCGTTCTGTTCGTGGAGGAGTCGCGCGTAGTGAAGCGCCTGCGCCACGATCTCGCCGCTGGAGAGGTGTCGCTTGAAGCCCATCTGTCCCGTCGCGCAGAAGACGCATCCCATCGCGCATCCCGCCTGCGTGGAGATGCAGAGCGTGTTGCGGGAACGTGTTGCGTTTTGCGTATTGCGTGTTCCGTATCTCATCAGGACAGTTTCGATGACTTGCCCATCGTGAAGACGGAAGAGAGTCTTGATGGTTTGTTTATCGGATGACGCCATTTGCGAGATAGGAGATAGAGGGGCAAATTGCAGATTGGCGGCGAGTTTTTCGCGCAGGGGTTTGGAGAGGCTGGTGAACTCCTCGGGCGCGTTCCAGAAATGGCGGTAGAGTCCCTCCCAAGTCTGTTTGGCGCGATAGGCGGGTTCATCCCACGATTGGAATAATTCGGTCAGGGCGGGTAGGTCGAAGTCGTAAATGAGTTTCATGCGGGCGGGATTTTATCATGAAGACCCTAAAGGTTTTTCATGTGGAATTTGATCTCAGTATAAAAGGAAAACCTTTAGGATCAGACACTCATCGGAAATTAATTCACGGTTTTAAAGAAAGTTATAATACGGTGAATTGAATCTGGAGGACGAAATGAAATTTGGAAAACAAAAACTCATAGGATTTTCCCTGCTGGTCATCCTCGCGTTGACCCTTTCCGCATGTGGCGGCGGCGCAGACGAAGCCCCGACGCCCACGCCCGTGGACCCCAACCTGATCGCGGCGCAGGCCATCGCGACCTTTTCGATGAGCCTGACGCAAACCGCCTTCGCCAACCCGACGGTCACGCCCACCTTTACGCCGTTCCCCACCAACACAACGGCTGCCACCTTCGCCGCGCTGGGAACGAACACCTCTGCCGCGCCGGTCAATACGTGCGACGTCTCAGCCTTCGGAAACTGGGAGACCGTCCCCGACGGAACCGTGATGGCTCCCGGACAGGTCTTCGACAAAGTCTGGCGCTTGCAAAATGCCGGAACCTGCACATGGACTGCCACTTATAAAGCCGTCTTCACAGGGACGGGCAATGGCCCGATGGGCGCCGCCGCCACAGTTATCGGCAAAGTGGTGAAACCGGGTGAGACGATTGATATCACCGTCAAATTCACCGCGCCCACCGCTCCAGGCGAATACACCAGTTGGTGGAAATTGCAAAACGACAAAGGCGAATTTTTTGGCACGCCCTTCTCGGTGGTCATTAAAGTGGTTGGCGCTCCAGCCGCCACGGCAACCGAAACGGCTACGCCAACAGCAACGCCGTAAAGAAGACGAGACCTGCCGAGAGGCAGGTCTTTGCTTTGACGCGAATGTGCCGCACTCTACTCGATGGGAGGAAACCTGGCTTTCACGTGCGACGCATTACCTTACTAACGCTTCCAAATCCTGGATAATGAGGGTGGGGCGTGGAGTCCACGCCTCTGCCTGCTCTCGTGAGGCGACTCCGCTCAACACCAGCGCGGTCGGGCATCCCACGGCTTGACCCGCGGCGATGTCGGTTTCGAGTCTGTCGCCGATGACGAGAGTCTCTTCCATTTTTGTCCCCAATCGCTCCAGCGCCATCTCCATCAAAAACGGATAGGGCTTGCCCGCGATGATCGGTTCGACACCCGTCGCGGTGACGATGACCGAGATCCACGCGCCCGCGCCTGGCACCTCTCCGCGCGGGGTAGGGAAGGACTTGTCGGGATTGGTGGCATAAAACGGGACGCCGCGCCGCACGAGCAAGGCCGCTTCACCCATCTTCTCGAAACTGATGCCGCGGTCAATGCCCATCACCACTGCAATGGACTCTTCCGCGTTCTCGATTGTTGCGATCCCAAACCCCTGGTCGCGCAGGGCGATTTTGACTCCCTCCTCGCCGATGACGTATATCTGTCCGCCTGCGGGGAAACGCCGCTTGAGCATCTGTGCCACGCCCAGCGCCGACGTGACAACCTGCCACGGCTCCACATCCACACCGAAGCTGGCCAATTTTTGCGTGTATTGCTCGGGCGATTTCGTCCCGTTGTTGGTGGCGAAGACGAATTTGATCCCGCGTGTGCGGATTCGTTGAAAAATGGCAGACAGGTTTCCAATGGGTGAGCTATCGCGCCAGAGGACGCCGTCCATGTCAATGATGAGGGATTGGATGTTTGTGAGCATAGGCGGGATTATACCGTTCAACAATCAAACGCCCGCCGATTTTCTCGACGGGCGTTGCGATCATGAAGCGGAAAGTAATCCCTCCGTAGACTACGGTAGGTTGTACTCGATGATCAATTGAGGTCGGTTGGCGATAGCCGCATCGCCGCTGTATAGACTTATATAGTTGGCGATGGCATTGTTGTTGTCGCCCAACTGGAAGCGCAGGCGGATCTGGGTCAGACCAGAGAGGGATGCCAATTTGTTGATGTAGGCTTTGCCCGCGCTCAGGTCAATGGAGTACCAGCCAGAGACAATGGCCGTATTGAAAGGGCCGTAGATCTTGCTAGGCGTGGCCTGCCAATCGGTCGGTTGCAGAGCCGAGGTCGTCCCGAAGATGCCCTTGCGGATGTCTGCCATGAATCCCTGGAAGATCGTCACAGGATTTCCGCCGCCCAAAACCGCGTGTCGCTTAACCTTCAATGTCACCTTGGTGATCGTTGCATTGTCGGGGATGGCCGCTCCTGTAGCAAACGACAGGACACTGCGGTATTGCTTCTTTGCCATGTCATCGCCGAGACGCAGGGTGGTCGTGTCGGCCTTCATCGTCCCGCCCTCGTTGCTGGTTTCTGTGGATTCGAGGATCCAGCCGTCCTGTACGCCAGTGGAGCGGAGGATAACAGATCCGCTCTCAATCACATTGTTGACGGCGATCGTGAAGGTCTTATCGAAGGTTCCGCCATGTCCGTCATTCGTGCGGATGCAAATGGCGTAGGAGTTTTTGGTCTCGTAATCGAAGGCCGTATGGGTCTGCAATTGGCTTCCACTGATTTGGAAGGAGCCATCGTCCGCGCCGCCGCAGAAAGAGTAGGTGAATGTATCGCCTGCGTCGGGATCGGTGGTCGAGAGAGAGCCGACCAGCGTGCTGGCGGGCTGGTTCTCGTTCACGCTGTTGTTCGATAGCGAGATGTTGGTGGGAGGCTGGTTCTCGTTCACATCGGTCACAGTGATCGTGAAGTTTTTGTCCAGCGTACCGCCTTGTCCATCATCCGCTTGGACGCAAATGGCGTAGGAATTCTTTGTCTCGTAATCGAAGACCGCCGCGGTGTTCAGGGAGGAGCCAACAATGGCGAAGGACGCATCGTTGATGCCGCCACAGAAGGAATAGGTGTGGGTATCGCCCACGTCAGGATCAGTGGCGGTGAACGCGCCAACCTCTGTGCCGATCGGCAGATTCTCATTAACCGACGAGGCGGACAAGACGATGTTGGTTGGCGATTTACTGATATTGGTCAGCGAGAAGTTTAGGCTTGAAGCGCCCGTCGCGCTGGCGGTGACGTTGTACGGCCCGCCGATGACGCTATTGGCTGTGACATTTTGCTCGACAGCGCCGCCAGCAATCGTCAGATTATATGAGGTTGTCGCGAGACTCGCTCCGATAGCGGGCGCGGTCAATTTGACGATACCGCCATCCACAGGTTCGCCGAATGCGCTGGTCACATTCAAGGCGAGGGAATTGGGGAAGGCGGTATCGTGCGCTGTGGATTGATTATCGCCGCTGACTTTTACCAGCGTGAAGCCCTGTGACTCGAATGCGCCGCTGTCGCAGGTCGTACCGCGCGTCACGCCGCGTGCATCAGTGGCGGGACAATTGGCGCTGGCCGCATTGATGGCCGGGGAGCCGGGTAGTAGGGGCGTGGTCATCACGCCCCCTCCGTAATCGCCCAACGTTCCCAGCAAGGGATCTGCAGTCGTTCCGGGGCAGGTGTTGTCGCCGAAGCGAATATTGCCACCGCCATCGTTGGTGATTCCGCCGTCCGAGAAGTCGCTATCACAGGTATTGACGGATCCGCCCTTAATAAAAATATTGTTTTTGAGCGTCATCGTCCCCCAGGTATTCAAGATGGCGCTGCCATACGCGCCACTGGTGTTGCCCCAAAAAGTGTTGTTGGTCAGCGTGGCGGTGCCGTAAAAGGTTTCGATGGCGCCGGCGTAAGCAACGGCGTGGTTGTTGATGAAGACGCTATTAGTGACTGTCAAGGGGTTGCCATAATAGCTGTAAATGGCTCCACCTGCCATACCGCCATCGTTGTTCGAGAATGTGCTGTTTAATACTGTCGCGGTGGTGAGATATTCCAACATCAGGCCGCCGCCACACGCGACCGCCGAGCCGGCACACTCTTCGACGGCGCTTTTGCCATTCACGATGTTCAGATGGTCGAGGGTCAAATTTCCACTGCCGCCGGTTGAGCCGACGTGGAAAACGCGAACGGCATTGTTGCCGCTGATGGTGATTTGGCGTCCCTCGCCCGTAATTGTGATGGTCTTGTTAATAATGTCCAACTGACTGGCAAGCGTGATGGTGTAATCATTGTCGAAGGTGATCGTGTCGCCACTCGACGCGTTGGCAATCGCGTCTCGCAGGGAACCTGGACCGCTATCGGCATTGTTGGTCACTATGATCGTTGACGCGTATGCGGGGGTGAATCCGGAAGGGCCAAAAACGAGCGCTAACAAAACCAAAACGCTCACAAGTCTGGTTGCAGTTTTCATGTTTTCCTTATCTGGGGTGAGGGGGGCAATTCGGAAGAGATGAAGCATGTTCTACATCATCATTATCTCGATTCACCATACAAATCCAAGTGATGAATGTGATGTTTTTTTGTGTGCAAGTTAATAATCGAAAAATCATCCTATTTCACGACAAACTTGAATTTAAAACAAATAGGCCGCCGGAAAAATTCCCGCGGCCATTTGCGAACAAAAAGCCCGCCGATTTCTCGACGGGCTGACTATCCGACCACTTACTATCAGACTAACTTCCAAACTTTACTGGCACTTCTAACACCTGATCCACGAGACCATATTCCATGGCCTGCTTCGCGTCCATGTAAATATCGCGGTCGGTGTCGCGCTCGATCACTTCCAACGACTGGCCGGTGTTCTCTGCCAGGATGCCGTTCAAAATTTCCTTCTGGCGCATGATCTGCTTGGCCGCGATGGCGATGTCGGTAGCCTGTCCTTGCGCGCCGCCGAGCGGCTGGTGCATGTGGATCGTGGCGTGCGGCAGGGCGTAGCGGCGGCCTTTCGTGCCGGCGGCCAGCAACACCGTCCCGAACGAAGCGGTCACGCCCACGGCGGTGGTGCTGATCGGGTTCGAGATGATCTTCATCGTGTCGTAGATCGCCATGCCCGCGTAAATCACGCCGCCCGGCGAGTTGATGTACATGCGGATCTCGCGCTCGGGGTCTTCGTGATTCAAAAAGAGCAACTGCGCCACGATCACGTTGGCGATCTGGTCGTCAATGGGCGTGCCGAGGAAAATGATACGTTCCTTCAGCAGGAGCGAATAGATGTCATACGCGCGCTCCCCGCGTCCCGACGATTCGATCACCATCGGTATCATATTTTTAAATTCGGGAATCATTGTGCCTCCAATGTTCGGCCATGATAAACGCGCCGTGTTGGATTTTCGTTAATCTCGCGTTACGGATTTGTGGACGTTTCCGCGCCCGCCTCTTCGCTGGCGTCCGCGCTCGCTTCATTCTCAACGGTTGGGCTGGGCGCGGCTTCCTCGGGCGTGATCTCCGCTTCGGGGGCCTTCGGCTCGTCGTCTTCGGGCTTCCACTCCCCGAGGGCAATCGCCTTCAACTTCTCCAGCGTGCGCCGCGTGAGCAGACGGTTGGCCGATTCATTCGCTACGGCAGAGGAGAAGCGTTTTTGCTGGGCCTTGCCGCTCTTGTTGAGCTTTTCAAAGTCCACCGCGCCCTGGTAGGCCAGGTCGTTCATCGTGCGGTTGAACTCCTCGGTGAGCGCTTCTTCATCAATCTGAATTTTGTGCTGGCGCGCGATCTCGTCCATGATGAGGCCGCGTTCGAGACGCTTGGCCGCCACGGGTTTCACTTCGTCTTCAATGAACTGTTCGCGTGTGGTATTGCGGAGTTTGAAGTAGGTCTCCAAGTCCATGTTTTGCGAGGCGAGGCGCTGGCTTAAGTCTTCAAGCACGTGTTCGCCTTCGTGATCCAAAACCTGTGACGGATACTTGATGGTCGCGCCTTCCTTGATCTTGTCAATCAACTGGGAATAAAACGTGTCATCATATTCCGCGATGGAGCGGGAATTCAGGTCGGCTTTCAACACATCTTTCAATTGGTCGAGGTTTTCATACTGCGCGCCGACCATTTTGGCGAAATCATCATTGATCTCGGGCAAAGTCACTGCGCGGACGGTTTTGACCGTGGCTTCGAACGTGACGGTCGCGCCTTTCAATTTCTCATCATCAAAGTCGTCCGCGTATTTGTGTTCGACTTTTTTGCTCTCGCCAGATTTCAAGCCAATCAACTGGCGGGAAAATCCCTTGAACGGCCATTCGCTATCCAGTTGTTTGTCCTCGGGGCGGATGACTGTGGCAACGCTTTCGCGCGAGAGATCCGAGAGGTCTTCGCCCTCGGCGGCATCCTTCTTCTCGCCATTGACGGAAGCCAGGACGTAGTCGCCTTCCTGGACTTCGCGTTCCACCGTTTCGGTTGTCCCGTACATTTGGCGGAGTTCTTCGAGGGCCTCGGTCAATTTGTCTTCGCCGGGGGCGGCCCACTCGTAGGGAACGCGGATGGACAGGTAATCGCCCAGTTCCACGGTGGGAGCGAGTGGGACGCGGAAAATCAACTTTGGCGGGTCTATGCTTTCGATCTTCTCCAATGCGCCCGCCGCGCCAGGTTCCACTTCGGCCTGTTTGAGAACCTCAGGGTAGATGGTGTCCACCAACAGGTCAATGGCCGATTCGACGATGGCCTCGTCGCCATAATGACGGCGGATCACCTCGTAAGGGGCCTTGCCCGGTCGAAAGCCGGGGATCTTGCCGCGCTCGGCCAATTTGCGGGCCGCGCGTCGCTTGGCGGTTTCCATGCGCTCGGCGTCAACTTCAACGGTCAGTTCAGCCTGATGATCTTCACGGATGTTTTTTTCGATGTTCAAGGTATCGTTCCTTCATTAGAGATTTCTCCCCTCTCCCTTTGGGAGAGGGGCTGGGGGTGAGGGTAGTGGGGATGGCGGGAATCGAACCCGCATGCCTTGCGGCACATGATCCTAAGTCATGCCTGTCTGCCAGTTCCAGCACATCCCCGGGGTATTTCAGGGCGGACGAAATTATAAGCGAGAGGGGGAGGAGCGTCAACGAAATTTAATTGCTCGCGCTAATTTCTTGACACATTCCTCCCGCACTTGTAAAATCTGCCTGCTGTCAACGGGCCGAAAGGCCTGAATTTTGTCTCCGGGAGGAGTTTTGTTCTATGTCTACAATGGGATTGAGTACGTTTGAGTTTTGGGCCATCTGGGCCGTGTTTGGCGTGGCCATCCTTGGCCTGGCTTACGCGGTCTTCCTGCGCTCCCAGATCCTGCGCGAGGATAAAGGCACGGCCAAGATGCAGGAAGTTTGGGGCGCGATCAAAGATGGCGCCAATTCCTATCTTGGCAAGCAGTTGAAATCCATCCTGCCGCTGATCGGAATCCTGACGATTGCGTTGTTCCTGTCTGTGTATGTCGTTCCGCCGTCCCCTGAGGCGCACCAACGCTTTCCGAAACTGGACGACAATCAACTTAAGTTGTACATCGGCATTGCGCGCGCGGTGGCTTTCATCATGGGCGCATCGTTCTCGCTGACGGTCGGTCAGATCGGCATGCGTATGGCTGTGGAAGGCAACGTCCGTGTGGCGGCGGCTTCCCGCCGCTCGTTTGGCGACGCGCTCCGCATTGCCTATCGCGCGGGGACGATCACCGGTATGCTTACCGACGGCCTCGGCCTGCTCGGCGGCACGGTCATCTTCATCATCCTCGGCATCGCCGCGCCAGACGCTCTGTTGGGCTTCGGCTTCGGCGGCACGCTCCTCGCTTTGTTCATGCGCGTGGGCGGCGGCATCTTCACCAAGGCCGCGGACGTCGGCGCGGATTTGGTCGGCAAGGTGGAGGCCGGCATCCCGGAGGACGATCCGAGGAATCCCGCGGTGATCGCGGACCTCGTCGGCGATAACGTCGGCGACTGCGCGGGCATGGCCGCGGACATCTTCGAATCCTACGAGGTGACCATTGTCTCTGGCTTGATCCTGGGCCTGGCCCTGCACGCCTTCACTGGCCGCCTCGAGTGGATTATCTTCCCGCTGATCGTGCGCGGTGTGGGTGTGCTTTCGTCCATCCTGGGCACGTATGTGGTGAAGGGCGACGCGACCGGCAAAAGCGGGAACGCCATGGCTGCCATTTTCAAGGGTTTCCTTTCCTCTGCGGCGATCTCGGCTGTGATGTTTTTTGCGGCTGGTTTTGTCTATCTGAACAAACCCGAAATGCAGGATTGGGGCGGCTGGTGGCGTATGCCGTTGGCGGTGTTCGTGGGTGTGGTTCTCGCAATCGCGATTGACCGCCTGACGGAATACTTCACCGGCACGCATGCCGCGCCTGTGAACGACATCAAGAAAGCGGCAGACACCGGCCCCGCGACGCTCATCCTTAATGGTATCTCTGTTGGTTTTGAGTCTTCGGTGTGGTCGGTGCTGGTGATCGCGTTGACCATCGTCGCTTCCATCTTTATCTTCGGCACCATCCCCGGCGTGGAAGGGACGGAGCGCGCCACCTTCATCCTCTACGGCGTCGCCATGACCGGCATCGGCATGTTGACCCTGACCGGCAACAACGTGGCGATGGACTCCTTCGGCCCGATCGCGGACAACGCCAACGGTATCGGCGAAATGTCCTGGCATGGTCAGGAAGACAAAGAGACAAAAGACGCCCAGCAGATTATGGCCGATCTCGATGCGGTGGGTAACACCACCAAAGCCATCACCAAGGGCGTTGCCATCGGCTCTGCCGTGATCGCGGCGGTTTCGCTGTTCGGCTCCTTCCTCGTGGACGTGAGCCGCGCGCAGGCGGCCGCGGGCGTTCCCGCTGAATTGCAGATGCAGGCCATTGGCATCCGCGTGGACGTCCCGCAGGTGTTCGTCGGTATGCTGATCGGCGGCGCGCTCCCGTGGCTGTTCTCGTCCTTCGCTATTCAGGCCGTGGCTCGCGCCGCGTCGCTGATCGTGTTGGAAGTCCGCCGCCAGTTTAAGTTGGGCGTGCTCGAAGGCAAAATCCCGCCCGATTACAAGCAGGCGGTTGAAATCTCCACCACTGCCGCGCAGAAAGAACTCGTCTCGCTGGCCCTGCTCGGCATTGTGACCCCGATCGCGGTCGGCCTGCTCCTCAAGGTGGAAGCCCTCGGCGGTTTCCTGGCGGGCATCATTATCTCTGGTCAAATGCTGGCGGTGTTCCTCAACAACTCCGGCGGCGCCTGGGATAATGCCAAGAAGTTGATCGAAGACGAGCCGAAGAATCTCGCCGCCAACACCGGCAAAGGTTCCGAACGCCACAAGGCTGGCGTGGTGGGCGATACGGTCGGCGACCCCTTCAAAGATACGGCTGGCCCCGCGCTGAACCCGATGATCAAGGTGGTGAATCTGGTCTCGGTCATCATCGCCCCGATCGTGGTGCAATATGCCAATGCCACTGGCGCCGCCCAGATCGTCATCTGGATTGTGGCTTTCGCGTTGGTCGCCCTGCTCGGCTGGGCTGTGATGCGCTCGAAAGCGCCCGCGCCTGAAATGATGAAGTAGAGTTTTGCTTAATAAAAACTGCTCCCGGCGATTTCGCTGGGAGCAGTTTGGTTTAACGATGTTACGCAGTTTTCATTACCGCATTATTTTTTCGAGAATTTTTTCTGCCACTCGAACAACTTGTTTAATGCTTCGATGGGGGAGAGTTCGTTCACGTCCAAACCCTTCAACTCATCCAGCAAAGGGCTCGTCTCGGGGAACAGCATCGCCTGTTGCGCGGCGTGCGGGTCAATCTTCACCGCGCGCCCGGAAGTCTTCTCCAGCTCGGCCATGATCTCGTTTGCCCGCGCGATCACAGGCTTCGGCAAACCAGCCAGTTGCGCCACGTGGATTCCATACGACCGATCCGCGCCGCCCGCCACGATCTTGTGCAGGAACACCACCTTGCCATCCGCCTCGGTTACGGCCACGTTGTAATTTCGCACGCCAGGCAGTAACTCGGCGAGTTGCGTCAGTTCGTGATAGTGCGTCGCGAACAGGGTCTTCGCGCGCAGATGCGGATGATTGTGCACATGCTCGATCATCGCCCACGCAATCGAGACTCCGTCATACGTTGAAGTGCCGCGCCCGATCTCGTCCAAAATCAACAGCGAACGCGCGGTGGCATGATGCAAAATATTCGCGGCCTCGATCATCTCCACCATAAACGTGGACTGCCCCGCGTGGATCTCGTCCTGCGCGCCGATGCGAGTGAAGATGCGATCCACGAGTCCGATTTTCGCGGACGCGGCTGGCACGAACGATCCCATCTGCGCCATCAGCACGATCAGCGCGGCCTGTCGCAGGTACGTGGATTTACCCGACATGTTCGGCCCCGTGATGACGCGCACGATCTCGCCCTTCTCAAAGATGACATCGTTCGGGACGTACCGCTCGCCATGCAGACTTTGCTCCACAACGGGATGCCGTCCCTCGTGGATCTCCAACTCGCTTCCTTCATGGACCTCGGGGCGGGTGAGGTCTCCGAGGGCCGCCGCCTCCGCCAACGCCGAAAGCACGTCCAACTCGGCGAGAGCGCGCGCGGTCTCGAGCAGTTTGCTCGCGGACTTCGCCAGCTCCGCGCAGACTTCTTTGAACAGGCGCAACTCGATCTCGCGGATGCGCTCCTCGGCGTTCAGCACGAGCGTCTCGTATTCTTTCATCTCTGGCGTGATGAACCGCTCCGCGTTGACCAGCGTCTGCTTGCGGATGTAATTTTCAGGAGCCCTGTCCGCCGCGCCGCGCGAGATTTCGATGTAATAGCCGAAGACTTTGTTGTAGCCAACCTTGAGGGTTTTAATGCCCGTTCGCTCGCGTTCCACGGATTCGAGATTCGCGATCCAATCGCGGGCGTGTTTCGACGCTTCGAGCACCCCGTCCAATTCCGCTGAATATCCCGCGCGGATGATGCCTGTATTTTGGAGGGTGGCGGGAGGATCATCGTCAATTGCGTTTTGGAGGAGGGAGAGTTCGATATTCGATAATTCGATATTCGGCAAAATGCCATTTTGCCCCATGGCTTCAATAACTTTTGGCAATTGACCCAGCGTGGAGCGTGTAGCCACTAAGTCGCGCGGCTGGGCGTTTCCTGACAACACGCGGTTGACGAGGCGTTCCAGATCGCCCAGCGGTTTGAGGGCGGCGCGCAGTTCGGCGCGTTGCATCCCGTTGCCGAAAAAATAAGTTACGCCATCTTGGCGGGTTTGGATCTTCGCCACGTCCAGCAAGGGCTGGCTGACCCACACGCGCATGAGACGTTTGCCCATCGGCGTGACGGTGTGATCGAGCACGCTGAGGAGCGAGCCTTTGACATCACCGCGCAGGGTCTCGGTCAGTTCCAGGTTGCGACGCGTGGCCGCGTCGAGGGTCATGAACTCCGAGAGCGAGTAGACGCGTAGCCCCGTCAGCAGTTGGAGCGAGTCGGCTTGCGTCTCCTTGAGATATTGGATGATGACGCCCGCGGCGCGGATGGAGAGACTCTGCCCCTTGAGTCCGAATCCCTCCAGCGTAGAGGCGCGGAAGTGGCTGAGCAAGACTTCCTCGCATTTGCCAGGCTCGAAACGCCAGGCGGGCAGGGAGGTGGCGTGGCCGAGGGAGTTGTCAAACAGTTGCTGTGAATCGGCGTGGAGGATTTCGGCGGGGTGGAGTCGCGTCACCTCGGCGCGCAGGGATTCGAGCGGCAGTTCGGCGACGGCAAACTCTCCCGTGGTGATATCCACATAGGAAACCGCGGCCCGCCCCTCGTCGAGAATGACCGAGGCGAGGTAGTTGTTCGCGTCGCCAGGCAGGAGTCCAGGCTCGGTCACCGTTCCAGGAGTCACGATGCGGACGACCTTGCGCGGGAAGATCCCCTTGCTGGGCTGTTCGCCGACCTGTTCGCAGATGGCGACATGGTAGCCTTTTTCGATCAGGCGGGAGAGGTAGTTTTCGACGGCGTGATAGGGGATGCCCGCCAGCGGGACGCGCACACCGCCGCCCACGGGACGGGAGGTTAGCACGATGTCGAGTTCGCGGGCGGTGATCTCGGCGTCCTCGTCGAAGGTCTCGTAGAAGTCGCCGAGGCGGAAGAAGAGGATCGCGTCGGGATGCTCGCGCTTGATCTCGAGGTATTGCTGGCGGATGGGGGTGGCGTCGTCGCTCATTTGTAGATTTTCTCGATGTATTTCACGCCCTCGATATTTTTGAAATGCTCATCCTGCGTCCAAAGCGTGGCTTCGAAAACACGCGCAGTCGCAAGGATGATGCTATCTGCCATGGCAAGTTTTGTCTCGTTCGAAACCTTAGCCGCGTTGATTGCAATTTGACGGTCAAGTTCCACAATTCTTCCAGAAGACATCTGGGCGACAATCTCCAAGGCGGTTTCCTCGCCAAATTGGCGTAAGACGCGTTTGAAAACTTCGTAAATGCAGACGGTGGGCACCAATAGGTTATCGGCGTCGCGAACGGCGCGCTTAAAAAAGTCGGCATTTTCTTCGTCAGCCGCGAATTCTATCCAGCCAGATGAATCAACCACGTTCATTAGCGTTCCTCATCCACTTCTTCGCGGATATTTTTTGAGTCAATTCCCTTCAACATTCCGCGCGCTTTTTCGATGGGTGGAACAATGACCACCCGCAGGGTTCCGTTGTAGGGAATGAACATAATCTTCTGCCCAGGCTTGAGATCAAATTGCCGTCGCACTTCGCGCGGAATGACCACTTGGAATTTACTTGAAATTGTTACGGCTTCCATTTTACCTTCTTCTTATCGAAACGGATTGGTAAAGCGATTATACCGCAGGGGAAAGGATGAATGATGAAATTCATTGGCCAACGGATTTTTAGCGGATAAACGGATAGAGAGCCACCCATCCGCTTATCCGCTTTGCGAAGCAATCCGCTGGTCACTTATCATCTTCCTCATACATCGCCGCGAAATGCTCCATCAGAAGGCGGTGGATGAAGATGTAACCATCACCGGTATGGCGGAGGCTTTTAGGGAGGAATAAGAGCATGCAGAAATTTCCAGCAAAACACTCTGTTAATTTTTATTCATCAAGGGTTTTTGATGCACTCCAATCTATTTTTATACTTCCCTTGCAATTCCTATTTGTGTCCGAAATTTTCATCGTACCTGAAGCCGAAGTTGGCGATATAAATGTGCCGGTGATTACATATGAAATACCCGCGCTATTGCTTGTAATGGAAAATTTGTCATTTCCGATTGGATTAATTGGAAAGTAATATTCTGGTGCTTCCATGGTTGGGACGTATTCATTTCCATACTTAAATTCATAACTACAATTTTGTCCGGTCAAAGCACCTTTGATTAAAAGATACACGATGTCATTATATTTGACCGTGAAGGTAATGGTTGTTTGTTGTGATGTCGTCCCTTCCCAGTTTCCGTCATAGGTAGAAGGCAAGTCACGATTGACTTTTGTTATATTTATCGGTACAGGCGCTGGCATGGGGATTGGAATTGGCAAGACCATACAAGCAATGACGAAAAGACCGAAAATTGGAAAAAGAAGGTTTGCAAGCAATTTTTTTGAGCGCATATCTTCCTCCTCAGTTTTGACCAAGTATACCGCCAACTCCCACTGCCTGACACTTGAAACCTGAAACCTGAAACCTGAAACCCTCCCCGTTTGACGATTCCCCCCTCTTACGGTATAACGGCCATGCTTTTTGGAAAGGAGCATGACGCATGTATATTGACCCAAACACCGGTGGAGTTTTATTTCAAACCTTGCTCGCCATCTTCGGCTCGATCACGGGCGTGTTGCTGATCTTTTCGCGGCAGATCCGCGCGTTTGTCGCTCGTCTGCGCCGCGGCGCTCGCAAGGATGAAGACGAGTCCACGAAAGAGTAAAACCCTTTAAACACAAAGGACACGAAGCGTCACGAAGGTTTAAATTCCTTTGTGCCCTTGGTGTCCTTAGTGGTTAAAAAAGCATTTTCAATGAAAACAATCATCCTCGGTTTCGACTCCTTCGACCCCGTCATTTTTGAGAAGATGGCGGGGCGAAATGAATTGCCCAACCTGCAAAAATTGATGGACGCGGGCGGATACGCGCGGCTGGAAGTCTCGTCTCCGCCGCAGACGGAAGTCTCGTGGACGTGCATCGCCACGGGCGCGGACCCGGGCAGTCACGGCATCTTCGACTTTGTCGTTCGGGACGCGGGCTCGTACGCGCCGTATGTCTCCATATTACCGACGAAGAAGACCGCGCTCGGCGAGGGCTTCATCCCGCCTTATACAACGAAAACATTTTTCGAGGAAGCCGCCTCGATGGGCTATCCTGCCACGGCGTTGTGGTGGCCCGCCATGTTCCCTGCGCGGCCTGAGTTGCCCGTCAACACCATCCCTGGGCTGGGCGCGCCCGATATCCGCGGTCAACTCGGCGTGGGGACTCTCTTCACCAGCGCGGACGAGACGAAGAAGAAAACCTCTGTTGCGCGGCTGGAACGCGTCAGCGAGAAAAAATTCGCGGGGACGTTGAACGGCCCGATGGTCAAGGGCAAGGGAGGCGCACCCGTCCCAGCCACATTGCCCGTCGCGCTCGAAGTCACGGGCGAAGCGTCGGCGCGGTTCACGGTCGGCGAGCAGACGGTCGAGTTGAAACTCGGTCAGTGGAGCGAAATCGTCGAACTGAAATTCAAGGCGGGCTTGCTTGTCAACATTCAGGCCATCGCCCGTTTCATTTTGACTCATCTCGATGGCGTGGCGCGCGTCTATGCCTTGCCATTGCAGATCCATCCGCTTCATTCCGCGTTTCATTTTGCGTCGTCGCCGTCGTTCGCGAAAATGTTGTGGAAGGAAGTCGGGCCGTATCTCACGCTCGGCTGGCCGCAGGATACGACGGGTCTGGAAGAAGATTGCATCAGCGACGATCAGTTCATCGCGCTATGCGATACGATCTTCGAACGACGCAAACAGATCTTTTTCCACCTGCTCTCAAAATTCAAGGAAGGTGTGCTGGCGGGCATCTTCGACGATCTCGACCGCGTCCAGCACATGTTCTATCACAACCGCATCGACGTGGCCGAGGCCTGGTACAAAAAACTCGACGCGTTCGTGGGCGAAGTGGCCGCGCGGCTCAACGGCAAGCATCGCTTTCTCGTGATGTCTGATCACGGATTCAGTACGTTCAAATTCAAAGTACATCTCAACCGCTGGCTGGCGCATCGGGGTTGGCTCACATTTAAAGACGGCAAAACCGAAGGCGGCCTCGCGGACGTGGACTGGTCTCGCACCAAACTCTACGCGCTGGGACTGAACAGCCTCTACATCAACGTGGCTGGACGCGAGGGCCAGGGCATTGTCACCGCCGAAGAGATCGAGCCGCTTCTCGCCGAAGCGCAGACGAAACTACTGGACTGGAAAGGCCCCGATGGCTGCGCCGTTGTCCAGAAGGCGCGACTCAAACACGAGGTCTACAACGGCCCGTTCACCCGCCTCGGCCCGGACCTTGTGGTGGGCTACTCGGCTGGATACCGCGCCTCGTCTGACACGGGACTCGGCAAAATTCCCGCGGAGACCATCGAAGTCAATACCGACCACTGGGGCGCGGATCACTGCGTGGACGCGGACGTCGTCCCCGGCGTGATCTTCGCCAACCGCGACCTGCGTGACTTCGGCGCCATCTCGTTCCGCGATATTCCCTTCCTCGCCATTGGCAAACACTTGGATCAATCCCACGTCAAACCGCCCTCCCAATCCGGCCCGCAAGGACAGAAGGATTTGGAGGAGAGGTTGAAGGGGTTGGGGTATTTGTAAAAAGAGAATAGAGAACAGAGAGTAGAGATTAGTTTCTGTTCTCGAAACGCAACCATTCGCCGCTTGATCTAGGATGAATGATAACCAAATGGAGAAATCTTTGAAGTACAACTCATGGCAAAGGCTCATCGTAGCGTTCTTGCTCATAGCGTTTTTGCAGACGGCATGCCTTCCCAAGTCCACTCGTGTGATGCTCAATGGTCAATCCATGGAGCCAAATTTCGCTGACGGACAGATATTCAATGTAGTACAAGTTCCTTTATCTGAACTTCAACGCGGCGACTTGGTTTTGGTTGAAATTGATGGCAATCAATTGCTCAAGCGTTTAATTGGGCTTCCAGGTGAAACGATTTCCATTCACGATGGAAAGGTTTTTGTAAATGGTGAACCTTTGGTTGAAGCGTATGAAACCATACCTCCCCCTTACACAATGGAAGAAATAAAACTGGATAACGATTCGTACTTTGTCTTGGGTGACAACAGACCAGCAAGTTACGATTCTCATATGTGGGGGCCGTTGAAAGGTAGTGGCATAAAAGGAAAAGCAACACCTTGGTAGGACTTCAAGGCACAATATTCTCCTGAAGATTATTTACTACTCTCTCTTCTCTCTTCTCTCTTCTCTCTGCTCTCTATGTTGAAACTCTTCTCCTCCAAAAAATCTCCCTCCAAAAAACAACCCATCATCGTTGTCTCTGGTTTGCCGCGCTCTGGCACATCCATGATGATGAAGATGCTTCAAGCGGGCGGATTGGAGCCGCTCACCGATTCCATCCGCACCGCCGACGATGACAACCCGAACGGCTATTTCGAGTTCGAGCGCGTCAAGCAGATGTCCGCGGGCGACCGCAAGTGGCTGGACGAAGCGGGGGGCAAGGTGGTCAAGGTCATCTCGTACCTGCTTGAGCAATTGCCCACCGACCGAATCTACAAAATAATTTTTATGGAGCGCGAGATCAAGGAAGTGCTGGCCTCCCAAAAGAAGATGCTCGATCATCGCGGCGAAAAATCCAAAATATCGGACGAAGAGATGGAGGCGCAATTCCGCGAGCATGTCAAACTCGTCAAACCCTGGCTGGCGCGCCAACCGCACATGGACGTGTTATACGTGGGCTATAATTCCATGATGTCCGCGCCCGAACCGCTTTGCAAGCGCGTGATCAAATTTCTCGACATGTCGCTCGACCTCGAAAAGATGCTGTCCGTGCCGAATGCCAAGTTGTATCGCAACCGCGCATAGCGCCACCTTATCAAGGCGCTGATATTCTTCGACCCACAGTATCCTCAACTGACAACTAAGTAAAGAGGCTCTTATGACCAAATACACTGTTGTAGTGGCTGGCAACATTGGGGCAGGCAAGACCTCGCTCACCGAGCGTATTGGGGCGCGTCTCGGCTGGTGGACGGGGTACGAATCCGTTTCCGATAATCCGTACCTGCCCGATTTCTACGGCGACATGCGGACGTGGTCCTTCCACCTGCAGGTTTTCTTCCTCGGTCATCGCGCCGATCAGTACCTCGAAGCGGCGCGCGACCCGAGGTCCGCGATTTTGGATCGAAGCATCTACGAAGACGCGTACATCTTCGCCCGCGCCCTGCATCACATGGGGAATCTGTCCGAGCGCGATTATCTCGCTTATCGCCGCCTCTTCGAAATCGTCGTGCAGGGACTCCCGCGCCCCGGCCTGCTGGTCTATCTCAAAGCGCCAGTCTCCACACTGATCGAGCGCATCCATCGCCGCGCTCGCAACATGGAGACGGGCATCAGCGCCGAATACCTATCCCTGCTCGATACGTTTTACGATGAATGGCTGAAATCCTTCGACCTGTGTCCTGTCCTCACCATCCGCTCCGATGACCTGGATTTTGTCCACCAGCCCCAGCATCTCGAAACCGTTGTGGCGCGCATCCAGGACAAATTGGCGGGTAAGGAGGTGATGGATTTGCGAGGGTGACGTTATAATGTGAAGGATGAACTGGAGGCTAAAATGTTGGATGCGCGAGTCGCCGATCTTACTATAGTGGAATTCAAAGCGCTTGTTCGGGAAGTTGTGGAAGAAACCCTGGCCGATCTTCTTTTCGATCCTGATGAAGGCTTGGAATTAACTTCCGAAATTCAAGACGCCCTGAGGCGATCTCTTAAGGCAGTTAAAGAAGGCGGCGTAGTATATGACGCCAGCGATGTAGCAAGCCGTTTAGGCTTGGAGGATAGTGGTGCGTCTTAAATTCACGCCTACCGCGGAAGGTGACCTGGCGCGACTGGATAAGCCAATCGCCAGCCTTGTTTATAAGAGACTTGTTTGGTTGGCTGAAAACATAGATTCAATCGTCCCTATTCCACTCAAAGGGGATCTCAATGAATACAATAAATTTCGAGTTGGGGATTATCGTGCCTTATATACAATTGACAAATCTCGTCAGGAATTGATTGTTCACTTTGTTCACTTTGTTCGCCATCGCCGCGAAGTGTATAGAGAAAAATAGAGTTTTATAGTTACAGGAAAACATGACCAACCTCCTCGCTCGCATTCCCCTCTTTGCCGACTTGCCCGAAGCCGAACTCGATCAACTCATCGCCATGTTGAAAGTGGTGGAGTTGAAACCGCGCGATGTCCTCTTTCGCGAGGGCGACGTGGGCGAACATTTTTATGTAATCGCGGACGGCGAACTCGAGATCCTGCGCGCCGCAGGCCAGCCCGAGGAACTGCTCCTCAACGTCATCGGCGAGGGACAATATCTCGGTGAGATGAGTCTCATCATGCCTGGCGGACAGCGCACCGCCGACGTGCGCGCCCGAACGACCGTCACCCTGCTCGTGATGAGTCGCGCCGAATTTGACGATCTGCTAAGGCGTTTCCCCTTGCTGGCGTATTCGATGGTGCGCGTCTCCAGCGAGCGCCTCGACAACACCAACACGTCCACCTTTCGCGACCTCACTGAAAAGAATCGTCAATTGCAAAAAGCCTACGACGAACTCAAGGCCGCGCAGGAACAACTCATCGAAAAAGAACGCCTCGAGCGCGAACTGCAAGTGGCCGCCGAAATCCAGGTCAGCATCCTGCCCGATGTGCTACCGACGCATCCGAACTATGATTTCGGCGCGCGCATTGACCCTGCCCGTCAGGTGGGTGGCGATTTTTACGATGTCTTCCCCGTCGGCGAAAATAAGATCGGCGTGTTGATCGGCGACGTGGCCGATAAAGGCGTCCCGTCCGCGATCTTCATGGCGCGAATCCACGCTCTCATCATGGCTGAGTCCGACGCGCTCCCCACCGCCGCGCTCGTCCTCCGCAAAGTGAACGAACACGTCACGCGCCTCGAAAAGGTCACGCAATTTGTCACCGCGCTTTATGGGATTTTGGACTGCGCCACGGGCGACTTCGACTACGCCCGCGCCGGACACGAACCGCCCCTGCTCCTGACCGCCGACGGAGTCCAACGCCTCCCGCACGGACCAGGGATGGCCCTCGGCATCTGGGAGGATATCACCCTGGACGTGGGCCGCGTCCGCCTCACGCCTGGCGCGTCCCTGCTCCTCTTCACCGACGGCATGACCGATTGCCGCGACCCGCAAGGCGAAGCCTTTGGCCTGGAACGCATCGAAGAATCCTTCCTTGCCCTGCGCGGCCTCCCCTCGCAGGAAGTCTGCGACCGCCTGCTCAAAACCCTGCTCGATTACCAGCACGGCTCCAATCAAGATGACGATGTGACGCTGGTGGCGATTCACGCGAAGTGATGCGAAATTCATTTCGCAATTCCATGAAAAAAAGAGACGGCCATTTCTGACCGTCTCTTTGCATTTAATCTTCTAGCACTCGCTATACCCGCAGGCGTAGCACTTCCTGCACCCCTCTTCGTTCACCACCGCGGCCTCGCCGCATTCGGGACACAGGTCGCCGATCTTCATTTGGTGGGGCAGGGACGCGGCTTCCTTCTCGATGACATGACCGCCATTGCCATTGGGTTTCTCCTCCACAGGCGCGGGGGCCAAGCCATCCTTCTCGCGCAGGTAGTGATCGAGCACCTGTCCAATGCCATCGGGTAGCGAGCGGACGCGGTTCGGGCCGAAGCCGAGCGACCGTCCGCCGCCGATGCCCATCAACTGGCGCACAACTTCCCTCATGCGGTCGGTGGGAATCACGGGGCCGGCCATCCGCAAAATGTACGAGATGAGGCGTCCAATCGCCTCCGAAACCGCCGCGGTTTCCGATCCCGCTTTCGACGTGTTGATAAAAGCCTCGAAGGGTTGACTGCCGCCATTTTCATTGATGGTGATGAACGCCTTGCCGACGGGCGTCTCAATGTTGAACGTGCGGCCTGTCAACGCACGCGGGCGCGGCTTCTTCGTCTCATGCCACACAGTCGCGGGGACGGGCTTGGGCTCGGACGCGTCCGCGGGCGTGGGCTCCTTCTTCGCGGCGGTGGCTTTCGTCTCCAGCACCACCTTCTCGCGCGAGCCAGTCACGTAGACCGTGATGCCCTTGCATCCAAGTTCCCAGGCCAGCATATACGCGTTCGCCACGTCATGCTCGGTGGCCGACTCGTGAAAATTGACCGTCTTGGAAAGCGAGTTGTCCACAAAAGTTTGGAGCGCGGCCTGCATCCGCACATGCTCCTCGGCGGTGATATCGCCAGAGACGACGAAGGTGTCGCGTACGGCCTGCGGAATTTCCGCCACGCGCTGGCATGAGCCCTCGCTCATCACCTGCTCCACGATCTCCTGCCGCTTCTCCTCGCCGAGTCCGAGTTTCTTCAGGGCTTCATCGAAGCGAGGGCTGGCGTAGGTGAGTTTCAAATCTTTGCCATTGTCATTCACATGACGGATGTACGCCAGCGCGAAGACGGGTTCGCATCCATACCCCTCGCACCCTGCCACGGTGGCGATGGTCCCCGTCGGCGCGACGGTGGTCTGCGCGGCGTTGCGGATGCCGTGCCTGCGGATGCCTGTCACAATCGCGTCCCACTCGACGTTGGGGCGGTTCCAGTTATGCTGATACGTTTCCAACGGCTGAGGCGGAGTCCACTTCAGCTCGTCCATGTCATAGATACTGCCTTCGATGGCAGGGAAGGGGCCGCGCTCTTCGGCTAGTTCCACGCTGGTCTTCATGGCGTGATAGCGGACGAATTCCATCACCTGCGCGCCGAACTCCTGTCCCTCTTTTGAGCCATAGCGCACGCCCACGTGATACATCAAGTCCGCCAGGCCCATGATGCCCAGTCCGATGCGGCGGGCGCGGTGCGCGGCCTCCTTCAACTGCGAGACGGCAGGCACATACGCATTGGCCTCCACCACGTCATCAAGAAAGCGTGTGGACGTGACAACGCTCTGGCGGAGAGTCTCCCAATCCACCGAACCGTCGGGTCCGCAATGTTCGTTGAGATTGACCGAACCGAGACAGCAGTTCTCGTAGGGACCAAGCCATTGTTCGCCGCAGGGGTTCGTCGCTTCCAGCGGATACAAATGCGGGACGGGATTGCCGCGATTCGCCGCGTCCAAAAACAGCACGCCAGGCTCGCCGTTGTGATGCGCCTGCTTCACGATCTTGTCGAAGATATCGCGCGCTCGCACTGTTCCGTATGAGCGGATTTTCATCCCCGCATTCTCGGCCTGTTCGAGCGTACCGCTCCAGCCGCGATATTCTTTTTGCGAAATATCGGGGAAGCGCAATTCCCATTCCTCGTCATCCTTCACGGCGCGCATGAACGCGTCCGTGATGCCGACGGAGATATTGAAATTTGTGATGCTATTTTCGTTGGTCTTTGATGTGATGAACTCTTCCACATCGGGATGATCCACGCGCAGGACCGCCATATTGGCCCCACGCCTGGTTCCGCCCTGCGCAATCTCCCCAAACGCATGGTCATAGACGCGCA
Source organism: Chloroflexota bacterium (assembly GCA_016234485.1). Classification (GTDB taxonomy): domain Bacteria; phylum Chloroflexota; class Anaerolineae; order Anaerolineales; family Villigracilaceae; genus Denitrolinea. The sequence continues at coordinate 88,118 of JACRBL010000055.1, forward strand.
AAAACCCAACGGGGCCAGTGGCCTGTCCCGCGGAGGATTTGACGAGTCCGCCCTTGGGCCGCAGGCGCGAGAACGAGAAGCCGTTGCCGCCGCCCGTCTGCTGGATCAGCGCCGCGTCGCGCAAGGTTTGGAAAATGCCCGCGCTGTCGCGTCCCATATCGTCGGAGATCGGAAGCACAAAACAAGCGGCCAGCTGTCCAAGCGGAGTGCCAGCGCCAGTGAACGTCGGAGAATTGGGGAAAAATTTCTTGCTCGTCAATAAATGATAGAACTCGATTGCGCGCGCGTTGATATCCCCGCTCCAGGCCTCCTCCACTTTGGCAACGTGATACGCCACGCGCCAGAACATTTCCTCCACGGTTTCGGCGGGCTTGCCGTCGTCGCCGCGGCGGACGTAGCGCTTCATCAACACCTGGCGGGCGTTATCGGTCAACTCCACTTTGGGGAGGTTCTTCGGCATTGCGGGCGTCGGTAGCAATCCGTGCTTTGTGGATGGGGCGGCTTGAGCAATCATGTCAACATCTCCTCTGAAATAAAATGATGTGTTAAGACGCAAAAACCGACACTGCCATTCCACCCTCGGAACTGGCGTGGTCGGTTCGTTTAGCCTTCGAGAAGGCGATTAATTTCGTTGCGAAGGGCGTGAAGGTCGTCGAGGCGCAAGTACACGATGGCATAGCGGATGTAGGCGATCTGATCCATCTCCTTCAAGCCGTTGATGACGAGGTCGCCAACGACACGCGAAGAGACTTCTGCTTTGCCCATTTTTTGCAGGTCGGTTTCCACCTGTCCGATCATCCGCTCAATGTCCGACGCGGAGACGGGACGCTTAGCGCACGAGATGCGGATGCCACGCGCCAGCTTCTCGCGGTCAAATTCTTCCCGCGTCCCGTCCTGCTTGACGATGAGCGGCGTCGCCAAAATCGGGCGCTCGTAACTGCTGAAGCGTTGTCCGCACTTCAAGCACTCGCGGCGACGTCGGATGCCCCCGTGGCTATCATGGGAGGTATCCAGCACTTTCGAGTCGGCATTTTGGCAGTAAGGACAACGCATGGATTATTCCAAAAATAGAACAAATGTAAGCGCCATATATGGCGGTTTCGGTTTCTCGAACCCGTATATATATGGCAAGCGAGTCGCATTTTAGCGCTCTTGCAAGGTCAAAACAAGAGGACATGCGGGGGATTAACCTTAAAATTTCACCCTTGCTTCAAAAGCTCGCTCAACGCGGCAGTTTTCTCAAACGCCTCTTCCGCGATCTCAATCGTGGTGGAGCCGAGTCCGCACACGGGGGAGACGAGACTGCGCGCCGCGAGCTCGTCCACGCTGATGCGGACGCCCCGCGCGCCCGCCTTTTCGTGGACGAGTTGGAGTCCCTCACGCATCCGCTTCACCAGGGACGCGGGACTCTCGCTCCGTAATTTTTCATCATTCGGGACAAGGCCCCAGCACACCGCGCCGCCGCGGTCCAGAAAGACGCGCAGTTCGGACGGGTAGAGGGCCAGGTTCTCGAGGAAGGCGTACGCATCGAGGTTGAGGATGTCGGCTTTCGAGTCGAGCAGGAGACCCCAGTCCGTGTTGCCGCAACAATGAACGCCCACCAGCGCGCCCTCGGCGTGCACCGCGTCGTAAACCTCATTCATGTATCCCAAGGCCTGCTCGCGGCTGAGGCTGATGAAGGCCGAACCGAACGAAGCCATATACGGCTCATCCACGAACATGATTACGTTCTCGCCAATATTCTTCAACTGGCGAATCTGCCAGCGCGCGTTCATGCTCATGTTCTTCACCAGCGCGTCGGCCAATATCTCGTTATACAAACTCGCTCGCAAATCTTGATCGGTGACGGTGAGACCAAAACTGATCGGCCCCATCACCTGTCCCTTCACCCACGCGGCGGGCTTGGGCTTGAGTTCGTCCAGCAAAGTGAAAAAGCCCAGCGCGCAATCGGGCGTGAGGGCGAAATGATTCAGATCATCGTCAATCACGGATTGATAGAAGGCTTCGAGTTGCGCGTCGAAATCTGTCGAGTCGGTGTGCATCACCGCTTTTTCTTTTTGCGCGTCCACGACCGCGCCCGGGAGAGTCGCGGCGTATTGAGTGTAGATGTTTTCGAGATAATGGCGGCGCGGCAATTGAAGCCAGCACGGAATATCCAGCAGGGACGCGACGCGCTGTGTGATGGCGCTCGGCTCCGCATGGGGAACCGAGCCGACGTGGGTGGCGAGGAAGTGGAAGTTGGTCATAAAGTTAAAAAGCACTCGGAAGTCTCGAAGACTTCCGAGTGCTGTGTGAAGGGGTTACTTATGCAAATTCCTCGCCGCGATGAAACTCAATCCCTTCGCGGTCAGATCCCAGGCGGAGTGGTTGGCGGCCGCGACCTTGTCCATGAAGTTGACGCGCAGGTTGTCCCAGTCGCCCGAAGCGATGACCTCGTCTTTGGCGCGGAAGTAATCGAGGATGTCGGAGATATGCGCGCGGGTCACGTCCACTTCGGGGTCGCCGCCTTCGTGCTTGGCGGCGATGTTCGCCACATGGTCGGCGATCTCCACCAATTCAGCGCGGCGATCATACGGTTGGATGACGATGCTCTTCTGCGGCTCGGTGATGTGATGCTCGAAGCGGATGACCTTCTCGAAGCCGAGCGCCTTGCGGAATTCGGCGGTCAACTCCATGGTCTGGTTGTTGATCGAGTTCGACCAGTTGAATCCGATCAGCGGACTCGTCCCGTCGTCGCGGCTGAGCAGTTTCGCCATGGTCATAATCCACAGCGCGTTGTAGGGATTATCCGCGCCGAAGAAGACGCTGATCTTGAAGTTGATGTTCACGCCCAGTTTGAAGAGCAGGAAGCCGAGTAGGATCGTCCCTGCGTTGAAATTCAAAACATGCTGGACGCCGTAGTTGGTGTAGTAATACAAGAACTCGTCCAGCCATTGGAGGGCGTGCTCGTTAGGCTGACCGATGCCGCCAAAATAACCGGTGATTGTGGCGGGACCGCCGAGGTGCGGGTTCGAGCCGTCCGTGCCTTTGGTGTCCAGCGTCTCCACGAATGAAGCGCCGATGATGTCCAGCGCGGCGACGATTGCAGGCAGGTCGCCGTCGGCTTCGGATTCTTTCATTCTGCGGACGGCGATGAAGCGCCCCGGGACAAGCGTCTTATTGGCGATGGCTTCCTCTGCCATGACGCGAATCCACGGGAAGTATTGCAGGGCCGAGACTTCGAGCGTGACGGCGTACTTGTCCTTGAATTTGGTTGTGTCTGCCGCCGCGCCCAACACCTTGCGACGATAATCTTTGACGGGAATAAACGCGCCATTGTCGCGCTGTTGAATTAGCCAGTTCAAATCTTTGATCGCTTCGGGTTGGCGTTCCTGCACGATCTTGAATAGGTTCTCCATCTTGCGCGCCGCTTTGTGCTTGCGATTGATCTCCGCAGGCGTTCCATATTTCGCCACCACCGCGAAGAAATCTTTCATCACCTGCGAGTTCGGGTCGAGCAAGACTTCATTGAAGGCCTTGAGTTTATCGGGGGATATTTTGAGGGATTTTTGGATGTCGGTCATGGTTGGTAGTCTCCTAGTCTTCTGGTCTACTGGTCTTCTAGTCACTTGGTCGCGTAGTTTTCTAGTCGATTTGACAACTCGACTAGGGAACGAGCGGACTAGTAGACTAGTAGACTAGCCGACTAAATTCTTCAACTCGTTGAATTCCTCATCGCTCATGCCGAAGTAATTCTCCTGCGCGGGGAATTGGCCGCCGATGACTTCATCATGGTAATTCTTGAGGCCGTTGAGAATCACCTCGCCCGCGTTGCCGTAGACTTTCGCCATTTTCGGTTTGAACTTCGGGTAAAGGCCAAACATGTCGTGATAGATCAGCAGTTGACCGTGCGCCTTCGGTCCCGAACCAAGCGACATAATGATGCACCCCTCAGCGCGCTCGGTGATCAGTTCGCAAAGGCGGTCAGGGACGAGTTCGAGCAGGATGGCGAACGCGCCCGCTTCCTGCAAAGCTTGGGCGTCGTCTGCGATTTTCTTCGCCAGGTCGGCGGACTTGCCCTGTAAGCGGAACCCGCCCAAAGCGGAGACCGATTGCGGAGTCAGCCCGAGGTGACCGATGGCGGGGATGCCCGCGTCCACGATGCCTTTGATGCGGCTGGCCATCGCCGCGCCGCCTTCCAGTTTGATGGCGTCGCAACCACACTCGGCCATGAAGCGGCCTGCGTTGACGATGCCCGCCTCCACCGATTGCTGGTAGGTCATGTAGGGCATGTCGCCGACGACGAAGGCGGTGGGCGCGCCGCGGCGGACGGCCTGCGCGTGGCGGATCATGTCGTCCATTTTGACAGGCAGGGTGGAGTCGAAGCCGAGCATGGTCATGCCCAGGCTGTCGCCGACCAGGATCATCTCGATGCCCGCCTGCTCTTGCAGGTAGGCGGTGGGATAGTCGTAGCACGTCAGCCAGGTGATGGGCTCACCTTTCTTTACTTTGTCGAAGAGATAGGGGAGTGTGATCTTCTTACGGGGTTCAGACATGTGTGCCTCCATGAGGGTTTTGAGACGATTCAAGTATAGGGCAAGTTGTGGTTTCGGACAATTGACGAAAGTCACGAAGTTAACAAATTCTACCCAGTATGAAAAATACCCTGCAATTTGCAGGGCATTTTTAACGTGAATAATGGATAAGGAGGGAGCGGGGTTCGCTTTTTGGGTAAACTTTAGGTGCGAACCAAAAAAGAACCCGAAAGGAACCCCGCGCCATGAGTTGACTCGAACTGTTTGTGAGTGTAGATGATTTGGGTAGTGGGTTTGGATAAATGATGGTAGGCGTATTTTCACCTTCTCATCATGTAGCGCGACCCACTACCGAAAATACTTCCGCCTTTTTCGAAGATTATTCGAAAGTGGAAGGGACCAAGTTTGTAAACTTTGCCTTCGGGGGCCTGTGACTTCACTTCCCGTTAATTCTGCCCGCTCCCTGGTTCTTTGGGACGTTCCGCCTCATCTTGCAGCCCGCTGACATCGTAGCCATGCGCCTCGAGATAGGCGATGATTTTGGCGCGGATGTCTTCTTCCAGCGGCAGGGAGGCGGGATCGCAGGGGGCAGTGTGGCCTGTGACCAGTTTGGTTGTGAACTTGTTTTCTTGCACGTTGAAGGAATAATATTTTTGACAGACGGTGAAGACCACGCTCTTGATCTGGAAGAACGGCGGTTTGATCTTCTTGGGCGAGCCGGCCACAATGCTGATGATCTCGCGCAGGGCGGGCGCTTCTTCTTCGAGGAAGGACGCGCCGCTCATCCATTCGGGCTGGGGGAGGCCGAGGTAGTCGAGCAAAGTGGCCGGGACGTCTATCACTTGCAGGTTGTGGGAGCGCGTCCCGGCGTGGGCTTGTTCGGGGAAGCGAACGATGAGCGGGATGCGGCTGGTGACGGTGTACATGAAGCCGTGATCGGTGTAGATGACGATGATGGTGTTTTCGAGTTTGCCCGTCTCTTCGAGATGGTTGTAGATTTTCTTCAGATTTCCGTCGAAGGTGAGAATGGCGTCCTGATATTGGTTGACGTCCCAATCGCGAGCGGTTTCTCGTTTGGAGAACACTTGCTGGCTGTATGAAAAGTGCGGGCCATGCGTGTCCATGAAGTGAGCGAAGATGAAGAGCGGACGGTCGGCCTGGTCGAACAATTGGTTGATCTCGTCCACGCGTTGACCGTCGGTGTCGCGGGCGTGCGGGTCTTCCACTTCTTTGATGGCGTTCGACATGGAGCGAACGAAGAAGATGTGGAGCAGGCGTTCCTCAGCCCGGCTGAGGATGGTGGCCATGAATTGCGTGGACGGCGTGTTGCCCAAAACCTTGCGCAGGGCTGTGGCGAGGGGCTGGTTCAGCGAGCGGCCGTTGACGATGTCGAAGCCATCGAGCAGGTTGATCTTGCCTGCGTCCACGTAATGGTTGACGCCGACTTCGACGGTGTGGTAGCCATAGGCCTTGAGGATGCCAGGCAGATGCTTGAATGAGTCATCGCCAGAGAGGACATCGGGATAGCGGAAGACGTCCACGTCGGCGGGATAGCGCCCGGTGAGCATGGACGTGGTAGAGGCGGTGGTGCTGGAGACGTTGACAAAGGCGTTCTCGGCGAAGATTGATTCGGCGGCGAGTTTCTCGAGGAAGGGCGTGGTCTTTTTGGGGTTGCCATAAGCGGAGAGATAGGTGGAACCGAGTCCATCTCCGCCGATGATGATGATGTTGGGAAAGGTTTGGCTTGTTGCCGCGGGATCGTTCGCGGCGGAGACGTTGTCGGCGCGGGGACTGGTGAGGGCGAGGACCAGGCTCAACGTCAGCACGACCCCGCTCAAGGTCAGGGAGGAGGCGGGGACGCGTCGCTTGAAGAGACGGCGGTGAGTCTGGCGCGTCGTCCAAAGGAAGAAGAGGATAAATCCAATGGCGTAGGGAATCCGCCAGTAGTCTTCGGCGGTGGCGATGCCGAATTTGAAGACGGTGTAGGTGAAGTTGTCTGTGATGATGAGCGCGTTGACCGAGGCCACGAAGGCGGGTGGCAGGCAGGCCAACGTGGCGAGGCGTCTTTGTGTTTTGTCTTTGGTGAGCAGGGCGGGGAGAAGGAGGGGCAGGCAGACGAGGATGATTGCGAGCGCGATCACGCCGCCTGTGACGAAGAAGATACGCGCTTTTTCAAACGGACTGAGGAGCGAGAGGGCCGAGGGCTTGGTGACGAAGAAGATCCATTCGATGAAGGCGTAGAAAAAAGCGTTGAAGGTGGCCGCGACGAGGAGCGCGGGCAGGTTGAGACGGGTGGGTTTGGCGGAAGACATGGGGCTGATTTTACATGATTTGTACCCCCCTCTGTCCTGTTCAACACACCTGTCCTGTGGATTGAACCGTCGCTTTCAACAGGCTTTCCACCACTTTGAAATCAATGCGTTCGGGTTTCGAGTAGCGGATACATCCTTTGCCATGCGAGATGCCCGTGCCGATGAGTTGATTGGCGTGGGACTTCATCACGTCGGTGCGGAGGATGTAAAAGGCGATGAAGTGTTTTTGGCTGGCAAAGCCGGCCTCCACAACCCCGTTGCGTTTGTAGCCAGGCATGCCGTATTCCATTCCCTCTTCGAAGCCTTTGAGATGTTTGCGGCACAGAGCGCGCAGTTTTTTCAGCGCGGACTTGCGCTCTTCGGGGACTTCGAGCAGATATTCAGTTACCGTTAATGCTTTGCTTTGCATGTGGGACTCCTTATGAATAACCAATTATACACATGGATAAATTGGCTTCCACCGCCTCAAAAACTGGATTTTGAAAGTGAAGACCTGTGACGTTTCCAAAACGTCAAGTTTGCGAATAAAACGTAAGCCTTCCCATCAAGGTTGTTCCTACAAAATAAAGTATAATCCCTCTAATGAAAAATTAATCTAAATTTTAGCGTTTGGGAAATCAAAAAAAACTCCACCGTCACCACCAGTAACAGCTCCATCACATCCATAAGAATATTTCATGAAAGGGAATTGTAGCCATGAACATTCAACGCATTGCGAGTCGAATTGCAGTCATCCTTGTAGTGGCCGCCTTGTTGATGCCACAGACAGCATCTGCCGCGCCTGAGCTCGCTCAATCCACCTACGTCAACTTTTGGATTGACCAGGTGAAAATCCTCAAGAGCACGGGAGACTTTATGGGGTCGGGTGAATTTCGTATTTTAGCCGTATCGGGCGACAAAAATGGACGCTCCACGGCGCAGGTATGTCCCGCGTATGCGCCTGTAACTATTCAGGTGGGGACTGTGATTTCCAGTAATTCAAACCTATGTTCGGCTGGGATGGTCTTCAAAGAGGAAGAATATAAAGACGGCATCGTGATCATGGTCTTGGGCGTGGATGAGGATGAAAGCACCGAGATCGCCGATTTGGGCGTTGGCGTTTTGTCCAACGGAATTGCATCGGGAATCAAAGGGGCGCTTGTCGCAAAGAAAATCATCACCACCTCAAGCGGTCCGCTAGGAATTGGGGTCGATCTGCTGGTCGGTTTTATCACAGGGAAAGCGCTAGACTGGATCGAAGAATCCGATGTACTTGGCTCCGCAGGCATTTACCTGACCAAGTCCGATGGCTGGGGCGTAACAAATAGAAAGACAATCAAAACCCCTGATGGAGGCTTGGAGATCGTTTATTCGGTAAACGTCTCACAAACGCCTGGCTCCAAACCTCCTCCGACTACAGGTTCAACCAATCCTCCCGTGACGGGAGGCATCACTTCCTGCCCTGGCGCAAAGCCTTTCACCGTCAAAGTAGGCGATAAGGGATATGTCTGCACGAAATATGACAGATTGATCGTCCGTTACACAGCATCCATGTCTGGAAGCGAAATGCTGGCGCTTTACCCAGGAGCAGAATTTACCATCATTGAAGGCCCGCGTTGTGCGGATAACTTCACCTGGTGGAAAATCTCAATCCCCGCGGGAACAAAATACAGTTGCAGTACCTGCGCGAGAGAAAGTTATGGTTACACCACCGAAACAAAAACGGGCTGGGTGCGTGAAGGCTGGGATACAAAAGACACTTACTTTATCTGCAAACGATGAAGTGCACACACAGACCTGTGACGTTTGCAAAACGTCACAGGTCTACTATTTAATTGCACGGGAGGAACTTGGTATATAATCCCCTCCCGTGGAGACTATGTGCTGAAATCCCCTTTCGTCGTCAACAACAAAAAACAACTGATTGTCACCGCCCTCGTCCTGCTCCTCCTGCTCGGCGTGTGGCTGTTCATTACCCTCACCAAAATTGGCATCACGCCCGATGTCGCTTTTTGGAACGAGGCGGGCGTGCCGCTTTTGGGCTTGCAGGTTCTCGTCGCGCTCGCGGTCAGTTTTGGATTGGGGCGACTACTCTCCCTGCCGCGCGTCGCCTCACACCCTTTCGCGGGGAAAGCTCTCGGCAAGATTCTCGTTCTCGATATTTTGCTGGCGGCGCTCGTGTATGCGCTGGCCGCGGGCGTGTGGATGGCCGAGCCGCAGCGACAGAGTTTCAACGCGCCGCGTCCCTCGCCGCCCACCTATGAGTTTTATCCCCTCTCCGATTCCACCTCTTACGATCTCGGGGCGCAATATGCCCTGATCGGTCAGGGCATCAACAACGACCTCTCCTCCGACAAGCCGCTCTATCATTTCCTGCTGGCCCTCTTCCACCTCGTGGGCGGGCAATCGGTCCGCGACACCATCAACGTACAGATTCTCTTCCTGGCGCTCTTCCCCGTCGTCCTCTATCTGCTCGGCAAAGACATCCACAGCCGCGGGCTGGGACTCTTCGTCGCCCTGCTCGCCATCTTCAAAGAACGCAATGCCATCGCCGCCGCATTGGATATCCAGGTCTCGCACGCCAAGCTGATGATGACCGAGGTCCCGACCGCGCTCTTCGTAGCGACGATTGCGCTTCTGCTCTTTAACTTAGAGCGGACTCGCCCGCCTCGCGCGTTTTCCACGCCGCTTTGGATCGGCCTCCTCATCGGCGCGGCGACATTGCTCCGCACCAACGCATTTTTGTTTTTGCCGCTGGCGTTTCTTCTACCCCTCCTTTGGCGCGCCCAACCCTGGCGGCAAAGACTTGTCCCCGCCCTTTCCGTTATCCTGGGATTCTCGCTTTTCATCCTGCCTTGGCTTCTCACCAACCGCGGCCCCGACGGGCGTCTCTTCATTCAAGGCAAACTCGATGCCATCTTCCAGCGCTACCAACAATTCCTCCCCGGCGGCTCTGGCCTCAATCTCTCCACTCCTCACGTTGCATCTCTCTCCGAAAATATCCGCGTCCATCCGCGCGCGAAGCGTCCGCGTCCCATTTTGGATGAGGGCGCGACTCCCCTCCAATTCATCCCCGCACACTTCCTCCACAATCAGATCGCGTCTGTCTTCGTCCTGCCGTCCACGGTGAAATTTCGCAGTCTCGAACAAACCGTCTCTTCGCCCATCTGGGAAAAAAACTGGGATGGGACGCTCTCCGCCGAGAACAAGATTATGCTTCCGCTCAACCTCGTTTTGCTGGCGGTGGGACTGGCATCCGCCTTTCGGCGTTGGCGCGGCGCGGGCCTCGTTCCTGCGATGGTAGAGATTGTCTATTTCCTGTCCAACGCGTTGGCGCGCACTTCGGGCAGTCGTTATCTTGTCCCTGCCGATTGGATCGTCTATTTTTATTACGCCATCGGACTCTTTCAACTACTCGAATGGCTTTGGGAACTGGCGAAGCGCTCCAGCGCAGAGTCCGCTCTCGAAGCAGAGGCCCGCCAACCTGTCGAAATGAAGCGATGGGGATGGGCCGTGCCGGTGTCCGCCGCGCTGGTCCTCGGTCTGCTCTTGCCGCTTCCGTCGTATGTCGTCCCACAGCGTTATCCAACGCTTAAGAAAACCGAAGCCTGGAAAATTTTTAGGGAACAGGTCTCGCTGAAAGAGTTGGGATTCAAGCAGAAGGACATCGTGGATTTCGTGCGCCATTCGGATTCATTCGTGTTCCAGGCGCGCCTGTTGTACCCGCGCTATTTCTTCGCGGATGATGGCCTGTGCGAAACCTGTTACGTGTTCGACGCGGCTTTTGGTTACCGCTCGTATCCGCGCCTGACCTTTGTAGCCCTCGGCCCTGTGAGCGCGGGCGTGATCGTGGAAATGCCCGAACTGCCCGCCAACTTCCGCGGCCTCGATCTCGGCGCCGCCCCTGACGTATGGGTAGTGGGTTGCAGGGATGACGAGGACGAGGCGTTTGGCATGTTTGGCCGCTTTGAACCTTCGGTGCGCGCGCTGGTGATCGCCATTCAAGACCAGGGCGGTTTGCGAACGTATGCGCCGCCAGGGCAGAAGTTGAGTTGCGATTAATTCCCTCAGCCCCTACGTTTTCCCAACGCTTCCCCATTAATTTCCAAGTGACAGCCACTTCTAAAGTGACTGTCACTTTGCGTTATGGTATGCTTGCTCTATGTCATCATTGTTCCGTCTCCGCTCTTTCATTCGACCATATCTTCCCCAAACACTCCTAAATCTATTTCTCCTGCTCGCCGTGACAGGACTCTCGCTCTACGTCCCGCGCATCATCCAACAAGTAGTGGACGAGGGGCTGACCGCCGGCGCGTCCGCGGCGTTAATCCGCTCCTCGCTTCTGCTCCTGACGATTGGGCTGGGCGCGGCGATTCTGAATCTTGGTCAACGCTATCTGTCGGAATGGGTCGCGGCGCGCATCGGCTATGACCTGCGTAATCGTCTCTTCGACCACATCCAGCGGCAGAGTTTTTCCTATCACGACCACGCCCAGTCGGGACAGTTGATCTCGCGTTGCATCGAAGACGTGCGCGCCATCGAGCGGTTCGCCGGCTCGGCCATCGTCGAAGCGGCTCAATTCGTTTTGCTGACAGTTGGCATTCTCTGGCTGATGGCTTCGGATAATCTCAAACTGGCGGTCATCGCGCTTCTGCCGATGATTCCCCTGGTCTACATGACGCTTGAATTTGGGACGCGCATCGGCGGCCTGTTCTTCAAAGTGGACAACGCCGTGGGCGAAGTCTCGAACCGTTTGCAGGAAAACGTGAGCGGGGTGCAGGTGGTGCGCGCCTTCGCCCGCGAAGAGTACGAGATTGATCGTTTCAACACCGCAAATCGCGAAGTCTTCATGCATTGGGTCAATGTCATTGACCAGTGGGCGCGTATCATGCCGCTCTCCAACTTTCTGATTGCGCTCGGCACGATCCTGCTCCTCTGGTTCGGCGGCCCCATGGTCTTGGACGGGACGGTCACGCTCGGGGAACTGGTGGCGTTCAACTCGTACATTCTCCTGCTCGGCGCGCCCGCCCAGCAACTGACGCAACTCGTCAATGCCGCGGGGGAAGCCACGGCGGGCGCGCAACGCGTCTTTGAAGCATTGGATTACCAACCCGAAATCCAATCCGCGAAAAACGCGCAACGGCTCGAGCAACTGCGCGGCGAAGTGGAATTCAGGGACGTTTCGTTGAACTACAAAGACGAGAAAATCCCTGCCTTGGAGGAGATCAACCTCAAAGTGGAACCGAACCGCATCATCGCCATGATGGGACAGACAGGTTCGGGCAAGACCTCGCTGGTGAATCTCATCCCTCGCTTTTACGATGTCACACACGGACAGATCCTCGTGGACGGCATTGACGTCCGCGAACTGGATCTGGTCTCCTTCCGCCGCCAGATCGGAATCGTCCTGCAGACTTCCCTGCTCTTTTCCGACACGCTCCGCGCCAACATTGCCTACGGTCATCCCGAAGCGAGCGAAGAGGAGATCATCGCCGCCGCCAAAGCCGCGCAGGCGCACGATTTCATCCTCGAACTACCGCAGGGATACGACACCATCGTCGGCGAGCGCGGCATCACCCTCTCGGGCGGACAGCGTCAACGGGTGGCTATCGCCCGCGCCCTGCTGATGAATCCGCGCATCCTCATCCTCGACGACTCCACCTCCAGCGTGGACACGCAAACCGAGAAACTCATCCAGTCCGCGCTCGATCAACTGATGGAAGGCCGCACCACCTTTGTCATCGCACACCGCCTCTCCACCGTTCGCCGCGCCGACATGATCGTGGTCATGGACAAAGGTCGCATCGTTCAACGCGGTACACATAAAGACTTACTCCGTCACGGCGGGCTGTACCGCCAGATCTACGACCTGCAATTGAAGGGTCACGAGAAATTTGCCGAAGAGATGGAAGAACTGGGGCAAAAGGAATTTTCCGAGCCGCGCAGGAGAAGCGAGGAGTTGAGATGAAAAACTTGTCCGTCATTGCGAGGGTGTTCTTCCCGAAGCAATCCCCTCCGCTGCCGAGAGGAGATTGCTTCGTCGCAACTTGCGCTCCTCGCAATGACGGAAATGTAGTTTCAAGAAAGGCAGTCAACAATGAAATTTAAATTCCCCCTCTACGGCGCATTGATCGGCTCCATCTTCGCCATCTTTGGCGGCATCATCTTCGGCGCAATTCCCGCCGCGACCATTTTCGGATTCATTAATACCGACCCAGGACAATTCCTCGTCGGGTTTGGATTCGCGGGGCTGTATTCTGTCGTCTTTGCCATCCTCCCAGGCGCGGTCGGCGGGGCGTACCTGGCGCGGTGGCTCGAAACCTCCGAGCGGACGCCGCGCGACGTCACCTTTCACAGCCTGCTCGTCGGCGCTCTGGCAGGCCTCGTCGCCGCGCTCGCTTTCATCGTCCTCGCCTTGCGCTTTCTTGTAGATTGGATGACCGCCGCCTTTGCCTTGCTTGCCATCGCCGTTGCATCTGTCTCCAGCCTCCTCGCCGCGAAGTTCCTGGCGAAGAAGAAAGCGAAGTTTGTAAAACTGCCAGAGTAGTACCGCACATCTGCCCTGGCGGGCGATGCCAGGGAGATTTATCTTGCGCGGCCAAAAGCAACATAAATGTTACAGTGCTTCTCTGACCAACGAACTATCAAACTATTTGACTACGAGACTATCAGACTAAATGACCATCACCCCTCCCGCCTACGTCATCCAATCGGAAGAAGCCCTCGATAAGGGGTACGATCCCAATATCGCGCGCAAACTCATCCGCTTTCTGCAACCCTACCTCAAGCAGGGCATCGCCGCATTGCTTTTGATGACCATCGCCACCATCACCAGTGTCTCGGGGCCGTACTTCGTCAAGGTCGCGCTCGATGATGGTCTCGCCGCGAAAAATATCGCGGTCTTGCGACAGACGCTCATTATCTATCTGATCGTCATGCTCTTTCAGTGGGGGACAAACTATCTGCGCGTCGTCATCATGTCGCGCGTCGGTCAAAACGTGCTGTACGACGTCCGCACGCGCATGTTCGAGCATCTGCAAAAACTCTCGCTTGGTTTCTACTCGCGCTTCAGCGTGGGACGCGCCATCACCCGCGTCATCAACGATGTTGGCACGCTCCGCGAATTCATCACATGGGCGGCGCTCGCCATCGTCCGCGATATCTTTGCCATCGTGGGCATCATCGTCGCGATGCTCCTCATCAATCCCAAACTTTCGCTCCTCACCTTCGCCGTCCTGCCGTTCATGGCGCTTGCCACCGCGCTCTTCCGCCGCGCAGCGCGCCGCAACTATCGCAAAGTCCGCTCGGCCATCTCGTGGGTCAACTCCGTGCTGGCGGAGAACATCAACGGCGTGCGCGTCGTGCAAGCTTTCAGCCGCGAGACACACAACTACCAGAATTTTCGGGACTACGTGAACCGCTACCATCTTGACGTTGGGCTGGGCGCGGCCAAAGTGGCCTCGTTCTTCACCCCCACCGTGGACGCGCTCGGCGCCATCGCCACCGCGCTCGTCGTCTGGGTCGGTGGGACAGCCGTCCTCGGCGAGACCATCACCGCGGGCGACCTCGTCGCGTTCGTGCTGTACATTGACCGCTTCTTCGAGCCGATCCGCGATCTCTTCCGCCGCTTCGACACGCTTCAGTCCACGATGGCGGGGGGCGAGCGAATCGTCCAGTTGCTGGAGACACCCGTCGAGGTCCAGGATGAAGCGGGCGCGGGCGAGCTGTCGGCCATTCGGGGAGACGTCCGCTTCGAGCATGTCTCCTTCAATTATTCCGACGACCCGACTCCCGTGCTGGCGAACATTGACCTCGACATCCGCGCGGGCGAGACGGTCGCCCTCGTCGGCGAGACGGGCGCGGGCAAGACGACCTTCGTCAAGCTCGTAGCTCGCTTCCACGACCCGACCTCCGGCCGCGTCCTCGTGGACGGCGTTTCCCTGCGGACGGTGACTCAGCAATCACTGCGCCGACAAATGGGCATGGTGTTGCAAGATCCATTCCTGTTCAACGGCACGGTGAAGGAAAACATTTTGTTCGGCCGGCTCGGCGCCACAGACGAGGAAGTGATCGCGGCCGCGACCGCGGTGGGCGCGCACGGATTCATCTCGCAACTGAAAAACGGATACGAGACGTCGGTGCAAGAGGGCGGCGTCCTGCTCTCGGTGGGACAGAGGCAACTGATCTCCTTCGCCCGTGCCTTGCTGGCCGACCCGCGCATCCTGATCCTGGACGAAGCCACCTCCTCGGTGGATACGCAGACCGAGCAGGTCATCCAATCCGCGCTCGCGACCTTGCTCAAGGGGCGCACTTCCTTCGTCATCGCGCACCGCCTGTCCACCATCACCAACGCGGACAGAATCGTCGTCATCCACGATGGGCGCGTGATCGAACAGGGTAATCATCGCGAGTTGCTGGAGAAGCGCGGGTATTATTTCAAGTTGTACAAGACGGGGTTTCAGGAGTGAGACTGCTTCCGATTTGGATTGCTGAGGTTGATATGACAGAACCGTGGAATTCTATGCTCTTGATCCTTCTGTTTGGAATTGTCCCTTTTGTATACTCGTTAACTTCATTTATTTGGATTGTTAGGCATGGAAATCAAAAGCGCTTATCTCAAGGCGTTCTACTTGGTTCGTTGGGGAGCGGATTGTTTTTCGTCGGATTTCAATTGATTTGGTTGCTTTTTGTGGTCATTAATTCCATGCACTTAAGTGACGTATTGAAGCAGACAGGTTCCAGCGTTTTTGAATACTCCTTTAATAGGGTGTTTGATTACGTATTTCCTCTATACTTGGAACAACTAATAGGGTATTTGGGTTTCAATATTTCCTTTGCGCAGTGGTGGCAATCGGAAGCGCTAATTGTTCTTCATTTTCTAATCGTTGGCTTTACGGTTTCCCTGACTGCAAGACTCTTGTTATACAAGGATGTAAGAAAAATCCTTGGGGTGATCTTGTTAGTTGGTGTTTATATCATTTACTTTATTGGGATGATTTACTGGATGGCTGGCGCTCTGTATCTTTAGGTTTGTGATCTCATTTGGAGTCAAAAAGACGGCCAATTTGGCCGTCTTTTTTTGTTTATACCGATCAGTGTTACGCTGCGGGTTTGGCGGCGGGCGCGACAAACCCGGACGGGAGCAACCCCGCCTCGGTGACGATGCGCGGGACGATATCCTCCCAGCCCACTGGCATGATGTGCAGGCCGTGGATGCCCTGTCCCTTGAGCGCTTTGATCTTCTCAATGATCTCGAGCGCGAGCTTCACGCCTTCTTCTTGCATGGCGGTCGGTCCGCCCTTTTCGGCCTCGTCCATGCGCTTGAGCAGCGCCTCAGGGACGAACACGCCTGGCACCTGCGTCATGTAATGCGCCATCTTGGCGCTCTTGAGCGGCGTGATGCCGATCATCACGTAGACCTTGTCGAGAATGTTGCGCTTGGCGAGTTCGTTCAGCCAGATTTCCATCCGCTCGGGATCGTAGACGAGATTGGTCTGGAAGAACTGCGCGCCCGCGTTGACCTTCTTATGCTCGCGAATCGCCTGGAATTTCGGGTCGCTGGCGAACGGGGCGGCGGCCGCGCCGAGGAAGAATTTGGGCGGGAATTTGAGCTCGCGCCCGTCGAGGTAATGTCCCTCGTCGCGCATGCGGCGTAGAATCCAGATCATCTGGATGGCGTCGAGGTCGTTGATGTCCATCCGTCCGCGCGGCTTTGGCGCCAATACGGGACTATCGCCCGTCACGCACAGCACGTTGCGGACACCCAGCGCCGTAGCGCCGAGAATCTCTCCCTGTAAGCTGGCCCGCGTCCGGTCGCGTGCCGCGATCTGCATCACAGGCTCCGCGCCTTTTTCCACGGAAATGCGCGAGCAGGCCCACGACGTCATGCGCGGCGTGGCGGAGGCGTTGTCGGTATAGTTGATGGCGGTCACGTACGGCTTGACGAGTTCGATGTTCTCGATCAACTTCTTGGTGGACATGCTCAGCGGCGGCGCGATCTCGCAAGCCACGACAAATTCGCCGGCTTTGAAGGCCTTCTCCAAATTTGAGACGGGCTCGGTGTAAGCAGGCGCGTGGTATTGATTGTCTCCCTGCCACCAATCGGGCTGGCGGACATTGGCGAATATGGTATCCCAGGTTTTGTAGCGTTCTTTGGCGGATTTGAAGGCCATGCCCTTGAAGAACTTGCCGAAGCCCATCTTTTTGACCTCGGTGAACACGTCGCCCCACGTCTCCGAGCCGACCTTCTCCCAATCGAGTGGCGGCAGGACTTCGAGAAGTTTTTCCTCGCGTCCCATTTTGAATGAGCGATCGTATATCTTGTACCAGATGCATGGACGCGTCTTGTCCACGTAGCAATGCTCGGGCGTGGAGCCGCCGCAGGGACCGTTGCGCAATCCCTTCGGGCATTCCATCGGGCAGATGAAGGCTGTCTCTTGCAACATGCAGTTGCCGCACATACGACAGCCAAAGAGCGGCCCTTTGATGGCATATTCGAAGTTTTCAAGGACGCGATTGCCGAATGTGTCTTTCTTGAAGGGGGAGTAGGCAGGTTGCCAGCGGCGGCCGGGGGTGAAGATGGGCATGGTTCCTCCAGTAAGGTGTCAGGTGTCAGGTTTCAAGTTTCAGGCAACCTGAAACCTGAAACCTGGAACCTGACACTTGAAATCTAGTTATTCAGATACGCATCCGCGTAGATCACTTTGTTCAGCAGAATCTGCGTCGTCTTCCAGATGGCAGCCTGTTCGGGGTCGCTCATGTCGAAGTCTGCGATTTGCGGTTCGTCGCTGTTGGCAGTGTGCTCGGCGATCTTGTTGTACAGTTTCGCCAGCGGGGTCGAGGTGTCGCCCGTCTCGATCCACTTGATGACCTGGTTCTGCTTTTCGTCGAGCGGATTGGCGATCATCATCTGCAAGCCGACGCCCATCAGCATGGATAGGTAAACGCGGTTGATGAGCGGGCGATTTTCATTGGGAACGGCGTTCGACACGTTGCTCAACCCGACTGAAATTTTCGGCGCGGGGTCCCACGCGTATTGCAGCATGCGGACGGTTTCGATCAGGTGCGGACAATATTGCTGGCATCCGCTGGTGGTCAGCACGAGCGGATCAATGATCAGGTCGTCCATGTTGAAGCCGATTTCCATCAGGTGCGGAATCAGCGTCTCGACCGCGATGTTGACGCGTGCGTCCGCTTCGACGGGGATGCCGCTCGTTCCCATCGTCAGCGCGATGATCTTGGCGTTGTATTTCTTCGCCAGCGCGGGGACTTTCTCGAGTCGTTCAGGCTCCGCCGAAGTGGAGTTCAAGATGGGTTGCGCCTTCTTCACCGACTTGAGCGCGGCTTCCATTCCATCCGTGTTCGTCGTGTCAATGGACAGCGGCACGTCCACCACTGTCTCGATGGTTTCGATGATCCACGGCCAGACTTCGGCGTAGTCCTTCTTGCGCGGGCCGAGATTGATATCCACGGCCTTCGCGCCCGCCTCCACCTGCTTCACGGCCAAGTCCATGAAAAATTCACGGTCCCTTGCGGCCAGGGCTTCCTTCACTTTTTCCGAAATGATGTGAATGTTCTCGCCAATGATATACATTTGTGCCTCCAATTTGTGTTTGTCACACCCGCACTGCGCTAAGGCGGTGCGGCGCAAGTGTTGCGAGGAGCGTTCTTCGCGACGAAGCCATCTCCTCGTTTATTGTTGGGGATTGCTTCGGGCGAAAGAGTATCGCCTCGCAATGACGGGTAGCGCTTAGAACTCCTCCCCGCGCGGCTTCAACTCCATGGTCATCAAGACCACGTCCGAGCAGTCGCCATCGGGGACCATGAAATAATCTGCCAACGCACAGCGCGACTTGAAGCCGACCTGCTCGAAGGCGCGTATCACCTTGGTCTTGTCCGCGATGATCTCGGCGGTCAGTAGGGAGAGTCCCTGCCGTCGGGCAAAGTCCACGAGCACGCGCAGAATTTTCATCCCCACGCCGCGCATGCGATACTCCTTTGAGAGGAAGAGTCGCACCTCGCCCATGTGACGCTTCGGGCCATTCATGAAATGCAGGGAGCCGCTTCCCACGGCCCGATCCTTCACCAGCGCCAGAACGGGCATGACCACGTTGTAATCCAACTTGTCGCACCATTCCTGCAAGACGCGCGGGTCTTTCACGTTATGGCGGAAGTAGCGCATGTCGTCTTCGCCCACGGGACCATACAACTCATTGAGATGAGCGTGATCCTCTTTGACCATCGGGCGCAGAAGGACGTGGGCTCCATCCTTAAGCGTCACCATTTCGCGAAAGTTCCTGATCTGATCAGGTAGCATGGCTTCTCCTTTCGGGAGGGGTATACGTGTCTACTTCCTCAATGCCTCAACCACACTCGGAAACTTATGCAAATCCGTGTGCGGCAAAAACAACGCGGACGTGAATGCCTCATAGAAACTATTGTCCGCGGAGAGTTCAATGTAGGTCATGCGCTTCGCGATGGCGGTGATGCGTTCGCGGGCGCGAGGTTCGAGCAACGCAAGATACGCGCCCTTCACCGACGTGTTGCCGAGAAATTCAAAGCGCGACCATTCCAAATCGGGGAGCAGGCCAATCTGTACGGCCTTTTCCACGTTGATATATTTTCCAAACGACCCGCCCACCAGCAATTTCGACACACCCTCAAGCGGGACTCCCACCTGGTCGGCCAACACCGTGAAGCCCGCGTAGATCGCGGCTTTGGCGCGCAACAAATTATCAATGTCGACGCGCGTGAGGACGATATCCTCGCCCGACTCTGTTTCCTGGCCCCAGGCCACCACGTACTCCCCGCCATGCGCTCCTTTTCGGACCCTCGGGCTGGGCGCCTCCAATTTGACGTTTCCTCCCTTGTCAACGACTCCCGTGATGAAGGCCTCCGAAAGCAGCGAGATGAGTCCCGAGCCGCAGATGCCCTTCGGCTTTCCTCCGCCGATGACGCGCCAGGTCGGTTCGAGCGTGTCGGTGTTGATCCAGATTTCTTCGATCGCGCCTTGCGTGGCGCGCATACCGTTCATCACGCCCGCGCCTTCAAAGGCAGGGCCAGCAGAGCAGGCGCAGGTCACCATCCAATCGCGATTGCCTAGCACGGTCTCGCCGTTGGTGCCGATGTCAATGAACAGGGTCACATCTTCGGCGTCGTCCAGACCCGACGAGAGCGCGCCCGCCGTGATGTCCGCGCCGACGTAACTCGCCACGCCCGGCAGGCAATCCACGACCGCTTCGGGATGGACGTTCAAGCCGATCTCGCGTCCCGTAACCAGCGGCGGATGATTGACCGCCGTCACAAACGGAGAGAGACGGATGCTCGCGGCGGGGATGCCCAGCAAGAGGTGTGTCATCGTGCTGTTGCCCGCGATGGTGGCTTTCACGATCTGGTCTGGCGTGACGCGCCCCTCGTCCAGTTTGACGCGCTTGCAGGCGGTTTCGAGCAGGTTGTTGATCGTGTCCAACACGCGCTGACGCATCTCGTCTCCGCCGCCGTTTTTGCTGGCGTAGATGATGCGCGAGATCACGTCCTCGCCGCGCGCGATCTGGCCGTTATATTCGGCCGCCTGCGCGCGGACTTTTCCCGTCACCAGATCCACCAGCCAGAGCGAGACGGTGGTCGTGCCGATGTCAATCGCGACGCCCCAAATGGGCGCGTAATCGTCGCCGCGGCCGGGGAGCAGGTCAATTAGTCGCGAGGTCGGATTGTCTGATAGCCGGTTGGTCTCGACGATGGCGGTGGTTTGCCAGTCGCCCGCGCGGAGAACATCGCTCATTTTTCGCAACAACCCAACGGAACACCTAACCCGTTCCATTCCATGTTGCAATCGAAACGCCGTCTGCAATCTCGCCCAATCATCGGTCTGATCGTCCATGCTG
Source organism: Chloroflexota bacterium (assembly GCA_016234485.1). Taxonomy (GTDB): domain Bacteria; phylum Chloroflexota; class Anaerolineae; order Anaerolineales; family Villigracilaceae; genus Denitrolinea. The sequence continues at coordinate 108,806 of JACRBL010000055.1, forward strand.
GGCGGGGCGAGTTGGAGCGAGAGCCGTTTGACGGTTTGGACGGAGTCGTAATCGTAATCCGCAGGGACGGTGACTTCCGCGACGACGCGGTCGGTGGTCAGGCGTCGTTCGATCTTTTCCTGCGGCGGGACGTAAATGTGCGCGTCGCTTTCGACCACGGTTTGGCAGGCGAGGGCGTAGCCCGCCTCCACGTCGGAGGGGGAGAGGCGCAGGGTACTTCGTCGGCGCACCTCACCCTCGGTCACCTGCACGGCGCAACGGCCACAGCGTCCCTGTCCGCCGCACGGTTGACCGATGTCAATGCCTGCTTGCAACGCGGCATCGGCCAACAATGTGTTGGTGGGGACGGTGACGGTGGCGTTGATGTTTTCGCCGGTGAAGGTGACAGAATGATCCATTAACCGTGTTGTATGAACCGTAGTGCGTATTGCGTACTGCGTAACTTAGTTCATTACGCAATACGCAGTACGCACTAGATTAATTCAAAGCCTGCTTCATAAACGCGGGCAAATCCACCGCTTCGCGCGGGCCGACTCGGATTTCCCAATCGGGAAGTTCCGCTTCGAGCTCGCCGGAGAGGACGGCGACATGGCCCGGCAGGATGACGCGTTTTTTGCTGACCTTGCTCGCCACGTCGAAGCCTTTGATCGCTTTGGCGATTCGTTCGGCGTCGAATTTTCCCGCCGCCCACGCGGTGAGCACGGACATGCCTTCCGCGTCGGTGACGACCAGCCAGGCGGGTTGGCCGCTGCCTTCAACTTCGTTCGCGACCGCGAAGTAAGTGATGCTGAAGTTGGTGGTGACCAGCACGGGGCTTTCGGGTTTGGGCTGGTTGATCTCGTAAATGCCTGGCGTGACTTGGATCGGTTTCTGCGGGTCGGTGTAGATGTTTTCGCGCAGGACGAGCAACGGGTAGAGCAGTTCGGGTTTGAACTCGCTCAACACGATGAAGCCCGCGTATTTTGAGATCGCTTGCGCGGCGGCGACGGCTTCATCTTTCGCGTCGCATGGGAAGGCGATGACGGGGTAGCCGAGCGCGCGGAAGTTCTTGAGCGCGAGGCGGCGGACTTGGGTCGAGCGCGTGAGCCATTCGCTCATGTTCTTCGCGCCGAGGTCGAGCGCCATGTCTTCCACGCCCTTGGCCTGGATCTTCTGCGTCAGGTCAGCGAGTGCGTCGAGCGAATCGGCTTTGACCGCGAGGGATGCTTTGCCTTTGGCGAGGTCCGCGAGCGCGTCGGCGTTGGACGCGTCGGCGGCGTAAAGCATGGGGGTCTCGCCTCCGCAGGCCGAAAGTCCAGCTTGAAGCGCATTCGTGTCGCCGATGAGGATGAGCGGGCGTTTCGTCGCGCCGCGCACGGTCTTGACTGCCGCGGCCATGTCAGCGTCGCCCACGAGGGCGAACCCGTCCACGGTGAAGTCCATGCCCACGTAGTTGACCTTGTACGCGTCCGCGGCCGCGACTTTCTTCGCGAGCTCGGGGTCGCTGGCGTTCACGCGGATGAAGATGCCGGTCTTGTTGTAGAAGGTTTTCTCGTGACGGAAGAGGCAGACTTCGTTACCCGCTTTCACTTCCGTACCAGCCTTGAGCGTGACGAGGCGGATGGGCGGCGCGGCGGATTCTGCGAGTTGCTTCTTCGAGGCTTCGCTCACGTACGGGCAGGTGCCAAGTTCAACCTGTTTGGCGGCGAGTTTCATCGCGAAGGCGCGACAGGTGGGAAAACCGCATTCCTTGCAGTTGGTCTGCGGAAGCATTTTGTAGATTTGGATGCCTGAGAGTGCCATGGTAGCTCCTTTACGCCATCACCAATTCGCCGATTGCATCCTTGACTCGTTTTACCGATTCAGGATGTCGCAACACCACAATGTCCGCGCCCGATTCGACTAGCGCCATGGCGGTGAGGATTTCCCAGTTGATGGAGCGCGCGTTCCAGTCGCCCCAGGCTTCTGGCACGCCTTCGCCGACTTTCGCTTCCTTCGTTTTCCAGGCTTCGAGTCCCGGCGTGACGAGCATCGGGAATTGCGTCATGGCGTCGCCTTGCAGGGATGCGAGGCGCAGGCGTTCCATCACCGAGTAGCCATACTCGATGCCGTAGCCGAGCGCGCCCGTGGTCGGGTCCATGAGGATGCGCTCTTTCGGCATGCCCATGTCGCTGATCAGGATGTTCAATTGTTTCGAGAGGTTCACATCCATCGGCGTGCGGGCCTGCACGAGATGTCCGTTCGCCATGGCGGTCGCGACGATGGTGCGATAGTTTTTGTCTTCGCAGATGCCAAGCACGATGCGCTCGCCTTTGGTCGCTTCGGAGACGGCGACGAGCAGTTCGTTATCTTTCTCGGCTTGACCTGGCCCCCAGACAATGAGCGGGAGACCGCTCGCGGCCAACACGGACTTGACGGCGGCCACCGCTTCGGACGGCGAATCGGCCAGCGTCAACGCCAGGACGATCAGGTCGGCTCCGACCTCTTCGGCTTTTTTCGCCCACGCGGCGGGACTCGTCATCGCGTCGCCCCAGGCGTTCATCAATAGCGTGGACCAGTCTTCCGGCTTGCGCGACTTGATCTCGACTGCCACGACCGGCTTGTTGGGCATCGGCGCTTCGAAGTGCATGTACGGCAGAGCGGTCTGGCCGCCGACGGTGATGGACTTGGCGCGCGTGCCTCCGTCAGCGCTCGTTGCGCCGATGGTGATGGCACGTACGCTTCCGGGCCATTTATCCTTTGGGATTTCGATTGGCATGTGTTCCTCCAGTGGTGTAGTGTCAGGTATGCATGTTGCGTATTCCGTACTTCGTATTCCGTACTGCGTGTTGCATAAGGGTTACGTAGTACGCAATACGCAGTACTTTATAAGCCGGCTTTTTTACGAGACTCTTCCCTTCGAGCGAGAAAGACTTCCATGGGCGACCTCCGCTCTGCCGCGAGCCCCAGGTCTTTGAGTTCGCTTTCATCCTTTGCCGCGAGATGGCGAACGATGTGTTTGTATGAAATCATCGCGGCGGGATAGATGATGCCTGCCGAGTTGTGGTTCATGTATGCCACGCGGACGTTTTTGTCTTTCATCATCTGCGCGGCGACGGTCAGTGGAATATCGGATGGCAACTCGGTCACGCCTTCGCGCATGATTTGTTCGGCGGTCAGTTGGCGGATGTTTTCGCGGTGATAGGCGTTGACCAGTTCCTCGTAGCCGACGACTCCCACGCCCTCGCCTTCATCTCCGAGAACGACCATCTCCTCGGCATTGTTTTCAATCAGAAAGCGGGCGATGTCGGCGACCGAAGAGTCCGATTTGCAGGTTGGCACGCCGATGGTCATGATGTCGCGGACGAGTTTGGTGTCAGTCATCAGTTTTCAGAATTTACATGCCGAGGAAAATTCCGATGACGTATGGCAACAGGATTAATAGCGCCAGCAACGGATGTCCGCGGCGGGCTGAGTTGCGACTGTCCCAGGCGAAGAGGTAGACGGAGAGTCCGAATGCCAGGAGTCCGCTCAAGGTCAAAGCGAGAACCGAACCCCAGGGGGAGAACGCGGCCTCCTTGCCCATCGCCAGTCCGTTGAAGGCGTTCATCGCCTGTGTAGCGGGCAGGAGTTGCGCGAATTTCCCGGCGATGTCGGGCAACATGCTGTAGGGGAGCATCAGTCCGCCCAACAGCATGGACGGGACGAAGATCAGTTGCGACCACAGGACGGTCATGCGCGAACTGGGGGAGATCACGCCGATCAGCACGCTCAACCCCGCGCAGGCAAAGGCCAGGGCGAAGAAGATCAGGATGAAGTTGAGCCAGTTTAACGGTGTCGGCGCGTCGAAGAGAAGCGGCGCGGTGACGGTGATGATTAAGGCCACGATGACGAGATGCAGGATGGTCGTGATGGCCGGGATGACCAAAATCGAAATAGATGGGATGCCGTTAATCTTGTAACTGCGGAAGATGCCGTTCTCGCGCGCGTTGACGAGCGGGTCGGGGATGCCAAGCAGGGTGGCGGCGAGAATCCCGAACACAACCATGGCGGGGATGATGTCTTCGCGGAAGAGCGGGTTGATCTCGGCCATGACGAAGCCCATCATCAGGTAAAAGCCGAGCGGGAAAAGGTAGTTCATCAAAAGCAATTGCTTGTTGCGGATGCCCGTGCGAAACTCGAAGGTGAAGTGATGCAGGAAAGCGTTCATTGGGCGGCTCGGCTGTTCGTGAGTTCAAGGAAGCGATCTTCGAGCGACGGGCGTTCCACGCGCAGGTCAATCAGCGCGTCTTTGCGTGACTCGATGTGGGCGATGATGGCGGAGACCGTCGGTCCAATGTCGGAACTGAAATAGATGTTGTACTCGTCTTTGACTGCGTGTTGACGAACCGCGGGGAAGGCGACGCCCGTCGCGGAGAGAGTCGCGTCTTGCGTCCGCACCGAGATTTTGGTGAGGCCTTTGCCCGTGGCGGTGATCTCCAGCGGCGTGCCGATGCTGACGATTTTCCCTTTCAGCAGGATCGCCACCCGGTCGGACATTTCCTCCGCTTCGGCCATATCGTGCGTCGCCAGGATGATGGTCGTGCCAGCGGATTGCAACTCGCGCATCATATCGTGCAGTTCGACGCGGGTCGCCACGTCCAACCCGGCGGTGGGTTCGTCCAAAAAGAGCGCTTGCGGACGGTGCGCCACGGCCAGCGCGAGCGCCAGGCGTCGTTGCTGGCCTGTAGAGAGTTCGAAGAATTGCGCTTTCCGTTTTTCCGCCAGTCCCATCCGTTCGAGAAGATCGAAGCGGGGCGGCGCTTCGTGATAGGCGCAGAAGAATTTCATCGCCTCGTCGGGCGTGATGCTTTCGGGCAGTCCCGCGGATTGCAATTGGACGCCGATCACGTTCCGCAATTTGCGCGCGTCGGCGACGGGGTCAATGCCTGCCACGCGCAACGTCCCGCCGCTGGGGGCGCGTAGTCCTTCGAGACATTCCAATGTGCTGGTCTTGCCCGCGCCGTTGGGACCGAGTAAGCCGAAGATCTCGCCCTGTTTCACCGCAAAACTAATATTGTCCACGGCGAGATAATCGCCGTAGGCTTTGCGGAAGTTTTGGACTTCGATCATTGTGTTGGGCATTGGTTATGGCGTATTGTCTGAAAGGAGCGATTAGTTGTCAATCTTGGGCAGACCTGACATGTCTCATCCGCGCCGTTGCTTTCCTCAATCTCTGCATGGACAGGGAGTCTGACAATCAAGGTTTCGCGGAGACAAGTCAGGTCTTTTTCGAGTGGCTTTACACAAAACACGTACACAAGCAGACATTTGAACGATGTTTTCTTGTGTACGTGTTACCTGTGTACCTGTTTACCGATTTCCTAGAACATTGGCTCCATTGCCATGGCGGGATGATTGTGCGCTTCCAGGAACGCGAGCAATTCATCCACGGTGGTGGCGGTGCTGGCGTCGGCGATACGGGACATGAAGTCGGGGTCGCCTTCGCGTTCGCAGACGGCTTTGAACTCATCGGCCATGGACTCTTTCAGCACCGAAGACATCCACACCACGCGCTTGAAGCCGCCGTCGGAAGAGATGAACTTGGGGCTGATGAGGTAGAACTTGCCGACGCCCATCACGCCTGGAGTCTGGAGTCCGCCGCCCGCGATGCCCGCGAGAGTCGAGAAGGTCATGCCCGCGGGAGTCATGGCGGTGTCTTCGCGCGAAAGCACCATCACGCCGTTGGATTCGGGAATGAGCATCACGATGCACTCGAAACATCCGCACGCCGTCATCGGGTTTTCCATGATGGAATACATCGCGACTTCGTTGACCACGCCATGCGAACCCATGGCCGCGTATTCGTTCGTGCCGCTCCAGTAACCTTTTCGGTCGTCCATCAATTTGCCAAGTTTGATCGGCTGATTGGGACCCGTCGGGTTGATGCTGAAGGAGGCTTTGCAGTCCAGCCAGTTGTACGCGCCGCACAAGCCGAGGCGTTCGGGCGAAACCACACAGACGTGGTTCGGCGCGAAGGATTGACAAAGCGTGCAGGAGTAGAACTCTTCCACTTTATTGTCGGTCAAGTCCGCGAGACGTTTGTTGCGGAAGTCGTACGCGGCGCGCGCCTTGTCCAGCCATTCGGCGTGGAGCGCGGGGTCGGTGATGACTGTGACCTGCACCTTGTCCACGATCGCGCCGAAATCTTCGTGGAAGCGCGCGTGTAAAATCTTGCCGAAGTGTTCGAGGTTGAAGCCTTTATCAGCGGCCATATTCGAGACGCGGATCCAGGCAATGTCGCGTTGACCGACGTGCTGGATTCCGCTCGCGCCGTTTACGAAGTAGTGGACTTGCCGCTCAAGGACGGGTTCAAAGTCCTGTTGCATCTGCCGCCCCGCCACTTTGATGATGATGCCCAAGTCCATTGAGCCTTGCGCCGCGACCTGCGAGAAGTCGGGGCCGATCACCTCAATCTTGCCGTCGGTGACCTCGTCCAGTTTTGCCATGTGCAGGAATTCGAACGCGCGACTCTTCTTGCCGCCGAATTCCACGCGCAGATCCGCCTTGCGGACGACTTCGCCTTCGAAGGCCGAGCCGTACGGGACGGGGACATCCACGTTGGAAACTTTCACTTTGACGCCGCGCACCTCGATACATTTCTGGACGAGTTGTTCGGCTTTTTCCAAATCGTCCTTGCCGTCAATTTTGTTGAACGGCATCGAGACGACGTGTTCGTAAGTGGTGACGCCGGTCGGCAAAATTTCGGGGATGACCGTGTCCGCGATGACGGGGAAGCCAAAGTTGATCGCGCCCGCCGCGGCCGCGTATTTCAAATCGTCCACTTCGCCGAGGGCGAGAACGAACGCGAAGACGCGTTCCTTGTTGTACAGCAGAATCTCGCGCGACATGCCGGGCTTGAGTCCGCCAAAGGTCAGGGCCGAGCGGGTGGCGAATCCCAGCGCGTAAATGGCGCTGATCGTGTCGCGTCCGAACGGGACGGTGTAGGTGTCGTAGCCGAGTTCCACGCCTTCTTCGTTGAGTTGGTCAATGATCGAGCGGCCGTTGACGTTGCCCGAGAGGAAGGTCAGGATGTTGCGGCGTTGCAGTTCGCGCACGATCTTGACCGCCACCTCGTTTGATTTCGCGCATCCGACGATGGCCGCGAAACCGGGCATACGTCCGTCCACAAGTTGGATGCCCCACGAGCGCAATTGGATGTCGTCAATGGGGCCGTTCAAATGTCCATCGAGAGACGCGCCATCGCCGCCGCCGTTGTCGGGGCTGGTGAACGAGGTCCCGCCCGCGAGGTGGAATCCGGGCATCGGTTCAGGCTGGAGGCCATACACGAAGCGAACCGCCTCGATGGTTTCCGCCGCGAGCAAAGTCGCCATGCCCGAATCGAGCGTCTCGCCCAGGTAGGGAGTCCAATGCTTGCCCGCGGGGACGGGGTGAAGCATGTTGCGCGCCTGTTCCACCACGGGTTTGAGGTCGCCAATTTTTTCGATGGAGCGGCCGGTCATACCGAGGATGGTGGGGAGGAAGTAAGCCGTGTTCGGGAACGAGACGGGGGTGTCGGGGCCTTTTTCGTGCAAGGCCTTGTTGAGCATCACTTCTGCTTCAGTCACCAGCGCGTTCGCGCCGCGGATGGCACGAGTAGCAATGTATTTTGACATAGGTAGTCTCCACTCGAAATTCGATATTCGTTACTCGATCATCGAATATCGAATTATCGAATATCGTTATCCGTAGATCGCCTCGCGTTTAACTTCCAACGGCAGGGCTTCCAACTCGTTCATCATCGCATCGCCGCTTCGGCCGAACTTGTTTTCCTCCCACGCGGGGAGACCGAGCGCGGCGCGTTTCTTATCAATGTGCGCCAGCGTGGCTTCGATCATCTTCTTCGGCTCTGGGATAAATTCCAACTTGCCGCCATAGAGTTTCTCCCAGCCCTCGCTGATGTAATGAAGCACCTCGTCGCTGTCGTTGACGCGGTCGGGCATGCCACCCACGGGCGACGCGCCGCCGAAGATGACGTACGCGCCCGATGCGACGCAATACGTCGCGATCGCCAGCGCCTTCTCGCTCATCCATTCGGGCGCGAGACCGACGGCGGGGATTTGGTCAATGTCGTCGCCGAGGCCGCCCTCCTCGACCATCTGCGTCAGCACGGTCAGGATGCGCGTGTTGTCCACGCATGAGCCCATGTGGAGGACGGGCGGGATGCCGATGGTTTCGCAGATTTCGCGCAACCCGCTTCCGACCTCGGTCAGGCCGGCCTCGCCCAAAAGGAGTCCCAACTTGCCCGCGGCGATGGCGCCGCATCCCGTCTGGACGACCAGCACGTCATTCTTGAGCAATTCCTTCACGACCACGTTATGCAGGTAATCCTGCGAGGAGCGTGGATTGTTGCAACCGACGATGGCCGCCACGCCGCGGATGCGTCCCGTCATGATCGCGTCATTGAGCGGACGGAACGAAGCGCGGTACGAGCCGCCGAGCATGTAGTTGATGTATTCGTGCGAGAAGCCAGGGATGACATCTTCCTTGATTTGCGGAATACGCACCTTGGCCGACTCGCGATTCTTGAAATTATCAATCGCGACCTTCAAAATTTCTTTTGCAATGGTCAGGGCTTTGTGTTCATCGAACTCAATGTGTGTCGCCCCTTTGATCTTCACCTTCGGCGACGTGGTGATGACCTTGGTGTGGAAGTTCTGCGCCAGGCCGACGAGCGCCTGCATTACGCATTGCACGTCCACCACCATGGCCTCGACCGCGCCCGTCAAAATCGAGAGTTCCTGGTGCAGGAAATTTCCCGCCGCGGGGATTCCCTGTCGCATCAAAATTTCGTTGGCCGTACAGCAGATGCCCGAAAGTTGGATTCCCGTCGCGCCCGCCGCTTTGGCATAGTCAATGATCTCAGGCATTTGCGAAGCTGCCACCAGCATCTCGCTCATCGAGGGTTCGTGTCCGTGGACAACCACGTTCACCATTTCCTCTTTGATCACACCGAGATTGGCCTGTCCCAAAATCGGGGCAGGGGTGCCAAACAAAATATCGGAAATATCCGTGGCGATCATCGAGCCGCCCCAACCGTCCGCGAGACCGGTGCGGATGGCGTGATTCAAAATGTGCGCGGGGTCCTGGTCGTCGCCGATGTGGGTGCGATGCAATGCCTCCACCACTTCGCGATCCACGCCGCGCGGCCAGACGTTCTGCTCGCGCCAGATTTGCTGTCGTTTCTTGGGGGCGTTCTTCGCAGGGATAATCTCGCCGCGTTGCTGTCCGAACTGGGAAATATACAGGTCAGCAAGATCGTTGGCGACGTCTTCGGGAGCGCGTCCCTCAATCTTGATATCGTAGCGGGAAGCCACCACGCGCAACTTCGCCACGTCGCGGATCCAGTAACCTTCGGCCTCGCCCTTGGCGGTCGCCTTGAGCAGGAAGGCCATGTCGCGGCCGTGGTCAGAGTGCGCCGCGCTACCTGCCGCGATAGCGCGGGTCAGGTTGCGCGCTTGAATGGTGTCAATCGTCGCGCCGCAGACGCCCACTTCGCCGTTCTTGGTCAGGCGGCACGGACCCATTCCGCATTGCTTACAACACATCCCCGCGCCGCCGATATTGCACGGAACCATGTTGTCGGCGCGGGTAAAAGCCGTCCCGATGCCCAACTCATCCGCGCGGATGAGCATCTGTTGCGCGGCGGGATCGGTGGTCTGATCGTTAATCTCACGTTTCTTTGGCATGATGTACCTCTATTCTCCGTCCATCTTCACAGCGCCTAACCCCGGGCAAGGCCAGAGCGGACGCCCGCTGTAGTCCACGCGTTGCGCGAACGAGACCGTGCTTTTCACCGTCTCGTATGTCGCGGTATGGCGGAAGACTCCATCGCCATCGCGTCTCTCCACCGCGATGCCGGTTTCCAAAAGCAATGGAATCTCGCCGAGATACCCGGCTTCCTGCAATCGCGTTTCGATCAGTTCGGCTTGAGTCTTTTCAGGATCGAAGGTCACTTCGATGGTTTGGAACGCGCTACTGGCATACACTTCACTAACCCCTGCAATCTCGAGCAAAATGCGTCGCACCTCGCTGACGTGATGATCTCCATACAGCGCGGGCGCTTCGAACGATATGGTCCTCATGAGGCCTCCTGTTGGTTTGATACAAAATTGCCTCGAACCTCTAAAGGTAGGAACCGTTTCCTTTATTATAGTATTAGCCGAACGCCCGAAAACAAAGTTAAGAGTATTATCAGCGGAAAGCAGGATAAATGTACGCTTTTTCACGATAATTTGTCAGGATATATTCATCCACCGCCCATTTGTTTTTGCGAGGGTGATCTCCCCGAAGCAATCCCCTCTCCTCGGGCGGGGACTGCTCACCTGCCCTGGCGGGCGGCGCCAGGGTCGTCGGAAAGTGCATCCTCCTCGAAGTGACAGAATTTACTCGGGCCTGTACGGTAGCGAAAGAGATATGAACAGGTTAACTTTTTAAAAATGAGTTGTGGGGATGAATTTTCCTCAAGCGACTGAACCCATGTATAATTTTTGCATGACCTTTCGACTCCGCCTCATATTCCTGGCCCTCCTCCTCGCTTCTTTTCTGGACCTTTCGCCGGCCGCGCCGGCGCGAGCCGAATCCCAGCCCCGGCCGCGCTCGGCTACCGCCTACGAATTGATAGACGCCGTCAACGCCTACCGCGGCCAAAACGGACTCGCCGCCTACGCGGTCAGTTCCATCTTGATGGGCACCGCGCAAAACCAGGCCCAATTCATGGCATCCACGGGGAGTATCTCACATGAAGGCCCCGGCGGAATTTCCTTTCCCGACCGATTGCGCGCGGCGGGATATTCTTTTGTGTTCCGCTCGGAAAATATCACCTCTGGCAGTCCCGATGCTTCGGGCTGGGATCTGGTGACTTCTTCAGGTTGGGCGGATTCTTTGCATCAACACACCATGCTCTCGCCCGATCTCTGCGAGGTGGGAGCCGGAGTCGCTGTCAGTGGGGGAAGGGCCTACTACGTGCTGGACGCCTCCTGTCCGAGTGGAAGCGCAGGCACGGGAGCAGGCACGCCCGTCCCTGGCGCGACATCCAGCGCAGGAGGGAGAGTCGCATCCACGCAGGTCACGGTCATCCCCAACACGCCCAAACCCGATGGTTCCATCACACACATTGTTTTGCCTGGCGAGACGTTGTGGTCCATCGCGATCACCTACAAAACCACCATCGCACAATTGAAAGCGCTCAACAACCTCGCCGATGAAACGATCTACCCCGGCGACACGCTCATCATCGCCCGCGCGGCTGATACGCCCACGCCGACCTCGACGTCCACCGAAACTCCCTTCCCGACCGCGACGCCATTTGTGTTTCGTACCGCCACCCATCCGCCCGAGGCGACGGACACGCCCATCCCGTCCGCGCCCGTGACGGGCGGAAGCGGCGTCATCGTCGTTGGCGTGATCGTGATCCTCGCGCTCGTCCTGGCCGGCGGATTCACCGCCGCAGGCGCACGTCGAAATCGTGACAAACCGCGTGAATAAGTAGTACGAATATCCATGCTCTTTCGGCTATAATTTCAACTGCCTATTGTGTAAAAATTCACAAATAAATTATGGCAACGGAGTTTTAGAATGAGCGAGATTCGAATTGATGCGTTACTCCCGGGCGAAATGGCAACCCGCGCAGAGTACCTCGGCGTCCGCAAAGCCGAAATGCCCGCCCTCACCATGTTCACGCTGGCCGTGCTGGCCGGCGCGTTCATTTCTTTGGGAGCGATCTTCGCCACCACCGTTTCAGCGGGAGGCATGTCGGTCACCGCGGCCGATGGGGCGGTAGCTTTCAATACTGGGTTGCCCTATGGCGTCACCCGTTTGTTGACGGGGCTAGTTTTTTGTCTCGGCTTGATCCTCGTCGTGGTTGGCGGAGCCGAGTTATTCACAGGCAATAACATGATCGTGATGGCCTGGGCGAGCAAAAAGGTCAGCACCTACGCGCTTCTGCGAAACTGGGGAATCGTTTATGTTGGGAATTTTGTCGGCGCGGTCGGCACGGCTTTGCTGATGCTGGCAAGCAAGCAATATGTTTTTGGCGCAAATTCGGTCGGCGTCGCGGCGCTGAAAATTGCGGTCGGAAAAACCAGCCTCGATTTTTGGCAGGCTTTTGCGTTGGGCATCCTTTGCAACGCGCTAGTCTGCATGGCAGTCTGGCTTACTTACAGCGCGCGCAGTACAATGGACAAGATCGTCGCCATCATCTTTCCGATCACTGCGTTCGTGGCCGCTGGTTTTGAGCATAGCATCGCGAATATGTACTTCGTTCCCTACGCGCTGTTCATCCAGATGTTCGACCCAGAGTTTGTGGCCTCGGTGGCAGAAAAAGTTCCAGGCCTCGAAAAACTGACCTGGAGCGGATTCTTCCTCAACAACCTGATCCCCGTCACCATCGGAAACATCATCGGCGGCGCGGTGTTGGTGGCCGCTGTCTACTGGTCTGTCTTCCTCCGCAACAAGGACAAGTAAGCCGTCCTCCAATGTAGTGCGGAGTTCATTCTGTCCCTCCCCCCAAGTAGCGCCAAATTCATTCCTCAAAAGGAGAACCCATGAAAGCATATGTAATGATCAAGATCCGCGCTGGCGAAGTGAAAGATGTTGTGCGCCAGCTTCGCAAAGTGGAAGGCGTGATCGAAGCCCATATGACCTTCGGTCCCTACGACGCGGTCGCCGTCGTGGAAACCCCCGACATTTCACGGCTCGGAGCCATCACCGCCTCTGCCATCCAACCCATCCCTGGCGTGGAACAAACCCTCACCTGCCTTGCGGTGGATGTGTAAAACTTGTTGGCGAGCAGTTGGACTACGAGCCCTCAGCAGTGCAACTGCTGAGGAAACGAAACGCTACTCGAAGAGTCGGGACTTTCCGACTCTTCGAGTTTAACTGTACAATGGAGCCGATGACACCTCCCGCGCGTTTCCCGTTCAAACCCGTCGGTCACGCGATGCCCGCGCTGGAATCCCGCGTGGACGAGTTGCGCGGCCGCCTGAGCCTCCTCCCGCCAAACCTCCTCGCCGAGCGGACGGGCGCAGATTACATCGAGTTGGAACAGGGCAGGGGAGAATTTCACATCACGTTATTTTCCGTGCCGATCACGTTGACCTATCCCGACTTCCGCGCAACCGAAAGCGCGTTGCCCGTCTTCAAGCAGGCATTGCTCATCTATTATTTTGCCCACAGCGATGGGACTCCCCCCGCGGGCGAATGGATCTCCTTTGCCGATCTCCCCGATGGACGCGTTTACTCATCCGCGTTTCAAGGCTACACGGGCGATCTCCTCGCCAAAACCTTCCTGCTCGACCTCGACGCATTTCGCGCCGCCTGCCAAAAAGCGGACGGCATCCCCGTCCCGTTTGGCGACGCGGCCTTCCGCTTCCGCGCCCTCCCTCGCGTGGACTTGCTCCTCGTCTATCACCTCGGCGACGAGGATTTCCCGTCCACCTGCAAGCTCCTCTTCGATGCGCACGCTGGACATTTTCTCCCCGCCGAAGCCTGCGCGGTGTTGGGGAGTTCGCTCGCACAAAAAGTTCTGCGGGTCAGCCAGGCGAGAATCGTTTGACATGAAGCGCGAAGCATATTTCACAGTGGAAACCATTGTTTCCAAATCTCGCGAGATGCTGGATGCCCTCTCCTCTCTGAGCTCCCGTCACGCCGACATTACCTTCCGTCGCGAGCGTTCTGCCCTCCTCGTGCTAGATATGCAGGAATACTTTCTCCGTCCCGCCTCCCACGCCTTCATCCCCAGCGCGCTCGCCATCCTCCCCAATCTCCAATTACTAATCTCTAATTATCGCTCATCCAATCTCCTCATCATCTTCACGCGCCACGTCAACACCAACGCCGACGCGGCCATGATGTCGCGCTGGTGGCGAGACGTGATCCGCGCCGATGCGCTTGATTCCGTCATCAGCCCCGCGCTGGATTCATCCGCGGGCATCACCATCGAAAAGTCACAATATGATGCGTTTTATAAAACATCGCTGGAAGAGGTTTTACGAAGCAGGGGAGTGGAACAGGTCGTGATCACAGGCGTGATGACTCACCTATGTTGTGAAACCACCGCCCGCTCCGCGTTCGTGCGCGGCTTCGAAGTCTTCTTCTGCGTGGACGGAACCGCGACTTACACGGAGGCGTTCCATCGCGCCAGCCTCTTGAATCTTTCGCATGGATTTGCTGTCCCTGTTTTGAGCGCCGATGTAGCGATGACTTCAGTCGTACCCAGCGGCTGAAGCACGGGAATATCTTCAGATTAAACATAGACTTCGTGTAGTCAGTGTAGCGCAACGTAAAATGCCTATAACTCATTCAACCCAAAATAATGAAGATCGGCCAATCATTATTGGCGGCGGACCCGCAGGGATGACTTGCGCGCTTCAATTGCACCGCTACGGATTGAAACCCATTCTCCTCGAAAAGCGCGAACTGGGCGGTCTGCTCTGGAACGCCAATCTCGTGGAAAACTATCCTGGCTTTCCCAACGGCGTACGCGGCGAGAAGTTGATCGCGTTGATGAAAAAACAAATCGAGCGTATCGGCGTCGAAGTAAAAAGGGAGGAGGTCACGCGCATAGATTGGAAGGAAAATCATTTTGAAATCACCACGAAGTATCGCGAAGCATCCCCGTGGGACGCAATACGTAATACGCAATACTTAATCCTCGCCACAGGAACCAAATCCCGCCCACTACCGGATACAATTTCGCCAGAAGCCTCGAAGCGCGTTTTTACTGAAGTGTGGCCGTTGGCGGAAGTGACCGACAAACAAATCGTCATCGTCGGCGCGGGGGACGCGGCGTTCGATTACGCAATCAACCTTGTAAAAAAGAGGAATTTTGTCACTATTCTCAATCGTGGAGAAACTGTAAAATGCCTCCCGTTGCTGTTTGAGCGCGCGGCGCGGGAACCGCAAATTCAATACTTTGCCAAAACCAACGTCTCGCAAATAGCGTTTGTCAAAAGTCGAAAGTCAAAAGTCACACGACCTTCGACTTTTGACTTTCGACTGAGGATTGACTGCGAGACAGAAACATTCGAAGCCGACTATGTTCTATACGCGATCGGCCGAGTCCCGAATGTGGATTATTTGTCCGAGGAAATTTGTCGGCGCGAAAATGAGTTGGTGGAAGCTGGCCATTTGTATTTTATTGGCGACGTGAAAAACGATCTCTTTCGGCAGGTTGCTATTGCGGCTGGCGATGGGTTGCGAGCGGCAATGGAAATTTTCTCAAGGATGACAAAATGAAAATCTTAGCGACGACAGGCAATTCCGATTTGGCAACTGTATATATGGCCGATATGGGCGATGGGCGGTTGATCGAATTTGTGGAGGCCTGCCAGCCTCCGTATGGACGCGACGAGAGGTGGATTTTGATGGTCTCCACGTTATACGGCTGTCCCGTCAAATGCCTGTTCTGCGACGCGGGCGGGGGCTATCAGGGCAAGCCGACCGCCGACGAAATTTTGCAACAAATTGATTACATGGTGGATGAGTGGTTCCCCAACGGCGTAGTGGGCGCGTCGAAATTTAAAATTCAATTCGCGCGCATGGGCGAGCCTTCGTTGAACATGGCCGTGCTGGACGCGCTCGAACGCCTGCCGAATCGCTACGGAACCGCGCGACTGATGCCGTCCATCTCGACCATCGCGCCGCTTGGCGTCGACGCGTTCTTCGAACGCTTGATTGACGTGAAGGACAGGTTGTATTCGGGCGGGCGATTCCAATTCCAATATTCGATTCACACTACCGACGTGACGCGGCGCAACGAGCTGATCCCCGTTCGCAAGTGGGACTTCGCGCGCATGGCCGCGTACGGCGAGCGCTTCCACAAGGCGGGCGACCGAAAGATCACGCTGAATTTCGCGCTGGCCGAAAATTCCCCCATCGAAGCCGACGTGTTGACGCGTTACTTTGACCCCGCGCGGTATCTCATCAAACTGACGCCCATCAACCCGACCAGCCGCGCTACCGAAAACAATCTCGACTCATTCATTGACCCCAACCGCCCCGAGACCGCCGACGCGATCACCCGTCCGTTGATGGACGCGGGCTACGATGTCATCGTCAGTATCGGCGAAGTGGAAGAAAATGAAATCGGAAGCAACTGCGGTCAATATGTGTTGAACTATCTCGAAAGCGGCGTGGCCGTCAAAGATGGCTACACTTACGAAGTCACATCGGCAGGAGAAGTCCATGCAATCTAAATTGGCGTTTATCGGTTTTGGCAATGTCGCCCGAGCGCTCGCGAAATTGATCGAGCGAAAAAGCGACGGGTTGAAATCCAAATACGGCATCACCTATTCCGTCACAGGCATCGCCACGGGGCGGCACGGTTTCGCTGTGAATCCAAATGGACTTGATATAAAAGAAGCGCTCGCGCTGGTGGAGCAGGGCAAATCCATTTCCCATTTGTCGGCGCTACCCGTTGAAAATTCGCTCGATGTGATTCGCCTCTCCGCCGCAGACGTTGTCTTTGAAAATTCGCCCGTCAATTACGAAACGGGTCAACCCGCAGTTGACCACGTCCGCGCGGCGCTGAACGCGGGCGCGCACGCCATCACCGCCAACAAGGGGACGGTCGTCCACGCGTATCGCGAGCTCACCGACCTGGCGCAATCGAAGGGCAGAAAATTCATGTTCGAGTCCACCGTGTTGGGCGGTTCGCCGATGTTTTCCACTTTCCGCGAAGCCATGCCGCTGGCCGAGTTGAAATCGTTCAAGGGCATCATCAACGCCACCACCAACATCATCCTTTCGCGAATGGAAGACGGCGAGTCGTTTGGTGATGCCGTGATGTATTGTCAGAGCATCGGCATCGCGGAGACCGATCCCTCGGGCGACGTGGATGGCTGGGACGCTTCGATCAAAGTGGCGGCGCTCGCCACCGTGCTGATGGATACCCCCACCAAACCGCAGGACGTGGATCGCAAAGGGATTCGGGACATCACGCCCGCGATGATAATGGACGCGAAGCGCGAAAAGAAACGCTGGAAACTGGTCGCCTCCGCCGAACGGGACAGGGGCCGCGTCCTCGCGCGCGTCGCGCCAGGGTTGGTGGACGCGTCGTCGCCGCTCTACGGGATGATGGGCTCCTCATCAGGCCTGACCTTCCGCACCGACGTCTTGCCCGATTATTCGATCACGATTTCAGAACGCGAAGGCTTGAAGGGCGGCCCAGAAGAGACAGCCTACGGATTATTCGCGGATTTTATAAACGCAGTTTCCGCGACCTAACGCCTCCCCCAATCACCAATCACCAATCACCATCTTCATGCCTCACCTCAAATCTGTGACGGTACGCGAATTCAATCAACGCGACACAGACACTTTCCCTTTCACCCTGGAAATTGTCCGCTCGTTGCGCGGGGTGGAATTCCGCTCGCCCGTCACGTTTTTTGTCGGCGAGAACGGATCGGGCAAATCCACCATCCTCGAAGCGCTGGCCTGCGCGGTGGAATCCATCACGGTCGGAAGCGAAAGCGTCAAAACCGACAAGTCGCTGGACTCATTGCGACGTCTCGCCTTCTATTTCCGCCTCGCGTGGACGAAGCGCACGCGCAAAGGATTCTTCCTCCGTGCCGAAGACTTTTTCGGCTACGCCAAACAGATGCGGAAAACACGCGAGGAGATGCAACAGGAATTGCAGAACGTGGACAGCGAATACGAAGGCCGCTCCTCCTACGCCAAATCCCTCGCCAAAATGCCCTACAGCGGACAACTCGCAGCCATGCAAAAACGCTACGGCGACGGCTTGGACGTCCGCTCACATGGCGAAGGCTTCCTTGCTCTCTTCCAATCCCGCTTCGTTCCCGATGGCCTCTACCTGCTCGACGAACCTGAAGCCGCGCTCTCTCCCTCGCGCCAGTTGACCTTCATCTCCGCGCTGAAACAGATGATTGCAGAAAACTCCCAATTTATCATCGCCACCCACTCACCGATCATCTTGGCGTTTCCCGAAGCGCAAATTCTCCAATTCGCGGATGGGCGGATTCAAGAGGTAAAATACAAGCAACTCGAACACGTCAACCTCACCCGCGATTTCCTCTCCAACCCTGAATCTTTTTTGCGACATCTTTAAACCACCCATTTACCAATTGCTATGCACTGATGAATGATCACTGAAAACTGATGACCGACTTAAAACCCGCCCGCCTCCTCTCCCTCGAAACCTCCTGTGACGAAACCGCCGCGTCCGTCATCGAAAACGGACGCGCCCTCGTCTCGTCTGTCGTCGCGTCGCAGATGGAACTGCACGCGCGCTACGGCGGCGTCTATCCCGAAGTGGCCTCGCGCCAGCACGTGCTGTCCATTGTGCCAGTCGTCGAACAGGCGCTCGCGCAGGCGCACATCACCCTCGCAGACGTGGACGCGATCGCCGTCACGCGCGGGCCGGGGCTGGCTGGGTCGCTCGTCGTTGGCGTGAACGCGGCCAAAGGTCTCGCGCTCGGCGCGGGGATTCCCCTCATCGGCGTCAACCACCTCGAAGGCCATATCTACTCCTCGTGGGTCTACGACGCGGGTGAAGTCCCGCCTCCCGAACCGCAATTTCCACTGCTGGCTCTGCTCGTCTCAGGCGGACACACCGAACTCAACCTGATGACCGACCACCTGACCTACAAACGCCTCGGCTCCACGCTGGACGACGCGGCGGGTGAGGCCTTCGACAAGGTAGCGCGGCTGTTGGGACTCGCCTACCCCGGCGGCCCGTCCATCCAGAAAGCCGCCGAAGATGGCGACCCGACCCGCTTCAAATTCCCGCGCGCTCGCCTTGAGGGGACATGGGACTTTTCGTTCAGCGGACTCAAGACCGCCGTCCTGTATGAAACAAAGAATATTGAAAAGGCCGGCAGGTCGCTCCCCGTGGCCGACTTGGCCGCCAGTTTCCAGGTTGCGGTCGTGGACGTGTTGCTCGCGAAGACCATCGCCGCCGCGCGCGAATTTGGCGCGAAGGAAATTTTGGTGGCGGGCGGCGTCTCCGCGAACCGCGCCCTGCGACAAGCCTTCAAAGCGCAGACGGAGTTCCCCGTCAACATCCCGCGCCTCTCGCTCTGCACCGACAACGCAGCCATGATCGGCGCGGCGGGCTACTTCCGCTACGCGCTCGGCCACGTCAGCGAACTGGACATGGACGTGCAGCCGACTTGGCCGTTGTCGTAGGGTTAGTCGGAGTCCAAAGTCTCCGACTTTGGATAACGAACGTCGGAGACGTTCGACTCCGCACAAATCGGCCATGATTGCTTCTCCCCCCTCCTCCTCCGAAATCCAAAAACGAAATTTTCGCTACGTGCAGATAGATGCCATTGGCGTCAGCATCTCCAACATTGCCGCGCCGTTCCTGCCCGTGTTTCTCACGCGCCTCGGCGCGAGCAACTTACAAGTGGGATTGCTCACCTCCATGCCAGGCATGACGGGACTCGTCCTTGCCATCCTAACTGGCCGCTTCCTCCAAACTCGAAAAAATGTCGTTCCGTGGTACAGCCTGGCGCGCCTGCTTGTCATCGCCTGTTACGCGCTGACGGGTATTGTCACGCTTATTCTTCCCAACCAATACGCGGTCATTGCCACGCTCGGCATCTGGGCGCTTGCCACCCTGCCGCAGACCGCGCTGGCCGTCGCGTTCTCGGTGGTGATGAACGCCGTGGCTGGCCCCGAGGGACGGTACGCCCTCCTCAGTCGCCGCTGGTTCATCTTCGGCCTCACCAGCGTCATCGGGACATTCTTCATCACCCGCGTCATTGACCTGATCGCCTTTCCGCGCAATTACGAAATCATGTTCATGGGACTCTCGCTGGGCGGACTCCTCAGCTACTATTTTTCGCGGAAAATCCAAATTCCGAATCAGACTCCGCCCGCGCTGGCCGCGTCGTCCTCAGCCGCTCACTCCGTTCGATCGTACCTCACGCTCCTGCGCGGCGCGCCTGCCTTTGTCTCATTTGCGTCGAAACGATTTGTGTACATCTCCGCCATTGCGCTCAGTCAGCCGATCCTGCCGCTGTTCTTCGTCCGCGAAGTGAAAGCCACGGACGCGCAGATCGGCGCGATCAACATGGCAATGACCCTCGTGATGCTGGCGGGTTACATCCTCTGGCCGCGTCTCTCCCGTCGCTTTGGCGGACGGTTCGTCCTGCTGGCAACTACCCTCGGCATGGCGAGTTATCCCCTCCTCACCGCGCTTACTTTGGACGTGCGGTTGATCATATTCTACGCGGGCATCGCAGGCCTCTTCCAGGGCGGACTCGATTTGGTGTTCTTCGACGAGTTGATGAAGACCGTCCCGCCCGAATACAGCGCGACCTTTGTCTCGCTGGCACAGTCCATGCAATATCTCTCCGCCATCCTCGCCCCGTTGATCGGGACATGGCTCGCAGATGGGATCGGTCTCGGCGGCGCGCTACTCGTCAGCGCGGGATTGCGGTTGTTGGGATTTGTGTTGTTTTTGATTCCCGATAAACGATAGCGACTCAAGTCGCGCCTACAATTACAAAGCCGACCTTCGTCGGCCACGGTGATCCAGCCGACGAAGGTCGGCTTCGCAAGTGTTGTGGCGAATTAATTCGCCGATCAATGCGCGTCCTTCCCCGACTTGGACGAGAGAAAATACGTCAGTGCGGCGATGACGAGGGCGATGCCTCCGCCGAAGGTCAGCAGGTTGCGTTCCCCGTCCCACGAGACGATCTGCTTGAGAAACAGCACGCCCATCACCACGATGACAACGCTGATGAGTTTGGCCTTCAAATCGTCGAGATTGTGAATCTCCAGCCAGTGGGGGACGGGAACGCTATCGTCAATGAACAACTCGTAGAGACCGAGCGCGATGATGTACATCACCACGCCCAGCAGGAAGAGGTCGGCGATCTCGATGAAGACCGTCGCCACCGACTTGGGGAGTTCGCCCTGCAAAATGTGATAGATCTCCAGCCCCGTTTCGTACGCGCCGAAGATGAGCAGGGTGACAGCCGCCGCGAAAGCCGCGATGACAGCCAGCAGAATAAGATAACGCGATGAGCCGAGAAGTTTTTTCATAACGCCTCCAAATATTCAATCGCCATCTTCATCGCCGCATCTGCAGACTGTTCCTTGTTTTCCCGCCGATTCCCCTTCCAATAAAACACCTCCGCTCGCTCGAAATCAGGCGTCACCAGTCCGATCCAGGTGGTGCCGACAGGTTTTTCGGGCAAGCCCCCCGAAGGTCCCGCGATGCCGCTGACGCTGACAGCGATGTCTGCGCTCAGGGCAATCCGCGCTCCGCGGGCCATTTCCAGCACCGTCTCGCGGCTGACCGCGCCAAATTGGTGGAGCGTATCCCACGAGACGCCGAGACTCGCCACTTTGGCCTCGTACGCGTACGAGACGAATCCCCCAATGAAATATTCCGACGAGCCAGGCACGTCGGTGAGGCGGTCGGCGATCAATCCGCCTGTGCAAGATTCGGCGGTGACAAGTTTCAGCCCGCGCCCGCGCAACAGTTGGCCGAGCAAGGTTTCAAGCGATGAATTGGCGTTGTTTTTCATTGGTAAGTTTGGGTTGCATTATACTGTCAAACATTGCACAGGATTTTTCGCTTGGTATAATTCACACCATGTCAGTCTGGATTGGCAAAACCCTCGGAAAAATAAAAATCGAAAAATTGCTTGGCCGCGGGGGAATGGCCGAAGTGTATTTCGGCAGGCACGCCACGCTCACGCGTCCCGTTGCGGTGAAGATCATGCACGGCTACCTCGACGGCGAAGGCGACCTTTCCACGCGCTTTACCCGTGAGGCGCGCGTGGCCGCGGGCTTGCGTCATCCCAACATCGTGCAAGTCTACGATTTCGATGTCTACGAAGGCCAGCCCTACATTGTGATGGAATACATCAACGGGCCCTCGTTATCCGTTTATTTACGTAGTCTTCACGAGCGCGGCGGACGCATGCCGCTGAGGGTGATTCGCCGTCTTTTTCCGCTCCTCGCCTCGGCTTTGGACTATGCCCACTCGCAGGGACTCGTCCACCGCGACATCAAGCCGGGCAACATCCTGCTCCAATCGCGGACGCGACCGATCGAACTGGGCGCCGAACTTCCCGCGGACGTGGAACCGCTTCTCGCGGACTTTGGGTTGGTGCGCGTGCTGGACGCGCCGAACCAAACCTCGAGCGGACTCATCACAGGCACGCCCGCCTACATGAGTCCCGAACAGGCGCGCGGACGCACAACCGATCATCGCACCGACGTTTATTCGCTTGGCGTTTTGCTCTATGAATTATTGAGCGGGTCGCTCCCCTTCGACGGCGATACCGCTTTGATCGTTATCCAAAAAATCATCCACGAGCCGCCCGCGCCTCTCGCAAATGTTTCGCCCGAAATTCAAGCCGTGATGGAGCGCGCGTTGGAAAAAGACGCATCCAAACGTTACCAAAGCGCGGGGGAACTTTCGAACGCGTTTTTGGCCGCGCTGGGATTCGTCAGCGAGGCGAACACGCTTCCGCCGATGACATTGCCTGAGTTGCGCGAGTTGCGGACTACTCCGCCCGTCGCGATTTCGACGCCGCCAGCGAATCCGCCGCGCCGAGCGAGGTGGGTTTTGCCTGCGCTGGGTTTTGTGGCGCTGACGTTGATTGCGCTGGCCGCGATATTCTTCAAGCCCGCGCCCACCGCGGAGACGATCTCCACTGCGACTATGGATCGCGCCGCGCCGACGTCCGCGTCCGCGACGGAAGCGCCCGTGGCGACGCGCCCGCCCACCGTCGGGGTGATGCGTTTTCAGGATGTGGCCGCCGCGCTGGACGGAGTCACGGTCAAGGTCAGCGGGATGCCGTTCCCCGCGCAGGGCAGTCATTATGAAGTCTGGTTGACGCTCGGCGAGACGCGTCGCAGTTTGGGCGTGTTGGAGTTGGACGCGAACGGCGACGGCGCGCTGAGTTTTGTGGACGCGCAAAGCCGCAACCTGCTGGGGCGCTTTGATACGATGGAGGTCACGGTTGAGCCTTCGCCCGACCCCAGCCCCAATTCTTCGGGACGGGTGGCCTTCTCTTCGGGCATCGTGTCGGATTCGCTTTCGCACGTGCGCCATTTGCTGGTTTCGATTTCCGATACGCCGAATCAGGTTGGCCTTGTCCACGGCATGATGACGGACGCGCGCCTGGTGGATGAATATGCCAACGCCATGCTGACTTCGTTCGATGCGGGCGACGATGCCGCCATGCGCGCCAACGCCGAAGCGGTCGTGAACCTGATCGTCGGCGGCCAATCGGACATGTATGCCGACCACGACGGTGACGGCGCGCTGAACGACCCTGGAGATGGCTACGGATTTTTGTTGAATGGCGACAGCCCTGGATATACGGGCGGCGTTTATTCGCACACGCAATATGCCATGCAGGTGACGGGCGCGCCTGCCACTGTGCAACTTCACGGATTGCACGTGATGGTCTCTGTTGAAAATGTGGAACATTGGTCGGTGGGGTTGCGCGACCTTGTTCTTTCTGTTTTACAGAATCCTTCCGACGACTCGGCGCGCGCCACATTGGTGAAAATCGTTGCGCTGGCCGACCAGATCGTCTCAGGCGTGGACTTGGACGGGAACGAGCATGTTGATCCCATCGCGGGCGAGGGCGGCGCGTTGACGGTCTTTGAGCATGCCTATTACATGGCGGATATGGAAATTTTATTTGGTGCGAATCAGTTGATGCCGTCTGGCCCTCCGATGGAATTTACCCCCAAACCATATAACGAGAGTGGATGAAAAAATCCCCGCCAATTGGCGGGGATTTTTTTTGTGGCTAGTAGCCGAGGCTTTGGTTGATTGAGTTGAAAATTTCCTGGATTTGGGGGCCAAGAAAAATGCCCGCAACGGCATTCAAGCAGGCCAGCAGAAGGCCAATCCCTGAAAGAACCATGCCTGCGATGGCCAGGGTTTTCTGTTGGGGCGATCTCATGCCAAAGTATCCCAACACCAGGCCGCCGATAGCCAGTGGCGCCCCACAAATGGGGAAGAACCATGCGCAAAGATTGATGATGCCCAGCACGAGCGACGCAATCGCCATAATGCGATTGTTGTCGGCGCCGCCCGTGGCAGGCGGCGTGGAAATAGGGGTGTTCGTAGGTTCGTTCATGTCATTCTCCTTTAGACCATTTTATATTACCTCTGCAATAAGTCAAGCGGGAAATTCGCTGTGTTAAAATACCGCCCATGGAAATCTCCGACCACATCGAAGGCATCCTTTCCACGCTGCCCGCGAAGCCTGGCTGTTACCTGATGAAAAACGCCGAGGGGACGATCATCTACGTCGGCAAGGCCATCAGCCTAAAGAACCGCGTCCGCTCCTACTTTCATGCGGACTCGAGCCACGACAACAAGACGCGGCGCCTCGTGCGTGAGATCGCGCACATCGAGTGGATCGTGGTCGGCTCGGAGTTGGAGGCCCTCATCCTTGAGATGAACCTCATCAAGCGGCATCGTCCCAAGTACAACATCAAACTCAAGGACGACAAGCGTTATCCCTACATCAAAATTCACTGGAACGAGGCCTATCCCAAGATCACCGTCACGCGCAATATGACCGAGGACGGGGCGCGCTACTTTGGGCCGTATACCTCCGCCTGGGCTGTTTACCAAACCCTCGACGTGTTGCGCCGCGTCTTCCCCTACCTGACCTGTGACCGCGAAATCACGGGACTGGACAAGCGCGCCTGTCTCTACTACGACATCAAACTATGCACCGCGCCCTGCATCGGCGCGGTGAACCAGGAACAGTATCGCCAGATGATCTCCGACCTGATGGAGTTTCTGAGCGGACATTCCGAGCCTGTGCTGGCGCGCGTCCAAGCAGAAATGGATAAGGCCGCCGAAGATTTACGCTACGAGAAAGCCGCCGCCCTGCGCGACCAAATCAAGGCCATGCAAAACATCGTCGAGCGGCAGAAGGTGGTCTTCGCGTCCGATTACAAAGATTCGGACGTGGTGGCGATGGCGCGCGCGGACGGCGAGGCCTGCGTGCAGATTTTCTTTATCCGTGGCGGCAAGCTGATCGGGCGCGAGTACTTCATCCTGGAAGGCACGGAGGACGCGGCCGACGCCGAGGTGATAGCGCAGTTCATCAAGCAGTTTTACACCGAGGCCGCGTCGGTGCCGCAACAAGTTTTGCTTCCGCAGGAAATCGAGGAAGCAAAAATCATCGGCGAATGGATGCGTTCGCGGCGCGGCGGCGAGAAGGTGGAGATCCACGTCCCAAAGGATGGACAGCCGCACGAACTCGTCCAGATGGCGGCGGAGAACGCGACCGAGACCTTGTCCGCGTTGCGGACGCAGTGGCAGGCTGACGCGCACAAGCAGGAGCAGGCGCTGGCCGAGCTGCAGTCTGCGCTCAGTTTGTCCGCGCCACCGAACCGCATCGAGTGTTATGACGTCTCGCACACGCAAGGAGTCGCGACTGTCGGCGCGATGATCGTCTTCGAGCAGGGCGTGCCAGCCAAGGGACAGTATCGCAAGTTCAACATTGATTCCACGTCCATCGGCGCGCCCGACGACTTCGCTTCGATGGAGGAAATGCTGACGCGGCGCTTCCGTCGCTGGCAATCGGCTGAGGAGGCCGCGTCCGCCCCGGGGTCGAAGGTGGACGCGTCGTTTTCGCGCCTGCCTGACCTGGTCATCATTGACGGCGGAAAGGGACAGTTGGGGCGGGCGGTCAAAGTCCTGGAGAATGTGGGGCTGGCGGAAAAAGTCCCCGTGGTCGGTCTGGCGAAGCAGGAGGAGGAGATTTTCTTCCCGCATCGGTCGAATTCGCTGAAATTGCCGCGCCACTCGCAGGGACTCTATCTCGTGCAACGGATCCGCGACGAGGCGCACCGTTTCGGCATCACCGCGCATCGGGCGCGCCGCTCGAAGCAAGGCATGGCCTCCGCGCTGGATTCCATCCCTGGCGTGGGGCCGACGCGACGAAAAGCGCTCTTGAAACATTTCGGCTCTGTGGATAAGATTAGAGCCGCCACCCTGGAAGAATTAATGGCCATTAAAGGCATCAATGCGGACGTGGCAGAAAGCATCAAGGCGAGTTTGGAATGAGACAGATCTGGACGGTTGACGACGACGAGGAAATGCTGCGCGCCATCAAGTTGATGCTGGCCGTGCTTAATTGCGAGGCCGCCACGTATCTCAGCGCGCGCTCCGCCGCGCAAGCCGTGTTGGATGGCGACCGCCCCGACCTGATGATCCTCGATATCAACATGCCCGAAGTGACGGGCTTGGACATGCTCGAATTTGTCCGCCGATACCCGTCCACGAAGAATTTGCCTGTGGTGATGCTTTCCACCGAGGCCTCGGATGTGATGATTGACCGCGCACGCTCCCTCGGCGCGGACGCGTATGTTTCGAAGCCCGTCACGTTGGAAGAATTGGAACGCGCCTTGCACGAAGCGTTTGAAAAAAGAAAGTAACGTAAGATTTATCTTGCGATACAGAAAGGTAAGAAAATGTCAAAGAATAAACCCACGCGCAAACTGACGACCACGCAGATCATCTTCTATGTGATGTCTGCCTTGCTCGTACTTGCCATGGTTCTTTCCGCGTTCATCAATATCTAGCGTATGAAGCCGTCTTGAGCGACGGTGATATAATCCCGAAGCGCGGCGCAAGAGGCCGCGCTATTTTACGCTTTATCGTGGGGCGGACACCTGCACCGAACCGCAGGTGCGGTGCAGGTGTCCGCCTTACACAAAAGGACAGTATGCTCGATAAACTTTCTAGAATTGAAGAACGCTTTAAACAAATTGATAACGAACTGCTCGAGGCGGGCGGGAACTATCAACGCGTGGCTGAATTGAACAAGGAACGCATCGAACTCGAACCCGTCGTCGAGAAGGCGCGCGAGTATCGTCAGGCGTTGAAGTCGCTCGAGGAAGCGCGCGCCCTGCTCGAGTCTGAGCAGGATGCGGAGTTGCACTCGCTGGCCGAAGCGGATATCGAATCGCTCACGCCAAAGATCGAGACGCTCGAATCCGCCATCAAAGCCCTGCTCATCCCGAAAGATCCGCGCGACGATAAAAATGTCTTCGTGGAAATTCGCGCTGGCACAGGTGGAGACGAAGCCGCGCTGTTCGCCGCCGACCTCTTCCGCATGTACACGCGCTACGCCGATCGCCAAAACTGGAAAAGCGAAATCATGTCTGAAAACGCCATCGGCATTGGCGGTTACAAGGAAATTGTTTTTCAGATCAAAGGCAGGGGCGCCTACTCAAAATTGAAATATGAATCGGGCGTGCATCGCGTTCAGCGCGTACCGTCCACCGAATCATCGGGGCGCATCCACACCTCCACCTCCACCGTCGCGGTGATGGCCGAAGTGGACGAAGTGGACGTCGAGATTCCCGAATCGGACATGGACATCGAAGTCTTTCGCGCGGGCGGCGCGGGCGGGCAGAATGTGCAGAAAAACTCCACCGCCATTCGCATCACGCACAAACCCTCAGGCATGGTGGTCATCTGCCAGGATGAGCGCTCGCAACTTCAAAACAAATTGCGCGCCATGTCCATTTTGCGGGCACGCCTCTACGAGATCGAAGAAGAGAAGCGCCGCTCCGCCGAGGAAGCCGACCGCCGCTCGCAGGTCGGCACGGGTGAACGCTCCGAAAAAATTCGCACCTACAACTGGCCGCAGAACCGCGTCACCGACCATCGTATCGGCGTCTCCTCGTACAACCTGCCTGGCGTGTTGGCGGGCGATATTGACCAGTTCATCGAGGAGTTGTCCACCCGCGATGAAGCCGATCGCCTCTCGGCTTCGGGCGTGGACGACGATGAAGATTGACGAACTGCTGGCCGACATTTCCGCGCATCTGCGCGACCTGACCGACACGCCCGATCTCGATGCGCAAGTGCTCCTCGCCCATGTGACGGGACACACGCGCACCTGGCTGACAGCCCACCCCGACTCGCATCTCTCTGACCTTCAACGGGCCTCTGTTCGGGAGGCCGTTTCCAAGCTGACGGCTGGGACTCCGCTCCCCTACATCCTCGGCCACTGGGAATTTTTCAGCATAGATTTCAAGGTCACGCCCGATGTGCTGATTCCCCGCCCCGAAACCGAACTGCTGGTGGAACATGCCCTGCTCTGGCTCCGCTCCCGCCCTGTGACGTTAAACTCCTCCCTGCGCGCGGCCGATATTGGCACAGGCTCAGGTTGCATCGCTGTCTCGCTCGCGAAGAACATGCACGACCTGCGCGTCCTCGCCACCGACCTTTCGATGCCGGCCTTGCGCGTGGCGAAACACAACGCCCATCATCACGGCGTTCTCTCCCGCGTGGACTTTGTGCAGTGCGATCTGCTCCCGCCTCATCACGATCCACTTCCCACCGAAACCCACTTTGACGTGATCTGCGCCAACCTGCCTTACATCCCCACCCAAACGCTGGCGGGACTTCCCATCTTTGGACGCGAACCCACCCTCGCCCTCGATGGCGGACAGGATGGCCTCGACGCCATCCGTAAACTTCTCAAGATCGCGCCCGAATGGCTCGCGCCCGATGGACTGATCCTGCTCGAAATCGAAGCAGGGCAGGGCATGGCCGCCGTCTCGCTCGCGTACGATATGTTCGATAAAGCCACCATCAACCTGCGCCGCGACCTCTCGGGCAAGGAGCGGTTGGTGGCGATCAAGTTGTAAAATGCACACCCAAATCCTCCCCGCCGACGATCCGCAATCCATCCAGCGCGCGCTTGAAATTTTACGCGCGGGCGGATTGGTCGCGTTCCCCACCGACACAGTTTACGGCCTCGGCTCGCTCGCCTTCGACCAGGCCGCCATTGAATCCATTTACGTCGCGAAGGATCGCCCGCTCGAAAAAGCGATTCCAATTTTGATTGCGGACGTGGATCAACTCGACCTCGTTGCGCGCGACTTCCCCGAACTGGCGCTTCATCTCGCCGCTCGTTTCTGGCCTGGACCGTTGACGCTGGTCGTCCCCAAACGAGCGGACCTGCCCGCGGCCGTCTCGGCCACATCCACCGTCGGCGTGCGCGTGCCAGACAACGAAGCCGCGCGGACTCTCCTGCGCGCCGCGGGGCCGATGGCTGTCACTTCCGCGAATCTGTCGGGACGCGCGAGTCCGCGAACCGTCAGCGAGGTGATGGCCCAATTGGGCGGACGCGTCCCGCTCGTCCTGGATGGAGGCGAAACGCGCGGCGGAGTCCCGTCCACGGTGGTGGATGTCGCGTCAGGCGCGGAGCCAGTCATATTACGCGAGGGTCCGATCTCGTTCGAGCAGATTAAATCAACCTGATAATTGGGGCGAAATTCTCTTAACTGCCTCTCAAAGAAATTTCAGCAAACGCTTAGGCGTATGGTTGAAAATATGGGAGCATTCTCCTGAACAAACCCCGTAGCCCGTGGCAGGCAAACGGGGTTTGGGTTTTTAATGGCAGTTGCGCGAGTGCGTCGTACCCTCCTCGATAGGACGAATCCTGGCGATTGGGCGCGACGCACTTTGAGTAAAATGGTGGGCATGAACATCCTCATCCTCATTTCCGCAAACGCCGAATGGCGCGTCGTCAAAGAACTATTTCCCAATCTCGAATTACAGCAAACCCCATTTGGCGAATTCGCCAACCTTCAACTTTCGACCTTCGACCTGATCCTCCTCCACGGCGGCTGGGGAAAAATTTCCGCGGCGGCAACGGCGCAATATGCCATTGATCGTTTCCATCCCGACCTGCTCATCAACCTGGGGACGTGTGGAGGCTTCGTGGGCCGCGTCGAAACAGGGACGGTCATCCTCGTGGAGCGGACTCTCGTCTACGACATCGTCGAGCAGATGGGCGATTCTGATGAGGCGATCGCGCACTACGCAACGGATATTGATTTGTCGTGGTTGCGGGTGGATGAAACGTGGTTGGCGGAACATGGCGCGCGGCGGGAATTGCTTGCCTCTGCGGATCGCGACATTGTAGTTGAAGACATCCCCATGCTGATTCAAAAATATAACGCGGTCGCGGGGGATTGGGAATCAGGCGCGATTGCCTGGGTCGCGAAGAAAAACGAGACACGCCTGCTCATCTTGCGCGGCGTCACCGATTTGGTGGGCGGCGATGGCGGAGAAGCCTATGGTAATATCGGCCTCTTCCATGAGCGAACGAAAACGGTGATGAAGAATCTGTTCGATCAGTTGCCTGAGTGGTTGGATTGCATTCAATTTTAAATTACTGACAGGTTGCTTGTTTCTTCAGCAGTTCAACAGCTCACGAACTAAAAAAACGGGAAGATATCACATACAGATTCATAGGAGACCGCCGAGAAAATTTTGCCAATCTAGCGATCAATATTCATCCCAATGACTGAGCATCGGATTTAAATTTGGGAACAGGACCCGCGCCAATTCCATCCCCAGCCCCTCACATTCAATTCCCTCTTGCGCGATGACCTCCGCGGGATCGTCCGACCCGATCAGCAGACGCGTCAACGCGTGACCCGCGCGGAGGCCGTGCTTTGCGGACGCGGCCTCTGCCACTTGGACGGTTCCGCGTTCGATCCGCAGGCTGGCTGTTTGCGCGCCTGCGTCCAGGTGAAGTTCGCCGCTCCAATTCTCGAAGCGGGATTCCTGCAAGCGCGCTTCCAGCAATGGGCGAATTTTCTCCAGAATGCTCTTCAAATTCACAAGTCGCACGCGCCAGCCTGTGATGTCGAAGTAGCGGTTCTCCACAATGACCGCGCCCTTGCGGAGATGCGCCAGCATGGGGTGATCGTGATGCATGGTGAAGAAGGTCAAAGATTCATATTCACCTTGTTTGACCAAATCTGCCAGAACGCCCAATCCATGCTCCACGTCGCCTGTGGCCTCCATACATTGCAGGGACTTCTTGTCTTCGCTGGGGATGGCGCGCACATAGCCTTTCAATTGATTCCCATCAAACCAACCATGAAGAAATAATTCGTTCGGTTCAAAAACGCGATACGTCGGGCGGACGGCTGTTCCGCTGAGTGGATCGTGGGTGACATTGTAAAGCGACCAGACCGCTTCGAGATGCGAAGAGTCCAAAGGTTGGTAAACGCCCGTCGGAGCGCGGCGCGCCGTCTCGTCACGCGTGAGGCGATAGGTGACGTAGTTCCAGGCGCGGATGTATCCGTATTTCACGTAATGTCGCCCGCGCAATACGCTCACGTCATATCCCAGTTCGCGCATCGCGTCGAAGGACGCGGTCGCGGCGGTCTCCATCAGTCCCTGCTTGCGATGCGGTTCGCGCGTCACCACCGCGCCGATGCCCGCCGTCTTCAAGCGCGCCGACCCGATCCGCATGGGGTAGCCCCACACGCCCCATTGATGGACGAGCGCGTCGCCGTCCCAAACGAGGCGGGTGGCGTCGAAATCGTAGTGACAGTTGCCGATGTATTGCTGGCTGATTTCTTCCACATGCTCGCCACCCGCGTATTGATCCGCGACGATCTGCGAAATGGGCAGAAGGTGTCGCGCGCGGTCGGCGGGAGTGACAGTGTATTGGGATGGAATAATTGTCATGCTCAATACCAACTCTTCCGTGTTTCGTCAGCAGTTCAACTGCTGACGAAACACACCAACATTCTTTTTACCAATTCCTCGCCAAACTCACCAACGCCCGCACGCCAAATCCCGTCCCGCCGCGAATACTGTACGGCGGATGACCCAGCGGCGACAAAGCCGAAGCGCCGATGCCATCCTGCGCCATGCCCGCGATATCCCAATGCGCCCACGGATAGGACGTGAACTCCTGCAAAAAGACCGCGCTGGTTCCCACGCCGCCGTATCGTCCGCCCGTGTTTTTCACATCGGCATAATTGGTTTGAATCTTTTCGCGATATTCGGGGTAGAGCGGCAGTCGCCACAACTTTTCGGCGCTGGCGCGGCTGGCCTCGTCCACTTTTTGGGCGAGCGGTTCGTCGTTGCAGAAATAACCCGCGGCCACATTTTCGCCGAGCGCGATCACGCATGAACCTGTCAACGTGGCGAGGTCTACCACGGCTTGCGGCTTAAACTCGGCCGCGTAGTCCAGCGCGTCGGCGAGGGTCATGCGTCCCTCCGCGTCGGTGCTGATGATTTCAATCGTCGTCCCCTTGCGCGAGCGGATCACGTCTGCGGGGCGATAGGCCGTGCCGTTGGCATGTTTTCCGTCGCGGCGATCAACCCAATCACATGCACGGGCAATTTCATTTTGGCAATCGCTTCCAGCGCGCCGATTACCGCGGCCGCGCCGCCCATGTCGCCGCGCATGTCTTCCATCCCGTCGGCGGGCTTGAGGCTGATCCCGCCCGAATCGAAGGTCAGTCCTTTTCCAACAAAAACGATCGGCGCAGCGTCCGAGCCCTTGTATTCCATCTCGATAAATCTCGGCGTATTGGCCGAGCCTTGTCCCACCGCGAGAAACGCGTTCATCCTCTGTACGCGGATCCAAACATCATCGTGGACGACGCACTTCACGCCCGCCTCTTTCGACATCTCCTCCGCGGCCGCGGCCAGCCCCGCGGGCGTCAACACATTCGGCGCCTGATTGACTAAATCGCGGGCGCGATTGACTCCCTTGCCGATGGCCTCGCCTGCGCGCGCTCCCGCTTCCACCTCCGACGTTTGGGCGGGCGCGGCCACAATGAGCAGAGTCTCAGGGTCGGCGCGGTCGGACGCGTCAGTGTGATTGACGCGCCAGCGATAGAGGCCGAGCAGCGCGCCTTCGGTCAACGCCTGCGCCGCGAGGTCCGCGGGGACGCGCCCCGCGTCGGGCAGGGAGGCCGCGACCGATTTGCATCCCAGCTCGCGCGCTTTCTTCATCCCTGCCGCCGCGGCCTGACGGATTCGATCGGCCGCCACATCTTCCGCCTTGCCGAGTCCGACCAGGATCACGCGCGGGGCCGGGACTTGTCCGCGGGTGTAGAGCGCGGCCAGCTCGTTGGGCTTGCCGCGAAAATCGCCCGCCTGAAGCAGGTCGCGGATCGCGCCGTTCAGCGCCTGGTCAAGCGCGCCCGCCGTGCCTGTCAACGTGGACGCGCCTTCGGTCACGTTCACAAGGAGCGCTTCGGACTGTACCGATGAAATGGAACTCGAAACGGTTTTGATTTCCATATGTCTGCCTTTTGAAGTGGAATGTGTTGTGTGGCAATCATAACATTGACCGACGTCATCCAAAACCTTTGTTGACATTCGCCCTCACCTCTGCTAAACTAGAGTTGTCAGACAACTACGAAGAGCCGTGCAGCGGTTGGCAACTTATATGAAAACACTCCTTATAAAAAACGCCTACCTTGTAACGATGGATGATCGCCAGCGGGAAATTGCCGATGGCGCTCTTTTCATTCGCGACGGGTTCATCGAACAAATTGGGTCAACTTCCAGTTTGCCCAACATCGCCGACGAAGTCCTCGACCTGAACGGCCATGTCGTTCTGCCAGGCCTCGTCAACACCCATCATCATTTCTACCAGACGCTCACGCGCGCCGTGCCTGCCGCGCAGGACGCCAACCTGTTCAACTGGCTCAAGACGCTCTACCCGATCTGGGCGCGCCTGACGCCCGATGACATTTTCATCTCGACGCAGACCGCGCTCTCGGAACTCGCGCTATCGGGATGCACCACCGCCTCCGACCATCTCTATCTTTTCCCCAACGGCTCCAAACTGGACGATGAGCTGGACGCGGCCAAAACGATCGGACTCCGCCTGCACGCCTCGCGCGGCTCGATGTCTCTCGGCGAATCGAAGGGCGGACTTCCCCCCGACAGCGTGGTGGACTCGGAAGAATCGATCCTGAAAGATTCCCAACGTCTCATCCAAAAATATCACGATGCCAAGCCTGGCTCGCACGCGCAGATTGTCCTCGCGCCGTGTTCGCCATTCTCGGTCACGGGCGATTTGATGAAAGAGTCGGCCAAGTTGGCGCGTGAATATGGCGTGCATCTGCACACCCATCTCGCAGAGACCGAGGACGAGGAACAATTCTGTTTGCAGAAATTCGGTCATCGCCCCGTCGGATACATGCAATCTGTGGACTGGGTCGGCGCGGACGTCTGGTTCGCGCACGCCGTCTGGGTGAACGACGCGGAGATTCAAATTTTTGCCAAGCACAACTGCGGCGTGGCGCACTGTCCCACTTCGAACATGCGGCTTGCTTCGGGCATCGCGCCTGTGAAAGAATATCGCAAGGCGGGCGTCAACGTCGGCCTCGGCGTGGACGGCTCCGCTTCCAACGACGGCTCGCACCTGCTGGCCGAAGTCCGCAACGCGATGCTGGTCTCGCGTGTCAAAGAGGGGCTGACGGGTTACTCGCTTTCCAACGATCCCAATCGAAAATTGATGACCGCCCGCGAAGCTATCCATCTCGGCACGCGCGGCGGCGCGGCTGTGTTGGGTCGCACCGACATCGGCTCGCTCGAAGTTGGCAAATGCGCCGACTTCTTCACGATCAATCTCAATCGCATCGAATTCACGGGTATGCACGATCCCGTCTCGGCGGTGGTCTTCGGGCAACCCGTCCGCGTGGATTACACGGTCGTCGGCGGAAGGTTGATCGTGAAGGAAGGTCAACTGACCACGACAGATGAACGTCAGCTCGTGGAGAAACATAATAAAGCCGCGAAGAGGTTGCTTGCTGGCGGGTAGAAGCATCTGATGAACAGCGAGATATTTGTCCTCTTCCTCTTCGGCGCCCCTGCAGGAATTCTGACTTCCTTGCTGGCCGCGTTCGGTGTGTGGAAGAAAAAGATCATCGCCTTGGTCATCGCTGGGATCTGGTCTGTGCCTGCCGCCTTTTACTTGAGCGCGGAAAACGGACGCCCGTTCTATTTCATTGCCTTATTCGTCTTTGGCGCGGCGGTAGCAGTGTATCGCAACAAAATTCGCATCGCCTGGCTTCTACTTATTCCACTCTTTACCCTTGCCGCCGCTACGACTGCACTCACAGTCTACAATATTTATATTAATAACTTGTATCCCGAATGTATCGGAGTTTTTCATGACCTCTTCCGCCAAACTTAATCGCTCCCTCGTAGATGTCGCCATGGGACGCGCCCACGCCGATCTTGTCATCCGCAACGGACAGTGGGTCTGCGTCCAATCGGGCGAGATCGTGGATGGGACGGATATCGCCGTCGTCAACGGGCGCGTGGCTTATGTCGGCGCGAACGCCAGCCACACGGTCGGCAAAGATACGATCGTGGTGGACGCGCGCGGGAAGTACCTCGTCCCTGGCCTGCTCGATGGCCACATGCACGTCGAGTCGGGCATGGTCACCGTCACCGAATTTGTGCGCGCAGTCGCTCCACGCGGCACGACGGGCATGTTCATTGATCCGCACGAAATCGCCAACGTGTTCGGCTTGAAAGGCGTCAAACTGATGGTGGACGAGGCCGCTAAACAGCCCATCCATGTTTGGGTGCAAGCGCCTTCGTGCGTCCCGTCCGCGCCAGGAATGGAGACGCCAGGCGCGTCCATCGGTCCCGAGGAGATCGCCGAAGCCATGGCGTGGCCTGGTGTGATCGGACTGGGCGAGATGATGAACTTCCCTGGCGTGTTCAGCGGGGACGCGAAGATGCTCTCCGAGATGGCGATCACCCACGCGGCCAACAAGACGATTGGCGGGCACTACGCTTCGCCCGACCTTGGTCTGCCCTTTCACGGATACGTCGCGGGCGGCGCCGAAGACGACCACGAGGGAACGCGTCTCGATGACGCGATCGCGCGTGTGCGCCAGGGCATGAAGGCCATGTTGCGCTATGGCTCGGCCTGGCATGATGTGGCGACGCAGGTGAAGGCCATCACCAAACATAAATTGGATTCGCGTCGCTTCCTGCTTTGCACCGACGACTCCCACGCGCAGACTCTGACGCAGGACGGTCACATGGATCGCGTCCTCCGTCATGCCATCGCCGAGGGACTCGACCCGATGACGGCCATCCAAATGTGCACGATCAACACCGCCGAGCATTTTGGTTTAACGCGTGAAATGGGCATGATCGCCGCAGGCCGCTGGGCAGACATCGTCATCGTGGAAGACTTGCGCGATTTTCGCGCTGAAGTTGTAATCTCCAAGGGAGAGGTCATCGCGCAGAAAGGCAAGTGGACGAGCGACATCCCCGCGTTTTCATATCCAAAGTGGGCGACCAATTCGGTCAATTTGAAGCGCGAGTTGAAGGCGGATGATTTTATTCTGAGAGTTGAAAGTCAAAAGCCTGCCCTGAGCCGCGTCGAAGGGTCGAAGGTCACTGCAAATGTGATCGGTGTCATTGAAAACCAGGCGCCGACCAAACATTTGAAAATTGAAATGCCTGTGACGAACGGACAATTGAAAGCCGATACCACGCGCGACATTGCCAAGATCGCGCTGGTGGAACGTCACAAAGGCACGGGCGGAATCACGCTGGGACTCGTGAGCGGGTTTGGGCTTACGCGCAAATGCGCGATCGCGTCCACGGTGGCGCACGACAGCCATCACATGATCGTCGTCGGCACGGATGATGCTTCCATGGCCGCGGCCGCCAACAGTCTCGCGCGAAGCGGGGGCGGGCAGGCGGTTGTCATTGATGGAAAAGTCCGTGCACAGGTCGAGTTGCAGATCGCGGGATTGATGTCCACCGAACGGGCTGAGATTGTCGCGAAGAAAGCCGCGTCCGTGCTGGAAGGATTTGTGACTTGCGGATGCGAAATGAACAACCCGAATATGCAGTTGAGTCTGCTGGGTTTGGTGGTGATCCCCGAGTTGCGAATTTCAGATCTGGGCTTGGTGGACGTGACCAAGTTTAAGTTCATCCCCGTTGTGGAGTGATGGAGGAGCAATGTCTCATTTTCCGTTTCAGCGCTTGACGGCGGAACTTTCCGCATTGATCGCGCGCACGCCGCCAGGTCAGCAGTTGCTTTCGGAGCCGCAACTTGCGAAGCAGATGGGCGTGAGTCGCGCTACGTTGCGCGAGGCTATGCGTTCGTTTGAAACGCAGGGATTGATCCGCCGCCGGCAGGGCGCGGGGACGTTTGTGGTGGGCAAGGTTCCCGTGATCGAAAGCGGGCTGGAGGCGCTCGAAAGCATGGAGACGCTCGCACGCCGCAAGAACCTGCCCATTTCGGTGGGCAATCTACACGTGGAAAAAGTGTTTGCCGACCAGGATAGCGCCACCGCGCTCGGCGTTCCACTTGCGACGCG
Source organism: Chloroflexota bacterium (assembly GCA_016234485.1). Lineage (GTDB taxonomy): Bacteria > Chloroflexota > Anaerolineae > Anaerolineales > Villigracilaceae > Denitrolinea. The sequence continues at coordinate 145,913 of JACRBL010000055.1, forward strand.
CTTGACGCGCGTCCGCCGCGTGATATTGGCCGATGGACGCCCTGCCGCGTATCTGGTGGACACGCTGCCCGAAGCGATTCTGCGCGCCGAGGAACTCCCTGACTCGTTCAACGGCTCCGTGCTGGACTATCTGCTGGAGCGCGGCGATCCTCTGACGGCTTCGCGGGCCGCGGTCAGCGCGATCGGCGCGGCGGCCACTGTGGCGAAACAATTGGAGATCCAGCGCGGCGACGTGTTGTTGCATTTCAGTTCGCAGTTGTATAACGACAAAGGCACAGTGATGGATTATTCGTTGACCTATTTCATCCCTGGGTATTTTAATTTTCATATTGTGCGTCGCGTTGGCGGCGCGTAAATTAAGAGGAGCATATGAGCGTTCAGGAAATCAAAAAGAAAGTGGAAGAAAATCGCGAGAACATCGTTCAATTTCTGCGCGAGATTGTCGCCATCCCCAGCATGGACGGGCAGTTGAAAGACGTGGGCGAACGCATCCAGGCTGAGATGCGGAAGTTGGGTTTTGACGAGGCGCGTTTCGACAAAATGGGCAACACCATCGGGCGTATCGGTAATGGTAAAAAAGTGATCGTCTTTGATTCGCACATAGATACCGTCGGCGTCGGCGACCCCGGTGAGTGGGAATGGGATCCGTTTAAAGGCAAAGTGGAAGGCGGACGGTTATATGCGCGTGGCGCGTGTGACGAAAAAGGCTCCACGCCTGGCATGATCTACGGCATGGCGATTGCGCGCGACCTCGGTCTGCTCGATGGTTACACCGCTTATTATTTCGGCAACATGGAGGAATGGTGCGATGGCATCGCGCCTAACGCCTTCGTCGAGGCCGACCCGCAGGTGAAGCCTGATTTCGTGGTCATCGGCGAGCCGACCAAGATGCGGATCTATCGCGGTCACAAAGGGCGTATCGAGTTGAAGATCACCGCACATGGCGAGTCTGCGCATGCCGCGTCTCATTACTTGGGCGATAACGCGGTTTACAAAATGATGGCGGTCATCACCGATATCCGTGAACTGGATCGGCGCTTCCGACTTGGACTGGGTTCCCACCCGATACAGGGACATCCCTCCATTGCAGTGACCGACGTTTCGGCGCGCACGGCTTCGCTGAACGCGGTGCCAGACCAGTTCACTATCTTCCTGGATCGCCGCATCACGTCCAACGAGCCGCGCGACGAGGTGATTGCCCAGATCAAGGGCTTGATCCCCGATTATTTGCAGGATGAAATCCACGTGGAAGAGTTGTTCTACGACGAGCCGTCTTACACGGGATTTGTTTTCCCCGTCTCGAAGTTTTACCCGCCCTGGCTGTTGGAAGACGCGCATCCATTGACGCAGGCTGGACAGGCGGCCATCGAAGCATTGTGGAATGAGAAGCGCGAACTCGGCACGTGGGACTTTTCGACCAATGGCACGTATTGGGCTGGCAAGGCTGGCATTCCGTCTATCGGATTCGGCCCCGGCGACGAGAAGACCGCCCACATGCGCGATGAAAACGTGCCGATTGAGGAAGTCGTCCAGGCCACCGCGTTTTATGCGTTGTTTGCGGAGATGTTGAGCAAGAAATTGAAATAAAAAGTTTCGTTCAATCTGCAGTTCAACTGCGGATTGAACGGCTTGTGCCAAAGAAGGAGCCATTGGAGTAATCAGGAGCATCATTCACCGTCCCAAATTCCCCACAATCGAACAGGAGGTTCGTATGCGTAGCTTTGCCGGTCGTGACATTCTTTCGCTCAAAGAGTTCGAGCGAAACGAGTTTTTCCACGTTTTTGACGTGGCCGCGAAGATGGAGCCCATCGCGAGGTCGAGAAAGAACGTGGACATGTTGCGGGAGAAGACCCTCGTGACCGCGTTCTATCAACCGTCCACGCGGACGCGTCTCGCGCACGAGTCCGCCATGCACCGCCTCGGCGGTCACGTGACGGGATTTTCGGACGCGAAGATGACCCGCGCGGGCGACTTCTACCAGGAGTCGATCAAGGACACGGTCAAGATGCTGGAGTTTTACGGCGACGTGATCGTGATGCGACACTTCCAACAGGGAGCGCCGCACGAAGCCGCGAAATGGGCGAGCGTCCCCATCATCAACGGCGGCGATGGCTGGGGCGAGCACCCGACGCAAATCCTGACCGACCTCTACACGGTTTTGCGCGAAAAAGGTCGAATTGACGGCTTGAAATGGCTGGCCGTCGGCGATATGCGCATGCGGACGATGCACTCGCTCGGTTACGCGTTGAGCCAGTTCGATTGCCCGATCACGTTTGTGGCTCCGCCCGATATGGGTCTCACCGAGGAGTTCAAGGCCGAGTTGAAGCAACTCAGCGTCAACTTCAAGGAAGCCGACCACGTGGAGAAGGCCATCGCCGAAGCGGACGTGATTCTGGTGGAGCCTGTCGTCCAGCCTGATTACACCAAGTCGCGTGACGAGCGCGGCAAGGAAGTCGGCATGACGCCCGCCAATTACAAGATCACGCGCGAGTTGCTGGAGACGAAAGCCAAGTCCGACGCGATCCTACTTCACTCGCTGCCGCGCATGGACGAGATTCCTGTTGACGTGGACATTACGCGCTGGTCGCGTTACTGGCAGGAAGCCTTCAACGGCGTCGTGATGCGGATGACGTTGCTGGCTCTGGTATTGGGCGCGACGGAGTGATTGGTAGTTAGTAGTTGAATGGTTGGGCGTTTTGTCCACGTGGCGGAGCGCTCAACCGTTTTGAGAAATAAACAGGTACACAAGTAAACACGTACACAAAAAACCTGTTTACCTGTGGACTTGTGTACCTGTCTACGATTTTATATTTGAGGAAAAGCATGGTTAGAAAAACATTATTGTTTCTTGTGGTTGCAAGCCTGATCGCTTTTACCGTCTCCGCTTGTGCGCCCGCGGCCAAACCCAAAGTCGCGCTCATGCTGGCGCGCGGTGGATTGGGCGACAAGGCCTTTAATGACAGCGCCAATGAAGGATTACAAAAAGCCGCGCAGGATTTGGGCGCGGACGTAATGACCTTCGACTATCAACAGGACGCGCAGGAACAGAACGTTCGTGCCGCGGCCGAGGCGGGGTACGGTCTCGTGATCGGACTCGGCTCCGAAAACTCCGCGGCCATCGCGACCGTCGCGGCGAAGTTCCCTGCGACGCGCTTCGCCATCGTTGACGCGACCGCGGAAGGCGCGAATATCGCCTCGGTCACGTTCAGCGAGTTGGAAGGAGACTTTCTGGCGGGCGCGCTGGCCGCTCTGCTCAGCGCCGACGGGAAGGTGGGCTACCTCGGCGGCGCAGACGTGACCGTGATTCGTCGCATCCAATTTGGCTTCGAGCAGGGTGTGAAATACGTCAACCCCGACGCGGAAATTGTTGTGAAGTACATCGCGGGTAAGGATGATTTCAGCGGCTTCGCGAAACCCGACGAGGCGAAAGCCATCGCCGCAGGAATGTACGCGGACGGCGTGTCCATCGTCTATGCCGCGGCGGGAGGATCCACTTTGGGGGCCATTGACGCGGCTAAGTCCGCGACGCGGCTCATTGTCACGACCGGAAGCGATCAGAGGTGGATCGCGCCCGAAGCGGTAGTCACGAGTCGCACGAAGAATATGAATCAGGCCGTGTTTCACCTTATCCAATCGTTCGCGCAGGGAAAGTTGAGCGCGGGCGTCATCCAACTGGATTACAAGTCGGGCGGAATCGGCCTGGCGCCGCTAGCGGTGAATCTTGTCCCCGCGGATATTCTGACACAATTTGAACAAATCCGATCCGACCTGGAAGCAGGAAAGATCGAACTTAATCCCTTTACGGGAAATTAATCGGAGGCAGAAATGCAAACCAATTTTCGAGGCCGAGACTTCATCGGCGATCTTGACTTCACCAAGGAAGAAGTCGAAACTGTTTTGGACGTGGCTTGGGATCTGAAGCGCAAGCGTGCGCTGGGCGAGCCGCACGCGTACCTGCGCGACAAGGTGTTGGCGATGCTGTTCTTCTTCTCGTCCACGCGCACGCGCGGATCGTTCGAAGCGGGCATGGCTCAACTCGGCGGACACGGCGCGTTCATTGACAGCAATACCACCCAAATTTCACACGGCGACACGCCTGTTGAAATCGGCGAAATCTTTGGCCGCTATTTCGACGGCATCGCCATTCGCCATTGCGATTTTGGCGATGGCAACAAATATCTCAACGCGGTCGCCAAGTCCAGCCGCTCGCCTGTCTTGAACATGCAGTGCGATATTTATCATCCGTTCCAATGCCTTGCGGACTTGATGACCATCATGGAGAAAAAGGGACGCGACCTCCGCAAGAAAAAGATCGTCGTCTCGTGGGCGTACGCGGCTTCGTACCTCAAACCGATCTCTGTGCCCCAATCGTTGATCCTGCAAATGCCGCGCTTCGGCATGGACGTGACCCTGGCCTACCCGCCTGGATTTGAGTTGATGCCCGATATTGTGGCGCAGGCGAAGGAACAGGCGAAGATCGCCGGGACAAGCTTCGAGATCATTGACAGCAAAGATGGCATGACCGAAGCCTGCAAAGACGCGGATGTGATCTACGCCAAATCGTGGGGGCCGCTGTTGACCACCAACGACAAGGTCGAAGGCAAGAAATTACAGGACTCGTTCAAGAACTGGATCATGGACGATGCCAAGTTGAAGGTCGCGAAGAAGGATGCCATCTACATGCACCCGCTTCCCGCAGACCGCGACATCGAAGTGACCAGCGCCGTCCTGGACGGCCCGAACTCGGTTGTCTTCGACGAAGCCGAGAATCGCCTCCACGCGCAGAAAGCGGTTATGGCGCTTACAATGTCATAGTAGTCGAACGGTCTGATGGTCTCATAGTCGAAGGTCATGAGACAAAGACCATCAGACTATCAGACAATGTGACTATTTGACTACAAGACCAGGAGACTACATGGCAAACAAACTCGCAGTAATCGCCATTGGCGGAAATTCTCTCATCAGAGATGAATCCCACAAAACGGTCGAGGATCAATACCTCGCCGCAAAAGAGACGTCCATCCACATCGCGGACATGATCGAAGCGGGCTGGGATGTGGCTATCGGCCACGGCAACGGCCCGCAGGTCGGGTTCATCCTGCGACGCTCCGAGATCGCCGCGAAGGTTGAAGGGATGCACGAAGTCCCGCTCGAAGTCTGCGGCGCGGACTCGCAGGGCGCGATCGGATACGCGCTTCAGCAAACTCTGCAAAACGAATTGCGTCGACGCGGAGTCAAAAAATCCGTCGCGACCGTTGTCACCCAGGTCGCGGTGGACGCGAACGACAAAGCATTCAAGGAACCGTCCAAGCCGATTGGCTCGTTCATGGACGAGGCCGAAGCCAAGCGTCGTGAGAAGGAACTCGGCTGGTCGGTCAAGGAAGACGCGGGGCGCGGTTGGCGTCGCGTTGTCGCATCGCCGCTTCCGAACGAAGTCGTGGAACTCGATGCGGTCAAAACGCTCCTCAAGGCTGGGACGGTGGTTGTCACCGTCGGCGGCGGCGGCATCCCCGTCATCCGCAAGCCCGACGGCGAGTTGCAGGGCGTGGCCGCGGTGATTGATAAAGATTTCGCATCCAGCCTGTTGGCGAGTCTCATCAATGCCGACATGCTCCTCATCTCCACCGCGGTCGAAAAAGTCGCCATCAACTTCGGCAAGCCCGAACAGAAATGGCTCGATAAGATGACGCTTGCCGAGGCCAAAGCCTATCTTGCTGAAGGCACACACTTTGCCAAGGGATCGATGGCGCCAAAAATTCAGGCCGTCATCTGGTTCCTCGAAAACGGCGGCAAGAGCGCGCTCATCACCAATCCCGAAAATATCGGGCGAGCCATCAAAGGCGAAACGGGAACGTGGATCGTCCCATAATCCCGCTCTCCGAACTTTCCCCCCGCGAGTTGCAGAGTGTGGCCGCGTTACATTGCGCGGTCATGCCCACCCTGCTAACCGACCTCGGCCTGACGTTGACTCAACGCTACTACGAGATCGCCGCACGCGACCCAGCCGTGATCGGATTCGCGTCGCTCGCGGCGGATGACTCGGCGACGGGCTGGGTCGTCGGTTCGGCGGACCCTGCCAAACTGGCGGCGCGTCTCCGCCGACCTTTGGGCGGGTTCGCTCGCCGTCTGGCGCTTCTCACACTGACGCGTCCGCGCGTGATCCTCCAACTCGCGCGGACGGTTCTCTTGCCCGTGCAAGAAAACATCATCCAGCCAGGCGAAATCGAGTTGACGTACATCGGCGTGGCCGAGTCTGCTCGCGGCCAGGGTTTGGGCGCGGAATTGGCGCGGCGCTTCTGCGCGGCCAGCGCCGCGGCAGGATACAAGCGCGTCAGCCTGAGCGTCGAAACGGAAAATGAACCCGCCATCCGTTTATATCGTCGGCTTGGTTTTGAGACCGTCAAGGAATTTCGAGAAGGGAAATTCCATCGTCTTCGTATGAGAGTGAAATTATCTTGATGCGTGGAGCGGGATACTCTACGAGTACGATGTGGAATCCCGCTCAATGTGAAATGGCGGAATGCCATTCCGCCCCACGATTTTTTTCAATGAAAAAATACCTCCCGCCACTTTATCTCCTCATTCTCGCCTTCCTCGCCTACGGACTCTTCTTCTGGCAACGCGGCTTCTACTGGGACGAATCGCCCTGGTCGTGGATCTATTTCCGCCTCGGCCCCGCCATGCTGACGAAGACGTTTTCCACCAGCCGTCCGTTTTGGGGGATGATCTATCAGGTCATGTTGCCGTTGGTGGGACCGTATCCCGCGCGCTGGCAATTCCTCGTCATCGTCATTCATTGGCTGGCGGCGGTTCAGGTTTGGTGGCTGGTAAAACAAATTTGGCCGAACCAGCAAAAACTCGCCTTCACTTCGGCCGCGCTCTTCCTCGTCTACCCAGGGTTGGGACAAAACTTTTTCGGGTTGATGTACAGCCATTTTTACATCGTTTTCAATTTCCTCCTGCTTTCGTTCAACTTATCTTTGCTTGCCGTTAAAACTACGCGCTGGCGCATCGCGCTCATTTTGTTGGCGTTGATTTTTTCCGTTGGCAATCTGCTGGCGATGGAATATTTTTATTTCATCGAATTGGCGCGCGTCGTGATGTTCTGGCTGATTCTGCGCGGCGAGACCAAACGCGGGCAGATGACCGCGCTCTGGTCGGCGCCGTTCGTGCTGACGCTCGTCTCAGTGACGGTGTGGCGCGCGTTTTTCTTCGAGAATCAAAATGCAAGTTATCAGTTCTCGCTTCTCGCGGACTTGAAGGCGGATCCCGTCGCGGCGTCGCTTGAGCTGGCGAAGGACATCCTACGATCGTTCTGGGCCACTGTCCCGCAGGCGTGGACGTCCATTTTCGGCGCGGCGGACGAATCTGTGCTGGGGCCGCGGACGTTGGCGGTTGTCGTCGCCGTTCTGCTCGCGGCGGGACTCGGCATGGGCTGGGTCAGCGCCAAATGGACAGAGTCCGCTACGGGGGAGTCAGTGGCGAAGTGGGAGTGGTTCGGGCTGGCGTCCGCGTTGTGGGTCCTTGGCGGCGGGTCGCTTTGGGTGGTGGGACTCGTCCCCGAATTGAAATTTTCGTTCGACCGATTCACGCTTCCGTTCATGCTTGGGTCGAGTCTCATCCTCGCGGGGCTGGTGGATTTGCTCGGCAGATGGCGACGCGTGCAGATCGCCGCGCTCGCGATTTTGGTCGGTTTTTCCGCCGCGCATTTTCAACAACTCGACGCGTCGTTTCGACATGATTGGGAAGTGCAACGTGGATTTTTCAACCAGATGTCGTGGCGCATCCCTGGCTTGAAACCCGAGACGATTTTGTTGAGCAACGACCTGCCCGTGAATTACTCGTCCGACAATTCGCTGACAGGGCCGCTGAATTGGATGTATAGCCCGCCCGGCGAGATGCGCGCCATTTTGTATTTCGCGTCGTTTCGCGTTGGAAGCACCTTGAAGTCCATCGAGCCTGGACTCACGCACATGCTGGATTATCGTGGGCCGATCTACACAGGCAACACGTCGAATATTCTTGTGGTTAATTTTGAGCCGCCTGGTTGTTTCCGCGTGATTGACCCTGAAATTGAATCTATGAATCGTTTGTTGCCCGAAGCAGTGCGCGACGCGACGCCGTACACAAATCTTTCGGTGATCCTATTCGAGCAGGAGGCTGTCCGCCCGGAGCAATTGTACGGCGCGGAACCCGTGCATGGATGGTGCTACTATTTCGAGCGTGCCGACCTGGCGCGGCAGATGGGCGATTGGGATGAAGTGTTACGTTTGAGTGAAGCGGCTTTCGCGCTGGACGATCATCCTAACGACGCTGTGGAGCGTTTTGTTTTCATCGAAGGCTACGCCCACGCGGGGATGTGGAACGATGCGAAGACTCTTTCGGTGGAAGCCTGGCGCGTCTCGAGGGAATACATGGCCCCCATGTTGTGTTCGCTGTGGACGCGCATCGCCCGCGAGACGGATGCAAGCGCGGAACGCGACGCGGCGATCGATGAGATGATGCAAAAATTTTCATGTTCTCCTTAAAATTTGTTTTGAATAGTTGTTTATACGACTTAATGACTTGTTCATTTTTCCACTTGCGGCTAAAATCCCTTCGCTTGACTTTGAGGAAGGAGGCGCTCGTCTAAGATAAGTTTGTCAGACAAACCCGTCCACTTCAAATCCCAAATACTCTTTAAGGAGGAGTAACCCATGCGTAATACCCTGTCCAAGATCGCCTTTATTCTGGTGATCGCCATGCTTGTCCTCTCGGCCTGCGCGCCGAAAACGCCGGTCGCGACCGAAGCCCCCGAGACGGAAGCGCCCCCCACTGAGGTCGTCGCCACTGAAGCGCCTGCTACCGAAGCACCCGCTACTGAAGTCCCCGCCGAGCAGTTCGTCTTCGGTATGATCCTCGTTGGTCCGTACAATGATCACGGCTGGAGCCAGGCGCACTACGAAGCCGGCAAATACGTGGAAGAGCTGACCGGCGCGAAGATGATCTACCTCGAGAATGTCTATGATGGTTCGCCCGATCACCCCGGCACCACCACCTCGCAACTCGGCGAGGAATTGGTTGCCCAGGGCGCGAAACTCGTGATCTTCAACTCCGATGCCCATCAGGAAGAGGCCATCAAGTTCGCGGAAGAAAATCCTGAGGTTAAAACCATCCTTGCTTCGGGTGATAGCGCCTGGAAAGAGGGAAAGAACTTCAAGGAGATTCCCAACCTCGTCAACATCATGGGTGGCATGGAATACGGCAAGATGATGGCTGGTTGCGCCGCCGCGCTCAGCACGACCTCCGGTCAGATCGGCTACCTTGGCCCGCTAATCAATGACGAGACCCGCCGCTACGCCTCTTCGGCCTACCTCGGCGCGAAGTATTGCTGGACCGAGTACCTTGGCAGAGACGCCGCCGAGCTCAAGTTCAAGGTCACCTGGATCGGCTTCTGGTTCAACATCCCAGGCTTCACCTCCGACCCGACGCAGGTTGCGAACGACTTCATCAACCAGGGCTACGATGTGATTATCTCGGGCATTGACACCACCGAAGGCCTGACCGAAGCCAAGAAGTCCACTGCGGCTGGCAAGCAGGTCTGGGCTGTCCCGTACGATTACATTGGCTCTTGCGAAGAAGGCGCGGAAGTCTGCCTCGGCGTGCCGTACTTCAACTGGGGTCCCTCGTACCTCGTGAACATCAAAGCCGCCATGGACGGAACCTTCGCCGCCCACTTTGAGTTGAACAACCCCGATTGGGCCGACATCAACAACAAAGACGTCAGCGCGGTTGGCTTCGTGAAGGGCGCGGCCCTCAACGCCGACGCCGCCGCCAAACTGGACGAGTTCATCGCCGCGCTCGCGGGCGGACTCAACCTGTGGAAAGGCCCGCTGAACCTGCAGGATGGAACGGAATACCTCGCCGATGGCGTGGAAGCCACCCTCCAGCAGATCTGGTACCTGCCTCAATTGCTCGAAGGCATGGAAGGCCAGAGCGTTTCCGAGTAACCTTGTTCGACGCGAGGGGAAGGCAACAAGCCTTCCCCTCGTTCTTTTTTTAGTTCGGCGGAGCGCGGACATGAGTCCGCTCCTCCCAGCAAAGTCGGCTCTCCCGTATTCACTTGTTGAGGATGGCACATGAAAGTCGAACTACGCGGTATCCACAAATATTTCGGCAAGAATCATGCCAACGACGATATCAATCTCACCATTCCCTCGGGAACGATCCAGGGAATTTTGGGAGAGAACGGAGCGGGCAAAAGCACGTTGATGAAAATCCTCTCGGGCTATTTTCATGCCGACCAGGGCGAGATTCTGCTGGATGGCAAACCCGTGAAGATCGCCTCCCCTGCGGCGGCGCTGCAAGCGGGCGTGGGCATGTTGCACCAGGACCCGCTGGATTTTCCTCCCATGCGCATCATTGATAATTTTTTACTGCGCACGTCGGGCGATTTCTTTCCCAACCGAAAACATGCCGCGCAGGATATCAACCTGCTAATGAAGGAATTTGGCTTTTCGCTCGATCCTGAAAGTTACGTGGACTCATTAACCGTGGGGGAACGCCAGCAATTGGAAATCATGCGCCTCCTCTTCCTTGGGGCGAGGGTATTCATCCTCGACGAGCCGACCACGGGCATCAGCGCCGCGCAAAAGGCAAAACTCTTCGAGACGCTGAAAAAATTCCCCGAGCAGGCCATCACCGCGATCTTCGTTTCTCACAAACTGGAAGACGTGGAAAAACTTTGCGACCGCGTGGCCGTGTTGCGGCAGGGAAAACTCGTCGGCCAGATGGAGCGCGAGCAGGGGAAACCGTTCGACAATAAGAAGTTGGTAAAGATGATGTTCGGCAAGGAAGCGCCCCTTGCGCCGCGCCAGGCCTACAGTCAGGAGGGAAGCGTGTTGCGGTTGAACGATGTCTCGGTGGAGGACGCGCGGCTCAAGATCCGCAACGTCAACTTTGAGGCGCGGGCGGGGGAAGTCATCGGCTTGGCGGGCATGGAGGGAAGCGGACAGGGTGTCTTCCTGCGGGCCTGCGCGGGGTTGATCCGCACAGTGGGAGGAACGGTGCAGGTCAAGGAAAAAGACCTCACGGGCAAGTCGTATCATGTTTATAAAAATAATGGCGTGGAATTTTTACCCGCCGCGCGTTTGGAAGAAGGATTGGTGCCTGGCCTTTCGTTGACCGAGCATTTCCAGTTGGCTGAAAAAGCCGAGGGTCTTTTCATCAAGCAGGATGTCGGCGTGAAGCTGGCGCAGGAGCGCATCGCGGCTTTCAATATCAAAGGGACGCCCGTGAGCGCGGTCGAGTCGCTTTCGGGCGGCAACCAACAGCGGGCGTTGCTTTCGCTGTTGCGTACCCCGCTTTCGCTGGTGTTGATCGAGCATCCCACGCGCGGGCTGGATATTGAGTCGGTCATCTATATTTGGAGCAAATTGAAAGAACGCTGTAAACAGGGGTCGGCCATTCTGTTCATGTCTTCGGACCTCGATGAAATTTTGCAATACAGTGACCGCATTCTCGTTTTTTTCAACGGTAAAGTGTCGCAACCGCTGGACGCAGAAAAAACCAGCGTGGCAAAACTGGGCGAAATGATCGGCGGGCGGGGCTGGCAGGAAGAGCCGACTGCTTAGAGGCAACCACCATGAAAAATACCCGTATCAGCAATTTTGGTTTTCAAATTCTGGCGGTGGTCCTTGCGCTGGTCGTGACCTCGCTGATCCTGATTGCGGCTGGCGCGAATCCGCTGGATGCGTATAAAAACATTTACGCGGGCTCGTTTGGTTCATTTGAGAAATTATCGGACGTGCTGGTCGCGTGGATTCCGCTGCTCATCACCGTGGCCGGCCTGCTGGTGACGTTTTCCGCCGGGTTGTGGAACATCGGCGTGGAGGGACAGATCATCATGGGCGGCATCGCCACCACCTGGATAGTCCGCCTCTTGCAAGATACAACCACACCGCCCGCGCTGACCATCGCTCTCGCCATTTTGGCGGGGATGATCGGCGGCGCGTTGTGGGCCGCGCTGGCGGGCGCGCTCAAAACCTTCGGCGGCGTGAATGAGATCTTCGGCGGTCTCGGCCTGAACTTTGTGGCGACCGCGGCCACGATCTGGCTGATCTTCGGCCCGTGGAAGCGCCCGGGCGTCGCGTCCATCGCGGGGACGGAGGCCTTCAACGAATCGGTCTGGCTCCCGACGATGGGCGATACGCGTCTCAGCCTGTGGGCGTTGGGGCTGGCGATTGTCTCCATCATGATCGTTTATTTTCTTCTTCAAGGAACCTACATTGGCTTGCGCTTGAAGGCGGTTGGGAAGAATCCCAAAGCCGCGTATCTGCTCGGCGTCCCCACCTGGCAATATAGCATGATGGCTTTCATGCTCTGCGGCGCGTTTGCGGGGTTGGCGGGCGCGATGCAGGTGATGGCTGTGTATCACCGCTTGATCGGTTCCATCTCCAGCGGCTACGGTTTCCTCGGCCTGCTGGTGGCAATGCTGGTTAATTATCAAGTGATCTGGTCTGTGCCGGTGGCGCTGTTCTTTGCCGCGTTGAACATCGGCGGCATTCAATTGCCCATCATCCTAAAACTGGACTCGTCCATCACGGGAATTTTGCAAGGGACGCTGGTGCTGTTCGTCCTGATGATGGAAGGCGTTCGTCAACGATTTATGAAGCGCGCGGGAGAGAAACAATGACGACTGAAATGATCCTCGTTGGACTGGCGGGCGTGTTGGCCGCGGCCGCGCCTGTCATCTTTGCCGTGATCGGCGAGACGATTTCCGAGCGCGCGGGCGTGATCAACCTTTCGATGAACGGGACGATCCTGCTTTCGGCCATGGCCAGTTTCGGCGTGGCGGTGACCACGGACAATCTCCTGCTCGGTTTTTTGATGGGCATGTTCGTCGGCGCGCTGGTGGCGCTGGTAATCGCGTTCGGCAACATCACCTTGAGGCAATCGCAAGTCGCGATCGGATTCGTCCTCGCGCTGATTTGCCGCGACCTCTCGGACTTTTTGGGGAATCCCTTCGTCGGTCAGCCTGGGCCGCGCCTGCCGTTCGCTCCCATCGCAGGGCTGGCGGATATTCCCGTCATCGGCACGTTGTTCTTCCGCCAGGATCTGATGACGTACGCCAGTTATCTCTTCATCATTCTGGCTTGGGTCTTCGTCTACAAGACGCGGCCCGGCCTGATGTTGCAGGGCATCGGCGAGAAACCCGCGGCGGCCTTCGTGCGCGGCGCGAACGTCAATCGGATGCGCTACTTCTACACCATTTTGGGTGGCGCGATCATTGGCCTCGCCGGCCCGACGTTCTCACTTTCCGTTAAAGCTGGCTGGAAAGGGACGCTCTCGGGGCTGGACGGCATCGGCTGGATCGCGCTCGCCATCACCATCTTCGGCGGTTGGAATCCACTGCGCGCGGCCTTTGGCGCGTATCTCTTTGCCTTCCTGCAATGGTTGGGGTTGGTGCTTCAACCCAGCCTGCCGGGAGTCCCCTCGCAGGTTTTGCAGGTTGCGCCTTTCCCGTTGATGATCCTGACCCTGTTGCTTGTCAACATTGGCAACGCAGAGTGGGTGGGACGCACGCTCGCGGCCCTGCCTGAACCGACGCGGCGGTTTATCGCCAGGGGCTTGCGCGCCATGCGGGCTTCTCCGCCAGCCGCATTGGGTGTACCTTTTGAATCAGAGTAAATATTAAGTCAAATGTCACTTGTAATCAGTTGTGACGTATGGTACAAACAAGGAAACGTCAGACGACTATCCTCCAACAAATTGACTTTTCATGCACATCATTCAGCCGAAAGCGATTGTCGAACAGGTTGACGAAATCCTTCTCGAACGGATAAAAGAAGGGGTCTATCCCGCTGGAAGCCGAATGCCTTCGGAGAGCGAATTATCAGAAGAATTAGGCGTCAGCCGCGCTTCCATTCGCACCGTTTTGGCAAAACTCGCCATCAATGGCTTGATCATCCGCAAGCAGGGGGATGGGACGTATGTGAATGCCAGGGTGAAGGAAGTGAACGCTCATTCGGGCAATTTATGGGACCTGACGCAACTGATCGAAAGCAACGGATACAAACCCTCCATTCAATCGCTCGCCATCGAAAAACGAAAAGCCACCGAAAAAGAAGCCATTGTCCTCGCCCTTGAACCGGGTGAGGACTTGCTTTTTATGCGGCGGCTTTTTCTCGCGGACGGCAAGCCTGTCATCCTGGCGAATAATGTCAGTCCGCTTTCCCTGTTTCGCGAGCCGATCGAATCTATTGACGGCGCTCTTCATATTCGCGATATCTTGCTTCAATATTGCCGCCAGCGGATCTGGTTTGCCATCACCGACATCCGCTCGACAATGATCGGGAAGGAAGCCCACGACCTTTTGGGCGGCGACCCGCAACGCGCCATTTTGGAATTGCAGGTGGCTTTTTACGCCAAAGACAATCTGCCGCTGGCTTTGGGCGTGAACTATTTCGACGATTCGTTTCTGCGCCTGAGCTTGGCGCAGGCATGGAATTGAGTATTAGTCATTGAGAATATGTGTGATTTGTTTCTGCGAGGAGGGCGCACTTTCCGACGAAGCAGTCTCCGCGCCACCAGAGGGGATTGCTTCGGGAAAATCGCCCTCGCAATGACGGATTACGGCATAGATTTTTTTCAACCAACCCTTCGACGCGAGGAGATGATTCCCACATGCGAACGAGAATGAGCGCCTTATTCGACGCTTTATTGCCGGTCATTGCCACGCTGGCCGCGCTCGCCGTTGGGGCGGTGATGTTGCTGATTCTGGGAGTCAGCCCTGTGACGGCATACGCCGCGCTGTTCGATGGCGCGTTTGGCAGTTTCAACGCCTTCGCGGAAACGCTCGTGAAAGCCACGCCGTTATTGTTGGTGGCGCTGGGAATCTGTATCTCCTTTCGCGGCGACGTGATCAACATTGGCGGCGAGGGGCAGATGATCGTCGGCGCGCTGCTCGCGACCTGGGTGGGACTCACCTTCACCGAAGTGCCCGGCTGGCTGATTGTTGTTTTTGCGATGCTGGCGGGATTTTTGGGCGGCGCGGTTTGGGGTGGAATTCCAGGTTTGCTCAAGGCGTATTTCAACGTGAACGAAATTCTTAGCACGGTGATGATGAACGCCATTGCCGTGCAGTTGATGAACTTCCTCCTGCGCGGCCCGATGATTGATCCCTCGCAGGCACAACTGGCCTCGAAAATCCCGCAGACCGCGCGCCTGCTAGACGAATTTCACCTGGCGCGTCTCGCTCCCACCCGCCTGCACGCGGGGGCGTTGATCGCGGTCGGGCTGGCCTTTGTGGTGTACATTTTGCTCTGGCGCACAACCCTGGGATATCGCATCCGCGCGGTGGGGCAGAATCCGCATGCCTCGCGCTATGCGGGCATCAAGACGGCGCGCTACATGGCGTTGGCGCTTATCCTCAGCGGCGCGTTCGCGGGACTGGCCGGCGCGGTGCAAGTCTATGGCGTGAACTATCGCATGATCACCGACGGCTCCGCTTCAGGCTTTACGGGCGCGGCGGGATTTAACGGCATCGTGGCCGCGCTGTTTGGACAGTTGCATCCCATCCTTTCGATCCCTGCTTCGATTTTGTTCGGCGCGTTGCTGGTGGGTGCGAACAGTATGCAACGGGCAATCCAAATTCCCTCGGCGCTGATCACCGCGTTAAATGGATTGGTGGTGGTCTTCGTCGTCAGTAGCGAGATCTGGCGCAGACGCAGGCAGAGGCGCAGGCTGGCAGTCGCGAAAGAGGAGGAAACGCCCGGGCGGCCGACCCCGCCCGAAGTCCAGAAGGAGGCGGCGCGATGATATCCGAATTGTTCACCACCACCGTCCTCATCGGAATCCTGGCGTCGGGAATCCGTCTTGCGACTCCGTATCTTTATGCCGCCATCGGCGAGACGTTTAGTCAGAAGAGCGGGGTGTTGAATTTGGGCGTAGAGGGGCAAATGCTCCTCGGTTGTTTCGCCGCGTTCTATGTGGCGCTGACTACCGAAAATTTGTGGCTCGGACTTTTGGCCGCGATGATCGTGGGCGCGGTGATGGGGCTGGCGATGGCCTTTGTGACCGTGAACCTGCACGCGCAACAGGGCATCAGCGGAATTGGTTTTTATCTTTTTGGGCTGGGCATGAGCGACCTGCTCTTTCAGAAGCTGCTCGGCACGGTGGAGACGGTGAAGGGCTTTCCTGAAATTTATATCCCCGGCTTGAGCGATATTCCCGGCATTGGCGAGATTTTTTTCAGCCAGAATATTTTGGTGTATGGCGCGTTCCTGCTTGTGCCGATTGCCTGGTTCGTTTTGAACAAGACTACGCTTGGATTAAAAATTCGCTCAGTGGGCGAAAACCCCGACGCGGCCGATTCGCTCGGCGTGAGCGTGGCGCGCGTGCGCTACTTCACCATCATCCTCGGCGGGACTCTCTCCGGGCTGGCGGGCGCGTCGCTTTCGATTGCCCTGCTCAACGTGTTCCAGCAGAATATGACCAGCGGGCTGGGGTTCATTGCGGTGGCTCTGGTTTATTTTGGCGCGTGGAAACCCGCGGGCGTCCTTGCTGGCGCGTTGCTGTTCAGCATGGTTAATTCTCTGCAATTGTGGATCCAGGTTTTGGGCATTCCCGTCCCTTCGGATATCGCGGTAATGATGCCGTATGTCCTCACCATCCTGGTTTTGGTTGCGACCGTTTCCAAGGTTCGCACCCCGTCTGCTTTGACCAAACCCTTTGAACGGGAAGATTGATGCAACAAGGAGGTTGCCTATAATAACAAATTCTTCCATATTCCCAACGTCATTGACATTCGACACCCAAATATTTTCCAATAGGAGAAGAAGATGAAAAAGTTTGCATTGCTATTCACCCTTGTGTTGGCTCTCGTGTTGAGCGCTTGCGCCCCCAAAGCGACCCCGACCCCCGTTGTGACGGAACCCTTCCGCGTGGCGGTTGTGATGCCTAGCGCCATCAATGACATGGCCTTCAGCCAGAGCATGTACGATGCCCTGATGCGCATTCAGGAGGAAATGGGCGGCCCCGAAAATTTCGAGGTCGTTTATTCCGAAGGCATGTTCGTGGTGGATGATGCCGCCGCGGCCATCCGCGATTACGCGACACAAGGCTTTGATCTGGTGATCGCGCACGGCTCGCAATACGGCTCATCTCTGCAAGAGATCGCGCCCGACTTCCCCGAAACCTCGTTTGCCTGGGGAACCACCGCCGAGACCTTCGGCCAGCCCAACATCTTTGCCTATGAGGCCGCATCGCAAGAGGGCGGTTACGTGAACGGCGTGTTGGCCGCGACCCTCTCGACTAGCGGCACCATCGGCGTTGTCGGCCCGATCGAAGTGGGCGACGCGAAACTGTACGTGGAAGGCTTCAAGGCTGGCGTGATGGCCACCAAGCCCGACGCGACCGTGAACGTGAACTACATCGGCTCGTTCTCCGACGTGGCGCTGGCCTCCGAGGCCGCCTCCACCCACCTCGCCGCTGGCGCGGACGCCCTGACCGGCACCGCCCAGATGGTTGTGGGCGCGATCGGCAAAGCCGAAGAAGCCAATGCCCTGTGGTTCGGCACGCAGTCCAACCAGTCTTCGCTTGCGCCCAAGATCGTGGTCGCCAGCCAGGTGTATCACTGGGAAGTCGTCATCAAGGAAATTCTCGACCTGATTGCCGACGGCACGCTTGGCGGAAAATCCTTCGTGATCACCCTTGCCAACAAGGGCCTGGTGATCGAGTTCAACGCCGATTACGCGCTCTCCGCGGATGCCAAGTCCCTGGCCGATAGTACAGTCAAGGGCATTGTGGACGGCACGATCAAGATCACCCTGCCGTAACGTAATCCGTTTTGTCAGCAGTTGCACTGCTGATCGATTCGCAGTGCAACTGCTCACGAACCCCTGCAAGTAAATCAGCCCCTGTTCAGGATGGCGCTTATGACCGAATCGAACCTGCTTCCCTCAGGCAAGGCGCGCATAGACAGCCTTGAAATGCGCGGCATCACTAAACGCTTCCCCGGCGTGCTGGCAAACGATCACGTTGACTTTGACGTGAAGTCGGGTGAGGTCCACGCGCTCCTTGGCGAAAACGGCGCGGGCAAAAGCACGTTGATGAAAATTCTGTACGGCTTGTATCATCCCGACGAGGGGCAAATTCTCCTGAACGGCAAACCCGTCTCCATTTCCTCGCCGAACGATTCGATCAATTTGGGTATCGGCATGATCCACCAACACTTCATGCTCGTGCCGACCCTCACCGTAGCCGAAAACGTGGCGCTCGGCCTGCCCTCCTCACGTGGCGCGCTCACCGACCTCGACCGCGTCTCGAAGCGCATTCTCGAACTGGCAAAAATCTACGGCCTGAAAATTGACCCCGCCGCCTACGTCTGGCAACTTTCCGTCGGCCAGCAACAACGCGTGGAGATCATCAAAGCCCTCTATCGCGGCGCGGCCCTGCTCATCCTAGACGAACCGACCGCCGTCCTCACCCCGCAGGAAGTGGACGAACTCTTCATTATCATGCGCCAGATGACCCGCGACGGTCATGGCCTTATTTTCATTTCTCATAAATTGCACGAAGTCGTGGAAATCAGCGCCCGCATCACCGTCTTGCGCGATGGACGTAAGATCGGCACGCGTCCCACCAGCGAGACGACCAAGCAGGACCTCGCCAACTGGATGGTCGGACGCGAGGTCGGCTTCGCCCCCGAACGCGGCCACTCGGACCTCGGGGCGGCGCGCCTCCAACTGGACGGAATCCACTGCAAAAATGACCGCGGCGCGCAAGGCCTGCGCGGCGTCAGTCTCGAAGTTCGCTCGGGCGAGATTCTCGGCATCGCGGGCGTTTCGGGCAACGGTCAGCGCGAGTTGGCCGAGTCCATCACAGGTCTACGAAAGATCACGAGCGGACGCGTCCGCCTGGAGGGGCAGGAGATCACCAACGTCACGCCTGGCGAAATCACCGAGCGCATGATGTCCTACATTCCCGAAGAGCGCATGAAGGACGGCATGATCAAAGAATTTACCGTAGCCGAAAATTTGATTTTGCGCGAGCATCACAAATCGCCTTTTTCGCGCAACGGCTTTTTGAACCTGCGCGGCATCGCCAGCCATTCCGATCGACTGATTCAGGAATTTCGAGTCAAGACGCCCTCGCGTGAAACCCTCGTTAAAAATCTCTCTGGCGGAAATATCCAAAAAGTGGCGCTGGCGCGCGAACTCTCGCGCAAACCGCGCGTCATCATCGCCGCGCAACCCACGCGCGGACTCGACATCGGCGCGACCGAATACGTGCGCGAACAATTGCTCGCCGAGCGGCGCAAAGGCACAGCCGTCATGCTCATCTCGGAAGACCTCGACGAGATCCTGGCCCTCTCCGACCGCATCGCGGTGATCTACGAAGGCCAGGTGATGGACATTGTCCCGCGCGAAACCGCCACGCCGCAAAAGCTCGGCCTGCTCATGGCGGGCGTGCATCCAGAATGACTATAAGCCTCCTCAGACTTCCGAAGTCTCCGAGACTTCGGAAGTCTGAGGAGGCTTAGCAAGATTCCATCGGTTCGGTGGTCGTGCGCTGGTTGAGTTTATCGAAACCACATGTCACGGCGTTGGGACAGCGATCCCATCGAAAAGCGCCGCCGCCTTGCTTGAAAGAAAGGACACCACATGAACCTTTGGCAGGATTACAAACGTCCCACCTCGGTTTCCGAGGCGGTTCGCGATCTCACCTCGGCGGCTGGCCCTGCGCTTCCCATCGCGGGCGGCACCGATCTGCTCCTCGATCTGCGGCAGGGACGCCATGCCCCCGTCCACACCCTGGTTGACCTGACCTTCATCCCCGAGATGTCCGTCCTCGAACTGCGCGGGGATTCGCTCTACATCGGCGCGGCGGTCCCCGTCTCTCGCGTCGCGCGTGACCCTTTGGTGGGCGCGCATGCCCAAGCCCTGGTCGAAGCCTGTAACTTGATCGCGGGTCCGCAAGTCCGCAACACCGCCACCCTCGGGGGAAACGTGGCCCACGCCCTCCCCGCCGCCGATGGGACCATCGCCCTCACCGCGCTCGACGCGGTTGCCGAAATTGCCAGCGCTTCGGTCGTTCGCAAGATTCCATTTACTTCTCTCTTTCTCGGCCCAGGCAAATCCGCCATAGATAAAACCAAGGAACTCATCGTCGGTTTTTATATTCCAGTGAAGACCTCACAGGTCTCCGAGACCTGTGAGGTCTTAATGGCCTCCTGCTTCAAACGCATCATGCGCCCGCAGGGAGTCGCGCTTCCCATCCTCAATTGCGCCGTCTGGCTCGCGCGCGAGAACGACGCCATTAAAGATATTCACATCGCCATCGGCCCCGGCGGCGGGACTCCTTTCCGCGCCACGGAAGCCGAGTCCGCTTTGCGCGGCCAGCCCTTCACCGAAGAAACCTTCTCCCTCGCCCTCGATGCCTTGCTCGCTCAAGCCCAATTCCGCACCAGCGCCCGCCGCGCCAGCGCAGACTATCGCCGTCACATTGTGGGGGGATTGTTCAAGGATGTGTTGGATACCGCGTGGAAACGCGCAGAATAGGATTACTGGTATGTCAAACATAAACCTGAATGTAAATGGCAAACAATATTCGCTTGAATCCATCCCCGGCGAGACTCTCTCCACCCTCCTGCGCGAACGCCTGCGCCTGACGGGGACGAAGATCGGCTGTGAAGAAGCCGAGTGCGGCGCGTGTACCGTCCTTGTGGATGGCGAGCCGATGATGTCGTGCGTCTATCCCGCGGAGCGCGCGGACGGGAAGACCATTGTCACCATCGAGGGGTTGGCGGCCCTTACCCCCCTCCCACTCCCCCCAAATGCTCCGCATTTGGGGGGAGTGGCGCAAAGCGCCGAGGGGGGTATGAAATTGCATCCGTTGCAGGAGGCCTTCGTGGAGCATGGCGCGGTGCAATGCGGATTCTGTATCCCTGGGCAGATCATGACGGCGTACGCGTTGCTCAAGCGGAATCCGAATCCCAATAGCGATGACATCCGCTTTGCGTTGAAGGACACGCTCTGTCGTTGCGCGGGATACCCGTCCATTGAGAATGCCATCCTTGCCGCGGCGCAGGCGCTTCGCACGGGCGAGCCCGTCCAGAAGCCGACACACATCCCCGATTCGGTTCACGAACATAAAACAGTCGGTCACTCGCATCTACGCCCCGAAGCGGTGGAGAAGGTGACAGGCGAAGCCATCTACACCGATGATTTAAAATTTGACGGCATGTTATATGCCAAAGTCAAGCGCGCCATGATTCCGCATGGCTTCTTGAAGAAACTCAATATTTCCAAAGCAAAATCTTTGCCTGGCGTTGCCGCGGTTCTCACAGCCGAAGATGTTCCCGCCGAAAAGAATCATGGATTGGTCATCTTCGACTGGCCTGTGATGGTGGGGGTGGGGGAACGCGTCCGCTACGCGGGCGACGCGCTCGCCATCGTGGCCGCGGAAAGCCAGGAGATCGCGGAGGCCGCCATCGGTCTGATCGAAGCGGAATTTGATCCACAGCCCGTCATCACGAATCCCGTCATGGCGCGCGAAGATGGAGTCCCGCAAATTCACGAAAAAGGAAATCTGCTCAAGCACATCAAAGTCCGCAAAGGCGATATGGAAAAAGGTTTCGCCGAGTCGGATGTGGTTCTCGAGCACACCTTCCACACACCCGCCACCGACCACGCCTTCATCGAGCCCGAATGTTCGATTGCTGTTCCCGTGAAGCCTAACAGGTCTGGAGACCTGTTAGGTTTATCGCGGATGGAAATTTACGTCGGCTCGCAAATCCCGTATCAAGATCGGACGCAGGTGGCGCGCGTGATGGGTTGGGACGAGTCGCGTATCCGCGTCGTCGGCCAGTTGATGGGCGGCGGCTTCGGCGGCAAGGAAGACGTGATGGGGCAGATCCACGCGGCGATGCTCGCGAACGTGACGCAACGCCCCGTGAAGTTGTTGTTTGATCGCCGCGAAAGTTTGCTCGTCCACCCAAAGCGACACGCCACGCAAATTCGCGTGAAGGTCGGCGCGAAAAAAGATGGCCGCATCGTCGCGATGGAAACCGAACTCTACGGCGACACGGGCGCGTATGCCTCACTCGGCGAAAAGGTGATGACCCGCGCCACCACGCACTCGGCGGGGCCGTACGACATTGAACACGTGCGCGCCGACTGCTACGCCATGTACACCAACAATCCGCCCGCGGGCGCGTTCCGCGGCTTCGGCGTGACGCAATCCGCGTTCGCGGTCGAATCCATGATGGACATGCTCGCTGAAAAACTTGGCATCGAACGCGTCGAGTTGCGTCGCATGAACGCGTTGCACGTGGGAAGCGTCACCAACACAGGACAAGTTTTAAATGAATCGGTGGGACTTTCAGAGTGCATTGACCGCGTGGATGCCGAAATGCGGACACACAACCCGCGTCCATTCGACCCCGTAGCGGGTGAGGCCGACCCGAACCTTGTCCGCGCTTGGGGCTTTGCCGCGGCGTACAAGAACACGGGTCTCGGCGGCGGCGCGCCCGATAAATCGGGCGCGGATGTGGAACTCTACGCGGACGGTACGTTCCAAGTGCGAAGTTCCGCGTCTGAACTCGGCCAGGGACTCGTGACCGTGATGCGGCTGATCGTGGCGGAGGAGATGTCTGTTCTGCCTGAGCAGGTGCGCGTGCTCGTGATGGACACCGACCTGACTCCCAACGGAGGCCCGACCACGGCCTCACGTCAGACCTTTGTAACGGGCAACGCCTCGCGCTACGCCGCGAAAACTTTACGTGATGAAATCGCCGCTTCACTGGCTGAGAAATTCGACGTGCGTCCTGAGCAGATCCGTTTTGAAAATGGCATTGTCCACGCTAATGGATATTCGCTTTCGTACGCGGACGTTTACAGGGAGATGATGTCCCTCGGACAGCAACCCCGCGTAAGGTACGAATATGAAGCGCCGAAGACTCAGCCGCTGGGATCGGGAGGCGACATGCACTTCGCTTTCTCGTTCGGAGTCCAGGCCGCGGAAGTGGAAGTCAACAAGCTGACGGGCGAGGTGCGCGTGTTAAAGGTCATCTCTGCCAACGACGTGGGCATGGCAGTTAATCCGCTCGGTTTGCAGGGACAGGTGGAGGGCGGCGTGATGATGGGGCTGGGCAACTGCCTCACCGAGGAGTTTATCGTGGAGAACGGCAACGTGGTCACCGATCAACTCGCGCGGTATCGCGTCCCAGGCATTATGCTCACGCCTGAAATCACGTCCATCATTGTGGAGCATCCTGTTGAAGCGGGTCCGTATGGCGCGAAGGGTGTCGGTGAAATATCCAGCATCCCTACCACGCCCGCCATCACGAACGCGATCTACAACGCGGTGGGGGTGAGGGTGGATAAGTTGCCTGTGGATCAGGAGATGATTGCGAGGAAGTTGTGGGAGCGGGAAGAGCAATAGGAAGATGACAATGAAAAAGGACTCTCAGAGCTTCAAGCCTGAGAGTCCTTTTTCTTACGCCCAGCCGAGTAATCTTGCGATACTTGCTGTCAGGAACGTGACCAGGAACGCAGTGCCGAGCGTGATCACGACGCTGATCGTCGCCCACTTGTACGATTTGGTTTCCTTGTAGATCGTCATAATCGTCGTCGCGCAGGGATTGTGCAAGAGCGCGAACAGCATCAGGTTGATGGCGGTCAGCATCGTCCAGCCGTTCTGGTCAACGAGCAGGGTGCGGATGGCTTCGCTGGTGCCGGGGCCGTCTATCATCATGCCCGCGCCTGTGTACATCATCATCATGGTTGGGACGACGATCTCGTTGGCGGGGATGGCGATGATGTACGAAAGCAGGATCACGCCGTCCAGTCCGAGCAGGAGGCCGAAGGGGTTGAGCCAGCCCGCGATGGCCGCGGCCAGATTGGAGTCCCCGAATGGAACGTTTGCCAAAATCCAGATGATCGCGCCGGCGGGGGCGGCCGTCTGCATGGCGCGCCAGAGCACGAAGATGGTGCGGTCAATGATGGAGGTGTAGAGGATGCGGCTGACGTTCGGGCGGCGATAGGGAGGCAGTTCGAGCGTGAACGCGGACGCTTCGCCTTTGAGGACGGTGCGCGACAGAATCCACGACATGAGGAAGGTGAAGCCGACGCCGATCAGCACCACGCCGACGACGGCCGCGGCCGCGATGACGGAGGATGTGAAGCCGCCATAGCCCGCCGCGACGAAGATGGTGGCGAGCATGATGAGGGTCGGGAAGCGGCCGTTACAGGGGACGAAGTTGTTGGTGAGGATGGCGATCAGGCGTTCGCGCGGGGAATCAATGACGCGGGTCGCGACCACACCCGCGGCGTTGCAACCGAATCCCATTGCCATGGTCAGCGATTGCTTGCCGTGCGCGCCTGCTTTTTTGAAGAGCCAGTCCATGTTGAATGCCACGCGAGGGAGGTAGCCGAGATCTTCGAGAAAGGTGAAGGCGGGGAAGAAGATCATCATCGGCGGGAGCATCACGCTGACGACCCAGGCTAGGCCGCGATAGATGCCGTCCCAGATGAAGCCTGTGATCCACCACGGGACGTTCCACGCGACGAAGAGGGCGCGCACCCAATCGCCGAACGCGAAGAGGACGTTGGCGATGGCCTCCGAGGCCACGTTCGCGCCAGAGACGGTCAGCCAGATGATGATAGCGAGCAGGATCAGCATGATCGGCAAACCCGTGAAGGGCGAGGTGACGAGGCGATCTATCTTTTGGTCGAAATCGTAGCGTTTTTCATGCGCTGTTTTGACCGCGCGCTTCGCGATAGTCTCGGCTTCGGCGTAGAGGGACTTCACAATCTCGTCGCGAAAACCTGAGGAAAGATTGTTGCGGAGGTTTTCCGCTTTTGCTAAAACATCGTTGGGGTTCATAAGTTTTCCTGTGTCAAGTGTTTCGGTGTCACGTGTTAACAGAACATTTTTTGAGGGAGGTTTTTAAACCGCCGATGATGGCTTTCGTCTTTTCGGCTTGTTGATATTCGGTATCAAAAGTTGTCTTGTTGATATAGCCAATATCGAGCGCAGCATAAAGTAAGGATTGCATCTCGACGGCAGAGCGACGCGAGTATCCAAGAAAGCGCGCGAATTCAATCTGTGAATCGCAATCAAAACCTTCAGCGATATTGGTCATAACAGAAACTGCCGCGCGTTGAATTTGATCGCGCAATCCGAAATCGCGTGCAAAAGCGCCTTCGTTTGTGAAACTACTTGACACTGAAACACTGGGCAACATGACACTTTATTGCCTTCCTTCCACTGACATCTTCTTGCTGAAGCTGACATCAGCGCGTTGCTGGCGTCCGACAATGTCCGCCAGTTCGCCGCTGGACAATGCTTTCTGCACGCGCGCGTCGCCATCCAGCAGACGGATTGCCAGCCAGCGCGCGTTGGGGATGCCTGGCGCTATTTGCTCGATCATCGGCGCGAGTTCGTTGACGGCTTTCTGGAATTCGGGTGTGCCGTGGACGCGCAGTGGTTTGGTGGCGACGAGTCCCTCGATGACTTCGGAGACCGTCGCCAGCAATGTGGACATGCCCTCGCCCGTCCGCGCGGTGATCGGGATGGCTGGCACGCCCAGGTCACGCGCGAGCGAGCGGGTGTCCACTTCGAGTCCTTTGCGGCGCGCTTCGTCCATTAGGTTGACCGCGACCACAACATGATCGGTGATCTCCATGACTTGCATGACGAGATTTAAATTCCGCTCGAGAGCAGTCGCGTCGGTTACGACAATCGTGCAATCGGGTTGACCAAATAAAATAAAATCGCGCGCCACTTCTTCGTCTTGCGACGCGGAGAGGAGCGAGTACGTGCCAGGCAGGTCAACGAGTTTGTATTTCACGCTGTTGAATTGGTAGCCGCCCTCGGCGCGCGTCACGGTCTTGCCAGGCCAGTTGCCGGTGTGTTGCTTGAGTCCCGTCAGCGCGTTGAAGAGCGTAGACTTACCCGTGTTCGGGTTGCCCGCCAGCGCGACCACGCGGTCGAAGTCGCCGACTTTGATTCCCATCTGCTCCAGTTGCGAATACGCGGGGCAGGTCTCGCAGTGTTCGGTGGGTAAAGTAATTTTTGTGTTGGTCATATCAGCATTCCTGTGTTTCGGTGTCAGGTGTTCCAGTATCAGGTGTCACGTGATACCGAAACACTTGACACTGGAAAATTTAAACGGGTTTCACCCAGATCTGCGCGGCCTGATCTTTCCTCAGCGCAATCAGAGTCCCTCGCACGCGATACGCGCGCGGGTCGCCGAAGAAGTTTTGCAGTTCGGGGTAGATGACGGTTCCAGGCGTGAGTCCGAGATCGAGAAAACGGCGGCGGGTGAATCCCTGCACCGCGTCGTCGAGCGTGACGATCTCGGCGCGGCGGTCGTGCGCGATCTCGGTCAACGGGACGGCCTCGCGCTTGAGCGCTTCGCTTTCGGGCAACGCGGCCACACTGATGTTCGACGCCACCGCGGGCGCGAGCCGATATTCGTTTTCGCCGTCGCTCAGCACCACGCGTTGCGGCGTGCGTTCGAGAATGCGGATGTCTTGCCCGAGACGGAGTCCCGCCGCCAGGATTTGTTCGTAGGCCAGAGCGGGTTCATCCTCAAGGTGGACGATACGCGCGGGACGGTCAGCCGGCCACGCCGTCACGGGCGTTCCCTCCGCTTTGGGGAGAGTCCCCTCGCGCGTCGGGATGGGGTCGCCGTGCGGATCGCGCGTCGGGTGGCCAAGCGCCGCGTCCAGTTCATCGAGTTGCGCGTCGGTGAAACTGTGCTCGCGGCGATGCGCCTCCGTGTGGACTTGCTCCAGCGGCATGCGCGCCTCGTCCGCGAGATAGCGTTCCCACAAACGGTGTGCGCGGACAACATGCAGCGCCCAGCGTTCGCCCTCCGCGGTGAGATGGAGTTGGTCGCCGCGCGACTCGAGCAAGCCCTTCGTCTCCATCCCTTCGATGAGACGCGTCACTTTTTGCCGCGGCAGGCTCAACGTCCCAGCCAAAGACTCGGGCGAGGCGTGACGTCCGCCCTGCTCGCGGTCGAGTAAATGCTTGAGCGCGTCTTCCATCTGCTCGCGTTCCTGCGCGGCGCGGTAGGATTTCCATTGAGAAAACAAACCGACGCGCGGGAGGAACACGATGAGCAAAATTACTGCAATGGCTATTAGCCAGAAAGTTACATTCATAGTTTCACCTGTTTCCGTAGTGCGAGATACTATCTTGCTCTACAGCTTTGGGAAAAATGCACCCGTGCGCTTCATGTATTCGCGATATTCATCGCCGAATTTCTCGATGAGATTGGCTTCCTCTTTCGGCGTGCGGATCGCCATCAGAATAAAAGCGAGGAGACCGAACATGGCAATGAACCAATTGTCAGCCATCAATCCAAATGAAATAATGAATGATGAACCGATGGTGTAAAGCGGATGTCGAATATAACGATAAATTCCATTTGTGACGAGTTTGTGTTCCGCGCGCGTGCTGCTGGTGGGAGTGATCCCGCTTCCAATGCTACTAAACAACCAGTAAATTCCCGCCACGCACAAGATTCCGATTCCTACGCCGAGCAATCGCACCCATTCGGGTAAACCAATTTTCGCCCAGGCCATCCACGCGGGATTGACCAGATACACAAACGGACTCAGCCAGAGGATCAGGCCGCCAATTCTGATAACGGTCATCATGGCATTGCCGTCCACCTTGCGGGAGATTTTCTCGCCTGAGTCTTTGTCGGCTTTGCGACGGTAATAGATTGAGATGCCCATGCCTGCGAAGAGGATCAGGGCGGCTGGAATGCGGAAAAGGTTTTCGTTCATGTTGTACCTCATATTGTGTATTGTCATTGCGAGCGTAGCGAAGCAATCTCCTGGTCAAAGAGGGGATTGCTTCGTCGGGAAGATCACCCTCCTCGCAATGACAAAAAAATCAGAATAGACGCGGCGCTAATCGCCCCGTTCGTTTCATGTACTCGCGATATTGCTCGCCAAAGTATTCGAGCATCAGCGATTCTTCAAAGCCAATGCGCGACGTGATTTCAAGCGCGGTCATTCCCAGCCATGTCAACCCAATCAACCAGTTGGCCGCGATGAGCAGGGTCGCGCCGAGAATGAGCAGAAACGCGCTGTAGATGGGATGCCGAATCCAGCGATACGGCCCGCTGGTCACGAGTGTCTGCTCTTTGATCATGCGCGGCGTGTCGCTCCAGTTTTTTCCGAGCGTGGTCTGTGACCATTGGAGCAGGACAAATCCCGCGACGGCGATGCCAACGCCTGTTAAGCGCAACCAACTTGGGAACGGTAGCGATGCCCACGCCAGCCAATTTGGATTGATGACATAGGCGATTATCGAAAAGAAGCCCATCATGGCGAGCAGGCCAGCCAATTTTGAAGGCCAGCCCTCTTCGCGTTTTTTGAGGGAGTTCTCCTCGCGTCCATGCTTGCGGACATAGTATCCGCGATGGGCGATGAAGGCGAGAATCAACATGGGAAGAATAACTCTAAAGATGGTTTCGATTTCCATTTCATTTTCCGTTTTCAACAAAGATCTTGCTGGTGATGCTGAGTCCCAAAACATTGGACTTTCGTCCGACCTTGACGGTCAGATTGTGATCGAACTCGGAGTAGGCGGTCACCTCGATCTCGACGCCGGGTGTAAGGCCGAGACTTTCGAGATAGCGAAGCAGGTCCGGGTCTTGCGCGTCGACGCGTTGGATGGACGCGGCCTGGTTTGGGCGCAGCGACGCGAGGGGAGTGGACTCATCCGCGGGCATGGTCAAGTCTTCGCTGGGAATCAACTCGCCATGAGGGTCGCGGGTGGGATTCCCAAGCGCGGCGGCGATGCGGGCCTCGAACTCCTCCGAGATGACGTGCTCCAGCCGCTCCGCCTCCTCGTGGACTTCATCCCAGGTGTAGCCGAGCGTTTGCACCAGCCAGGTTTCCAGCAGGCGGTGATGGCGGATGACCTCGAGCGCGGCCATTTTTCCTGTTGCGGTGAGCGTCACGCCCTGGTGTTTTTGATACGCTACCAGCGCGGGTTTGTCGGATGCGAGTTTTTGAATCATCCCCGTCACCGAAGCGGGCTTGACTTGGAGCGCGCGCGCCAAATCGTTCGTGCTGGCGAGTTGTCCATGCTCGGTCAACTCGTAGATGTGTTTCAGGTAATCCTGAATGGAGCGGGTGAGAAGTTCAGACACACAACACCTATTTGATCAGAAGGCCAGTTACCCACAAAAGCGCCATCCCCGCCAGCGCTCCGCTGAAGATTATGGCAGGCATGGATTCTTTGGCGGTGTCTTTTTGAATGAGTTTGGCGATTTCGAATACGACCTGGAAGATGGCGCCCGTGCCGATGGCTAGGAATAAAACCGCGAGCGTGGGAGAAGGCGCAAACCCTCCAATCCATGCGCCCAGGATGGCAGGCGCGCCACCCACGATCCCCATTAGCGCGAGGGAGCGCAGGCTGGGCCTATCTCGCAAGACGGGCGCGATGATGCCGAGTCCTTCGGTAATGTTTTGAATGATGAACCCGATCACCAGGAATGTGCCGAAGGAAATCTCGCCGATGTTGTAGGCCGCTCCGATGGCAAGCCCCTCGCCCAAATTGTGAATTCCGATGCCGATTGCGATTCTGAACGCGACGGACAATCGTTTCGCGGCCTCGTCCCCGCCTGATTCCAATTGTCGTTTCGAGATGGCCTCGAGCGCCAGAAAGGTGGCTATCGCGCCAATCCCTATGATGCCGATTCCTTGAAAAGAGCCAGGCACGTTTGCGGCTTGTTCGAACGCTTCCACGATGGTATCCAGCCCGAGGAAGATGAGCAGGCCTGCGGTGACTGCCATCAGAAAGACGATCCATCTTCGTCCGAGCGTGCGCAACGCGGGGAACCAGAAGATTCCGAGAAAGACCGGGATGACGCCGACGTATAAGCCAATCAGCGCGAAAGACCAGAAGGACGCGCTGTTAGGTTGAGGGGTCTCGAATGCAACGGGAATTTCCAGATTAAAGGCAACTGCGTTGGATGTGAAAAGAGTGACCGCATACGCTTCGCCGTAACTCCAGGGATAGTTAATGCGGACGACGGCGCGTCCCAACCGCGGAATGGTCGCGCTGGGCGTGACTTCGATGGGCCATACCGCCGAATTGACGATGGCTTGGGCGAGCGTGATTTCCTGCATGCTTGTGTTTTGCACGCGGATCTCGATCAGATCCTCTTTGAGGATGGTTCGCTCAATGGTTAGCGTTTCAATGGGGACGGGCGATTCGAGATCCAATCCGCCGCCGGTGCGGAGGAAGAGCGCGATCACTCCACCGAGGAGAATGACCGGGAGCAGGAGCAGGCCAAAGGTCCGAATAGAGAACCGAGGGGGTTGAGTCGTATTCATGTCGGCCTCACTCTGTCACTTCGAACATGCCGTTCCAGCCCAGCTCGGCAAATTCGGTCACGTGGGCATGGAACATGAACATGCCGCGATGTTTGTAGGAGAATTCGAGGATGCCGCGTTGGGCCTGGCCCTGAATGATGGTGTCTGTGAATTCGGAAGGCGTGAGGCTGGTGCCTGTGGGATAGTAGTGGAAAAAATTCGCATGAAGGTGAAAGGAATTGATCAAATCGAATTCGAGGATGTTGACCAGGTAAATGCGAATCTTCTCGCCAATCTTGATTTGGATAGGGTGGTTTTGGTAGTGAAAGGGGATGGCATTGACGGCGTAAAAATCATTGGCGTCGTCGAAGTCCACATCGAAACCGCTCATCACCATGATCATTTCGCGATCAACGGGCGGACGGCCCTGTTTGGGATCAACAATGAAAGCCCCATAGAGTCCCTTGGCGATGTGCCGTGCCAGAGGGAAAACGTGACAGTGGTAAAGATGCAAGCCGAAGGGTTCAGCGTCAAACTCATAGGTGAATGATTCGCCCGGCGCGATGGCCCCACCAGGACCCGAGCCAGGAACCCCGTCCATTTCTGCGGCATGAAATCCATGGAAGTGCAACGAGTGAGGGTGGTTACTTCCGTTCGATACGTGGATGCGAATTCGATCTGCCTCGGTGGCGCGCAAGGTGGGGCCAGGGATACGCCCGTTATACGTCCAGGCCGGGAATATGATTCCGGGAACGATTTCAATGTCTTTGTTGAGAACCGTGATTTTATATTCACGGAGAGTCTGGCCGTTGGGTAAAGTGGAAACTTCGCCGTAATCGAAATCCGTCAAAATTTTTGTGGGATCGAAGCCATTGTTTTCATGGTCCACTTCGCCTACAGTACCGGGGACCAACCCACCGCCATGCTCTTGCATTGGAAAGGGTGTGGCCTGTGCCTGGACGGAATTGTGTCCATGTTCGGTCGCCTGGACGCCAGATTGTTTCAGGAAAACGGCTCCAGCCGTGGCGGCCGAACCAAAGAAAAAGAATTTCAGGAAATCCCTGCGGGAAAGGTTTGTTTTCATAATTCTCCAAAAATTGGATTCCATTAAAATCAAAATTAGTCTTGCCTAAATATTGTAGTCGAAAAGAAAAGCCGCGTCAAGGGACGCGGCTTTTCAAGCAAACTAAATTATTTCACTGCGCTGACGATCCCCGCCACGTGTGCGGGTGTGGAACCGCAACAGCCGCCCACGATCTGTGCGCCTGCTTTCACGTACCTTTTTGCGAAGGCGCCCATCTCTTCGGGCGTGATTTTATACAGCGCTTGCTCGTCGGGTCCCATTTCGGGCAGGCCGGCGTTTGGCTTGGCCCACAGGATCGCTTCGGGAGCGGCGGCTTTGTATTCCTTGATAATCGCTTCCATGTTTTCGAGCGTGGTTCCGCAATTTGCGCCGATGACATTCGCGCCTGCTCCGAAAAACGCCGACGTCACCTGCGCGGGCTTCGTCCCCATCATCGTGCGGACGCCGCGGTCGTAACTGAACGAGACCACGATGGGGAGGTCGGTGACGCGACGCGCGCCCTCCAACGCGGACTTGGCCTCGTCGAGCGCGAACATCGTTTCGATCACCAGCAAATCCACGCCACCTTCGGCCAGGGCTTTGGCCTGCTCTTCAAAGGTCGCGGCCACTTCGTCCGTGGTGGCGGGGCCGTAGGGTTTGAGCAGGAGTCCAGTCGGGCCGAGCGAGCCAGCCACGAGGACGTTCGAGCGTTTGGACGCAGCCTTGCGCGCGATTTCGGCGGCGCGCTGGTTGATCTCGGCCACGCGTTGCGCTAGCGGAGATTCGCGAAGGCGCAGGCGCGTCCCGCCGAAGGTGCAGGTCAGGATGATGTCTGAGCCGGCGTCCACAAAACTTTCCGCAAGCGCTTGAATCTTTTCGGGTTGATCCAAAACCCAGGTTTCGGGCGTTTGCCCTGAAACCAAACCGACTTTCTGCAAGTTTGTTCCCGTTGCCCCGTCTGCCACCAGAATTTCCCCGCTTTGCAAGCGTTCAAGAAAACCAGCCATGCGGCCCTCCAAAAGTTTGATGGCGTGAGTATACCAAAGGAAGGGAATTTACAAATTTTGCAACACACTCCTCAGCCAATCGAAAACAATCGAACTCACGCGGTCATTCGGCATCCCAAATTCGCTCATGATCTGCCCGTGCGTTTTTTCTGTGGCGGGCAATAGCGTGGACGGAATGCCTGCCTCTTGTAACGCTTTGTAAAATTCGTTGGAAAAGTAAACGCGGGTTGTTTTTTCGCCTGTGTACGCGATCAGAAACGGCGGAATCTTCTTGCCCGCTTTAACGTGAGTCAATGGAGACATCTTCTTAAGAAATTCAGGATCTGTGCCGAAGGCCTCGGTGTAAACCTCCCCGGTTCCCTTTGGCAGGTTGGTGACCAATGTGTGCAGGTCATACGTCTGCGTATCCAGCGAGACGATGCCTTTGATGTCTGTCAGCGCGAGGCCTTCGGCTTTCAGGTATATTTCGTCTGTGCCAAGTAGGGACACAAGATGCGCGCCGGCGGAATGTCCCATTAAAAAGATGCGCGCGGGGTTGCCGCCATATTTACTGATGTTTTCCTTCGTCCAGGCCACGGCGCGGGCGACGTCCTGCATTTGTTGATTTGTGCGGACTTCGGGAATCAGGCGGTAGTTGATCGAGAGCAGAATAAATCCATTTTGATTGTAGGCTTGCGCCATCACGTCCACTCCCGACTTGTCGCCGCGGAACCAGCCACCGCCGTGGACGAAGATCATCACGGGGGATGATTGCGCGTCGGCCACGGGATAGATGTCCAGACTGAGGCTGTTTTTGCGTTCGGTCGCTTCGTCGCTGTAACGGACGTTGAGGACGGGCGCGGCAGACGCGGACGCCGGCGCGGGGACAGTCAGTGCGGGTGTGGGTGGCGCTTGGGTGGCGCGGCCCGCCGAAGGTCCGCGCGAGAGGCGGCAGGATGTCGTCAGCAGGAGAACGGTCAGAGTCAAAATTGTCATGCGTTTCATGAGGCGAATTATCCCATTTCAAAATGAGCGCACGTTAAATCCAAAACGGGATAAAATTGCGCCATGCCAAAAACAATCAACGTGATGTTTCTCGCGGCGGAAGCTGAGCCGTTTGTAAAAGTGGGCGGACTTGGTGACGTTTCGAGCGCCCTTTCGAGCGCCCTGCGAAATTTGCCTGCTGACGTGCGCGGCGATTCCAACCTGGACGTGAGGCTGGTTCTGCCACATCATTCCGTGATCAAAACGGACGCGCGTCCGCTGGCGTTTTATTCCATCGAGCGCGGCGGCAAAGAATTGACAGTGCAAGTTTCGGAAACATCGCTCAATAGCATGCCCGTTTATTTGCTGGGCGGCGAACCGATCAGCTCGGTGGGTTCGGTGTATTCTTCAAACGCCGCAGTGGACGCGGAGAAGTATGCGTTCTTTTCGCTGGCCGCGCTGGAACTGCCGCGCGCTCTGAATTGGAACGTGGACGTTTTGCACGCGCACGATTGGCACACCGCGCTGGCCGTGTACGCGCTATTGCTGAAACGCTGGAGCGGGGAAATGAAGGGTGTGGCTTCGGTGCTGACGCTTCACAACCTGCCCTTCATGGGCGCGGACATGACCGAGACCCTGGCTTCCTATAAAATTCCTGTGGCGCAATCTGACCTGCCTGATTGGGCGCGCGCCATGCCCCTGCCACTGGGACTCTTTTCTGCCGACGCGGTGGTGGCGGTTTCGCCCACGTACGCGCAGGAAATTTTGACTCCCATCTTTGGTTGCGGATTGGAAGATTTTATTCATCGTCATCGCGAAGTGCTGCACGGAATTGTGAACGGCATTGACGCGACCTCCTTCGACCCGTCCACCGATAAAGCGCTTCCTTTTCAATATACCGCCGAAAATCCCGCCATTCGCGAGAAAAATAAAACCGCCTTGCAGGAAAAATTGGGACTGCCCGTTGACCCCGTCTCGCCGATGCTGGCGATGGTGGGGCGCATGGATCGTCAAAAAGGCGTTGATCTCTCGCTGGACGTTTTGCGAAAACTAACCGACATTCCCTGGCAATTTGTTTTGCTAGGCACGGGCGACCCCGCACTCGAGGAGCAGGCTCGTAAATTGCAGACCGAGTATCCTGGCCGCGTGCGCGTGGAGTTGCGCTACGACGGCGCGCTGGCGCGTCAGATCTACGCGGGCGCGGATATGTTGCTCATGCCCTCGCGTTACGAACCTTGCGGCCTCGCGCAGATGATCGCCATGCGCTACGGATGCCTGCCCATCGTCCATGTGACGGGCGGCTTGAGCGACACCGTTACCGATGAGACAGGTTTCCGCTTCAAGACCGCCTCGCCGCGTTCGTTGCGGACGGCGGTTGTCAAGGCGCTCACGGCTTATCCCGATCGAGCGCGTTGGCGCATCATGCAACAAGCCGCGATGCGCGTTGATTTTTCGTGGGATAAATCGGCGCGGCAATATTTTGAGTTGTATCAAAAGTTGCTCGAAAAATCTGTGTGAAAAAATAATTTCGGTGATTCATTTTCTTCTCTGATTATCCGTCATTGCGAGCGCTCTTCCCTGGCGCCGCCCGCCAGGGCAGGTGTGCGAAGCAATCCCCGCCACGTCGAGGAGACTGCTTCGTCGAGAAGATCGCCCTCCTCGCAGTGACGGAGGACTTTCTATAATAATCCTCAAATTGGTGATACACGAACAATGAAATTTCAACGCTCCAACGGCATTCTCCTTCATCCCTCCAGCCTGCCAGGCCCCTACGGCATCGGCGATCTCGGCCCCGAGGCCTTTCGCTTCGTGGATTTCCTCGCCGATAGCGGCGTCGGTCTTTGGCAGGTGCTTCCACTCGGCCCCACGGGTTATGGCGATTCGCCCTACCAATGTTTCTCGGCCTTCGCGGGCAACCCCTACCTCATCAGCCCCGACTTTCTTTTGCGCGACGATTACCTACACCCCAACGACCTGATCGAGAAGACGAACTTCCCCGCCCGCAAAGTGGACTTTGGCCGACTCATCCCGTGGAAGTTAAACCTGCTCGAACGCGCCTACCTTCGCTTCAACTCCGACCCTTCGACTTCGCTCAGGACAAGCCCCGCGCGGGATCGCTCCGCCTTTGACATTTTCTGCGCCGACGCGTCCTCCTGGCTCGACGACTTCGCGCTCTTCATGGCGATCAAAGAATCGCACGGCGGCGGTGGTTGGGGCGGCTGGCCTGCCCCGCTTCGTACGCGCGAACCGTCCGCGCTCGCGCAGGCCCGCGCCGACTTGTCCGATTCGATCCAGCGCTTCAAGTTCTATCAATTCCTCTTCTTCCAACAATGGAAAGAGTTGCGCGCGCACGCCAACACGCGCGGCGTCAAGATCGTTGGCGATATTCCCATCTTCGTCGCCTACGACTCCGCCGATGCCTGGGCCAACCCCGAGCTATTCTTCTTCGATGCGGATGGACGTCCCACCGTGGTGGCGGGCGTCCCACCCGATGGTTTCTCCCCGACAGGGCAACTGTGGGGCAATCCGCTTTACAACTGGCCGAAGCACAAAGAGACGGGTTTCGCTTGGTGGCTGGCGCGCTTCCGTGCCACCCTCGCGCAAGTGGACATCATCCGCCTCGACCACTTCCGCGGCTTCGCGGGCTATTACGAAATCCCCGCGACGGATTCCACTGCCGAACATGGCCGCTGGGTCTCCGCGCTGGGGCAGGATTTATTCGCAGCCATGCAACAATCGCTCGGCGAACTTCCCATCCTCGCGGAGGACCTCGGCCTCATCACTGATGACGTGGTTGCCCTGCGCGATGGCTTTGGCTTCCCAGGGATGAAGATTATCCAATTCGCGTTTTCTGGCCCCGACAACCCCTTCCTGCCGCATTGCTTCAATGAGAATTTCGTCGCGTACACGGGCGTCCACGATAACGACACCACGCGCGGCTGGTACGAATCCGCGTCCGAACACGAGCGCGAGTTCGCCCTGCGCTATCTTGGACTGAAGGCCACCAAAAGCATGGCGAAAGAATTTCCCGCGCATCTCATCCGTGCCGCCTGGGCTTCGGTGGCCGTCTTTGCCATCGCGCCGATGCAGGATTTCCTCGCCCTCGGCGGCGAAGCGCGCTTCAACTTCCCATCCCGTCTCGGCGGCAACTGGGACTGGCGCATGGACTCGTCCGCGCTGACGGATGAACTGCGCGACCGAATCCGTGAGTTGAATTATTTGTATCAGAGGTAACTTTCCATGACAACCACAATAGCGCTCGCAGGCAAAGGCGGGGTCGGCAAGACCACCGTCTCAGGCATGGTCATCAAATGGCTGGCGCAAAACCAGCCTGGAAGCATCCTCGCCATCGACGCGGACCCGTCCAGCAACCTCAACATGGTGCTTGGCCTCGACCTCGAATGGACGGTCGGCGACATCCGCGAAGATATGCTCGATCAAGTCAAGTCCTCGCTGACAACAGGCGGCGCGGCCATGGGGACTCTCGCGGGCGGCATGAACAAGCGCGAATACCTGGACTATCACGTCCAGTCTGCGCTGGCCGAAGGTTCGCGCTTCGACTTGATCGCCATGGGACGCGGCGAGGGGCAGGGGTGCTACTGTGCGGTCAACCACAACCTGCGCGAAGTCATTGATGGGATGAGCAAACACTACGCATACGTGGTCATTGACAACGAAGCCGGCATGGAACATCTCTCGCGGCGGACAACGCGCGACGTTCAGCATCTGCTCATCGTCAGCGACCCCACCCAACGTGGGCTGGTTGCAGCCCAGCGCATCGCCGATATGCGTCACGAGTTGGGCATCCACATTGAGAACGCGCATCTCATCCTCAACCGTCTCCCCGCCGAAATGCCCGCCGACCTGCAAACCTTCGTGGAAAAAATGGACGTGCCGCTACTGGGAACCATCCCCGCGGATATGGAACTGACCTCCTTCGAGTTTTCGGGCAAACCGCTTGTGGACTTGCCCGACTCGTCGCCCGTCTATCAGGCCGTTTCGGCGATGATGGGAAAGATTCTCAAAATCTGATTGTAGCCGTGTAAAAACAAATCCCGTGTTTCTTCAGCAGTTGTACTGCTGATTTGAAAGATTCATCCCCTCAATGAAAAAAATTGACCAATTAACCTCCACGCGCATCCTGGCTTCGTTGCTGATTGTTTTTCATCACCTCGGCGCGATGGAAATTCCCGTCCTTGCGCCGCTGGTTTCGCTGGCTGTTTACGCCATCAGTTTCTTCTTTGTGCTTTCGGGATTCGTGATGACGATCGTTTATTTTCACCCCGACCGCCCGTTCTCATTCCGTGATTTTTGGGTGGCGCGCATCTCACGCATCTTCCCTGTCTATCTATTTTCCTTCGCGCTGACCTGCATCTACTACGCAGACGTTTTGAGCAAATTGAAATGGAGCGAATACCTGGCGAGCGCCTTCCTCCTCCAGGCCTGGATTCCCGAATACGCCCTCACCATGAATTTCCCCGCCTGGACGCTCGTGGTCGAGATGTTCTTTTATCTTATTTTCCCGCTGGTTATTTACCTGTTTCGGCGCGCTCCAGCCAGCCGTTTGATTTGGGCCTCGTTGATCGTTTGGATTTTTATTCAAGCCCTGCGGCAAATCATCATCCACGGCTCGTTTGCGGTCCACGCGAATTTCGTCCCGCATTTCCCGCTATTTCACATGGACGCTTTCCTGCTCGGCATGGCCGCGGGGATGTGGTACCTCAAGGTGGGGCGGATGCTTCAACTTAGCCAACGTACGATTTCCGTCATCATGTTTTCCTGCCTGACCTTCTTCCTCGCCATGCACTTTCTCGGCGCGACACAGTTCTTCGGTTCGTTCCACGGCTTCTTCTCTCCCTTGTTTGCCGTCATCATTTTGATGCTGACATTCGATCAATCCCTCGTCACTCGCGTGCTGACCTGGAAGCCGCTGGTACTCCTGGGCGAATCGAGTTACGCGTTGTACATCATTCATGTTCCACTGCTGTGGTTCTTTGGCGGCGCGCTTGGCGCGTTTGGATTGAATCCATCGCCTTTCCTCAATTTTGGCATGTACCTTCCGCTGGCCCTGCTCCTCTCCGTTCTTGTATTTCGCCTGGTGGAATGGCCCGCGCAGGATTGGCTCCGCAAGAATCCCCAAATGCTGACCGTAATCCTGATAGATGCCGTGTTGATTGTCGCGGCGATCGCTCTCGCCTACCTTGCCCGCGTCGGGTTGAACCTTCGTCACTACGAACGTGAGATTAACTTTTCGATCCGTGCTGGACTTCCCCTCGTCATCTTTTCCCTGATCCTTTTTCGCTTCTATCGTCCTTTCGGCGGGGTGACCGTCCAGTGGGCGCTGGTCAACCTCGCCGCGCCGCTTCTGCTCGCCTCTGCCGCGCTCTGGGGCGCGTTGACCGTCGCGAAAAGCGCGGGTTGGATCACATCCTTCCCGCGCACGTTTCTGCCGATCAATCTCGTTTTGATGTTTGGTTTTCTTTTTCTCTCCCGCTATGGGATAAAACGCTGGCGCCCATCGTGGGGCACGCGCTAGGTTGCCTTCCCGCAATTAGGACAAGTCGCTTCGCTGTGTAAAATCGCGAACCCGCAATGACGGCATGTTTTGGGTTGCGCCTTGCCAAGCGGCGCGCCGCAGGCAATACAAGTCGCCTCGCCTACGGGATTGGCCGCGTGGCAGTACGAGCAAGTGACGCGCTTCAATCGTTCCGAAAGTTCGTGCGAAGCGCCTGCGGTTTTTGCGGCGCGTTCCACCGTCTTCCAGATCGTTTCGGGGAGTTGCAAATTCTCAAGGTCCTGCGCGATATCGTCAATGCGGCCAATCAACGAGAGCGGATTTTTCAACGCGGTCAACGCGCTCCAACCCAGGCTGGCCGCCGTTCCCATCCAGGCTTGTTGCCCCATCTCGATCATCACACCGTCAGGCGCGTCCTCGATCGTAACGGTCAGCGCGGTTTGCCCGCCCGATTGCGCGCCAGGCCGCGAGCCGATCTGCACGAACATTTTGTCGCTCGTGCCAAAGGTCTGCGCGCTGGTGTTGGTGCGGTTAAATTCTGCCAGCAGGATCTGCGCCACGTCCACAGGCGTGATCTTTCCGTGAAAAAATCGTCGTTTCATGTTTTGCATTATAATCTTCTTTACATCCTTTGATAGAGACTACGAATATGAATCGATTCCGTTTCACGCGACCGCTCGCGTCTTTCCTGACGTTGGCCGCGTTCGCTTTTTCTTTTGCCTTGTCCTCGCCGACGTCTGTCCGCGCACAGGGGCTGGTCTCGTGCGCCGCGTCGGCGGGCGCACTCGGCGGGACGTACGTTACAGTCAACAGCGACCAGGCCCAGGTCAACGTGCGAAGCGGGCCGAATTCGTATCTGTACGATAAGGTCGGTATCCTGTTGACATTTGAGTCCGCGCCCGCGCTTGGACGTTCGCCAGGCGGCGATTGGATTCAGATTTCCTGCCCCGCCGCGTACGGAGGTTCGGGCTGGGTCTACGCCGCCAACGTGACGTTGACCGCCTCCGCGGACTTGCCCGTGGTTGCCATCCCTGTCACCGTCACGCCCGAAGTCACCTCCACTATTGATCCCGCGTTGGCGGCAGCGTTTCCGCCCGTTCAGCCCACCGTTGCGCGTTTGCCCACGTTCACGCCCGCCGCATCCCAGCCGATTCCCGTTTTCACCGAGACGCCAGTTCAACCTTTGGAAAATAATTTCAACGGGATTTTGATCATTGCCGTTGCCGCGCTCGGCGCAATCATCCTGCTGGCCTCATTTTTTATTCGACGTTGAGTTCACGATGACTTCCCGTTTTTATAAAATCTCCGCGGCGCTGTTGATCGTTTTGGGTGGATTGTTTCTTGTTTTCCTCACGCCCACCGCACACACTGTCCTCGCGCAACAACCGACCGGCTCCGTCCCAACCGTGACGGGCACGCCTCTCGGTCCGTATGTCATCGTCAACTCGGATGTGGATTTTGTGAACGTGCGAACGGGGCCAAGCGAATATTTTTATCCCAAAATCGGAATCCTGATGCGCGGGCAAACCGCATCAGCCCTGGCGCGTTCGCCAGATTTATCCTGGATCCAAATTCGTTACATCGGCGTGCCTGGCAACGTGGGCTGGATTTACGCCCCCAATGTTCGCCTCGTCTCGTCTGGGTTTTTGACCATCGTGGAGCCGCCTCCCACATCCACGCCGCCCGCGACGCCTACCATTAACCCCACGCTGGTATCCGCGTTTGTCGCGCCGCAAACGCCAACGCGCCTGCCGACCTTTACGCCTCCCGTCCTCGTGGAAAATCCCGTTTTTTCCGATGTCTCCGAAACGCCATCGCGCATCCCGCTTGGGTTGATCGTCCTCTCGCTGGGATTCATCGGAGCCTTGATCGCAATTTTCTCGCTCCTGCGCGGTAGGTAAAAAAAAGAGACCGTCAGAAGACGGTCTCGATTGTTCATCCAGCAGTGCAACTGCCGTTAGAACAAGATAACAAAAGAGACCGTCAGAAAACGGTCTCTTTTGTGTCAATCGCAGATTAGTTATTGCAGGAGCAAGAGCCGCCGCAGGCGCATCCGCCTTCGCCGTGGCTGTGAGAGGCCTGGTTCGGGTTGTTGACGACGAAGCCACTTCCTTTGACAGGGTCATTGATAAAATCAATGGACGCGCCGCGCAGGTAATCGAGCGAAGCGCTATCCACCACCAGTTTGATGCCGTTGGCGTCGAAGGTGGTATCCACATCGCGGAAGGTGTTATCCAGCGCCATGCCGAAGTTCGCGCCACAGCATCCGCCGCCAGAGACGTACACGCGCAGGGCGTAGCCGTCCAAGTTGCGTTCGGTCAGGATGTTCTGCACGGCCTGCGCCGCGGAGGGGGAAATTTCGATAGTTTGGGTTTCGATTTCGTTGAGCATGTTTCTCTCCTTGAGAGTACAGTTAATGTTGACGCATGTTATCAGAATAGAATTGGACTGTCAACACGAAAAACGAGGATTGAAAGTCGGAGACTTTCGAGTCCGCGCAGGCCAGAACGGAGTCCAAAGTCTCTGACTTTGGAGATGCACGCCTCTTTCTTGACCCTGCGCGGTTTCCCGACTAAAATGCCCTTCGCCTACCCCTATGTTTGAAAACCTTACCTCCCGCCTCAATCAGGTCTTTGACCAACTCCGCCGCCGCGCAAAATTAACGGAAGCGGACGTGGACGCCGCGTTACGCGAGGTGCGCCTCGCATTGCTCGAAGCGGACGTCCATTTCAGCGTTGTAAAAACCTTCCTTGCCAAAGTGCGCGAACGCGCGATCGGCGCAGAAGTGTCGAAGGCCTTGAACCCTGGCCAGCAGGTGGTCAAGATCGTCAACGAGGAATTGATCGCGTTGCTGGGCGAACCCGCGCCGTTGAATCTGACGGGACCCAAGCCGCGCGTGGTGATGCTGGCCGGCTTGCAAGGCTCTGGCAAGACGACTGCCGCCGGGAAGTTGGCGCGCTTGCTTCGCTCGAAAGGGGAGCGCGTGATGCTCGTGGCCGGCGACCCATACCGTCCCGCCGCGGTGACGCAACTCCAGCAACTCGGCGAGCGCGTGGACGTGCCCGTCGAAGCGGATCTGACGATCAAGCCGCCTGAACTCGCGGCGCGCGCGCTCGATAAAGCCCAAAAGGGTGGATTCACCGTCGTGATTGTGGACACGGCCGGACGGTCGCAGTTGGACGCGGAATTGATGTCCGAGTTGAAGGAGATCGCCGCGAAAGTCAATCCTGTGGACACGTTGCTCGTTGTGGACGCGATGATCGGCCAGGAAGCGTTGAATATCGCGCAAGGCTTCCGCGACAACGTGAACATCACGGGCTTGATTATGACCAAAATGGATGGCGACGCGCGCGGCGGCGCGGCCATCTCTGTCCGCTCGGTGACGGGCGTGCCGATTAAATTTTTGGGCGTGGGCGAGAAGTTGGACGCGCTCGAAGTCTACGACCCCTCACGACTTTCGTCGCGCATCTTGGGCATGGGAGACGTGATCGGGCTGATCGAGAAGGCCGAGTCCGCGTTTGACATGGCGCAGGCGCAGAAATCCGCCGAGCGCATGATGAAGGGGCAATTCTCGCTCGAAGATTTTCTCGACCAGATGAAGCAGATGAAAAAGATGGGGCCGCTCAGCCAGGTGTTGGAAATGATGCCTGGGCAGTTGGGCGCGGCCGCCAAGCAATTAGACCCCAAAGACGTGGAAAAGAATTTCAAGCGCTCGGAAGCCATCATCAATTCGATGACGATCAAAGAGCGCCGCGACCCCGACCTGCTCAACGCCTCGCGCCGTCGCCGCATCGCGGCTGGCGCGGGAACAGATGTGCAGGAAGTGAACCGCCTGATGAAACAGTTCCGCGAGATGCAGAAGATGATGAAGACGCTTCAGAAATCGGGGATGAAGGGGTTGGGGAGATTGTTTGGGTGAAAATCGGCGGGGGATTGAAATCCCCGTCTCAGTTCATGGAAGTCAGCTATAAACCGACTCGTCATTAGCTCGAAGGGGCTTCATGTACTGAGCAGGTGGCTTCAACCCAGACGAATCAAGGCGGCGCAAGGAGAAATTCCTGCGTCGTTTTCTTTTCACTTTTCACGGGTAAATGATATGGATATTGCTTATGACTGTTAAAGCGAGGCTGAAGCAAAAACATATAACAATTAAGCCACTAAGAGAAATCGCGATTTTGGCTCTTCTTTTCTTCTCTTGCTCTGGATCTTTTGACCGCTTTCCTAGAATTACCCCCACTCCAACAAATAGCATGTCGGACAAAATGAACGTTAAGATTTTGGCAGTGATGGTAATTGCTATTAGTGCAAATTGCGACTGATATAAGGGACCTAATGCTATTGGGGCTACAAGTAAAAGAGAAAGAAACTTCAATATGCCTTCGAAGATAAAAACAGGAGTTAAAAAGGCAAATAAAGCTACAAAGACAAAGAAGTTTCTATCAATACCACCTGAATGATTTTGGATATATATACCGCTTGCAAACCAAATAACAAAAATCACACCGCCAAGAAGCCCCGTCCAGAAGTGTGAAGGATGTTTTTCAAATATGCTTTTCAGTGTTTTCATAGAACCGCCTTGTCGCTTTCGGAGAACTTCGCGCAGCGATTTCCGAAGTC
Organism: Chloroflexota bacterium; assembly: GCA_016234485.1. Lineage (GTDB taxonomy): Bacteria > Chloroflexota > Anaerolineae > Anaerolineales > Villigracilaceae > Denitrolinea. Next base: position 189,407 of record JACRBL010000055.1, read on the forward strand.
AAGATGGCTTTCGTGTCAATTTTCTGATATTCCTTGAGTTACTCAAACTTTAACTCGAACTTTGGCGATTTCTCTCCCGAAACCAGAGATAATCTTCCCACGCTGATTCGGTAAAGACCAACTTCATAATTCGACCAACTCATGCTCGGCGCTATATCCTGCTTTCGCCTCTGCAATGGATTTTCGGAGGCGCTCCGCATTAACGGGATTGGACAGAAGATAAGCCGTTTCCTGCCACGCGTTAAATTCGTCTAACGACAGCAAGACAATCTGCTGTCCCGATTCTGTGGCGATCAATGTCGGTTCGGCATCGGAAAATATTTTCGCGATAAGCGAGTCGAGATTTCGTTTGGCTTCATTAACTGTAACAACATTCATGGTTTACCTCTGTTGAATTGCGGCGGCGCAAATTATACCTTTTTCGGGATGCGATTTTAGGTTGATTTACACAACTCGTCGGGACTTGCTGTGAGCAATCTTTACGGCTGTTCAATCGCCCCAATCAACTCCGCGCCGCTGACGCCTTTTTCGCGAAACTCGCGTCCAAGCGGAAGGGGGACACGCACCACGCGTTGATCTTCGCCCGCGCGGAAGGTGAACTCGATAAAACCGTCCTTCGGCCCAGGGACAGAGCCAATTGCAAAATGATCCAAAGCGGGGAGAACCTGCGCGATGAGATTGCCAAGCGCCTCATTGTCGTTTAGATCCGTCACAGAAATTACCACGTAAAAATCCGTTTCCATCGCGCTGAAACTGACCGCGCGTCCGTCGGCGCTGACGCAATCTTCGCCGAAGGCGGAGGCGTGCGCGGACGCGTCGGGAAGGAGCGCCTTCACCGCGGCTTCAAATTCCGCGCTGACTTCGGGCAGGTCGTGATATGCCCAGGTGTACGCACAGGGGCCGGACGATTCCACGCTGGGGGTGATGGCGATGACGAGCGGTTCTTCGGTCAACGCGGGTTGGGGTAATCGGTCGTTGTCGGTTTCGGAGGGCGCGCTACGAGTCAACGCGAAGAGGAACGCGCCTGCAATTAACAATAAAACAATCAGGGTGAGGCTGTTTCTTTTATTCATGGGAACTCGTTTTCTATTTTACGATTTCTCTACCGTACAGATACACCAAATTCTGTCCCTGCGAGGAGGGTGTTCTCCCTGGCGCCGCCCGCAGTTCAACTGCTGACGAAACATGGAATTTGTTTTTACATGGGTACTAAGGCAAAGGCTTCGGTCGGCGTGTGGGACGCGGCTCGCGTGTTGGGATGCGATCGCGGAGGTTGAGCGACTCGGGCAGGCGGTCGCGCAACCCATCCAACTCGGGGGTGAACTCGAACCAATCGCCCAATTCCGCATCGGTGATGGCGCGCGGCTCACGCGAAATGATTCCGCCGCGGATGTCGGCGGCCTGCCCGGCGGTCAGGTCAAGGCTTCCCGATTCGTTTCGCAAATTGCAATGACCCTCGAGGCAGGTGGCGGTCATCGTCCCGTCGGCGGGGTCGTACGAAACGCCCATCATGCTCCCGCGCACGGCGGCCACGCCGCTGGGCGTCTCCACTTCCAACTCGCCGCCCGAAAGGATGATGAAAATCTGCCCGATAAAAAGTTTGATTTTCGTGAAAGGCGCGTCGTCCTTCTCCTCCAGCGCGGGCAGGGTGAAAATGGTGTTTGGCACAATACGGATGATCGTGCCATCGGGCGAGAGATCGAGGCGGGCGCGGCCATCTTCGCCGGTGCGCGCCTGTCCGCCGATGGGAAATGTGACGCCAACCGACGCGGGCGCGTACGCGTCCGTTTCCGCGGGACGCGACTCGACGGCATTTTCCACCGACGTAAACGCGGCGCTTCGTCCAGACGTTGGGGCGGGGGATGCCGTCGCTGACGCGGTGGCCGGGGGGGCAGCCGTCAGCGTGCGCGTTGGCTGTTCGGTGGCCGCGCCCGTTGCGGTCGAGGGAGGAGGCGTGGGCGCGGGCTGGCAGGATGTCCACAGCAGGGAAAAAGTCAGCAGGAGGGTAAGTCGCGTATTCATGTCCACATTGTACAGGAATTTTGTCACTTGCGGTGGAGACGCGTTTCGAGATATAAACGACAGCATGACATTACTTAATGCGCCGCAAGGCAAATGGATGCGGGTAGCCACGCTGGAGGGGGGCGCCGCGTTGCGCGTCCGCTTGACGCAATATGGTTTGTTTGAAGGCGATCTTGTGCGCGTATTGCGCGCCGCCCCCATGCGCGGGCCGTTGCTGGTGGAAGTGAACGGGCGCGAGATCGCGCTGGGCCTCCACGTGGCCGAGAAAATTTTAGTGGAGGCAGGCGAGTGAGATTTGCATTGATCGGCCAGCCCAATTGCGGCAAGAGTACCCTGTTTAATTCTGTGGCGGGGTACAAGGCCGAGACGGGGAATTTCAGCGGAACCACTGTCACGTTTACCGAGAGCCGCGTGCGCGTGTTGGGGCAGGTGGTGGAACTGGTGGACCTGCCGGGCGCGTACGCGTTGGGCGGGTTGAACCCCGCCGAAAGCGAGACGCGCCGCTATCTCGATTCGCGCGATGTGGACGCGATCATCAACGTGGCCGACGCTTCACACCTGGCGCAATCGCTGGAGTTGACTCTCGAATTGATGGCGCTGAATCGCCCGATGATTTTGGCGCTGAACATGATGGACGAGGCCATGCGTCTCGGTTTGCATATTGATGGCGAGGGGCTGGCGAATGAGTTGGGGATTCCCGTTTTGCCGTTGGTGGCGAGCAAGGGACGCGGGGTGAAGGAAATTTTTGTGAAGGCGATGGAGGTGGGGAGGAGGGGGGCGGTGAGCAGCGATCCCCCTTCGGGGACTTCGCAGTTATCAGTGATCGGTCATCAGTCATCAGTGAGCAGTAGGCAGAAAGCAGAAGGTAAAGGGGCGGAGGAGAGGCACGCGCGGGCGAAGGAGTTGGCGGAGGAATATATTACGCGCGGCGAGCGGCGCGTGACGCGGCGCGATCGCTTGGATAATGTTTTGCTCCACCCTGTTTGGGGCTATGCAGTTTTGTTACTGGTCTTGTTCGGTTTTTTTGAAGCGGTCTATGGCATGGGGAAAATCGTTGAGCCGCCGGTGCTGGCTTTCTTTGAGGCGCTGACGAACAGCGCGCTCCGTCCCTTTGGCGAAGGGACGCTTCTCTGGGAGATCGTCCTTGGCATCATGCAGGGAATTGCTGCGGGCGTGGCGATCGTGCTTCCTTATCTTTTGCCGTTTTTATTTGGGCTGGGTTTGCTGGAAGATATTGGATACCTGCCGCGCGTCGCCTTTTTGATGGACGCCTTCATGCACCGCATCGGCTTGCATGGCAAGGCCATCGTGCCGTTCATTCTCGGTTATGGATGCAACGTGCCGGCGGTCATGTCCACGCGCTCGCTGGAGGAGCCGCGTGACCGTTACCTGGCCGCCGCGCTCGCGACGCTCGTGCCGTGCGCGGCGAGACTGGCGGTTGTCTTTGGCCTGGTTGCGTTCTATCTTGGACCTTTGGCCGCCTTTGCCCTCTATCTCTTCAACCTGCTCATCATCGCGTTGACGGGACGCATCCTCTCGAAAATGATGCCCGAAGATACGCCTGGGCTGATTTTGGAGATGCCGCCGTATCGCATCCCCACGCTGAAAAATGTGACCAGCAAAGCCTGGTTCCGTGTGCGCGAATTTGTGATCGAAGCCTGGCCGATTCTCATCGCGGGTAGCGCGGTGTTGGCGGTGTTGAATTATTTCGACTTTGCGTACATTTTCAACTTTCTCGTCCGCCCCTTCACGTGGATGATGGGACTCCCTTCGGAAGTGGGTGTGCCGCTCATCTTCGGCATCCTTCGCAAGGAACTTTCGCTGGTGATGCTCGGACAGGCGCTCGGCACGAACGATTTTGCCGTGGTCCTCACGCCCGAGCAGATGACAGTCTACGCGACCTTTGTGATGTTTTACCTGCCGTGTCTTGCGACCCTGTCCGTGCTCAAACGCGAACTCGGGACGCGCGCCATGCTCTACATCGCCGCGCTGACGGTGGTCATTGCCCTGCTGGCGGCAGTTTTGGTGATGGGGGTGATGAGGGTGTTGGTGTAGAAATCCGCTTTTTGCCACTTGCGGTTTGGGGGATTGTTTTCTACAATCAATGGAACACGAAAATTCAGAACGCAGCTTCGCGTCCAGACTTCCGAAGTCTGCGAGACTTCGGAAGTCTGTTTGACAGGCATATTCGCCCCGTTTCTTCCCACGCGTTTTGGATTCCGTGGGAGGAATCGAGTCAATTCTTCCCACGGATCGAGTCAATCCGTGGGAAGAAATTCTTGTAACCCTAGAGCAAAGAACTCCGAGATTTTGAAAATCTCGGAGTTCTTCTTCCATTCGCTAATCCGCCGCCACCTCATCCAAGACATCCGAAGTCTGCGAGACTTCGGATGTCTCCACGATTCCCTCCTCATCCACGCCATACTGCACTTCCAACTGATGGCGGAACTGTTGCGTGTACAGGTTGTAGTAGTGTCCGCGCTGGCGCAGGAGTTCGGCGTGCGTCCCTTGCTCGGCGATGCGTCCGTTCTCGATGACCAGGATGCGGTCGGCGCGGCGGATGGTGCTGAGGCGGTGCGCGATGACGAAGGAGGTGCGTCCCTGCATCAGCGCTTCCATGCCGCGTTGGATCAGGGCTTCGGTCAGCGTGTCCACGGAGGAGGTGGCCTCGTCCATGATGAACAGTTCGGGTCGCGCCAACACCGCGCGGGCGAGCGAGATCAACTGCTTCTGTCCAACCGAGAGCAGGTTGCCGCCTTCGCCCACGTTTTGTTCGTAACCCTTTTCGAGCGTCACGATGAAATCGTGTGCACCCGCGATCTTGGCGGCCTCTTCCACGTCTGCGTCGGATGCGTCCAGCTTTCCGTAGCGGATATTCTCTCGCACCGAGCCGCTGAACAGATGCGGCGTTTGCAACACGATGCCGATCCTGGAATGGATGGACTGTAATGTAAATTGCGTATAGTCAATATCGCCTATTCGAATTTCTCCACTCTGTGGTTCAAAGAAACGACAGAGCAGGTTGACGATCGTGGACTTGCCGCCGCCCGTCGGTCCGACGAGAGCGATCGTCTCGCCAGGATTCACCGTCAGCGTGAAGTCGGTCAGCACGGGCTTGCGATCTTCGTAGTAGAAGTCCACGTGATCGAACTCGATCTTGCCGAGCAGGGAGGTGGCCGCGACCGCGTCGGGTCTGTTGTGGACCTTGGGGCGAGTGTCCAACAATTTGAAGATTCTCTCCGCCGACGCGATGGAGTGTTGCATCTCCGAGTAGACGCGCGCCAGGTCTTGCACAGGCCAGAGCATGAAGGTGAGGTAACCTACGAAGGCTTGGATACCACCGATGGTGAGCAGGCCTGTTTGCGATTGCAGGCCGCCGTACCAGATAATGCCGCCGAGCGCGATAGACGAGACGATCTGCACGGCGGGCAGGAACAACGCCGAGAGCCACGCGGCGCGATACGAGGCGCGGTACATCTTGTCGGTCAGTTCCTGAAATTCCACCAGGTTCTGGTCTTCGCGTCCGAGGGCTTTGACGACGCGCACGCCCTGAATGTTTTCGTTGTACGCGCCCGTGATCTTCGAGTTGGCGCGGCGGCTGTTGCGGAACTCCACCAGAATCTTCTTGCGGAATTGCACCGCGATGACCATCAGCACAGGGACGATCAACAGCACGGCCAGGCCGAGTTTCCAGTTGATGATCATCATGAAGATGGCCGACGTGGTGATGTTCACCGCCGCCCAGGTGCTGTCCAGCACGCCCCACGTCACCAGCTCGGAGACGCGCCCCGAGTCGGATGTGACGCGCGCCATCAAACGTCCCACCGCCATTTGCGAGTAGTACGATAGCGACAGGTCTTGCAGGTGGTTGAACATGTTCCTGCGCAGGTCATACTGCACGCGCTCGCCCAACACGCCCGCGAGATAGATCGCGCCGAACACCATCGCAGCCTGCAACAGGATGAATCCGCCGTAGATGCCCGCGAGGCGCATCACAGTGGCAGAGTCGCCGAGGTTGATGCCCTTGTCCACGATGTCCTTGTTTAGATACGTGAAGTACGCATCCAGTGCGGACACCGCAAGGATGGTCAACACGAATCCAAGCACCCAACTCCAGTAAGGGGAGACCAGTTTCACAATGCGCTTGAAGACAGGCGCGGTGAGTTGAGAGGTGTACTCTTCTTCTTCGATTTCGGTAATGTTGTCTGCCATGTTCTAATCCTCTTTTCAACCGTCATAGCGAGCGAAGTTGGTCGAGTAAGCGGCGCTCTTCCGCTGTATCGAGACCAATTGCTTCGTCGGGTCTCGATATGCCCGAAAAGCACGGGCTACTCGACCCTCCTCGCAATGACGGTAAACAGTTACGCAATACGCAACACGCAATACTCATGCTCCAGCGCGAGCAACTTCGAGTTCAAGTTCCTCATCAATCCTCGTCTGGATGTCGTAGATTCGGCGGTAGATGCCAAATTCTTGTCGGAGCAGTGCATCGTGCGTTCCCATCTGAACCACTTCACCTTTATCCAACACAAGGATCAGGTCGGCGATCATCACCGATTGGATGCGGTGCGCGATGATGAACGTAGTACGGTTCTGCATCAGCGAGTTGAGCGCTTCGCGTATCTCTGCCTCTGTTTCGAGATCCACGGAGGAAGTCGAGTCGTCGAGGATCAGGATGCGCGGATTTTTTAGCAAGGTGCGGGCAATTGTTACGCGTTGCTTCTGCCCGCCAGAAAGCGTTACGCCTTTTTCACCGACCAGCGTGTTGTAGCCGTCGGGGAAGGACTGGATCACTTCGTGGATCGCGGCGGCCTTCGCGGCTCGTTCGATCTCCTCCTGCGACACATCGCGGCCGACGCCGTAGGTGATGTTCTCGCGGATCGAGCGGCTGAACAGGAATGGCTCCTGCTCCACGATGCCGATTTGCTTTCGCAAATACTCGCGCGGATAATCGCGCAACTCCGCACCGTCGAGCAGGATGCTCCCGCCCGTGTACTCATGGAAGCGTGGCAGGAGATTCACCAGCGAAGTCTTGCCCGAACCCGTCGAGCCAAGCAACGCCACTGCCTGTCCAGGCTTCACATGGAACGAGACATTCTTCAGCACATCAGACTTCCCGTCCGAGTACATGAATGAGACATCCTTGAAGACCAGATCGCCTCGCGCCTGACCTTCGGGCTGGACGCGGCCTTCGAAGAGAGCTTCGCGGTCCTGCTTGACGATCTCCATCAGGCGTGAGTACGAAACCAACCCCGAGGAGGCTTGCACGATGATGCGTCCCAGGTTGCGGATCGGCCACAGCAACTGCGTGATGAGTCCCGTGTACGCGACGTACGTGCCGACGGTGATATCGCCATTGATCGCCAGCGTTGCGCCGTAGACGAAGCCGAACAACATCTGAAAGCCCAGCACCACATCCGAGAGCGGCCAGAAGAGCGAGTGCATCTTCAAGAGATGTTTGCCGCGCTTGAACTTCTCGAAGTTATCCTTCTCGAACTTGCCCATCTCGTAATCCTGACGGGCAAAGGCCTTCACCACGCGTACGCCAGTCAGGTTTTCCTGCAAGGTGGTCGAGAGGATGGCTTCCTGCTCTTGATATTGCTCGTAGCGTTTGGTCACCAGTTTGAAGAACCAGAGTGACACGCCCAACACTACGGGGATCGTCACGATGGATAGCCAGGCCAGTCTCGGATTCAGATTGAGAAGCGCCACAAAGTTGATGATGAACACCAACAGGATACGCCCCACGCCGATGGCTTGTTCCGAGAAGAAGCGGCGGAGCGAGTCCACGTCTGAGGTGACGCGCTCGATCAGGTCGCCTGTCGGCGTTTTGCTGTGATACGCGAAACTTAGCCGCTGGATGTGATCGAAGAGATAGTCGCGCAGGCGGCGCGTGATGCCCTCGGCGGTGTACGCGGCCAGACGTCCAGAGAGATACGAGAAGAATCCCTCGAAGCACGCCAACGCCACAAACGCGAGCGCGATGAGGGCGAGAGTCTGATTCAGCGTGGAAAAGGCAAAAGTCTGCGCGCCCAGCACAACGTCCGCGAAGTAGCGAAGAAGGATGAAGGTGAAGGTGCGTGAGGCGGCAGAGACAGCCAGCGCGACCGTCGCAAGCAGGTACGGGAGGCGGTAGTCCGTCATCATGCGCCAGACGCCGGCCAGTTTGCTTTTGGCCGCGAGTGATTGACGGAAGTCGAAGGTTTGGGGTTGATGTGTCATGTTCGTTCTCCCCCCTCTCCCGGTGTTGGGAGAGGGGCAGGGGGTGAGGGCGGCGGGCAAATAAAAAAGCCACGGTGCGAGCGCAACCGTGGCTTGAGGGGACAAGACAGGAATGACCTAGGGACGGTCAACTGGCGCGCTACGCGAAGGTAAAGAACCGCTTGCAGCGGGGACGAAGATGTAGAATTTAGCGATGTTCATGTAGCGCTCCTTTCGTTGGAATTTGCAGTCGCTGAACAATTTCAACTGCGAACGGCAGTTTATCACGGGTGGGGAAGGGGTGTCAAGATGAAAATTAGATTAATTAGCTGAAAGCTGTTCTCTTGCATAAAACATCACATGGTATGCGCCAGGTTGTTGATCCACTTTCGCGAGCGATAGCGACTCATGCCAAAGAACCACTTCGTCACCTCTTCGGACAAGACGCAGACCGCCACCCAATAAACGGGGAGGTGGAAGGCGAACGCGCCCAAGGCCGAGAGCGGCACGCCGACGATCCAGATGATGATGCCGTCCACGAAGAGCGAGAACTTTGTATCGCCGCCCGCGCGTAAAATACCGACCACAATTGTCATGTTGTTGACGCGCACCCACAGGAAGAGACTCGCCACGTTCATCACCAGGCTGGCGTTTTGGATCACTTCGGGCGAGACGTTGTAAAGCGATAGGATCGGCCATTTGAAAACTTGTAGCAGGAGTCCCATCAGTAGCCCGCCGACTACGCCGATGCCCAGCGAGCGACCCGCGTACACGTAGGCTTCCTCCTCGTCCCCTGCGCCGATGCGATTGCCGACGAGCACGGAGGTCGCGTTGGAGATGCCGATGAAAATCACAAACGCCACTTGCTCGACCGAGCTGATGATGTTCACCGCCGCGAGCGCGTCTGTGCCCATGCGGCCGTAGATGGCGGCGTAGGCTGTGATTCCCAGCGACCAGAACAATTCGTTCAGGATGACGGGGAACATGGGTTTCAGAATCCTGCCCATGAAGGCGGCGTTCAAATCCGTCAACTCACGCAGAGACGCGGCCACGGGCGACTTGCTCCTGTAAACAAAGAACAGCAAGACCGCACACTCCAACACGCGCGCGATCACCGTCGCCACTGCCGCGCCGTTGATGGACATTTCGGGCAGGCCGAGCTCGCCGAAGATCAACGCCCAGGAAAGGATCGTGTTCAAGATCAGCGCGCCCGCGCCGACGAAGGTCGGCGTGACCACGTCGCCCGTGGAACGCATCACCATGGCGTAACTGCTCGTGATGGACGACAGTAGGAACGACCATGAAAATATTCGCATGTATTCGATGCCGAGCGCGATCACTGCGGGGTCAGTGGAATAGATCGAAAGAAATTTTTCAGGCACGAATTGCGAGATGCCGATAAAGATCAAGGCGGTAAAAAGCGCCAGAACCAAACTCATCCCCAGCACACGGCGCAAGTTGGGCAGGTCGCGGTTTCCCCAGAATTGGGCGGTGAACATGGCCGCGCCGCTCACCACGCCAAAGTTGACCAGGTTCAGCAGGAAGGCGGCCTGTCCCGCGAGCCCAACCGCGGCGATAGCCGTCTCGCCTTTCTGACCCACGAACACCACACCCGCCATGTTCAACAACGAAAACATCGCCTGCTGAAAGATGATCGGCAAAGCCAGTTTGAGCATCTCGCGAAAATAATTTCGATCGCGGTAATAATTGAAAACCCTTTGAATAGGGGAGGGGAGCGCCATGTAAGAAATCCTTTAAAGATCGGGTCTTCAAAGTGACAGTCACTTTGAAGATGATTATAGCCCCAAGGAGATTTTAGAATGAGACTTTACCCGTACCTGATCGCCCTCGCTTTGATTTTGTCCGCCTGCGCTTCGCCCGCAACCGCCACCGAAAATCCCGTTCCACCCTCGGAACCTACCGTCTTTCCGACCGAGATTCTGCCGACGGAAATCGCCATCACACAAGAAGCGCCCGCACAGCCCGCGGACTTCTTCACGCAAAACAGCCTCGCCCTGCCCGCGCCCGTTTGCAACGGCCTCACGCCCGCGCAAACTGAGGGTCCGTATTACACGCCCAACACGCCCGAACGAAATTCCCTGCTCGAACCTGGCGTGGCAGGGACGCGCCTGCTCGTCGTCGGCTACGTGCTGGACGCCAATTGTCAGCCGCTGGCAAACGCATGGCTCGATTTCTGGCAGGCCGACGCGCAAGGTCAGTACGATAATGTCGGCTACATTTTACGCGGCCACCAATTCACCGACGCACAAGGGCGATACTTCCTCGAGACCATCGCGCCAGGCCTCTACGAAAGCCGCCCGATCGAACACATCCATGTCATGCTCCGCTCGGCCCTCGGCGCCGAACTCACCTCGCAGTTGTATTTTCCGCAACAGCCCATCGCCGACCTCACCGTGACGCTTGAACAGCGCGACGGCTACCTGGTGGCCTATTTCAATTTTATCCTGCCAAAATAATCTAAATTCAGTTCTGGCGGCAGTTGGACTGCCGCCAGATAATTGTGGCACAATAGAGACATGCTTGCCTATCGCCTCAACCGCCAATCTCTCATCCCCATCCAAACGGCCGCAGCCAATCCCGACGAATTGACGCGCCAACTCCCGCGCGGACTCTACACCACGTTCTCGACCAACCACGGCGGGACGCGCGTTCTCGGCCTGACCGCGCACCTCAACCGACTCAACCTGCCCGCCCTCGCTTCCCATTCCGACCTTCGGCGGGCTCTGTCCTCGCTGGCCGAATCCAACGCCCCAGGCGAATCCCGCTTCCGCGTCATCCACAGCGACTCAGACGGGACGGTGTACGTCATCGTCCAAACGTTCGCGCCGCCCGCGAGGGAAATCTACGAGCGCGGCGTCCGCGTCGTCAGCGCGGACCTCGTCCGCCACGATGCGCGTCGCAAGGACTCGGGCTTTATTGCAGAGAGTCAATCCCAGCGCGCGCAGGTCGGCGGGGACGTGTATGAGGTGTTGCTGACGAAGGGAGGAAACATCTACGAGGGGATGACCTCCAACTTCTACGCCGTCATTGCGAGCGCAGGTTGCGAAGCAATCTCCTCGCGGTCGCGGGGATTGCTTCGTCGGGAAGATCACCCTCCTCGCAATGACGGAGGAATAGTGGTCACCGCGCGGACGGGCATCCTTCTGGGCGTGACGCGGCGCGCGGTACTCCGTCTCGCGAGAGGGGAGGGGATGGGCATCGAGTATCGTCCGCCGCAATTGGGGGAGAACTTCGCCGAAGCGTTTCTCACATCCAGTTCACGCGGCATCGTGCCAATTGTGAAAATTGATGAGAAGTCGGTGGGGCAGGGGAGTGTCGGGGCGTGGACGAAGCGCCTCTCTTTAGCGTACGCGGCCTACGTCGAGGAGAGAAGCGAGGCGTTGGTCGAGTAGTCGGATCGTTGAAGGGTCGGCGGGGGAGGAGTCACACTTCGTGTGCAAATCCAGTATTTTTAAAAAACTCGGCAATATAATCTTTTGCATCTTCGATAGCCAATCCTGGAGCGTGGAGTCGGCTTCCGCACCCCTCACAATACAAGATTACATAATCCTCCCTTATCGCCTTGTAATCATGGAAATGAAACGCTATTTTGACCCCTTTACTTTCAATGAATGCAAGAACACGCTCGTTTTGATAGAAAGACAAGTTGTGGTTTTTTGCGTCCTTCGAAGCATTGCATCTTGAACACGCGGGAATGCAGTTGCTTACCGTTGTTCCTGCTTTATGGACGGGAAGGTAGTGTTCGATTACTTCATATTTTCCGCCACAATATGCACATCGATGGTTGAAATATTCCAGCGTCTCAAGCCATTGTTCCATCGTTAAATCATGGCGTGCGCCGGCTTGTTTTGCCCTTTGATTTTGACCACGCAACCTTTCTTCCATTGTCCACGTTTTTCTCATTATTTCCTCTTGTTGAATATTTCATCATAGGCAACGTCGGCCTCTCCGCCGAAATGCGTGTAGCGGTTCGTGGTGTCTATACTACTATGGCGCGCAAGTTCCTGTGATAATTTTATGTCGCGCTTGGCTAGGTAAGTAATCGTTACAAAATAATGGCGAAAATCATGAACGCGAACGAGGCTACGGTCAACGCCAGCCTCCTCAATTCTTCCTTTTATGCCTTGTTTGGGATCGCCTTTGATCGCCGTCCACATGCCGCTGGCGCTGATGGGTTTAATTTTCTTGCTTGCCCTTATATCGTGTCGGCAAAACACTGGTTGGGATTTTAGAGGCATTCGAGTATTTGGTTCGATGGACGCGCAGGCCACATGGTATTCACGCAGAGATTGAATGGCGCGTTCAGAGAAACGAATGACGGCTTGTTTATCGCCCTTGCCGATGATTATTGCGCGGGCTTCCAGCCAGTCAATATCGCCGCGTTTTAGGGCGCAGGCTTCGGAGATTCGCAGCCCCGTGTCCGCCAATGTCAAGACGAAGGCGCGGTCGCGCAGGGCAGGTAAATCGCCGCTGAGACGACTGCAATACTCAATAACTTGCTCAACGGCTTCACGGTTGAAATTGACGATCCGTTTTGGCTGTCTGCGGCTGTAATGGCGAATAATTCCTTGAATTTCCGCCAGATCGCCTGACTTGCAGAACGTGTAAAGTCCCAGGACAGCAGACCTCCAAATTTGTTTTGTGGAGGGGGAATAGTCTTTGATTTCCGAGAGGAAGGTCTCGAATGTCTCGGCGTTCAGCGGCGCACCCTCGCCAACAATGGATACAAAACGCTGGAGGCCATAGCGGTATGCGTCTAAAGTATTTTTTGAAAGGTCGAGAGTATCCAGAAAGTGGTTAATTTGCTCTTGCATAGTTTTTTCTCTCTCTGATTTATTATGGCGTATAATACTAATTATATTTAATGATAGAGGATTTTGTCAAGGATTTGAGTGGAGAAATAAATCCCCGCTCCCCCACTGTGCCAGGAATCAGTTATCAGTGGACAGTCATGAGTCGCTGATGGAGTGAGAGATTGATTCACAGCCAACAGACGGAAAACTGGCTTCTGAACACTGAACACTGAATCCCCCCTGCCCCACCGCTACTGTCCCCCAAATTTGTGATTTCTGGAGACATGACAGGTTTTCACAGAACCTCGATTGTCGAACGCCATTACCATTCCGAGATGCTCAATTTACCCGCGCCACGATAAAACCTGTCATGTCTTTGTTCAATTTCTTGCCTTTTCGTGTCTTTGCCTCTATACTCGATAGAAATATCCGACGTTTGCCAACCCACTGCGAGGGGTCATGCCGACTAACCTGCTGAATACGACCGTCAAATTTCTCGTTGCCCTGCTGAAACACCAAGCCGAAAACCTGCTGGGGAAAGACGCGGCTGGAATTCTTGGCGATGATGTACAGGAAAAAATTGACGATTGGTTGAAGTCCGAAAAAACTGAAAAGGATTTGTTGAAAGCCGCGCAACAGGCGCAGATCTATTTGCAGGACGAACGCAATTGTCCCAACAAGGATCTGCGCTATTTTTTTCGAGACGTCGGCTTTGGCGATCTACCTACTGTTCAAGAAGCGCTGGCTGAATTGCCGCAAGCCATGGACGCGAGCGGCGTCACAGACGCGTTGCTGGAATCCTTTCGCGGCTTTTTGACCCTGAGCGCCAGCCAGCAGGAGGAAGGCGCAAAACTTTATACCGAAGCGCTTCTCCGCGCGGCAGGGACTCTCGAACCGTTCACCCTCCCCATCATTCAAAAGGTTGTGCAGGATAATTCCAGAAAACTGGATTCTCTTGGCGTCGGGCAAGCCGAGATCAAAGCCCTGCTCGAAAAACTTTCATCCTTCATCCTTCAGCATTCCTCCTTCCAAACTCCCCCCTCCCCCACCCAAAAAGGCGACCTGCCCATTGGCTCGTACATTCCTTTTCCGCGCAACCACAACTTCACAGGCCGCGTGGATGATTTAATCAAACTCAGGGATGCTTTGCTCAACGATGGACAGTCTGGCGTCGTTGTCAACCAAGCCCTGACAGGCATGGGCGGGATTGGCAAGACCCAACTGGCAGTGGAGTTTGCTTACGAATATGGACATCGCTTTCAGGGCGTTCACTGGTTGGATCTGCGCGACCCGCAGGCCTTGGATTCTCAAATAGCACTTTGCGGCGAAAAAATGGGACTTCCCCTCTGGCCGCCCACTTTGCCCGAGCAAGTGACTGCATCCTTGCGCGAGTGGCAGCAAAACAACCCGCGCCTGTTGATATTGGACAACTTTGAAGAGACAAAATTTGCCAACGAAGTGTTGGCGCGATTGCGCCATTCTGGCTTGCGATTGCTGATCACCTCCCGCCACGCGGACTGGAACGCCGCGCTTGGTTTGCGGCGCCTGCCCTTGGATGAATTTACCTCTGAGGAGAGTCGCGAATTCTTGCGGAAGTACATCCCCGATACACGCGAAAAAATATCGGAACTCGACAAACTCGCCATCCACCTCGGTCACTTGCCCCTAGCGTTGGAACTCGCAGTCCGCTATCTTGATAAACACCCCCGCCTGACAATTTCCGCCTATCTAGACCAATTGGACAAAGCGCTCGAACACAAATCCATGCAGAATTGGAAACCCGAGCAGAAAAGCCTGACGGGACACGACTTGAGCCTACTACAGACCTTTGCGCTATCCTGGGAACAGGTAAAAGACGAAAACGCGCAAAAACTGTTCATGGCCTGCGGATATTGCGCGCCGAACACGCCGATTCCCGATTCGATTCTCGAAGCCGCATTGGGAGAAGGTTCTGAATTATTCGACGAATGTGTCATGGAATTAAGCGGGCTTGGCCTGCTGAAAGACGGCGCTTCCATTCACCCGTTGATGGCGCAATTCGCACGCCGACTGGATACGGATTACACGGTTCTTTCGCAATTCAGCCAATCACTAGCGAAACTGGCTAATTCAACCAACCACAAAGAGGATCGCACAGGAAATTATGCGCTCTTTTCGCCTCTCCAGCCGCATGTACGCGATGCGGCTGGCTATACAAATAATGCAAATCTTGCCTCCTCTGGCGAACTATGGAACAGCCTTGGTTACCACGTCAAAAATCTCGCAGATTACGCCGGGGC
Source organism: Chloroflexota bacterium (assembly GCA_016234485.1). Taxonomy (GTDB): domain Bacteria; phylum Chloroflexota; class Anaerolineae; order Anaerolineales; family Villigracilaceae; genus Denitrolinea. The sequence continues at coordinate 204,723 of JACRBL010000055.1, forward strand.
GAAAGCCGCCCACGAGCGCGCCATCATTGTTTGGGAAGCATGCCTTGGCGCAGATCATCCACAAGTTGCAATAGGCGTCAACAACCTAGGTGGAGTGTTGGTAGCCCTGGGCGACCTGGCGGGGGCGAAAACCGCCTTCGAGCGCGCCCTGAAAATTGACGAAGTCACCTATGGCACAGACCATCCCAGCGTTGCCAGAGACGTCAATAACCTAGGATATGTGTTGCAAGCCCAGGGCGACCTGGTCGGGGCGAAAGTCGCCTACAAGCGCGCCCTGGAAATCTTCGAGAAACAACTTGGCGAAAATCATTCATTTGTAGCCACACTCGTCAACAATCTGGGTGGAGTGTTGAAAGCCCAGGGTGATCTGGCTGGAGCGAAAGCCGCCTTCGAGCGCGCCCTGAAAATTGACGAAGCCACCTATGGCGTAGACCATCCCAGCGTCGCCAGAGACGTCAACAACCTGGGCTCCGCCTTGCGAGCCCTGGGCGACCTGGCGGGGGCGAAAACCGCCTTCGAGCGCGCCCTGAAAATTGACGAAGTCACCTATGGTGCAAACCATCCTGATGTGGCAATTGATGTCAACAACCTGGGAAATGTGTTGAAAGCCCTGGGCGATCTGGCGGGGGCGAAAGCCGCCTACGAGCGCGCCCTGAAAATCTTCGAAAAATTCCTACCGCCAAATCATCCATACATCCAAGCCGTTCGAGACAACCTCGAAAGCCTGAACCAATAACTTTTCAACCTTTCAACCTTCAAACATGAATAACACCTTCGACCTCCTCCTCCTCGGCTCTGGCGCGCACGGCGCCTCGCTTGCCTTCCACCTCGCCTCGCGCGGCCTGAAAGTGGCAGCGCTCGAAAAACGTCACATCGCGGCGGGCGCCACAGGGCGGTCGAGCGGACTCGTCCGCATGCACTATGATCTCGAACAAGAAGCCGCGCTGGCCTGGGAATCCTTTCAGTGGTTCCGCGATTGGAAGGAACGCGTCGGTGGAGAATCGGGCTTCACGCGCACGGGCTTTCTGCAACTCGTCAAACGCGAGCGCTTGGACGCGCTGAAAGCCAACACGGCCATGCTCCAGCGTCTTGGCGTCCCGACCATGCTCGTCACCGCCGACGATGTGAAACGCCTGGCGCCCTTCCTCGTCACCGACGATTTCGACCTGGCCGCCTACGAACCCGAATCGGGCTACGCCGATCCCGTCTCGACGGCCACGTCCATAATGAACGCCGCGAAAGCGCGTGGAGCCGTCTTCGTGCAGGATTGTCAGGTGACGGGCATCCGCGTCAAGTCGGGCAAGGTCGAAGGCGTGGACACGTCCAAGGGCAGTTACTCCGCCCCCATCGTGGTCAACGCCGCGGGCGCGTGGTCGCGGCAAATCTGTCAGATGGCGGGCGTGGACGTCCCGCTCGGCACGTGGTCGCACGATGTCATGTTCGTCGTCCGCCCGCCAGAGTTACGCCTCCCCCACCCCACCGTCATTGACTTCCCTAACTCGATGTACTTCCGTCCCGAAGGCGGGCTGACTCTCGTCGGCCTGGAGGACGGCAACCCACTGAACGACGACCCCGACGGCGCAACCGACCACGCTCGCGCGGGCTTCGTGGACCGCGCCATAGACCGCTTCTGTCAGCGCATCCCCGCCATGGAGGGCGGCGCGCTCCACTCCGCGCACGGCGGTTACGACAGCATCACTCCCGATCAGCATCCCGCCCTCGGTCCGATCGGTCCCGAAGGCTTCTGGCTCGACACGGGCTTCAGCGGCACGGGCTTCAAAATCTCGCCCGCCGTCGGCCTGTGCATGTCCGAGTGGATCCTCGACGGCGCGCCCAAAACCGTGGACATTTCCCTCTTCACGCCCACGCGTTTCGAAAAGGGCATCCATCTCGTCAGCGAGCATCCCTACGAAAGCATTTGGCGATAACCAAGAACTGACAGTCACTTTGGAAGTGACTGTCAGTTTTAATTCCACTAGCGCTATACTGATTCCGTCAGCTCTTTTCAACCAAAGGAGATTAAAATGATTCTGCTCCGACCCGTCCCCCACCAATTCCGCATCACCCAGCATTTTGGCGAAAATCCCAACATCTATCCGCTCACGAACGGACACAACGGCATAGACTTTGGGACGCCCGAAGGAACGCCCGTGATGGCCGCGGCCGACGGCGTGGTTACCCGCGTCGAGCTGGACACCACGACCGCAGTTCAGCCGAATCGCGGCTATGGCTACAACGTGCGCATCCTGCATCCCGATGGTTCCACATCCATCTATGCCCACTTCCAAAAAGACGCCTTCCTCGTCGCCACAGGCGATAACGTCAAAATGGGAACCATCCTGGGGCGAAGCGGCAACACGGGCTTCAGCACCGGCCCACACCTGCACTTTGAAGTGCGTCTCGGCGCGGCGGCCACCACCGCCATAAACACCGAAGCCTTCCTTGTGGATGAAATCCCCTCATCCGATATTCTGTTCAACGTCACGGTCGCGCCTGAAGGCGACGGAGTCCGCCTCAGGGTCGGGCCTGGCACGAACTTCGGCATCGTCCGCCAACTTCACACCGACGATAAGATGGACGTTTTCGGCCTCGCGGGAAACAACGTCTGGTTGCGCGTGAAGGATGGTTATGTGATGTACGACCCGAAGTGGTACAAGGTGGAAAAAGCGGGAGATGGCGGCTAAACCAATCAAACGAATCAAAAACCCGCTTTCGCCATGAAAGCGGGTTTTTTTGCTCTACATTGTTCTCGGCGCAGCCCCCTGTGGGTATTCTTTACCATCTGCTCTCTGCAACTTCTCCACGATCTTTGCCGCAGCCTCTTTCAACGCCGGCACGTGATCGTAAACGGGAATCCCCAGCCGATCCGCTTCCTGCACCTTCATGTCGGCAGGTAAATATCCCAGCACGGGCATGCCAGGCGTTTCGGCTTCCAGGAATCTCGCTTCATCCTCGTTGCGGACTTTGTTCCCCACCAGGTACAAGCGATCCAATTTAATATCATTCGCCAGTTTCTTGATCTGCGCGGCGGTGCCGAGACTTCTGCGCGTCGGCTCCACGACCACCAGCATTGCGTCCACGAAATCCACAGTGGCGCGACCGAGATGTTCCACGCCCGCGTACATGTCCAGCAGGAGGATGTCATCCTTGCGGAAAAGCAGATGCGTGAACAATGTCTTCAACATGGCCGCTTCGGGGCAAATACAGCCCGACCCACCCAACTCCACCGATCCCATTTCGAGTAACTTCACGCCGCGATGGTCAACGCTGAACCGTTCGGGGATATCGTCCACGCGTGGGTTGATCGTGAAGAAGCCGCCGACTGTCCCTGGTTTGGCGCCCGTCCGCTCTTCGATCAACGCGTCCATCTCCGCGATGGGACTCAGTTTGGCGCGCAACTCATCGGGAAATCCCAACGCGCCCGCCAGGCAGGGACTCGGATCCGCGTCCACCGCCAATACCTGCCGACCCGCGTCCGCGTAGGCCTGCGCGATTAATGCCGTCAATGTGGTCTTGCCCACTCCGCCTTTTCCAGTGATCGCAAGTTTCATTTTGTCTCCAATACCGCAAATTGTTTTTTTTGTAGCGCACACTTGCTCTGGCGTGCACGTGCCAGGGAATTGGCAATTTGCGATTTACTAATTTGCGGTTATGATTCTTTCAAGCAAATCAAGATTACCACAATCCCAAATTTTTCCAAAGGCATTCCCTTGAACTGGACTTCCATCAAAGCCGACCTCCGCTCCCTCTTCGTCCCCGCAAACGACTCGCGCTCCGTGTACGCCTTGCTCGGCCTCCTCACCCTGATCGCGTTCATCCTGCGCGCCCTGCTCCTCAATCAGCCCATCCTCTACGACGAAGCCTACACCTTCGTTTTCTACGCCTCAAAATCCTTCACGACCATTGTCGCCAATTACAGCGCGCCCAACAACCACATTTTTCATACCCTGCTCGTCGCGCTCGTCTACCACCTCTTCGGAGCCAGCCCTCTTCTCCTGCGCGTCCCCGCCTTTATCGCGGGCGTTCTCTGTGTCCCTGCGGCCTACCTCGCGGCGCGGCGATTTTTCTCGGTCAACCAATCGCTCGCGGCGGCGGCGGCCATCGCCCTCACGCCCGGCCTCATCGAATACTCCGCCAACGGACGCGGCTACACCCTCATCGCGCTCTTCTCCCTCCTCCTCGCCAACTTCGCGGGGATTCTCATCCACGAACAAAAACGCTCCGCACTCATCGCTTTTGGATTAACCGCCGCCTTCGGATTTTTCACCATCCCGATCTTCCTCTACCCCATGGCCGGACTCTCCATCTGGCTCGCCGCCTCCTTCCTGACCGCCAGCGGGGCGCGGCAATCGGCCTTTCGCTCACTGAAAGTTTTTCTCTTCACTTGCGCCCTCGCGGGTGTCCTGACCATTTTGCTCTACTCGCCCGTCATCTTCTTTGGCACTGGACTCGGCTCCCTCGTCAGCAATGAAATTGTCGAAGCGCAAAACTGGTCAACTTTCTTTGGCAATCTTCCCTCCCGTATGATGAACACAGGCGCTTTATGGGTCAGAGGCATGCCGCCCATCTTTAGCGTTTTGATTTTTGTCGGCTTCCTCCTTTCTCTATTCTTCTATAAAAAAGTTTCCAATCAAAGACTGCCTCTTCAAGTCTACATGGTCATCGCCGCCACGCTCTGCATGGCTTTGCAACGCGTCGTCCCGCTCCCGCGCGTGTGGCTATTCCTCGAAGCCTTTTACATGCTCTTCGCCGCTACCGGACTCGTCTGGGCGTTGGAATGGGCGCTAACCTTCCTGCCAACCTTCCGCTTTAAATCCGCGCTCACCCCTTCGCTGACAATTCTCCTCGCCCTCGGCGCGCTCTCGTCCACCCTCGGCGGCTGGCGCATGGACATTGTCCAGCAGAACGACTCGCCCGAAGAGTTTGCCGCGGCCTATATCGTCGAAAATATCCAACCCGAAGACACCCTCATCGCCACCCCGCCCGTGGACATCCAAACCGCGTACTACCTCCTCGTTCGGGGTATCCCCTTCGACCGCTTCTTCCAACGCGACCATCCCGCCGAAATAAAAAAGGCGCTCGTCCTCGTGCGGACGAACGCCAAAGATGATACGCTCAAGAGCGTCCTCGGCTATTACGAGCTTGCGCCCAACTTCGCCGTAGGCCGCGCGACATTAGTCTATGAATACGGCCCGCTACAAATTTACTCTGTCCCTGCCAGGCGAAAATAGCGCCGGCCCTCCCCATGTAGTAGCGGCTTAAGCCGCTGACAACACTTCAAAGTTCGCGCGCAGTTGAACTGCGAGCCGTCAGCAGTCCAACTGCTGACGGAACACGGAACTTGTTTAAGCACGATTACTTACAGGGCGTTTCGTGTCACGCAATATGCATTACGCCCTACCTCCCCCACTTCTTCATCGGCAACACAAAATCATACGGATACTCCGCCAGTTTCTCAATCGTCCCATTCGGGTTGACCCACAGCGTATCTTCGATGCGGAAGCCCATGCCCTTTTCAGGATAGTATAGCCCAGGCTCAGACGTGATGACCACGCCCGGCGCGAGCCGCTGGTCATCGCTGGAGGTCAGCCCGCTGAACGGCCGCTCGTGGATGTTCAATCCGACGCCATGCCCCAAACTGTGGACGTAACCTTCCACTGGCGATTTGGTATTGAGCGGAGTCTGATGGCCTTTGGATTCGTAGTATTCACAAGTCATGCGATGATAATGTTTGAAGGGCGTATTCAAGTCAAAGTTATCCATCAGTCTATCGTAAATTTCCTTCACCTGATCGAACAACTCCTGCGCTTCGGGTGTGGCGTAACCCAGACTCCACGTGCGGGTGAAATCGTAATAATAGCCGCCGCCCGCTTCGGCGGGATAAATATCAAAGACGATGGTCTGGCCGAGTTTCATCAAGTCGGTGGGATTGCCCGAGGAGTGCGGCACGCCCGCATCGCGTCCGATGGCGAAGATGAAGCCAGATGGCAACTCTGCGCCCTGCTCTGCCACCCACAGCCGAATCTTCGCGTGGACGTCAGCCACCGTCAGCGGCGAGCCGTCTCCGTTGAGCAACACTTCGTCGGCGCGCACATCGCAACCCGTCAGGTAATCGCGCACCATGCCGACAACCTGCGTGGTAATCTTCCCCATCTTGCGGATGCGCTCCACTTCGCGCGCGTCCTTCGTTTCCATAGCGCGCATGAAGATCGAGTCTTCGCGCGGCTCGCCGACGATCTCCAAAGCGGGGAGTAATTTCTTCAATTGCGTCATCATCCCAAAAACCGCGCTCAGGTCATACGTGCCATAGATGCCCACGCGTCCCTTCGTCAATCCCAGCTCTTCAAACATCAGTTGATAACGCAACGCGCTCGCGAGCAGCAGGTCGCCCTTCGCTTTTTTGAAGAGCGCGTCGTAATCGTATTTGCTGAACGGAATCAGCCGCAGTCCGCTTTTGGCGGCTTCATCGCGCTCCATGTCGTTGTGGAAATAGGCGGCATCCTCTCCGCGCTTTTTGATGACGGTGGCATGGCTCACGTGTCCACCGCCCGTCAGATAATACATGGGCGGGTTGTGTTCGGCGTTGCCAATTACAAGGATGGCGTCGAGGTTGCGAGATTGCATGAGGGCGTCGAGGTCGGATTTCATGGTACTCCAGAGAGAAGAGAATAGAGAGTAGAGAGCAGTGAGGGGTCTTGTTCTTCTAAAACTGTGCGCGGGTCAAAAAGAATCTTGTCGTTCTCTGTTCTTGCAATAATGGGTGGATTTTGGCTTCGCAGCGTTTTCAAAAATTTATCGGGATGTTTGACGGACAATGACAAAACAAACGTGGGCATGGACTCATCGGGAAGGCTTCCGCCGCCAACTGTGGATTCGGACGCGACCACTTCGCCCTGCCCCAGCTTCTCGCGCCACGCCTCCGCCCTGACCTTGGCCGTGCGCGGCGACATGGACATCATCCTCCAAACGGGGATTTCGCGCGGCGCCTCGTCTTGGAGATAGTGCAACAGCGTGGCAGTCAACGCGGCGAGACAGAGTTTGTCCGCGCGGACGGCGCGCGCCAGCGGATGCTTTTTGATTCGGTCGAGCAAGTCTTTTCTGCCGACGATGATTCCCGCTTGAGGGCCGCCAAGGAGTTTATCGCCCGAGAAGCAGACCAAGTCCGCACCCGCCGCAAGGGATTCCTGCACAGTCGGTTCGTGGCCGAGGCCATATTTGACGGTATCGAGCAACGCGCCCGAGCCGAGGTCGTCCACGAAAGGAACGCTGAATTCGTGCGCGAGGTTAGCGATCTTCGCCAATTCGGGTTCTTCGGTGAAACCCACGATCTTGAAGTTAGAGCGATGCGCTCGCAGAACCATCGCCGCGCCATCGGAGAGGGCTTCTTTGTAATCGCGGAGATGCACCTTGTTGGTCGCGCCCACTTCGGCCAGTTTCGCACCCGATTGCTTCATCACATCGGGGACGCGGAAGGAGCCGCCGATCTCCACCAGTTGCGTACGCGAGATGACGACATGCTTGCCCTTCGCGAGCGCGGAGAGGATCAGCAGGACTGCGCTGGCATTGTTGTTGACCACGAGGGCTGATTCTGCGCCCGTCAGTTTTTGCAGGATGGCTTCAGCGTGGACAGTTCGCGAGCCGCGCTTGCCCGAGGGCAGGTCAAACTCGAGGTTGGAGTAGCCCAGCGCGGCGGAGGTCAGCGCTTCGGCCGCGGCGCGGCTGAGGGGCGCGCGTCCGAGGTTGGTGTGCAGGATGACGCCCGTGGCGTTGATGACAGGTTGGAGCGTGGGGCGCGTCCACTCGGCGAGGATGGATTCGGCGCGGGCGGTTAGTTGGTCGCGGCTGGGGAGGGAGGAAAGGCCAGCACGGGCCGCGTCCCGCGTCTCGTCGAGGGAGAGGCGGAGGGCGTCGAGCGTGAGGGGGCGTCCGTAACGCGTCATTAAGTCCGCGAGGCGGGGCGTCTGGAGGAGTTGTTCCACCGAGGGAAGGTCACGCAGGAGGCTGGTCATCTTTATCTTCCGCATCGGGAATTTCGGGCGCGCGCCAGAGGGCGCGTTCACGCAGGCGCATGAGCGACTCGATGGCGAGCAAACCGAAGCCAAGCCCAAGCAAAACGTAGACGTTGACGAGGCGCGCCAGTTGCAACCAGGCCAGCGTTGCCCCGTAAACACCCACCCAAAGCGCGCGACGGACGATGACGCGCATTTCCAGTTTTTCGGCAGAAAAGCGCGTGTTGACAAAATAGAGGATGGGGAAGGAGGTGGCGGTTAGCGCGGCCACCCAGAGCGCAAAGAATCCCCAGCGCAACCAAACGGTGGGGAGCGAATAAATGACAATGACAGACAGCCCACCCCAACCGACGATGAAAAGGAGGATGGTTCGAATTGCGTAGGGACGGAAGGATGGTTTGGCGGGCATTGTTTTTAGCGAACGCGCGTGAGGTTGATGCAGTTGGCGACGTAAGCGGGCGGCGTGAATACGCACCCGAAGATGTAGCCGTTTTCAAAGCGATAGATGATGAGCGGTTCGAGCGTGCCCAGACCGACGCGGGGACGCGTGACGGGCAGGCGGTCGGGGTCGTCGCTGTATTCGAGGGTGTAGGGGCCTTTGGCGAGTTCGATGAATCCGTCGGTGAGTTGAAGCGAGACGGGGAGGGCGTCACGCTCGGTGATGGATTGTGAGTTGAGCAGGAGGCTGTTGGCTTCCTCGAGCGCGCGCTGGGCTTCGGGAGGGTAGATGGACATCCGCCCGCCGATCACGATGATGGCAACCGTAGCCAAAACAGCCAGCACAATGTCGCGCAGACGTCCGCGATACCCGACCAACACATCTTCGACTTGTCCAATCAGCCAGCGGAAGAAAAGGCCCAATGGGAGGAAAAATACTATGCGAGGCAGGAAAGTGAATACGAAGACAATGATGGATTTTAGAATTCCCGTCTCGTAGGAATTGATATAAGCCTGCATGGATGTGATGACCACGCCAGCGAGCGCGGAGACGAGGAGGCCCCAAAAGGATTCTTGTTCCCACACGATTAACATTCCAAGCAAGCCGATGATAATGGAACCATACAAGGTGGACTCGAAGCGCCCGATGGGAGGTTCGTATAGGGGTATCCCTGGCATAATCCAGGCATTGATGAATTGAGAGATCAAAAGGTAGGAAAATCCCAAAACGGCGGCGACAACAAAGCCCAGAATGCGGCGATTACGATCGGAAAAATAGGCGTTCATGTTCTCCTCGAAAAATTATCCACGCCCCGTTCCAATGGCAACGGGGCGTAAATAAGTATAACGCAAATCGGGAAGGGGGATTACGGCAGGGAATACTCGATGACCAGTTGCGGTCGGTAGTCCGCATCGGCTAAGTCGCCGCTATAGAAGCGTAAAATATCCGCGCCGTGGTCGTTGTTGTCATCGGTCTCAAAACGGAGACGGACCTGGGTGAGACCATTGACGTTCACAAATTTGAAATTCGCGGAAGCAAGGCTGGCGTAGAACCAACCGCTGGAAACGGCTGTCTTGAGGATGACAAAGGCGCTATCCTTCGAGGACGCGGAGGCAAAGTCAGCCAGCTCAAGGCCGCGCAGGCCGCTGAACGATCCCTTCTTAATATCGCCGAGGAGGTTGCCATGCGTTACAAAGGGACTTGTCCCTACCGTGGTTATACTGCGAACCCTCAGTGTCACCTTGGAAATGATGGCATTGTCTGGCAGGCTGGAGGTGTTGAACGAAAGGATGGAACGATATTGTTTGTTGAGAACGTCGTCGCCTGCGCCAATGTAGCCCGAGGCGAAATTCTGCGATCCGCCCACGCTGGTATTCTCATTGGATTCCAGGATATAGCCATCGTCGGCGCCAAGAGAGTTATACGTCGTCACTGTGGGAGGAGGCGTGATCTCCGCTTTGACCCAGGTGGTGAAATTGGAGACGCGCGTATAAACGCCCGGAAGCATGGGCTCGGCGCAACCATCGCCCCACGAGACGATGCCCGCGAGACGATACTGGCCGCTCACGTCCTGGATTACCAGCGGGCCGCCCGAATCGCCCTGACAGGAGTCTTTACCGCCCACATCGAAGCCCGCGCACAGCATGTTATTCGTAATTCCGCCGGCGTAGTGCGATGAGTCGTTGCAGATTGCGTTGGTGATGATCGGGACTTCCACTTCGTAGAGTTGGGTCGGCCACATAGGAACCGATTCGGTATTGCCCCAACCCGTGACCCAGGAATTAAAACCGACCAGGTCGCCGATGGTGGGCGCGACCAGTTCGATCGTCTGCGTCTTGGTGGCGCCGCTCCCACCCAACGTCACGGGGGTTTTGAGGCGGAGGAGGGCAATGTCGTAATTATTGTTGGCAGAATTCCAACTGGGGTGAATGACAATCTTCCTGACATCCCGTCGCTGATACCCAGCCGCGGGGGTTTGCAGGTTGTAGATGCCCGCCACCACATCCACGTCTGCGAGGGCCAGGCCGTCCACGCAATGCGCGGCAGTGACGACCCAGTCGTTGGCAACCAGCGAGCCACCGCAGAATTGATCGGCATACAAGTCCGTCGCGGCGCCGTCCACGAGCGCCACTTGCCAGGGCCATTCGCCCGGGTCGGCGGGTGCGCCACCAACGATGAGCGGAGGTTCGGGCGTGACGGGCGGAAGTCCCTGCGCGAGTACCGCCCCTCCGCCAGCCCCTGCAAACAAAGCAAGAATCAGCGTAATGCTGAACAAGGTAACGCCAAAACGAAAGTGCTTGGTATTCATTTATATCTCCTATGGATATGGTCAATGTGCCAGCGAAATATAGCCTGTTTTCGAGCATTTAGGCAATAGGAATTGGGAATGGTGTGATGAAGACATTATACTTTGTACGGTAAGTGGGTTTGGTGTATTGATTATTATTCTGGCTACGCGCTCACATTATATGAGATGGTCTATATGCTACAATCTGGAAAAGAAGTACGAAAAGCAACGCAAACTCTATCAGACTAGCAGACTAAGTAGTCAGTCGAAATAGATTATAAGGCATGATACACTTTCGTCATGAGAACCGTATACCAACTCAAGCCAAAAGAGTTAGCCGAAATAGAAAAAGCCATTCGGCAAGACAAACGAGCAGAAGTCAAACAGCGTGCA